>JBAYTY010000010.1:0-189263 GCA_041675385.1 Candidatus Obscuribacterales bacterium
CGACCTATTGATGGCCGCTCTCAAAGAAGCAGATAAGGTTATGGGACATGTCGCTTGCAGATGATCTATACAGGGAAACTATCCTGGACCACTACCACAACCCGCGTAATAACGGCAGTATAGACAACGCTAGTGCCACCGTAGAAGGTGTCAATCCACTTTGTGGCGACGAGCTTACTCTCTACTTAAAAGTTTCCCCAGCCGGTCTCATAGAAGACGTCAAGCTCACAGCCCACGGCTGTTCTATCAATACAGCATCGGGCTCAATGATGTCTGAAGCTATACTAGGTCAAACGGTTGAGCGCGCTGAAGAAATTATCGAAAACTTCAAGCACATGATGCTGACAAAGGGCGACGAAGTTGCCTTCGAAGACGAATTAGAAGAACTAGAAGCTCTGCGCGGAGTGAAGAAATACCCCGTGCGTATCAAGTGTGCACTACTGCCGTGGAATACACTTTTGGAAGGAATTCAGACTGCTAAATCTACCAAAGAGGAATAAGCCTTCATGATGACATCGTTGCAAGAAGATCTTGTTTTAGAAAATCTTCGCCAAATCGTAGACCCTGAACTCGGAATCAATATCGTTGACCTCGGCCTTATTTACGAAGTCAAAGTAGCAGACAACAATGTCAACATAAAAATGACCCTAACGAGCCCAGGCTGCCCAGTTGGTGCGGTCATTCAAGGTCAATGTCATGCGGCCGCGAAAAAACTGCCTTGGGCAGAAAATGTCGAAGTGAAACTGGTATGGATTCCCCGCTGGGATCCAAAGACCATGGCAAGCGAAGAAGCCAAGATGGACTTGGGAATTCTCTAGCTATCAGTTGCCATATTGACAGCGTAATCAAAACAAATCATCAAATTATTTCAGCAAACAATTGCTCTCTAATGAAACTGCCTTGTCAGGACAGTAAACTTGAGAGATGCCTAAACCAATTATTCACGATCACGATGGTCACGTAGACGATCTGCTCAGTTGCATTTTGCTCTGGCTTAGCCCAGAAATCGACTTGCAGGCTGTTGGTATCACCAATGGTGACTGTTATGCCGCTCAAATTTTTGAGGCGACACAAAAAATCGCTACCTACCTCGATATCGATGGGCCAGAGATTGCCCTAACTGAAGATGAAGTCCCTCACCCGTTTCCTGAAAACTGGCGCCGCGAGAGCTACATCATCAATGAATTGCCACTTTTCCGTGACAACTATCTAAAAAAACCTTACCAACACGGCCGTCCCCGCAATATTGAATCAGTATTTTTAGATTGTCTCTCCAATTCAAAAGTACCATTCACCGTAGTCACAACTGGCCCACTGACTAACATTGCCAAGCTTTTGACCAATCAACCAGAAGTCAAAGACAAAATTCAAGAATTCTTGATCATGGGTGGTGCTATCAACTGCAAAGGCAATGTTGAAGAAGAAGGCACCGACGGCACCGCTGAGTGGAACGTATACGCTGACCCCATGGCCTTCAAGATAGTTCTTGACAGCAAAATTCCAATCAAGCTCATTACCCTTGATCTCACCAACGACTTGCCTGTCACCAAAGACTTCTTAGCCAAGCTCGAAGGGCAATCAGAAAACTCACGGGCCTCTGCCCTAGCTTTCAAACTATGGAGCCTGGTCAAAGGGTTCGATTACTATTTCTGGGACACAATCACCGCTGCTGCTGCCATTGAACCTGGCTTGTTCACGTATAAAGAAGTGAAGATTGACGTTTCGACCTCGGGCAAAAGTATCGGCCGCACGGGCCCATCACTATTCTCTGGGCGCAAGGTGCAAGTTGCCAGCCAAATCAACAAGCAAGCCTTCGAAGATTTACTACTTACTATTTTGGCAATGCGCTAATAGCATTTAGTTCAGAGCCCCAGCGCTAACAAATTTGCCACCTAAATTTGAAAAGGTTGTTTTGGAGACTTAAATACTATCCAAAACCCCTCTTGACTTCCCCTCGGGCTCAATCGTAAGTTAGCCCTATGTCAAAAAACACCCCAAACCAAACCGATTTGGCGTCTAATCTTGCTGCAGTCTCAGCAGAGCAAGCAGTCGATAGTACTTTGAAAAGCAAAATTGCTCGCTTTCAGAAGAACTTCAAAGAAAAAGTCGTCGACAACCCCAAAATGAAGTGGTACCGCCGCATCCTCTTTGGCTGCACCCTGACCTGGGCAATACTTTTAGCCTTTCAGAGTGTGCCTTACTACAACGCCATTTCAGCTGGCGAAGAAGCCTTCAAACTAGGTCGCTACGAAAAGGCCAGAAAAGAATTTGAGTCGGCTTTGGGTGTATGCAAGACGTTTGGCCCTGACTGGCAAATTGATAAACGCACAGCCCGGGCCATGAATAACTTGGCCGAACTTTATCGCATTCAAGGGCGCTACCAAGAAGCCCGGCCTTACTACACAAAAGCTGCCGAAGCAGCCCGTCTGAGTTTTGCCGCCAACCGCCCTGAACCAGCCGTAGCCCTCAATAATTTAGCAATGTTGGAGCGCGAGCAAGGTCACTACCAAGAAGCCGAAAAGAATTACCTAAAAGCTCTAGACCTCTGGGAGAAACAAATTAAGCAGCCCGACTCGCCGCAGCTGGCCAGCATCACCAACGGCTTGGCAAAACTGAGGCGCGATCAAGGTCGCTACAGCGAAGCTGAAGCCCTTTATCTCAAGGCTCTAGCTATCAGCGAGAAAAAGCTCGGTCGCAGCGATGTCGGCAACGCCTATCTACTGGCCAATCTAGGCGGACTTTATCGCGATCTGGGCCAAGTGAAGAAAGCTGAAAAATACTATCAACGAGCGTTCTATCTTGATTTAAATGCCCTGGGCAACCAGCATCCCGATACAGCCATGGACCTCAACAACCTAGCTGGTCTCTATCGTGAAGAAAACAAACTAGGCGAGGCTCGCACTCTTTACGAAAGGGCCCTAGAAATTCGCTTAAAAGCGTTCGGCCCAGACCATCCGCTTACAGCCAAAACGCTGATGGGTATTGGCGATTTAGAGCGGCGCTTGCAAAACTATGACAAAGCCCAAGTCTATATAACGCGAGCCCTAACTATACAAAAACGCTCACTGCCTGCCGTACATCCTGACCTTGCTATCACCTTAGACAATCAAGGCATCTGCTATCTGCAAATGGGCGGCCCCAATATAGTAAAAGCCAAAGAATGCTTTAGTGCAGCCCTCAAAATGAGACAAGCACTACTGAGCGCCGACCATCCCGATTGCTATGTTAGTGCTGTGAACATGGCAATAGCCAATGCCGCCCTGGCCAATGCAAGCGCAGAAATAGGCGAGGGCAAGGGCTCTCAAGAGCCTGTCACCGCAGCACTTGAAAAGCTGGCGGCCAGACTCGGCGCCGAGCACCCGATAACCAAGGCAGAGCGGGCTCTAGCAGCCAACCATCAAGACCTAGCAGCCAAAGACTTAAGAGAAGTTAGTACAAGCAAGCCTCAATAATTTATTAGTTTACGGCCGATCTTGAGCCAGAGCCGTTACTATGTGACTGGCAATCAATTTGAATATTGAATTTCAAAATTTGATTAGCCCGTCACTATCTTAAACAGGTCACTCAATGCTTGGCGCCAAAGAAAATAAGCTCAACGAAGAGCAAATAAGAAAAGCCCTCAGTACGGTCATGGATCCTGACCTGAACATCGATGTAGTCACCCTCGGAATGATTTCTGATATCAAGATTACCGGTGGCAAAGTGTTTTTCAAACTGACACTGACAACTCCTGCTTGCCCAGTCAAGGAGCGCCTCGAAGGCGAATGCAAAGACGCTGTCAAAGCCTTAGACGGCGTTGAAGAAGTAGAAATGGAATCAGCGGCCCAAGTAGCTGGTCAAACAAGAAACGGCAAAGAGCCAGTTAACGGCATCAAGCAAATTATTGCCGTCACTTCTGGTAAAGGCGGCGTCGGCAAATCAACCGTATCTTGCAATTTAGCAGTAGCACTAGCCAAGCTTGGCGCCAAGGTCGGTTTACTCGACGCTGATATCACCGGGCCAAATATTCCATTGATGATGGGAGTTGATGCTTATCAACCCACAGCCAAAAACGATCGCATCATCCCGGCCGAAAATCATGGCGTTAAATGCATTTCAATGGCATTCTTTGTTTCGCAAGACACCCCGCTAATCTGGCGTGGACCAATGTTAGACAAAGCTATTAAACAGTTCTTGCGCGACGTTGAATGGGGCGAACTCGATTACCTCATTGTTGATATGCCACCAGGCACTGGCGACGCCCAACTAACAATGGTGCAAGCCACTCAGCTTTCAGGCGGTGTGATTGTCACCACCCCACAAGATGTAGCTTTGCTCGATGGCCGCAAAGGCCTCGCCATGTTTTCACAAATGGAAGTGCCAATTCTCGGCTTCGTCGAGAATATGAGCTACTTCCAGCCTAAAGGTTCAAGCGAACAGTACGAAATCTTTGGCCGTGGCGGCGGTAAGCGCTTAGCAGTAGAGCACAAGGTGCCGTTCTTGGGCGAAATACCCCTTGACCCAGAAGTACGCATTGGCGGCGACCAAGGGGTGCCAATCGTAGCTGGCGACCCAGACTGCGAAGTCTCAAAGGCCTTCATTGAAATTGCCAAACAAGTAGCGGCCCAAGTCAGCATTCAATCAAGAGTAGAAGTAGCAACTGCTGCTGCAGTTTAGAAAAGAGCAGTAGTTAGAACCCATATAAATAGGTAATAGCAAAAGCTGGCAGTTAGCTAAGTAAAAATATTAAAGCCCTCTCTTAGAATTCTAAGCGGGGGCTTTACTACATGATGATTCGGGCTATTATGTTGCCATCAGCAGAGATTTTCGAGCAAAATTTCGCTGCTATGGACGAACACTACAATGACTCTATATGCGGTGCATGCTAAAAAGTATACAGATTAGAGATTTCGCCCTGATTGAAAAAACTCAGGTCGACTGGACAGCCGGATTAAATGTTTTAACCGGTGAGACTGGGGCAGGCAAATCTATCTTGATGGATGCCCTCAATGCGGTTCTAGGCGGCAAAGTGCCCGCTTCAATCATCCGCCCAGGTGCTGACAAAGCCAACCTCGAAGCAGTCTTTGTACCTAGCTCTCAGGTAATTGCCTGGCTGAAAAAAGAAGAGTTAATTGACGAAGAATCAGCTGAGCAAGCAGAACTAACTGTTGCCCGTGAAATTGGCAAAAGCGGCTCAAAAATTCGCATCAATGGCACCTTGGTAAATCACAATTTGCTGGGCGAACTGCGCACCATGCTGATCACAGTGCACGCTCAACACGAAGCGCGCACACTAATGTCATCACAGTCACAGCTAGAACTGTTAGACGGCTTGGGCAGCGACAGTCACACTAAAATTTTAGAGAAAGTACGCACCCTTTACGCCCGCAAAAAACAACTGCAAGATGAGCTAGATTCGCTCACCATGTCAGAAGATGAGCGCCTGCGCAAACTAGATTTTTCCAAATTTCAGTTAAACGAACTTGAACAAGCTGAACTAAGCGACCCTAGTGAAGACGAAGAGCTAGCGCGCCAAGTCAGTGTTTTGAGCAACGCCATAGAACTAAAGCAACAAGCTGAAGCAGCCCAAGACGTACTGACTGGTTCAGATTCTGATAGCTCGGTGTGCGCCGTTGACTTGATTCAGAAAGCCATGTCAGAAGTAGAAAAGGCTCTGCGATTTGACTCTAGCCTCGATACTATTCACGAAGCTCTCAGCGGCGGCCTAGCCAGCCTAGAAGAAGCCTCTACGGCCCTGCGTCGCTACGCCGACAAACTTGATACAGATCCAGACACTTTAATTGATTTAGAAAACCGCGCCAATTTGATTGCCACGATAAAACGCAAATATGGCCCGCTCTTGAGCGATGCCATGGCCAAGCAAGAAGAGTTGAGCCATGAATTAGAAAAGCTAGAAAATGGCCTAAAAGAAAGCGAGGGCTTGGCCCAAGAAATAGCTGATGTAACCAGTGAAGTGCAAACTAAAGCAGCTGAACTATCTAAAGGAAGGCTCAAGCTAGCCAAGACCTTGTCATCAGCAGTAGAAAAAGAATTGGTCGACCTGGGCATGGAAAAATGCCGCTTTGAAATTGCCTTTAACCAATTGAGCGACGCTGGCCCTAACGGCATCGACAAAATCGACTTCTTAATTGCCCCCAACCCCGGCCAACCGGCCATGCCACTGGGCAAAATTGCCTCTGGCGGCGAGCTATCGCGCATCATGCTGGCGATTAAGACCATTTTTGCCGCCGCCGACCAGGTAGCCACAGTGATATTCGATGAAATCGACACTGGGCTGTCAGGAAGAGTACTTAATGCCGTGCGCGACAAACTTTCAAAACTATCTCGCTCACAGCAGATACTTTGCATCACCCACCAACCAATTGTCGCTTCAGTAGCTGACAACTACCTAGAAGTAAAGAAAGAACATTTAGCCGATCGCACGATTGTTACAGTCAATATTCTTGATGATGAGATGCGCCTCAGATCACTGGCCGCCATGGCCAGCGGAAACGCCAATGAAGAGGCCTCGCTTAGCTTTGCCCGCTCTCTCATCGATCAAGCGGCAGCAGTTCGCGCCCTTCCCTAATATCAATTGTGCTTTATATTTAGGCATACAAGCACAATCTTGATTGACACAAAGCCCTTAACTTCAATAGAATCAACCGTTGCTGTCTGGCTTTTCCAGCCCGTACAGTTTAAATTGGGGCGTCGCCAAGTGGTAAGGCATCTGGTTTTGGTCCAGACATTCCGAGGTTCGAATCCTTGCGCCCCAGTTTCATCTTTTCATCCAGAAAAGTTCTACATGTTCATTAAAAAGGAATTGAGCGGGTTATGGAGAAAATCAAACTAGGCGTCGCCAAACGCGAAGCCAAAACCCCGAAACAATTGAGACGCGAAGGCAATGTGCCTGCGACTCTTTATGGTCGTGGTATTCCCTCTGAGAGCTTGCAAATCAATGCTCGTGAGTTTGGTCGCCTTCCAGCTGCCGCTTACTCGCACATGATTGAGCTTGAATCTCCAGAAGGAACTGTCAACGCCATCATCAGACAAGTTGCCAGACGTTCGACTCAAGATTTCGTCTACAACATCGAACTCTACAAAGTAGACCTGCAACGCAAAGTTTCAGTCACAGTTCCAATCAAATTCGTCGGCGCATCGCTCGCTGTCAAAGCTGGCGCCAAGCTCGAAGAGAACTATCAAGAAGCCAATATTGAATGTCTACCTGCTGAAATTCCAGATTACATCGAAGTAGACCTCACAGCTCTAGAAGTAGTCGAAGCAGCCATTCACTTCGGCCAAGTAGCATTGCCCGCTGGAATCACTATTCTCAACCCACACGACGAGATTGTGGTCAAAGTTGTCGCCCCTAAAGTTGTTGCCCCAACTGCTAAAGAAGCAGCTGCCGCCGCCGCTAAATAGAGCGCTAACTGAAAAATTAAAAACGCCGGCCATCTGGTCGGCGTTTTTTTGTGCCTATATGGGCCTACCTAGTGAAAAGCCTGAATAGATATCGGGAATGCCCGGGTATGTTGTTAGTCACTAACCTGAAACAATTGATTTATGCACTCAATTAAAATCACCGCAGCCAACCTAGCCCAAAGCGTGATCATCGATACGCCCTGCACCGTTGACTGGAATGACATGACCGGCAGCGATAGCGTGCGTTTCTGCCATTCTTGTAAGTTGAACGTCTACAACATCTCGCAATTTAGCGACAGCGAAGCTCAAGAAATATTTGCTCAAAATCTCAACGGCAATAGGATGTGCACGAGGATTTACCGGCGTCCAGACGGTACGATAATGACCGACAACTGCCCTCGTGCTCTGCGTCGCCTTCGCAATTTACGCAATAGAACCTTTACCGCCTTAGCGAAAGTGGCCGCTTTAGCCACTCTCTTTCTCTCGGCTAACCTTCCCGGTGCAGCTTCAAACGATAAAGACAAAGAAAAAGCAGCCCCACAGCCAAGCAAATCAAAATCAACGGCTTTACCTTCAGTTGAACCAGTTGTCTCACCCGACTATGCCAAAAGTCCACGAAATGAGTCAATCGCTGGCATTCCGATGATGCCTGACCTTTCTAGCTACATGCAGCAGCTAAATACAAAGCTTCTTGAGACATGGAAAAAAGCCGGAAACCCAAAGCAATCGACCCAAGAGCAATTGCCAACCTCAGTCAGTTTTACTATCGATAGCACTGGAGCAATCTCACTGCTCAAAGTAATAAAAAGCTCTAAGCAAATAGCTGTAGATGAAGAAGCTATGAAAGCAGTAAAAAACTCATTGCCCCTGCCTCCACCACCGCCTAATAGTGGCCCCTTGGCAGTGGAATTCACTTTCGATCCCAAATTAGAGCAACCGACTAAGGAGCAAAATGATGGACACTGAGCCAGTTTTTGTAAAATCAGACAGCTTGCTCGACAGAGCTTTCGTCGAAACCCCTTGCCCGACAACTTGGGACAAAATGAAAGGCTCAGACAGCGTGCGCTTCTGCCACCTCTGCCACCTCAATGTTTACAACATTGCCAACCTCACAGACAAAGAGGCAGAAGCAGTGTTGAGCAAAGGCAAAGATGGCGGCCGTGTTTGCGCGCTGCTTTATCGCCGCCCCGACGGCACAATAGTCACTGACAATTGTCCACGAGCCTTGCGCAAAGTTCGCGACGCCTCAAAATGGCTCAAAGCTAAAATAATCGCCGCTACAACCTTGCTAATTTCTTTGTTGTCACCAATTGCGGCCCAGAGCGAAGAAGCAAACGCAAAAGACAAAAAAGCCAAAGACACCAATCAAAATATTGGCACCGGTCCAAAAACAGGAAACGTGGTGGTAAAGCCCATTGAGACAAAACGCGGCTCAGGCAGACCAGACATTCCCTTACCTGGTGGCATCGGCTTTCGACCCGGCGAACAAGATGAATATGCCGCAAAAATCTTTGTTAGCATCAATGCTGCTGGCAAGAAAAATGGCTTAGTAGCCCCATTTCCATCAGTAAAATTTACCGTCAAGGGAGACGGCAGCGTGGACGATCTTGCCATCAAAGAAAGTAGCGGAGACAAGAAAAAAGACAAAGCCGCTCTCAAGGCCGTAAAAGAAGCTGCACCGTTTGCTAAACCGCCCTTAAGTAGTGCACTACCTTTAAAATTGGAATACCGCTTTACCCAAGAAAGACTATAAAGAGGCAAGCTATGAACTGCAAAAAATCAGAGTCAACAGAAGCAGTAGAAACATTTGTCCAGCCAGCCCCACTAAAAGATCGGGCCTTCATTGAAATACCCTGCCCAACTAGCTGGGACAATATGACAGGCAATGACAGTGTGCGTTTTTGTGGTCAGTGCAGCCTCAACGTTTACAACATTTCAAGCATGACAGACAAAGAAGCAGAAGCGGTATTCGCCAAAGGCAATAACGGAGAGCGGCTCTGTGCCCGCCTCTATCGTCGCCCCGACGGCACAGTAATGACTGACAATTGCCCCAGGGCCCTGCGCAGAATTCGCAATGCCTCAAAGTGGCTGCAAACGAAAATAGTTGCTTGCTTTGGCTTGCTACTCTCGATAGCCGCTCCAGCCCAGGCAGAGAGCCCAGACAAGGGCAATGGCAAAAGTGGTGCCCCTACTGCAAAATCTGCACCAATTGATGCACCACAAAACAAAGACAAATCAAGTAAAGATAAGTCTGCCGCAGATAAAACGCCTAAGGGCTCCAATCAATTAATGCCAACTATGGGTGCAGTCAGAGTGCCGACACCAGTCGAGCAGGCAGAGTTAGGAAAGATAGCAGCACCATCTACGGTTACGCCTGTTAAAGTCGAACCTCATAAAGGCGAACCGCAAAAAGTAGAATCACAAAAAACAGACTCGAAAAAAGCAGAACAGAGCGCTGCAAAGTCTCAAGAGAAACAATCTGGTGGTGCTCCTGTTACACACAAGATGGGTCGGATTAGAGTAGAACCAGCTGCCAAGCCAGCGACAGCTCCTAAAGATGAAAAGGCTAAGTAAAATGCTCAACAACGAAAATGATCAACCGCTTGAAATAGCTGTAGAAATATTCGCTAAGCCAAATCTTCTCAGCCAAGCTTTTATTGAAACTCCCTGCGAAAGCAGCTGGGACAAAATGACAGGCAACGATAGCGTGCGTTTCTGTGGTCAGTGCAGCCTGAACGTCTACAACGTCGCTAATCTCACTGACAAAGAAGCAGAAGCAGTATTTGCTAAAGGTCGCGAGCAAGGCCGAGTCTGCGCCCGCCTTTATCGTCGCCCTGATGGCACAATCATGACCGACAATTGCCCGCGTTCACTGCGCAAAATTCGCGACGCTTCAAAGTGGCTCAAAACAAAAATTGTCGCTGGCTTTGCCTTAACCCTTTCGCTATTTGCTCCCGTCCAAGCTGAAGAATCGAAGAAGAATCAAGCGAAGAGTCCGACACAGAAAGAAAATACGAAGTTCACTCTCGGTGATGTTTACGTGCCGCCGAGCAAGGAGCCCTTGCCAGTAAAAATGGGCGAAGTCTACGTGCCACCAAAATCTATAAAAGGGACAAGCGGAACAAATGGATCTAGTCAAGCAAATAGTACACCGGGTACGGTGCCTAGCAACAGCAAGGCACCAGTAAATAATGTTCCAGACACAGCGGCAATGGCAGGCGGCCTGTCATTTAGACCAAATGATTTCACTTCCTATAAAAATGAAATCACTAACTCTCTCCAAATGAAATGGAAAGCGAATGGTATAAAAGCGCCGTTTCCCAAGGTGCAATTCAAAATTGACGAGCAAGGCAAAGTATCTGCCCTCAAGATTGTCACCAGCTCAGGCAATAAAGAAACAGACAGTGCTGCTCTCAAAGCAATTTCTGCCGTTGCTCCTTTTCCCAGACCACCACTAGGGGCGAGCCTGCCGTATGAAGTACAGGTAGGGGCCGGAGCGCAGTAGAGTCGGCCCAAGCCTTAGACAACAGTCATATATATCAAGACCAAAGAGCCTTAAAATAAGCGCTTCAATGAGGCGTGAGATTATGGCGACCAAAATCGGGATGAGTGGCAAAACCAAGCGGTGGACAAGGAGCCTAGCCTTGTTACTGGCTTTTCACATGGTCTTGCTTAGCAGTCCAATTAGTTCATTTAGCTCTACCAATCTACTCCAACCAGCCTTCGCTCAAGCAGCTGCCGACGAGAGCGACAGCAAGGTGCGATTTACGATTACGCCCGCAGGCGAGCCTGCCAATGCCTCGTCAACTAGCTCTCCCAATAACTCTGGAGCCGCCTCAAAACAGCCAAACCCTGCGTCTCTGCAACAAAGCAAGCTAGACCCTAAACAAGTTGCTGCGCTGTTCGACAAGCTCAGCAAGCTTCCGGCATTAGATAAAGCTTCATCAAAACTCATTTTGCCGGAAGATTCACTGATCAAACCACCGCTAGGAGAAACTCAGTCGATAGCTGCTTTTCAACCAGCGCGCCAAGGTGAGAGCGGCCCCAGCAGGCCCTTACCGAATTCAGCCAGCCCTTTGACGGTCACTCGCATTAGCCACAGCGGTGCTGTGGACGACCTGAAGAAACTTACCATTACCTTCTCTCAGCCATTAATAGAACTATCAACATTAAGTCAAATAAGTGCCATTGATCCAAATCAGTTTGTTACCATCACTCCACAACCCAAAGGCTCATGGCAATGGGCTGGTAGCCAAACTCTAATATTTACTCCTGAAGGTGGTCATTTTCCTAAAGCTACCAATTATGTAGTCACAGTTCCGGCTGGCGCCAAGTCAATCACTGGCAATCAAATAGATAAAAGCTATAGCTATCAAATCTCTTTGCCTCCGGCAAAAATTGCAGAATTCTATCCACCTGAAACTGCTAGAGAAAACCAGTCACCACTATTGGTGGCACACTTCAATCAGAATATTGATCAAGAAAAAGTTCTAGCAAAGACACACATATTTGTAGGCAAGCGCAGCTACGGCATCAAGACAGTAAGCAGAAAAGATTACAAAAGCCGCCTAGAGTCAATGCGCAAGGCCAGACAAACGGGAGAGAAGCTGCCAGAAAACGGGCAATCTTGGCTAGCCACAGCCAGCATTCTGCAACTACCCCATGAAACTGACCAAGATTTTGTCGCCTTTGAACCAGCGGAACCACTGCCAAAAAATTCGACAATCAAAGTAGTCTTCGACAAGAACATACCATCAGAAGAAGGGCCGCTAGCGAGTGAGACAGGCGAAGAAAGAAGTTTCAAGACCTATGGACCACTGGTCCTCTTTACGAAGTCAATTGCCTTTGCCACCACGACTATGGCTAATAGCCTCTCTAGAGTGGATAGTTCAGTGCAAAGTCAAAAATTCGAATTCAACAACCCAATTGATAGTGCAAAATTCAAGCCGACGATGGTAACTATCAGCCCGCCCGTGGAAAAATTTGAGGTGCAAACCCCGCGATCACAAAGTAGAAACTACAACTTCTCTTTGGCTCAAACCCCTGAAAATTCTATTTCGATAGATGGTCACTTCAAGCCCTTTACTCGCTACACAGTAGCCTTCAATGAAAAAATTACCGATATTTTTGGACAGCCGTTAGGTAAACAGGCAACGGCCCACCTTCAAACACAAGGACTAATTCCGGCCATTAGCCCATACCAAGGATTTAAAACATTAGATCCAAGTGAGCCACTTATCCACTCAATTTGGGCCCAAGGTTCCAAGAAGCTAGAAGTTGCAATTCGCAAAGTCGAAGCAGAAGACTGGGATAAATTCAACAGAGATTCTCGCAGTGCAAACCTCACGGTCGGCACTTTGGTTGAAACCAAAGAATATTACTTAGGCCCGCTCGGCCGTAAGATAAATTTAGATCTCAAGCCGTATATCGATGGAAGATATGGGCATCTCATCTTGTCGTACACGCTCGTAAACCCATCTGACAGACAAGCACAGCACAACTGCTGGATTCAAGTAACTGACTTGTCCTTGGATGCTTTCACTCGCGGTAAAGTGCATGTTCTGGCAAGCAATCTTTCTGACGGAAAACCAGTTGAAGGCGTAGAACTATCACTGGGTGGCACGGCTGAAAAAACTAAGTCTGACGCATCTGGTCGGGCATCACTGCCTCTTTCTGAGTCAGCGCATATGTGGGTACCGCTCGTAGGCCGAAAGGGCGCAGACAGCAGTGTGGTCACAATAATCAACTCCAACATGCTCGGCAGGTCGAACCTTTCTCCTAAACTTGTTCAATATGCAGTCTCCGATAGGAAACTATATAAACCTGGTGAAAGAGTTTATATAAAAGGCATTCTTCGTGAACGCAAATACCCAGATAGTGGTGCCATAGACCTGTCCCTCCCTCCGGTAAAAGCACTTACTTATGAGCTTCAGCAAGATTACAACAAACAGATTCTTCGAGGAGAATGCCTAGTCGATGACCAAGGATCTTTCGCCTTCGACTTTCTTCTACCTACAAGAATGAAGCTTGGCAAACTAGAGCTATACACATTCTCTAAGGGTGACAGAAGAGCCACCATAGAAGAGGGCGCACAGCCAATTGACATAAACGTACAAGAGTTTAGAAGACCAGAGTTTGAAACCAGCGTCTCGTCAAGCAAGGGAAACTCAATGTTTCTCGGTGACGAAACAGTTATCACTTCACGAAACCATTATTTTAGCGGCGGGGCCTTAGCAAATACCGACAATCAGTGGGTGGTGAAGGCCAGAGCGCATTCATTCGATCCACCCGGCTGGGATGGCTACAAGTTCGACAGCAGAGATCTTTGCAAGGGACACTACACCTTCGAAAACAGTAGTGTTGACACAAAAAAATTGACTGTCAAAACCGATGCTACTGGCCGAGGTGCTATTAAATTATCAAGTGAATTCTGTAAAAATCCCACAGCAGTCACATTTGATTGCGAAAGTACAGTGACTGATCTCAACCGCCAAAACTGGACGAGCAAGCTCGAGCTCGTGGCTCACCCAGCAGATGTCTATGTCGGTATTGATGGTCGCGAGTCATTCAAGGCTGGTGAAAATTCCTACAAGAACATCGTAGTCACTGGTATCGACGGCAAAATCTTGCCAGGTACAAAAGTTGAGTTAGCTTTCGTAGAGGCAAATTCAATCGAAGAACAACCAGCAATCATCCAACACATCACTATAGGTGACAAACCGACAAGAGTCTCATTCAAAACAAAACCCAGTTCGACCAGCCTCTTTGTCACGGCCACAGTAAAGGACAGTAAAGGTCGACTAAATCAGTGTTGTGACTTCGATAAGCTGCCAAGGCCCACTGATGCGGCAGTTGTCAGGCAAAATTTTGCACGCGAAAAAATTGAAATTGCAAGTGACAAGCCGTCATATGCTCTAGGCGACAGAGCCAAGATAACAATTAAATCCGACATCTTTCCATCGTATGGTTTTCTTATTCTGGCCAAAGACAAAACCCTCACAACTTTGCCGCTAACTCTGGAAGGACCAGAAAAAACCATCGAATTACTTATTTCTGAAGCCTACTATCCGAACGTAGTAATAACCGCTTTTCTGGCCAATAACAGAACCAATTATTCCACAGGTGAACACCGAATTCATGTGCCACCAGTAACTAAGAGACTCTCTCTGAGAGTCGAGCCAAATGCTACTGTCGCTGCGCCGGGGAAAGAAATTACTCTAAATGTGGAACTAAAAGACCAACAAGATCCAGTAAAAAATGGACAAGTGGCTATTGCTGTAGTGGACGAAGCCGTTCTGGCACTGGCTGAATACAAATGGCCAGACCCAATAAAACAGTTCTACAGAAACTCCGCTAGCGCTTTTTACGGCGTTCATACGAAAACGCAAGATTCAGGCGTGTGGATAATGGTCGCCAACTCTCGAATCATAGCCGGGCGTATTGGCGAATCGGGCGGGCCAGAAGATTCTATAGCTCAAGCAAAGCCAACCCTCGGCTTCCGAAAAGACCTAGCCGCTCTTGCCTTCTTCAAACCAGTAATCACCACAGATAGTGACGGCAAAGCTCAAGTCAAATTTAAGCTGCCAGATAGCGTCACCCGCTACCGCATTATGGCAATAGCAGCAGCTGGCACCGATAAATTTGGTTCATCAGAATCGAGCCTGACGACAAAGCTGCCTCTGATGCTCAAGCCTTCGCCACCTCGCTTCCTCAATTTCGGCGACAGCTGCGAACTGCCAGTAATTATCCAAAACCAAACAGACAAACCGCTTAAGACCGAAGTTGCACTGCGCAGCAACAACGCTGAAATAAGTGAACCAGGCAAATCGGTGACAGTACCTGCCAACGATCGCATTGAAGTGCGCTTTGCTGTCAAGGCAATAAGCAATGGTCAAGCCACTTTCCAGTGCGCAGCTAAAGCAGACACAGTCAGCGACTCCACAGAATTTAGCTTACCTATTCTGGTGCCAGCTAGCAAAGAAAGCGTTGCTACTTATGGTGTAATCGACAAAGGAGCTATCGTACAGAAACTTGCAGCACCAAGTAATGTCATTGAGAGTATTGGTGGCCTGACAATCTCGACCAGCAGCTCGGCCATGCAGTCGCTAGGCGATAGTTTCAACTATCTACGCAACTATCAATATGATTGCTCTGAGCAGGTTTCTTCAAGACTAATTGCCATGGTATCAATGCAAGAAGCACTGCTCGCCTTTGGCGCAGTTAAGCCAACTGAGACAGGTGCTTACAAGAGACACATCGAAGACGATATTGCCATTCTAGAAAAGCGCCAAAACAGCGCAGGTGGCTTTGGTCTTTGGTCCGCTGAAGAAACAACGAAATGGCCGTATGTTTCGATACAAGTTACCCAAGCCCTTCTTCTGGCCAAGGCAAAGCTTTATCCGGTCAATGAGCGCGCACTGAACCGAGCGGTGGCGCATCTAAAAGAAATCGACAAAGATATACCAGCTGAATATGACAAAACCGCCAAGCTCGCTCTACTTGCTCGCGCCCTGAACATAAGACATTTGGCTCATGACAGCGATAGCGCGACAGCAAGAGAACTGCTTCTAAAAGCTGCCGGTGAAAAGTTCGACGAGCAAGCTATAGACAAAATAAAATCGGCTGTACCACTAGAAATGGCGGCCTGGCTACTACCCGTGTTGAAAACAAATCAGTCTTACAGCAAAGAAGTCGATTGCTTGAGAACACTAATTAACAGCCAAATATCCGAAACAGCATCAACAGCCTCGACCAACGACAACGGCTATGGCGACTGCAATTACAGTCTCTTCTACAGTCCGCGACGTGTCGATGCTACAGTCACCAACGCCCTGATAGAAGATCAACCCGACAATCCACTAATACCAAAACTCGTGAAGGGTCTGCTTGCCGGTCGCCGCAACGGCATTTGGCAAGGCACTCAAGAAAATAGCTACGTGCTGCAAGCTCTCGACAAATATTTCAGCACGTACGAGAAGCAGACTCCAAACTTTGAGGGCCAAACATGGCTCAATGACACGCTAGTAGCTAATCACAAATTTGCTGGTCGGAGTTTAGATACTAAATCGACCACAGTACCGATGGAATATTTGCTGAGCAAAGGCAAGGCCACTAACGATATTTTGATCAACAAAGAAGGTACAGGTCGGCTCTACTACAGAGTTGCCCTCGACTATGCCAGCAAAGACTTTAATTTAAGAACAATTGAGCAAGGCTTCACCGTGAGCAGAACATATGAGCCTGTCAATGCAAAATCGGATGTCACTAAAGACGAAAAAGGCATTTGGCATTTCAAGGCCGGCTCTACCATCAGGGTCAAAGTGCAATTTGATGCACCCGGTGCCCGCTACCATGTGGCAATGTGCGATCCGCTTCCAGCTGGCACCGAGGCAATCAACAAGAGCCTAGCTGGCACTCAATCACTAGCACCAGATAGTCGAATCACGGCTGCCAGCGATAGCGATTCTCGCGAGACATACAGTCAGCATTGGTCTGAGCATGAAAATCTACGCGACCACCAAGCCGAGGCCTTTGCCTCTCTGCTGAACGCAGGTAAATACAGATATAGCTACTTAATCAGGGCGACAACACCCGGCCACTTCACTGTTCCCCCAACCAAAGTCGAAGAGATGTATATGAGTGAAACCTTTGGCCGAGCGCATTCCGACAATGTAGTAGTTGAGTAAAACTACTCCTTACTCTCTGGCACAACAGCTGCTGCAGCATCAAAGCCAATTTTGCTATGGGTGCCATCACAAAATGGTTTGTTGACGGAAGCGCCACAACGACAAAGGGCACAAGGCTGTCTAGGCACTGCTATGGCATTACCTTCATGATCTTTCAACTCGAATGGGCCATCCACAAGTAGCGGTCCATTCAACTTCACAGTGATCTTGACTTCAGACATATTCACTCTCCATTCTAATTGCTGTCTTGTAGAGGTTAGCAGAAGCGCCGACAAAACTACCGTGTCACTGGTGCAAACATAGTGTCATTGAAAGAATCAGGCTTGGTTGTCTTTTTTTTGCTACCGAAGGCAACGGCCGGAAAAGCGAGCCTTATACGCTGCTGCTCTTTCGCTGAGTACTTATAGAATGACTTAGGCAGTTTGATACTGACCAAGTGAAGCTTGCCCAACTGTTCTAGCCCTTGCACCGAAATACTGGTTTCACCTAGCCATAAGGTCTTTAGCTTAGTGAGCTTCAAGAGGAATGGCACGACTTTGTCATCCAGGCGATAATTGTAATCAATATCAAGCAATTGTAAATCTCTGCACTTACTAAGATGCTCGATGCCAACCATAGACAAGTCAACTCTGACAAGACCAAGCCTTTGAAGTTGGGGAAAATCTTTCAACCAGCGCAGACTCTCATTGTTAACGACAACATTGCTCAAGCGGAATGCTTCCAGTTTCTTGCTTGCCAACAACTTGGGCAAACAGGTACCAGAAACCTTACTCTCGCAGGCTGTGAGCATCTGCAATTGCGGCATTGCTGGCAGTTGCGATAATCCCTTATCGCTTGCATCAGAATTGTCTAAATCAATTCCCTTCAAAGAGGAAATATGACCGAGATAGGGAATTGCTCGATCGCAAAAACCATCTTCTTCATCGGCCATTGACAAGAAGCTCAACTCAACAAAATCGAAAGCATCTCGCGGCAATTTCAACAGGCATTCAGGATGCTGATAGAAAGTGCCGTTGGGGGCAAACTTGATCTGCTTGCCCTGCGGCAATTTGACCACCCCACGTGCTTCTGCAACCAAACTTCCCTTGCATGTGCCAAATAATTCGGGAAGCCCCTTTACGGCCATTAGATTGCCGACAGAATAGCTAGGAGAAAATGGCAAAATACGTTCGCCTGCCTCAGCATTGCCTCGGTGAGCCCCGGTAAAAATTATCGCCAGTAAAGGGATAGCAGCCGTCGCAAGCTTAGCAAACATACTCAACTGAGGTTTTCTGTGCAATCTTTGGCTCACTAATATGTGATTGGTGACTAGTGCAGATTAGCAGAAGCGTGACCAATCTCCATCACTTCTTTGAAAATATCCGAATCGGATCAACTAAGATCTATTAAAATCGACTTAGCTCAACCAAAAGCAATCCAAACCACTTAAATGAATCTCGCTGCCACAAGCCTTTTACTGACAATTAGCAGCCTGACATTGCTGAGCAGTCCAGCTGCAGCCAAACCGCAGCATGGAAGCACTGCGCAGCACGAGGGCACGAGTAAGCACGAAGGCACGACTCAGCATGAAACCCTTACCACAGCCCAAGGTTTAAGCGCAGACGAGAAAAGTGCAGAAGAGAAAATCGCAGCCGGCGAACGGGCACGACGACAAGGCAACTATCCACAGGCTCAAAGTCAAATAAAGCTCGGCCTAAAGCAAATCCAGAACAGCAAAAATCCTTCACCAGAGAGACTGGCCGCGGCATATAACTATTTAGCGTTGCTCAATAACAGCATGGGCCAATATGCAGACTCAGAACAAAACGCCAGAAGAGCCCTGTCTTTGGGCCGACAGGCTAAACTTAGCGAAAACATCCTAGCTCGGCATCGAGTAGTGCTCGCGAATGCACTAAGGCAACAAGGCAAATATCCTGAAGCTCAAAACAACTTAGAAAAAGCCATCGCCACTCTAAAAACTTCAAACCACGACAAAGAGTTATTTGCCACCGCCACAAATAATTTAGGCGCTCTATATTTTTGGATGGGCAACTATCAGCAAGCCATCACTATTTTAAAACGCGGACTAGCTCTGCGATTAGCTATAGCGGCTGACGACAAGGAAAACCTAGATAATGAGAACCTAGATATTGCCAACTCATATTTAGACCTAGGCTGTACTGAATTTAAACTAGGTCAGAACGCCAAGGCAAAAGAACATTTATCTCTAGCTTTAGCAATCAGAAAAAACAAACTCGGAGATAATCATCCTGAAACATTGAATGCCATGGCCAATCTTGCTGCACTGCTAGACGCCAGTGGCGCAGCAGCTGACTCACAGAAATCACTAAACTCGCTGCAACAAGTTGTCAAAAGTGGTGGCAAAAAACTAGATGCTGATCATCCAGATCTCATTCGCTATCAGCAAGAATATGCTGAAGCCCTAACCAATCAAGCCAGTCGGCTATCCACTAAAGGGCAGCAACAGCAAGCACTTGAGGCCATACAGCAGGCAATTAAGCTGAGAGAAACAACGAGCAAAACTTTAGGACACAAAGATGTTTCTTACGCCATCACCTTGGCCAACGCCGCTACGATTTTAAAGCGCTTGGGTAAGCCACAGGAAAGCAAAACAATGCTTATCAAAGCCAAAACCGTGCTAGATGGCCTACCGAAATCAGTTCAACAATCGCCTGAAGGCAAAGCTATTCGCCATGCTTGCAATTCCAGCAATCTGAGCCAATCCAATATCAAAGATCACTAAAGCCTAGCAGTAGAGCCCTTGAAACCTGAATTCTCAAATCATTGCGATCCCAGCCCCCACGATCAAGCGGAGCGGCAAGAGAATTTGGCGACGAGCCACCACCAGACGTCACCACCTTAGCGTTTTGATTCGAATTGCTTTGGCCACTCATAGCGATTGGTGCATTGTCAGGATTTTCCATGGTGCTTTCACTAGACAGAGAAAAGGCCATTGGAGCATTTAATCCAGGCACACTGACGCCAAACAAAGGGATGCTCAAAGTCGGTTGGCAAACCACCGAGGTCTGCACCACGGCAATGCGATCGGTGACGTTACCTGTGGTCTGACCATCGCGATACGAAACAGTCGTTTGTGGATAGCCCTCGGCTCTTACAAACTTGCCCATACCAGCTAACCACTTGTCGGTGATATCTTTGCAGACAGGCCCATTCAAGCTTACAGCATCATTCATATGTACTAGTGATGCCTCATGCACCTGATTGTAATTTAGCACCATACAAAGGCAGTAAGACACTCCTAAAATCAGCATATTGAGAAGAGGGAAAAAGAAACAAATAAGCAAAATACCTAGAGCTGGACCAAACTCAGTTATGGCGCTGCCATGATTTCCACGAATCGGCCGACCAATTCTCACCCTTACTTCCCCCCAGAGCCCAGCAAGCAACAACGATGTACGGCGATTCTCAAATTATTACCGTCCCAGCCACCGCGCGGCAATGGCTTAGCTAAAGCATTGACTTGACTTCCAGCAACAGCGCCCTGACCAGAACCACCCATCTTGGCGTTCTGATTTTGACTATTTTGCCCGCTCTGTCCATTCTGGCCATTCATACTTATAGGTGCGTTATCTGGATTTTCCATGGTGCTCTCACTGGAAACAGAGAAGGCCATGGGTGCATTCAAACCCGGCACGCTGACGCCAAACAAAGGAATGCTCAAAGTCGGTTGGCAAACCACCGAGGTCTGCACCACGGCAATGCGATCGGTGACGTTACCTGTGGTCTGACCATCGCGATACGAAACAGTAGTTTGTGGATAACCCTCGGTTCTTACAAACTTGCCCATACCAGCCAACCACTTGTCAGTGATATCTTTGCAGACAGGCCCATTCAAGCTCACAGCATCATTCATATGAACCAAAGAAGCTTCGTGCACTTGATTGTAATTGAGGACCATGCAGAGGCAGTAAGAGACCCCTAGAATTAGCATATTGAGAAGTGGGAAGAAGAAACAAATGAGCAGAATAGCCAACGCTGGGGCAAACTCAGCCATAGCACTGCCTTGCATGCCGCGGACCGGTTGCCTCCGATTGAAAACTCTCATTGTTTCACCCGCGCCTATCCTACATAAGAGGTTAATACTGGCCTGTAAAAGTAATTAGGAGGGCGAAAAACTTTCTTTTTCAAAGGTCTGACCCTTGTCACACTTTCATCACAGTTTCGTTGCCCTTTGATCACACATAAAAAATACACTTGCATTGTGAGCGGTTACCAAACAGTTTTGCGGTGACCAAGCAGTTTAAATGAGGGTGAAAATTATGAGCAACAAAGAAGTAGCAGAATGTGGAGAGAAGCAGAGCGTTAAGGGCAGCCTCGGTTCACATCCATTCAAAGACGTCTTTTCTAAAGAAGAAGCTGAAGCGACCAAGAAAATACTCGTTTATGATAAACAATTGGCATTAGGCGGAGCCGACAAACACTTACCAAACGTCACTTTCTTTGATGATGTAGAAAAGAAACAGCCAATACTGTCAAAGAAACTATTCAACAGTATTGACATTGATAAAGACGGCGGCCTTTCTAAAAAAGAGCTAGACCACGCAATCGACAGCAACATCTACGGCAAGAAAGAAACCAGTGCGATAGTTGCCTTGCGTAAAGAATTTAGAAATATAGACCAACCCAAGCGTGATGGCGAAATTACCGCTGCCGAAATCAAGGCTTTTCAAATAGGCGAGCCTTTCAACCACAAAAATATGAAAGACCAAACAAAAGATCTGATGGTATCAAAGCTTAACGCCAACAACGAATATTCCAAGGTCAATCCCAAAAGCCACTAATTGGGCTTTATGGCAAGCAATGGCAAAGTGAAGGAGAACTGGGTTCCTTGAGGCAATCGAGTAGCCCAGATTTTTCCACCATGAAGTTCCACAAAGGCCTTGCAAATGGTCAAGCCCAGTCCAGAGCCTTCTGCGGCTTTCTCATCTTTTAGTTGATGAAACCTTTCGAACACACTTTCAAGTTGATCCTCTGCAATGCCAAGGCCCTGATCGATTACGTTGACAGTCACCATTGGCATTGTCGAGTCAATCTCTGAGCGCTCAGCGTGCACTCTAACAGTATCTCCAACCTTTGAATACTTGAGTGCATTGGCCGTGAGATTGATAATCACTCTATCGATTTTATCGGCATCACCACTAACAATCAGTGCGGTTTGTTCAACTTCTAGACGCACACCGGCTTGCTCTGCAGCAGGAAGTAAAGCTTCGATGCAAGCCTGAAAACACTCATCTAAATGCACCGCTTCGTGTTCAATCAACATTTTGCCAGACCTGATTTTTTCAATATCAAGCAGATCGTTGACCATTGCAATTAGACGAACTACATTGCGCTCACCGAGCTGGATGTATGTTTTCGTTTTCTCGACCAAACCGCTATCTGACTGAGAAAGAAACCTGAATACATTTCCTAGAGTGCTGAGGGGCGTGCGCAAATCATGGCTAACCATGTGCAATACTTCCTGCCTCAACTGCTCGGCCGCTCGCCTTTCACTAATGTCATGGACGACACAAAAGGAAGTTTGTTCACTTTCTGACCATTGAATTGACCATGACGTATCAACTTTGCGATTCGACTTGTGCCGCATCTGAATGTCTGTGGACTGTTCGTCAATGTTATTACCCAAACTCGCCATAAACTGCTCAGTTTTAGCATCACTTTCATGGATAAAATTGACAAGACGAGCGCCTAATAGTTCATCATTTTTGTATCCCAGCATTTTGATACAAGCGGGATTGGTAGAGACGATTCGACCATCTTTGTCGATAGAACAGATCCAATCACGAGCACCTTCAATCACCTGATGCTCTTTGCGAGCGGTTTCGTGCATGGCTTTGGCCATCTGCCGAAAAGTTTGGTCAACACGGGCGATTTCATCGCATCCAGCAATAGAAGGACCAAGAGGAAGGTTGCTGGCCAAGCGTATATTATTGTCATCGAGGCGCTTTAGCCTTCGTGCGATATTGCTCGCTAGAAATAAGGCCAGGGCGCCGGAGAGCAGCAGATTAATGGCACCGCCGAAGAGGGCAACGTCGTGAAACCGTTTTCTCAATATAATTTCGCTGTCAACGCCTTGCTTAGCGTAGACTTCGTACTGCTTTTTGGCATTGAGTAGATCACCATAAAGCAATTCTTTGACACGGGCACGCATTTCTATCCATAGTGGACGCCGTATGGCTTTATCATCCGTTGCCTGAATCTTTTCAAAAATTGCATACATCTTGAGACTAGTCGCCTCAGACCTTTCCACCGTCTTCGCCAATTCTGATTTCGGTTCTACAAGTGTCTTCAATTGGGAAAAGATCACATGCATTCGCTCAGCTGACTCGTTGGCAGCCGCGTTTTGCCCATCCCTGTCATCGTCAGCGTGTTTGGCGATGAAATAAGTGTTAGCCATTAAACTAGACATGTGGTCGGCTATTCTTTTCGACCGGTCTGCTTGCCCTAACTGAATCTCAGCCTTCGACTGCAAATCAGCCATCCATAGAAGCAACACCAGCTGCATCGCTAACGGCACAATGGCCATCATCAAAACTTGTGCCGCTAACGAAAATTTAGTCACAGGAACCGTTTATCGCGTACTATCAAAGTACAATTATAGTCACTCCCTCTGTAAGTCCGCGCATCAAACATTGGCTAAAGTACTCCTAGTTGAAGATGATTTAGATTTGGCAACTACAGTTGCCGATGGGCTGAGAGACGAGCGACACGTGGTTGAACTGGCCAGCAATGGCATTGATGGCGCCGATCTTCTTAAGTTGGAAGAGTTTGACATAATTATTTTGGATTGGGATCTGCCAGGCAGATCTGGAGTGGAAATTGCTAAGCAGTTTCGCGCCAGCGGCAAGAAAACACCAATAATAATGCTTACCGGCAGAACCCAAATGGACCAAAAAGAAGAGGGTATCGAGTCAGGAGCTGATGATTACATAACCAAGCCCTTTGATATTCGCGAATTAAAAATGCGAATCAAAGCCATACTGAGACGAGCCAGCGGTGCTGCTGGAAATCAGATTTGTATCGGAGACCTGGTGCTTGATCCGGCCAAGTACAAGCTAACAAAGGCTGGAGTCGACGTGCACTTGGCGCCAAAAGACTTCGCCTTGTTAGAATTTTTCATGCGCAATCCTGATCAAGTCTTTAGTGTAGCCGCGATTTTGTCTCGTGTTTGGAGCTATGACTCCGATGCCTCTTCAGAGGGTCTGCGCTCAGCGATACGAAGAATTAGAAAAGTCGTTGATGCAGCCGAAGATCCAGCACATTCTATGATTGAGAATGTGGCACGGGTAGGCTATCGCCTTAACTCGTCAAGCTAAGAGCGTACCAAAGAACTTTAGTCGTCGTCTTCTGGCGGCGATCAAGTACGTGCAATTTATTGCACGTAATCATACAACAAATTGCACTGAACAGCGCAAACCGATTGACAAACCCTAGAGTTAATTGTACGATTAAGTACAATACAGGTACACTTTCTTACAAAATATGCGCTTCCGCCTCACAAAAAGAGACCTATTCGATACACTAGATGTCTGGGACAGCAATCTCAAACAAAAAATTTTTGTCGCCGCATGCGGTGGCACCGCATTAACAATATACGGACACAAGGAAAGCACAAAAGACGTTGACTTCTTAGTTCCAGACCCCAGCCACTTCAAGACCCTAGTGGCGATGTTAAAAAAGCTAGGTTATACACAGGCAACGGGAAACGGCTATAGACTGATTTGGTGATCTCGAAAGTTTTTCGCGGCACCATGGTTGACGAAGAGGATAGCCTACTGATGATCCAGTCGGAGAAACTAGATCTAGAGCAGCTTGTAGCTCGCTATATAGACACAGCTGGCTACAATATTCAGCCGTTAAAATGCAAAGTCAACCTGACAAACTTTGTCAATTTCATAGGCGCACGCGGCTACAGCACCGTCAACCTCAAAGGGATGATAGAAGAATGGAATCCATAAACAGAGAATTGCTCCTGCACGATCTAGAACGGTTCGGCTATCCGCTTGTCCACAAAAACGAGACTGAGCCAGCGGAAATAATATCCGCCATGCTTCAATCAAAGGAAGGTCGGGTTCTCGAAGGAGTACCGGTAGTCCTCACCCATATGCTGCTCAAGAAGAGCCTACCAGCCCTTGAACAAGTAGAAGATAGTCTCCAAAATTCGATGCAACGCAGATTCCGTATGTTGGCAGCGATCACATGCATGTTCCTCTTTTGGGTTCCAGATAGCCAGGCAGAGCAAAAAATGCTGCGCGATTATCTAAAGAAACGCGAGCCCGGTCTGCTGGAAAACATTAAGGCGCGCATGGAAAGTCAGGAGTCGATGAACATAGGTGCGGGCCTGTCGGTCGATCCAGAGAGACTAGAAAACACTTTCAAGAACTATGTTGTTTCCCAATTCATGAATACCCAAGTATCTATGACAAAGAAACTAGACAGTGAACGCGAGAAACAGTTCCAGGCAGCGCTATCCATACTATTTACAGAAAAGCAAAAGCAGATTCTATTCAAAGTTTTGGAACACAGCACTTTAACAAAAACCGAGCGCGAATATTATTCACGGGTCGTCAAGCCACGGGTCAAAGCCTTGAAGAATGCTGATTTGCAGCTAATAGCGTCATCCTTACTGAGCTAGAAACTTTCAAAAATGCAAATCAGCTTTAGTCGTCGTCTTCTGGCGGCGGTCCAAAGACACGCTCTGGCCTTGGGTTAGGACTAGAATTAGAACTAGGGTTAGCCAAGGAGTCTGACGCAGAGCTTGCCGGAGCATCAGGCGGCGTAGGCACGGCAGCTAAATTGCTCGAACTACTAGAACTTGAACCAATAGAAGCAACATTGTTAGGCGCTGCGGGCTCTGGTGCAAACGAAGACTGCGGCTGAGGTTGAGCACTTTCGCTCTTGCGTTCGGCTTCGGCGATGCGCTCATTGTTGCGCCGCTCAGATGGTGTCATCTGAGTCAAAGCAGCGGGTGGCAAACCAGACTTATCGTCTTTATCGGTGACAGGCAAACGCACTGTGAAAGTAGAACCTTTGTTCAGTTCACTCTCCAGCTCAATAGCCCCACCGTGGGCTTTAATAATGGTCAAGGCAATGGCTAAACCTAAGCCCGTGCCACCACCATACAAACGGCTTCTGGTGCGCGATCTCTCCACCCGATAGAAACGGTCGAAAATACGTTGTTGATCAGCCGGAGCAATACCAATACCGGTATCAATCACGCGGATAATCGCCTGATTATTAGTAAAGCGCAGAGTAACTGTGACCTTGCCACCAGCCTGAGTAGCTTTGATAGCGTTGTTGGTCAAGTTGAGAAATACTTGTTTGAGACGATCCGAATCGGCAAAAACATAAATTGGTGTGGGTGGAATAATAAACTGAACTTCTATTTGTTCAGGGGCAATGACCATGACAGTGTCTTCAACACTAGTTAAAACAAGCCTGAGGTCGACTACTTCTTGTTGATTGATAATGGCTTGTCCAGCATCAGCTCGTGCCAATTGCAGCAAGTCTGAAACCAAGCGAATTAGCCTACCAGACTCATCTGAAATGGTCTGCAAGGCCTCTGCCAGCAAGTTGGCATCGATATTCCCCCCGCGCCTCAAGAGTAGCTTCGTATAGCCTTGAATCGAAGTCAAGGGAGTACGCAGTTCATGGCTGGCATCGGCAACGAATTGACACTGAATATTGAGAGACTCTTCTAAGCGGTTAAGCAGCTTGTTAAACGACTTTCTCAACTCAAGAGTTTCTAAAGGCTCGTGGGGGTCAACCTCAAGCCGTTGGCGAATGTCTTCAGAAACAAGTTTGGTGGTGGCAGTGAGAAGCTGAGTAATGGGCCTTAGAATCAAATCTGAGAGAAACCAATTGACACCAAGCAAAATTAATAGCAACGGCAAGTAAAGTGGGACATAGCGAAAATAATCTTCTAGAGGCGCACCACTAGAGCTGAATACGATCAAGTGGCAAATCACAATCGGCACCACTCCAGCCATTGTCATGACTAGAGCCATTCGCGCCTTAATCGATTTAGACCACTCGCGCTCCATTATTTTGATACTTTTTCTTTGACGAACATTTTCTTGAAGTCTGGCATCAGGTGCCGATTTGTCACCATGCAAGAACCAGTGTGTACCGAGTTTCCACCAGACAAATCGAAGAAGCCACCGCCGGCTTCTTCCGCCAAGATTTTCATGCAAGCGATATCCCAGGGCTTAACCCCAACTTCAAGCATCGCTTCAGACTTACCTTCAAATACCAAAGAAAAGCCCAGATAATCACCAAAGCCACGCTGCTTATCTGTAAGGCGGACGGCCTCAGTTAATTCTGGCCACAAGCCATTTTCAAGAATGCGATCGGGACCACCAAAGTTGATCATGGCTTTATCAATGCGATCGATATTTGAAACTTTGATTGGCAAATAATTCTTGAAAGCACCCTGGCCCTTAACTGCATAAAAAAGCTCATGCATGGCCGGGGCAACAATCATACCTAAGACAATTTCAGAAGAAACTTCAAGGGCTAAAAGAGTAGACCAAATAGGAATGCCGCGAGCGTAGTTGTAAGTACCGTCGATTGGGTCAACAATCCAGGTACGTCCATTACTCTCAGCGGCACCATCGGTGGGGCCTTCTTCTTCACCTAAAATTGCATCACCCGGAAATTTTGTAGCCAGCGCATCGCGAATAAAGCGCTCAACTTCTTTGTCAGCCCTTGTCACAGGGCTGCCATCAGATTTTTCCACTACTTCAATACCCTTATTGAAGTAGCTCATGGCAAGCTTTTCTACCTCTTCGCTTATGGTCAGCGCAAAGGAAAGCTCATCAGCAAAAGGATGAGACAAAGGAAAGTCCTCAATTTGAAACAACTTGAGCAGAGACTAACTGACTACTCTGTACTAGCCTGTAATTACTCGCCGTAAATACTAGCCGTAACTGCCACCATATTTGATGACGAAACTCCCGGCAGCCGCAAAGCCGACGGGAGTTCCGAGTAGTTCAGTCAGGTCCAAGCTCGCGCAGGGAGGTTCGGTTAGAACATGTACTCGTAGATGGCTCTCGCCCCACGACCAACTCCTACGCCTATGTCACGGACATCAATGAATGTGCCCTTAACTAGACGCTCCCAAATGAAACCTTTCTGTCTTTCGGCATATGCTAAGCGCATGTCTTGCTCAGCATTTTTTTCCTCAACAGCTTTCATGCGAGCTTCCAAACTGTCGACACGGGCCTTCAGTTGGTTCAACTCACCACGAAATTCTTCCAACAAAGCAGCGAATTTTTCCAAATCGGCTTTGTCAGCTTTTTTAGCTAGACGCTCTTGTATGCACTGCTCATATTTATATAGAGCGGCAGCCAGTTCAAAACGTGTAGTCGATTTCTGACCACGGTATGTTCTGTCTGGGTAACCTACCAGTACATGACAGTCGCTATTAACGAGTTCCTTGAGTGCATTATACGCCCACTCATTTCCAACTACGTCTGTCAATTCACTGACATTAGTAGCACCTTGAGCATTTGCGACATTTGCATTGATCAAGGTGCTCGCACTTACAGCAACGAGTGCAGTAAGAATGGTTGCAAACCCCTTTTTCATAATAGTAATCACTCCTTCAGCAATGACCTGACTCTAACGTACGCCATCATAACCTACATATTCCAGCCGTTAGTAGTAGTGAAACCCATAAAACCATTTCGCTTAACTCAGAACCTGCGAAAAGCCGCCGGTGGTGCATAAAGAGGGATTCTTAAAAAACGCTAATATTTTACAAATTGGTCGCCCAAAATATATCAGACGCAAATCCGGAAAAGCCCATGCAATCGGACTTCATGGCAACCCCTAGTCAAGAATTGCAACCTCCTGAAATAATCACGCTTTATCGGTCATTTGCAACCACTATTCTTTCTATAATTTGCACTAGTAATGACCTGCAGTAAAAGCCCCACAAATGGCTATTTACGTGCCGTTATTCAAACTTCACAAGTTTGTACGACAATAGCTTGCCAAACGGCAGCACAAGAGCACACCATATATAGTGCAGTAAAAAGATCGATATACCACCCAATAAAAAGCAGAAAAAACCCTTACTAAGGAAGTTATGGAACTCAGAATTGCCCATCTTTACGCCCACTTTCTCAACATATATGGCGATCGCGGCAACATCATCACGCTCAGTCAAAGAGCAAAATGGCGCGACATAGAAGTCAAGGTAGACGCGATAGATATCGGTCAGGAAGCCGATCCGGATTATTACGACTTCTATTTCATTGGTGGCGGTCAAGATAAGCAACAAATAGTGATAGCCGAAGATTTACTCAAGCGCGCTTCGACCCTCAAGGCTGCTGTTGAAGGCGGTGCAGTGGTCTTAACCGTTTGTGGTGGCTACCAATTACTTGGTCATTACTATCGTCCACATGAAGGTCCTGAGCTGAAAGGCATATCGTTACTAGACGCCTATACCGTTGCTGGCAATAGAAGAATGATTGGAAACGTTGTTATCAAGCGGGAAGACGGTTCAACTCTTGTGGGCTTCGAAAATCACAGCGGCAAGACCTATCTAGGAAAAGATGTGCAACCACTAGGGAAAATCGTGGTCGGCAATGGTAATAATGGTGAAGACAAAAGTGAGGGCGCATGCCAGGGCACCGTATACGGTACCTACTTGCACGGTTCACTTTTACCGAAAAATCCGGCCTTCGCCGATTTGTTACTAAACCAAGCTCTAACGCGACGGTATGGGACTGTTCAGCTAACGCCACTTGACGATAGTCTCGAGACAGAAGCCCACAAGCGCGCACTTATTCTTCCAGCTTAAAAACTGGCAGCTTAAAAAATCGCATACATAAGGAACGTAATACAGTCCGTGAAAACACTTTCAATATTAATACCGGTCTTCAACGAAGAAAAAACTCTTGTCACCGTGCTAGATATGGTTTCAAAGGCAGATACCGCAGGACTAACAAAAGAGATAGTTATTGTTGACGATGGCTCAACAGATGGCACCCGAGACATTCTTGCCCAACTTGATGCCAGTAAATATAACGCTCGCATTTACTATCACGAAAAAAATCAAGGCAAGGGTGCGGCTTTGCGCACTGCCCAAGGCCACGCAGAAGGCGACGTCATTTTGATACAAGACGCTGACCTTGAATACGACCCGAGAGAATACGCCGAACTGCTGAGACCCATACTAGAAGGAAGAGCTGACGTTGTTTACGGCTCAAGATTGTGCGGTGGTAAGGTTACCCGCGCTTTTAAAATATGGCACCTTTTCGGCAACAAATTTCTCAGCCTAATAACCAACGTTCTATATAACGCTACTTTGACTGACATGGAAACTTGCTACAAAGTCTTCAGAGCCGATATTTTTAAAAAGGTACAGATTCGCTGCGACCGTTTTGACTTTGAGCCTGAAATTACAGCCAAAGTGCTGAAGCAGGGCGTCAGACTATATGAGCTGCCAATTTCTTATTATGGTCGCGACTATGCCGAAGGTAAGAAAATTACCTGGAAAGACGGCATCTGGGCCGTCGCTGCCTTGGTTAGATTCCGTTTTTCTGACTAGTGCTAACCATAGCGTTTTACAAATCGATTACATTTGCCGCCCTTAAATCTGCACCAGTATTGGTTCTATAAAGAATTGCCCACTTGTAAAGAGGAAGAAAGCGAGTTATTATCGTATCAACAGGCATCTTTATTGCCCCTTTTTCTTTTACTAGCAGGCATTGACGGCATTGACTAAATTATTAAACCTTCAAACCCTTGCCCTAGCCTTGGTTCTGACTTCTTTCATCAGCCAACCTGGCGATTGTCAGCAAAGCTATAAAGTCGGTGGAACGCGGATGATACAAGGTTCAAGCCTAGCTCGGCCGGCAGATACCTACATTACGAGAGGCACTCTCAGCCCATCCGCCCAAATACCAGTATATGGTTCAGCCCCGGTTCAGCCGCAATCGCGCTACCCCCAGGGTTACCTGACACCAGCCCAAGCGGCTAACAATCAACAGCAAGGCAGCCAGCAAATGGGCGGCCTGCCCAATGCCCGCATGGGTGCAACCGTTGGCATGCCCGGCGACTACATGCGCTCCGACTTAAACCCCAACTACAGCTTGCGCAAGCAAGAAGTGCGGCACAACGGCTACGTGACAATTCCAACGCAAATTCAAACCCGGCCCAACACCAGGCCAGCCGTGGCTACATATGGTAGCGGCGGAACAATGCAACAAAGCTCAAGCCCTCGGCCCGGCAGCACCGCCGCCAGCACCTACGGTAGCTCCAGCGGCACAAGTTCGTATAAGGGTTATTAGCAATGGTTATTAGCAAAAGGTATTAGCCCGGCTACGCAAATATCAGCTTTAACCAGCACTCTCTTTTCTTCTGGCCAACTATAGCCGCGCTTTGCAGTGCTAAAATTTTGGCTATATACAGAGGCTATAGCAGATGACTGAATTGAAACGAGTAGTTGTAATTGGCGGCGCCGGAGCCATGGGGCAGGTAATTGTCAAAGATTTGCTAGAAAACGAGCAAATAGAAGTTGTGATTGCCGACTACGATCGCGACAAAGCAGATCAATTTGCCGAGTCACTTAAGTCAGAACGAGTCAGAGGCGACTTCACTGACATCACCAATCGTCCAATCATGGTGAAGATATTAGCCAAAGCGGCTTGTGTCATTAATTCCACCCCTTATTATCACAACGTCAATGTCATGGAAGCGGCCCTCGAAGCGGGCACGAACTATATAGACCTAGGCGGTCTCTTTCATGTCACCAAAGAGCAATTGAAATTGCATGAGCGCTTCAAAGAAAAAAATCTGACAGCAATAGTTGGTATGGGTGCCGCTCCCGGTATGACCAATATCATGGCCGAGGCCGGGCAGCGAGATTTAGATACCGTCGAATCTATCGATATTTTGGTGGGCTCGGTCGACAACGTCAAAGTCGATCATCCTTTCATGCCACCCTACTCAATTGAAACTTTGATCGATGAGTACACTCTCAACCCGATGGTCTTTGAAGACGGCGACTACAAAGCGGAAGCACCCCTGTCAGGGGCATTAATGGTTGATTTTCCGCAACCAGTAGGCAAGCAAGAAGCAATCTACACATTACATTCGGAAGTATTGACCATTCCGATGACATACAAAGACAAAGGCATCAAGCGTGTTACCTTCCGCTTGGGACTACCTTTAGAATTTCACGAGAAAATCAAATTTTTGATGGCCTTGGGCTTTGGCGAGAAAAAACAAATTGCCACCAAAGAAGGTGACTTCACCCCGCGCAAATTGTTAGCCGAAATGATTGGCAAATTCCCCGTGCCCCAGAACGAGCCCGATGATTGCGAAGTTATTCGCGTTGATATTAAAGGCAGCAAAGGCGGCAAGGAAAAATTAGTGCGCATGGAAACAATTGTGGTATCAGACAAGAAATGGAAGGTTTCTTGCGGTGCACTTGATACAGGCGTGCCACCATCTATAGCAGCACAGATGATCATTGCCAATCAGGTCAAAGAGAAAGGCGTATTGGCCCCCGAAGTGGCTCTAGACCCTGATCTCTTCTTTGCCGAATTAGCGAAGCGCAATATTACAATTAAACGGCTTGAGCCACAGCTTGCAGGGCAGCAATCGTAGATTTAAGCGATTCACTGTCACTAACGTTGTAGATTTTTACTGAGCGGTCAATCTTTTTGACGAGGCCAGCTAAAACTTTACCTGGTCCGATTTCAACAATTGTATCGACGCCTTGCGAAACTAGAAACTCAACAGTAGCAGTCCAGCGCACGGGGCTCTCCATCTGCTTGGCTAGCTTTGCTTTTAACTCAGTTGCTTGCTTAGACACTTGAGCGTCAAAGTTTTGCACCACACCACAGGTAGCATCAGCAAAACTGCTATTTTCTAGGGCTTGCGAAAATTCTTTGGCGGCCCCTGACATTAGCGGTGAATGGAAAGCGCCACCAACAGGTAGTGGAATCGCCTTGCCCGAGCGCTCTTTCACAAGGGCACCGGCACGGGCAACTGCGTCAGGATGCCCTGAAATTACTAGTTGATCTTTAGTATTGAAATTTGCCACCACAACTACTTCATTGCCGCCATTGCTATCAGCAGTCGAAGCCTCAAGGCAAAGACTTTCAAGAGCATCTGGAGCCATGCCAAGCACGGCTGTCATAGCGCCTTTAGGACAATTTTCCATAAGAGTAGAACGCTTATCAACAAGCTTGACTGCATCTTCAAGTGATAGCACCTGTGCCACCACTAAGGCAGTAATTTCTCCCAGTGAATGACCGGCGACAAAATCTGGCTTTGGTCCACCGAGTTTTTCAAAGCAAGCCCAAGCAGCTAGAGACGTGGCTAGAATAGTTGGCTGAGTATTGATAGTGCGCTTAAGCTCAGCTTCAGGCCCTTCAAAACAAAGGTCACTAAGGGCTCGACCAGCCACTGCATCAATTTGTTCATAGGTCGCTTTAGCTTCGGCAAAATTATTGAACAAGTCTAAACCCATACCGACGCTCTGAGATCCCTGCCCGGGGAAAACACAAGCAAGCTTAGCCATGGCAATTGATCCTCTTTAGACTTTAGTTTTGCTTTCTTTATAAGATAGTGACTGTTGGTTCAGCCGTATCAGTCTTTACTGGTTTTAGATTGGTTTGAAAAAAAGATTGTTCGATTCTCGATACAACGTCAGCTTTGACCATATCGCAAGCCACTCGAATAGCGTTCTTGACAGCGGTGTGCCTGGAGCCGCCGTGGGCAATGACACATACACTTTTCAAACCAATTAAGAAAGCACCGCCAAATTCATCGGGGTCAACTCTCTTCTTTAGTGCTTGAAATGCCGGTTTAGCAATGGCGCCACCAAGTTTGCCCCGAGGCGAACTCAAAAGCTCTTGCTTAAGCATGTGGTTAATCATCTTGGCAATGCCTTCGGCGGTCTTAAGCGAAACGTTGCCAGTAAAACCGTCAGTGACAACTACGTCGACCTTGCCCATAGGATAATCACGACCTTCGACAAAGCCGATGAAGTTAATATCCTCGCGGGCCTTAAGCAGCCTATAAGCGTCTTGAACCAGCTGGGTGCCTTTAGTTTCTTCAGCGCCAATATTGAGAACGCCAACTCTCGGGCGCTTGACGTTGTGCAAACCTGAATAAAGGATTGAGCCCATCAAGCCGAATTGCATCAACATATGGGCATCGCAATCGGTATTGGCGCCAGCGTCGACAACAATGCAACGATTGGGATGAATAGTAGGCATCTCGCAGGCAATGGCGCAGCGCGAGATATTGGGCAAGCGTCCAATGTTGAAAGTGGCAGCCACGGCTGCTGCACCAGTGGAACCGCAAGCGACTACAGCATCAGCATGGCCCTCTTTGACCTGCTTCATGGCTAAAACAATAGACGAATCTTTCTTACGAAGAATCGCCTTGCTTGGTTTCTCGTCCATGGCCACAACTTCTGAAGCGGCCACTAAAGATATGTTTAGACCAGCAATCTCGTGGCGTTTTAGCTCAGCTTCGATTGCCGGCAATAGGCCGACTAATTGAACCGAAATGCCATATTCACGGGCAGCCAAAACGGCGCCGTGAACAACTTCACGAGGAGCATAATCACCGCCCATCGCGTCTATGGCCACTCGAATCATGCCAGACTCCAGATTTGACTCGTTGTCAAACTAATCACACCAATGAATAACTAAGTCTAATGACCCATGTCAATTGCAGTAACTAAACGACAGCGTCTCTTAGTCTGGCTGGTCTACCGCGGTAGTAGCCGCAGGATCCGCAAGCAGTATGACTGCGTTTCGGAGCGCCACAATTGGCGCAAGTGCCGATTGTCTGAGCAGAAGCTTTCCAGTGCGCTCTGCGCTGGTGTTGTTTCTGGTGGGATGTTTTCTTCTTCGGAACAGCCATTGCTGTATCGATCCTCCATATTCCGGACTAATTATTATCTACTAAAAAGCCTCTATTCCTGGTTAGGAAAGAGAGTCTTTAGGTTCTTCCAGCGAGGGTCGATTGGTTTTTGGCCATGACTCTCTTCAGAGTCAGAACCCGAAACGCTGCTACCAAGAGCACCTTCCGGTTTTGGAGGACCGGGACACTCATCGCCGCAACGACTAAATACTGGAGAAGCTAACGTTACAGCTTGATACACAACGTCACTGATGTCAATGAATCCGTCCTCAGGAATCGAATCATAAAAATCATCTTTAAGTAATTCTTTGTCTCGTGGAGCACCCATTTCAAATTCAGCCATGGCACCCAGGCGCGGCACGAAGTACTCATCGAGGTCAACGCTCAAGGCGTAAAAGTAAGGTTTAAGGCAGGTTTGGCACTGCAGCTTAAGTAAAGTTTTGACATTGCCAGTAAGCTTGACGCCGCCGGCGGCCAGACTCAACACCAAATCACCGACCACCGGCTTGACGGCCTCGTCGACAGGCAAAACTTCGTTAAAAGTAATATTTTCACGACGTTGAGGGGATTCCTTCAAATCGTCGACTGAGATTCTAGTCATTGTTTATAGATTATGCTTGAGGAAAATGAATTATAGTACATCGCCAAAATGCTTAATTAAGGCCTCATCGGTCTGGACAGCCACCGGACAATGGATTGCCCGAGCAGCAGTAGTTGTAGAAGCCGGCAAAATTGCTGCCATTCTCAACCAAGAACAAGCTGAAAGCCTGACGGCCGAACACGATGATATGGACATAGTCGACCTGCCCAACTGCGTGCTCACGCCGGGCCTGTTCAATCTTCACACCCACCTTGATTATTCGCAAGCGCCAGCCATACAAGAGAACATCTCTTTGTTTACATGGATGGCCCAATTAGTGGCCAGCACGAGATCATGGTCGCAGGACGACTTTGCTCGGTCGGCTCAGGCTGGGGCAAAATCTGCCGCGCTAGCAGGCACTACCTATTTAGTAGATAGCTCATACAGCGGCCAAGCCGCAGAAGCAATTGCTCAAATTGGCCTAAAGGGTCTCGTCGGCCTAGAACTGTTTGGCTTAGATGGCACCCAGGCCGAGCAGATCTTTGCCCTTTGGCAAAGACGTTACCAATCTTTAATCAGCACCGCCAGTAGTGCCCTAAAAAAAGCAATAGTAAGCGGTCAAGTGGCAATTACTATTGCCCCTCACGCTCCTTATACTGTCGCCCCGGGCCTCTGGGCCAAAGCCAAAGCATGGGCTGCCGGCCAAAACTTAATGATGACAGCTCACCTAGCTGAGTCAAAAGAAGAGGCCGATTGGATTTTCGGTCAATGCCAAGTTTTAGATGATTATTTGGCCAAAGTAATGCCACCCAATCAAAATAAGAGCTTCGCCAGCCTATTAAATGAATTGACTTGGCGCGGCCAAAAGCTAACTCCCACCCAGCATCTCAAACATTTTGACCTGATCGATGACAACCTCATTGCCGCCCACTGCATCGAGCTAAGTCAAGAAGACTGCCAAATATTTGCCCAAAGCGGAGCTGCTGCAGCTCTATGCCGCCGCAGCAATAGCCGCCTTCTAACCGGCCCAGTGGCAATCAACAATTTTATTGAACTTGGCATCAGATTTGGACTTGGCAGCGACAGCCTGGCTTCAAACAGCGATTTGAACATGCTCAAAGAAGCAGCTTCTTGGCTGGCTCATTTAACCGCCGTTGAAGCGCTCAGCCTGATTACGATAAAAGCAGCAGAGGCTGTTAATATGGCCGAAAAAACGGGTTCAATTGCAGTAGGAAAAGCAGCCGACCTGGCAGCCTTTCCTATTGAAACCAAATTTTGGCTAGAAGATCATGATCAAGAAGCTATTGCCCGCAAGCTTTTAGAGGTCGCACCCAATGCCAGCGACCTGTTGGTGGACGGCAAATTTATCCTTCGCCAGGGCAAACTATTAGCTGATAGCTAGTGCAATAGAAGAGATTAATCTATACTGATTTGACTGATTTCACTGAACTTCGATTGGTAATTTCTAGAAAAAGGGTCTATTTCAAATGGCAGGACGCACAGACCACATATGTAGCGGAAGAACTTGTATGTTCTGTCGCGTGCTGGACAATCCACAAAGAGCCCAGCTAGCTGGCACAAGAGTCTTTATGGACAACCAGGTAATTGAGCGGGTTAAGGAACTTGAGCAACGCTCTCTCTTGACTGCTGGGCAAACAAATCTTTCTAGCGCCAATGGCGAAGAAATCGAGAAGCTTGCTCTGCTTGACACCCTGACTGAACTTTATAATTCGCGCACATTTACCAAAGAAGTCAAAGACGAACTAAAACGTGCCAAACGTTATAAGCGCCCTGTCTCACTTTGCATGGTGGCAGTTGACGGCTTTAGAGACATTCAACGTTCATATGGCGCCCTCACTTCAGATGCCGTCTTGAAAGTAATCGGTGGTGTACTGCGGGGAGCAGTGCGTGACGTTGACATCCCTGCTCGCTATAGCTCAGAAGAATTTGCCATTATCTTGCCTGAAACCAATGCTTCTGGCGCAGCCATTGTGGCCGAGCGCATTCGCAATCGGGTAGCTAGCCACGGCATCACCCATAACTGGCACAATCTAAAAGTCACCACCAGTGTAGGCTTGGCAGCCTTCCCCACTCACGCTAGAGAGCACGACGAGCTTTTAGCGCGCACGATTCAAGCTCTAGAGCTAGCCGTGCAGCGCGGTGGCGACCAAGTGATAACAGCTTAGACTTAGATGAACTGACAATATAAGAAGAAATTTCAGCGCGAACTAGCTTCAAAGCTTCACGCCAAGGCGGAAGACAAGGCTTTCAAGAGCACTTTTACGCTAGAATTTGACCTTTCGTAGGTCAATATTTAGGCTGTAATTTTTAAACCATGAGCATATTCGGACAAAAGAGCGGTTCTCACAAAGGCAGCTCAAGAGATTTCTTCCGAGACTGGAAACCCTTTGCGGTTTTAGGTGTCTTGGCTTGGTCACTATTTTCACTCTTTCAAATTGTGCCAGAAGGCAATATTGCCGAGTGGCAGAGGCTTGCCAACCTCACCGGTAACGACCTGCAAGTTGAAGTTCTCAAACGGGTAGAAAAAATTCCTGGTTGGGACAAAATGAACAACTACCAGAAAGAAGATGCTGTCAAAACCGAATATGACAATGCCGGTATGGGCAACAATATTCAAGTATTAGCCAACTACAAAGGCTACGCACTGTTTACCAACCTCAAGCTTGGTCTTGACTTGCGCGGTGGTAGCCAACTACTGCTCAAAGCCATACCAGCACCACCCGAGGTGCCAGAAATTACCACCCCAGTGATGGACGGTGTACTGACTGTTATCAACAACCGCATTAACAGCCTTGGCGTATCCGAGACTTTGGTGCAGCGAGCTGGCAAAGACCGCTTAATTGTAGAATTGCCTGGTATCAAAGACCCGCAGCAAGCCAAAGATCGCATCGGCACCACGGCCATGCTTGAGTTCAAAGAATTAGACTTCACTTCAGAAGGCATGCCCTTCTGGAAAGAAGTTGGCCTCACCGGTGCTGATTTCAAAAGAGCCCAAGGTACGCCCACAGCTGGCGGCACCTGGCAGGTTGATTTTGAGTTTAAAGACCGCGGCGCCAAGAAGTTTGGTGAACTAACATCGCGCTTAGTTGGTAAATGTATTGGTATTTTCCTTGATGGCCAACCCACCGATAGAGGTGCCGATGGCCGACCAGTGCCACTCGAACGTTATCAAGGCGTGCGCGTCAATGAGCCCATTATGGGTGGACGTGGCCAAATTACTGGTAGCTTCTCCCGCGATCAAGCAGTAGATTTAGCGCTCAAACTAAACGCTGGCGCTCTCCCAGTGCCTATTGAAATTTTAGAGGAACGCACAGTGGGGGCGACCCTAGGACAAGACTCAATTCATAAGAGCATGATTGCCGGTGTTGTAGGCATTGCTGCAGTTATGATCTTCATGGTTGTAATTTATGGCCTGCCTGGCTTAATTGCCGACATGGCCCTCATACTCTATACACTGGCCACCCTAGCCATTTTCAAAACCATCCCTGTGACTTTGACTTTAGCCGGTATTGCCGGATTTATTCTCTCAATTGGTATGGCCGTCGATGCCAACATTCTGATCTTTGAGCGCACAAAAGAAGAATTGAATGCTGGTAAAAATCTCTGGGTGGCTGTCGAAAACGGCTTCACTCGGGCGATGTCGTCAATCTTTGACAGTAACGTCAACAGTCTAATTGCCTGCAGTGTACTGATGCTCTTTGGTACTTCGCTAGTTAAGGGCTTCGCCGTTACCCTAGCAATTGGTGTGGCAGTGTCAATGTTTACGGCCATTACGGCCACTCGCACCATGTTGCACTTGATTCCATCAAGCCTCGGTTTGTTTGGCCACAAGACTGAAAAGAAAGCAAACAAAGTTTTGACCAAGGAGGCCGTATGACAGGCTCAGGAACAAGCACAAGTAAGACTAAAAAGGGATTGGTAGATATAGTCAAATATCGCAGCCTCTGGTTTACCATTTCACTGATTTTGACGGTACCAGGAATTTTCGGTATTGCCGCTTGTTGTGCCAAGTTTGGCGCACCACTGAAGCCAGGCATAGACTTTACTGGTGGTTCGATTCTGCAATATCAATTTGAAAAGCCGACTACTCTTGAGGCCGTGCATAAGGTTCTAGAAGATTCTGGCCTGACTGGCTCACAGGTACAACAGACCTATATTGCTGGTAAAGAAGCCGTCGTGATGCGCACCAAAGCCATTGATAGCGAGCAACAAAAAACTCAACTCGACGCTAAGTTAACTGAAGTTCTCGGGCCATTTAAGGCCATCTCAGTAGATAAAGTAACAGCAACTATTGGCCCTGAACTTCTCGCCAATGGCCTATTGGCTCTGCTCGTGACATTTGGTGGCATGGTTGCTTATATTAGTTACCGCTTCAAATTTGACTATGCTGTTTGTGCCATTGCCGCTTTAGTTCACGACGTGCTCGTATTGTGCGGTATTTTTGCTCTCTTAGGCCTAGCCTTTGGCACCGAAGTCGACAGCCTATTTATCTCAGCGATTTTGACAGTGATTGGTTTTTCAGTTCACGACACCATTGTCGTTTTCGACCGAGTGCGAGAAAACGCCAAATTTGTTGGTAGCAAAGGAATTGATCCTGAAACCAAACAGGAGTTTAAGAAGACCTTTGGTGACGTAGCCAACGACAGTGTTAATCAGACTCTGGCTCGTTCGCTCTATACATCGCTAACAGTTGTAATTACTCTACTTTCACTCTACCTGCTAGGTGGAAGCACTACTAAAGATTTCGTTCTAGCCATGTTGATTGGCATCATATCTGGTACTTATTCCTCCATCTTCAACGCCAGTTGTCTACTGGTATGGTGGCGGGAGAAAAGACAACATAAGCGCCAACCGGCCGCGAGCTGAGGAGCTAACAAGCTAAGAGAATAATGACACATCAAGAACCTTTATCTGAAGAGCAAAAATGGGAGCTTCTAACCCGCCCAGAAAAACTTGGCGAACTGCTATTGAAGCGCGGCAAAATCTCACTGACTCAACTAGAAGAACTAATTCAAGAACAAAATCAATCGGGCGAACCGTTGGGAAAACTCATCCTAGCCCGCGGACTAATGACAGGCCAAGAACTGTTGCAAGCTCTAGACATGCAACACAAAACTGACCAAGTGATAATTAAGGCCCTGACTGAGATGTATCAACATCATTCTAATGCAGAGGCTAGTGCCGAGGCCAGTGCTGAAACCGAAGCAAAGCCTGAAGAGAAGTAAACTCGCAAGCAAGTAAGCAAGTAAGCAAGTAAGCAAGTAAGTAAGTAAGTAAGTAAGTAAGTAACTAGGCTTTACGGTACCAGCGCAAATCGACTTCGCTGGTGACAACTAAACCTTCTACTAAATTGGCATCAAGAAAAGGCAGAAAAGCTTCAATTTTTTCGCTGGTATCAATGAACTCAACTACAATCGGCAGATTGGTTGAGATATCGAGAATTTTATTGCTATGCACAGTCTGGTGGGCGCCGTAGCCTTCCAAGCCACGCCAAACAGTAGCACCAGCTATACCAACTTTCTTTGCTTCTTGCACAAGCCATTCAAACAACGGTCGATTGCCATGCTTGTCGCTCTCACCAATATATATTTTGAGCAGAACACCTTTAGCTGTATTCATTTTATTTATCCAAAACCTATTTCAAAAGACGACTACAAAAGACGAGCCAGAACCGTACCGAGCCAGACGAAAGCCAAACCAAGAACAACCTGCAGCACGGCATTAGCGGCAGCGTATACAAATTCACCACTTCTAATTAACTGCAAGGTCTCATAGCCAAAACTAGAAAAAGTTGTGTAGCCACCAAGAATGCCAATTAAAAAGAAGGCGCGAAATTCCGGTTCCATCAAATTTTTGCTCTCCGCCAACTGAGCAAGGAAACCGATTAATAAGCAGCCGCTGATATTGACAACAAAAGTGCCAAGAGGAAAGGCCCAACCGTTGCAGGCCTTCTGCACCGCCGTAGAAGCGAGAAAGCGCAATACGCCACCCAAACCAGCACCAATGAAAACGAGCAAATGAGTCATGCGCTTAGTTTAGAGTAGCTGACAGCAAAATCAACCTCAAAGAGCAAATTAATCTAGTTCTGCCGACACTTTGCCAAGGCTGGCAACTGCAAAGCTAAAATCAAAGCCGAGAGCAAAGCGATAGCAGCGCAAGTAGCAAAGGCCGCTAGCGCGCCAAAGTGTTGGTAGAGAACGCCAGTGAGCAAACTGGCCGGCAGAAGAGCAAGACCAACAGCAAAGTTGACGATACCAAAAGCGGTGCCGCGTAGGTGAGAGGGTGTCAGCTGCGAAACTAGGGCAGAAAGCACTCCTTGCGAAAGACCTAGATAGAGACCATAAACAAGACAAAGCAGAAGCATCAGAGACTGCTCTGAGACAAAAGCAAAGCCCAAATAAGTACAAGCATAAATAACGAACGCTACGGTGAGCAACCGGCCGTGGCCAAGCTTATCGGAGAGAACCCCAGCAGGATAAGCGCTTAAGGCATAGCTGACATTTATGGCCACAAGCACAAGAGGACAAGCGGCAATCGGCATGCCGCAGTCCCGAGCTTTGAGAATGAGGAAAGCATCTGATGAATTAGCTAAACTAAAGAGAAAGACCGTGGCCACCAAGAAAAAGAATTGTGGTGGCATTTTAGTTTTGAGCTCAGTCAAAAGCTTAGCATCAAATAGCTTGTCACTACTCAAAACGCTCTTGTGCACAGGTTCCTTAACGCCAAAATAGAGCAAGAAAATGACCGCAAAAGCCGGGATAAGCGCTATGGCAAAAGCCAGTTGGTAGTTACTCTGGGTCAGCCACATTAGAGCCAGAGCAATAAGAGGTCCAACCACAGCACCAACAGTATCAAGCGACTGTCTTAGACCATAGGCCCGCCCTCGATTAGCTGAGCTAGTAACGTCAGCTACCAGTGCGTCTCGCGGGGCTCCCCTAATGCCTTTACCAACACGATCAGCCAAACGGGCAATGAGCACAATAAGAACAGAATTGGCAAAAAGAAAGAGCGGCTTAACCAAAGCCGATAGACCATAACCTAGAAGCAAAAGCCCTTTGCGCTTACCAATGCGGTCGCTCCAAGCGCCTGAAAAGATCTTGAGTATTGACGCCACGGTTTCGGCCAAGCCTTCAATTAAGCCAATGTCAATAAAACTAGCGTGCAAAACTGATGACATAAAGTTAGGCAAAATTGAATGGATAAGCTCAGTAGACACATCTGTGAGCAAGCTGGCAAAGCCCAGAACCCAGACAGTCAGCGGTATTCTTTCTATTTTCTCTACTTTCTCGGCCTTTTCTTCAGACATACTGTTCAATCTCCAACTTAAGGCTAGCCCCCAAGTGACGGGCCAGTATATTATCAATAGCTTGTTGGCCAGCTTTACTTTGAGCTTGAGCCAGAGCCCAGGCGGCATGCTCTACCAAAAGCAAATCGTTTTCGCGAAGAGAGAAAGCAGCAATTTCTTCTAAAATTTGTTTGCTCGCTTGGTGACCAGCAGCCAATTGATTGCCCATCACCACTAAAGCATTGCGCACAAGACCGCGACGCTTAGGGCGTCTTAGCGGTGAAAGTTCAAAGCGATGAGTAAAGCTTTGGTCATCTAAATGCAATAAATCAGGCAAATTTAAATAATGACCAACACCACTGTCAGGGGCAAATTCTGGCCAAGGTGCCGGCCTCGCCTTAGTGTTATAAGGGCAAACTTCTTGGCAGATATCACAACCATAAACCCAGTCACCAAGCTGGCTGCGCAGCGGTAGGGCGATACCGCCCTTATTCTCGATGGTAAGATACGAGATGCATAAATTAGCATCAACCATTTCGGCTTCAGCACCGCTCTTAATGGCATTAGTTGGACAAGCTGAAATACAACGCACACAGTTGCCACAGGTGCCAGTGTATTCAACATCGGCCTCAAGCTCAAAATCAACAAACAACTCAGCAATAAAATTGTAAGAGCCTGAAAGTTTCGGGCCAATCACTAGAGAGTTTTTACCGACGAAGCCAAGACCATGACGCCTGGCAAGGGCTTGCTCATAAAGAGCAGCATCGTCAGTGACCGGCCGCCTAGCTATCTTGCGGCCCAATTCGACCTCTAGCAGACCACAAAAATCTCTCAGCTTACTTCTGATTACAGGATGATAATCTCGCCCTACAGCATAACGAGCCACCCTGCCCCAACTGCCATCAGGAATAGGCGGAGGCTGGCTGAAGTAGCTGACCGAGACAATAATCACACTTTGTGCCGCAGGAAAAGTTAGGCCTGGGGTAACGCGCCTTTCAGGATCACGCTTGAGATAGGCCAGATCGGCAGCATAGCCTTGAGACAGCCAATGCTGGTAATGAAGACCCTCTTCAACCATCGGGGCAAGTGAAGCGATTTGCACTTGGTCGAAACCAAGCTCGTGGCCAATGGCCAATACTCGCTCTTTTAAGTGAGCCATCTTAAAAGCCCTTCAATATTGACAGCACTACTTATTACTAGCACTATTACTACGACCTGCTGAAGTCTATACTAAAGCACTGACGCTCTTACGGTACAAAGGTATAAAGGTACAACGATTCGCCCGTGACAGAAAAAGCTCATACCATCCAAGACTTTGAATACGATCTCGACCCAGCACTAATTGCCCAAAAGCCACTTGATCAAAAAGAAAATGCCCGACTGCTCGTGGTCAACAGAGCAAGCGGAGACCTTCAGCACAAACACTTTTATGACCTGCCGGGCTTACTCAAAAATGGTGATTTGTTAATTGTCAACGACACCAAAGTCTTGCCATCACGCTTAATTGCTCGGCGTCAATCAGGCGGAACAGTGAAATTGCTCTTGCTCAAGCCCCAAACAAATAATATTGCTGTGTGGGAAGCGATGGTGACACCAATAAAGCGCCTCAAGCCTGGTCAAGAGCTAGAAGTAGTAGACGAAAATGGTAATGCCACCACTATTGTCGTCAAAGACATTGTCTTAGGGCCCGATGGCTTTAAGCGGTTGCTGATCGATTTAGGAGCCAAAGAAAACGTCTACAACCTCCTCAGTAGCGTTGGTTTTGCCCCACTGCCTCCATATATTACACGCGACTACCGGGCCAATCAAAATGAAAACGGTCACCGCAAAGAAGACTTATTCCAGTATCAAACAGTCTTTGCCCAGACACCAGGAGCAGTTGCTGCACCTACAGCCGGCCTGCATTTCACGCCACCCGTTATAGCTGCACTAAAAGAGGCTGGCATCGAAATTGCCACTGTAACGTTGCACGTTGGTGCTGGCACTTTCAAACCAATCGAAGCAGAAATCGACGACCACACCATAGAAGAAGAGTTATACACCGTCTCAGACGAGACAGCAGCAATAATCAACAAAGCAAAAAGCGAGGGACGTCGCGTCATTGCTGTTGGTACCACCAGTTTGCGCACCTTAGAAACAGCCGGTGCCAGCGGTTTGATGAAAGCTGCCGACAATCAAAGCACTGCTCTATATATCAAGCCTGGTCATAAATTTGCCATAGCTGACGGCATGATTACCAATTTCCATTTGAGCCGATCTAGCCTGCTAGTGCTGGTTTCAGCAGTAGCTGGTCGCGACTTGATCATGAAAGCCTACAAAGAAGCAATCGCCGAAAGCTATCGATTTTATAGCTACGGCGATGCCATGTTGATTTTATAAAAATCGCTCTAAGTAAGACTAGCCTAAGGCTTCAAGACACTTTCGAACATCAGCGTCATAAAAGCATCAAGAGGAACAGTAGTTTTAGTTGTCTTGGCGCGCATAATGGCACCATGCCAGCCGCTCTGGAAGAATTCAGCGAGCATATTATGATCGAACTTAGAGCTAATCAGCTTAGCTTCTTGCCCTTCCTTAATACACTGCGCAAAGCGTCCGCGCCAGCGAGAAAGAACATCTTCTAGCTTGGCCCTAAGTACTTCTGATTGATCCGACATTTCTTGGGAAAGATTACCGACTAGACAACCATTGCGGCACTGATTTTCTTTTAGGGCCTTGCGACCGGCATTGCAATAGGCTTTCAAACGCTCTAGTGGATTGAGCTTTCGATCTTCAAGGTAGTGCTTGAGCTTTTCAGTTTGAGTATTATCGAAGTGATCAATAATCTGAGTGGCAAAGTCTTCTTTGCTATCAAAGTAGTAGTAGAACGAGCCTTTGGGCACACCAGTGGCTTCAAGCACTTCCTGAATGCCAGTATTGTTGTAGCCTTTGGTCACCATGATGCAGGCGCCTGCTTCCAATAAAGATGTCTTAGTTACTTCTTTTGTACCGCTCTGCCTAGCCATAAGCTCTCTCCCGCTGCTACTTTCTGCCTACTCTATAGATTCATAATAGACGAGTCGGCTAGTAATCGTCAATCTTCTTTGTGTTCTGGTTATTTTCAAGGATAAAACGCCGCAATTGCCACAAGGCCGTTATGTGGCTGTTATTTAGGGGTCGTAATCTCAAGCTCTAAGTCGAAATCCCCCAAAATCCGAGGCATCAGATATGACTAATTTTGAGAACGCTGGCGAACCTAAAACCATCAATGAAAAGGCCCGTGACATCATAAAAGAGATGGATCAGAGCGGTGACCAACATGCTCAAAAAGCAGCAGAGATGCTCAGAGCTGAGTTTGCTTCGCCTTCTATGAGCAACGACGAAAAGCGTCAACTGATAGTGGCCATTAACAAGGGCGAAGACAAAGGAGTAGGAGCCGATCTTATTGTAGCCAGCTCCACCTACACCCAAATGCGCCAAAATCCCAAACTAGAAAATCAGCTATATGTTCAGTTGACGACAAAAGACCGTCCACTTGGTGATACACCCTGGCACGCAGCACCCCTCTTTGTTGCCCAAACCGAGCCTGGCATGAAGTCATTTGCACCAGTTAGTGAAATGCAAAATCAAGCAATTCACATTGCCCGCCGCATGGACGATGGCAATCTCCATCTAGCAGCTGAAGAACTTAGAGATGCTGGTAGAAAAATGAAACCAACCGATTTTGAAAACTTGCTCAAGCAAGTACGAAAAGAAGAAGCCCCAAATGTCGGTGGTGACTTGCTTCTCACTTCACCCTACGTCAAGCCCAAAAGCCCTGAGCAACTAGCCAAAGAAGAAATTATGGGCACCACCGAAGTGACGAAGCCAGCGGTGAAGAGCTACGAAATCTACCGCACACCTGACCAAACAGCCAAAGAACAAGCGGCCTACAAGACCACTAAATCACCACAGTTTGAAACCATCGCCAAGAAAACCGATGGCCTACCAGATTTCAAAATTGTGGCTGGAGACCCTAGACGCAGCTTCTAAGTCATTGTGCTTCTATGAAAGGGTGGCGGAACCGGACTAAGGTGGAAGTAAGTCCGAACGACCAGGGCGACAGGCAAGACCGGCGGCCAGATCGGCAGCCGTCTATGATGTACCACCTTGATACAATAGTGGACCAGTCGAAGGCACGCTAGACAAGCCCTCGCTGACTTAGCGGCACTCGCAGAATCTGATCATTTATTGCCACTTCCTCGCCGTCCGAAGGCCGTCGCCATGGAAGTCACCATGGAAGTCACCATGGAAGTCACCATGGAAGTCGCCATGGCTATCTCGAAATGACTATCCCAGAAGAATATGATTGAGAAGCTCACTAGTTTGACCGGGATACACAACCAGCTATGGTGCCACTTTAACATTGCGGTTTTATCCATTTACGACGGCAATGTACAGAAATTCGCGCAATTGACAATAGAGCTATCAAAAGCCCTGATCTGCGAGGGCTGTGGCGAACTGCCACGAAGGTCTCTCTCTGGTTCAGACCAGGAATGCTCATGCAGCAATAATAACTTAGCACCACTATCGATACCAGGCGACCACCCAACCGAGGATTGGCCTTTAGCAGGAAGAATTATCAGCCCTCATCGCGCTTGAAAACATATCTTGCACGTTTTAAAATACCCTATAATGCAAAGAGGTGTGAGAGATTCCACACGAATGGAAGGGAAATTGTCCGAAAAGGTCGATGAGCCAAACGAAATTGCAAAACCACGGGAAGCACAGTCGGCCCCCGAAGCCGTGCAACGCGGTTCTGTAATTAGCGACACTAGCAAACAAGCAAACTGGCGCGAAACCCAACAGCAGCATATGTTAGAGCAAGATGAATCAGCCACCGATTTGTTCTATAAGCCCGGAGAATCGAAGCTGCCAACCCAAAAGTTCGAACTTTTCGATGGTGACAAAGTATCTGAGCCAAGTCTTCTGGCTTCAAACATAGCTCCACGCCACATTGGAAGTGACACAATCAATCCTGTTTCTAAGACGGAACAATCAAGCAGTGAGAACAAATTAGCGCAGAACTGGGCTGTTGATTACGCGCTTGAACGGACCAAGCAGAAGCAAATTGAAAACTCCCATAAAATCCACGATGGACATGATGCAACTTCCAACGAAGAGTTTTTAGACATGTTCTTGGCCGGAAGCGGCAACGATAGACAAGTGCATTCGGTCAGAGGAGACAAGATGCTGGAAGCATTTATCAAGTCTCCTGGGGCTGAGGCTATCCGTCAGCAGTACGCAAGGAACAATAATCCAGAATTCACCGACAAGCTTGGGTACGGGACTGTACAAGCATTCAAGGATACGGTGCTCCCTCACGTCGATGCTACTGGTGTAAAATTGCCAGACTATTCAAATCCGGGTGTCCATGTTGGTGGCTTCGGCAATCCACCGAAAGAATATCAACCTTGGGCGGCCTGCACTGCAACACGATGTGATGAGGAAGGTAAGCCAACTAAGCAGGGTGAGCATGTACAGTTTCAGATTGTGAATATCGCAGGACAGCACTCATGGTTCTACCATCTGCCAAAGGCAAAAGACAAGCCCATTGGGGAACAGGGTGCGAGGCGAACTATAGTCGAGATCTTCAGATGGACTGAGCCACTGACCCATACCGAAAAGTGAAAATGCAATGACTCTAAGCAAGGCATACTTCCTGATTTCAATTATTGTAGGGTTAGATTTAGTGTCTGTACTCTTTGACATGCTCGCACATTCTGACTCAAGCGCGAACAACTACTTTATGCTCGGTGTAGCTATTCTGTGGGTACCATTGAGCTTGATTGCAGCACTTTGCTTTCTAAAGAGACCGCTCTATTGTCTATCTCCAGTGTCTTATGTGGCCTATTTTGTCATTAACTACTTCACCTCTCCTGAAAACAGCTTCCATGCTGAATTTGACGCAACACATATAGCCTGCGTGATTTTCGGCGTATTCTTTACTGCATTAAATACCGGGTTTCTGATCCGCGAAATTAGAAGAGAAAAGAGAACAACAATTGAGACGCCAGCGATAGAGCATTCGGCGCACTAAGCGCCACGCAGAAGATATCTAGTCTTGAGCTTCGACACTAAATTTGCTCACTTTATTGTTTTGAAAGAAAATTGTCAGTCGTGGATAGTTGCGCTCCTTGGGGTGGATAGGAGCCTCGGTTATTCATGTGGCGTATAGCCATTACCTTTTAAGCCCTGAGCCTGAACATTCACAGCGGGCAAGAAGCTCGTTGAGCTGCCTAGTAGACACAAAATAACAAACAGTTTCTCTAAACTAGTCATTGGTAAAGCGCCTCTAGATGAGATGACTACAGGCTATCTATTGGGCACGGAGGCAGGCCCTACCCTTCAGGCGCAAAAGCAAAGCCATTGCCGCCGCGCTGTTGCACAAACTCACAAGCTAAATCGGCTCTGGCAATGATTTCTCGTGGATCTTCACCATGCACTGGATAATAGCCAATGCCAAAGCTAAGAGTTACAGGAATGCGGTGCCAATTATGTTTGAGTTCAACTGATTCGAATTTTTTGGCCAAGCGGTCGCAAAGAATGGCAGCACCACGACCTGGTGTTTCTGGCAAAACTAGAATATAGCGATCATCGGAAAGACGTGCAGCCATGTCAACGTCAGAGCGAATTCCATCGAGCAAGAATTGGATCACAGAGAAAACTACAGTGTCGGCAGCAAGCTCACCATAGCTAGGTTCGACATTTTCAAAGCCATCGATACCACAGATAACCACAGTAGTAGGACGGTTGTAACGCTTAGAGCGTTTCAATTCACGGGAGAGACGACGCATTAAATAGCGGAAGTTATAACAGCCAGGAAGACCGTCGTAGAAAGCAATTAGCTCAAGATCTTCTTCGCAAATTGCATATTCGTCTTCATCGCGCATGTGCGAGAACAAATCGGGCTCTTGAGAAGGCTTACCGTCGGCTAAATCTTGCTTGTTTCTAGCATCTGTAAAAACAGAGTTGCGCACATTCGAAAGACTACGGTGGAAAATGCCGTCTCTGACAAATGTTCTATCTGGTTGCTGACTTGGAGACTGTGCCATATCAATTAGTAAAGAGCCTTGGAATTTGACCTGAATGTCTTATAAAGAGCAAAATCAAGAAGTATAAGCAGAAGATACAAGCCCTGGCCTGCCCAAATTGGTAATACCCAGATTCTCTTAGCAATAATCGCACAAAATTGCCTAATTATTAACCAGAGTTTCTGGATTAATCAAATAGAGTCGCACCATATTCAGTGCTTCATTAGCTGTGCGCCAGCGCACTTCAGCCCGAGGCAAGCGCGCACCAAGCTTGAGAGTACGACTAAAATAGCGATCTTGAGCGGCTAGACCTAAGTAAACAGTGCCCACAGGCTTGTCGTCTGTCCCGCCACTAGGGCCTGCTATGCCAGTTACACTCAAAGCAATATCGCAACCCGAAGCTTCTTTCATACCGCGGGCCATTGCTTCAGCGCATTGCGGGCTGACCGCACCAAAAGTAGAAATCAAGTCACTACTTACCCCTAGAAGCTTTTGCTTAGACTGATCGCTGTAGGTAACGGCATTAAACATGATGTAGCGAGAGCTGCCAGGCACATCAGTTAAGCGCTCACTAACCAAGCCACCAGTACAAGACTCAGCAGTAGAAAGGGTTAAGCCCTTAGCAAGAAGCAGCTCCCCTACCGTCGATTCAAGACTGGCTTGATCGACGCCGTAGCAGCGCACTCCACTTTTACTTTTGATTTCGTCAATAACAGGAGCAGCTAAAGCTCTAGCAGCTTCTTGACTCTCGGCCTTAGCAGCAACCCTCAAGCGACATTCCCAACGACCAGCATAGGGTGCAACCGAAGGGTTGGACAGCTCAAGCAAATGACCAAACATCTCAGCCAGAGCCGATTCACCAATGCCAAAGTGTTTTAGCTCTTGTGACCAAATGGTATTGCCACCATAAGTCTCGGCCAAATAATTGTAGGCTGTTCCTTGCCACATGGCCTTTAGCTCTGAGGGCACGCCGGGAAAAGTAAGCACCGTTTTTGTCACAGCAGAAGGAGTAGAAGGTGAAATTCCAGCATAGGCAAGGTTTTCAGGGCTAAGGCGCCAGACAACGCCTGGGGCTGAACCAACTGGGTTAGGCAAAATATCAGCGCCAACTGGCCGCAGGGCTTGCTTCCTATTGGTTTCGGGCATAGGAAATCCCCGAGCAACAAAAAGACTAGTGATAAAGGCTAATAGCTCTTCATCCATTGTCAGCGGAGCACCGAAGAGGGCGGCCAGACATTCGGTGGTCAAATCGTCGGCCGTGGGGCCGAGACCACCAGAGGTAATCAAGACATCAGCGCGCTCAAGAGCATCTTTCATGCAGGCCTTTATGCGCTCGGGGTTGTCACCAACAGTGACCCGATAAAAACAATCAAGGCCCAACAAAGCTAGTTGTTGAGCCAAAAACTGAGAATTTGTATCAAGCACATCACCAAGCAAAAGCTCAGTTCCGATGCACAAGATTTCTGCTCTAGCCACGACTGACCTTAGTGGTGTCCAGCGGCAGCAGGTGCTTCAACAGCATCTACTTTGTAATTAAACATAGCCCAAACACCAATAGACAAAACAGTGCAACAGAAAGCGACCATAAACATTATTATCCAAACTTTGGATGGGTCTGTGTGTTTCTCTGCGCTCATTTCCCTGCTGATCTCCTAGATATCAAAACTTTCGTCCAGTATAAGCACTTGGCTGCCTCACTTCCAGAAGCTGTTAAGGCCTAGCCAGCCAACCTAACAATTTATCTTTATCAAACGGACGGTCTGATGGCTGCATTGCCTGCATCACGACAATTTTATCCCTAGTGATAGTGCAGGCGATTAATCCCTCGTATGTTGTATCACCTTGCTGGTCTTTCAAAGGGCCTTGCCAATAAGTAACGGTCTTGCCGTTAATCTCTTTTTTGCCCTTACTGGTAATCGATTGAAATTTCGCCCAGTTGGTTGGTGTCCAAATACCCATATCATAGGCGCGATCAAGCTCTTGGTCGGCATCTAGGTCTTCACCCTGGTAACGCCAGAACGAAACCTGGGTTTTATCTTTGGGATTTTCCAGAAAAATCACGGCCCTAGTCATACGAGCCGCCATTACCTGGTTATAGCCAGGTTCTGGTATGGGGTCAGCAAAACCTGTGACAAAGGCGGCAGTTTCTTTCATATGTTTGGGGTCGACTGCTTGTATGAAGAAATCGCGCATTGAAACAATGCCAAAGGCTATGGCCGCAGCAGCTGCCACTAGCGCTAAGGCGGCAAAGAATGCCAAGAGCTTAATGGGCCGACTAAGTATTAACTTAGGTGGGCCAGAAACTGGTAATTCGGCGTCGCTTTTACTTTCAGGTGCTGCACTTTCCATTTACTTAATTCATCTGCTTAATTCATATTACCGAGGTCATGGTCGCATTATAGGCACGCAACGTATTGCTCAGCAGCATGGCAACAGTCATGGGGCCAACTCCCCCAGGAACGGGAGTAATCAAGCTGGCTTTCTCAAAAGCTTCGTCGTATGCGACATCGCCCACCAAGCGCCCTTTACCATCAGCTGTCTCAACGCGATTAATACCTACATCGATGACCACCGCACCAGGCTTGACCCAGTCGCCTTTGACCATCTCCGCTTGACCGCAGGCGGCCACCAATACATCGGCCTGGCGGCAAACCTCTGGCAAGTTAGCGGTCTTGCTGTGGCAAATAGTGACTGTGGCATCCTTCTGCAAGAGCATCATGGCCAGCGGCTTTCCAACCAAGTGTGAGCGACCAACCACAACTGCCTGTTTACCTTTCAAACTAACGTTATGTTGCTCTAAAAGTCGCATAACCCCAAGCGGGGTACAAGGAAAAAGACCTTTGGCACCTTGCATGAGCAAGCCAGCATTGACTGCCGTCAAGCCATCAACGTCTTTAGCTGGGTCAATTAAGGCCAAAATTGTCGCCGATGAAATATGCCCAGGCAGAGGCAATTGCACGAGAATGCCGTCTACTGCCTGGTCGAGGTTCAACTTTTGCACCGTTTCAGCCACGGCAGATGCTGGCACGTCAGCAGCCATCTCAATAAGAAAACTCTCTATTCCCACAGCTTTGCAAGCGGCGATTTTGCTCTTCACATAGGCTTTAGACGCGGGGTTTTCACCGACCAAGACTACCGCTAGGCCGGGTTTGCGACTTTTACCCTGACTTGCTGCTGCTACTTCTATAGCAAGTTCGCCCTTGACTGCCAGAGCAATGGCCTTACCGTCGATAATTTTCTCTACTGATTTCGGCGCTGGCGACAAAGTTGATGAATCCATTGGTAATCTCGCAGTTAGTAGCTTCAGAAGACCAACAAATTTATCAGAAATGCTTAAAGCAATTGCTTAAGTTGACTACACCAGCGACATTTTTGGCATTAGCAGCTGTGGCCAAAAGCCTTACCCGGCTGCTTTCTGTCTCGATCTTACTAGTCTGTGGCCGGCCGCTAAGAACAACTCCAATTTTCTTAAAAGGGAAGCTTTCAGGTGACTGCGACTGGGCTTTCAGCCAATCACTAGCCGAAATAGTGGCCACCAACTCATAGTCTTCGCCGCCATAAAGAGCCCACTGATAGGGATCTACACCAATTGACATAGCAAAATTAGTCATGGCCGAACTAAGGGGAATTGCTTCTAGGTCTACTTCTATGTCAACCTGCGACTGCTCTGCTATTTGCCAGAGAGCGTCACCTAGACCGTCGCTAGCGTCCATTAACGCCCCTCGACTACCAACTAAACCCACCAGAGCCCCAGCTTCCGCTAGCCTGGGCGAGGGTTCAAGGTGCGCCAAGAGTAATTCTTCGCGCTCATCCGATGTGATTTGACTATTGCTCGAAAGCTCGGCTTTGTTGTCTTTGTTGTCTCCAGCGCCTTGAAGCAAGAGCTGCAGGCCTGCAGCACTTGAGCCAAAATTACCAGATACAATGACCACGTCTCCGGGCTGAGCGCCGCTGCGAAGGAGTAATCCAGCTTGGTCACTTTCGCCAATGACCGTGACATTAACAACTAGATTGGGCCCCACGGTGAGATCCCCGCCGACAATTTCAGCTCCATATGCCTTAGCACATTGAGTGAAGCCAAGATAAAACTGCTCAAGGTTTTCGTCCAAATTCTCAATTTCGGCAGGAAGGGTTAGCGCTACGGTGAGATAACTGGGCAGGCCTGCCATGGCGGCGATGTCCGAGAGGTTCACTGCACAGCTCTTCCAGCCCAATTGACGCCAATCGGCGAAGTCGAGGCGAAAGTGAGTGCCTTCTACCAAGGTGTCGCTACTCACCAACTTGCCATCAGCCAGAACGGCGCAGTCGTCTCCAATGTAGGAGCTTTCTGTCCATTCTTTTATCTTCTTTACTAGTACCTGTTCTCTGGTAAGCATAGCCTTTGATCAAAATGCTACAATTTGGCGTAGACGGTAGTTTTGCGTGGTGCTGTTATGAACCCAGTTTTGCAAATTTTCGACGGTGTTTTCGGCCTACTCAGTATGTCACTATTTTTATGGTGCTTACTCTCATGGTTTCCCAACATCAACTGGAAAGATCAACCATTTGTCACCCTCGATAATATTATTCGTCCGGTGATTGCGCCAATTCAGAAAGTTGTGCCACCAATTAGCGGGTTTGATCTCTCGCCAATCGTACTGATAGTCTTATTGAACTTCGTCCAAGGCATGTTACACACAGTCTTGCACTAGTGTTCACTTGCGGCCGATCAATATAACTAAAGTAATATACAGCCCCATCAACAAAGAAAGCTCCGAAAGTTCTCAATGCAATCTAGACGCTCATTTCTCTTTGGCTCTCTTTCATACACCTGCGGCACGCTGCTTCTTATCGACCAACTAGCTCTTATACCGGCTTTTGCTAAGAAAACTCCGCGCAGCCAACCAACCTTGATTGGACCGCACAGCCTCTCGCGTGAAGACTGGGCACCAGCCATCGTACCGGATCACGTAGGCATTGCTGACAAAGGCTACCTTTGTTTTACCGATGAATTTGGACGCTTAGCTGTTGTCGACATGCGCAAGCCAGTAACGGTAAAAACACCGGTAAAAGTGGTGGCAGAACTAAATGGCTTAGGTAATAAGGTCGTTGATTTTGCCGTGACACCATTTGCGGCTTATGGCCTCACTTACAGAGAAGGCGACCAGTCAGAACCTGTTGTTGACTTAGTTACAGTGTCGCTGGCACCTATAGAAGCTCCATCAATAGTCAGTGATATTCGCCTTGGTCGTTATACCGAGGCCGGTAGTATCGTTGCCAGTGGTGATTTGATTTGCGTTAGCGGAGTAAGCTCTGGCGGAGAAAATCTTGTCTCTATATACAGTGCCCCCAACCGCCGCACTAGCAAAGAACCAACCTACATAGCCAGTCTATCAGTGCAGCTCCCTGTGCGGTCTCTAGACTTGACTGACAAGCAACTAACAATTCTTTCTTCGGCCAACGGTGGTCAAAAATCGCAAGTAGATATAGTCAATTTAGTCAGCCCTGATTCGCCTGAAATTCAAAAGTCATTGATTATTGAAGGTGACTATCGAGTACTAACTCGCTTCAAAGAATTGATTTTAATTGCCGGACTAGACAGCTCAAATAGTACCAATAGCGGCAAGCCGAGTAAATTCGCTCAAGCGAAAATCATTGTTGCCAGTGGTTCTCCACACCTAACTAGCAGCATTACTCTTGAACCACTAACTGCTATTGAATCAGCTGCAGCCCAAAAAGATCGCTTTTTAGTGGTCGGTCGCAACAAAGGCGAGCGCTTAGTGATATCGCTGACCATTGATAAAGGCCGCAACTTAGCCCGCGAACAAGTACTCAATATTCCCTCCGCCAAAACCGATAGCGGCAAAGCAACCTCAGTGGTGATGCGCGACTTATCTGCTTATGTCGCCACCGGTTGGTCTGGGGTACAGCTTCTCACAAGAGCAAAAGAAGGCTGGGCAATCACATCTTCATATAGCATTCCCAAGCTGGCAGCAGCTGGTGTAGCAGTCTGGAAAGATCTAGTTGTCTTAGCTGGTGCCGAGCTGCAGCTCTATCACGTTGGTCGCCCAGAGCGCCCGATCATGATGAATTCAGCAGCACCACAGCAGACCATCAAAGCCATGGTCGGAGCAGGAAGCTTTATTGTTTGTCTCTCTAAAGACGAAATTTCACTGCGCAAAATGGACAAACTGCAAACTGTAATCACAACCAGTAAGCTCAGCGCTAACCAACTTTGCTTTGATGGCAGCCTAAGTAGAGCCTACGCCATTAAGTTTCTCGATAAGACCACAAAAATCCAACCAGTTAAACTATTTTCGGACAAGCTTGAGCTACTCAAATCGTTTGAAGTGCCAGGAATATTCAACCGCTGCCAAGCCACCAAAGGTCAACTGATGCTCGGCGGCTTAAACGACATTGTCATTTATGGTCCACGCACAGCCAACTCCGAAGCTGGTGCTGTAAGTAATGCAGCTGATTCAGGCACTAATAAAGACACCAATAAAGAAACTAGTAAAGCAGTCGATAGCAGCAGCCCGCCGATAGAACAAGTCAGCGCTAGACATTTTGAAAATCTAGCCATTCGCGATATTGCCTTTGGTGAAGAAGTGGTTGTAGTGACAGCCATCGATCAAAATTCAAAAGGATTTTTCTTGGTACTAAAGAGATACGACAAAGACTTGCATGTACTAGGCTCAATTGACTTGCCCCATGACGGCCTCGCCCTCAGCTGCCAAGGCAATCGAGCAGTGGCTGTGGGACGCGGCCTAGACGGCAAAGATGTGGCTACAATCATCAACTTTGAAAAGACAGCGGCACCACAAATAATAGCGACCTTGCCGGTGATCGAAGGAGTCTCAGCAGTAGCGATGAGAGATCAACTTGCAGTGCTCGGTGGTCGTGGTCTGGAAATATTGTCTTTAAGTTAGAACCCAGTAGGAAATAGTTGTGAAACTAAAAGCACCGGCGCTGACCACTCAGATTTTTATTGGTCTGGCCCTCGGAATTTTTGTCGGTTGGCAGTGGCCGCAAGTAGGAATGGCCTCTTCACCAGGCGCCGATGTCTTCCTCCACCTCATTAAAACAATCATTGCCCCACTGGTCTTTTCCACATTAGTTGTTGGCATTGCTGGTGGTCATGGCCATGGCGACAACAGCGGAAGTAGCGCATTTTCGGTTGGTCGCGTCGGCTTAAAATGCCTAATCTATTTTGAATTGATTACCACCTTTGCCTTAGTTGTAGGCTTGGTCGTAGTCAATGTCTGCCAACCAGGCGCAGGTATCAACCTGGGCGCACTCAATGCTGGCGAGGCCCAAGAGCTACTAGCTAAAAAGCCAAGTGCCGGTGATTTGATTACCCACATTTTTCCGACCAGTATTATTGACTCAATGGCGCGTGGCGATGTGCTGCAAATTGTTGTCTTCACCATCATTTTTGCCCTTGGCGTCAAAGCGGCCCGGGCCACTCAAATAGTAGACCTCTGTCAGAGCCTAGCTGAAGTGATGTTCAAATACACGGGCTATGTCATGAAAGTTGCCCCCATAGGCGTAGCCTGTGCCATGGCCAGCACCGTAGGTAAACACGGTTTGCTTGTCCTATTTTCACTAGGCAAATTGGTAGGCACTCTCTATCTAGCTCTCGCCATCTTTATTATCTTAGTACTCGTGCCTGTTGCTCTGCTGGCTAAAGTGCCCCTTAAACGATTTGCTGCGGCTGTCAAAGAGCCCTTCTTAATTGCCTTCTCTACCACTAGCTCTGAAGCAGCTTTACCCAAAGCCCTACAAAATATGGAAGCTCTCGGGGTGCCCCGCCCCATAGTCAGCTTTGTCTTGCCCCTGGGCTATACATTTAACCTAGACGGCACAACCTTATATCTTTCATTGGCTGCCGTTTTTGTCGCTCAAGCTGCTGGCGTACACATGCCCATTGAACAACAGGTACTAATGCTGCTCACCTTAATGCTGACAAGTAAGGGCGTTGCCGCTGTACCACGGGCATCCCTAGTGATTCTGGCCGGTACTCTGGCCACATTTGATCTACCTTTAGCCGGTGTCGCTTTGATTTTGGGCGTTGACACCTTGATGGACATGGCTCGCACCTCGGTCAATGTGCTGGGCAATTGCCTAGCTTCAGTGGTGATGGCCCGCTGGGAAGGGGTCTTCGAAGAAAAGGAAATTCAGCCCCAAGTTGAGCCGGCAGCGGCAACTCTGGTTTAAAGCTGCGATTCTAGTTTAACTCTGCGTTTCTGGTTTAAATCTGCGATTTAAGCAATATCTTTCGTGGCGCGCTATAAAAGTGGGTAGATCCATATCATGCTGCTACGGTTTGAAAGCAGCCAACGCCTTTGGAGGTTTAATTGATGAGCTCTAGCGAAACGTCTACTCGTCGGCGGTTTCCACGTCTTTGCTCTAGTGCTTTTGAGCACCCCGCTGACAGGCAGGCTCTGGAAGCCTTAAGAAAGATTCCTGGCCTCGATAAGTTAGTACGAAAAATGCTTGAGCTAGGCTGGGAAAAAGTTATGCGCGTTCAGCTGCTCGGCAGTGCTGTGCATATCACCCCCAAGCAATGCCCTCGGGTCTACAAACTATTCAAAGAAGCCTGCGAAATACTAGATGTGCATGAGCCCGATTTATTCTTGGCCTCAAGCCCCATTGTCAACGCCTATACCTTCGGCGTCGAGCGCCCCTTTATTGTCATCCAATCAGGCCTAGTTGACTTGCTTGACGACCAAGAGCTAATGGCCGTGCTCGGTCACGAATTAGGTCACGTTAAAGCCGGCCACGTGCTTTATCGCAGTTTGGCGATGATGATTATTACAGTGTTTGATATGGTCATTCCGATTCGCGGCTTGGCCAATATCGCTCTTCAAATAGCCCTATTCGATTGGTCACGCAAATCAGAAATGACTGCCGATAGAGCAGAGCTACTCGTCGCCCAAGACGTCAATATCTGCCTCAATGCCCACATGAAACTTTCGGCTGGTTCCAAGACTGTTTTTGAACAGATGAGCTGCCAGGAATTTCTCAAGCAAGCAGATAGCTATGAAGAAATGGATTACAGTACACTGAACAAAGTCTACAAGCTATTGCAAGAGTTGTTTAAGTCTCACCCAATTCCAGTGTTCCGCGCCAAAGAAATTAAGGCTTGGTCAGAAACTAAAGCCTTCAAAGAGATTATGGCTGGACGCTATCCCACAACCGATCAAGAAGTAAATCTGCGGGTCTGCCCACATTGCACTAGCAAGATTGCTCCTTCATTCTTCTTCTGTCCAGACTGTGGAAAAAATGTAAGAATCTAAAAAAATGTGAGAATCAAAAAAAAACTTAAGAATCTAAACTGCAGTCAACGCTCTCTTTTTCTCTTAAAAAAATGGTTTCCATGGAAACCATTTTTTTTTTGCAATTAAGACAACTACAGCCCTGAGATTAGTCAATTTTTGGAGAGTCAAATTTAGGAAAGTCTATTTCACGTGTCATGGGCGCATTTGAGGCAACCAATTTGTCTGAGCCCAAATCGCGCACAACATGATCCATAATATTTTCAATGCGTACATAGCCTTTGGGGGTACGGTTGGCTCTACTTTCCAGCACCGGAACACGCTTAAGACCATGCTCTCGCATAGTCAATAGAGCCAATAGAGTAGTGTCTTCAAGAGTAATTGCCACTGGGTCTTTTACCATAATTTCTTTTATTGTAATGTCGGCGGCCTTCCTGTCTTGCAGTGCAGTAGCCACTTCGATAGCCGAAAGCAAATCAGTGCGAGTAACAATACCAACCAATAACCCAGCCTTATTGACGACACAACAGAAATCTAAGCGATGTTTATTAATGCGCTCAATGGCATTCTCCACAGTACTCTCGGGCTGCAATGGCGCCCCCGGCAGAGCATCTGTCACTTCCGACAAAGAAATTGAGCCAAGCACATGTCTATACTCATCAAGACTTTTAGGAGAAGCTCTACGTTTCACAGCCTTAGCAACAGCATCGCGCAATGGCGACAAGGCAATTGATATTTGAGTAAAGACACTGCGCCCCAGCACCACTACTTCGACATCAGTGCGAGCCCTAACACTGGCATTGCGCGGCCGGTCGCTCATCAAAGCAGCTTCCCCAAAGAAGTCGCCGGGCCCAAGCACTGCCACCACATCTCCAGTAATAGTAGAAGTCTCGCTAGACGCATCTCCAGCAGCACCATTAGCGGCACCACCAGCAGTACTAGACTCAGGCATTTTCAAAACTTCCACTTCACCGTCTTCTATCATAAAGAATTCGGCAGCGGCATCGCCTTGACTGAAAATCATATCTCCAGCGGCATAAAAAGCGCGAGAGACTCGCTTAGACGGATCAGCTCTCAAGTGAGCAAGAGTGCGAGGGAAAATCAAGTCACAACCCCACTCTAAGCCAACCTTGATTTTTTGAGAGAGCGAAGGCAGCTTCATCAAATAAACACCGCGCCAAATAAACCAGCCTATAAATCCTGAAATATGCAAACCAGAAATTTCAGCAATGGCATTGCGACCACCAATAGAACAAAGTTGTCCTTGCATCTTGAATGAAAATGGTTTAGTTGGCAGCCCTTGCAAGCGACTGAAAATATTGTCGGCAACTTGCACACCTTGACGCTCAGCAAACTGTGCCACAGTAGGGCACAACTGATTGTCTAAAGCATTGACGATGGCAGCACAGTCACCAATCGCCCAGGCATTGAGGTAACCAGGCACACTCATATCAGGCTCTGCGGCAACACGATTATTCTTCTTCAGCACGTTGAGCCGCTCTACTATAGGCAAAACGCTGGTGCCAACAGTACAAATAATTGTTCCACCGGGCAATATTCTGCCATCTTTCAAAGCTATGCCATCTGGGGTAGCACGACAAGCTTGGGCATTGAGAAGAATTTTCACCCCAGCCTCTTCCATTTTGGCCTTAGCACGAAGCCGCAGCGACTGACTTACTTCTGGCAAAATTTGATCGCGCGAATGAATGATCACAACCGAGATATCTTCAGGTTTGATATTTTCAAAAAAGCGCAGGCTTTTATGCAAAAGATCATTAATCTCGCCAGCCACCTCAACTCCGCTGAAACCACCACCAACAACAATAAACGAGAGATACCAACGCTTACGATTGAGATCATCGCAAACTTCAGCCTTCTCCAATCGCTGCATGATATGAGCCTGCAAAGCCAGAGCGTCACCAATCGTCTTCAAGCCAAAAGCATGCTCGTCCATACCCGGTACTAAAGCTAAATTGGGAGCATTGCCACAGGCCAGAACCACTTGATCGTACTTCATCTGGCGTCTTTTGCCGTCATGAGCTTCATACTCGACCAGGCTATTGTCGAGATCGATATTGAGAATATCTTCGGTACGACATTGCACGTGATGCAAGAGCTGACGAAGAGGAGCACCAACATCTTTGGGCTGCACTGCGGCAGATGCCACCTCAGCTAAAAGCGGATGGAAAACCATATGATTTTCACGATTGAAGACAATGATGTTATAGCTTTCTTCAGGCAACAGATGGCGCAGCCGCCGAGCGCATTTAACCCCGGCAAAGCCTCCACCTAAAATGAGAATTTGTTTTTTTGACACTTTGTTGGCCACTTTACTGCTGGTCCTATGCAATAACTTTGAGGCTATGCAATAACTTTCAGGGTTTCCGAAATCTGCTGCTTGCTCGCGGGACTCTGCAATAAATGCCGTGTAACCTAAACCTGCCCAGCAACCCTTGTAATCTAACAACCCCAATCAACCCGACCACTCACAAAATCCCAAAAAGAAGTAGAGCAACTATTTACCAAGCTTGAGGCCCTGTTACTTCAACAGTTCGATAATGGCACCTTACAACAAGAAAATCGACCGCCATCTCATTGCCCACCTCAATTTCCCAGACAATGTAAAACCGCAGCTGCTAAGGCGGTACAGCAAACTAATCACAAGCTTTGCTAAAGACTAAAAGAGGAATCAAATGGTATCCTTAGCAGTGCCAATAATCGGATTATACCAATGTCGAATATCTGGTTAGAATTTGCCCTTTGTGCCGCTGTCATTATGTTTGCCGGCACAAAGTTGACTTGCCATGGCGATGTCATTGCAGAAAAGACAGGTCTGGGCCGCAATTGGGTCGGCCTGATATTACTAGCGACCATTACTTCACTACCCGAATTAATTACAGGCATATCAGCCGTTACCCTCAATGACCTGCCCGACATGGCCGTCAGTGGAACATTGGGCAGCTGTATGTTCAACATGTTGATAATAGCCGCTCTCGATCTCGTCTCAAGAAAGAGGCCAGTATCGCTTATGGTGCATCAAGGGCACATGCTCTCAGCTGGTTTCGGCATTGTTCTAGTTAGCTTTGCCGCCATCGACATTCTCTTCGGCAAACACTTACCAATATTGACGTCTCTCAACTCAATTGACCCACTGAGCATTGCCTTTGTTATCGTCTATTTCATTGCCATGAAACTAATTTATTCATACGAGCAAACTCGGGTAAAAGAATTTGCTGGCGACCTGGCAGAAGCCACACAACCAGGGGCGACTCTGGGCAAGTCCATTGTATTTTTTACTTTCTATTCATTGCTCATCGTTGTTGCTGCTTGCTTCTTGCCTGAACTAGGGGAGCGCATAGCCAAAGCTACCGGTTGGGGCGAAAGCTTCATCGGTTCTTCTTTTATAGCAATCACAACCTCACTGCCAGAAGTAACAGTATCGCTTGCAGCAGCAAGGCTTGGAGCATTCGATATGGCAGTGGCCAATGTACTCGGCAGCAACCTCTTCAATGTAGTTATTTTGGCTGTAATTGACGTTTGCTATCTGAAAGCACCCTTGCTGCGGTCGGTCTCTGAGCTCAACGTTTTGACGGCCCTAACCGCTGTAATTTCAATGGCTATCGTAGTGATTTCACTGACCTATCGCGCCGAAAAAAGACTGCTCTTTATGGCTGGGGATGCCATAGCAATATTGTTTGTCTACATACTGGCCAATTGGCTTCTGTTCACTGTGCACTAGCCAGCAGCGATACTTTTAGAATTACTATTTGTAGAATTACTATCATCTACAATTTGACCGTCTCTCATGCGCACAATTCGGCGAGCATGATCGGCAGTATCTTGATCATGGGTGACCACAATCACTGTAATTCCATGCGAAACTAACTCGTTGAATAAATGCATTGTATCTTCAGCTGTGTGACTATCCAAGGCTCCAGTCGGTTCGTCAGCCAGCAATATGCTAGGCCGGTTAGCTAGAGCGCGAGCAATCGAGACCCGCTGCTGTTGACCACCAGAAAGCTGATTGGGGCGATGTTCTAGCCTAGTGGCAAGACCAACTTGTGCCAAGACTTGCGAGGCCCTACTGTATCGCTCAGCTTTCGGCACACCGGCATAAACCATGGGCAGCATGACATTGTCGATAGCGGTCATACTGGCAAGCAAATTAAACTGCTGAAAAACAAAACCGATTTTGGCATTGCGCACTTCAGCCAGCTGATCATCGCTGCAGCGCAAAATATCAACACCATCAAGAGAATAAGAGCCAGAAGTCGGGCGATCGAGACAACCAATAATATTCATCAATGTTGACTTACCAGAACCCGAAGTGCCCATGACAGCCACATAAGAGCCAGCATCAATTGACAATGTGAGATTGTTGAGAGCATAAAGTGACTCACCGCCCATTTCATAGACACGATTGATAGAGCGCAAGTCTATTAAATTTGCCATTTACTCTGACCTCAATGCCACAATCGGATCTAGCAAAGCCGCTTTACGAGCGGGATAAATGCCGAAGAACAAACCAATGCCTAAAGAGACAAGAAAGGAAAGCACCACTGACGATGGCGTGACAACGGTTTTCCACTGACCCAAGCTACCAACCCAATAAGCGCTACCAAGGCCGAGCAGGATACCTAAGATACCACCAGTAAGAGATAGCACAATCGCTTCAAAAACAAACTGCATCAAAATATCGCGAAATTTGGCACCAATGGCTTTGCGAATACCTATTTCTCTAGTGCGCTCGGTCACCGAAACCAGCATGATATTCATGATGCCGATGCCACCAACTAACAATGAAATCGAAGCAGTGGCACCAAGCAAAAGAGCAAATACACCAGTGATTGATTGAGCTGTCTGCAAAATATCCATCTGCGTGCGAATGGTAAAGTCATCACCGTCGGGTGACTGAATATTGTGCCTCAGTCTAAGCAAGTTAGTAATTTGAAATTGTGCCTGCAAGTCTTCCCCAGCTTTAGCTTGCACCAAAATACTCTTTACGGCTCGACCAGAAACGAGATTCAAACCAAACAAAGTTGAATAACCAGTTTGAATCGGAATGAAAACTTGATCGTCTTGATCGCCAGTGGCGTTGGCACCTTTATGCTCCATCACGCCAATGACCGTAAATAGTTCGCCGCGAATCAGCATCTTCTTGCCAATAGCAGCACCACCAGAAAAAAGATCTTCGACTACACCGTCACCAATGGCACAAACCCGAGCACTATCCGTTGCCTCTTGCACCGTGAAAAAGCGCCCTTGAGCAGTATGGAAATTACGGATATCTGGAAATGAAGGATCGGTGCCGACAACAGTCGTAGAAGTATTTTTCTCACCGACCTGAATCTGGAAGGAGCTTGTATATTGGGCCGCCACATCTTCAGCAGCGGGGCAATTTTCTTTAATAGCAAGTACATCTTCATAGGTCAGAGTAGGCGCTGTGCCTTGGCCCATAGAGACACCAGAAGTGCCACTGGAACCGGGCCTGATATAAATTAGGTTGACGCCTAGTGCCTGCACTTGTTTTTCGGCTTCGAGCTTAGCACCTTCACCAATACCCATAAGGGTAATAACCGAGGCAATACCAATGACGATACCAAGCACCGTCAGGCCACTGCGCAGACGATTGCTCAATATGCCCTGCCAAGCAATCAAGAATAATTCAGCAAGACCCATCTAGCGACCGAATCCGCGCGTTGACACACCAGAACCACCGCCGCCAGGCGCACCACCACCGCCGCGACCGCCTCGGCCACCGGCACCACCATAGCCTTCAGCTCCTAGCTGCGCTTTGTTCAGCCCCTTCAAGACGAGGTCGCCTTCTTTCAAGCCAGACAAGACAATTACAGTGCGTCCCAAAGAAGCTCCGGTTTTAATTTCTTTGAATTGCGGCTCGCCTTTGGCATCAGGCACGAATACTCCGGCCTGCCCCTTTCTCGACACCACACAAACAGCCGGTACGGTCAAAGCATTATCTTCGTGACCGACTTTAAAGGTAGCACTGACGTTCATACCAGCAAGAAGCTCATCTTCAGCGTGTTCTAGCAAAGCAGAATGGACTTCAAAAGTAGTGACATTAGTAGTGACAATAGCCGCCGGAGCAATCTGTGTCACCCGGCCATGAAAGACTTTGTCAGGTGAAGCCGTGGCAGTAATCTCTACATCCTGACCGACTTTGATTTTTGTAATATTGGCTTCAGATACTTGCGCCACCATCTCTAAGCGCCCAGCCAAAGCCACAATTGAGCTTGACGTAGCTGAAGTAGTGGAGGAAGAAGTAGTAGGAGTAACAATTGCACCAGCATCAGCATATTTTTGCGTGATGATGCCATCAAAAGGAGCAAGAATGCGAGTATCGCGCATCAGGCTTTCAATTTGAGTCAAACTCCCTTTGGCCTGAGCGGCATTATGCTGGGCTGCAGCAATATCTTCTCTTCTGAAGCCTGATTTCATCATATTATTTTGCTGCTTAATTGTAGAGAGATCAGTCTCACTCTGCGACTTGGCCATCTGCGCTTGGGCTAATTCACTTTCAGCAGCCAGCAAATTGGAGCGCGATACGCGGGCTTGTGTCTGGGCATTAATGCGATCTTGATCTGAAATAGCACCATTGTTAGCCAAGAAAGCTTGGGTGAGAGCAAACTGTTCGTCGCGAGCTAATGTGGCGCGAGTAGCCTCCATCTGTGCTTTCAGCCTACTGATATTGCGCTCAGAATTATTGACACCTTGACGAGCTTTCTGTTCTTGATAGAAAGAAGCAGCGACCTCTTGCGGTCGATTACCAGCCTTCATTTTTTCATAGTTGTCTAGAGCAGCCAGATATGCGCCCTTGGCTGACTCAGCCTGACCGACTAAATTGCTGTCGTCCATACGTGCCAAAAGCTGTCCGCGCTTGACTCGCTCGCCTTGGCGCACCAACAATTCTTTGAGCAAGCCTGTAGTTTTGGGGCTTATTTTAACTTCTCTCTCTGGGCGAATTATGCCAGTAGCAACTACCGTGATATCGGCTTCAGTGCGCTTCACCTGCACCGTATTCTTCTTCCAATCACTATCGACTTTACTTTGACCAAAGAAGAAATAGTAAGCCCCAGCGGCCACTATAGTTAGGACAATGGCAGCCCATATCCAAACTTTCGGCTTATGTTTTTGGGGACCGCCTACTTTCATCGAGGTACTCACTAGGGGAAGACTGCTAGTAGAATCTTGAATGGTCATAAATTCGGCCTGGCTTCAGCGGTAAGGGTAGCTACAGATATTAGACCGGTATCTCGCAATAATTGTGCCTGCGATACATTGTAAGCAATGATAGCCTGAGCCTGAAGGGTTAGGGAGTTAATATATTCGCGCTGAGCCTGAATTAGCTCTAAATTTATACCTTGCCCATAACGCAAGCGCAAATTAGCAAGGCGTAGCTGCTCAGTAGCTGAAACCACTGCTTCACCAGCGACGTCGACTTGGGCTTCAGCTGTCAGCATATTGAGGTAGGAGCTGCGAACTTGTTGCAGCACCGCAATTATTTGTTGATTCGACTGCAGCATCGCTTGCCGCGCCAAGGCCCGGGCAGCCAGAGTATTGCCAGCATCGACGACACCAAAACCATTAAGATTCCAACTCAAATCGAAGCCGGCACTAAAAGATCTGCCGCCACCACCACTGATACCAATGCTGCCGCCACCATTTCCACCGGTTGGAATAATAACAGTAGAACCAGTCAAGTTATTACTGCTGCCGCCACTTCCACCTGATTTTGTCACGGTCTTAGTAGTAAAGAACTGGAATGTAGGATAGAGCGGGGCTGCAGCCACTTGGATATTGCGATCGGCAGCGCGACGAAGAAATTCAAACTGCTTCAATTCGGGTCTATATTTAGCAGCAGCAATCTCTAGACGATTAACATCGATTTGACTAGAAAACAGCTTGGCTTCGCTTACTCGTTCTTCTTCAGGCAAAAAATTAATAGCAATATTGGTGTTGAGAAGAAGAGCAAGCTGTAGGGCCGCTTGCCTCAGAGCAACCTGCTGTTGCAGCAAGGCTTGTTTGTCTAAAGCTAACTGTGTACGCGACTGATAGATAGCAAAATTGGTACCGACCCCAGCGTCCTTGAGCTGCTGATTGAGCGCCACTTGAGCCCGCGATAGTTCAACAGATTTGACACGAATACGCAAAAGCAAGTGAGCTAAAAGCAAATCATTGTATTTTTGATAGACACTAAACATGGTGTCATTGATGCTGGCATGATAAGCATTTTTGCCAGCCTTGGCCCGGTTCATGCTGGCCAACGAATTGAATAAAACACCCCCACCCTGAAAGAGTGGGTAGCGAATCGTTGCAGAATTTGTAAAAAATGGAGTACCGGTACCTCGTTGAGTATCTGTGCGCTGGCCCCTGTAAGTGAGAGTAAAGTCAGGTAGGAAGTTGCCTAATGAGCCGAGAAATTGATAACGCTGGGCGTCATAGCCCGCTTGAGAAATACGAATGGGCAAATTATTGCCCAGAGCGTAAAGCAAGGCTTGCTTAAGACTTAGCTGTTCATTGTAGGCCGCCTCTAACTTAATTGGCGGCAACTTGCCGCGGCCAATGGGCAGAAGCTCCGACATATTAATCTGGCCCAGCGAAATTGAACGAGCCTTATCTAGCTCAGCACCAGTCAAGACCATGTCAGGAGTACTGGAAGAGAAAGGAGCACCGCCCTTTGGCTCAGGATAGAGTTGGTCGAGGGAAGCACTTCCCGGCGGGTCGGTAAGCCCGATCGGTGCAGAAGACTCTGGCTCAGAGCGAAGCTGTGCCAATGCAGGCAGGCAATTACTTACGAGCAAAAACGGGGCAAGCAAAAACAGGGCAAGCAAACCAGGGGCAAGCAAACCCGTCCGAACTAATTTCCAATCTAATTTCAGATCTAACTTCAGAACTAACTTCATGACTTCCTATGAGTTATCCATATAGTATTGGACGCTCTAGAAGGAATGAAAGTTCAATTTCTTTTATTAGAATATTCTGGTTGTTTGGCAACGAGCTTAAACTTAAGACTTGACTTAAGCGTCGACCTAAGACTTGAGCTAAGACTTGACTCAAGACTTGAGCTTAAGTCTTGCGAATCAAAAGCTAGACCGTTGGTGTGTGGGGCAAATCGTCTTCTGGTTCGACTTCAACTTCAACTTCACTTGAGCCAGCACTAGCCTTCTTGCCATCTGCCTTAGCGTCGGGCTTAGCGTCGGGCTTAGCGTCGGTCTCGGCATCATCAGAAGATTTCAGCGACTCGCCACAAGCGGGACAGAATGCCTTTTCGCGATTGGCTGGCGCACCGCAACTGTGACAATGGAACCCAGCAGAAGTGCTGTAACCTGCTTTTGCTTCCGCTTTCTGTGAAGGCGTGGCATCAGGATCATGGTTAATCTTGATCTGATCTAGCTCAGATTGCAGTACTGAGATCTCGTGATCAACAGCCGAAATTTCACTACAGCGCTCTTTCAATAGATCATCGCTGACATCTTTATTGTTTTGATGCTTATCAAAAACGAGCCTACCAATCTCGGCCATCTTGGCGTGTTTTTTGCGCTCCAACTCTTTGATTTGATTAGCTAAATTGAACGCCTGAATACCTTCCTGGGCCCGCGACTGAACTTTGTTTACCTCTTTGGTAACAGTGTTGATGACATTATCGATGATGCTCACAGTGGGCTCACTCCCTTTCAGTAAAAACTGCTCTTAAATCACTTTATACCTTTCTCGGCAAAAAGCGAATCTGACTACATTTTGCTTTAACAGTTAATTTGTGACAGTCTCTGCTGTGTTATCAGGTGTGCTTTCAGGCTCTGCCCCGGCTGCGGCAGAATGGTGGCCAGAACCTTGCCCTGTAGACACTTTGACACAGTTGCGCCCACCCTGCTTAGCGCAATAAAGCGCTTCGTCAGCTTTATGGAAGAGATCATCGGCTGAATCACAATGCAGCGGGAAGCTAGCTACTCCAAGACTAGCTGAGATATTGCCATATCCTTCAACAGCAATTTCATTGATCAAGCGGCGCAACCGTTCGGCCAGTTGCTCGGCCATGTCAATTTCGGTATTTGGTAGAAGCAAACAAAATTCTTCCCCACCATAGCGGGCGCAAAAGTCTATTGAGCGAGAAGATTGGCGCAGCACCTGGCCAATAGCGCGAATAGCTTCGTCTCCTGCCATGTGGCCAAAATTGTCATTGATTTTCTTGAGGAAGTCGAGGTCGACAATAATCAACGACAAAGTATGTTCATAGCGCTTAGCGCGCTCAAACTCTTTCTGCAAGGCTTCAGTGAAAGCGCGGCGATTAAATACCCCAGTAAGACCATCCATGACAGCCTGCCGCTCGCGCTCTTGGTGCAACTCAGCGTTTTCAATGGCTACCGAAAGATTATCCGCTAGAGAGCCAATCAACGATATGTCATCAATGCTCCAGTCGCGACTAACTGTAGTGTCTTGCAAGAACAGCGCACCTAGCACTTGATCGCGCATTACTAGGGGCACAATCAAACCGCTACGCAGAGACATTTCTTTCAAAAATCCCCGATCATAAGTTGTACGGTCATCGTGATCAGGATCTTCAATATTTTCAGGAGTCTCTTTACTCAAGGCCTTGATGGTAAAGTCGCGACCAAGGTCGCTGTGAAACATCTCTTTCACTGAGGCAACATTGAGTTGAGTATACTCAAAGACATCAAGCTCAGTCAGCCTATCATGCGGCCTTAGCAGCAAGCAGCGGCTAACGCCAAAAGTAGCGCCAATTTTTTCAACAGTGGTATCAAGCACTTCTTTGATGTGCACTGAACTACGAACAGCATTGCTAATCCAATAAACCAAACGTTCACGCTCAAGGTGCTTCATGCGAATGGCATCACGAGCGGTAATGTCATGGATGAGCTTGCGAGTTTGCTCTTCCATATTGCTAGTCTTGTCTTCAATTTCTTCGTACTGGCTGCGCAAGCGCTCATTCTCGCGCTGCAATTCTTTGCTTTCCCAACCGCGCGCCAGTGCCAATGCCACGGGGTATGGGGCAATTGCTTCTTCAACTACGTTTACTGCAGGCAACTCAGTTCCAGTGAAGAGCACAAAGGCCCGGCGTACACCCTGATTGATGGCAGTGAGAAGATAAACATCTCCAAGATTCTTCAGAAGCGAAGCTGGCAAAGTTATATCTTCGTTTTCTAGAAGATCTTCAACTTTCAGCTCTACATCTCCAGCATCAAAGCCCTCGCAGTCATAAGCCTCGACAAAAGCATCGGTCAAAGCCCGCAAGTCTTTCTGCTTATCGCCCACATAGACGCGGTCAGCGAATGTGTCGAGGTCGGCGTCCCACATCAAAATAGCAGCAGACTGGGCGCCACTGACCGAAATGAGAAGATTACCCACGCGTTCCATTACGTCATCCAGCTCGAAAGCCGAAAGCAAGTCAATTATTCGTTGGTATTGCTCATGGTCAGACATATCTGCCATTAAATGTTCCCTTAATACAGCCAGTCAATCAGTTTAGGCGATCTTTCACCCCGGTAGGGTTGATAAACCAAGAATAGCCGCAAGTTTTTCCCGAAATTAGACTGTAAAATGTAAAAGTACAGAACAGCAGCGCTAAGACAGCGCAAAAAGTACCGGTGGAGCGAATTAAATGCCAGCCAAGTTTCAACCCAAGCTTCAAAAAGATTCAGACATGACGATGAAGGTGATGTCAGCAGCCAGCTACCTCACCTACGGCATTGCTGGCCTGATTTATGTAATAGCCAATGGCCGCTATAGCAAAAATATGTTTTTCCGCTTTCACTTTGTCCAAGCTATCCTGCTATCCATTTTCAACACTTTTATTTCTTGGACGGGCAGTGCTCTGGGCAACACCCTAGGCGGCATACTTGGACTCTTCGGCCCGGCGGCGGCCGGCGCTAGCGGAGTATTAGGTACCGGCTTGGTCTTTGTCATGCAGGGCGTTCAGTTAATCTATCTGTTGGCGGTGATAGCTGGTGTTGTCCAGTCAATGAGGGGCAAATATCTAGAGATACCTGGTGTTTCTAAGCTAGTACGCAGCAATACCCGCTAGATCTGCAGCTATGTAGAAGAACTGTTGTGTGGAAGAAGTGTTATGTGGAAGAGTGATTCTGCAAAAAGAAGCGCCACAATCAGCCCTAAGTTAGGCGCTTGCTTGTTGGTTCTTTACCTGACTCTATCCTTGGACCTATCGGCCGCTTGCCAGGAGGATGGTCCAACCATTCTCCCTGCGCGGCCAGACGCAATCGGTGGTGGCAATCCCTTTGAAGGCCTAGGCCGCTCCGACGATCCCAATCCATCGCGAGCGGGCGATTTCCCCGAACTCAATACGTCGGCATCGGCGTCCGCCTCTGCCGATGCCGCCCCTCAAGATCCCAACTCAAGTCCGAACCAAAAGACAGACGGGCCATCGCCAGCTGCTGACTCGCCTGAAAGTAAGGCTGATGGCCCGGCTGATGGTACGGGGGATGGTATAGGCGACACTCCCGGAGCGGCCGAAGCCCTGCTTAAGGCTCAACAATTAGCAAAAGACGAGGGTACTGCAAGTACAGCAAGTGCAGGCGATCCCGATGCTGAATCGAAAAAGCCCGGACTCTTAGACCCGGATCCAACAAATAAAGCAGCGGCCAGCAGAAATGAAGCTAGTTTTTTCACAGTGGTGGCGGACAGCCCCATTAGAACAACCCTGGTAGATATTCGAGAAGGGCGCTACGAAGCCGCTCTCAGCCAACTAAAAACCCTGTATGAGCGCAATCCTGCCGCCATCGAACTACAGTATTTAATGGCTGTCTCCTCTGTAATGTTGCACCGCAATTCTGAGGCTATCGCTCACTACCGCCGCGTTTTAGAAGACAGGCAAGCACCATTGCGCCTGAAAAAGTTAGCGCAAAAGGGACTAGACAAGATACAGCCGAAGTAGGCGAGATCAAGCAATTTATCTAGTAACTTATCTAGTAACTAGTCTAGCAATCAGTCAATCAAGCAGCATGGCTCGGCCCAAAAGCACCATCAGTTCGGCTGGATCATCAGTAACGATGCCATCCACACCCATTTTAATGGCATCCAGCCAGGCTCGCCTACCGTTTGCCGTCCAGCCAGTGACCTTAAAACCAGCTTGATGAGCCTCTTCTACAATCTCAGCACGACACGAGCCCAAACACAAATGCAAATAATTGACACCCAAATCAAGGGCATACTTTGGCATATCAATTAAGATAGCATCAGCCAGCAGAGCCAACTGAATATCAGAATCGAGCTTGCGCAAACGCTGCAAAACATAATGATCAAAAGAACTAACAATTACTTTGTCGTTATGATCGTAATCAGAGAGCATTGCCAACAGCTCTTCTTCAATATCGGGATAAGCCATAGGCGCATTCTTGATCTCAATATTGAGCAGCAACTTCCCGGCCACCATATCTAATACTTGAGACAGCAACGGCACTTTCTCTTCTCTATAGCCAATGTCAAACCACTGACCAGCACTCAATCTATGAATCTCATCATAGGTGATGTCGCCCACTAGACCAACACCATTAGTGGTGCGACCTAGATCTTGATCGTGAATAACAATCAGCTCACCACTAGCACAGCGCTGAACATCCAGCTCGATGCCGTCGACACCTAGTTCCAAGCAATTCTTAAAAGCAGCAAGAGTATTCTCCGGCGCCCATTCTCGGCCGCCTCTGTGGGCAAATACTTTAATGTCGTCGACTTTAGAGATCTAGCACCTTCTGCGGATGAAGGAAGCCCATGTTTAACGTCACAACAAGCTTACCGTTCTGCACTAAAATTCTCTCAAGGGGGCATTCTACACCGTGTTCGCTGCCCACCAAGCCAGCAATATTCTTCAATACCAAACAGCCTTTTTCGTGGCCCACTTCAAATCTAATTTTCTCTTTCTGCTTAATGATGAAACTGCCCCAGCGCTCTGCGGTTGGGTGTTCATTGATGATACTAATGACATTCGATTGCCTAATTACTTCACGCACATGAGAGGCAATAGCCCGAATCAAACCAGGAATCTCGTCTTTCGAGCCAAAAGTCTCCATCAACACTCGATTAACCAGGTAGCCATGCAAAGAAGCCCCCTCTGGGCGCCCTTCTAAAAATTTGATTACACCTGAAAACGGATCGGAAGCACTTTTGACGACCTTGCGCGCTCCATCTATAACCTCGTTCTCACAGGCAACAAGGGTTTCTCTAATCTGAGCATTCATGGTCTTGCGGTCGCAACAATCGCAGCTGGCTGAGCTATGTTCCATGAGCATTCCCCAATTAATGGGTGCACCTAAACAGGATATGTGCACCCAGACATTCTGCCCGGCTGAGGCCGATAATTATCATCGAGTATAATTAAATGCTCAAATAAGGTAGAAACAGATGAAATCAATCATCGTCATTCCGGCACGCTATGACTCTTCCAGATTCCCTGGCAAGCCTTTGGTGAAGATAAGCGGCATCACCATGCTAGAGCGCACCTGGCGCATTGCCAAACAGTCTCTGGCCGACAGGGTCGTGATTGCCACTGATGACAGCCGCATAGAAGACCACGCCAAGAGCTTTGGCGCCGAAGTTGTGCGCACAAGCCATGACTGCACAAACGGCACAGAGCGAACATTTGAAGCAGTCAGTCAACTAGATAACCAAGCCGATATCATCGTCAACCTACAGGGAGACGCCGTTCTCACGCCCCCATGGATACTGAGCGACGTTATCAAGGCCATGAAGGCCGACCCCAGTGTGCGCATCGCTACTCCGGCAGTAAAAATTTCACTAGCTGAATATAAAGATCTCGCCGCCCAAAAAGCCGCGGGTATTGTAGGCGGCACCCTGGTTGTCTTCAACAAGCACTTAGACGCCATGTATTTCTCTAAGTCGCCTATCCCCTTTTTGCGTACTTTGCCAGAGGGGCAAGAGCCGCCACTATACAGGCATATAGGTCTCTACGCCTACACATACGCAGCCCTAAAAGAGTATCTGGCCTTACCAGCTGGTGAGCTTGAAAAAATCGAAGGCCTTGAGCAGTTGCGCGCTTTGGAAAACGCTATTCCTATAAGAGTAGTGCTGGTCGACTATAAGGGTCGCACCCACGGCTCGGTAGACAGCCCCACCGATGTTCCAAGAGTACAAGAAATAATTGCTGCTCAAGGCGAACTTTTTGAATTGGCCCCCAATTAAACAGGGCACAGAACGAACTTGAAATTAAAGTGAATTTGAAATGAAAATGAGCTTGAAACTAAAATGAAACTGATACTAGCAAGACACGGCAATACTTTCGCTCCTGGCGACAAAGTTACCTGGGTTGGCAGTGCTAACGATCTGCCCCTGGTTGAATCTGGCCTAGAGCAGGCCGAACGGGCAGCCAGCGCCCTCGAAGGCACAAACCTAGCAGCCATATACTGTGCGCCCTTGCTGAGAACGAAGAAATTCGCTGAGATAATAGCAACAAAACAGGCGGCAAAACAGGCGACTAATCGGTCGGCTAAGAGCCAATCTAATCAAGCCAGCCAACCCATCATCGACAAGCGCCTGACAGAGCTAGATTATGGCGACTGGAGTGGTCTGAGCGATGATGAAATCGCTACAAAATTTGGCGACAGCCTGAAGAATTGGATCGATAGCAGCACTTGGCCAAGCGGCTGCCACTGGGCATCAAGCGAAGCAGAAGTAACAGCAGAAGTACAAGAGCTAGTGTCAGAACTAGAAGAAAAACACGCCGACGAAACGGTGCTACTGGTGAGCAGCAACGGCAGACTACGCTATTTTCTCAAGCTAATTGCTGGTGAATTTGAGCGCCGCGTGGCTGACAAACAATTCAAAATGGGCACAGGAAAAATAAGCGTACTGAACGGCGACGGGGGAGTCTATTCGCTTTTAAGCTGGAATGAAGACCCTCGCTCTGAAAACGTTCTTTGCCAATTAACTAGCCCCTTAACTAGACCATGATCAAGAGCGCCAAGCTCATCGATTTTGAGGATGTGCCTGAGGACTTAAAAGGCGAAGCCCGAGCCCTGATAGCGGCCGCGCTGGCAGAGCAGCGAAGCTCAAAGAGCCATGAACCACTCTTAATTCATATGTGCGGCATTCCCGGTAGCGGCAAAACCACCTACACTCAGCGATTTTTAAGCAACACTGGCTCATTCAGTCTGGTGCAATTCGACACAGTGATGGAGAGCTTAACGGGCTATCAGCACGACTGCAAAAAACTAGGGATAGAAGAGGCATTTCAGCGCTGGGAGTTGCCAGCGCGCGCGATTGGCTACCACTTATTGCAAGTACTTGTAGAAGAGAAGCGGAACATCTTCTTTGACCACAGCGCCACCAACAGAAAACACCTAGACCTAGTCAAAGCCGTCAAAAAACACGGCTATCATGTTGAAATGCATTACATCGACTGTAGCGTCGATGAAGCTACCAAACGGGTCAAAGCGCGTGAGACAACTATTCAAAGGCATACACCCCTGAGCTTAATTAGTGAGCGCAGCCAGCTCCTAGAAGAGCTTGTTCCTCACTATGAGCGCTTAGTCGATAAATTCTTAAGGATGAGCACTTGACGTCCATTCAAAGCCAAACACAACAACAGTGGAATCTTTCTTAGCTTATCGTCGTCATAAGCAAAGTATTGGCACAAGCCATATGAATGTCATAAAGAAAACATACTACAATCTAGTTGGTTCTCAGGGGAAGAGTAAAGTGCAAAACAATCAGATTATCAGAGCATTGGCTCTTGCTGCGACAACTCTAAATCTATTGAGCTGGTCTAGCTCTGCAGCCCTCGCCCGGCAAGATTCAACCCAACCGCGCTATGCTCCCCAGCGCACGAACTGCCAGATTGAGACCATGGACCCCAAAAACGTTCCCGAGTTCCCACCCAATGCGCCCTCCGTGCAGAGCCGCACATATAACACGGGCTCTAGTTCTCGTATTTCCAACCAAGATAACTCTGGTTCTGGAACAGCACTGAAAGCCGACGCCTCATCAGCTTCGTTACCGGTGCAAACTCGCCTTAAGCTTGTCCTCGAAACATCTGTGGATGCCAAAGCCAGCAATCCCGGTGATCTATTCGAAGCCCATGTCAAAGATGATTTGTTCTATGGCACCAGCCTACTACTTGCCAAAGGCAGCCTCGTGCGCGGCCGAGTGTTTGAAGTAACTAAACCTAGATTACTCAGTCGCGCCGCAAAAATTGGTTTGCGACTTGAGCAGATTGTCACTCCAGCAGGCGAAGTTATTCCACTTGATGCCGCACTTGAATTTCAAAAAGGCCTGACTAATCAAAAAGGCCAGCTAGATCCAGGTACTAACTTTGGCACCAGAGTAGAAGGCAACGTGCGCGCTGTCACAGGCTTGTCTTCCACAGGCACTGCGCGTGGTGCACTGATCGCCGCCAACGTTGCCACTCTGGGCGCCCCAGCCATAGCCACCGCCATTGGTGGCTCAGCTATAGCCATCTTCCGCTCCGGCGACAATGTCAGCTTAGCTCCAGGACAAGAGCTAGAAGTGCAACTGACCAACGACTTAGGCGTACAAATTAACTAACTCAGTTAGAGACAACAGGACTAAGGGTCCTAGAGTACTTGGAGTACTTGGAGTACTTGGAGTACTTGAAGTACTTAGAGTTCCTAAGCCTGAACTGCTTTGCGACGCTTGTTTTTTACCAAGAGCAAGTTAGATGAAAAGGCTTTGTTGGCTGGCTCTAGGTTAGTTGCTCTAGTGAACTCTTCTTCGGCTTCTTCGAGATAATTGCGCTTGAGATAAATCACGCCAAGGTTATTGTGCACCCAGGCATTTTGCGGCTGCAACTTCAAACAAATCTTCAGCTCTTTCAGAGCCTCATTAAGCTTGTTCTGCTTAATTTGCAAGTTGGCCAAATTATAGTGCGCCGACATCGAATGGAAATGCAAATCAATTGCTTTACGATAGGCCACCTCAGCCTCTTCCAGCTCTCCTTCTTTGGCAAGAAGTGAACCGAGATTGATGTAAGCCTCCATATAATCGGGGCGTCGATCAACAATATATTGATAGCGTTCGATTGCTTCTTTATTGCGCTCTTGCAACTGGAAAATAAGCGCACCTTGATACTGGGCTTCCCAGTACATGGGCTTCAAACTAAGAGCAACATTGATTTCTCTTAGAGCATCACTAAATTTACCCTGCCTCGTTAAGCGTTGGGCCTTTAACAAATGAGGCTCGGGGTCTCTTTGCGATGGTGGCACAGATGGTGCGGTCAATTCGCGCAGATGGGCTTCTTTTTTCTTCTTCTCTTGTTCGTCGCGATATTCGCTCTCTTCCATCTCTTCGGCGTCATCGATTTCTTCTTTGCGCCGAGGGAATTTACGTTTTTTCTTTGCGGCAGCGGCCTCGTCATCTTCTTCAGACTCAGCATCAGCAGGCTTAGCTTTGGGCTTGGCTGCAGCAGAAGCAGACTCGTCGGACTCCTCTTCTACTTGGTCAGGAGCCATCTCGATTTTTTTATCGCTGCCTTTTTTCACTGGTTCACTGGCGGCATCTTCTTCAAGAGGAACAGCTTTAGGACTGGCAGGTACAGCTTTCTTGATAGGCTCAGGTGGCTCTGTTATTGGAGCTTCAGTAGACTCAGCCCCCGAAGCACCAGGAACGGGTGCCGCCGGAGATTTTTCAGCTTTAGTGCTTTCAGCTTGAGTACTCTCGGCTTGAGTTTTCGGCGTGGTCTTTTCTAGTGGTTCGGGCGGCTCAGTTCGAGGCGGCACTGGCGCCCCTTCCACAGTTGAACCAGGAAGAGGAGCTTTTGCTGCTTTTGCAGCCTCTGGAGCCTCTTCGCCCTTCGAATCAAAGATAGATTCTGGTCTTGCTTCTGGTTTAGTTTCTGGTTGAGTCTCTGACTTGGACTCGACTTTAGACTCCGACTGCGATTCGGCTTCAGGGTTTATTCGAGGCCCTGGCGCAGACTCTTGGCTAGGTTCTTGGCTAGACTCTGGCTTGACCGACTCGGCAGGCTTAGACTCAGACTTAGACTCTGGTTCTACGGGCGCTGGTGACTCTTTCTTCTTGCCAAAACCAAAGTGAAACTTATTAGCCGGGGGGGCAGCTTCTACAGGTTTTTCCACCGGCTTAGCGGCTGGATTGGTAGCTTTAGGTTCGCCCTTATTCTCTGCAGCAGGCTCATCTTTGGCCTTTTTAAAACTAGGCATTTTCAGAGATAACGCCATGGCCGCAGACGGAGCAAGAAGAGCACTTACCTCGCCACCAACGGCAATCGATACTGAAAGCGACAAAAGTAGAGCTTGAGCTCTATTTGATTTCAAATTGGAAGTCATAGAGAACCCTGACAATCGGTTAAAAACAACGCATGAACCTATAATCGTACTTATAATGCCTTATATAATAGCGATGTTCACAAACATCACTGTGAAATTGCTCACATGAGACATCGACTTAAGATGTCTAAAGGTAAAGCACGTTTAAGTATGCGCCTCAACAACAAACATAACTTTCCCGGCAAGCTTTTCGTAGTGGAAGGTGTAGACGGTTCTGGCAAGTCGACTCAACTAGACTTATTGCGCAACTGGCTAGAGTCTAAAGGCAAAAGCGTAATATTTACCGAATGGAATTCTTCCGTTCTTATTTCAAAGACAATTAAGCAAGCGAAACGCTCAAATTCACTAATTCCCACAACCTTTAGCCTACTGCACGCCACAGACTTCGCTGATCGCCTTGAAAATATCATCATTCCTGCCCTCAAAGCCGGTCTTATTGTTCTCGCTGATCGTTATTGCTACACAGCCTTTGCCAGAGATGTCGCTCGCGGAGTAGACGCTGACTGGGTGCGCAGTCTTTACGGCTTTTCTATTCGCCCCGATGGCGCTTTTTATTTTCAAGTACCGGTAGAAATCTCCCTGGCTCGCATTGCCAATAGCCGCATGCCCGGCTACTACGAATCAGGTATGGACGTTGGCCTATCAGCCGACCCGATGGAATCATTTCAAATTTTTCAATCACGCATTATCAATGAATACGACAAAATGGTGAGCGAATACGGCTTCCACACCATGCCTGCCATAAAGCCAATACATGAGCAACAAATGCTCTTCCGCGAAATCGCCACAAGTTTAATAGGATAGATACTGTGGCCAAATAGTTAGGAAAGATACTTAAGATAGATAGTTAGGCAAAAAATGACTGAAAAAGGCCCTAGCAGCGGCAAAAGAGCTAAACACGAATATCCTGGAAAGCTAATTGTGCTGGAAGGCACCGACGGCGTTGGTCGCACCACTCAAGCCCAATTGCTGCAGACCTGGCTGAACGTGGAAGGCTATGGCGTAACCAGAACAGACTGGAAGTCGTCACAACTGATGACACGAGTAATCGACAAGGCTAAAGAAAAAAACGCCCTCAATACCATAACTTTTTCACTGCTATACGCCACAGATTTAGCCGATCGGCTGCACAATATTATTATTCCAGCCCTAAAAGCTGGACATATAGTGATAACCAATCGCTACTTCTACACGGCTCTAGCCCGCGATGTAGTGAGAGGAGCCGACCCATCTTGGGTGCGCGAACTCTATAGCTTTGCCGTCGAGCCCGATCTGGTTGTTTACTTAAAGATGCCGCTAGAGCCACTTCTGCGTCGCATCATCACCACTCGTGGTGGCCTCGATTTTTATGAATCCGGGCGAGACATCGGTATGTCCAATGACTTGTACCAGTCTTTCAAGCTCTATCAATCACAGATATTATTTGAATATGAGCGCATGGCCGAAGAGTATAACTTCCAAACTATTGCAGCCGATGACCCAATTGAAACCGTGCAAAAAACTCTGCGCAAAGAATTGGCCACAATTTTGTCAGACCGAAAATTGCATACTAGTGTTTAGTTGAGCTAGTGTTTAGCAGAGTTAGAACTTAGGCCGCTTAAACGGGCTTGCCCTGCCGAGCTTCGAGCAAAATCGTCACCGGGCCGTCATTGACCAAGCTTACCTTCATGTCAGCACCAAAAACTCCAGTGCCGACTGTTAGGCCCTTCTGCCTCAACTCCTCGCAGAAATGCCGATAGAGCCTCTCGCCTTCAGCAGGGGCAGCCGCTTGCGTAAATCCGGGCCGCCGGCCTTTCTTCCAATCAGCCAGCAGAGTGAATTGTGAGACAACTATCACCTGGCCTCCTGCTTCTTGCAATGCAAGATTCATTTTGCCATTCTCATCTTCAAAGATGCGAAGCTCAGCCGCCTTGGTCGCCAAGTAGATGCTGTCAGCCTCACTGTCGCCTTGTTCTACGCCTAAAAGGATGAGCAGCCCGCAGGCATGATCACTACTTGACTGAAACTCGCTAATCACCTCTCCGTTCACCACCACACTGGCACGTGAAGCTCTCTGTAACACTGCCTTCATAGCTAGAAATCCTGTACTGGTATGGGTATTGGGCGATTGAGCAGGTGAAATTAGCGCTTGGCCAAGATATTTCTTAGCCGCCCCCTCGAATTATCCCATCAAGTCGTTGTAAGATAGCTCTGCGGGGTGGAGCAGCCTGGTAGCTCGTTGGGCTCATAACCCAAAGGTCGTAAGTTCAAATCTTACCCCCGCAACCATTTAGAACATTGATGACCGGCTCTTCTTCAGCGAAGGGCTGGTTTTGTTTTGGGGTAGTCTTTGGCCCACGCCATACCCTTTGCCTTACCCTGACGGCCAAAATAGAAAATGGATCATTCATTCGTATTTCTACTGGTTCTCTAACTTTTATCTCCACTCTTCAGCCGGAATATCTATTTCGTTTCGATGCCTCGCTTAACCAGACTTTATGAGCTTTCGCTTCGTTTCTTCTGAAAGTCGAAAACTGCCACCAAGGATCTTCACCGCCACGATCTAGGCTAGGATCACATATGGACACCAGCGAAGGAAGCCTGCCTTCGCTGCAACGCTCGCCAGCAAAACGACGTTAGCACCGCCAGTAAAACCTATGCGCAAGCTGCGCAGACTCGCACCAGTGTAGTGTCCCAAACAAGAAGACCTTAGCCGGAGACGAACGTGACGACAATACGCAAATGGGCGGTAGGTATATTGATGCTAATTACTCTGGCTTTGGCTCTTTGCTCGGCTGGGTATTGGTACATATTTCATACATCCGAGGCTCCTGCAATTCGGCGACTTTGGGATCCCTATGGATTCATCGATAAAACAGGTCGTTTAGTATTAGACCTGCAGAACACGCAAGATCTTTTTGTGGGCGCTCTCCCGAAACGGTTCTCAAACGGGCTGTGCAAAATTTACGGGCGGCATGGCAATTCAGCCAGTGACATTAATACATTTGCCAATTATGCAGACAAGTCTGGCAAGCTTCTTAGTCCCGACTTTTGCTACTATGCTGCTTCTGATTTTTCTGATGGCCTAGCTGCCGTTATTGATTTTTCGAACAATGCGGATCGACTCCCGCGTCTTGGAGTTTGGCGACGGCCAGGGGACGACCCCAATTATCGTTGGACTTTCATAGACATGCATGGCAAAACAAAGTCTGGCCCTTTTTGTAAAGTTCAAGATTACGCACAAGGCCTTGCTGGCGTAAAGCTTGATGGTGAGCCGTTTTGGAAATTTATAGACAAGGAAGGCAATTGTGTCATTGCTGGGAAATTTGAGAAAGTGACACCATTCTCCGAAGACAGAGCTGGAATACTTGTTCATGGGAAATGGGGCCTAATAGATCGAACCGGAAAGCTGGTGCTAAAGCCAAGTTATATCTCGCAGATACACCCTTTTCAGGAAGGTCTTGCCGCGGCTGAAGTGCTGGACGCCTCTCGAATTGATTATTTAAATCGGGACGGCACCATTCGATTCTCATTGGAGAGACATTCCGAGACAGGCCCCCTCAAGAATACTGATGCTTCTGGTGGCTTTGTGGTTTTTGAAAAGAATCACAAATTTGGCTTTGCTGATCTTTCAGGCAAACCGATTATCCCACCAACGTTCGACTATTGCTGGCCTTTTTCTGACGGCCGAGCGCTCGTTTGTCAGAAATCTGCTGGCAAAGATCGATTTGGTTATATCGATCGGTTGGGAAGCTTAGTTATTCCGTGTAAATATCTCGAAGCATTCCCATTCGCGGAAGGCTATGCTGTAGTAACTACTGATACCCGTTCTAGATACTACAAATACATTGACCAGTCCGGCCGGGAATGTTTTGGAGGCAAAGATTTTCCTCGCGCACAGTCTTTTCATGAAGGTCGAGCTTTTGTCGGCAGTGAGTATATTGAGCCTTTCCCACTTTAGGGGTAATTAGAGCGGTGTAGTTAAAATGGAAATTTCGGTCGACTGAACGACGACTAGTTTAATGTAGTTTGACATAGTGCTCATTTTGTGGAGCATCGTATACGGTGCGCAAAAAAAAAGACCAGGGAACATTGAAGCCTAATTGCGTAGTCGTTTAAGCAAAGAAATTTGCAGAAGCGCCAGAAACGATCGTCAACTCTGTTCAAACAGAAATCCAGCGGAGCAAGAGTCTTAAGGTTACCCAAGGTTAGATTGATGGGCGAGACCTATGTATTGATAGTTCTCCTACTTTCAAAAACTTACTATAGGATAAACCCTTAACCCACTATTAATGCGAAGAGCTCTCAGCGGCTGTCGCAGCAGCATGCTCAGTGGTGTCTCGCAATATGAAGGCTTCTAGCTTTGTACGGATCTCCGGTGGGAGATAGAACGATGTCACGCGATCAATTGCCAGACTAAGTTCAGCTAGCGTCGCCGGGAGCGAGGATGGCTTGCTACAAGCAGCTTCAATGGCAGGAACCGAAAGATTCGGAGTGTTCAGAAGGGCTCGCCTCTCCTTGACAATTTTGGTCCATAAACCACAGAAGAATTGAACTATTGGCTTCGAAATGAATTCGTCAAAGCCAGATTGGTTTAGCCAGAGCGCTGTGTACACGGTGAGCAGAGCTGCGGTATCCGTCGTTACATTTCCACCGTTCGTCCTATATAACGCCAAACTTGATGCCACTTGACTGAAGAGGTCACCGTTTTGGACTGCCGTAGTCTTGTCGAGCAAGAGATCGATGAATGCACGGGATTTGGAATCGGAAGGGACTTGTTGCCGCAATTTTTCGAGGAACTCGACCATCGCATCTTCTCGGTTATCGCAGTACGCACAAACGGAAAACGCAATCGTAGCGAACCTAAAACCATCGAAGTGCTCAGCGGAGTCCCATTGATTCGGGACCACCGGCGTTATTGGGGCTTCAGCATTTAAGATCATGTCGAGCGACTCTTCCCGCGGTTGCTTGTTCAACATATTTGTGAGATGCAGAAATCGAGGGAGTTCCTTGATTGCTGCGTCTACATCGTGCGATGCGCTGGCTGCACCAATTACGGCACAAGAAAGAGTGCCTTCCAAGAAGGTGTATTCAGCTCCGTTTAGTCGAGAACGGAGTTCCGCAGAGATTCCTGCTTCTACTCCAGATTCACGCTCAAGCTCCGTGAGCTGATACCACACGACGTGCGATGGTGGTATAGGGCGCTCATTGAAGTATTCATCAGGATTTGGATTGCTGCATAAGCCGGGCTTCATGCCGAAGTTTGTCTTGGGCGAGACAGAAAGTTCCTGGCGCATCCATGCAATCACATGTGGAATTATGCCGAGACAATACTTTGCTTGAAGTCCTGCGTCGGCATTTACACTATCGGATTGCTTCAGCGCTTGTACCAAAAATTCAAGCGCGGCCTTGATGTTGCCTTCAAGAAATTCCGAAACTGCACAATCTGCCAGGAGTGTTGCGGCGAATGGAATATAGGGACCACCGGCCTTCTGTGCGGCCAGAGAGCCTTCATAAAAAAGAGAGCGAGCCTTCTGCAAGTCCTTTAGCTCAACAGCACTGCGTGCAGCATCAAGAGCTGAATACAGCTGGTTGACTTCGTCACCAAATCCGGTGCCATTTTTAATGCGCTCGTAAGTGGCCAAGCATTGCGCATAGTCTTCTTTGCGATATAGCAATGTTTGCAGACGTCGCAGTAAGTGGAAATTATCAGGATACACATTCAGTGCGCCCTCCAAGAGCGCGGCGGCTTGATCCCGCTGATCCGCGTATTCATCAAGCATGACCACTTGAGCACACAAACAGAAGATCGCGATCTCAGATCGTTGCCATTTCGCGGCGAGTGCGACCATATTTGCATACAGCTTTGCGGATTGCTCGCCGTCCAAGGCCGAAGTCTTGCTCTCGTTCAGCCAGGCGTTGTCGACCATGAGTCTTGTGCCATCCAAATGGTCGAGACCTTTCAGGAAGGAGTTACGCAGATCATCTGTCATTCCGTCCAGAATTTCGAACAACTGGTTCAATTCGTCCACGTTCCCGGTAGACGTTGCCTGTATGCCAAAGAGGAGTTGATCCAGCTTCATATCTTCCGTCTGGAGAAGGCTGTTCGGATCAAGGCCGCGCGCTAGAAGCTGGCCGAGCAATTTGTCAATTCCCTTCAATGCATCCATCCAGAGATGCGGATTCAACTTAGTCTCTCGGTACATCAATGTCATCGTAATGCCCATGAACGTAAGGGTCGGCGCAAGTTCTGCGTCATCCAATTGCCGACATTCAGCCACCATTCGTTCAAAGATGTTCGGCAAGTTCTCGCTACTGATTGATACTGCAACTAGGCATTGGACAATCCGAAGCATTGCAGAGATTGATTTGTCCTTCGGAAATAGCAGGTCTGTGCCTTTGGTTATGAACGAAGGGAAACTGGACACCTCGCTAGCCAACATTGCGAAGGTCGCTCTATCAGTTGCATTTGAAAGCATGATCTGACAGAAAATAGACAGCCCTGAGGGGTCCTGAGCAATATAAGCATTCAGGAGTAGTTGAGAAAGATGCTCAGCGGGAAAAGGTCGCCGCTGGATCAAATCGTAAATAACGCTCTTTCTGACCGCGGACTGTTCGGTCGGCGAAAGATTTTCTTGCGCCGCATTGCTAACCAGAGGCGAAATAGCAAATCGGTCTTCGCCGCGGCTTTCTATCCAAGGCCCAAGAAGATAGTTGAAAGCGTCTCGCGGATGGCGCACAGTAGGTTGAGCATTTGCGACTGACATGGCCAATTTTCGGTCGAAGCCAGACATAACGAGCGACAGCCGATACAGAAGCGTTCGAATATGATCGGGTAATTCCGTGATCAGCCGTCGCAAAGTAGCATCTCGTTGTTTTCGAGTCTCTGCGCCACCACCGGGAACGATAACTTCCGTGAGTATTTCCGACTCAGGCCAACCGCGAGAGCTTAAGCCGAGTATGCACGCGTTGACGAGCTGGGGATGTCCCATGCCGCAAAATACATAGATTACCTTCGCCCAGATTTCGGGACTGCCGCCCTGCGCTCCGACCAGGTCAGCGACGTCCTCTTCGTTCAGATAAGGCACGGATCGAACATCTATGTTCGACGAACCAAATTGAGCGATGAGTTCCGGCGAGGGTTCATAGTAGCTGGTTATGACAACTTTTGAATTATTGAGCAGCGACTCAAACACAAACTGAGCTAACTTGAATATTGTGTTCGCAGACTGCTCACTCGGAAAGTCGTCTAATATCACTCCACGAACATTGCCCTCGCTCAGCTGTCGCGCAGCAAAGAAGAGTCGAACGCGTACATCTTCTGGTTTACAGTCGCGCAAATCAACTAACAGCCATTCTTCCGGTCGGTTTTTGTTCGCGATCTGCAGCGCAAACGTTGTTTTTCCAAGTCCGCTGCTACCGTTTACCCACAGCAAACCGGCTTGCGCGCAAGCTGCTGACAACTCCGAGACCAGCGTTTTTCGCTCTGCTATTCGTGGTGGCAGACTAACGCAATCAACAGAAGCAATCGTGCCAGTACCAGGTAAAAGTGCAGACGAGGCACCAAATAATGTTCCTGCCATAGCCATGCTTTGAACCGCCTGCATCGGCATTGGCATGCTCGTTGCTTCTCCAAAAGCCCGCAGAAGATCAACCCGATTTACTTGGCGGTCTGGCTTGAGAAGAATCACTTCAATAATGGTGCCCAATAGTTGGAACTCTGCCTTTTCGGCAGCTTGCGCCAGGATATTCTGCTTCTCGCCCAAACGCACCAGAGCGTCCTTGACTGACTGCTTCACGATGGCGAGATCGCTCGATTGCGCGATCCACGAAATGGGGCGAACCAAGCGGTTTCTGAGCTCCTCATCGCTCGAAGCGCTTACAAAGATCTTTATTTCCACGTTGATGTTAATTGCCAGCAGCGCATCTCGAAGTGGTTTTAGATCACTGTCATCCCTGGCAGCTACACGCCAGTACTCCAGACCAGACATCTTGTTTGGAAAGCTTAACTGATGCTCTCTGCCGAATGCCGCAGTTGTGAGTAGTGCAGAGTTCACAGTTTTGTCTTGGTTTGATTTTTGAAGGTCCCAATGGGAGTTAATGAGGCTGAGCACGCTTTCCGACCGGAGCGTAATATTGCCTGAAGCTTTATCGTCTTTGACCTGAGTTTGTGATAGCAATGATTCGCGCAAGACAGCATGGTCCTCAGCGACCTCCAACAGCAGAAGGTCGCTATCCCCTAGATTCAGCCAGGCGAGAAGCCCTTGATATAGCTGATATACGTAACCGCCAATCGATCGAACAGCTTGACGTCCGATTGCCTCCGGTGATAACTGCAGCCGGTCTGAGTCTGTCATCTATTGGTTAAACCTCAGCCGAAGTTCGAGCCCCAATCAGAGTATACTGGTCTGCGGTTTCGAGAATGGAAGCCACGAGCGTAAATTAATGTCGACCTTGCAGTCAAGGAAGACTTATCCAAAGATGCTAGAGAAATAGTCATGGCACTTTCGCGCAAGGTCAAAATCGTATGGGCTGTTGTGGCTCTAACCCTGGCTCTTGGAACCTACATATGTTCGATTTTGTGGCGAGTCAGTATTGCTGAGCAAGAAATGTATGGCCGCAGTTGTCTGCTTCCTGTTTCACTCCAACTGAAACCTACCGAAGATGAACTAGGCACTGCCACTACCTTCTGGGATAACTCGTATAGCTTCAACCAACACGGCAAGATTGTGCACGTGCACAGCCAATTAGTTAATGGTTTCCAGCATGCTTACGGATCGGCTCTGGCAGCCTTTGAATTGGGCGTCCTGCCTGCTGACTTATTATTCCGCGCCAATGAATATGCCGAAGCAATCTTCTCTGGTCGATCAGGCAGTCAGCCCTTCTATCTAGATGCGCGCAAAGATCTGTCGAATAATGCTTGCGGTCGTGCCATTGGAGAACGAGCCAGAAAGCTTGGTCTAAGTCGCGCCCCTGCCGACAAATACATGAGAGAAGAAGTGCTAAGGGCTCTAGAACAAGGTCAGGTGTTCAGCCACTGGCGCGATGCGCGCGTACCTGCTTTACCGTCTCTCGAAGAATATGGATGCCCGGCTTTATCTCAAGTTATGGAGACGCACGGAAATATCTTCCGCATCAAAGATAAAATGCATGCACAATAAAGACGAGACTCACTCAAACGCATCCTTTACACCGAGGAGGTTGGGAACGAGTCTCTCATCGCCCAAGACTTTCGGGACTTTGGAAAAAACCATCCCAACAATATCCCAACTTTTCCCCGGAAAAGATTGGCATGATAAGAAAACGTTAGTAATGCTCTTTAGAGCGATTAAGCGTTTAATTGATGAACTAAGAAAGGCCTGCATTCATTGCGGGCCTTTTGTTTCTTTCTATTGATAAAGTTGCACAATATTTAGTACAGCTGCTGTTGCACAACTAAGCAACCGATTACTCCCTCTAATGCTGGGAAGTTATTGAAAACGATGCGCCACTGTCAGTAATGGCAGTAAATTAATGGATAATTTGGAGAAACCCGTTTCGTAGGTGCCTAATGAAGAGTAACCCATTCGCTAACACCATCACATTTACCGCGAGTAAAATGGAATTCCCATTTCCAGCTCTCGCCAACATCGAAGCCCGCAGCATCTAGGCCTTCGGTGCTGCTTTCTTTTAAATCATGATGTAAGTATTTTGAGATCTCATCGCCTGATTTACCAAGCGCAAATTTCCTCGCCTCTACAAAAGCGGCATGCTCCATAGGTTGGAGGTCCTTGAATTCTATCGCTTCTGCAGCTTTGCAGATGTTCTTACTGTACGTAATGCAAACTCCTGTGGGCTGGTAGCCCATAAAATACAAGGCATTGACTTGGCCAGTTATGGATTCATGCCATCCCTCAACTGAGCCTGTTGTTATTCTCGGCGCACCGATGAGATTCACGACTTCCTCGGAAGTTTTCCCAATAAGCAGCTCGCCTAGTTTGCCACTCTTTAAAGCCTTTTCTTCTATGTTTGCCATGTCGCTCCTCCAATAATCGGTTGAGTCTGGCTCGAGATAAATATCATTCAATACCTTGAAGGTGGCTGTATCCAACTTTTCTGTCTTTAGTTGCGAAGCATCAGATATATGAAATATCGGATGAGTTGCGACTTTCGATTTATTTCTGCAAGCATCAGCTACCCATTCATAGTCCGTGGGTTGGGCCACAGATGGATTCAAGGCGAAGCAGGTCCACAGTGAAGCGCTGATTATTGAAGGGTAGATTCGCATAAGGATTACTTTCTTGCTGACTCCGACTTGTTGAATAATACTCGAAATTGCAAATTTCCATTGCTGACTATCAATGTTTAAAAACTCTGACAAGGCATTTATGCAAATGCGGAGCTGAAAGTCAACTTGACGTAAATAAGGGCGCGTGAATGCGCGGCGGCAAACTTGCGGAAGTAACGCCGCAGCATCAGTTGTTATCGCTGGATTGAACTGCAATAGACGTCGGAATCACTTTGCTCTATCTTCACCTCAATATCTCCAAGGATGGATTCTTTGAATTTCTGCGAGAGGCCAGCCGGGTTCGTGATGTCGAAGCGACCGAGCAATTCCTGGCCCTCATCATCCCAATGAACGTAGAACGGTTATTTAGAATCAAGCGGAGTGACAAGAAGCACCTCCTATTGCTTTATTGGCAGTACCAATAACATGGAACTCCTCGACGATTTTGACATTCTCAAGAGCTTTTTCCCGAACTCCGAACAAATGACTGCGAACTCCGAACAAATGACGCCAAGCTCCGAACAAATACAACTGGCCCCTGAGGCAGTCTTGTTAGCAGATAACTTAGCCGAACAGGTGAGAAACCAGTCTAAAGTGTCGCAACAAACCATGAAGAGTGCAATTTTAGAAATCTGCAAAGCAAACTATATATCGCTGAAGGAATTAGCCGAGAAACTAGAACGCTCGCCCGATACGCTCAGAGTCCACTACCTCAACGCCAAGCAAAGCCGATGGAAAATGAGCTGCGCACAGCTAGTACCTTCTGGGATAATTCGTATAGCTTCATCCAACACCGCAAGATTGTGCACGTGCTCAGCCAATTAGTTAACGGTTTCCAGCATGCTTTCGGATCGGCTCTGGCAGCCTTTGAATTAGGCGTCACGCCTGCTGTAATCTATCGTGCTGGCAGCTCAATCTAACGCTACGACTTCAACAAGACAGCAGACGTGAAACTAAAAAGAAGACTCAAGTTAAATGTTCTTGCTCTCGCACCACTGTTGTTCCTTGCACAAAGAAGAGCCCAATAGTGAGAAATATCGAGCCAAGAAATATTGGCGTGAACCAGGAGCCAAGACAGTTAATGTGCTTCAAGGCAGCTTCCACCACAGCTACTTGCATATAAGCTATCAAACCAGAAAGGGCATTTAATGGCAAGTTACCTTTGTTATTGGGTACGACAAGAAAGAGTCAACAAAACCATCCTTGCGCAGAAGTTTAGACTGCTAAAAAAGAGAGAACCGCTTGCCACACAAAATTGCTTTTAATAAACACCTGCTCGTTGCAGTATTTCTACTTATAGGCCAAAGTTCAGCCATCGCAGAAGACTCAACCGATAAAGCGATCGAGCAAGCAAGAGCTGCTATCGACAGAAGAGACTTCGCAGAGGCAGTGAAAATAGCAGCCCCCCTTGCTGCTAGAGGAATAGCACCCGCACAGAACATTATTGGAGACCTAGACAAAGCCACTGGAGAACTAGAGCAATCAGTATTGTGGTATCGCAGAGCCGCAGAGCAAGGATACGCAAAAGCTCAAAACAATCTAGGTATGGCCTACATCACAGGCAAAGGGGTCACGGTCAACGATGAACAAGGTCTTAAATGGTTGGTCAAGGCAGCCGAGCAAGGGCACGCCAAAGCGCAAAACAATCTCTCTGTCTTGTACTCAAAAGGTATCGGCGTACCCAAAGACCCCAAAATAGCAGCACAGTGGTGCAAAAAAGCAGCCGAGCAAGGAGATCCTGCGGCCCAAACCAACTTTGCCAGAGATTGTCGCTACGGAACAGGTGTCGAAAAAGACGAGAAAGAGGCTGTTAGGTGGCTTCAGAAAGCTGCAGACCAGGGCTTCGATAACGCCCAATACGAACTTGGCGAAATGTACGAGTACGGAAGAGGGACAAATAAAGAAAAAGAAACGGCCCTAAACTGGTACAGAAAAGCGGCCGAGCAGCAACTCCCTGCTGCCGTGGACAAGCTAGTTTCAATGCTAGATATTAGTAAGCAGACAGAGCTAGGCACAGTTTGCTTAGAAGTCGGTCAGACAGCCGCTATTGAATTTGACACTAGTGCACACGACTTAGCCCATCCTCGTCGCATTTCTCCAGACCCAGACACAGAGCTAAAGAGACACGGAAAACCTAATTCTATCGACCTATCCCTAACCTTCGATAGCAAAATGAATAGTACCCTGCTGCACTTAAGAAACAATTTTAACGGCACCATTGCATACGATTGTGTCATCAGGAATCCTGAAAGCCAATTTCAAAGCACTAGTGTTGTTGAAGTACCCAGCGGACTAAGCGCACACGAAATTTGGACAGGAAAGCTAGAACAACTCATGGTGCGAAACTTTCGACTAGTTAACAGCAGTACTCAGAGATAATCTCCACCTTTTCTAGTATTGAAGAGAAAGATATTTACTCTTGTATTTCGCATCAACTGACTTAAGAACTTTCAAAAGTTGCTCTTTGGTCGCCGTATTATGGCTTACAAAAAAATCAATCCACGGTTGTCTAAATGTTCGAATGTTTTTCACAGAGCATAACTTTCTTGGAAGAGCCCGAAAATTTTTGTCGTTGAAAATTTCATCCTCGCTGAAAATGTTTGGATATCGCTTCAGTACTGAAGCCGGTATGCCTCTGAGAATTATTGCTTTGGATGCAATACTTTCATTCTGCCTTATGACTTTACTCAGAGATTCTGACTTAGGTAGTTGAATAAATCCAATACGAAGCACCCATCCAAGTCCTTGCGTAGCTGTAGCTGGTTGTTGAACAAGAAAGAAATCGATGATTGCGCCTATGATCTGAGGATCACCATTTTCGGCTTCATCTTCGGTAGTTAGTTTTTTTAACATTCCGGTTATAGGGTCATAGGCACCTGTGACAGTGCCTTTTAAGTTGTCACTGGTTGTAAACTCAGCTTCTTTTTTCCAATAGTTCATTGGGTCATAGTAATCGTTTAAATCAAACGGTACTGAGGAATGAGCCGTCAAGTTCATGGAACAACTCAACGCTAATAGTGTTGAACAAAGACATGTTGCAAATTTGACTGTTTTAGACATCGTAACTAGAGGTTCTCCGTATGCAATCACTCTTTTAAGGCTTGTAATGCATTATAGCCTTGTTGGAGCTTTTAATCAGAAAAGCGTGGGTACAAGAAAATAGCCTAGATTGAGCGTCCTAATTCACATCTCAGAAACCAAAATTAGTGGCAGAGTATATGACACCGCAAAAAAGCCTTTGCCACCCCCGACTACTCGGGCTGGCGACTAGCGTACTGATAAGCACTACAACTATGTCCGGCAGCCTTCCTGTCTTTGCCAGCGACAATTGTCCTACCGGAAGGGTCGTACCGCCGGAGGAGTGGACCTGGATACCTAGCTGGTCGCCTGATGGCAAATACGTACTGGTCACCTGGCCAGCCCCGGCCAAGGTCGGTGCTGACGGTAAATTGAGTAGAGTAATCGGCAAGTTGAATAAAAATGCGCCAGGTGTTTTTCGCAGCGCACCGACCATACTGACTCCGGGTCAAAAACCACCAAGCGCAATGCTGAGCAATTCAGCAACGCAAAAGCCGCTTTTACTTGATGCCAAAACCTACAAGAAGCTCCCTGTAGAATTTGCGAATATTCCAGATGTGTTTGCAACAAAGCTGAAAGGTGGACTATGGTCACCAGATAGCAAACTCATAGTTGACGACTCGCCATTTGGCTCATCTGCAATATTTGACGCTCATACTGGCAAAATCATTATGCAATTAAAGCTGACGCAATCAAACAGCAGGCAAAAATCAACCTGGTCCCCAGATAACAAGCATATTGCAATCAATGGAACCGAAGACGGCATCTCGATTTACTCTGTTGGTGGCTGTGAGACTGGTCTGCTGCTACCGAATGTAAAGGGGGAATGCAGGTCACTAGCATGGACGCCCGACGGTCACTATATGGCGTTCTTTGAAAACAACGAAAACAATTTCAGCCTTGTAGTCTGCTCACCAGATGGCCAAAATGTACGATTAAGATTGCCACTAAAGACTGCAGGCAGAGACTTGGCCTGGTCTCCCGACGGTAAAGTATTTGCATACAGCGACAGCGCCATTCATATTCTGGACGCAGAGCTAAAAGAGATTGAAAAGCTAGATACTGACGACGAATCCGACGAAGGGTTGGTATGGTCCCCGAACGGAAAATTACTGGCATACCGCGCCAATTGTCCTGTGCTCAAAGTATATGATGCAGAGCACACGAGACCGCTGTCCGAATTATCTTGCGAAAAAAACGCTAGATATCATTTTTACTGGTCGCCTGATAGCAAGTATCTTGCCATCACTGGAGCCGCAAACGAAATAGTATTGAGCGACGCGCAGAGCGGCAAAATATTAGGAAGCAAATCATTTGATGAAGCTTCAGTGATTCAATGGGTCCCCGATGGCAAAGCCATTGCTATTAGTCGTTTCAATGACGAGTCAGTCTTACTTGAACCAGTTAATTTAGAGCCTGATACGGTGGCTTTTACCGGTGGCAACACAGATAATCCCTGGCAAAATCAAAGGGTCTTAAAAAACTTAGACGACTGTTTTGTCGAACTAGAAAAACTAATGGGCGAAGAAGAGCTGAAGAAATTTAAAAGCCTTGAAGGGAAGGAAGCATCGGGCTATGGATGGCCATTCTTTCAGATGGGACTGCGCAACACCTGGGGCCTAAATGGCAAAAATGTCCTGGTCAAATACTTCAACCAGATGGGCATAACAGATTCCCGCAATATGTCTGCAATGATCATGGTTATGTACTGGCGCAAACTTAACGGCCAACCATTAGAGACAAAAAAGATGGCACAGCAGTTGAAAGAAGCTGAAGATCAAATTCGTCCTTATAACGAATCGCGTGCACCAAAGAAATAGCTCTTAAATGCGGAGGTGACCTATAAATGCAAGCAGAGCACAACTGGTAAATCAAATTTCAATCAGTTGTGCAAACCGATAGCAGGCATAACTTCCAGTAAATGCGCATAAAAGCGGTAGTGGCCAACATTCCATTTGTGAAAAACAAATGACTTTGCAATGCGTGCAATTTTCTTACCGTACCCCTTCTTGTATGGCGTTAGCCCGGTTTTCCTGGTGCACTTTCATTACAAGCACACATCATGCATGTAATGATTTCGAGCATTAAATCGATAAATCGAGCGCGATTACATTACATCCAGAGCAGGTAAGCCATACATATGCAACAATGAGTTGCGAAACTGTTATTCTTCCGGCTCTGGGGGCTGATTGTGTCCAGTTGCCATATCAAAACCATCAAATGCATCCCTAACTATTTCCTCCAATTCAGAAAGCTCTACATCTTTTAACGCAGCGAATTCTCTCTTCCTTCTTTTGTTTGGAAGCGTGCCACCATTTCTGTGCACAAATAATACAAACTGTTCAGCTATGAGATCCGGCATCTCTACTACGTTCATAACGTCTCTTACGGCTTCGTCTCGACGCATGAGATAGTCGATTTCTCTCGGCAGGTCCACCTCTACAGTGCGTTTCACGCAACCATAGAGAAATTCTGCGGCCTCTGTACAATCAAAGAATCTATAGAGGTCAGCGGTATCATTTGAAACCTGTACATTCCCTTTGGAAGTTGGCTCCCAGTCAATAAACTCCATCAGCAGAGCCGAGTGCGCCTGAAGCGTTTCGCGATATTTATCGATCCAGTCCAGCATTACAGATGAAACAGGGAAAAGCATTCCAGGCGGAGTGAACTGCCGATCTGAGAGTGTGTGATGAATTATGCATCGGTGAAGTCTTCCATTCCCATCAGCGAATGGATGAACGAAGACAAATCCAAAAGCGGTTGCAGCGGCTTGTAGAACAGGATCTAAACCGCCCGCCTTCATGATGGTATTCGCTTCGATTAACGAATTCATCAACTCCTCAAGATTGTCCGGTTTGGCGCCGATGAACTCGGGAAGCGGGTCTCCATCGCGTGTGTGTTCTCCAAGGAAAACGTCATCGGTACGCAAGCCGCCTTGTACAAAACGGTTGTCTTCAATAAGAAGTCCATGAAGACGAACTATCTCTTCGACAGATAGCGGGTTTTTGCCAGCTTGCATGACGACTCGCCCCCATCGCTCGATCCGATTTCGAGGCGGCAGCTCTCCTTCTATTTGAAAACTAGCCTGACTTTCTGCCAGTTGCAAGAAACTTGCAGCACGAGAAACCACGACCTTGCTTACGCGTCCAATGATGATGTGAGCTGATTTCGAGAGGTCGCTCTCAACATAGGTCGTCAGCATTTCCGTCTTTCTGATGATTGGACAGAAGCTGGCTGTGCCCAAAAGATTGTCACGCACCTTGTGTCGACGCGATAGTGTGCCACTAGATTTGGTGAAATATTTGTCGGTATCGAGCAAGTCAACTGATGTGACATTCGGTGCATCAGAGACTGGAAGCGTATTTCCAGTTAGCAATTCATAGAGATACCAGGCGCGCCGTGTCAACGCGCTATTGGGAGCGGACAGCACGTACTGCCCAATGGCTTCCGCCGGAAGGGAGAGGAACACACGTTTCAGTACGAGCATATCTATGTTTTCGTACCGCATGGCGAAATTTAGGTGTGCCTGAACAGTGGGTTCAAGCTCATGTCGCTTGCTGTAGATTTTCCAGCCGCGCTCTTGCCTTATATGTCCTTTTATATTTTGCGCGGAGACACAACTGGGTTCTCGAACGGGAGCCGAAACGTTAAAGGCATGAACGAGGGCAGATAGTCCGGCAAGGCTAGTGCCGGACGGCAAAGGCGATCCTTGAAACAGGGCTGGTTTTTGGCGGGAAAAGTCCATTTGAGGTTCCAGATTGTTCTTCCGGGGCTCCAGATGCATGTATTTTACCCACAATAGTCCCAAATTTACCGAAAATACACGCACAAGTTCCAAATTTCTATTTTTTTTGCCTAAATTACCGCAAAATACTGCAAGGTCTATACAGCTAGACTATATATAGCCAATCAATCCAAGCCCGGACAACCAATGTGCCTGAAAACTGGGAACTACTGAAAATCTGCGCCGAGAATGCAGCCGCCACTAAGCACTACGCAGACGCGGAGAGCTTTATGTGGCAGGCTATTGACGAAGCGGCTAAAGGTAAGTCGTTACTAGTCGTAGCTCTATGCCTGGACTACCTTGGGGATCTCTATTGCCAGCAGAACCAATTCACCAATGCTGAAGCGATTTACAACGACTGTCTAGATAAGCAGATAATGGCTCTAGGGCTAGATCATCCCGAGCTGTCGCATATCCTCAACAAGCTCGCCATATGCCAATCTCTGCAAAATAAGTTGAAAGAGTCAGAAGATAGTTTAAAACAGGCCCTTCTCATAAATCTCATAGCCCATGGTCCGAACCATCCGCAGACCCGATGGACCATAAAAAATATGGAAGACCTCTATCGGCGTCAAAACAAAATATTTGACATAGAAGCGGTTAGTAGTTGGGGCAATGTACCAGCCCCGGACAAATCTAGAACCATAGAACCCTTAATTTGCAAAACCTGCCACCGCCCCTATCAGGGGGCCCAATGCAGCAATTGCACCCAACTTCGCATGGCTGCCATACCTAGCTTTGAGAACGAATTAGAACGGCTCTCTGTGGTATGCGCCACCAAAGATATCAGAGCGGGATCTATCATAATCTTGAGTTCTGTTTACTTAGACTTTCGCATGGTAGCAAAGTCAGACTGCTTGAGAAGTATCAAACAAGCACTAGGCCGATCAGCCAAACACTTATTGAGAGAGGGCCAAGCTTTAAAGGCCTCTGATTTAGAAGAACTTTAAAATGGTCAGCACAGTAAAATAAGACACGTCGCTACTATGAATGGTGGTTTCGGGGGTCTAAATACCAGCATTGTCTCCATAAGCCGACTGTGCATAAGAGTTCTGTCTCGCCTGCTTAGCACTCAAGTTCCTCTGGCTGATAAAGCGATCTGAGCGCACTTCTTTAACCGGCTCAACGGGCTTGACTGAGTAAACACCAACTAGATTGGCGGCGTTTCTCACAGCAGCCAACTCAGTGACACTGCATACTCCGACAGGGCTTTGAGCCGTCGGACGCTGAGCACTCTGGCTGAGCATACTGAAAGTAAATGCGTTTATTGAATCATCCGCAGGAGCAAAAGAATTTGCCATTATCTTCGCTTGGGGATTGTTTTTCAGATACTGCCAGATGGAGCGGATATCCTTCTCTCTCACAGAGGAATGGAGTGAGTTAATACCGAGCAATGAACTGCCGGACAAATAAAGCAAACAAACTGCTCTGCCAGAATTATCAGCAACGGCAATCGAGCCAGAAGCCGAAAGCTCCTCAATAAATTTCATGCAGCCTGAAAGAGACAGCTTAGGGTCTTGCTCAGGAGCAGCATTGAAGACTTCACCATGAAACATTGATGCCGCCGACAGTACCACCTTTTCGTCCAGAGTATAGCTCGATACATCACTGTGAACTGAGCTAATCTCGCTCATCATCGCAACGTAGCCATCCCTTCCAAACACTTGCTCTGGGTGCGCTTTGCTGCCATAAACACAAGCAATCACTCGCCCCTTATACATAAGCACGGCTGCACGCGATTTGAAACGCTCCGACTCCATCTTGATGCAGCCAGAAACCTTTGCCGCTTCGATACTAATAAGTTGAGGCAGAATCGGCTTCTCATTTGAAAAAGCCAACTTAACCTTACTTTTCGGCGACAAGCTACTGCTGGGGAAATAGTTTATGGCTCTGCGGCTAGTGCCCTCAAATTTCTGGGCGCCACCATTCACAAGACCAAACCGTCTTGGTTTAACGCGAAGATTAGATAGCATGTTTACTCCAATATGGTAATTGTTAGATGAGGAAAAGACAGCAGGTGTGGGCAATGCGAAGCACCGCCATTGACTGTAGAGGACAGACAAAAGTCTGCACTTCGAGCATTACTCGAAAGCCACTCCTTATCTATTAAGTTGTTGGTAAGATGAACTACATCGCTGAAAGTAGCGAAGTCCCGGCCGATTAAAGCCAAGGCAAAACGGATCTCGGACTAATCTCTAACTTCCCACCGATTCTATATCCTAAATTTCAAGTTGTAAAGCGGTTCGCGCCTGAATTCATTTTTCCTCGGCAATTTAATCTTGGATTCACGACTTTTCAACAGATTTAGGCTGAAACTGTTAGTTAAACAGGGCCGCGTCTCTAGCTGATGCTACCAACCAGTTGATACAGCCTGGGGTAGCGAGTCCGCCGGTTACACCTGCTGCACCGAACAATACCTTCTTCATGGCCTGCTGAGAGCCAGCGGCCATATGCATAAAGCCCCAGATCATAGTGGGGCCGCCCCAGGCAATGCCGAGTATCTCCATGCCGTTAGCAATGATGTTGAGAAGCGCTTCCATATTAGCCAGGTTGTTCACGCGAACAGTTCCCGCTGTGTTCACCCCCTGTACAACTGTTGCTTCGATGCCTTGGGCGGCGATTGTGCCATTCGTAGCACCTTGCAAAGTTGGTGAATTTCCATCAAACGAATGCTGAGTTTGCGAGCCAGTTGTGTAGTTCAGGCGCGATTGTGTTCCAGTCGCTCCCAGTGAATTCTGCGCGTCCTGACCGCCTGAGCCGAAAGCATCTTGCGCCAGCGCTGGTGCCGCGGTGAACGCGGCCGAAGAAGATACAGTAACGACTATAGCAAGCCTGGTAATTAGTGATTTGGCAAACATGGTTTTACACCTTATTAGGACCTGACCGAAAAAGCGCTAAAAGAAAGCAAAAGAATCTCACTGAGGCTATCAATAGCTTCAAGGAAATTTGGTTTGTACAGAATTTGGTTGCAATATTCGAGAAAGATTCGAAACGCAAATAGTTTTTGTGGTTGCCGACTTCTCTCTGTTGTTTCGGAATTCCAAACTAACACCGAGGCATCCGCTTGTCAACTAAAATCCTCACGGGCTCTGCGATACAAAGCTTTCGCCAAACCTTCAACCGTCGTTGAAAGGATTCATTTTTGAAAGCTAAATAGCAATGAGTCTCCAAGTCATTGAGAACTGACAAATACATTCAGTGTCACCACATACAGTGCCACAAAAAAAATGTCTATTGGCGCGCAAACTTTTCCTTCTGGCGATCAAGACTTTCTTGGTTAGCAGCTGACACTATAGGCAGAACATAGTTAGTCACAATTCGCCTAGCCCCTCCAAACTCCATTTAATTAACAAAAGTAATTGCAACTTGTGCCTGACTTGCGCGTCGGCGCTGCCAGTTAGATCGCTCATAGGTAACGGACAAGTGAAAAAAATTGGCAAATATCTCCAGACTACAGCCGTAGTAACAAGCGTTCTATTAACGCAAACCTTGACTGCTTGTGGTGGCGCGAAAACCACTGACACCAGCAATCTTCCGGCAGTCGACGAATCAAATCGAAGCAGTTTTGGTTCTAACGTCAATAGTAAACCGGCTACATCGACTCGTGCTGGCATGTCCAATGGCCAGAAAGTCGCGCTGCTTGCTGGGGCCGCCGCTGTTTATTATCTATTTCAGAAAAACCAAAAGGCCAGAGCGGCCGGTGACACTACCGAGCCGCAATATTACCTGTCCAAAAATGGTCGGGTATATTACCGTGAGGCCGGTGGCCGCGTGCACTGGGTGACAGCACCACAGGGCGGTATCAGCGTGCCTATGGGTGAAGCGCAGCAGTACCAAGAATTCGAAGGCTATGACGGCCGCACAACCGGACGAAACCTGGCCGGTATAGGAACTTCAAACTAGCATGAAAGAAGGAGATTTTAAAATGAGTCTGTTGTCGCTTTTAAATGACATTAAGAAGGTCATCTATGATGATCCAAATACGCCCCACAAGCCAGGGCATGATCCCGGTGGCCTAATAGGTGGAATTGAAAATCTGTTCGGTCAGTACGGTAACCAAAATGGAGATCGTTCAGTCAGACCGGCCAGTCAAGACCCGATGGGAGACCCTGGTGATAGCCGTGAGCAATTTGGCAACGTTCGTCCAGCCAGCGAGGACCCTCTAGGTGATCCAGGAGCGGGTCGACGAAATGTCCGACCTGCTAGCGAAGATCCGCTCGGCGATCCGGGTTAAGCTTAATTGCTCCATGAGAGATGTTAAAATCTAAAGCTTGCAAACTGGGAGATTTTCAATAGTGCGCCCATGGCAGCATGCGATTTCGAGTGGCGGAGACCAATGGACTCAGGACCTCAAGATTCATGAGTTCATTGACTCCACCAAAGATCTTTGTCCAGATCTAAGACATCGCATGATTTTGCATAATTCTGATCTTGGACCGCAAATACTTGCTCATAAGTTTCCCAACCGCAAACAACTACATTCAATTGCGCTAAGACACATTAGCGAAGATCTTGGCTGTGAGCCATCTCTCGAAGACTGGTTCAAACTCTGCGATTTGGAACGCCTGCCGAAAATCCCTTATCGATACAGATCGACTGCGTTAGTCACTGCAGTCGAAGCTGTATCCAACAAGTTTCACTTAGAGGATGCAAAACCAGTTAGTGAAATTTTTGAATTTCTGACGCTACCAACTAAACTTGCTGGAAGCGATGCCTTACCAGTTTTATTCAATAGCTTCGGACCCAGCCTAGTCAGACAAGTTTTTGGAAACCCCACGGTCATAAGTGGAATTCAAGGACAACGCATCGTATTTGATCCGGCCCATGCCGCTGAAGCAATAATCTACTTTGTCTATGGCCGAATTCCGATGTTAGTTGAAATAGTTTCGGCGGTGAGAAAGCCTCCTGGAAGCAAGTGTAGCGCAATCGAAATGGAGCTGGAGATCGAAACGGAGATCGAACATGCCGACAGATACTGATTCAAAAACACGATTAGAAGAACTAGCCAGCAGATTTTCTGAAGACTTTAAAAGCTTCGGCATAGAACCAGTGGTAGTGGCTCAAAGCACTTCTTGTTTCGATGACAGGTACGACTTGACACCGTGGCAGGGCGTTCAGGTTGGCGAAATTTTCTGGGAATGGCGAGACTATTTCGGTGAAGACATAAACTTAAAGATTGGCGAGCAGCTATATGGGAATGCCACTCTAGCCGACGCGCAGATAAAAAGAGCTCACGCGATTTTGACTGAGCTAATCAAAGAAGACTGGATCGATCTAGCCGATCGAGCATTCAACAATGGAAAAGGTTCACGAGATGAAACGGTGGCATTGGTTTACCAGTGCGAACGAGTATGGCTAGTGATCAGCTCTAGCAACTGCTGTGGTAGCTGTACAGAAATGGCATATCTTCTCACGAATGAGGCGAAACTGCTGAAAGTCTGGACACCAGAACGATTCGACGAAAGACTGGGCATGAAGCAGCCTCTAGCTCTAGAGCAGTGCGACGATGCAACAGAATCACTCCTGGAAAAAGAGATGCCGAATTTTGCCGATTGCAGAGAGAAACTTTTTCTCTAAGGGGCACGTGATATACCAGGAAGCACAGCCAGATATCTTGCAGCAAAAATATTCAATGAAATCGATAGCTTTGATCGTTACGAAGATAGGGAAAATTTCGGAACTCACCGGGTCAACTGCCACTACAGGTAGTGAAAACTTCAAAGCTTCATTCCTGGCACCACAGTCCGTCATCTTGAGGATGCTAAAATGTCGTGCAGTCTTCGGAGAATGAACAATGAACAGAACGCAAACCATCGCTATATTTCTATCTATGGCGGCTCTGGCCTTTCTGCCGCTAGACACAATAGCTCAGCAAGGAATTCAGCAAGGGATTCAACAAGGCTATCAGCCTGTAAATCAATCGAGCAATCAAGCAGGCAACGGCATTAGCATGACAATCTATCCGGTCGTGCGCCAGGCTGACGGCAACCAATATCTAATTACCCCGTCCGGCAAACAGGTGACTGTACCAGGACTAGTGATCGCAGCGAATGCAAATCAGGTATCAGTCTATCGAGATCAGGCTAATCACTTCTGGTACACCGCTATGAACGGTCAGCAGGTAGCAGTCACACCTGAGCAGCTGGAGGCGGCGCAAGCGCAAATCAACATGCAGTCTGGCGGCGGTAACACGCCACAACAAATGATGGCCACGCAATCGTATTACAACTCTAACCCGTCATACGCTAGTGGATACAACGGCATTCCCTACGGTACGCCAGTAAACTTTGACGCTCCGGGACAGTACAGTTACATGGCTCCAGGCGGCAATAAGCAGTTTGTCACGCCGACACCACAGACCAGCACACAGTTTAACCAATGGCAGCAACAGGTTCCCTACGGACAGCAGCAGCAGGCGCAAAGCTCTGCACAGAACCAGGGCGGGGAAAGCCGGATGGACAGGAGGCGCGAGAACCGGGCAGAGCGCCTTGAGAATCGCTCGAAAGAACAAGCAAGCGATGCTACCAATGATCAGGCTTCTGCCGATCAAAAAATGCAATCTGGTCAGACTCTCAGTACTGGCTTCAGTTCTCGACGCTCAGCTCGCGAAGAGCGGCGATCAAAACGAGAAGAACGGCGAGCAGACTTTCTCAACGGCAACTGAAACACGACAGACTTATGAGCGAGAGCCGGAATTCTACTCAGGGCGAGCAGCAGGCAGAAATCTATGCTTGTTCTTCCAAGTCAAAATGCCGGCAACTGGCGTACCAACTGCAATCAAAATTGCCTAACAGAAAATAGCTGTAAGAACTAGGCTGAGTAAGCGCCGCAGCTCATAGATTTCATTGTGCAAACCACTAATAAGCGGCTGCACAGCTGCCAAAGGAACGGTTAGCTTTATGATCTGCTGCTCCAACCTTATGGTCTGCTCCTCCTGCTTGATCACCGAGCCAGAGGGCCAGAGAACCAGCGAACAGGGCTCAAGCCCTTGCTCCTGCTCGACCGCGGCTCTGCATCTACAATAGAAACAGCCGCAGGCTCTTGTGATGACTGATTGACGTCACCAGTCTGCTGCAGATCAGCGTGCAGCGAGTGCTTCAATTGATCCAGGCAACCGGGCGGTTGACAAGAAAATCACCAATGCCAAAAGAATTGCCGCTAGTTCACCGGCAACTCTTGGAGCAACTCTAAATTTGTTCCGCATTTCGCCTTATCACCGCTATCTTACAAAGTTCAGATTAGGCACAGACTAGCGAATCTGATTGGACAACAAGGTTAATTTTGAGGCCAAGGCCCTCTTGGGCAGTACGATCTTGCGGCTGCCAACAGGTCGAAGCAATTGTCATTTGGATAGGAACCATAGCAGCCATCAAGAAGGTAGACTATGCTCTTATTGGGAGACAAAATTGTGAGATGGCATACAGCCCAATTTGGCAGCAGCGCAGAAATAAAAGAACAAGCCAGGGTAAGCGAGCAAATCGAACGCTTCTGGAAACAGTTTGCTGCGGATAGCGAAACACTGCGAAGCAATTTCTTTGAAGACAAAACAGAAGAAACAGTTGCCTGGTGCGAGGCCTATCTCAAACCCATCCATGAAGACTTGATGTGGGAAGTCAGCCGCGACATTCTCGAAGTCGGCGACAAAAGACTAGTATTTACTGTCACTCCAGAATCAGAGTACGCCCTGCGTCCGCTTACCAAAGCAATTATTGAACAAGCACCAGAGATTGCTAAATGGCGCTTTACTCAATTCAAAGAACCACTAATTGGTGACTTCAATGATTTTGAGCACAGCATGTTGAAGCATAGCTGGGAAGACGTGCAGGGCCAAATCAACGAATCTCCGTTGAAGTGTTTTGATATCACATTGAAAGATAAGCATTTCAAGAAAGAAAACAAAGATGCCGATATTGCTGATGCTCTTACGGTGCTGACAACGGTACTAGGAGAAGAGCCAGTAGATTTGTGGATCAACTTTGTCATGACCCAACCGCTGACAATGAAAAAAGCGAAGGCAAAGTCAAAAGCAGCTAGCGTTGAACTAGAGACAGTACGCTCCGAAAAAGAAGAAGACCTTGACGAAAGCGAATATTTAACAGAAGGGAAAGTAGAGCCACAACCTTTCTACCCGCTCAATTCTCTGCGCAATGTCTTGGCCTCTAGAGTCGTCGAGCTAGTCGATGAGTTACCAATTGAACGCTGTTGGGAAAGAGAGCTTGATGGTTTCTATTCACTCAAAGGTAGTAGTTGGGAAGAAGGTCTTAGACCAGTTATCACCACCCCTTACCCGGCAACTATTTTCGCCAAAGAACGACGAATGCTCTTTCACTCGTCAGCTTTTACTCGTCACGACGAAGTATTCGCCTACTTAAAGATGACACAAGAACAAGAGTTAGCCCATGATGTAGAAGCACGCTTCGAACTTGAAGACAAACTTGACCGTGAGCTGAGAAAAGCTAAAGCCGGTTGTGTTCTTGGTGGCGGCGTCGGTAGCGAAGCAGCGTACATCGACATGATCATCAGTGATTTATCTGAGGCCGCCGAGATCTTGCGCGAGCAGGCAAAAAAAGCGGAAATGCCCGAGACAAGTTGGCTACTGTTCTACGATACTTATTGGGTTGACGAATGGGTAGGAATGTTCAAACGAACTCCCCCGCCAGAGCCGCACGAAGGGCCAATGTGGTAAGAGACGATAAGAAAATTAGCGCGAGACGGTCACACAAAAAGTTGTCCCTGGTTCATCCTTGTTTGCTTTAGCCTCTAACTTGCCACCATGGGCCTCAGTAAACCAACGACAAATAAACAAACCTAGACCAGAACCTTTAATTGCCAGTGAAGAAGCTTCACTACGCGAGTATGGCTGAAATAATTCTCTCTTAGCTTCTTCTGAAAGACCCTTGCCATGGTCAATTACAGATAGAGACCAATATTTGGCACTAGCTTTGGCCGAAACAAGAATTGTGCTCTCTTTATATGAAAATTTTATGGCATTAGATAGCAAGTTAGTCAGCACTTGCCTCATTCTATTCTTATCGGCTGAGACAATGAATGACGGGGCAGAGACTTCGATAGCAACACCGATAGTAGCAGCCATGGCCTCAAGACTTGCCACCACATCTACTATCATTTCATTGAGAGAAAATTCTGTGATTTCTAGTTCTAATTCCTTGCGACGCAATTTATCCAAATCAAGAAATTCATCAATCAACAACACTAGACGATTGAGACTAGCAGTGATTGAAACCACTTTCTTCTCGGTTTCAGGAGTGAGTGGGCCAAAGAATTTTTCTTCCATCATCTCAAGCGAGGTCAAAGCTGAAGTTAGTGGAGAGCGCATATCATGCGCCACCATTGCCACCACTTGCGATCTAAAATTTTCAGCAGCGACTAGCTCGGTGCGAGCCTCAACAATGCAATTGTCGATTTCAGCGAATTCATCAACACCGCTAAGAGCTGGCCCAACATCCTCTAGATCGGCCAAGGCCTTACTGCGAGAAAGTATGACCTGTAAGCGCATGAACAGTGAGCGGCGAAAGAAATAAATAGCCACCGCGGAAAAAGCAATATTGAAAAACAAGCAACTAAATATCAGAAAGCGAATGCGCTGAACAATTTCTGACTGCTCAGCTATGCGAATCTGCCTCTTTTTATCAGCATCTTCGACCACCGCTGTGAATATGTCGTTGATGCGGCTAGCTTGTTTAATCACTGGTTTCAACTGATAAAGTGCAAACAACTTGTTCTCACCAGAAGATTGATTGTCCATTTTCAAACAGTCGTTGCGCAAAAGCTCAAGAGCCGGAATGCTGGAGTTCTCTAAGGTATCTAGACCCTGAGAAAGAACAGGCTGATCATGCGGTGCTTGCTTGCGAATTTGCTTCAAACAATCTTTAGCCGTTGCAAAAGTTTCATTGGCTGACTTCAAGCGCTTGCTATCAGTAGCACCACTAGAAAGATAACCAGAATAGAGCCCTGAAGCACTAACCAGCGAAACGTATAGCCGATTAAGTAGGCGAAAAGCATTGGCTTCGGTTTGTTCAAGCTGCAAAGCACTACCAAGACGACCAATGGCATCTTGCATCAAAAACACACCATACGCATTGAGCGAAATTGGTATAAGAGCAAGTATTAGAGTCTTTTGCCAGATTTTCAATTAACTTACTTGCTATTAGTGAGCCTATAATAGCTTAATTGTACAAGGTCAAATGAGGACAACGTCTTGGCAAAGCTCCTGGTGGTAGATGACGACATTGAACTGGCCGAGAACACGAAGCGTTGGCTGGCACAGACAGAGAATCACCAAGTCGACTGTTGTTACAACGCCGAAGACGCTGAGCAAATGCTCTCACAGTTTCGCTATGACCTGCTGATTTTCGATTGGGAAATGCCAGGCATGTCGGGCGTTGATTTGTGCAAACGCGCCCGTGCATCAGGAGTGCACACCCCAATTCTATTTCTTACCGGCAGATCAGCTATGGAAGACTTAGAGACTGGCCTAGAAAGTGGGGCCGACGACTATCTCAAGAAGCCCTTTCACCTCAGAGAGCTGTCTGCCCGCTGCAGAGCGCTACTGCGTCGGCCAGAGGCCATACAAGAATTATCTGACGAAAGCTCAAATATCAAATTAGAAGTAGAGAATCGCGTCTTGAAAGTCTTTGGTACTGATGTCGCTTTAACTCGCCTAGAGTGCGCCTTAACAGAGTATTTGCTGCGCTACCCCAACCGCACCTTCAGCGCCGCTGAAATTCTCAAAGCTATTTACCCAGCCGATAAAGACAGCTCAGAAGAAGCCGTTAGAGCCTTGGTCAAGGGTCTCCGCAAGAAGCTAGCCAGCTGCGGCGAACCAAGGGCCGCCGAGATACTGACCACCATTCCAGGCGCTGGCTACTGCATTAGGGGCGAAGAGAAAAGCAGCTGATCAATAATGAATCTTCTTCGTTCTGAGAAATTTGGAACTAGCGCTTGAAGCAACCGTCTCCTCGCCAGTGATCTAGAAAACCTAGACCGAATTTGCAAACCGAGGAGCAACATGAAGAAATTGATGTTATCACTGGCTTCAGCAATGTCGCTACTGGCGGCAAGCACAGCTTTGCCAGGGCAAGCTGCTGAAGTTACAGAAACAAGCACACAAACAACAAGTCAATCGACAAGCCAGAGTGTTAGCCCAACAACTAGTCAAACCACCACTGAAATAATTCAGCCCGGGCTTTCTGAGCCAAAAGTAATTGATAGCTGGATGCAACCTTCGGTAACAAGAACAAAAAGTGTCACCAGCAGTGATGGCAGCGTAGAAAAGACCGTCGAGCCAATGATCATGGAGCGCCACGAAGCGGTGGTAGTACCGACAGAGGCCAAGGTGACTACAACTACTTCAGTTACACCAGCTCAAACTACCCAGGTGACTAACTCAGCTGTTGTAAAAACGGCCGTCGTAAACACAGCGGCAGTAAGAAAAGCTCCAGTGGTAAGAAAGAGACGTTACGTCAAGCGTGCCTATCGTCGGGCCCCTCGACGCCAACAAGTTGCCGTTCGCCACACCGCTCAAGTGAAAACAGTAGTTGTACAGCCGCAAATAATTCAGCAAAGACAAACAATTGAACAGAAATCAGTTCTGATCACACGACCAGACCCAGCTCTAAAGTTCAACTAAATCGGTCCCGAATCGGCATTAGCGCAGGCTATAAGCAGAAAAACCTAAGTAGACTTGCCGGCGCTGAGAAGCTGTTCGCCGACAATTTCGCGCCAACTATTGCGGCCAATATTGCCACCACAGACAACTACGCCCACGCGCTCACGTGGCTTGAAGTTTATGTACTTGGCTGATATGGCGGCAATGGCGCAGGCGGCAGCGCCTTCAATCAACATTCCCTCATTTTCAAGGAAGTCAAAGACTGCCTGGTGAATGTCGCGCTCTTCAATTGCCACCCATTCATCGACAACTTCTTGCACGAGTGGGAAGGTAATTGTTTCAGGATCGATATTGCCAGCAATGCCATCAGCAATAGTGTCTTGCTGCAAAACTTTGACCACACGACCAGAATGAATAGCGGTCTTCATAGTTGGTGAAGCCGCGGCGACGACGCCAACAATGCGCACCTTTGGGTTGATAACTTTGGCCACTAGGCCGATGCCTGATATCAATCCACCACCACCCACGGCCACAATAACCGTCGAGAGCTTGGGGATCAACTCATACATTTCTAGCCCAACAGTGCCCTGGCCAGCAATCACTTCTCTATTGTTATAGGGCGAAATGTACAGACCCTTTTGCTCTTTGGCTAAGCGCATGGCATAGGCTTCTGTCTGGTCCATATCTTCGCCATGCTGCATGAGGCCAACGCTGTAGCGCTCTAGCTTTTGCTTCTTAAGAGGATTGACATTAGTAGGTAGACAAATGCGAGCTTCGCGCTCGGTTGTCACAGCCGCTTCGGCGATGCCGAGGCCATGGTTGCCAGCCGAAGCTGTGAATACTTTAGTAAAACCACGCTCTTTGGCCCAGGTCATGGCATTGAGTGCGCCACGATATTTGAAAGAACCTGTTACTTGCAGATTCTCAAGCTTCATGAACACTTCGGCTTGCGACACATCACAAAGCCAGTGGCTCTTTCGCAAAGGGGTATTGGTCACCAAGCCGCTGATGCGCTTTTTGGCTACTAGTACGTCACTTATGCTTAGTCTCTCTTCCGTCACCGCAAACCTCTTACCTATATAGGAAAGTCACTGAGCTATAGGAATTGTAATCTCTATAGGAAGTGTCATCACTATAGAAATTGTCACTGCGTTTGTTATGACTTCAAAATGGAGCGGGTGAGGGGAATCGAACCCCTGTATGAAGCTTGGAAGGCTGCCGTTCTACCATTGAACTACACCCGCGTGAATTGAAGATTAGCATAAAGTGCGCGCTAGCAAAAGTTGCCAATACCACAAAACCTCTTGGCATTAAGACCGAAGAGCTTAGCAAAGTTGTGTAGAAACCTAAAAGTTTCCTAAACAAGGCTTAAATGGCCCGTCTTAATTTGTGTTTGGGGGTGGTTTAGTGATAACTTTTATATCGAAGAGGAAATCGGAAGCCGAGGCGTCAAAGTCGAGGTGCCCGTTAAACCTACGTTTTGCGACTCAAAAGTGCAGGGTGACCATGGCAACATTTATACAAACTTTAGCTTCGATGTCGCAACAGCTGGCGTTGGTATCAGACCCTAAGAACACGATTCCTTTCTCACCGCAGAAAGACCTGCCTAAGCGTCTCGTACCGCCCCACGTAGAAGCCCTCAAACCCTATCAGCCAGGCCGTCCTCCTGTTGAGCTATTGAAAGAGCTCGGCATGGAACGTTTCATTAATATGGCCTCCAATGAGAACCCGCTAGGACCACCTCAATCGGCTCTAGATGCCATTCAAAAGGCATTGCCCCAAATTAACCGCTACCCTGACCTCTGCGGCACCAATTTGAGAGAAGCTTTAGCTGAGCGTTTTGCTACAAAAATCGACAATATTGCACTTGGCAGCGGTTCCGAGAGCACAATGGCCAATATCATTCGTGCCTTCTTGCATGAAGATGATGAAGTGCTGACATCACAAGGTACCTTCATCGGTCTATATGTATTGGTTAACGCTCAAGGCATCAAGCTCAATACTGTGCCTCTGAAAAACTATCACTTCGACCTAGATGGCATTGCTGCTGCGGTAAATCCTAAGACCAAGATGATTTATCTCTGCAACCCAAACAATCCAACTGGCACAATTTTCAATCGCACCGAATTCGAGAACTTCATAAGAAAGATTCCAGACCACGTTTTGGTCATTCTTGACGAAGCCTATTATGAATTTGCTGCCATAAACCCAGAGTATCCAGATTCAATGCGCTATCGCCTCGACAATGTTTTGACCTTGCGTACTTTCGCCAAAGCCTACGGCATGGCCGGTATTCGCCTAGGTTACGGCCTCGGTCACGAATACCTAATCGATTATGTAAACCGCATCAAACTGCCTTTCGAGCCTAATCTGTTGGCTCAAGAAGCTGGTTTAGCTGCCCTACAAGACGATGAATTTTTGAACAGAACTCTCGAAAATAACGAAGAGGGCATGGCTTACCTTACTGGTGAATTAGACAAGCTGGGCTTGCAGCGCATTCCTTCGCACTCAAACTTCATCATGATTGAAATGGGCTCGCAAGAGAAAGTGGCCAAAATACACGACGGTTTGTTGCGTAACGGCATCGCTATTCGTCCACTGGCAGGGTTCGGTCTGCCAACTTGCTGGCGTATAAGCATCGGTCAGCCAGCCGAAAACAAACTTTTGATCACAGCCTTGAAAAAGATTCTGCAGCCAGAGCAAACTAAAAAGTAGCCAAAAACGGCTCTAGTTCGCCAGCAGCAAGAGTGCGCATATCTACCGGCTAACACTAGTAGATATACAGTAGTCGATTAAACTTGGCACTACTGTGCGAATGCACCTTTTTGTGGGCTCCTGAACACGTAAACTAGTGAGACACAAGTATGAGGGTGTCCCATGGCTGTTTTCGAACCAGCAGTTCAACGTGCTATTGAGCGAGCAAATGCTCTTGCACAGAATACGGCTAACAATGGAACAGATTCAGATAACAGCGGCCAACTAACCATTGGTGGAACACTGGCAGGTGGCGCCATTAGTGGTGGGTCACCCAGCGGCGGGTCTGCCAACTATGACGATCACTCGATGGATATGGCCCTCGACATGGCCCTCGATCATGCCATTGACGGCAATTTTGATAGCTCCATCGAAAAGCTGCTGAAAAGTCGCTTTGGCCTAGATCAACTGCGACCAAAACAAAAAGAAGTAATCAGCAATATTCTGGCCGGTCGCCACACCTTGGCTTTCCTGCCCACAGGTTACGGCAAATCGCTTTGCTATCAACTACCCAGCCAACTGCTCCCTGGCGTCACAGTTGTAATTTCTCCGCTGATTGCCTTAATGCACGACCAAGTCAATGGCTTGATTCGCCGCGGCATCAGAAATGCCACAATGCTCAACAGCTCCTTAGACAACGAACAACTAGATGAGCGCATCTCCGGCATCAGACGAGGCCAGTACAAACTTGTCTATGTCGCACCTGAAAGATTGGAATCACCAAGGTTCCGCTCATTACTGCAGAGCTTAGATATTTCACTTTTGGTAATTGATGAAGCGCACTGCATCAGCCAATGGGGCCATGATTTTAGGCCACAGTATCGCAACCTTAGAAGCTACTTGAGCTTGATGCCTAAGGCCACGATTTTGGCACTGACAGCTACAGCCACTCCTCGCGTACAACGCGACATTCCAGAATCACTGGGCCTACCGAGCATGACTTGCGTCATTGGCTCATTCGACAGGCCAAACCTGCGCTTTGAAGTTGAGCAATGCGCCAACAATGCCGACAAAGACCGTCACGTTTTCGCCATGTTGGCCGAATCAAAATTAGGCATAGAGAAAAAACCTTCAATCGTTTACACCAGCAGTCGCAAAGAAGCCGAAGAATTAGCCCGTCGTATTAAGGCAGCAAAAATTACTGCAGCCTGCTATCACGCCGGATTGTCGCCTGACATTCGCAAGAAAGTACAGAACAGTTTTGAAGACGACACTATTTCGGTGATTGTCTCCACCGTGGCCTTTGGCATGGGTGTAGACAAGCCCAATATCAGACGAGTAATTCACTACAACATGCCAGGTTCACTGGAGAACTATTATCAAGAAGCAGGTCGAGCTGGTCGCGATGGCAATCAAGCAACTTGCACCTTGCTCTATCAAGCCAAAGATATTTATACACAAAAATGGCTGATGGACAAAAACTTCCCTGATGCTAAAGAAGTGGCGCACCTGCTCAAATTCTTGCATGACAATTCACAGCAATCGCTTAGGCCCATGGATTTGCACAAGCGCATGCGCATGGAAGATTCGGCAATTAACAGTGCCCTTGATTTGCTCAAGCATCTCAATATGCTCGACGTGGATGCCAACGGTGTCAGAGCACGGGAAATCTCTGGACGCATGCCCTCTATTGACATGAGCTGGCTTGATGCCCGCAAAGAACGAGACGCACACAGGCTCAATCAAATAATCAAATATGCTCAAGAATCGACTTGTCGGCGCAAACACATACTTGGCTATTTTGGCCAAACTCTCGACAACAACTGTACCGGATGCGACACCTGCCACCCGGTAGAGAAGAGATTTGTCAGTGTGCCGACTCCGCAAAAAATGGCAGTGACCGATGCCAGCCGCTCTACACGCTCAGCCCAAAGCCTCTATTCGCAATCGCGGCCGGCCAGCAGCAAAGCGAACGCTAAAGCGAACGTAAAAGTAGTAGCAGACACAACCGGTAGCAGTGAACTCGAATCAGCGATTCTAGTATTGACTGGCGAACTGAGCGGCAAAGTAGGAAGAACTACAATTGCTTCTATTTTAGTTGGCAGCAAAGCTAAAAAATTGAAAGAGAAGAAGCTAGACAAGGTCGATGCCTACGGAACTTTTGCCCATGTAAAAATGGACGTTATCATGGATACAATCGATAATTTGATTGCCCAAGAAAAGCTGCAAGTAATCACCGGCATGTATCCTAAATTGGTCTTAGCATAAAATGACCTTCTGCAACACTGGAAAAGCAAGAACTCTCTGCATAATGGCAGTGGTTCTTTCTTGTTTATTGCCGGGCACTGAGGCATTGGCGCAGGCCAGCCTCAATCAAGCCATCGCCCTCTACAATAAAAATGACTTTGCCTCATGCAGCAGCTTGCTTTCAAAAGATATCAACGGCTCTCTGCGCAATAATGTCGGTGCCCATTATTACTTAGCTTCGGCCTTGATCAGGTTAGGGCAAAACAACGCCGCCGCTGAGCACTATCTTGCCACCAGCAGACTAGCACCAGGCACCGTATACGATACCTACAGCAAAAAAGCCTTGCAATCAATATTGGCAAGAACGAGCAATCTTTCTGAAGCCATCAAGCAACAAATTAACCGCCAAAGTACGCAAGGTCCAGCACAAGCGCAAGCGCAAGCGACCAAAAGTTCAGGCTCAAACTCCAGCTTCAGCGAGATAAACGATCCCACCCTGGGGACAGCCACACTCAAAGATGTAGACAGCACATTCATCTCGGTCTTGCGCCGCAACGCCGACACAGACCCCACGCTCATCCAGATTTGCCGTGCTCTAAAATTGGTGCCCAAACAAATAGTAAACGACCTCAAAGGCGGCGGCATCACCGTACTGGTGACTCCGACGGTACTGGAAGCCATTCCTGATTCGGCCATGGAAAAACCACGGGGCTATGATCATGGAGGCGGCTACTCAAACGCTGGCGCCATGTTTAGCCATCCACGCATAGTAATTGGCGAACGAGTGTCATATTTGTCATCTGTGCCACAGCTAAACACTACAGTTGCCAGCGCCATGCTGCATGAAATGGGTCACGCCTATGACCAGGTACGTGGAGAACTATCTCAAAGTGGTAAATTCAAAAAATGCTACCACGAAGACTTTGCCCACATCACCAACACCACGCGCACCAAACATTCTTACTACACCCAAGAAGACGGTGCTGGCGCCAGCGAGCTATTTGCCCAGCTATTCAGCTTCTGTATTTATAAATCGCAAGTAAGTAATGACCAAGATGCAGCCGACCTGCAAGCGACCTTTCCTCTCTGCACTAAATATATGAGCGACTTAATTAGAAGCAACCGTTGATAGTGATCATGGTTTATTCACAGGTTCTACTAGTTTAAGGGCAAACGCTTGCCGTAAAATAATCTGCTCGGCCACAACGTCAATAGACAATGGCAGCTCACAATCTAAAAGGAAGATGGGGGTTACAGAAATACCGCTCGGCTTGTAGAAGCGGGCGCAGAGCTCATTCATCCAACACATGATTTGAGTATATAGTGATCCACGGGCAAGAGTTTTTCTTAGATCAAAAGGCATAATGCCCAAATGTGGCTCGACAAATGTAAATGTTCGCACTTCTTTTATTTCGTCCCAGGGAATGAAGATATCAAGGTTGAGTGAATGAATCTCGATTCCATCATGACGCATTGCCATAACAGGAAGGACAGCCCGGGAAAGCTTTCGCCTGATAAAAATGTACATCAGAGGCAGCGGCACGGTGAACAAAATTAGTAACCACAACAGTTCCGTAGAAATAGCTAGCTGCGCTGCACTTGGCAAAAATGGAGAGTTTGCTGTCAGTAGAGCAAAGCCTAGCACCGACACGTAAAGCAATACCAAACCTGGCAGTACGTATTTTAGAAATCGACCATGTAAAGCATCTATACCGACGTTTCTTGGCGGATAGAGAATGAGCGGCTCGTCGAACTTATCGAGCCTTGTACCGTAATCTGCAGAAAGTGCTCTCTCTTCATCCGGAAATGATGCTATCTCATCAGGTTTATCGGGATTCATTGAATACACTCTTCCAGGGAGACTAAGTCAATATATTTTGGCAGAGCCACAAGCGGCTATCTAAGTTTTACCGTCTTAACCGCACTAATAACGCTTTCACCATCGGCAGAATAAGTATCCACACGGTATCGAATGTGATGCCCATCAATCACTTCGATGTTGTCTATACGCCCGTTTGAAGCGGAGATGTCAACGCAATTAGCAATTACGATACCTGGTAAGAACTTTCGGCGTGAATCCAAATATTCAAAGTCAGGGCCAAGCGCTCCTTGACCCTTTATGTAGAGATAGACATCACGAGCACCCGTGTCAAAATGCGCCTTTGGCAGACGATATTCCACCATCATCATAAACGGCGAAAACACAGCGATGAAAGCAAGAAATGGCAGCATAAGGAAGAAAACAACCAGGCCGACCTTACGTGTAGCCTGGGTAATACTGAAGAACAGCAACATTAGAACAAATATGAAAACCACTGGCAATGTGAACAAGATCGCAGGGGGCAACAACCAGAGCAAGGTCCTTGGCTCATAATCACGCTTCCACAGAAATCGCAGAGAGATAATTGGCACTAACCAATTGAGAAAGAAAGTTTTCCACACTGGTGTATCTGCGGCCGACTCTAGACCACCTACTGCAATTCGAAAATAAAATGCGCCAATAATGGCGAGAATCGGCAGTATCCAAGTTAATGACTTTCGGGCCTCAGACTTTTGCATCAATCTTGTTACCGCCGTTACGCCCACGAAACTCAGGCTTTGCTGCTTTCGGCCTCTATTTTTGCTTTCTACTTGGGGAGTCGGAATCCGGTTCTCCTTTCAGCCCAGACTCAAGCCTAGCAAAGACTGACCGGGCTCGCTCAAAATCACGTAATGGCGCATTCCGGTATTCCAGAAGCCCAAAGATTCTCTTCCAATCAGACTGAAAATTCGCCTTCTCGCTCGAAGTGGCTTCTCTTTCACGCTCTGCCTTTATCACCGCAAGAGCATTTGGGGACTTCTGCCACTTGCCGTTCACAAAATCGTTGTCATAAAGCAAAACACCAGATCGGCTGAAAACTTCAAGGCGATCTACCAGCCCATGCTTTTCAATGTACTCAACTGTCTTGGGCATACCCTCATAGCCAGCATCATGGCTGGATAGCTCACTCCAGCGGCCATAGCCCTTTGCTGCCCTCTGCTCTTCATAGCGTCTGAATATTCCCGTCGTGCTAAATCTTTCATGAGTCGCTACGACTTTCGCCGTTAGGTGATAGCCGCCGGCCCTTAACCGCTTCATTGTTTTAGAGATAGGACCAGCCTCTCTCATTGTGCTCTCAAAGACAATCTTGCGCTTAGTATCTATCGCCCGTTCAAAAAGTTTCTTTGTCCATTCTCTGCAATCTGGATCAGTTCTCTCAGCAAACTTATTGTCGTCAAGCCTGAAAATTTCTTCGGCTTTCGGGTGATAATCCCTGAGATCGTCGCCATTGATCACAACGACATTTCCGTCGAGAAAATCTTTCTTACTCTGCTCCAACAGCTTGCTCTTTCCCGAGCCAGGCTGGCCACCAGTTATTACGACGACAGGCTGTGAAACAGGCTGCGTGTGACGCAACAAGTCAGCCTCAATATCGCTGAAATACCGCTCGTGGTCTGCTGCGCTTAGCTTAAAGCTCTCAGCCATGGCTAGCGTAAAACGCTTTCAGGATCGGCGCATATACGTAAACAGCCTTATCTATAAGGTCTTGGCTGTCTGCCGTAATAGCATGCCGCTCGTCCAGAACAACATTTTTCTGCACTTGCAGAGCCTGGATCTTACTTTGGTTCGGTGTAGGCTGATCTTCTTCTTTATGAATTTCAGTATTGAGGTAGCCAATATAAGCCATCATTGTCTCAGTCGCAGTTTCCAGCATCACAATTTTTGACGTCTCAGTCTCATGTGGATCTGGAAATATAGGATCTTGCTTTTGCAGTGCTGTGCTCATACTCTTCTCACCTCTGGCCACATTATCTCACGAAAAGTCTAACCTCCCTAACTCGATGATTATCAGCACCTAACATAGCCTGCAGAAGCTCGGACGCCTGGCGGTAGTAAGATTGGGCTGCATTCTTATGGCCGGAACGTTGATTGAGATCTCCAAGGGCCTTATAAATATCGGCATAAACAGGAGGAGCGGCGTGCTGCTCCTCTGCCAGTGTATTAGCTTTCTTGAGCTGTTCTTGCGCTTTATTAAAGTTGCCTCTGGCTATGTCCAATAGGCCAAGCTTTTCATACGCCCGTGGCTCTAGCTGTTCATAGTTATATGTGTTCGTCAGATACTCTGAAGCAAGCGGGTTCTGGTTGAGTGCAAGCTCCAGCACTAGCTGTGCCTGATCATATTTTTGTTCTGCGATATAAACAGCTCCAAGCTCAATTAATGCTTTGACTCGGAACCATACTGAACTAGACCTTACAAAATCATCCGTGACCCTGGCTGCTGTGAAGTCGAGTATTCTTCTGTCGGTACCAATTGGATCGACCATGCCAAAGCTAGACAACTCACCATAATTTGTCATCGATAGCTCATCTGATTTAAGTGCTGACATTTCAAGAATTACCACAGCATCTCGTAATTGTTGCTCAGCCATAACAAAATCGCCCTTAGCTGCCAGTAGACGCCCAAAGACAATTTTGCTTTTTGCCACCGCAAACGGGTCGGTTGAGTCTGTGGCTCTGAGCTTTAAGGCCCGCAAAACATGCGGCTCAGCCTCCGCAAGCCGACCCTGCTCAACGTAAAGCAAAGCCAAATTACTACAGCTTTGGCCTAAAACTGCTAAAGCTGGCGCACCAGCCTTTTCGCGCAGGGCCACAGCTTCGAGCAAGAAAGGCTCTGCATCGCGGTACATTCCGAGTTGAGTCAATTGGTAGCCTATCATATTCAATGAATCAGAAAATCCGGGGTCCTCAACACCTTCGACTCTCCGTATTTCAATCTGAGCTTTCAATTCTGAAAGCGCTAATTGCGGTTGATCCTCTAGGCGATTGATGATGGAATGCTCTTGAACCTTCCATTCAAACTGTTTCTTTCTTGCCTCGTCTGATTCACGAATATGACCAAGCAGCTCGGCCTTCTCTCTGACAATGGTCACATCAACCTGCTTACACATCAACGGATGTTTGGCTGCAAAACCCAAGTACCAACGCATCATCTTCTCTAGAGTCGGCAAGTCGCCAACGATGGCATCGTAGTTTGGCCTATCTGCGAAAATGACAGGCAGAGCTGAGTATGCTTGATGCGGGCTCACGGTTGCTGATTGTTTGGGTTCACGAGGGTGCAAAACCCGTACATTGATTTCAAACAGATCATTGAATTTTTGTCTAGCCTTGAACGGGTGCTTCGACTCATCGTAGGCATGAGCAAGTGTGGCAGCCAGTGCTGAAATTGCGGCCCCTTCACTGCCATCTAAGTGTGCGTATAGGTCTTTTGATTGGCGGTACAGATCAAGCGGAGATTGCAGATAAAAAGGCAACATTATTTCTGAATAGATTCGCTCTGCTTTATCGAGTTTTTGTTGTTTGCAATAGAGCAAGGCCAGTGCAATTTGGCACCGTGTTAATCCGTTAGAATACAAGCGTCGCTCATACCAATTAGGCCTAAAAGCTAGGCGCTTCAACTTTGTCAAACTCTTATATTTCGAGATGCACTCTTTGTATTCAGCTTCTGCCTGATTACTACGTCCCGCAACATCATAGAAATGGGCAATGTGTGCTTGGCAAGCCACGCTTTCTTCAGAAAGCGGACATGTATTAATCAACAATGCCAGACGGTCAATAGCCGCCCAAACCCTGCGTTTATCGTCATCTGTTTTTGAAGACTCAAGCAACTCTATAAATGATGCTGAGCCGAATCCCTTAGCAAGAATGTCGAGGCTGTGTGCATTCTCAGAATCTCGGAATGCTGTCTCTATTTCTTCAACACTATCAAACCGTGTTGCCGATGCTGCTGGCAAGTCAATTTTAGCTGCTAGCAATACAGAGAGCGAAATGGAGATGGCAAAAAATCGGTGAAATCGCTTCACGCTCCACATGCGATGTAGATTCGGTCTCTTTGAAGTTCCATTCATAGTGTTGGTAGCCTAACAAGGCTATCAACGAAAAGGAGAGAATGTCCCTCAGTACACGAACTGTTTGGCGCGCCCGCCAATCGTCGTTCAAATAGCCCTTACGGCACAGACAGCAGCTGACTCCAGCCGGCTCCTGGTGAGCTGTAGTTGGTGCCGGTATAATTGCCACCACCATCTATCCAGTGATACTTGGGTCCATACTCGACTTGATAATTAGTACCAGTACTGGTATCACGCACAGTCTCTTGGCCGCGTATGTAGTTAGAGAAATTATTGGCTGCATGATCCTGCGAGGCCTGACGGTTCCAATAGCCCGATGAAATTCTATCGTTAGCGGCTTGCTGAGCCCAATATCCAGAAGTGATTCTGTTGTTGGCCGCTTGTATGTTGGCGTAATTGTTCTGTATTTGTTGATCTCGCACCCTAGCGGCAGCTTGATAATTTTGCGACACGGCGGCTGTATTAGCCAATGATCGCGCCTGCCATTCTGGCTTGATGGCGAATGTTTTAAGCATATGCGTGATTACGTCAAGGCCTTGTTTATCTTGAGAGGCAGGGCAAATTTCACCAGCGATCAAAGTTACCCACCACATGCCGGTGCCATTCATCACTGTTGCCTTTGTCGAGGCCAGGAAGTATGCCACTGCTGGAATATTGCCGTACATACCAGTAAGTTTGATTGATTTCGCTTCGCTGCGCGTGGCATTAGCGCCGTTATAGCTAAGCGCAATTTCAGGATGATCATTCTCTTCTACCACTTGAATGTCGGTAAGCACCGTCTTCAATTTCTCGCGGGCGTATTTCTCGACAAACTTACGCGCAGGAATATAGTCGTGCACCATGGTGCCATTGTACGATTTTCCCGGGGTAAACCCTGTCCAATTGAGAGTAGAGCTGGGCAAAGTATAAGGACAGATCTCACCATCTCCAATGAACGCTCGGCAAGAATTATCTGGTGCCACAGCCACTACCCATGGTCTAGTATCGATAGATCCGGCTCTGAAGAGTCCGCCTTTAATGTCCCATCCCGAAGGTACTTCCACAGAAAAAGCATTCTCGTTTGGATCATTGAAAACCTGATAGTTGCTAACGCTTGCATCTATTTTGGGAGAAGCATCACTAGCGGCATTAGCAGCACTAGCAACAGTGTTGAAACGCAGGCTGCTGACGATCTTGACAAAGACTTCAAAAGGAACAGCAGAGGCGCCTACTGGAGATTTGGCCACGCAAATTTTTCCGCCGCTGCCCTTTGTCATAGGGTAAACCTCAAGAGCGGCCACTGCTTTTTCGCTTGCGCTGAGATATGAAGATCTCATTGCCGTGCCTATTACTTCTGGCTTCGACCATTTTTCTTGAGGAGCTAGAGTGTTGAGGAAAGCGCTAAAAAATCCAGGCGAGCTATCTAATTTTTCAGGGGTGAAGAAAGGCAAAATAGACAGACTGGCACCGCTATTATTTTTTGCCTCAATTTTCCCACTCTTGGGATCGGTTGAAACTTCCCACCCATCAGGATATTGCAAAGTAAATAAAGATGATGGTGCGGTATACGTTTGCCAATGCATACTAGCGCTGTCGGCAACCACCGGTGAATTGCTCTCGACACCGGACGACTCGCTAGCCCAACAAAAATTGGCGGGGGAGAATGCAACCAGGGTAAACAAACTAGTAAAAGCAAGATTTTTAATCAAATTCATCAGAAACTCATCCAAAACTCAATGATAGGTACGGTTGCCACAAGTTTAGTACATAGAAGCCTTCACGCGCTTCTCTAACTCATCTAAGCGATCCAAACGCTGCGCTAACAATTGCTTCGGTAACTGCCCGGCTTTCTTCAAGCGCCGCTTGTACAAGTAATGCTTAACTTCAGTGTAGGGAGTATTGATCAAAGAGTAGGCTTGACCAGTTGACTGAACAATTCTACCCGACAAGCCAAGTTGATTGCCCACAACCCTAGAGCGCTCATAATTTGCAGAGCCTGAAGGGCTACTTTGATAATAAGCAACGGTACTTAAGACTGAGCGAGTTACACCAGCTAAACCGATGAGTGGGCCAGAAATTGCTTGCTGGTCAGCAATACGCCGCAGCTTTCTTACATGCTCCACTTCCTTATCGAGCGGGCCATCCAGCTCTTCAGTGCGGCGGATTAGAAACGCCAGCTCTTTTGTTTCAAGTGAAGAAGACTCATCAACTTCTCTTGGATCGTTGGCCAAATTATATTCAGCGAGAACATCATCAATCTTGAGCGGCCTCTTCTGAGGGAATACTTTGTTTAGCCGACGTCTTTCCATTTTGGCAACAGCATGGCCCACAGCCGTTCTAATAATAGGGTTGCAAGTCACTAGGGCATTACCGACTAATCCGGTAATGGCAGCACCACCACCATATTCTCTTTTGCTGAAGCCCTGCAGCGAACAAATAGAAGAACTCATTTGAGTAAAACCTTGCATCGAGTCGATGGCATAGAAAGTATTTTCTGACCACTCACCAAACCTTGAGCCAACACTCCAATTCTTGAATTCAAAAATTAGCTGGCCTTTGATATGAGCTAGCAAACGTCCTTGAAGTTCGAAAAGCTCTTTAGAGCGCACAAGATTCTGACCAGCAAGTAACTTGGCACGCTCAGCCAACAAGCCATCAATGGTGGTGGCATAGCCTTTCACAGTTTCGGTGGCAGCGGTCGGTGAATAGCCATTCTTTGTAGCAATACGAGTATGGTTAAGGTTCTGTAGAAGCTGTACAGCAGAACTTGTGCCCGTAATAGCTTGGCCAACTAGGGCGCACTCTAGACCTTTCTTCTGGGCTGTTCTGGAAACCAATGATGGGTTCTTGAGCCCACGCGCACGTTGCCTAATATCAACAAGCGTATTACTAAAAGCTAGAGCGGTACCGGCTTCTCGCTGCATTGGATAGAGCCATTCTTGGGCAAAGTTCTTACGATTCACGCCGTCGTGATATTGAGCATTGAAACGAGCCAGCTTTATGCACTCAAGCATAATTTTTCTGTCAAGACGGGCGACAGTAGCTTTGAAAACGGCTTTAGAAGAAGGCTCTGGCTCAGTCGGCGGGGAATTAGAATCGGTTGCAGAAATTAGCAACTTATCTGCTGACGGCGCAGCCTCCGATTGAGCCGAAGAGATAGACTCCAATTGAGCTGATGATAGAACTTCAGAATCTGCTGAAGCAGTGGTCGTACTGTGAGCCAAATCAAAAGCAACGGCAGTGGGCGGCAAGGAGCAATCGAATACTATTGCTAGCACAACGGCCACCAAGCCTGTCAACAGTTGGTGCATTCCTGAAAGCTTCGGCCTCGACGACTTCACAATCAATTGGCGCCCCACTGCAAAAAGAATGAAAGCGGCACGGTAGACAAGAGCAAAATCCTGGATTCCAAAGTAAATAGGCCAGACAAAGACTCAAGCTTATCAGCTATTCTGGTAACTCCATTGACAATAGCAAAATCTATCAAATCGACTATGGCCAAAGAGTGTATTTTTAATTTGTTCTAGTGGTGAGTGATGGGCGCAGTAGACAAGGCTCTGTGGTTTATAGAAACCCACTTTGCTCAAGATATCAACCTTGACGACATCGCTAAAATTGCCGGTGTATCGCGCTTTCACTTATCGCGAGCTTTTAACCTGGCAATGGGCAGCTCAATAAGTTAGTATGTGCGCGGCAGACGACTAACCCAAGCTGCACACTCATTGGCCGCAGGGGCGCCTGAAATTTTAGCGGTGGCAATTGAAGCTGGATACAGCTCACATGAAGCTTTCACTAGGGCATTTCGCGATCAGTTTAACTGCACACCAGAAATGGTTAGAGCACAAAAGAGCATAGAAAATCTCACTCTAGTGGAGCCAATCAAGATGACTGAAACAATTGTCGACAATTTGACAGAACCAAGAATTGAAACTGGTAGGGCCATGAAACTGGCCGGGCTGAGTGAACGTTACAACTGCGAAAGCAGCGCAGCCATACCGTCGCTTTGGCAGCGCTTCGGCGCCCATATCGGCAATATTCAAGGACAAGTTGGCAAATGCGCTTATGGTGCTAAATATGATGGTGATGACAATGGCTACTTCAATTATATGTGCGCGTGGGAAGTTGCTACCAACGCGCCAGATAGCGCAGAACTTCATTATTTAGAAATTCCAGTGCAAACCTATCTTGTATTTACGCACACCGATCACATCTCAACTATTCGCCAAACTTGCATCACCATTTGGGATAAGTATCTGCCACATAGTGAATACAAAGCAGCAAAGGGACCTGAGTTTGAACTCTACGATGAAAAGTTCGACCCAGTCACAGGGCTCGGCGGTCTAGAGATTTGGATTCCGATACAAAGCTGAGAACAAAAATCAGCACCATATCTAGTATCATTCTTCAAACAAGCAGCCAACTAATAAGACAAACCTTAGAATAGCCTTAAAACGGTCTCAGAAGCCGGACACAATGGTTGATTAGAAAATACTAGAAGGCTGCACACGCCCTATGGTAGGCAGTACAATTGCAACCGGACCTACACGCTCAGCGCCAGCCTTTATCAACATACTGGACAGAAAGCGGCTTACGTGCGGCAGGCAGGCGTTGACTCCATTCAACAAGAACAAATAGTTCTGACCTACGTCAAAAAGCATGGCTCAGTTAAGCGAGTTGACGTAATGGAATTATGCAGAATCAACAAAGATCAAGCCTATCGACTTCTATCTAATCTCAGAGACCAAGGCAAAATAGACCAAATCGGGGAAAAAAGATGGGCCACTTATCAACTCAAACGATAAATAGCAAGCATCTATGCGCGGCCGACAAACCCTCAACGCCAAGACTACTGGCCTTCTACGCGCGGTCTAAAGTAATAGAGGTCTTCGCCCGCAGGGTACTTGACTAGCGGTTAAGTTATCCAATTATCAGCCGAAACTCCAATATCAAAATTAAGCTAAACATAGAAAAGTTGAGGTTCGACAAATGACTGTTACTAAAAACACCCCAACCCAACAAGAGCAGCTTACAGCCGACGCTGAGTACATAGTCACGCGATCTGGCCCTCACGATGATTTGGGCACTCTTTGCCTTTATCTGAATGAAGTTGTGAGGGTTGATCAAAGTGAAAAACAGCGACGACTTGCATTCATCGCCAATACCGCAGAAGAAATGCTTGAATCTGACACAAGAGAAGAACGATTGGCCGCAGCCAGAGAAATTCTAAAACTACAACCCGATAGTTCAATAGCGAACGCCGTCATGGCAAGAGAAGGCTCTAAAAGTGAAGCCGAAATGGAGCAGTACTATCAAATTGCCATCAAGGCTCTTGAACGAGAGTGCATAACTCATGACGCCCTTATCGACAACCATCTAGACAACTGCAAAAGCATCAACGAAGACAAAGGCTGTGAGCACGATGACCTCAGCGACGGCAGAGAAGCTTACTTACTAGAACATGAAGCCTACTTTATAGTCGCCGCTGAATTTGCCCAATATCTTTGGCAAAAAGAAAAGTTTGACCAAGCAATTGCAATAATGCTTGATGTCGCTGGTTTAATAACAAAAGTTCGCCCTTTAAGAGGGTACCTCTTTATCAGTGAGGGCAAGCTATTAATCATTACAACGAGCTGGTTGATTTTGCAGAATCGCAACGAAGAGGCTTTCCAATTACTGACTGAACCAGACGATTCTGCCGATTGGCTTTACTTCAATGCTCTTATGCGCTATCGCACTGAAGGCGACACCATAGCCTCAAAAGCCGCCCTACACCATGCTATCTCGTTCGACCGAAACATTTATGATCAGTTGGTCGGTGAAGCGAACATTGAGTTGACTGATGATGATAATGATGATGAATTTGAGCAAGAGAAAGACGACTATTCGTTCAACATTTCAAAGTCAGCCTGGGAAAGCAGCTCTGGCGCTATAGACTGGATGGTAGCATGCGAAAAAGCATTAGGTGAACGCATTGGGGAATTTGAAGACTACAAGTCAACTTCTAACAACAAAGAAAGAGTTGAACGTTTGCAAAATGACCTAGAGCTTGCTCGCAAGTTCTCAAAACGCGGCGACTACAAAGAAGCGAAGAAGCATTTAAAAAAGGCACTGAAAGAAGCAACCGCAATCAAAGACGACAACATGGTGTTTCTGACTACCTTTGCTTTGGTTCTTTTGCTATTCGAAACAGTCAAATTACCAGCTGAAGAATTGCTTGAGATTATAGAAAGAAAGTCAGCCTTGCTTCTTGAAGAGACTACGCCAGCAACCCAAGTAAAAGCAGATCTATTTTACTTATTTGGAGGTTTCTTCAAGGAGTTCGACAACTACAACCGTGCAGCCGATATGTTCAAACTCTCACTTGAGCAGCTTGACGAATTGCAAAATATTGACGGGAACACCGTAGATCTATATGACACATCAAAGGCCCTATATAGCCTCGGTTACACTCTGGCAAAACAATCGCTGGAAGAAGAGGCTCTTGGGTTGTTTGCGCAAGCATTGACTCAGCAAGAAGAGTACTTATCTGACGACCATCCGTTTTTGCTTGAAACTCTAGAAGGAATGTTTCGCTCGATGCATCATCTAGGCAGACACGAAGAAAAAGAACTGATACGCGACCGTATGTTCGAAATAGATGACAGCACAGACTATGAAGAGCACTCTGACCACGGCCCAGCCTGCCCATGGAACGTTGTCGAGGCCTCACATGAGTGCAGCCATTGTGGAACGCATTAGATATTCTAAAATCAGAGAGCAGCCTATTCAGCACTAAGCGTTAAAATTATGAATATGGTGCAAAGATATAAAGTGGGGGCTTCGAAATTTCAGATTTAGGAACGAGAAATGGCCACTGATAGCAACGCACAAAACGAAATCAGAAAGCTAGTGCAACAAGGTGAGAAACTCACACTAGAGTTCAAGAGCGACATTAAGGGCTTGCCTGATCGCGATCTTGTGGTCGCCGTGGTTTCGCTTGCCAATACTGAAGGCGGAGACCTTTTACTCGGGGTTGAAGATGATGGACGTATTACGGGCCTTCATCCAAATCATGAAAATCTTTCAGGACTACATGCCCTTATTGCCAATAAAACCAATCCATCGATTTCGGTGATGATCGAATTGTGTAAAGTTGAAGGCAGAAGTGTTGCGCGAATATCAGTGCCTAAATCGATGCAGCTCGTATCCACCTCGGATGGCGTTCTCCAGCGGAGACGCATGATGGGGAATGGTAAACCAGAGGCTGTGCCATTCTATCCACATGAATTTATTCAACGACAATCAGGATTGGGCTTAGTTGACCCGTCGGCAATGGTTATCAAAACAGTCTCATCAAAAGAGCTGAATCTGCTTGAGCGCCACCGTATTCGTGAGGCTATTCAAAAATATGGTGGCGACCGATCACTGCTACCGCTTGCTGACAATGAATTAGATGGCGCTTTGGGCTTGACTGTCGAAGCAGAAGGAAAGCATTGGCCAACATTGGCAGGTTTACTTTTGCTCGGACGCGAAGAGCACTTGCGCCAATATCTACCCGCTCACGAAGTAGCCTTTCAAGTCTTAGAAGGCACTGATGTTCGAGTCAATGAATTTTATCGCAAGCCACTGCTGCAAATCTTTGAAGATGTCGAACAGCTCTTCAAAGCGCGTGTAAATGAACAAGAAATACAATTTGGACTATTTCGAGTACCTATTCCAAACTATGATCGACGCGCATTTCGCGAGGCCTTTGTCAATGCCTTGGTGCATCGTGACTATTCAAGACTAGGCGCGGCACACGTTCGACTTGATAGCGATGGCTTGTCAATCTCCAATCCTGGCGGTTTTGTGGAAGGCGTGACACTTCAGAATCTTCTCGTTGCGGCACCACGGTCCCGCAACCCCTTACTAGCCGATATTGTTAAGCGCATCGGGCTGGCTGAGAGAACAGGCCGTGGAATTGATCGCATTTATGAAGGCATGCTGCGCTTTGGCCGACCAGCGCCTGACTATGGTGCGTCCGACTCGGCAACAGTCACAGTACAAATGATCAATACCGAGCCTGATCTAGATTTTCTCCGAATGGTATTAGAACAGGAAGATAGAACAGGCCCGATGCCTCTCAACAGTTTAATTATTCTCTCCCGCTTGAGAGAAGAGCGCAGGCTAAGGACAGCCGATTTTGTTCACTCTGTGCAGAAGCCAGAACCAGCCGTTCGTGCAATTCTTGAAAAGCTTGTGGAAGCAGGCCTTATTGAAGCTCATGGCACTAGCCGTGGACGTACATACACACTCAGTGCGAAACTTTATCAACATACAGGCCAAAAAGCTGCCTATGTGCGGCAAGCGGGCTTTGACTCAATTCAACAAGAGCAAATGGTTCTTAGCTACATAGCCCGGCACGGTTCAATCAAGCGAATCGATGTCATGGAGTTATGTCGACTGAATAAAGATCAAGCTTATCGGCTTCTCTGTCGCCTGAAAGACCAAGGGAAAATTGCCCAAAGAGGAGAAAGCAAATCGGCCAGTTATGAACTCAAGCTCTAATACCCTAACTCGATGGAACAGTTTACGCGCGGTTTGCGCGCGGTCTGCGATCAGTAGATTCAAAGCCTGTGGGTCTTACAGGACTTTCCATGCGCGGTTTACGCGCGGTCGCGCATAGATATGCTCGGTTTTACGCGCGGGCTAGCGAGGCCCGGATTCTGGCCTCTTCGGACTTGACTCAGTCGGCCAGATGCGACTCTTCGCTGCCCAGATAAACTCAGCCTCCACAGGACAATTGTAAATGGAAACAGCCAAGCTCAAGAAATTCGCTCAATTTGCCCGACGCAACCTAATTGAACAGGTTTCAGCCAAGCTCAAATTGGTGCTAACTGAAAACAGCGAAGCTCGTCGAGAAAGCGCTGCTGCTGTAAATAGACTCGAAGACAATATCAAACAGCATGGCCAAGACAATGTTATCGAGCGTGTTGCCCACACTTGCGTATCGCATGCTAGTGGTAGCCGCATGTGACTACTGGAACCAGGCAATGCCATTTCTGTTTCAAAGCATTGACGATTTTACAGAGTTGCTCATGCCGGATGATTTACTATCGGGCACTTCTATTGTCGCCTACACCCGCGAAGCAATGACACCAGATGCCTGCCAGGAAGTGGAGGTAATTGGCTGGCTATACCAATTGGGTGTAAACCCACAATTTTTAGGCTTATGCCATTCGGCTGCAACTTCAGAAAACGCCATAGCTACGGATGGGCTGCGAAGATTATGCGGATGCGGCTCAATCACATCCTCAATCATGACTTGTTTATCTGTGGGTCGAGATCGTTTTTTCATCACCAATCACGCTGGCAGCTGTCGCTGCTACTCCTCAACTATTTTCGGACGTCTTGCTTCACAGGCATTGCGATTGTTTTTCGCAGCTCCAGATATTCAAGGCCACGCAACAAAATAATGCTGTCGAGAAGCAGCCAGATCAGAGCAGCACCGGTATCTAGGCTCGCATGGATGAGAACGCTTACTATCGACTCAGAAGGCGGCCGCTCAAACAGAAAAAGGTGAAGTTGTTGATTTAGCACAATAGTTCCAAGAGCAGAAAATCCTGTGGATGAAAACAGACGACCAAGTTCCCAGAAGTGTCCACGCGAAAGAGTCAAGCTGTGCTGCACAGATACAAAGAGACCTTGCTGCTTGCTAAATAAATTAGCAAGAGTAAGACCAGAACTCACCGCTAGAAACGCATAGATCAAAAAGATTGTCTGATAGAGAATCTGCCAAACTTTGTTGAATCCAACTACAGCGAAACACACAAACAAAGTCCAAATGCTGATCTTCCTCCCGTTCGACTGACCGTGTGCCAGCACCCAATTTAGATACAAGCGCTTCAACCAGAAACAGGCAAAAACAGGATAAACCAAACCCACAACTAAAGAAATATTTTCATAAAGCCAGCTAGTCTCAGCAGCTTCAGGGGCGAACCACCAGAAACTCCAAGCCACTATGTAGAAAGCAGGCAGGACAACTAAGGTGCACACTGAAGTCTTGCTGGCGAGAAACGCTGGTAAATACTTCGGCGCAGAAAGAAGAATTTGCTTCATCTCTTCACTCTGTGGTCGGCTTCGAGCAATCCAATTAAGCGCAATGAAGCTAACGAGCACGCAGACACGACCGCTCCAAAGAGCAATCATTGATGCTTTCCGCGATTCCTCATAGGCGTATTCAGCCAACACTTCAACTTCGGAACTCGGTCGGCTCATATAAATTGACTGCCTCTATATAAGTAGTAAAAAATGAACCCGGCCTCAATATTAAGGCAAATCTGTAGAAAACTTTGCTAGGCAAGTTTGCAGAAGAGGCAACGGCGGCCTTGCCAAGAGCAATAAATAAGCCTGCCTTAAAAGCAGCTAAGATATTTGATTCCGCTCATATACTTACTGAGTTACCTGACCACACCGCTCCCTGGAGTATTTGAGAAAAAATGACTACAACCGTAACCACCGAAAAAACCATTGTTGAAGCTAACTGGAACACAATCAGAATCCAAGAACAAGCTTCACGCGTTTTGGGCCTTAACTGGATGACCACAATGCAACTTCTTCAGAAGTTTGGCGGAGAGAAAGCTGTTACTGAATTCAAGCATGCAATGGAAGCTCACAAAGTTGAGTATTTCAAAGGTCTCGGAGTCAAAACTCCTTACGAACTAGTAAAAGCTATCGCTGAATTCGACGTTAACGTCTACGGCAGCAAGGTAGAAATCTGGGGCAACGAGAAATCAGCAACCCTTCACTACCTATCATGCGGCATGTTCAAAGCTCTTGAGCAAGCTGGCTTGATCAAAGACGAAAACAGAGAAGAAATGAGCAAAGGCATGGAAGCTTGCATGACTTCCTTGGCTAGCAAATTCGACTTCACAACTGGCGTCGAAATGTGCTCCAAAGAGAAGACAGCTACCGTTACTTTCACAAGAAAGTAATTAGCGTCTAGCTCAAAAGGCTAAAAAGCATAAGAGAGAGTCGGTTCTGCCGGCTCTCTTTTTTTTGCCCGAAATTTAGCCTTAGAATTTTAGTCTTGAAAAATGTCAACCCTGCGCTGACGCCTTTTGTTATACTCGCCAAGGCACAATCGGGGACCAATAAAACTTCAATGAAATTTGGGCATATTCTCTGCACAATAAGTTCTCTCGCCTTAGTTCTAAACCCACTAGCGGCGGCCGCTGAAGCCAATGGTGCCAATGCTCCGATCAGGGGACCAATTACAAATCCGGTCAGCAATCCCATAAGAAATCTGCTCAACAATTCAGTCAGCAATCCCATAGGTAATCTGCTCAGCAATCCGCTTAGCTCTAGCCCCCGAGCTAACACAGTTAGTCTGCCCACTCAAATTCTCAAAACTGGCATCAACCTCAATAGCGATGGAATTTCAGCAAATTCTCTGCAATTGTCTAATGCCATTGGCTTGACGCCCATACTGGAACGAATACAAAGCCTAAAAGCAAAAAGAGCAGCACAAAATTCAGAGGTGTCCTTAGAAACTCTCGCGACCAGACAAGATTTAAACGACGCCCTGCTCGAAGCGCACCAACTAATTCAAAAAACATCGCTCGAAGTTGACTTTGTCATGTCAGAAGTTGAAGCAGAACAGAACGTATACGAAGAAATTCTCAACAGCTATCAAAACGCCCGAGATCAAACAGTTGCCAAAACTAATGCTGCGGCCTTTATCACCAATGGTGCACTATGGGCAGTGGCAGAAGGTTTTACCATACCAACCTACAAATATCCAAATTACGCTATTCCTTCGGGCGTTAACGGCATCATCGCCGGTCTTGTTCCCTCATTCTTTTCAATGTGGGCAATGAAACAGGTGGCCGGCAAGAAGACTCGTTCAGAAAACGAACCCAATATCTTGGCCAAAATATTCGACTATCCAGTCACGCCAGACATTGATTACCCAGTGTCAGTCTGGCAGTTTTTGCAGACTATCCCGCCAGGCGATCAAAGCGGAAAAACTCGCAGAGAGCAATTGATAGATAGGTGGATTTCTGATGACAACTTACCTGATTTTACCGATCCCAAATCACGCAAACAGCTCGATGTGATCACAGCCAGCGTCGCCCATCGCAAAGCTCTAACAATCAGTAGCCTCAATACACGCATGGCAATGCTGCAACAGCTTGAGGGCGAAGTGCTAAAAATGAAACGTATGCTGCTTGAGCTAAATATGGTCACCCGTGGCGAAAAGGTCATTTGAGCCGGGGGAGAAAAGGCAATCTAATTCACCACGAACTGAAAGATTTGCCGAGCAGCCAGAGCCATCAACTAAAATCTTAGCCCGCCGATGGGGCTCTTCTAGTTCGACATAACGATCTTCAACGGGCATCCAATATTTTTCCCAAAGGTCACGCTTAGCTTCGCCATCGCGTTCAACGCCACGCTCCAATCGCTGACTGCGAGAGCAATACACCCAAGCAGTAAGATTGTACAAAGAGGCCAGCTCATAGCGAATCGAATAAATTCCCTCGACAATTGTTATGCCGCTAGCTGGAACTGTATGCCACTCAGCTAAACAATCACTAGGCCAATCATAGCGCTGGTAACTGCAATTCTCTCCGTGGCTCAATGGCAGGAGAACATCGCGGCGCAAGCGTTGCCAGTCAAAATCAGAGCCAATTAGGGCATCACATTCACGCTGAGGTAAACGCTGAAATGATGGCTTGTAAAAGTCATCCATGTGCACAATCTGCACTGGAGCAAGAGCAGCTAGCTCTTTGCCTAAATGCGCTGAGAAATGACTCTTTCCCGCGCCTCCGCAACCGTCTATGCCAATCAAAATTGAGCGTGTCAGCAACTGCTCTTTAATCAGAGCAGTCAAATCAGGCAGGGTAAGTGTAGATGGCGATGACTCTGACATAATAATCTCAATGATAGCGACTATTTTAGAGCAAATGGTAATTAAAAATGCGAACACCCTGTGGCATGCTATTACTCCTATTTTTTGTCTTTGCAGGCGGAGCGATGGCCACTGAAACCAAGCAAACACAAGCAGAACAAGCAAATTGGTTAGTTAAGTCACTGAGTTGCCACGTGCTTGAAATCAAAGAGAGCAAAGAAAATAGTAAAAATATAGGTAGGGCTCAAATAGTCTCAGACGGACAATATACAAAAGGCCCCAACAGAGAAAGCAAATTTACTCTTGCGCCCGGGGAATCATTTCAAGGGCCACCAGACCATCACTCGTCCTCAACCTTAACCATGGTCGGAATTGACAGCAACGGTTTGAAACTGAACTACGAAATGCGCTTTGACCATAGGTCTTTCGGCAAAGATCTAATCACTATAGACAAAGGAAGTATTGCAGTGCCCCTTAAGTCAGTGCCACTTGAGTCAGCACGGCCTAAATCGACACAGCAATGATTGAAAATATCCAAGTCGCAATATCCAGGAGATAGTATTTTGAAAAAGCATGTGCTTGTAACGGACAGCCTCTTCATTTTCGACGAGCACATTCAAGAACTAGATGCCCAGGGCATTGTCGTGACTCGCCTGGATAAACCAATGGCCAGCGAAGACGAACTAATTGAGGCCGTAAAAGGTAAGCACGGTTATATTCTTGGTGGAATAGAAAAAGTAACAGCAAAGATAATCGAGGCAGCCGATTGCCTCGAAGCACTAACATTCACAGGCACCGACTGGCTCGGTTATATACCTGGCCACGGTGAAGCAGCAAAAAAGAATATCGCCATAAGCAACTGCCCAGGAGCCAATGCTCAAGCCGTCGCCGAGTTCGCGCTCACAATCATGTTGGCAATGCAACGCAATTTATTCGAACTCGGACGCACCGGTGACAAATCATTTCAAACAACCAATTCACTTTTGACTTCGCATGTAGGCATTGTCGGCATGGGCACCATCGGTGCTATCGTTGCCAAAATGCTAAAAGGTATTGGAGTAGCGAATGTCTCTTATTACAGCCAGCGGCGCAAGCCAGAAATCGAAGAAAAACTAGGTATCAAATACTTGGCCTTAAATGAACTTTTGCAGGTAGCCGATGTAGTCACACTGCACGCATCAAAGGCCGCCGGTGACAGCTACATTGGTGCTGCCGAGCTAGCCAAAATGAAAACCGGTAGCCTACTGGTGGATACTTCTTTTCATGGCGCCGTATCGCCAGAGGCATTGCTAAAGGAATTACAAAGCGGTCGACTGCGGGCAGCCGCAGATCATTTACCGGCAGAAGAATTCAAGGAATTACCTGTAGGCGTTTTCTACTTTTCTAATCAGTCAACTGCTTACAACACGCACGATGCTAATAAGAAAGCTAGTGACATTGCCACCTCTTCGATGATCAATATGCTACAAGGCAAGCCTGATAAGTTCGTCGTTAATCGAAGCTAATCGCTGTTAGCTGCAGTTAGATGAGACCTTAGCGTTTAAGCAGAGGTGCCTGAGACTCAGTCGCGACTGGCTGGGCAGCGGCTGGTTGTGCAGCATTTGGATAGAAGCGCTCGAACACTAAGTCTACAGCGCGAGCAAACGACTCAGAAGAATCACCAGCAGGTGATACTGCTTTGGCTGCTTTCTTAGCAGCCTCGCTGCTGACCGTCATGGCCACGCCGAAACCAACACCAGAGAGAATCTCAACGTCATTCCAGTTGTCACCAAAAGCAAGGGCTTGATCGGTGTGGAAATCTAGCTTACCCATCAATGCTTGCAATCCCGTGAACTTACTGGTGGCAAGAGGCATGAATTCTAAATAGCCTGGCTCAGTTTCAATTACCTGGGCGTGATCTTTAAAGCGATCGGTCAAATGAGCTTTAATCTCAGCAATACGGCTTGGATGCTCACAGAAAACTAATTTCTGAGCGCGATTACCTTTCAGTTCGTGTATGTACTCATTTTTAATTGGCTTGCGCGAACGTGTGCAGGCCTGATATCCAAGAGTGTATTCGTTTTCATGGGCATAGAATACAGATTCGCCGTGATAATAGTAGATACTTACTTTGTGCTCGCGACCAGCTTCAATTAGCGAGTGGGCAAGGGTTTCATGCAAACTTTTCTCTAACAAAATTTCCTCTGTCAAAGGCATTTTGATAACAATGCCATCGCAAGAAATTACAGGGGCAGTCAAACCAAGCAGGTGATAATACGGAAGAATGTCTTCGTGCCTGCGCCCCGAGGCCATCACAATCTGACAGCCGTGATCGCGCAACTTTTGAATAGCGCGCTGATTGGCCGCACTAACAGTTCTATTAGGGCAAAGCAATGTACCGTCCAAATCGACTGCAGCAACTTTAAAAGGGAAAGACTGACCCTTTGCTGCACTAACTTTCAAATCACTTTTATTAGTATCCATCTCTCAGCACCCGCACAAACCCGCAAATTAGACTATAATTTTCACTATATCGACATGATACACGCAAAACCCCGCAATTGACAACCGCAAACCCAGCACAAACCAGCAAAACCATAAAATGCTTAATGAAGAGAGAAAATCGAGAATTCTAGAAACACTAAGCCAGCGCGGCCGGGTGCTCTCTTCTGAGCTGGTTGCCGAATTCAATGTTTCTGAAGACACAATTAGACGAGATCTCAAAGATCTGGCTCTGGCTGGCTCAATCAAACGAGTGCATGGTGGGGCCTTGCCGGTTGGCCAAGTGTCATTCAGCTATGAGAAGAGACAGCGACAATCTGTTGATGAAAAATCGGCCATTGCCAAAAGAGCGGCTGCCTTAATTAGCCCCGGTCAAGTAGTCTTCATTGATGGCGGCACAACAACCGCCCTGGTAGCAAGCTTTTTGCCGAAAGATCTCAAAGCCACATTCATTACATATAGTTTGCCCACAGCAATTGCCTTGACAGAACAAAGCAATTGCCACGTACGTCTCTTAGGCGGCCGTGTAGTCAAAGAACTACTGCTGACTATGGGCCCAGGCCTACTAAAAGAAATTGAAGCGATACAAGCTGATTTAACCCTGGTGAGCGTAGAAAGTATTCACGAAGAATTTGGCGCTACGGTTTCACACCCTGATGATGCCCTAGTCAAAAGTGCATTTATCAAGCAGTCAGCAGAAACAGCTATTTTAGCCGGCAGCGAGAAGTTCGGAAAAGTCGCACCATATCGCATTGCCTGGTTGAATGAAGTTGCCTCAATTATTACTGATACCGCCATTGATACAAAAAAACTAAAGGCCTGCAAGAAAGCTGGTGGGTCGATTATTGTGGTTTAGAAAATTAAATCGTCTATTGCAATACTTTTAGACCGCAACCTCTTGATGTGATTTGGTCAATTAATCACCCCATCATCCTATGGACGGATGCTATTAAATCTTAGATCCTGTTTACTGTACACAGGCGTCATGAATCAATCTGAGTGATACGTTCCCCATAGAAGTTGCGGAGGGCAATCCGAGCAGCTACTAGCAGCACACTATAAGATTAGCGTCAGTTCTGCCCAGGAATCCAGCCGGGAAGCCAGTCGACAGACCTTATAGAGTGAAAATAAATGTCAATTGAATTGAAAGCGCTTCTGATAGAAGACGTAGAAGACGATGCGCTGCTTTTGGTCCATCAGCTGCGCGAGGAAGGATTCAATCTCTCCTTTGAACGAGTAGATACAGCCGATAGCCTTACTAAAGCATTAACCTCACAAAAATGGGACTTAGTCTTGGCTGATTACCAAATGCCTAGCTTCGACGGCCTCTCAGCCCTAAAAATTACCCGGGCGCATGATGCTGAGCTGCCATTTATTGTAGTCTCTGGACAGATCGGCGAAGAATTGGCCGTTGAACTGATGAAGGCAGGCGCCCAAGATTATGTGATGAAGAACAACCGCCATCGACTGGTGCCAGCCATTCGACGAGAACTGGCAGAAGCCGACATCCGCCGGGCGAAACGAATAGCAGAAGAGGAGCTATGCAGTAGTGAGAAGCTCTTTCGCACTCTGGCCAAAGTATCGCAGGTCGGCATATTCATGCTCTCACTTAGTACTGAAATTATCTTCTTGAACGATAGCGGCTACGAGATTCTGGGGTTGAGCGCCGAAAAAGCAGAAGGGATGGGCTGGCGACAAGCAATCGCTGAGGATGACAGAGAAATTGTTTTATCTATATTATTAACAGCAATTGCTTCTGAAGCTCCATTTGAGTCGGAATGTAGCATCTTGAAAAAAGACGGAAAGCTTCGTTGGGTTCTTATGAAAGCGATGCCATCAAAAGATGCGCAAGAAAAAACAACGTCTTATGTAGGCACCATGACCGATATCACAGACCTAAAGACTCAGCAAAAGAATCTACTAAGAACCAATCGTGCTCTCTCAATCTTAAGCAAGTGCAATGAGCTGGCGATTCGCGCCGGAAGTGAAGCGCAGTTATTGAGCGAAATATGTCAAACAATTACAGACAATAATGGCTACACTCTAGTCTATAACGAATCAACAGAGATCGGCCCAGACAAAGCAAATTCGTCGGCAAGTAAACTAGACAGCCCTGAGTGTATAAACTATGCTCCGGCCTCGGCCGATACTCAAGGCCAGTTCGAGCCCATGCAAGGTGTTGCGACCAGCAATGACCATTGTGCGTCGGCTATTTTGCTACCTTTGTCCTATGGTGTAAATAGCCACAGAGGCGAACTAAAACTCTATGACAAGAAATCAAGTAAATTTTCAGACATCGAGAAGAGTGTATTTGAAGAACTAGCAGCCGATCTATCATTGGCCATTCAAAACTTTAGGCTTAGAGATGAGCGCGACAAGGCGCAACTAGAGGCGCTGGAGTTTCAAACGAGATTACGACAAAGCCTTGAAGATGCGCTAGAAGCACTGGCGACCACTACTGAACTGCGCGACCCGTATACAGCCGGACATCAGCACCGCGTCGCTGAGCTTTCTCGAGCGATAGCGAAAGAACTTGATTTCTCAGAAGAAAAAATCCACGTCATATATCTGGCAGCTTCAGTTCACGACATCGGCAAAATTCAAATTCCTTCTGAGATTTTAGCCAAACCAACAAAGCTCAGCACCATCGAATTTGAATTGATCAAGACCCACTCTGAGGCGGGTTATGACATTCTGAAAAAAGTAGATTTCCCCTGGCCAATAGCTGAAATAGTTTGGCAGCACCACGAGCGACTTAATGGCTCAGGCTATCCGCGGGGACTAAAAGACGGCGAGATTCTCCGTGAGGCAAGAATTATCGCAGTTGCAGATGTGGTAGAAGCGATGGCCTCCCACCGACCCTACAGAGCAGCCCTAGGAATCGACGCAGCTCTAGACGAGATTGCCCGCGGGCGGGGCTCAGTGTATGAGGCACCAGCGGTGGATGCCTGCATCAAGCTTTTTCGAGAGAGTAATTTCCAATTTCCCATTACAACCGCTCTGCAATAAGGTTTGGCAAATAGACAATGACACAAACCATTTTGCTTATCGAAGATAACGAAGATGATGCTGAACTGACAAAGAGGGCATTAAAGAAGTGCAATTCAGCTTTGGAAGTAATTCACCTAAAAGATGGAGCAGAAGCCGTTCAATGGTTGACTCACTCAACAGAAGAAGCAAATGCACCAAAGCTTGATCTTCTAGCGCTGATTCTACTCGATATAAAACTGCCAAAGTTAAACGGCATTGAAGTGCTCAAACAAATTCGCCAAAATGAAAGAACAAAACTCATTCCGGTTGTAATGCTTACATCTTCCAAAGAAGAAGAAGACCTTATCAATAGCTACAAGAATCAATGCAACAGCTACATTACAAAGCCAATAGAATTTACAAAATTCAATGATGCGGTGATTCAGACAGGAACTTACTGGCTGCAATTGAATCAGCAGCCACAAACTCTGATAATAACAAACGCGCAAAGCATATCAATCATGCCCCCATACTCAGACCTTGCCCATGAGGAAGCTCAATGACAAATAATCAGACTAGCCTCCAGTCAAAATCTGGCAAAAGCGTTAAGAAGTGCCCAAGTGGCATTCCCGGACTAGATCAGATTACGGGGGGCGGACTGCCCAGAGGAAGAACCAGCCTTGTGTGTGGAAGTTCGGGCTCGGGAAAGACCCTTTTTGCCATGGAATTTCTCATCAATGGTGCCACCACTCATGGCGATGCTGGTGTCTTCATTTCATTTGAAGAAGACACTAAGGAGCTAATTGAGAATGTAGGGTCACTCGGCTTTGAAATCGAACAGCTAATCGCAGACAAAAAGATTTCAATAATCCAAATACGAGTCGAGAGGGCAGAGCTAGAAGAGACGGGTAACTACGATCTCGACGGACTATTCATCCGCCTTGGCCATGCCATTGATTCGATTGGGGCCAAAAGAGTAGCAATTGACACCATCGAAACTCTATTTTCCGCTCTGAACAATGAGCGCATTCTACGTTCAGAAATAGGAAGGCTATTTCGCTGGCTCAAGGACAAAAATGTTACCGCCATAGTAACCGCTGAACGTGGTGCTAATACTCTAACCCGGCATGGTTTAGAAGAATATGCATCTGACTGCGTGTTTTTGCTCGACCAGCGAGTGCAAAATCAAATAGCCACTCGTCATCTACGCATTATAAAATACCGCGGTTCTTCTCATGGTACCAATGAATATCCCTTTCTTCTTAACGAGCACGGATTTTCGGTGGTACCGATTACCGCAGTCAGTCTCAATTACAAAGTTTCTTCTGACTTAGTTTCTACCGGAATAACGCAACTCGACGAGTTACTCGGCGGCAAAGGCTACTATCGCGGTGGAACAATAATGGTATCAGGCTCGACTGGTACCGGAAAGACAAGCGTGGCGGCCCATTTGATTGACGCCGCCTGCAGGCGGGGGGAGCGCGCTCTCTTCTTTGCTTTTGAAGAATCGCCTGACCAATTTTTGCGCAACATGCTCTCGATTGGAATTGATCTTAAAATCTGGGCAGACAAAGGATTGCTGCTTTTCAAAGCAGTCAGACCGACGAACTACGGGCTGGACACCCACCTGGCATCGATACGTTATACACTTGACGATTTTCAGCCATCTGTAGTTGTGCTTGATCCAGTCTCAAGTTTTGAGCTTTCCGGCAATTCGGCAGAGTCTGGGGCGATGCTAATGTGTTTAGTAGACTTGATCAAGTCTCGTCAGATCACAAGCTTGTTCACTTGCATCAGCAAGGGCGAAGGAACATTTGAGCAGACCGAACTGGGCATTACATCGTTAATAGACTGCTGGATATCACTGCGCAACCTTGAGCAGGCCGGGGAACGCACTCGCGCCCTCTATGTACTAAAAGCTCGAGGAATGGCTCATTCGAATAACGTGCGTGAATTTGTCATCACCAACCACGGTGTCGAACTTCTTGACGTTTATGTCGGCCCCAATGGCATCCTTACCGGCTCGGCTAAAGCCAATCAGCAACTTAAAGATAAGCTTGCCGAGCTGGCATCTAACCAAGATTGTGAGCGTCGTCGCGCCATGATTACCCTCAAGAGACAAGCTATGGAAGCCAAAATTGCCGAAATTCAGGCTCAATTTGAGGTTGAGCGCAAAGAGACTGAAGCATTTTTAGAATCTGTTGAAATTCTAGGCAAAGCCCAAGAAAGCATTCGCTCTCCCAACAAATATGAAATGTAAAACATAGACCAGACCGGAATTTTAACTAGACGAGAAGTAGTCGTAGCAATGACCAGTTCTAGTCACTCCGCTATAAGAAAGGTTGTACAAATGAAGGAACCATCAGACGAAGATAACGGCACCGCAAGCACACCAGAAAAATATATGCTGCAACTCTTCATAAATGGTGCAACCCTGCGTTCTCATAATGCCATAACCAATATCAAAGCAATTGGTGAGAACGAGCTGGCCGGAAATTACGAGCTGGAAGTAGTCGACATTCATCAAAAGCCAGAACTAGCTGCGCAGATAGAACTAATTGCCTTGCCCACCTTGATTAAGAATTTCCCTTTACCGATGCGCCGATTGATTGGAGACCTATCAGACAAAAAGAAGGTACTTGCCATCCTCGACATTAACACTCAAAGCGAAACAGGGCAGCGGAGCTAAAAAGTATGAACGACGGGCAGTTAACCAACCAATCACCTAAAGAAGAACTGTGGCGCGAAGTCTTAGACTTACGAATGCGATTGAGCGAGGCAAAAGACACCCTGCTGGCAATACGCAGTGGCGAAATCGATGCTCTTATGGTGCCCGGTCCACAAGGCGAGCATGCTTTTACCCTAGACGGAGCCCATGAGCCCTATCGCCTAATGGTCGAATCTATGGCTGAGGGCGCTGTCACCTGCTCTCTAGACGGTAACATCCTCTATTGCAATGCTGGCTTTGCCGACCTCGTCAACAGGGCACTGGAACAAGTATTCGGCTCAAGTATTCTTAACTACATTCCAGCCTCATACCAAGATACTTTTAAATCCTCAATACAGAAGAAACTTCCCGTAGTCGACCGCAGCCAAATGGCCATCAAGAGCGGAACGAACGGTAACACGCCGGTGCTGTGCTCGACCCGCCCATTAACAATGGGTGAAAGACAAGTTATTGTTGCTGTATTTACAGACATATCAAAAGTGATTGCAGCAAAAGAGCTTGAGGCTCGCCTGTCAATGCTGGTCGAGTCGTCAGCCGACGCCATCATAAGCACCACCCTTGATGGCACAGTAGTAAGCTGGAACAAATCGGCAAAAGCTCTTTTCAACTACACAAAGGATGAGGCAATAGGGCAGACAATTCAGACTCTAATTACACCGAACTCTCGAATCAAGGACTTCACCGAGAAATTGGCTCGCGCCAGGCGGGGCATTGCTTCTAGGCACTTAGATACAGTATACAAGCAGAAGGATGGAAGGCTGGTTAACGTCGATAGTATGGCTTCGCCCATGTTTGATATCAACGGCAAACCAGTAGGACTATCTATCATTCTTAGAGACATATCAGAGCTAAAAGAAAAGGAAGAAAAACTCCAAGAACTAAACGCTAACCTAGAACAGCGAGTGCTGGAGAGAACAGCTCAACTAGACGCGGCGAACAAGGAGCTCGAATCTTTCTCGTACTCGGTATCACATGATCTGCGTGCACCGCTGCGCTCACTATCGGGATTCAGCAGCATAGTTTTGGCAGAACACGGCCAAAATCTTGATGATGACGGCAAAGACTGCTTGAGGCGAATTGAAGCGGCAGCAAAAAAGATGGCCATACTAATAGATGAGATTTTAAGACTATCGCGCATCAGTCGCACCCAGGTCAAATACGAGATCTGTGATCTAAGCGCAATGGCCGAAGACACAATTGCCGAGCTACCGGAACAGGCTGGTGCTCGATCCGTCGATATTCAGATACAGAAAAACCTCAGCTGCCAGGGCGATCGACAATTGCTCGCCATCGTGTTGCAAAATTTACTAAGTAATGCCTGGAAATTTAGCGGACGAACGAAAAATGCAAAAATTGAGTTCGGTAGCCTTATCCAAGACGGTGGGCCTGTTTTCTTCGTCAGAGACAATGGTGCCGGATTTGACATGACCTATGCCGACAAGTTGTTTGGTGTATTTCAGCGCTTGCACAGCACCAGTGAATTTGAAGGCGTTGGCATCGGACTTTCTATAGTCAAACGAATAATCGATCGACACAACGGGCGAGTTTGGGCAGAGGGCGCTGTCGATAAGGGAGCAACGTTCTATTTCACAATCGGAAAGCCCGCACCAGAATAACACCCAACAGCCCAAAGGAAAGATTCAATGTCAAACTTCGAAGAATCTTGGAACCCGCACCAACCGCACGAAGCCCCTACCCATTTGTCAAAGAATTCACAGACGACCCTTCAACAATTAACCAATACTAAAACGAAAAAGTTAACAGGCTGGCTGGCCGATCTAGTTGAATGCACGCCAGCGGCAAAGCAAGCCCACGCAGACACCTGGCTACCCAAGCGCTATGCCTTAATCGAAGAGTCAGCGTTTGCTTGGATTGATACTTTTTCTGCAGAGGTGCATGCCTTTGTTCGCGAGTTCAACAACAGTGCTTCAGCCGAGACAGTAAGACTAGTATTTGACGGACCGAAGCTAACAATGTCATTACCTTGTAAGCGCGACCCATCTTACACACCATACAAATTCACCTGTTACCAGTCACATGTAGTCTCACACAATTATGCTCTTCTAATTAGAAGCTACTACGAGACCATACAGATTTTTATAGTACCAAGCGAAAAGCTACTAGATCTTGAGAATGATTTTTTAAAAACCGAGTTCCCACCCCTGCTTGAACTTAGACCGGCTATTAACGAAAATACAGTTTTATGGGCATCAACAGGCACCCCCTTGCGCTCAGAGAATATTCCCATAGTTGCTCGCGAATTGTTTAGTGATTTTTTGAAACTGACGTTAGGAGTGATTGAAATATCTGAACTTTTTGGTGCGGCAGTAGCAAGCAAATCAGTCAGCATATTACACTCACAAGAGAAGGAAAACCTGACTCAATTCATCAGGGACTTGCAAGTATGGCGAACGGGTTCAATCTTCACTCAAGCTATTGCCCGCGACAAAGAAGCCCTTTCACGGCAGACAGGTAAATCAGTGAATCTAAGCAGCGAGCAATTTACTAAAGTCCAATCGCAGTATAACGACTTAGAAAAAGCTCTCGCCGACTTAGTTTTGACCTTAAAGAATATAACTGAAAACGCCTGAACATAAACTTTCCGTAGCACTTTTTGTATACAAGGGGAGAGTTTGTAACGCGGCATATAATGCAATTCAATCGCCTCCACCATGGTCTCAATCACGCTTGAGGTAATTTGCGCCAGAATACGAATGTTTGGATCGCTCATAGCCCTCCAATTTGCAACTACTTCCCGAGCAGCTTCTTCATCTGCGCTAGCTCATCGTCTACTTCTTGATCTTTGCGAACCTTTTCAGCTTCATACTTTTTACGCGACTCTTCTTGCTGCCGAGCACTTTCTTTTGCTTCCGCCTCTTGACGTTTCTGAGTCTCTTCTTGTTCGCGCTTCCGGCGCGCATCCTCAGCCGCCCGAGCACCTTCTTCCTCAGCCAGCTTCTCCTCCGGATAGAGTGAGTAGTAATCGCAAACAGCAAGGCACTCGCCACACTGCATCACACGCTTCGAACGTTTCCACAAATCCAAAACCATAAAAGCTTTGAAGCTGTCATCTACTGTAGATTCATAGAAGGAAGCCTCTTGCTTACAATTGCCGCACTGTAGAGTTTGCTTCTTCCCTTTGGGAACGCGCTTTAGCTGCCGACCGACACTCCAGACAAACATAGGCCTCCTTTATCAGACTTTGACGAACGACTACGATGCAGCTAAGTCTTTTGGATCGACAACGTCAAGTTCAAACTCATTGGTTTCAAACTGTGGCTTCTCAAGGGAATCAGTCATCTCCTCCGCAACCATTTCTGCAGCACGGTCATCGACAATCTTTCGCCTCTCGGGGGGCAGATTCTGAAGGTAATCATTGAGACTCTTTTTCATTTGCCGTATTCCTTCTTCAATTTTCTCTTCGCTTCCGTTAGCTCTTCCAAGTGCCTATCTAGCATCAGCTATCGGTATATTGGTAAAGTTACTATTTTACTGGTCGCTTACAGAACACAGAACTAGGAAAATCTCGATAACTCCCTTTTTCCAAAAACTCTGAAGCAACCTCAGCTAAAGAAGTTTGATAGCGCGTACATCCCGGCACAACAGTGACAATGGCTTGATCTTTTTTGAGACTTTCAAATCGCTTTCGACCAGCAGAAAAATCAAATTCCCAAACCACTAAAGCAAGATAAAGACGCCCAGCTGGAGTGGCATTCTTTGAAACTTCATCCAATTCTTTTGTGCTTGGACACTTGGGTAACTGGCAGGCTTGCTTGTATGCCTGAAAAAACTTACTTCGAGTACCTTGGTTGAGCCACTCATACTGAAATGAACTAGCTTGCGAAAGCTCGACAAGGCAAGGTGGAAGTTCTGCTTGAGCAGCCGGTGCCGACAAGCAGCAAAGACCAAAGACAAGAATCAGAAGAAGCATGATTAAGCGCATCGATTTGCTATCCTTAACTATCTTGCCTATTCTATACCCATAAGCAAACTATGCGGGTAAACGAACTATCCGAGTAAGCACTATACCCGGACTAATACAATTCGGTTCTATGAGAACAAAAATGAAAGCGTTAAATAATCTGGCGTTTTACAGCCGAGCAAGAAAGAAATCGATAGTCAAAATAATTGTGTCGCTAGCAATTCTTACAGAGGGAGCTATGTCTGACCAAGCGCTCGGAAAAGTAGCTCGAATGAGCGACGAACAAATGGTTACCGATTCTAAGATCATCGCTGTGGTGGATATTTTGGCAGTGACACCATGCGATCTAAAGGCAAAACTCTCCGGAACACACTACACAGAGAAAGCACAAGTACAAATCAAAGACGTGCTCAAAGGAGCCTTCCCAGCAAAGGGCTTACAAGTTGTGCCAACAGCTGAGATATTTGGCGGAGCGGTGCACCTCTGTGCCCCAGTAAAATTCGAAAAGGGAACCGCACTTGTGTTTCTAGAAGAGCAAGAGCAGCTTCTAAAATCAGCCAATTGGGAGCGGGGAATCAGAGCAATTACCGACGGGGAAATAGTCTGGGGATACGGTGCCAGCAGCAATGAACGTCAAATGAGCTTAGACGAAGCCCTGGTCGATATTCGCAGTAAGCTCTGTCCCAAAAGCCTTTTACCCCTGCTTACGGCCACTCAGTTTACTAGACTTCCCCCTTCTTGATTGACTCTTGAAAGCCCTACGCGAACTCCCTAGTAAGATATAGATTACAAGGAGATCATTCGTGACCAAATCCAAACCGAACCGCAAAAAATACTCAGAAGAGTTCAGAACCCAAGCCGTTAATCTGTTTCTCACTCAAAATAGACCAGCAACAGAGATAGCCAAAGAACTCGGTGTACAGGCTCACCTGCTCAGGGTGTGGATTAGACAGGCTAATGCTCCAAGCGCTAGCTCAGCAGGCAACAAAACGGTTCTGGACGAGCTAGCCCAACTTAAGAAAGACTTCAAGACTCTCAAGATCGAGAATGAAATCTTAAAAAAGGCAGCCACCTACTTCGCGAAGAACCTGTCGTAAAGTACGGTTTCGTTGATTTTGAAAGAAAGAATTATTCGGTGAAGATTCTCTGCCGAGTAATGAAGGTCACCTTTCAAGGCTACTACGCCTGGCTCAAGAAGCAGACTGAGCCCTCAGATGAAAGTGAGCAGTATCTTTTAAGTCGGATCAATGACGTTCATAAGCTCTCTAGAGGCAACTACGGTGTGCCTCGTGTTCATGCGGCTTTGGTAGCCGAAGGGCTGCCGATCAATCACAAAAAAGTAGAAAGAATAATGAAGGAAAATGGCATCAAAGCTAAGAGAAAGAAAAAATTTAAGGCTACGACTAACTCAAAGCATAACAAGGCAATCTCCGAAGATCTGGTGCAGCGACAATTCTCGCCGCTAAAGCCAAATATTGTGTGGGTGAGTGACATCACCTACATATGGACAGATGAAGGTTGGCTCTATCTTTGCACCTTCATTGATCTCTACTCCAGATTGGTTGTCGGTTGGTCAATGAGCTCAACAATGACTGCTGAGCTAGTTGTGGACGCTTTCCAAATGGCCAAGTCTAACCGCAATGGCCAGGTGGCAGAGATTATTCACTCGGATCGTGGCAGCCAGTATGCCAGTGATGCATTCAGGGCGGTGATTGATGCCCACCCCTGCAAGCAAAGCATGAGCAGGAAAGGCAATTGTTGGGATAATGCGGTGGCAGAAAGCTTTTTCGCCTCGCTCAAGCTCGAACTGGTTTACCACACTCGCTTCAGAACGAGGCAGGAAGCCACAAGTATGATATTTGACTACATTGAGGTGTTTTATAATAGACAACGACTACATTCAACAATACAATATAAAAGTCCTGTACAATTTGAGGACAGCACCGCTGGCGGTGTAGGAGTTCCGTAGTTACGCGAGAGTCAAGCTAGCGGGGGGAACTCCATACTGACGGAGTAGTTGGCGACGCTACTGAACCGTCCAAACAATGGCAGGCATACCAGGCCGGCCTGCTTCAGGGTGAAGCCAGCCGACCTCACCTCTATATGTTACTTAAAAACGCCACCTATCCAGGAAGAATCTATGCCGCTTGCCTGCTGTACAAACTCAATCGAGAGCAAGGCTTAAAGGAACTAGAGAAACTTAAATCGGTCACTACCACAATCTCTTACCGCAGCGGCTGCAAAGTAACCAACGCATCAGTTTCAGAAGTAGCCACGGCCCTAGTCGAGAAGAAACGCTTTTATAATTTTGCGCTCCATTAGCCACGTTGATCATTGCTGGCGACACATTGATCAACGAACCTAGTTACTCACCTTGCTGAGCGCCACGAGAATACCCGTGAACAATACAGTAAGGACTGCTACCACGGCACCATTTTTCACATGCAATAAAGACGGAAGTGTCAACTTTCCTTTGTCGCCCCACTTCTCAATGGTGCTCTTAAAGTAACGAGAGCCTTCTGCGTAAATGTAGGAACCAGCAACTAAGCCTATTATGCACAAGATCGCCAACACGTCACCTTGTCCGAGCGCCACTGCGCCAGTACCGGGACAATAACCAGATAGCGCAAATCCGGCACCAAAGATTAAACCGCCAACAACATTTGCGCCGATTTTAGTGGGCACGATGTGCAACTTTGTACCAGCATTCTTGTGCAGAAAGTAAATTCCGATCATGCCCACCAACACAGCCGTCAGCATCACTTTTATGACAGTGAAATCTTGAAACAAGAGCTGTCCTTCTAGCACATGATACTTACCAACGCCGCCCTTTTGCAGAAGGAAGCCAAAACTCAAACCAAAGACAACGGCTTGCATGAGATTCTTTGTTTTTGCTGGTGTCATTTCCACAATTGTTCAACCTTCTTAATACAACAACCTGATGACGAGAGCACCGCCAAGGAAAATAAATATTACAGTGATCCAAGATGAAACACTAAGCTGCAATGTTCCACTTATGCCGTGGCCACTAGTACACCCACCGGCAAGTCGCGCACCAAAAGCCATAAGTGCGCCACCTAATAAGCTAACAACGGCGTATAACATGAAGCTATCAGCACCATGTCGCTGCGTCCACATCAATGGCACTCCCCTCAGAGCAAATTCACCGCCGGCAATGGCAGCCAAGGCTGCGCCAACTACAGTTGCTGACACAAATACAAATCCCCAATTTACTTCTGGAGGATTTTCTTCGTAGTAAGCCAGCTTCATTGTGTGCTTAGGGGCAATTGCTTTACCTATAAAGCCTGCCACTGTTGCATAGAAAGATGATGCTCCAATTTTCTGCGAAGAGAAGTAAAAAGTGAACCAGCACAAAACTCCAATTAGGGCACCTACCACATAAGGTGACCACATGCCGCCAGTGGTCATAGCCGTGAAACCTCTTTCTTGCCCAATTGAGATTTAATTATGTCGAGATCAAGAGTTTGTTTTTCATCAGGACCTTCGACTAGTGGCTTCTCTCGTTTCTTCCAAGCGGTAATTCCGCCAAGCAGATTGAAAACGTTTTTTACACCAGAACGAAGTAAAATGCTCTTAGCGAGACTGGCTCTGTGGCCAACGCTACAAACTAGAACTATTGGTTTAAAATCATCTAGAGTACTCTTGATGTTCTTCAATTCTAGAAGAAATCCTACATAAGAATGCTTCGATCCGGCGATGTGTCCTTCTTCATACTCAGTGATGTCTCGCACATCAAGCAACGTCACTGACTTTGAATTGAGCAAGTCAGAATCGACGGCAAAGGTGCCAGACTGTTCGACTTTTAGAGCCGCGTCACGCCAGCCTTCGAAACCACCAGCTAATACGCCTGAAATATTGTCGACACCAATACGTTGAAGAAATAGAAACGCTTTTTCAATATCTTCAGGACGCTCAAGAACAAGATAAACAGCTACTTTGTCATCGGCAACCCAGCCACCGAAGATTGGAAGCCCATCCAGCCAAATGCTATATGAGCCGGGTATGTGCCCACCTGCAAATGCCTCTGGCAAGCGAGTATCGATCACGATGCCGTTAGCAGATTCGCGCTCGAAAGCCTCTGGTGCAAGAACAGGAATTGCATTTGGCCTTTTAGAAAGCGGAATTCCACCTCTAAGATTGAGCTTTTCCATCAAGCGAAAATATGGGGGACGAGGTATTCGTTCTTTGAGTTTTGCCTCAATGAACTCTTCTCTAGTTTTTACAAATGCTGGATTATACGTCCGTTCAAATCCAATTGTAGAGCCATCGTACTCCGCTATGTTTCCACCACAAACTGACCCTGAGCCATGTGCTGGGTAAAGGAGAGTTTGATCTCCAAGAGGGGCCAGCTTCGCCTTTATGCTGTCGAAGAGGATTGCTGCATTCTCTGCGGTTTTGTCTGGATCGGGGAGATCTGTGCGTCCCGCTTCTCCGATGAACAAGGCATCCCCAGTAAAGACAGCCCAGGCAATGTCGGGCTTGTCAGTCATATAAACTGCATAAGAGACGCTCTCGGGAGTATGTCCTGGTGTGTAGAGACAACGGAAGATCAATTCGCCAATCTCAAGCTCCTCTCCATCGGCTAGTGCAATATCGCTGTGCGCAGAAAATTCATGCTTACCAGAGACGACTTTTGCGCCAGTAATTTGCCGCGCATGGGCAGACCCTAGGACAAAGTCTTCCTGTCTGTGCGTTTCAAGTACATATCTGATCTCGAGCTTGTTCTTGAGCGCTTCTGAAAAATATTCATCTAGATCGCGACGCGGATCGATCAGTATGCCTGTTCCTTTGCTGCCAATTAAATAGGCGTTATGGGCCAACCCCGGCGTTTTGAACACGTTAAAAAACATACTGCTCCTTGATGAACCATTTCAACAAATTTCCATACCGGTTGTTGCTATGTGTTCGGCAAGGCAGACGGGCAAAGCGCTATTAAGTTCCACGGTATTAGCTTACTTAAGATGCAGCTTTCTAATTATTTCTTCTGATTGGGTTTCCCCCTGCATATTTCTGACTCCGCCAGTGCACAGCTCCCATGTCTCAAAAAAACCTGGAAACAATCGCATTATGTCGTTGTATAAGGCCAGGCAAAATGATTCTGCTTTCGACTTCAGCTCATTAAAATCACATAGAATTTCTACTTTTGAGGTGGATGGAGAGGGGGTGAGCAAAATCGTTTGAGAATCAATCAGGCTGTAGTACAGCGACAACCCCGAGTCGCTCAGGTGTTGTTTCAATTCTTCGCCTACCTTGATTGAGTGCAGAATTGTATTCAGACCAAGAGCAAACGGCAGCAGCTCGTCTTCATCGGACTGATCACACCAATTCATATTCTCTCCATCAATGGAGAATTTTATAAAGCCTACAGGGCCATCGTAACCCAGGCGGCCAATTTGATTAGATAGAACTCTCGCTATGAACTGTTGTGTCGAAGCGATGTCTCTGGCATCAATGGTATAGCTAAGTTCAATCATGGTAGCTAATATTCCTCCGAAAAAGATGCCTCAATAACTCTGCCATCTTCTATCGTGACATCGAAATGAGCACCGTATTCGCAGTGCCAAGAACTTACTCTCATAATAAGGAAAGTTGTGTTATCTACTCCGTGCGCCTTGGAGTCAGACTTAAATTGACCAAACCCTAGAAATTGTTTCACTTCTGCTTCAGTCATACCTAGTAAAACGTGATTCTTTTCGAGCCATCTTGCCATAGCGTGACGACTGCCCGATGGTCTGTCACTGAGCCAAGCCTGACGAGAAAATGGAAGCTCTTGAAGATCCTGTTTGGAGCGTTCCGCCAAGAAAGAAAGGAGTGCAAAATTTGCTAGTCTACCGCCAAATAGGTAGACACATACACTTAAAAGTGTGAATACTAAGCCAAGTGCTATTAGAACTCTCTTCAGTACTGATATTTTGCTCCACCAACTCGATAACATCGGCACAACCAATTTACCCAAAACAACCAGATTGGCTATATTGTATCTTCAATAGCCAAGCTCTTTTAAAATTCGAACACTAAACTTCAGTTGGCAAAATTTCAAACTATCTTGTTATACGCTACCAAAAGTTCACTCCGCTAGGTCAATGGCGCGAATCAAAAGCTCCGGCAGCGTATCGGCATCCAAGCTACCCTCAATAAAGTTCTTACCTATTGTTTCAAATGTAGGATCTGCAAGACTAGGTGCTAAAGTCAGGACTCCGCCGTTGTCACTTACATATACATACTTGGAATTCCGAGAAAACGCCTTCCATGACTTTACTTTTGCAGCTGCCAATATTTCTTTGCTAACCAGAGCCAAAGCTTCTTTACCCGTGGCATCTAGATGCTTTGATTGGGATAGTGCATTCAAGACTATTGAGCTCAAATTAGGATCGTCACGCTCCGAGACCCAAACTGGTCCACATACAATCCATCCACTACAGGGAGTTGAAGACAAACCTGTTATATAGAGCTTATTGCTTCTTATGTGAATGTATGCTTCTCTTTGATCCATCACTTTCGATCTACAAACATCACCGCAGCAATCGCGCATCCGACATATATTTTAAACGCAGTAACAGACCAAGATACTCCTGGGTCAAATGCAAACTTGGTTGACCAACTTGATCAACGGCTTCAAGCAAAGCAAAGCTAGTGACAGGATGATCTTTCTCATGACCAAGATCAGTTCGAATTATAGTTTTACGCTCTTGCACATTTGAGCGCTTGGGCACGAAGCCTTCTCTGGAAATTTGTTGATTGAGAGCATGCATAGCTTCAGCAATGGCAGATTGCGGCAACTTGCGCGAACGCTTCAAGGCCCAACGAGTAACTAGAGTAAGCCCGCGCAGAACATCATAGAAATAGAAGCGAGGGAATGCTGGTTCTAACCAAGTCGGATCAACTACTTCACCTGTTCTTTTAGAACGGAAAAGATTGCGCTCTATCAAGTAAGTGACACCATTATCAAGAAAAGCCAACTCTTCTTCGCTCAACAAATTGCTATCAATAGAAACCAGTGCTTCTAGGGCAGGAAGAGTGGATAACACCGAACAACTTGGAGTTTCCTTGAGATAATTTGACTCATCACAGTTGAGTCCGCCGCCACTGATTTGATACTTAAGAAACCAGGGTCTGACCCAATTGAGAGCGCGCTCGTGTTCCGGTGTAGCATCGAAGCAATCACTAGGAATTGTCCTAGCAACAGCCGTCTTACCAGCAAGAACACGGCCATCAGTCAACTTCAAATCGTGGTCAAAATTCTCACCAGCGCTAAGCAGGCGATAGAGCGAACCTAAATAACAATGGCAAGCAATATTGAATATTGGACTGACACCAGCAGGAATTTCTTCTTCAGTAAAAGGGAAGAAGTGTAGATAATGCTGGTCAACAACTGCAGCGTAATGCTCAACAAATTCACCAGGAATGGCGCTGGCCAAGCCCATCTCTTCTAGTAGCAGAGCGTGCCACCAAGGGCTGTTCCACTTGGGCCAATAGGGCTCGCGCGAAACTAATTTCTTGGCCTCTTCACCGGCGAGAAAATCGATGCTTTCTTGAATGCAAGTAGAAACACGAACGGGAGCAGAATCAGAAGCAGAATCCTCGCTAGAAGATTCTGCTTCACCACTAAATTTCCCATCTAGCTCGTCCGCGGTCTCTTCCGTGGATACTTCGGCTGGCTCTTCCCCAAGTTCAAAGCGAGCGCTTAAATCAGACACATTCTGACGAACCGACGGAATATCGTCGAGATAGCGCGAGACATCTTTGAATTTGTCGATGGGCATCAGTTCTAGAGATTGCCTCTGGTTTCTTGTTCTGCCTCAATTGATTCGAACAAGGCTTGGAAGTTTCCTTTGCCGAAACCTGTAGCACCTTTGCGCTGAATCACTTCGAAGAACAAAGTTGGCCTATCTTGTACTGGCTTGGTGAAGATCTGCAGCAAATAGCCTTCAGACTCACGGTCAACAAGAATGCCCCATTTGGCTAGTTCAGTAATATCTTCATCGATTTCGCCAACACGATCTTTGAGAGTTTCATAATAGGTGGCTGGAGCATTAAGAAACTCGATGCCACGACTACGCAACTCTTTAACAGTCTTGACAATATCGCGAGTAGTGATAGCTATGTGCTGCACGCCCGGCGCATGGTAGAAATCGAGATACTCTGTAATCTGTGACTTGCGCAAGCCCTGTTCAAATGGCTCGTTGATAGGCATCTTGATAGAGCCGCTACGGTTTGCCATTACTTTTGATACAAGGGCTGAATATTTAGTGCTGATATCTGTAGCGTCGAAATATTGGAAGATGTGGAAACCAAAGATCTTGCTGTAGAACTCAACCCATTGATCAAGCTTGGTGCTTTCCACGTTGCCGACAACGTGGTCAACAGAGACGAGGCCGAGCCCATCACCCTTCTTGTTTCTCACTTCAGTGAAGCCAGGAGCAAATCCTTTGTAGTTTGTGCGATCGAGGAAGGTGTGCACAGTGTCGCCGTATGTAGCAATAGAGGCCGAGACATAGGTGCCGTGTTCGTCAGTAACTTCAGTTGGTTCTTGCACTGAGCGCGCACCACGGGCAATGGCAGTCTCGTAAGCTTTACGAACATCACGAGTACGCATGGCTACGTTCTTGACTCCGTCGCCGTGCTGCATCACATGGCTGGCAACCGCATGATCTGGATGAAGTGCAGCGGTGAGAACAATAGTAACTTTCTCTTGACGCAGCACATACGAAACAGCATCGCGATTACCGGTCTCAAGACCACGGTAACCAATTACATCGAAGCCAAAGCCGCGGTTGTAATAGTAACAAGCCTGTAAGGCATTGCCGACAAAGAACTCAATATAATCAAAACCGTCCACCGAAATTTCTTCGATGCCAGTCTTGCTGCCAGTTTCTAACGCTGTCGCTTCTTTAACCATGAGGTTATCCCCTCTCAAGTATTCTCAGAGAATCCAATATATCCATAATAGGACATACGAGATTGTACGACAGTAAATGCAAGCGCAGTATCATCCCTTAGGTGCAGCCACCTAAGAAAATATTGGCTTGCATTGAGAATAGTCCAAGTACCAGGCCACTTTGAAAGTCCTACTTGGTTTTAGTATCCGGCCCAGCCAGTTCAGCCCTAAGTTTCAAAGCCTCAGCATTGTCAGGCTTAACGGCTAAAACTTCAGCCAGCAGCTTTTGCGCTTCTTCTTTGGTTTCCTTGCCACCCTTATCACTCTTCAACAGTGATTGGGCCAGGCCCAGTTTAACTTCAAGAAAGTCAGGGGCTGTCTTGAGCAATTTGCGGTAGAGTGGCACAGCTTCAGCATCTTTACCGACCTTGCGATAGGCCTCGGCCAACTTAAAACTGTGAAGCGAGCTAAATTCGTTGCCCACTGAAGCCTTGCGGTAGTGAATAATCGCTTCTTCGGTCTTGCCAAAATGCGAGAGCACCTGACCCATCATAAATTGGATGGTCAAAATTTGCGGATAGCGCTTATCTAAGGCCTCCAGCTCACTCATGGCGGCTTTTTCGTCTCCGGCGCATGCCTTGCGCCAAGCATGCAGACAACCATCTGAAATTACGCTTTCAGCAGCCATATCAAATTGCTGAGAGGCAGAGGCGCTTTCAGCCGAAGTACCGGGAGACATGAGCTGCGACTCGGCAGCAACGTGACTCTTCTGTTCGAGCTTGCCAAAGCGGCCAGTAGGCGGATCTACCTTACTTGAGCAGGCACTTAAAGAAAGCAAAAGTGCTGAGGAAGTCAACAGAACGCTATGAAGACTTTGAAAATTACGGAAGTAAGGTTGCATGCCCAAATCCTTGCATAACTTTAGGCTCTTTTACCTTAGAAATTGAAAGATCGCGATTGAGTGTTGACTCAGGCAAAGGTGGTGGACTCGACTCCATTTGCTCATCGCCGCCGTAGGCCTTGTCGTGGGCCTGGGCATCCTTAGTTTTAGACTGCAAGAAACGAATACGTTGATTGATTTTGTGAACATATTTTTCTGGCACAGCATTAGCATAAACAAGCTCTACTAGTGTTTTTCCAGCAGTGTAGTTATCACCCTTCTTCTCATAAAGTTCAGAGAGAGCGACACGCAAAAACATGTCTTTGGGCTTTTCTTCTTTGAGGAAATTGAGCCGCGAGATTGCTTCTTCGAGCACATGTTTGTCTTGATTAACAACCGAAAGCTGGTGATAGGCATGATAGAAAGACGGCTCTAACTCAGTCACAGTCAGATACTCGTGACTAGCTTCTTTGCCGCGACCGTGCTTACGCAGACCCTCAGCGTAGGCGTAACGCACCTTGGGATCAGAAGGTTCAGCCTCAACTTTGGCCTTAAGCGCTGCAATATCAGGAAGGCTGACATGAGCGGCAGGCGTAGAAGAAGTAGAAGAAGTGGAAGAAGTGGAAGAAGTGGAAGAAGTGGAAGAAGTAGGCGGGGCGCCGTGGGACTGCGCACTAACGGCACTGTGACAAAAAGCAGCCAGGGCAACTGACAGACCGAAGGATTGCAAAAATAAGGTTTTATTGTTTCCTGATACCACTGAATTGAAAGCCTGTTACAGCTCCTCCTCGGGACAACGGTTCATGATATCCCGTTTTGGCTAAAACCGCCTGATTTTTGTAACTAGCAATATATGTAGTGTCTCTGCAACGTCCAGCAATAGCTACCTTTAATAGCTATCAGCAACCCGTCAATCACTACGCTGCATTGGTTTTGCGGATTATTAGCCGGTGGTAATCTGACCGCTCAGCACTCAACATTTGTCCTTCACTTTGAGACGAAACCACTGTTGATGACTCGATGAGATGGCCTTCACTTAGAACGCTACTACTAACACTTTCGATTGGTTCGCCCCCATCTAGCAAAACCTCAAGCAGCTCTCCAGTGGCCATCTTGTCTAACTTCAAGCGGGTTTTAACGAAGTTCATAGGGCAGGCCACACCACGCAAATCGAGCCTGGACATGGGCTCTTCTCGAATATCTGCACCAGTTTCTTCCCCAGCACCTTCCATAAATTCCTCGCAAAACTCTGGATATTAACTCAAGACTTCGCCTTAAAACAAACGTCTGGTATACATCCTAGCGGATCGGGACAATAATCGACTGAAGCGTATCGCAGCCAAGGTTTGGCAAAGCATTCGCGATTGGCAATATAACCGGCTAAATTTTCTAAAAGCTCAGAACTACTCTTGTTGTTGTCGGCGGCCAAACAATTTAGGCACATCACGTCTTCATCTTCACCCAGGGCAAGGTTTAACACCTGCTGCCTAAGACAAAGCTGGGCCTGGCATTTGCAGCAGGCCGAAGGCACTTCATCTAATAGTGGGCAGTTAGTCGGCATTTAAGTTGGCATTTTCCTGTTCATTTTGCAGTACAGGCCTGATAAACAGATTAATTCAGTAGAAATATGGTGGAACTACGAAGCTTCATGGGACTAACACCTTATCAATTATCCCCCTATTCACCTAATCTACAGAGGAGTTGAAAAGGGGTTACCGATTTGCCCGGTCCTGAAACAAACATTGAACAAACTAAGCCGCCGGCTTTGGTCGAGACTGCAAAACATTCAGACATTAACCTCGTCGGATTGATGGGGAGAGGCGACCCGGCTCTGGCCTATCAGCCTCCACCAATAGTCAAACCGACAAAAGAACACGATCCGAGCTTAAAGCAAGCCGCAGCTGAAATGACCAGTAGTCTGGCCGCAGGCGTTGGCGGCACTGTCGTATTTTCGCTAGCAGCTGCAGCTGTGACACATAACTGGGGTAAGGCCCTTACTATTCCAGTGGCGATGTTAGCTGGTGGCACCATAAAATATGGCACAAAAGCTTCAATGGAAGCAGCCATGCTCGACAGCAAAGACCGCACAACATCAGTTAAAGACTTTGCCTGGGGTGGAGTTGATGCCATAGCAGGCATCGGCGCCAGCGCAGTAGAAAAAATAGTAGCGACAAAATATCTCTCTAGCATCGGCAGAGAAGCCCTCGGCAAGAACGTGGCAGAATCACTGGCAGAAAACGCTGGCAAGTTACTCTCGAAAGAATCAGTGGCCCAAGGCCTAAAGACCAATCTGCTGAGGGGAGTAGTCGGTGGTTCTAGCGGAGCAGCTATCTGGAGCGCTCCACACAGAGTCAGCGAGAACTGGAACGAAATCAAAAACGACCCAGGCGCAGGCTTAGCAAAGAGCCTGATGCAAGTTGGGCACGATACTGCTATTGGTGCAGCATTCGGTGGCACACTTTCTGGCGGCGCCACTCTAATTGGCAGACGCAATGAAGTCTTTGGCCAAATAAAAAATGCCGTTTCACCAGACAAAAACGTACTGAGACTCGACACCTATCACATCAACGACTTTCACAGTAACACCGAGCAACTACCGCGCATCAAGACTCTACTCGACCAGCGCATGGCCGCCTCTCAGGCTAAAGGAGTAGATGCAAGATTTGTCGTACCCGGTGACATTGAATCAGGCCGAGTCAATTTTGCTTTTACAAGCGGCGGAAAAATCGAAAACGAAGCTCTCATGAAAATGGGCGCCAAAGAAATAGTGCCGGGCAATCACGCCTACGACGCCCCCGGCGGCCGCTCTGATGTGCCACGCTATCCCGCTGTGATGGAACCACTTTTAGAGAAGTATCCTGACGTCTCGCTCATTGCCTCCAACCTAGATGTCAGTGCCCATCCGCAGTATGCCCGGATTTTGAAATCGTATGTGCACCGCGAAATTGAAACTCCTTGGGGCCCTCAGAAGCTTGGCACCATTGGCGTAACCACCGAAGAAGGTGCAGTGGGCGGGCTCAAGTATATCGACCCGAAAGAGACTGTTGAAGCAGCAATCAAAGAGATGAAAAAAGAGGGTGTGTCAATCTTCCAGATTCACTCTCACTTAGGCTTAGGTGAAGACATAAAACTAGCTCAGCATCTCGTTGCCAATGATATTAAAGTGGCTGGCATTATCGGCGCCCACTCTCACGACGCCCTAGTGCGTCCAGTCTGGGTTGGGGCTGAGAGCAAATCAGGCCTGGAGAGACTCAATCCCTTTAACTACAAGACAGTCTCAGGGGACATACCAGGAGCAGCAAAATTTGAGATACCGATTGTCCAAGCCGGACACAGCGGCAACTGGCTAGGCGAGTTCAATCAAGCAATTAAACCAGACGGAACAGCCCACCGCTTCTTGACCACAAGCAAATTGCACCAAGTCACTGAAAACCTGGCTGAAAATCCTAGCATCCGCAAATTCTTAGATGAAACAGCTGGCGATATTAACGCCTTAAAGAGCGAAGCCTACGACAGCCACGCGGTGAGGGCCTACAATGCTGCTGGTTCTCGCAATAGAGAAACCGAAATGGGCAACCTCTTTGCCGATGCTGTTCGCTTTGGCTTAAAAGAAAGACTGGGCGATCAAGCACCACAAATAGCACTAGTTCACTCTGGTGGTATCCGCACTGGCATCCCTGAAAATATTCCACTGACCCGCTTAGATATTGCCAACATTGTCATGAATGCAGGCAAGCGCGAAGGCGAACAACTAGAGCTTGCCACGATGAACTTGACCGGTGCTCAACTAAAAGCTGCCATCGAATATGGTGTGCGTGAAAAAGTAGCAGCGACAAAACCAAGCACTCTCAGCCGAGTGAAAAACCTCTTTGCCGAACAAGTAGAAGAACACGTGGACGAGCCAGGCAATTTCGTTCAGGTCAGCGGCATGAAGTATTCATATGATGCCACCAAGCCAGGCCTAAAGCAAGGCGGCCTTGACGGTCAGCGCATTTCAGGCCTATCTATTCTCAATGAGCAAGGTGTCTATGAAGCGATTGATTTGAACAAAACTTATAGCGTCGCTGCACGCTTCCACCCACTAGAGAAGTGGTGGAAGTATGGAATCTTTGGCGACAAACCGCTTGAGCAGCTTCATCGCGAACTGAACGTGCAGCCACTGAAGATTTCGCAAGTCGATCTGATTGGCGACTATATCAGAGGGAAGACTCTAGATCCAAGCAAGATATCGCCACTAGAAGGACGCATTACCGATCTCACACCGAACTATAGCGGCTCTATGCTGCGCCCAGGCAAATCACTTTTAGTGGCACCAATACTCTCTGGAAAAGATCGCTTAGAGAAGAGCAAAGCTGAACAAGAGGGTCACTAATTGGAGGGAAATCTTTCAATAGCAAGGCAAATAGCTTGCCCTGTAGTATTGATCAGCAGCTCTCTTGAAAATGAGCATGAGAACACAGATTTTTATATGCTCAGCTCAATTAGCTATGTCAATCTTGAGCCACTAATTTTAAGCACTGCCTTTCTCAAAACAAGCAAAACAGGTTCAGCCGCTCTAGCAAGCAAAACCATGGCGGTCTCAGTTCTTAGCTTTGAGCACGTCGAGGCAGTGACAAAACTAGAGAACCAGACAGCAGCTGAGAAAAGCGCGCTCGCTGCTGACGAAAACCTGAGGCAATGCGGCTTTAGCCCTGGCCGCTTAAATTCTGGCTTACTGTATATTAGAGGCAGTTTGCTCGCTTGCAGTCTTAAAATTTTCCAGCAGATTGAACTTGATCAATATATTGTGGTCCTGGCAAAAATAGAAGAAACTGCGACCACACCATTAGATAGAGCAATAGAAAGCGCCAGTACGAGCAAAACAGTTAGCACTGAGCCCCTTATCAGGTACAATCGCCTCTACGCCACCATCGACAAAGAGAGATTGAGCCAAGGCAATGACCGCTATCCCGTTTGAAGCCAGAGGCAAAAACAAAAGCACAATCACCTTGACCGGCATGGCGCTGGTGGGTTCGATACTTCTCTGTTCTACACTTCTATGTTCGACACTTACCTGGATAAGCCCAGCGCAGGCCCAGACCAAAAATAACGACCCTCTTTTTGCCCAAGGCAAAGATTATTTTGCAGCGGGTGACCTAAACCGGGCACTGAATTCTTTTCGCCAATACGAAGCTCTTAAGCCCAATAACATTGCCGTTCACTTCTGGATCGGACTGATCCTTGATCAGACTGGCGATTCAAAGGCGGCCATTGCAGAATACAACCAATCACAGACCCAAGCGGCTTCTATCGGCACTGACAGTGCCGAACTGCGAATCAATATGGGCAATGCTCTTGCCAAACTTGGCTACAGCAAAGAAGCGCAATCGAACTATCAAAGAGCCATTGTCATCGACTGGCAAAATCCACTAGCGTACCTGGGACTAAGCAAATGCTTGATTGACAACGGCGACTATGACGGAGCCTTAAAAGCAATCGATCGCTTCGTCGCCTTGGGCGGCCGAGATGTAAATGTCTATCTAATTCGCGGTTTAGCCCTTACTGGTCAATCAAAATTTGCTAGCGCCCGTGAACAGCTGCACAGTTTCCTCAACAGCAATCAGTCAAACAATCAGACAGACAATCAGCCACTGACACAGTTAGCTGTAAAAATTCTAAGCGAAATTGAGATCATGCAATAAAGCTCATCTGGCCATAGGGCCGCAATCTAAATTTGCGCGCTAGACTAAGCCGATGATGACCAAGAAGTTAGAACTACGACTCGAAACCGATGATATCGGTGCCATAGAAGTGCCAGCGCAAGCCCACTGGGGCGCTCGTACAGCCCGCTGGCTGGAACACTTCAAACAAGTCGAGGGGAGGCTGCACGAAACGGCACATCCTCTTTTAATAGATGGACTGTTGCAAGTTTTCAAGGCGAAACTAGCGGTCACCCGTGAAATTATTGAAGCCTCAAGCCCTATCGCTCGTGTCAAGGCGCAAGTTTGCGACGAAATGCTCAACGGCCAATGGCGCGACGAATTAATAGTAGACCCTCTGCTTTCGCCCTCTGGCGAAGCTTTGCTAGACAATTTAAATGAGGTTGTAAGCGGCCGCGCTGCAGAAATATTGGGCGTCAATCCAGGCAATCTGACAGCCCAAGCCGAACTGCTCGGTTTTCCGCCAGGCAGCCTAGACCTGCTCGGCCAAGATGCATATGTCGCCTCCACCAAACTAGCCTTACTAGTGGCCACTCGCGAACTCTCTTCAGCACTACTTGACCTAGAGAGGTTGCTACGGCGCAAATCATTAGAGATTGAAAAGAGCCTACGTGCGCGAGGACTAGAACAAGAACCGGAGCTGCGCGCAGCCCGTGATTTCAATAATTTCGGCAATACAGCAGAAAGAGTAATTCGCCGGCTAACAGAAGGAAGAGACCGCCTACAAGAAGTTTCATTCAAGGGCGACCGCAGCTACCGCGAAAAGCTTGTGAGAGAACTTTCACTTAGCAGCGGTTTCAAGATGAGAGGTGGTGAAGAAATTATCGGCAACGGCATGCTCAACTCATCATTAGCTGACTTGCTTACCGTCTCATCCATTCTCAAAGAATTAGCAATCGAACTGAGTAAGGTTTGCCAAAATCTCTATCGCTTAAAAGATTTGAAAAATGATTCTCCCGCGCCCGCGGCTCTGCAAGCCAGTTGTCTGAAAGTTATTAGTGGTGACCTTTGTGTCAGCCTTGCACTGCAAACCGCCACAAACGATCAAGGCGCCCCAGCACTAACGCTGGCAGCCAACTCACTATTACAATCGATTGATCAAATTCGCAGCGCCATCCGTGCCTTCAATCATTCATGCATAGCAACTGTAACGCTCAACGCTTCAACGCCAACGACTCATCTTTAGCGGCTTGCTCAATCTCCTTTTCCAGCTCCTTCATACTGGCTTTTACTTGCTTGCTAATAGTCTTAAAGCCTTTCTTCAAAGCCGCCCGCACCTTCTCTTCGACGTTCGCTGCGGCAATGACCACAAGCCCAGCACTACCCGAATCTAATGCTTCGCCCAATTCTTGAAGATCACGGCGGCTCATACCACCAGCCACGTGCCCGGCCAATGCGCCAAAAGCCGCGCCAGTTCCGGCACCGGCTGCTGCAACACCAGCCCCAGCAAGAACGGCAGCCAGCCCTGCGCCAATGGCGGCACCGGGAAAGAGCGCCAGCGCGACACCAGTAGCAAGGCCTAAACCAGCTCCAATCTTGAGCCCATCTTCGGTAGGCTGCTCATGTTTCTTGACTATCCTAACTTTTCCGTCAGACTGTTTCTCCAGAACTGCAGCATCAAATGTGTCGATGAGCTCGAGATCACTGTACAGACTCTTCACTGTTTCAAAGTCGTGCAAAGCTTCATCAAGACTTGAGTAAGTGCTGGTGAAAACCATAAAAGTGTCATAATCAGAGATCATTCTTCTTCTCCTTGAGAATACTGGCGATTCAAATAGCAAGGTGAGTTTACTACCTCGCTGGCTTGGTTTTATCGACCGCTGTACTGAGCAATTGGATTGCTCCAGACAGGAAAGCATTGAGTATCAATGCCACTGTCTACTTCGGGAACGATTGTGGCAAAAAATACTCATACCTAAGAATGATTCTCTGTTATTTTCCTCATAGCATCTGCTAAATTTGTCAATGTTCGGCGGTATTGATGCCACTATGCGATTAGAAGCAAATAGTCGGCGGAGGAGAAACATGTCCAAGGCCTTTTTGACCAACATCTGTCTTTCAGCTGCGCTCTTACTTTCGACGCCTGCATGGGCCCAAGGTGGGCAGCCACAAGTATCGGTGGTGACACTACAGGTAGTGCAGAACCCAGACGGCAGCCAAAGTGTCATCACGCCAAAGGGGGATCTTGCTCCCCTGCCAGGAAGCGGAGTCTACGGCAATACGGCCCAAATATACATGGGGGCAAAAGGCGGCTTCTGGTACACCGACAGAAATGGTCAGTCAGTCGATCTTGACGCCGCAGTGAGGCAGCTGCAAGCACGACGTGCTGGCGCCCAACAGGCAGTGCAAGTGCCACAGTACGCACCGCAGCCGTACTATCAAGTACCATCACAGCAAGCGCCGCCACAGCAGCAAGCCGCTGCTCAACCTGCCGAAATCACCAATAACTACAATAGCTCGGGTGGATCTAGCAATTCAGGCGGCGGCATGGGGGCCGTGGGAACAGCCGCTGCAGCAGGCCTGGGTGCCATGGCCGGAGCGGCTATGAGCAACAGCTACTACAATGCACCTTATGGCACTCCTATGTATTATGGCGCCAATGGCCAAGCATACGGCTATCACAACGGCGAGCAATTTGAAGACCTCAACCAAAATCAAAAAATGGCTCTGTACAACCACAATCAAATCAAACAGCAGAACCAGCAACAGATGCAACAACAGGCTCTGCAACAGACCCAGACTAATCAGCAAAACCGTCAAGGATCAATGACGGAAAATCAGACCAATCGCCAGACTGCTTATAGCGGGCAGCACGAGAACTACCAGAAACAGCAGCAGTGGTATCAAGACCAACAGAAGCAAAATCCGCAAAGATTTCAGCAGGCTGAGAACAATCCATTCGTAGCTCAAGGCGGAAGCGCTAGAGACGGCGCCAGCAATTTCGCCCAAGAACGAGGAGCTGGCGGTGAGCGCGCCTCTTCTATGAACGGTGCAGGAGCGGAAGCACGCGCTGGCGGTGGCCTGCGTGGTGAAGGCGGTGGTGGCCTCAGAGGAGCGGCCGGTGGCTTCAGAGAGGCTGGCGGCTTCCGGGGCGGCGGTCGCAGACGATAAGCTCAAAGAACACAAACGACAAGCCTAGAAATCTCAGATCTCTGGCTAAAAGAAACACATAGTGGCAATGGCGCATAGCACCATTGCCACTACATTTGGTGCGTTAATATTTCAGATCTCAGGACATATCAGATCGATAGCGAGCAAAAATGAGTGAGGAGCTTATCAGGTGAAGAAATATGAAACTGATTTGTACAAACAAATCGTTCAAATTTGGTTACCATTAAGTACAGATTTTTTTTGCGGAGACCATTTCATGTTTAGCGGATACCGATTTGAAATGATTGTGGGCTGCATGAGCGCCGGCAAGTCGAGCGAGCTGATTAGACGAATAGAAAGAGCCCGTTTGGCTTACTTACCTACAATCATCGTGCGGCCAACCACAGACACGAGATCGCGGCCTAACCATGTAGAGTCTCGCAACGGCATGGCTTCGCAAGCAATTGTTGTCGACTCAGCCAAGGATATTCTCAAATATTCCTCCCACGCCGTGGTGATTGGCGTCGATGAGAGCCAGTTCTTCGAAGATGAGATCATTGACGTAATCATTAGCTTGCTTAGGCAAAAGAAGAAAATTATTGCCTCCGGCCTCGATCTAGACTTCCGCGGTAAACCTTTCGGCCCAGTGCCCCACTTGCTGGCCCTAGCTGACCGTGTTGATAAACTCCTGGCCGTTTGCCGCAAATGTGGCTCAGACTTTGCCTGCCGTACTCAGCGAGTGGTTCATTCAAGTGAGCAGATTCTCGTCGGGGACGCCCAGTATGAAGCGCGCTGCATACATTGCTTTGAGCCACCAGGCGAATACCAGCTCAGGCTAGACCTGCCAAAGATTGAGCAGGCAGTGCCGCAGCTCGTGCTGGCCGCTCAAGAAGCCGTCGAGCTGGCCTCATAACATCCTCCTAAACATCCTCCTAAATCGCCCGGTTTTCAAGTAGTCCTCGATTGAGAGGATAGCTCTGAAACAAAGCTGGCGAGTCAATAGTCTTCACACAGCAAAGGCTCAGCTTTACGCAACTTTACGTGGAGAACCTGACCGTTACCGCCAAGTTGCCAAGGGAATACCTCTTTTGGCTCAGCAATAGTCGTTGGAGAATTTCTATGATTTCTTTTCAGAAGCTTGTTACCCCCCTAGTTCGTTTATTCAGCCGCAACCAGTCTGCTGGCGATGATCACTACGAACTTCCCAGCCCCGATGGCGAAACAGTAAATCCATGGCAGAGCAATCTTGACCGCCTCGCCGAGCGCACCCCAGAGCAACATGACCCAGTAAGTGCTTCAACAGAGATAGAAGAGCAGTTTCAAGTTTTAATGGAACAGGCCAAAATTGAGAAAATTAAGCTAGAGGCCTCCCAAAGCCTAACCAGAAGTGAGAAACGCAAGGCTGACGCCACAGTTACAGATGCCAAGGCCTGGTGGGGCCAATCGGTAGCCACCTGGGAGCCACTCGATGGCAAAAACGTCGACAACATGGAGCAGCGCAGACATCCCAGACAATCGAAGTGGTTCCAAAGCTAACATTTCCCTAGTTGACAACCCAGGTTTGAGGGGCGGAGCTCAGTGGTATGATCCAGTCAACGAACTTTACAGACATGGCAATGCCTGTCGCATATTTTTTGCCTGCTAGATAGCTCTGGCCAATCCAGACCACGGGGTTTCACAAGTGTTGAGAAAGACAGTTTTCATGTTGTCGACCGCTGCGCTGCTTGCATGCTGTATCAATATTGATGCTCAAAGCGTCGAAGCTAAAAGTAAGTCTGGCGCAAGACGCGGCGCTTACCTAGTACCACCACCTCCAGCCTACGCACCGTCAATTCTTCCTATGACGAGAGGTGCCAGCGGCACAATCGCTTACTCACGAGAAGTGATTGTAGAAGATACCGCCGAAGCAACTGCTCCTGCAGAAGAAAAAGTTGTCTATGTCAAAACCTACGGTACAGCCGCAGCTGTGAAGCCGACGTCTAGCCGCAAAGGTGTGACTACATACTAGAGTTTTGATTCTAGAGTTTTGATTCTAGAGTTTTGATTCTAGAGTTTAGTTCTATATTCTTTCGACAATCATGGCGATGCCCATGCCGCCGCCAACGCACAGGCTGACGCAGCCGTAACGCTTCTGTCTTTTTTGCAGTTCCATTGAAATAGACAAAAGTAAGCGAGCACCTGTGGCACCAAAAGGATGACCCAGAGCAATCGAGCCGCCGTTAACGTTGACTTTATCACGGTCAAGCTGCAGCTCTTTTTCGCAAGCAAGGTACTGCACAGCAAATGCTTCGTTGATCTCAAAAAGATCAATATCTGCCATCTTCAGGCCGGCTTTTTCTAGTGCCATAGGAATGGCAGGCACGGGTCCAATGCCCATAATTTCGGGTGGAACGCCAGTGACGGCCCATGAAACAACGCGAGTAAGCGGCTTCAATTTTTGCTTTTCGGCATTTTTCAAACTAGTAACAATCAAAGCAGCGGCACCATCGACAATACCGCAAGCATTGCCGGGAGTTACGCTACCGTCTTTGCGGAAAGCAGGGCGGAGCTTAGCTAAGCCCTCAATCGTTGTCTCAGGACGGGCATGTTCGTCGCGATCAATTACAACGGTGCCTTTCTTTGAAGCAATTTCAATGGCTTTGATTTCTTCTTTAAGACGACCGCTTTCCATGGCTACTTTGGCCAATTGTTGACTGCGCAAAGCAAACTGATCTTGATCTTCGCGACTAATTTTGTACTTCTCTTGCAGATTCTCAGCAGTCTCACCCATGGATGCTTTAGCGTAGGTATCGCGGATATCCAGGCCGTCCCACAATTCCATGTGACCCATGCGATTGCCCCACCGAGTGCTCCAACTGCTATATGGAGTGCTCGATAAATGATCTGTGCCACCGGCTAACACTGTTGTGGCCATGCCATTTTCAATTTGCATGGCGGCATTGGCGACAGCATAAACACCGGAGCCACACAACAAATTAAGAATAAGCCCAGGGGTATTTTCTTTTAGACCAGAGCGCAAAGCCACATGGCGAGCCAGATAGATAGCATCTTTACTGGTTTGAATGACATTGCCCATAATCACAGAATCGATTGTTTCTTTATCGACCTGAGAGCGCTCAATTGCACCAAGTGAGGCTTCAACAGCCAAATCTGTTGCTGTCTTAGAGGCTAATCCACCGCCGAACGCTCCGAAAGCTGTTCTTGCTCCATTGACTATGACTATGTCGCTCATTTTCCTACTCTTATATTTGGTTGTTATTTGCTAGCAACCAGATTCTAGCAATATCAGCTCAAAGATTTGCCCAGCGCATTTATCAGCAGCTCAATAACAGAATGAAGGCGAAATCAGGGCAAAACCACAAATTTGGTTGTCAAAGATGGACAAAAGACGGTTGCCAAGCGCCCAATCATAAAACATCTATCAAGAGAATATAGTAAAGACATATTGCGAGATAGAATTTCAATCTCTACAGATGCTTATAGAGATTAGGTTCGAATATTTGGAGGGTAAGACCTTGGCTAAGGTTGGAGTGCCGAAAGAAATTAAAGACAACGAATACCGCGTTGCCATCACACTTGCCGGTGTAAAAACACTGGTATCTGAAGGTCACACTGTCTACATTGAAAAAAATGCAGGCGTTGGCTCAGGCATGAGCGATGACGAGTACAAGGCCGTAGGTGCCAAAATTCTTCCTGACGCAGCATCTGTTTTCGGCGAAGCCGATTTGATCTTGAAAGTGAAAGAGCCACAAGCTCAAGAAGTGGCCATGCTCAAGAAAGGCCAGCTGCTTTTCACTTACCTACACTTAGCTGCTGCTCCTAAATTGGCTGAAGATTTGGCCAAGTCTGGCGCTACCTGCATTGCCTACGAAACAGTACAGACCGCCAATGGCCAATTGCCATTGCTCACACCAATGTCTGAAATCGCTGGACGTTTAGCTACTCAAATTGGCGCTCAATATCTAGAGCGTCCAATGGGCGGTCGCGGTGTGCTTCTTGGTGGTGTACCTGGCGTTGAGCCAGGCGAAATCATCATCATCGGCGGCGGTGTTGTCGGTATCAATGCTGCGAAAATCGGTGTTGGTCTTGGCGCTCGCGTGACAATCTTCGATCTTTCACTAGATAGATTGCGTTATCTCGATGATGTATTTGGCGGACAAGTAAGAACAGTGTTCTCAGTTGGCCACTACCTCGAAAGCTTGCTGCCAGGAGCAGATTTGGTAATTGGCGCAGTTTTGATTCCTGGCAAACAGGCACCAAGAATCGTCACCCGCGACATGGTCAGCAAAATGAAGAAAGGCTCTGTCATTGTTGACGTTGCTATCGACCAAGGCGGATGTATCGAAACAATCCACGCTACCACTCACTCACAGCCAATTTACGAAGTAGACGGCGTGGTGCACTACGGTGTAGCAAACATTCCTGGCGCTGTGCCATGGACCTCTACTCGCGCTTTGACCAATGCCACCATGGCATATGCCTCCAAGCTAGCCAAAAACGGCTACCAAGCTTGCTTAGACGATCCAGCCCTGCACCTCGGTGTCAATATTCACCAAGGCGAAATCGTTCATGCTGGAGTATTGGAAGCTGTTAACGCAGCAAAGACACCGGTCGGCTCTAAGAAATAAGGACAACAACCTAGTCTTTTAGAAGCCGAAAAATAAATAAGGCGCACTTGCTCAAAGAGCAGGTGCGCCTTGTTCTAAGATATAGAGGAAATCAAAGATATAGAGCAGAATCTAAGATAATACAGCAGAACCTAAACTTTTCAAGTTGGTGAAAATGTCTACACTCAAACTAGTTTCGTGGAACATCAATGGCATCAGGGCCGTAGCTAAAAAAGGCTTCTACGATTGGATGGATAGCGAACAGCCTGACATCCTCGGCTTGCAAGAGACCAAGATATCAGCCGACCAATTGACTCCCGAAATACTAGAAAGAAAAGGCTACAAGAGCTATTTCTCCCATGCAGAGAAGCGCGGCTACAGCGGTGTTGGCATTTACACAAGAGTAGAACCAGTCTCGATCAAAGAAGGCTTTGGTGTACAACGCTTTGATTGCGAAGGTCGCACACTAGTGGCTGACTTTGGTGACTTTGTCATGGCCAATATATATTTTCCCAACGGCGCCCAAAACCCCGAGCGACTGCAATACAAATTAGACTTCTACGATGCCTTTTATAAATGGGCCAACAAAATAGTAAAAGAAGGGAAAAAGCTCACGGTATGCGGCGATTTCAACACAGCCCATCAACCCATTGACCTTGCCAGACCAAAAGAAAATGAAAAAATCTCAGGCTTTCTTCCAGTCGAAAGGGCCTGGATGGATAAATTCATCAAAGCCGGATATGCCGACACTTTTCGTATGTACAACCAAGAGCCTCACAATTACAGCTGGTGGCATATGCGAACAGCGGCTCGCGAAAGAAATGTCGGTTGGCGTATTGACTACTTCCTTACCTCTAAAAACCTCACCGACAACGTTGTCAATGCTGGTATCCTCAATGATGTACATGGCTCTGATCACTGCCCCGTCACCATCGAACTAAAAACATAATTCTAAGTAGCTGTTGGAGCAACCTGAATGAATGAATTGCCGACCATCGAGTCAGGAAAAATCTGGGAGAATCGCTCCACTAAAGAAATTCTATTAGCCATTCAGAAGGGCAAAAAAGCTGACTATGCCATTGCTCGCATGGCGTCTGAATTCGGCGAAATAGACGGCGAATTTTTGATTGTCAAAAGCACCTATGTCCATGGTGCCCGCTTGCTCGAAGACAAACTAACCGGCTTCGATGCCTTAGCAACATTGCTCACAATTGACCATGGCACTTATTCTTTAATGGACTGCAGTGAGTTTCCCCAAGAAGCAGCTCACCTTGAAGAAGGTTTGAAGATCAGAATAAATCTGCTGATCAACGCCTTGCCAGCCCTTCCTGCCACAGCAGAAGAGCTAGCATTAACAGGAAGCGCCATGACTCGCATGCGCTCATATGAAGGCAATGAGCTGCCCAGCGGCGAAGAAAAAGCAGAAGCCAAAAGCGCCAAGAAATTGAAACCAGAAGGAAGCGAATTAGCTCCAGTTGGCGATGCCAGAGAGCGCAATGGCCTTAGCCCAGTGATGATTGCCATTATCGTCATGGTCATTGTTCTAGCTGGTGCTGGAATAATGATGTTCGTTAAGCACTAGAGCCGAGCTTCGAACCACAAACTTAGGAGAACTATTGAACGAAGCTGAAGACGAAGCTATTGCAATTGCAAATTCGAATGAGTCACCACGAGACTTAATTGGTTATCCCATTACGCTGAAGAAATTCATTCTCTTCAATGTTCTTACTCTCGGCCTGTTTGAATTCGTTTGGGCCTTCAAACACTTCCGTGCCTTGAAAGGAGCTGGCAAAGCTAAAACAGCAGCGGCTGTGGTTTTCTCATTATTTCTGCCAATCTCATTCTTCGACATGATGAAAGAGTATGAGGTGGTCTCAACTGAAGCTAAATCGCCCATCACCTTCAACAAATATCTTTTGGCCGTAATCTTCTTTGCTGCTGAAGCAGTAATCAAGTTTGCCGATCGTTTGCCCTCTATCCCTGAATGGGTTCCGCTAGTAGCTTTTCCCATTGGCCTCATTCCCTTGATCATCGTGCAGCGCCAAGTTAATTTGCTAAATAAAACCCTTCGTCCTGGCATTCCGTTCGCACCACCAATGACATGGAAACATTGGCTGGGATTGGCCCTAGGCATAGTGGTACTGCTAGCAATGCTGCTCGGTGCCGGGCTGCTTGGCTAGAAAAAGGAAAAATGGCAGCCAGCGCAATACCCCAATAATAGACAAAAAAAATGGTTTCCATGGAAACCATTTTTTTCTGCCAGAAAGCTTTATTATGCGAGCAAAGATAATGCGGCAATACAAAGATCGACCGGCTTTAAAGATCTAGAACGCCTTTTAAAATTTAGCTGCGGTTGTAATAAAAAATGCTTTCATTGTCATATTCTCAATTAGCTAAAGGCAATTCAAAATTGAAGCGCGAGCCAACACCTTCTTTTGACTCAACCCAGATTTTGCCACCATGCAGCAATACAAGGGCCTTACAAATCGTCAAGCCAAGCCCAGAACCACCTCTCGTCCGCGATGTTTGATTGCTGGCCTGCTGAAAGCGATCAAATACGCTATCCAACATTTCCTCTGCGATACCGACGCCTGTATCGGCAACAGTGAACGTGACGACCTTGCCATTGCTCTTTGCCGAAACAGTAACGATACCTTCTTTGGGGGAAAATTTTATAGCGTTCGAAACAAGGTTAGCTAGAATTCTCAGTAGCTTCTCTTCATCGGCATCAACAAACAGATTGACGGGCTCGGCAACAAGAGATACTTTGAAGTCATGGGCCAAATTAGAAGACTGCTCGATAGTTTCTTGAAACACTTTCTGCACCGAAACCCTTTTACGATCCAACTCCATCATGCCAGAATTGATTTTTTCAATATCTAGAAGGTCGCCAATTAAGCGCATCATTCTCTCGCTACTGCGCTGAGCCCCAGGCAGATATTGCTTGGCCTGTTCACCGGGATCACCGTAGGAGCCATCACCAAGAAACTGTAAATAATTTTGCACCGTCATTAGTGGCGAGCGCAGGTCATGGGTCACCATAGCTACCACTTCTTGCTTAAGACGTTCAGCTGCAAGGTGTTCAGTGACATCATGGAAGATGCTAAACAACTGGCCCGTTTTACCTTCTTCCGGCGCCCACTGTGAGGACCACAACACTTCTCTTACTTCACCATCGGCTCTCCTAATTGAAAGAGTCACAGCGCCAGGATTAGTGCCCTGACTGACTTTAGAGAGGAAGGCACAGGCTTTTTCAGTATCTTCTGTGCCGAGAAAGTCAAACAAATGAGTAGCAATAATCTCGTCTTGACTAAGAGCAAAGAATTCTTCGCAAGCAGGATTAACGTTGACGAATTTCAAACTTGAATCGAATGAACAAATACAATCGTTGGCATTATCTAGAATGGCTCTCTCTTTGCGAGCTGCTTCTTTTAGAGCAGCAGCCATATCGTGAAAAACTTTATCAAGCTGAGCAATTTCATCATTACCAGAAACCAGCTGATTGAGTGGCTTATCGCTTGCCAAACGATAACTATTATCGTTCATAATCTTAAGCCTATTGACGATACTACGAGTGAGAATAACTCCAAGAAGCAGTGTGAGAAATATGTTTGCAACGCCACCGCCAATCAACACAAACTGAACCTCTTCCCGAAATTTTCGCTGAATCTCAGGGCTAGCATCGGCGGCCGCCTTACCCGCATCACCGATACCAAGCAACTGGTTCGATAGTTCCAGGGTAAGGCTGCGCAAACGAGAAACAAACTGGAATCGCTCTAACCGCCCCCTGAGCTTTCCGGCTCTATAGGCGATTTTTGTGTCTTCAACCAATTTGCGCGATTGAAGCATGGCCTCGCAGGACTTCTCCATTGCTTGAGCCAGAGCCGGTTTGTCGCGAGTCAGTTCTCTCAGCTTAGAGAAGTGCCGGTCGATGTCGGCATTTAGCAATTGGTACTGATTGGACGCTGAGGACGTGGACGAGGCCAAGGGTTCAACCTCCAAATTGGTCTTAAGTGCCACCATGTCACGAGTTATAGCAATTACTTCATCACCAATCTGACGAGCACTCTCAGCCCTTCGAGCTTCCGCTTCAGCCTGATTCTGTAAATTCGCAACTGTAGCTAAAAGGGCAAGTTGCAGAATCAAAGGAACAAAGATAAGGACTAAAATTTTGAATCTTAGACTGACTGGTCTGAACATCGGCCGAATATCTCCAAGAGCTTATGCAAGTCAGACTGGATGCAGCTAGATTTATACAACTGTTGAAAGTAAGTTATAGAGCAAATATTGAACTTTATCCAGCATTCTTCAGGCTGGGAACGAAGGCACATTGCTTCAAACGCAGAACCGCTTGGCTTCCAAGTCTGACCTCAACCATGAAACTTGCCAACCGGAGAGCACACCCGGTTTGGTATATTTATAAGTGCTCAGAAGATAGCTATCGAACGGATACAGAGAGAATGTCTAAAATCCTACTAGTTGAAGATGACCAGGACCTCTCAGACATGATCGCAGGCTGGCTCAAGAGCGAGCGCTACACTGTTGAGGTCGCCTACGATGGCGATATAGCCAGAGAAATCTTGAAAATATCTAGCTTTGATGTTGTCGTGCTCGATTGGGACTTACCTGGTTGTACTGGTATTGAGATTCTGCGCGAATTTCGTGAGAACGGCGGCTCAACGCCGGTGATCATGCTCACCGGCAAGTCAACAATCACAGACAAGGAAACCGGTCTAGATATAGGGGCAGATGATTACCTAACAAAACCCTTCAACATCAAAGAGCTAGGCGCACGCGTCAAGGCCCTATTGCGTCGACCGACTCTGATGAATTCAGCAGTTCTAAAGGCTGGTGACATAGAACTTGATTCTTCCAAGCATCGCATACTGCGAGGCGGTGAAGAAGTGCACTTGCTGCCCCGCGACTTTGCCCTTTTAGAGTTTCTGCTACGACACAAAGACCAAGTCTTTAGCGCTGAAGCCCTGATTGCCAGAGTCTGGGAATCAGATTCGGACGCCAGCCCAGAAGGGCTTCGCACAGCCATCAAGCGCATCCGCAAGAAAATTGACGACGGCACTGAAGATGATCAATCATTGATTGAAAACATTCCAAGAGTCGGTTATAGACTACGTTCAAGTCGTTAAAAACAGCGCCATTAGGCTTGGAACACTCTGGCGCCATTTTGTTTAACGCCCTTATTTCAATTTGCGCCGCGGATCTTTATCGTCAAAACAATCAATCTTATAAGGGCTTCCTGGTGCACAGACTCCAAGCTCTGGCTGCCGAGGCTTTGAGCCTGGTTTATCCGGCTTCTTATCTGAACACTTCTCGGGCTTGCCAGAAGCAGCCCCGGGGCTGTGCCCAGGATCTATGGCCCTCGGCTTCGCTGGTGAAGATTCATCAATGCTGAAGTCTGACATCATTTTTGAAATCTCTTTCTGGGAAAGGGAAAGGCACTTGCCACCCTCTACTCCAGCAGACTGCCCGACGCATTTAGTGTGTGAATTGACCTGATCAGCAGCTTGGTAATTTCGTACTTCATCGAACATTCTTGACGATGCCAAATCTGAATCACTGGTAATAGCAGATCTAAGATGACCGGCTTCAGCCGTAGACTCTGTTGATGCAAATACCATAACAATCTCTCCTTTATAGTTATCAGCGCGAGCCTAGATATCGCACTATATACGGTGCTAGCAAAAATTAATCTATCTCAGGGCTTCTATTTGTGAGGATTACACAAATCTGACAAATACCGTTCAAATGTAGTAGCCCGATCTTGATCAGTTGGAGTACCTCTAGCGTGCGAAACTGTTCTATCTGGAACTTGGTAAGATTGTGCTTCCAACAACATCTTTGCCGAAGCAGACTCGGTATGGCTTGAATTGCCTGACTCAGACGGTCTCAATTGGGCACTTTCAAATTGGGCGTGTACCATGGTTGCCTCTCCTCTATATATCGTGTCGCGGTCATGCAAACACAATAATCGAGACAATGAGACCAAGTGGTGACTGTTCAGTGACCTGTCTGTGACCTCAGAAGTTTTTGCTCCAGTTCGTACTTTGCGCTAGTTCTTCTTCTCACTGGCTACGAGCAGAACAACTATCATCAAGACGGCTAGCCCACCAAGTATGGTTATCATTGACTGTACCTCTAAATAGCTGGCGGCAATTTACTTGTGCCCAGCTCCGCGCCCTGTCAAATATTTTATAGCATCAAGCAAATCTGGATCTTGAAATTCGTAGCCGGTTTGCTTCAACTTCTGCGGCAAGACACGCACGCTAGCCATTAGCAGAGCATCTGCCATTTCGCCAAAAGCAAGGCGAAGCACCCCCGGTGGAACAGGAAAGAGTGTCGGTCTAAACAAGGCTCGCCCCATAGCCCGAGTAAACTCAGCATTGGTAGCACAATTTGGTGCCACTACATTCAGTGGCCCTTCAACTTGCTTACTGACAATGGCATGATAAATGGCGCCACAGGCATCATCAATCGAAACCCAACTAAAGTACTGCTTACCGTCACCGATTTTGCCACCGCCGCCAGCCGAAAATATTGGCAATAGTTTCGCCAACGCTCCCGCCTTTGGGCTAAGTACAGCACCAATGCGGGCTAAGACAACCCTGAGGCCAAATTCCTTTGCTTTTACTGCAGCCTGCTCCCAGTCGATACAGACCTCAGCCAAGAAGCCAGCACCCTCGTTAGCATCTTCTGTCAACGGCTCCGAACCACGCTCTCCGTAGAAACCAATGGCAGAGGCGCAAACCAAAACCTCGGGCTTCTTATCCATAGCTGCCAGCAGCTGACACAAATACTGCGTGCTCTTCACTCGACTCTGATGAATCAATTGCTTTTCTTCTACGTTCCAGCGAGCGGCTGAAACATTTCGTCCAGACAAATGCACAACTGCATCTAAATCAGCAGGCAGCTCGGACTCGATTGTACCGGCCATTGGCTCCCAGAAAATCTCAGTCAGAGCACCCTCGCCGGACTGCTCACTAGACCCAACAGAAGCCTTAGCAGCACCAATTGCCGCCGTACCAGTGCGTCTGCTCAGTCGCACTACCGAATGGCCCTGGGTGAGTAGCAGAGCCACAAGACGCTCGCCCACGAGGCCAGTGGCCCCGCTGACCAAAACTTTCAAAGGCTTTTGGCCGTAACGCTTAAGCAAAGCCATATCGCGAGCGAGCAAGGCATGACGATAGCGGAACAGGCGACTAAGCTCTGAGCGAATGAAACCGGCCCCGGCAATCTTGCCCGCTAGCCCCATGGGTACAGAAAACTCAACTCGGTCAGTGAGATACGAGTGGGCCGGGCCATCTTCTTCAAAATCGTGATTCTGTTGCCAATAGTCGAAAGGGCCTGCTATCTGGTAGTCAACAAAGCGCTTACCCTTGACATAATCTTTGTGCCCAAGCACCCATGGCATCCGCACGGGGCCTTTCTCTAACAGCAAAACCACCCGAGAGCCATCTTTTATACCGCCAGTGCGCTCAACACATTTGACGTCGACCCAGGGAGGGGAAAGGCGCTCAAAGGCACCCGGCTTCTCATGCCAATCAAAAATTTCATCAGCAGTCGCATGAAAGCGTGATTTAGCAATAAATATTTCTTTCTTCACGTGTCACCCACAATTGCCCAATATAGGCAATGCTTAGAGATAATTGGACCTAGAGTTTTTACTGGCTAATTGCATCATTAGAACAGATTGAAAGCTGGGTAGAATTAAGATGTGATCGTACTAGAGATTTTCTTGACATTTCCCTTAGAAATGTTCCGGAAAGACTAAGCAGGAAACATACATTCACCGATGAGCAAAGATTGGGAAAAGTTTTTCGAACAAGGCAACCAGGCCTTTGAGGCCGACAACCTTGAAGCGGCCGAGAGCTTTTTTAAGGCCGCACTAGCAGCAGCTGAAGAAAGCAAGAACGAGCTGGACGTAGCCGTTTGCTCGGAACGACTAGGTGAATTGTATTTTGAGGCGCAAGGCTATCGAGAAGCGGAGCCTTGCTTCCAGCGCACCCTTGAAATTCGAGACAGACTGCTTAAGCCTCATGACGACCTTGTCGTAGCGGCCTTGAACAACTTGTCTGCCCTCTACTTCTTTGAAGGTAATCACGAAAAGGCAGAAGAGCCCTGCAAGCGCCTGACAGAGATTTACGAACAAGTTCTGGGATCAGACAACCCTGAAGTAGCAACCTCTATCAACAATTTAGCTCTAATCTATGCCGCCCAAGACAAGAACCGCCAGGCAGAAGAGTTATTTAAACGGGCCCTGAGCGTCAAAGAAACAGCTCTCGGTCGCGCCCATCCAGAAGTTGGCGACATTCTTCACAACTTGGGCAATGTTTATTTGACACTCGAGCGCTACGAAGAGGCAGAACCCCTTTTAACCGAAGCACTGATAATTCTCTCCAACACCATTGGCGACGACCATGTTGACCTCGTTCCAGTTTTGGTTAATTTGGCAGCTGTATCTCAGGCTAACGGCCACCATAAAAATTCAAGCGCCCATCTCGAAAAACTCTTGAGCCTGAAAGAAATTACTCTCGGGCCAAATCATCCAGAAGTGGTTGCCTGCATAACTAATTTGGCCGGTTCATACATTTACGAAGGTCGCTTTCCAGAAGCAGAGAGGCTCTACAAGCGCGCCCTCAGTATTCGCGAGAGAGCACTCGGCAGACAAAGCCCTGAAGTAGCCGAAATATTAGCCAGTATTGCCTTTGTACATCAATCAGACAACAAGTATTTGCTGGCCGAAACCCTCTATAAAGAAGCATTGACTATCAGCGAGACCGCTCGCGGAGCAGAAAGCCCTGAGGCCGAGGCTAGATTATGGGATCTTGCTTGCCTCTATCACAATCACAATCGCTATCAAAAAGCTGAGCCATACTGGAAGAGGCTGATGGATCTGCGCGAGCGCAAACTTGGCATGACCCATCCCGACACCCAAGCTTGCATCGATAGCTTGATCATTTGCTACCTGCAACTGACTAAATACAAAGAAGCAGAGCAGCTATTGAAGCAGCTAACAGAACTACGCGAAATGAATCTTGGTCTTGACCATCCTGACGTTGCCGCCTGCTTGCACTACCTCGCTGAAATCATGCGAGCCGATGGCCGTTATGAACTAGCAGAAAAGAACTACAAACGCGCCATTGATATTCGCACTAAATGTTTAGGACCAAATCATCCTGATGTTGCTCACTCACTAGATGGCTACGCCAATCTTCTGGCTGCCACCTATCGAGAAGCAGAGGCAGAGCACATGAGAACTTGTGCACAAGCGATTCTCAAGGCAAGCGTTTAATTCAATTATGGTTGGTCAAAATAAATCAGCAAGTGCGAAGGCTTCACGGATAAGCTCCACCGCTGTTTTGATTTGGCTTACACCATTTATTCTTAGCGCCTGCAATCAAACGCCAACAGAATCTAGCGCTAATAGCACAACAGGCAGCAAGACCCCTGTATCTGCAGCTGGACCTGTAGTTAACGCCACTAGCGCTGGTTCTGCCGGGGGCACGGCTCGGCCTGAAGACATAATTACAGTCAGCCCAGAAGCCATCAATAATGCTGGAATTAAAAGTCAGCCAATTAAAGAAATGAGCTATGAGAGTGACATCAAAACCACTGGCGAATTAAAGGCTGATGAAAACAATGTCTTTCATATCAATTCGATGGTGGCTGGGCGTATAACTGTAGACAAAGTAAACCTCGGAGACTTCATTCACCAGGGTCAAACTTTAGCCATAGTGCAAAATAAAGAAGTGACGAAACTGATTGGCGATTACATCCATCAGAAGCACTCAAATGAAATTCAAGCCGACCAACTGAGATCGCGCCTAGAGCTTGCCAATAAAAATCTCGATCGTCTCAATAAGCTATCAGAAGAAGGAATCGCCCCACTTAAAGATGTTCTTGCGGCAAAAAACCAAGTAGATCAGCTAACAATAGAACTGCGTGGTCTCAAAGAACACGACGTTCATTTAAACTCTGAAACCGATGCCATGCTTTCTACCTACGGAAAGCATCTGGGCAATTACGAAAATCACAAGATTGAGAGCGAGAGCCCGCTAACAGCGCCACGGGCTGGGGTAGTAATTAAGAAAACAATTACGCTAGGCGATGTGGTCAATACCGCCGAGCCACTATATGTAGTGGCCGACCTCTCTGATATATGGCTAGACATTACTATCTATGACAAAGATCTGGCTCAAGTAAAAATTGGCCAAAACGTCACCTTTATCAGCGATAGCCTCGGTGGCCGTAAATTTGACGGCAAGATTAGCTACATTCAGCCATTGGCCGGTGATGCCAGCCGAACATTTCTTGCTCGGGCAGTTCTCCCGAACAGGCAAATGGCCCTCAAGCCCGGAATGTTTGGCACAGCCATCATACATACACAGCGCAAAGAATATTTGCCATATGTAGCAGACAACTCTGTGCAGCGCTACGGTAAAGACATTTTTGTTTTCGAAGATATGGGCGCTGGCAAATATGCTAAACGACCAATCGAACTAGGCGAAAGATTGCTTGATGGCTATCTCATCAAATCTGGACTAAAAGGCGGCGCTCTAGTAGTAAACAGCGGTAGTTTGACTCTCAAAGCAGAATTTTTAAAACGCCTCAATGGCGCCCAAGAAGACTAAGGGGTTAGGAAAAAATGGAAAATAGGAAAGAATGGAAAATTTCCTAGCCGGCATGATTCGTCAAAAGCTGCTGGTGCTTACGCTATTTCTGGCAGTAAGTGTTGCCGGTATTTTTTCGCTTCTCAATTTACCGATTGACGCCTTTCCTGACCTCGCCAACAATCAAGTGCAAATCATCACAGAATCGCCGGGGCTAGGGCCAGTAGAAGTCGAGCAACTGGTGACTATTCCGCTTGAATCAGTAATGAATGGTCTGCCGAACGTAGACGAAACCCGTTCAATTTCGAAGTATGGCCTCTCAGTAGTTTCAGTTATTTTCAAAGACAAAGTAGACACCTACTTTGCCAGACAGCTCGTTCTAGAACGCCTACAAAGTGCACGCTCTCGCCTACCGGCCAATATCAACCCGCAGCTTGGCCCAATTTCAACAGCCATGGGCGAAATCTATCAATATGTCCTAAGGGGTCGGGGCTACTCGGCCACTGAACTAAAAACTATTCAAGACTGGGATATTAAGTACCAACTTCGCACCGTGCCTGGAGTGGCAGAAGTTAACACCTGGGGCGGCTTGACTGACGAGTATGAAGTAGAGGTATTGCCAACCACACTGCAACAATATGGCCTTTCAATGAAAGACGTATTCTCGGCCATTGAAAAGAACAACGACAATTTTGGCGCTGGTATCATCAATCATGAATCAGAGCAATTTATTGTGCGCGGATTGGGTCGAGCCAATTCGCTGACAGACATCGAAAACATCATTGTGCGCACAGTCAATGGCGTACCAATAACAATCAAGAACATTGGCAAGGTCTACCACGGCAGTGCTTTGCGCCAAGGTGCGGCCACGCGTAATGGCCAGGGCGAGGTGGTGCTAGGCCTAGTAATGATGCTCAAGGGCGAAAATAGCCAGGCTGTGATTGAAAGAGTAAAAGAGAAACTGATAGAAATTTCGCGGTCATTGCCAGAAGGCATGGTGATCGAACCATTTTACGATCAGTCTGGCTTGGTTGGAGAAACCATTGAAACAGTAAAAGACAATTTGATCAAAGGCGGTGCACTTGTTCTCATTGTTCTTCTACTGACTGTAGATAGCCTACCAGCAGCACTAATCTGTGCCTCGGCTATTCCGCTTTCGATGATGTTCTCATTTATTGGCATGAGAATGCTTGGCGTAACAGCCAATATTATGAGCCTGGGAGCCGTTGATTTTGGCATGATTGTTGATGGCTCAATTGTCATGGTCGAAAATGCCTTGCGCAATTTAAGCGAAGCCCAAGAAGAAGCCCGACTCAACCCCGAAGCAGAAAAGCTCAGTACCCAAACGATTATCGAAGCTTCAGCCAAAGAAGTATTCAGGCCTATTCTCTTTGGCATTGCTATCATCACAGTTGTCTATATGCCGATTCTTGGCCTAGAGGGCATGGAATACAAGCTCTTCTCGCCCATGGTGGTAACAGTATCGTCAGCACTCTTAGGATCGCTTTTTGTCTCTCTTCTTCTAGTACCTGTGCTAGCAGTATTGATTATCAAGAAAGCACCAAAAGAAAAAGACAACCCCCTAATCAAATTTCTCTACAAACCCTACGCCCTAGCCTTCAAGCTGGCCATGAAGAACAAGTTGGCCACCCTAGGTGCGGCTATCGCTATCTTTGTTGCCTCACTCTTACTACTGCCATTTTTGGGCACCGAATTCGTACCAAGACTTGACGAGGGCGATATTCTCGTCGAAATCAAAAATATTCCTAGTATATCGCTGCCGTCAGCATTGAAAATTTCTACTGAAGTAGAAACTCTAATTCGCACAATGCCTGAGGTAAAAACAGTAGTTTCAAGAACCGGCAGACCAGATCTTGCCACAGACCCCATGGGTGTCTATGGTACAGACTGCTTTGTTATGCTGAAGGCGCGATCGCACTGGCCCCAGGGCGTGACCAAAGACTCATTGACACAACGTATGCGCGAGCTGCTCACCAAGAACATAGCCGGAGCCCAATTCAACTTCACCCAGCCCATCGCCATGCGCGTCGATGAGTTAGTATCTGGTGTTAGAGCAGATATAGCTGTAAAAATATTTGGCGAAGATATGGACTATCTACAAAGTAAAGCCAAAGAGATTGAAAAAATCATCGCCACTATCCCCGGTGCCGCCGATTTACAAGTAGAAAAGCTACAAGGCGCAGAACAACTTCTCATTATTCCTGACCGCGTGCGCATGGCCCGCTATGGCGTTGACATGGACGACATTAAGACATTGGCAGAAACAGCCATTATTGGCACATCAGTGTCGCAAATTCTCGACGGCCGCAAACGCTTTGACCTAAGAGTGCGCCTACCTCAAGGCATAAACATGGAGCCCGATAGCGTAGCCGATTTGCTGGTAGAAACTGGTTCAGGAAAACACATACCCCTCTCGCAGGTTGCCATAGTAAAACTTGAATCTGGCTTAGAAACAGTAAACCGCGAGCAGGGCGCTCGTCGCATTGTCGTGCAGTGCAATGTGCGCGGACGAGATATCGGCAGCTTCGTCAAAGAGTGTCAACAAAAAATCAAATCAGTCAAACTTGAGCAAGGGTCGCATCTTACCTGGGCTGGTCAATTCGAGAACCAAGAGAGAGCCATGCATAAATTTGCAATTTTAGTACCACTATCAATTGCCATCATCTTCATTCTACTGACCATGACATTCGGCACGGTCAAACACGCGCTAGTGGTATTGCTCAACGTACCTTTCGCTTTGATTGGTGGCGTTATCGCCCTCTACTTGCGGCATCTGTACTTGAGCGTTCCAGCAGCCATTGGCTTCATCGCCTTGTTTGGTGTAGCAGTGCTCAATGGTGTAGTTCTGATTTCATACATAAACCGCTTAGTAGACAAAGGGCGCCCAGTCGAAGAAGCAGTGCAAGAAGGAGTCAAGGCCCGCTTCAGGCCAGTGATAATGACCGCATTGGTAGCAGCCCTCGGATTTCTGCCCATGTCACTCTCAAACGGGTCTGGAGCCGAAGTGCAAAGGCCACTAGCAACAGTTGTAATTGGTGGGCTTGTCAGCTCGACCTTGTTAACTCTGCTAGTTTTGCCTGTTATTTATTGTCTCGTCTGTCGCGGCGCAAAAAAGAGTCAAACAGATATAAACAAACAGTCAGACTCTGAATGAACAGAGCCTGACTGTTTGAGCAATCGGCGGTTAAAATTACAAGAAGTTCAAAAGTTCAAAAGTACAGAACTACAAAAGCACAGAACTACAAATAGCTCGAAATATCTAAGCTACTAGAAGCTTGAGATTACGCATTTTTTCATGGGTTGCTTCTTGATCGCTGATGAGATCGGCGGCGAGCTCTCTTACAACCATATCGGGATCAGCTACCAACTTCCTATAGTCAGCAAGACCCTTATCTTCGCCTTCTTCGAGCATCGAAACAGCGGCTTTATCGCCAAATACCTTGGCACCACCTTCCATCATTTTCGCAAACGCGCCCCACACACCAGAATTTTCAGCGGGCCTGCCGCCAAGCGAAACAATTTTTTCCACAATCGTATCTACTCTTTTAGAGTGACACATATGACAGTCTTTTAGAACTTGCTTCGCTCTAGCATCCTCAATTTTTTCAAGCACCTGTCTGTATGTTTCTAATGCACTTAGTTCACCCTGAAGCAAACTATTTAATTGATCCACAGCAGTAGTGGTGAAATCAGTAGCCATAACAAACTCTCCTTAACTTTCGTGGACACAGGGACGGGAGGGCTTGGTGAAAGTTCCGAAAAATATGAAATCGGTAGGCAAATTAAGAAGGCAAATTAAGAAGCTAAAATCTAGCAATTAAGCGCTTCGAGCAAAGTTTGTGGCATATTGACTACAGCGAAAATAATGAAGATAGTGAAAAGCATGAAGACAGCGCGTTCAGTGAACAAAAAGACAGAGCGACGAGCAAGCACAAAATTAGCCAGCCATACTGCCGCACTGACGCTTTCAGTCTTGATGGCGAACACCTGGCTTGATTGCTCGGCGACCCCAGCTTTCAAAAACTGGGGAAAAATCAGCCTCTATATACCCAACGATGCCAGTAGCGAAGAAAAAAGAATCGCGGCAGTGGCGGCACAAGGAAATCCGACAGAAGCACTGGCTCTAGCGGACAAAGCCATCAAAAGCGAAAAGGACATAGCCCGTCTGCTGCTGATTAGAATTCAGCTTTGCGAAATACTTTTGCAAGAAGAAAAAGTACCTGACGACTTTCGCCAGTTAGTCAATCTACCCATCGGCGAAGACGCTCTAGTTAATGCTATTGACTTGGCAGATCGCCTAGATGAGATCGAAAGCGGCATTAAATTGGGAGATCGCTATCTCAAAGACTACGGCACGCATATTCCCCAAGCTGTTCTGTTAACCGCACGCATGAACAGTAAACTAAAACGCTACAGCAGAGCAGAGCAATTGCTTTTACTAATCATCAATGTTCCGGTCATGCGCAACTTCACTTACCCAGAACTAGCGAGAGCTTACGTCTGCTGGAATAAGCCAGAGAAACTAATTACCCTTACAAGCACGGGCCTGAACAATCCGAAATGGTTCACCCCAAAAACCAGAATCACCATTTTAACGATGAGAGCCAATGCTTACCGCGAAGTTGGTAAATTCAAAGAATCGTTAGCTGACTACAACCAATTAATATCTCAAGCACCGAACTTGCCTGAGATTTACAACCTACGGGCAAAAACACTAATGGCCTTAGGGCAGAGCAAGCTGGCCGCCGCAGACCGACTGAAGCAAAAACAGCTAGACGCTATGGATAAATAGCAATGGTATAATCCTTACAATCAATGTAATAATTATATGCCAATCCAACCCGCCTACTTTAAAAGTCTCTACCCAATCGCCGAAAGCCAAGAGGGCTATTTTACTGCGAAACAAGCCTTGGCGGCGGGTTATTCCAACCGACTGCAAACGTATCACGTAAAAAATGGTGATTGGATCAAGGAAGCAAGGGGTATTTTCCGGCTCGACTCATTTCCGCCGGCAACTAAACCTGAATTGATGGTCTGGTATCTATGGTCCTTTAATAGAAAAGGCGAACCGCAGGGCGTGTACTCGCACGAGACAGCACTGTCCATTTACGCATTGTCGTCTTGGAATTCAAACCAACTACATCTAACGGTGCCACCTGGATTTCAAAGAATGGTTGTGCCACCAATAATTTGTCTGCACCAAAGGCAGCTAAGTACAAACGACGTGATTACTAAATATGGTGTGCCTCTTACTAAACCGCTAAGAACAATTGTTGATCTACTTGTCGCAGAGCAAGTTCCACGAAAATATTTAAAAGAGGCCATACTTGAGTCCCTTGACCAGCAGCTCATTCTGCCAGTTGAGATTCCCAAAGCAAAACTGACCGTAAAAGAAAGGCAACTTTTCGAATCGTTTTGGCAGGAGTCCGTTAAGTGATAGATCCTCTAAAATACAGCAGTGCCAGGGATTTTCGGCAAGCCTTGGACGGCAAGATAAAAGCAGTAGCAATTGCAAACGAAATGTCCATCGAAGATTTGCGCCGTCAAATCGTGTTTTTCTTTTGATGTCGAACGAATATTGGGACGATTGCACGGACCAAAGGAAGGCGGTGTCCGATGCCTGATCACGGCCAATGTAAGCAACAAGGAGTACTACAAATTCCATGTTGATGTGGCTCTGTGCCTAGAGATATTGAAGCCAGAAGTTATTCACCCCAAGAACACGCTGCCATTTTCACAAGGCGAAGAGTTTTCAGTTTTCGTACTTCAAAAGGAAGAGCTATTTGCTAACAAGATACATGCGTATACGCGCCCACGACTTACGGAAAACAGTCGCGTAGCGGATCTAGTTGACATGGTGCTATTAATCGAAAACGGACTCGCGAGCGACAAAGTGCTACTGTCTCTCGCTCAGGTGTTTGCAGCAAGCTCCGATCACCAAATAGTTCCTACTGATCTTCCAGAACCGCCACTGTCATGGAAGAAAGAATTTACCAGCATTGCGGAACAAAGAAACTTAAAGATCAGTATGGACCAGGCATTTCTGACTGTCGCCGATTTCTATAGCAAGATATTCGGAATAAGCGAAGGTAGAAAAACGTAAACACGTAAGAGAAAAACAATCACAAGTAAATCTATCCTTTTCCCCATATAAGCTGACGGGCTTCGATGTTACTGTCGACTAAATTGTCAAGCGAGAAACGCTAACTAAATGCACATGAGGTGTTCATGGATAGATACCCCGTGGTTATTTTGGACCGCCCCATTCGAATATTCGACTTCAAGCCGATTCCTCTTCTCTGCCTCATTGCCGCAAGCTTAGTAGCTCTCAAACTCTCGTCATTCATCGACCCCCACGCCTACATAGGCAATATTCCGGCCAATGTTTTCACATTTATCTGTGCATTTTCACTGATTGCAGGCCATGTCAAAGCACTAGAACTGAAGCCAATCAAATGGTGGCTGAAGCGGCTCAAATATGTAAGAGAACCGCTGCCGCTCTTTCTTCCTGAAAGCGAACTTTCATCAACTCTCGTAGGAAGCGACTCAAATTGCTCGTGCCTGAAAATCAGCAATCAAGATTTGGCCAACCTAGATGATATACAACGCCTCAAAATAGCCGATTTAATTGTCGACTTTGCCAATGACCAAGTCGGCAGTCTGCAAATCTATTCACCGCCAACCTGGGCTCAATCTAACCCAGAACAGCGTGACTTTTATTTGATCAGTAAGGAGAACTCGCGTTTTAGCAAACTGGCCAACCGCATTGGCAAGTATGGTCTTGGTGTGGAAGCGACCACAACTATTGATGTGCGCAGAATGCTCTACGCTCAGCTTAGCCCCTCTCACTTAGAACCAGACCTACACGCAACCAATTCTATAAACAGCGGTAGTGACCTGCTCTCACTCTGTGTCGCCGGATTTGAGCACAAACCGCGCTATATACTAATAGACGGAAAATATGTTTCTACCATTCACCTGACCAGCTTACCTCTCGAAGTCAATTTCGGCTTGCTAGATAAGCTACTAGACAGCGACTGCGATCTATCGTTTTCTATGTACCTACGGCCCTGCAACATGCCAGCCTTAAAGAGACAAGCGCGTTTTCGCCTTAACTGCGAACTGAGCACGGCCGAAAGATATAAAGAACTGAAGACACCAGCAAATCACTTAGCGCACTTCAGAGCCTTTTGCGAGAGCGAAATGGCAGCCACTGGCATCGGCATCTCTGCCACTATCTACGCAGACAGTTTGAATGCTCTGGAATATCAAATGTTGCGAGCACAAAAAGCAGTGCATCGCATGGGTGGAACAATCAATACCTCCTACGCCGAAGAGCTAGAGGCAATGATTTCAGGTCTGCCTATCTGCGAGGATATGGTGGCCGTCTCCCACACAATCACCTCCCAGGCAGCAGCCAAGTTCATTCCGTTTCTATAAAGAGAGCTTTACCATCATATACAGCGATCGAGCGACGGCGGTCTAAAGACTGCTCTAGTGCCACGGCAATATAGAGCATGCAATAGAGCGACAGCAATAGCCGTAGATAGCCTTCGATAGGTTTCACACTCGTGTCACATTTGTGCCGCAAAGTGAAACCTATCGAAGCGCAACTATCTGCCCCCCCGCAAAGACAAGCGCTTCGAGAATCAACTTAGATATTAATGTCAACTTCAATATCTAAATCTAAATCTAAATCTAAATCAATTTCAACACCAATCACCACCAATTTTAGAGGTACTGTCAAATGGACGAAGGCTACTTCATCAACCGCGACGCAAGAATGGCCGCCCGCGAACTGCGCGAAGGAGATGCCGCCGGTGCCGCAAGCCTACTGAGAGAAGACTGTCAACACATGAACCCCCGCGAGTTCGCCAGACTAATTCAAGAAACATCGTACAACAGCGGCAACTGCACCCTAGCTGATTTGCAAATTGAAAGAGATGGTGATGTAGTGGTTCGCTCGGAAGACGGTAGGCGCTACAACGCCGGCTATCTGCCCCGCGAAGAAGCCTGTCGTTTCCTCCCACCACCACCAGTTGTAATTATTGATCGTCCTGAACATCGTCGGCCACCAGTAATTGTCATTGAGCGCCCCGATAGACACTGCCCACCGCCCGTTGTCGTCATGCCTCGACCAGATGTTCATTGCCCACCCCCAGTGGTAGTTATGCCGAGACACGATGAACACAATAGACCGCCAGTAATAATTATCGACCGCGACAGAGATAGAGGCTGGCAGCCAGATCCATCACGCTTCCCAGGCAGACCACAAGGCGGCTACGAGAGACGCTCAGAAGGACCTAGCGACACTATGATTGGAGTCGTTGGAGGAGCCGTAATTGGTGGTGTCATCGGCGATGGCAAAGGCAAGAACGGTGCCCTCAAAGGAGCTGTAATCGGCGGCGTGGCTGGCGGAATTCTTGGCCATGTTTCAGATGAGATGAAAGAAAGACGCTAAGTCGTTAAGAAGAAAAAGAAAAAAACACAAAAAACTTCCCCCTGGTGTTGACGAAAAGAAAGAAGCGAGTGCTCGCTTCTTTCTTTTTTTGTGAATCAATGAAGTGAATGAATGAAGTGACGAATAGCAATCGAACGTGCCTATGCAACAATAGACCTATGCAGAAGCTCGCACCTATCTTCAAATTCTTGAACAAACCACCCCGCTGGCTTGCCCTTCTTTTCTGGTTCTATCCCTTTGTTTGGTATCTCGTTTGCTGCCCGCTAACGGCTATCCTAGAGCAAGCGATGACAAAGAGAGCAATCCTCTATTACTTGCTAGTAGGCTTCCCTCTGCCTATTCTATTTCTATTAGTTACAAGCAAATGGTTCCTTGCCCGCATCTTGCTCGTGGTGCCCTTCTGGTTCGTTACTGTAAGCATTGTATTTGGCATGACCCAAGGAGCAGTCACCGCTGGTATTACCAAAGCATTCAGCATAGTGACAGCCGGACCGTTTGAAATTCGCAAATGAACGGTTGACTTAACCAACGCCGAAATTTGAATATGGCTTACACCCGGTGGGTAAAACCTAGTACAAGCAATCACAATAGAATCAGAGAGAGACCTAGCTCGGAGTATTCTCAGTGTCACTAGATATATCACACTGGTTCGAAACTCATTTAACAACAACGAAAAATACAGGCCTCTTCAAACACATTAGCCCCGAGAGGCGTGAGAAGCTTCTTGAGAAGCTGTCAATCCCAATTACTGAAGAGCTAGTAATGTACTCAGTATTAGACCCTGAAAACTTCATCATTTTGTCCACTGAGCGACTGTTGTGGCGTTGCGATGGCAAAAGCGATCAACTTTTGCCATCGAGAGTAAAGGATCTCGGACAGACAGGAGACATGCATGATCCGCGTTTCGCCGGATTTACCTGACGATACTACGAGAATGGCCAAGTCGTCCCAACTAATGAGCCACCTGGAATGGATAAAATAACTAATCTCCGAATTTACAGCCCACTTGTATTTGCAGAAGATGTTGATGGTGCTGTTAAGGAAATGAAAACTGAGCCAGGAGGTTGCATAAATACGATCTTGGTAGGGATTGAAAAATTGAGACAATCAAGAAGCAAGTAGACGTGCAAATTCTATCGGCTCGCATATAAAATCCCTATCTAAATATGAAGCTGCCATAAATTCTCTGAAGGGGTAAGATTGGCTTATGACTCGCTTTGCTGTAATTCTCGTTATCACTTGTGCCCTTAGCTTGGGCATCTGTTGTCTTGGAACAAGAAATGATGATACGAAGAAGCTCGAGCAGCGTGTCAGCGATAGGATGAAAGAAAGAGGAACCCTTGTATACGCCCGTCGTGATATCAAGGTGGGCTCCCTAATCACGGCCGAATCAGTAGAGCAACGACCCGTTATGCAATGCCAAATTCCCGGCGCTGCCGTTTGTAAGGCCTCCGATGTCATCGGTCGTAGGGCAGTTTACGGGATAGGAAAAGGACAAATCCTTAGCAATTTTGACTTCCTGCTACCCGAACAAAAAGAAAAGTACAGAAGTACCTATGAACTTCCTCCTATCCGAACAGATAGGTAGCACAAAAAGCCAAGGATGCAACTTCAAGTAGAACTGCCGCGCTCAGGCAAGGAGAGAGGATGGCCTTTATCAACAAGAACATAGCCAAAATACTTTTTCTAGTTGGCATTGCCTTTGCCATTTTTGCCTTTGTTGTCGGTGGCCCCCTTCCAAGTTCTCGGAATAAACTTACTGAGACACATGTAGGGTTGAATCACGAATTTCGTCAGAACCGGGAGCCCACAGCCGAAGAAAGAAAAGCTGGAATAGCGGCCTTGAAGAGGTGGAAGTCAGCAAACAGATACGAAAAGAATCGCATGGCAAGCGACATTGTGTTGAGCAAGGTACTGATTGGTTTGACCCAACTAGAAATAGTGGAGCATATGGGCACACCGGATGCTTTTACTGCCCTCCACGAAATCGGTCCACACATTAGACATACTGGATACAACGCCATGGACGACGAAAGCAAGTGCGATTTGCTGATTGAGTTGAATGACGACGGAAAGACATCAGAGGTACATGTCGACGTATTTTGAGGTGCTCGGTTCAGCTGGGCACGTGAGATACTATGACGGCCACTAGGCTCACCGGAATAGAACAAGCACTAGCGGGCAACCCAATAGGGAAGTGGAACTATTTCAACGAGATTCCAGCCACTGAAATGGTAAGGGAAATGAAATGCTAACTATGACACCGCTCTCAATTGTTGCCGAAGGTGAATATAGCCCTAGCTTGCACAGGTATAGAGTAAAGTTCATAAGCGAAGGTCAGGAAGTTGAATACACCTTCACCGTAACAGATCAAGGTATTGCAGGAGTAAGACCAGACGACCAAGAATTTTCAGGTGCCACTCTACAAGATCCATTGATGCCAAAACTAATGCAAGCAATACTTTACTTCCATGAAGCTCGACGATACTAGAAACAATGCTGAGCTAACAGACAGAGGAAGCAAACGTGCAAACAATGACACCACTTGCAATCTTCGCGGAAGATGAATATGAACCAGGAATGTACCGATACAAAGTAAGCTTTGATCGCAAAGACAATAAGGTCGAATACACATTTACTGTTGATGCAAGAAGTATTCCTTGTGTGAGCGCAGACGATGATCAATTTTCTCGAGAAACCCTAACAGATCGAACAACCTCCAACCTCATGCAGGCTCTTCTGAATTTCCACGAAGCTCGCCAATCTTAAGAAGCCTACTGAGTGAACCAATAGAGAAGTCCGAAATGCTAACTATGACACCACTAGCCATCTTTGCAGAGAACGAATACCAGCCCAATGCACACAGGTATAGAGTGCGCTTTCTACAGAAGGAAAAAGAGGTTGATTTCACCTTTACGGTTACTGAACGCGAGTTTCCAGGAGTCAGGCCAGACGACGAAGAATTTTCCACAATAACCCTACAAGACCCATTGATGCCGAATCTACTGCAAGCAATACTCAATTTACACGAAGCTCGGCGATCCTAGAAACTATGCTGAGTGAACAGACAGAGGAAGCAAATGTGCTAACCACTCTCAAGTATTGCCGGAAGTGAAGCTAACTAAGGCTATCTGAAGCTTCCAAATCAAGTAACCTTCAACTTTTGCAGTAGGGCTTCAAAGCTTTTTGCATACTTCCGAAAGCTCCACTCCCCTGTTCCATGCTCTGCTGTGAATATTGGTCCATCGTTTTCATCACACTTGGATAGATCGAACACAAAAGGGTCCGCCCAGGCATCGCCAATGACTACGTAGTTCTCTGACCAGTCAGAGTAGTTTTTGCCGGTGTTGGGATCGAATGCAAATATGGCTTGCTTCTCCAGAATCGTACTTGCCGAGTAGAGATCAAACCCGCTCGAAGAAAACTTAATCTGGAGCTCGCAGGTAAAGTTGTAAGGCGAGAATCGCTCTAAGAAAATCAAATAGTTTTTCGGCAGGATCCAGCGCTTCTTTATTGCCTCCATATCTTCATTTGAAGCTGCTGTTAAGTAGTTGCCCGGATTAGTCTTTTCATCAGGGTCACTTTCACGATATTTGACAAGCTTAGCGTCGAAATCTGAAATCACTTTTTCGAAAGTAGTTTGCGGATTATCGAGAGCGGGATCTCTTACTGGCTGCGGTAGACCCTTGCCTTGCGGGAAACCAGCATCTTGCCACAATCTAAGTTCATCAAGCCTGAAGTCTTTCTCTTCCCAGTAACCAGGATCTCTATTCAATCCGCGATTGAAGGATTGCAGGCTTGTTCTCGCCAATGTCTGAAGCGCCTTAGTGTTATGCCGCGAGGATAACTGCCGCCTGACAATGAGTTTGAATCAAATAGGATTGCCGCTAAAAATTTAGGTGACAAAGAGTCGCTCCTAATTCAGAGTGAG
>JBAYTY010000011.1:0-185338 GCA_041675385.1 Candidatus Obscuribacterales bacterium
CAAAAGCTCTAAAAAGTCAGAAAAAGTACGAAAATCGGAAAGGTCTAAAACAATTTGAGGCCTCATACCTGACGGCAAAACGCCAGCCCTGTTAGCCTTACCAACCAAATAGTGAGTTAAAGGTGCAAAAAAAAGAAAAAGCTTGTCACTTTTCGATGCTAAAATTTCGGCCTGCCCACTGAAGGCAAACGAATTTCAACTAGAAAAGTGACAAGCTCAGAGTAGCGGAACGCAATTGCTAAAACTGCTATGCCGTAAAAACAGAAGCAGGCTAAGAGCAGAGAGATTTTGCCAAAATCTCTCTGCTCTAGCTGCTTTAAGTATTAGTGCTACTGCGGTTTTCGCAGTGGGATGACTTAGACGTGGGCTAGATGCGGCCTAGATGTCCTTGGCCTTGCTCTCCATCGAGAACAAGTCTTTGCCACTGGGTGAGGGGGGAAGCTTTTGACGACTGACCAGGGTGAAGGTCTTGCCGTCAAAGTCGTAGGTGTTGATCGAGGCCGATGGCACCCCTTCTTTGCCCAGCTGCTCAAGATCTTCGCCAGCCCATTGCCATTGGCTTATGCTGACGACTGTTTCGTGAGTGCTGATCAAGACCACCGCTGATGGTGGCAGGGCGTTGATGCGCTCTTTCTGAAAGTCGATAAAACGCGCTGCCACATCGTGCCAGTTTTCACCGCCTTCGGGGCGATAGTGCACTTTGCCGACAGTGCGCCGCTCTTGCCACTGGGTGGGAAACTTCGCCGCACGTCCCTTTTTGGTCAGGTCGACGAAGATGCCAAAGTCGATTTCGCGCAAGCGCTCATCGAGTACAAGCTCGACTTTGGTCGGCAGCTTACTCAGGGCGAATCCGCCTGTTTGTGTCGTGCGGCCGAACGGCGAGCTGAAACCGTGGGTGGGCCTTTCGCTTTCGGGAAGCGAGGCGAAGAAGAGAGCAAGGGCTTCGCCTTGTTCTTCTCCTAGTGGCGAAAGAGGTACTGCCGAGTCCGGCAAGTGCTCGGGCGGAACAACCTCGGCATCGGGGTTGTCCATCCGCCAGCGCATGATGGCGCTTTCGCAGTGTCTTAGAACATATATTCGCATGGGTGCTCCATTATAGTTGGTTGATTCAAGCGCTGTCAGCCTTCGCTAGTGCTGCTCGAATGTAAGCGAGAATTTTCTTCTCACCAGATCCAGGCACCAGAACGCGTTTGTTGTTCTTGCCCTTCTTGTCGTTGACGATGTTGGCGGCGAAGCTCTCAAGTTGCCAGAGAAATGCGGTCAGTTGTGGCTCGTTGATGGTTTCAGCGCAGACGCCGAAGTTGTTGTCGCCGACCACATGAGCGTTGATCTGTTGCTCGTAGACCGCCAGAGGAATCAGGTAAGCCGGAATGCCCAAGTACATCGCTTCTGAGACCAGGGTATGGCCTGCGGTGGTGATAATGCCCTGGCATTCGGCTAGCACATCGAGGAAGCGCGTGTCACCGTGGCGACGCAGGGTGACGTTTCTGGGTAGCCCAGCCAGCAGATGCTGCGGCAACTCTTTGACGAAGACATGGAAGTGATACTCGGGGGCTGTGGACAGCACAGTGAGTACCTCTTCGTAGCTTTGTACAAAGTCTCTTTGCGACGAGATGTAGACCAGTATTGATCTGGTTCTGGTTCCGGATTTCGATTTGTCCTGCTTGGTCTGATGGCGCCGCTTCTTCATTGCCACGATGGCTGGCTTGATGATGGGCGGACAGATGATCACTTTCTCGCTGGTGCCGCTTTTGCTATTGCGCCTTGGCACAGTGAAGAATGAGCAGGCCAGACGCAAAGCGGCAGCAGGAAAGAAGAGCCTGAGCCGCGCTACTTCATCCAAACAGGTCTGACCAGCAATGGCTTGGACGTAGTCACCAACCAGATATTTGCTCTGCTGGTCGATGGTCACCAGGGGTGTGCCGTGGGCGTAGGCGTACTGCGCGCTGATTGGTTCGTAGTCTGAGATCACCAGGTCAGGTTTGCCGATCAGCTCTTGCGTCCGCTCCATGGCAGCCAGGTTGATGGCTTCATGGTCAATGCCGCTTGCGGCGATGCGCTTGGCGGTCTCGGCAAAGTCGAGGCCATTGGCGTTGCCGACATAGAACGGCACCGAGACAGTCAACACCGTGACGTTCTCGCTGTGGCGAAAATGCTCTTCGTAGAACGCTTTGCTTTCGCCGTAGACGAAGAGCACGATGCGGTTGTCTTTGGCAAGTTCGTCGAGCAGTGGCAGCTGGCGGTAAGTGTGACCCATGCCGATCCCACACACTCCATAGAGTATCTTTTTGCTTTTCATACTTCCTCCAGTGTGTGGTTGATGAATGGTAGTGAGCCTTCCAGCTCCCAAACCGGTAGGTTTGCCAGTGCTTGCGATAACTCGCTCGCTAAACGCTTGCTCACGCCGCTTGGCGGGGTGCCAGCGAAGACGATACGGCCGCCAGCTAAGACGATATCAGCATTGACTGCATCGAGGAAGAAGGGGTAGAGCTTGTGCAGAGCCGAGAGAGCGCTGAGTTGCTTCGATTTTTCTGCACCATCATTGAGGCGTGGCAGAGTGATCAGGGTCACTGCTTGTGGAGCATGGTCTGCATAGAAACGTTTGCTCAAGCTGAAAGCAGAACGTCCTTGGTAGCCGACTTCCGCATTGTTCTCTTCTTCCGCGAGAGCCTGTGGCAGGTGTCTTGCTAGGTCTTCTGCCTTGGTGGTGATGGTGCGTGTGCCAGCGATAGCAATGATGCTGCTACTGCTTTCACCTGCTATTCCGACAGTGGTCTTGTCTTTGCCTGTGCTCACGATTTTCACCAGTGTGCGGTTGCCAGAAAAGACCTTGGCGCCGCGAGCGAGAGAACTGAGTGTCACTGCTGTTTTACCCACCCCCGAATGACCGACAACCAGCGACAGTCTCTGCTGCTTATCTTCCAGGCAGGCGGCGTGCACACAGTACAGACCTTGTTTCAGCCACTTCTGCCGAGCGACGCCGTAGGTGAGAAAAATCAGGTCCATCAGTGCGTCACCAGTGCTCTCCGCAAAGAAGGTGTAGCTGTTGCCGTTTTTGCTCGCCGACAATCTTGGCTTGCCTGATTGCCGCAGGGCGATGGTGACCAGGCCTTTCGACTTTTTGCAGCTGACATCGACCAGCTCGACGCCTGGTAGATAGGCCCCTAACAGCAGGCATGCTGCCGGGTCTGCGAAGATCGGCTTGGGCAGCTCTAGCAAAACTTGCAGTGCACCGGGCAGCTGCAGGAGATACTGATGTTTGGCGCTAGACATTTTGTACCTCCTTTCGAGTTGCTCTTTGATAAACAAGCTCCGCGACTTGCTGCGCTCCACCTGATCCGAACCGCTCTACAAGTGCTGTGAGGCGGCTGTTTTGCGGCAGGGCTTTGATTTGACGGCGCAGCAATTTGGCCAGTTGAGTCTTTGCTCTCTTCGAGCTTTGCGCTTGCTCAACGGCAGAGGCAACGCTTTTGAGAACGTCTCCTTGTTCGGCGCTGTAGTCGATGGCGCTGATGGGGAGAATCTGATGCCAGTCGACAAGGCCGTCAACCAGGCGGCTTTTGTTCAACAGCGACAGTTGCTGACCTTGGCTGTCGTTGGCCGGTGGCAACCAGATAGTTGGGGTGTTGAAGCGAGCGGCGTCGTAGATATTGCCCAGGCCCGGAGTCATCAGAGCATATTTTGCTTGTTGCAGAACGACTTGCATTTGCTCACGACTGAGGTTCTTGGCGCCCAGGTGGGCCAGAGCAGCAGAGATCGCAGAGTTCGCCGCGACCACGACCTTTTGGCCAGCCAAGGTGGGCAGCGCCGCTTCAAGAATTTGGCGAGCATAGGACAGTGCTTCGTTGCCGGTCCAGAGAGGATTGCTCAGGCCTCCGAGGTTGACCAGAACCAGGTCTTTGTCTGTGACTCGATCAGACTGATTGCCAACGATTGGCGCTACTGTCTGCCATGTGGCTGCGGCGAACTCAGCCGAATTCAGCCTTTCTTCCACACCGAAGAAGTTCTGGGCGATGTAGAGATCGACTTCGTTGACCACGGGCGGAATTGTCTTCCAATACCAGGTGAGCGGGTCGTAGATGCAGACTGTCAGGCCATGGCGCAGTGCCTTTTCGGCCATAGCAAAGTCGAGGGCGGTGACGAAGACATCGTACTGAGCGAAGATTTCGTTCAGCGCTTTATCTGCGTTGGCATCGCCAGCCCCTTCGCTGAGGTGGCTGACATCATGAATGGCGTCGTAGGCAAGCGGCCGTTGCAGATCGAGCGTGTGACCGCTGCCGATGAAACCGATGGTGCTGAAACGCGCTTTGAGAAAAGGAAAACAGTCGGCAATTGCTGCTGTTGGTCCGAAGCCAAAAGCTTCGGCGTTGAGCAACAGCCGCTTCTTTGTCTGTTCAGTATTTTTCTTGGCCATAGATTAACCTTCCGAGTTTAGTTAGTTTTTCGGACCGGCGCAGAGCTGCTAACCGAGTCTGGTTGGTAAAACGAGGGCGTTTGCTGGCGTGCATCAGAGCGTCGCGAACGTTGCTGCCCAAGCCGCTATCAAAGGCTTCTTGCCGGGCGAGGCACGCGCTCTCATCACCCTGGCGTTGAGGACCAAAGGCGATGTAGGCGACTGTGCGCGTCTGGTCTGAGATGTTGCTGCTATTGGCGTGCGTGGTGCGGCTGTCCCATGAAATCAGATGACCAGCGCGCAGGGGGCAGATTTGAGCTCTAGCGGTGAACTCGGCGGCGATGGCATGGCTGAGGTCGAGTTCAACGTATTCGCCCTTGTTCTTAGCCATTGCGCCGTAGGCCGAGAAGCTACTGCGCGAGCCGGGAACACCGACGAAAGTACCGCGTTCAGCTGGGCAATCGGCCAAGGCCAGAACGCCCTGCACCGTGCGGAAGTCGGGGTGCACATTGGGATTCTGGTCAACATGCAGAGGCAGTGCTTTGCTATCGGCAAGCCCTGGAAGTTTGATACCAAGCCGGTCGAAGGTCGTCCACAGATCTGCCCGTCCCCAAATCAGAACGTAGTGCAGGTAGACACGCACGCTCTGTCTGATGGCGGCGATGGCATCGTCGTGGTAGATTTCGAAAAATCCACGAGAGATGATAGGCACGGCAGCTTCGTCGACGGGAATGTTGTCCCAGGTTGAAGGCTTGTTGAGGTCGCAGGTGGCGCCGCTGAGGGCCAGTAGAAGCTCGTGCATACGCGCGATTACTTCCTGGCACTGAGCAGTGCTTGCGACATTGGCGCCAACAACGATGCCGTAGCGATTCCATGAATCGACAAACTCTCTCTCTTGGGTCAAAGGGTCGAAGCCGATGACATAACCGTCTTGGTCGAGAGGAAGCTTGATGGTTGCGGTCTGAGTCGAGTCTACTGCTGTGTTGGCTGCAGAGGCCTTGGCTTGGCTGGTGGGATTGCCTGGCTGGCCATACTTGGCATAGCGCGAGACCACCTGCGGGTGAGCACAACGCTTTTGCAGTTTGGCAATGAGACGGGTAAAGAGTAGATCTAGCGGTTCTTCGCCTTTATCGATGCGATGAACCAGGTTGCGTACTGATTGGTCAATGATCCACATATTTTTTCTCGCAGAGTTGTCGACCGATGGAACTCCATCGACCTTCTGTTAGGTTTTAGCTGTCGTGTGACAGCTGTTAGGTATGCCTTCTGTGCGTTTAGTGGCCGTGAAGATTCAGAGAGATTGTCTCTTCGAATGGTTCTTGCAGGGGCCGTTGTGGTGCTGGGCGTAGGCGGTAAATAAATCTCAGAAAATTGAAAAGTGATGTATTCAAACTACTAAGCTCTTTGACAGCAAAACAAGATCTGAGTAGTAAAGAGTTGCAAAGAGTTGAGGCGATATTATGGAGAGTTTAGTTGCGTGGCCGCAGTAGTGAAGCTAGCGCAGTTTCATCGGGTCCGGGAAAAGGTTACTGTTCATGCCTAAAGGGCCATGGGCTTGAAGTTCAACTATATAAGACAATAGTGGCGGTAAAAAAGGAAGACAGGAAAAGAGCGTTAGCTCCTTCCCTGTTTTCCAAAAAGAGAATTTCTCTTTTTAGTACGTCGAATGCCTGTTACAGCTTCGAGTACTGGCGCAGCAACTGGCCCAGCGTGCGCACGGCAACACCGGTAGCACCAGTGGAATCGACACCGTGGTCGTGGCGACGGAAGCTCGTGCCAGCAATGTCAATGTGCACCCAAACTGTGCCATCCTTGATGAATTCACGCAAGAACCAGCCAGCAGTGATGGCACCAGGGCCGGTACCGCTGTTGTTGAGGTCGGCCATGACGCACTTGTTGCAGTCCCTGTACTCCTCGAAGAGGGGCAGTTCGTGCATCGGTTCGCCGGCTTCTTTCGAGCACTTCAGCACTTCGCGAGTAAAGCGCTCGCTATTGCCCATCACGCCCGAAATCTTGTCACCAAGCGCCGTTTCGACGTCACCGGTGAGGGTGGCCACGTCAATCACTTGGTTGGCACCACTGACGGTTTGGATGTAGTGCAGAGCATCGACCAGAGTGAGGCGACCTTCGGCATCGGTGTGACCGATTTCGACAGTCAGACCAGCCATGGTCTTGAGGATGTCGCCCTGACGCATCGACTTGGCGTCGATCATGTTTTCGGAAGCGGCAATCACTGCCCGCACCGAAATCTGCGGCTTCAGCACCGACAGAATCGACATTACTTGCAACACGGCGGCGGCACCGCCCATGTCGTTCTTCATGTCGAGCATGCCGTCGTAGTCTTTGGCGTTGAGACCACCGGTATCGAAGGTGATACCTTTGCCGACCAGACCAATCACCTGCTGAGTCAGACCGATTTCAGGGTCGTAGCTCATGGCGATGAAAGCCGGCGGGTTCTCCGAGCCCCGATTGACAGCCAAGAGGCCGCCCATCTTGAGCTTCTTGATGCCTTCGATGTCGAGCACTTCGCACTTCACCAAACCGCCAGAATCTTTGGCCACAGCGCGAGCCATGGCAGCGATCTTCATGGGCGTCATGATGTTGGAGGGTTCGTTCACCATGTTGCGGGCGCGGTTGGTGGCATCACCCAGCAAGCGGCCCATGAGAATGCCCTTCTTGGCCGCAGTGAGCGTACCAGCGGTGCAGAGCATCTTCAGTGACTTGAGGTGGGTGCGCGGCCCTTCGTTGCCCCACTCGCGTGTCTTGCGGTGGTTGGGCTCGTAGTCGGCCAGAACCGAGTATTCGGTTACGACCTGAGCGAACTGCTCGACAGTGAACCCTTGCAGGTCAACGTCAATCAGCGGGAAGATCAGGCGCTCGGAACCGGCCACGTCGCGAGCGGTGGTGAACGCTTCAGCCAGAGCTGCGCGTAGACCGTTGAGGGTGAGCTTGGAGCGAGCGCCCAGGCTGACCAGGATGATTTTGTCCAGACCGTCGGTGGTGAGATCGGTGTCGATCACCTTGGTTTGGATGAACTTGGCTTGAAAGCCGTCCTGCTTGAGACGACGCTTGATCAGACCGTTGGTCAGATCGTCAGCGGCGAGAGCCTGGCCGGAAAGCTTTTCACCAGAGAATACAACAAGAAGGAGGTTAGCGCGTTCCCCAGCTTTGACCCGCTTGATTGCGGAGTCAAGACGGCTGGAGGTAGCCGAAATGATAAGAGACATGATTGTTTTCCTCAAGCGCTTGGCTTACGGGCCTTGCGCATGTTTGAGATTGTTGGTGAGTGAAACCAGCATCAGACGGTAAGCAGGCTGACCTGCTCCGTGATGTTGGCGTATCCGCTTTCCGAATCGCCGACGAAAGTGGCGCAGGGCGTTCCGTCTTGCATATCAGACTGAAGCAATGCGTCGACCTTGCCGTAATTCAAGAGTTCGGTGTCAAGAAAGTTGAGAATGTGAACTTCGAGGTCTTGCACGCGGGCGAGCGGGGCGCAGACGTAGAGGCTCGGTGGAACACCTCCGGAGAGGTCCATATCGTTGGTTCGGGCGATGACGCTATCACCGGTGGTGCCAGGGGCAATTCTCTCCACCATGATCCAGACGAAGCGAGAATAGGTTGATGTGGTGGACACCAATCGCATTCTTGTCGAGCTGAGGTTACCGGTGATTGCACTGAGCATATCGGCAACCGCAGCGCGCACGAAAGTTTGAGCGTTACTGTAGGTTGTTGACATAAAAATCTCCATGCGAGCGCCACCTGCCCGACCACTCAACGCGAGCGTCAAGGCTGGGGTGCACAAGCAATAAGGTTTGGGGGTGGAAGTCGAATATTTGGGGGGTAGAGAGACCTATTCGATTTAAGAGAGTAGAAGATGCCTTGAATCTAGTGATCAAGGCTAAACAGGATCAACTTCCACGCTCTCTAATAGCTCTTAAAGACACTAAACATTGTTAACAGACCGCTTTACATGCTCGCGTCAGCTCGCGCAGGTGAATTGTCAAGAGTTAAGCTCTGCTTTAGTCTTGGGGCCTGGAGATTGCTGCTCAGTAAGTGTTTTGTCGCCCCATGGCAACCGTGTTTGTGCTTGTATGGCTGGTTCTCAAGCAATTTTCATAATCTGCTTTGGATACATGCCTTGACATCGCTTGATATCAAATGGCTCTAAGTCATAGGTTCCATGAGCACACCCAAACCTTTCCCAAACTCTTCCCCTTGTTCCAGAAAATTTCCATCTAAAAGCGCACTAGTTCAACTTCTATATCATTTCTCCTTCACTCACCTTGGTGTGCGACTTAGGCTTTGCCTTTGTGAAAACGAGAATATAAGCGCTTCTTGATGGGAAACACTGTTCAGATGAATTGAAACACTCATCTTGTTCGCGTGCTTTTTTTACGTGGGCGATGAGTAACACCAATTGGAATTGCTCTGCAGTTTCGAGTGGTGATTTTGATCTGGGAAATTATCCGCAAGCTTTGCTTGCTCAAAAAAACAAAGGAGATCCAGATGAGTCGTTCGTTGAAGCGGACCCCCATCACCGGCATGACTGATGCTGATTCGGAAAAGAATGACAAGCGTATTGCCAACCGCAAGTTGCGGCGCAGCACTCGTCAGATTCTTTCTCTCGTCGGTATCGATTGTGACCCCATTGCCCTGCCCACCATTCGTGACGTTAGCAATGTCGCTATTTTCGCCAAGGATGGCAAACAGTGGCTCGAGGACCCCGACATAAAGGATCTTATGAAGTAGCGATTGTGACTAATCGGTGGTTAGTGCTCAAGTGAAATAGTCTTGCGGCAATAACTTTCGATTCTTCATCAACCTCAATCAGGGGGGAAGGTATCAGGGCTCGGGCTCTGGATCTTCCCTCCGTTTCATTCTTCACTTCTTGTCTCTAAAATTTTTGGATTTTACATACTACGCCTTGTAATTGACTGACTGCGCCCCAGTATTAATCGGAGTTTTCCAGGATCATGGGGTATTCCACGAATTGTTTGTTTGTGCCAAATGGTTTTATATAGAAGCTTAGTAGTTGCCCAATGTGGCTCTTTTCTTTTATGTAGATATAGGTGTCTAGATGCTCTTAAGTAGGCTATTTCAACGCAAGGTAATGGCATGCTTTTTTGCCTTCAGCATTACCATAGGTGTTTCACCGGTCACTATGCAGATTGCTGTGGCGCAAGAGACAAAGCAAGTTCTTTATCCTGAGCGCGGCTATTGGCGCATTATCGACAAGACTGGCAAGTTTGTATTTGAAAAGCGCTTTGAGCGGCAGCCGGTAATTCAAGATAAAGACATTCTAGGGGCTGAATACAGTACTTCCAACAGGTATGAAAGCGATCTCCATTACTTTTCCCACGATTTCAGCGGCAAGAGACTGAGAGAGCTTGCCAGTGAACCTAATAGCCCCTCGCTTGAAGACGGTATTTCGGCCGAGGGTCTCACTTTGTTTAAGGAAGATGGCCGTTGTGGTTATTTGGATGAATCCGGAAAGAAAGTCATTCCTGCTAAATTTCGCTTTGCTGCCCAGTTTAAGGAGGGATACGCGATTGTCGGTGTGGGTGATAAAACTGCAGTCATCGATAAAACTGGCCAGGTTGTTTGGCCGTCTAAAGGCTCTTCTCAAAAGCTAAACGATTTAAATCTAGGTGTGGTCAACGTCGGCACGCGCTATTTTGCAGTGCAGAAAGCGCCCGACAAAGAAGATGTGAATTTTATTGCTTGGTTTGAGGGTGATGAACTTTACCAGTCAGTGCCTGCTGCGAGCGCGGCGAAGATGACGGGTTTGTCGTCCAGTGGCTTGCCAAAGAAGTCTGGTATTGCATTGCGCAAGGATGGTACCTATCGAGAAGCTTTTCCAGAAGAAGTTGTTTATCAATATTCAGAAGGTCTAGGCGCAGTAAAGCGTGATGGCCGTTGGCAGTATGTTGATGCTGCTGGTGCCACAATAATTATGCTGCCTGAGAAAGCTAGCACTGCCTATCCATTCAGTGAGGGCCTAGCTGTAGTTGGTATGGACTGGAACCCTAATCCACCTACAGACTTAGTTCTTCAGCACCGCGGCCTTGGCGCGGCGTCATCGTCTCCCGGACCTTTCCTATATGGAGTTATTGATAAAAGTGGTGCCTTTGTCATACCAGCCAAATATTCGAAGATTGGTACTGCCTTTGCCGACGGTCTTTTGATGGTTGGTCAAGGCGACGATACGTTGGCACAGTGCGGCTATATCAACAAGTCTGGTGAGTTAGTTATTGCGCTTGCCTTTCATGGCGCACAGAATTTTCGCAATGGCATCGCTGCTGTATTCATAAACGAGCCCGCTCTCACAAAGCAGAAAGCCGATGAACAGAGGAAAAAAGAATATATTGAAACCTGCAAAAAGTTGATTGGTGAGGCTACTAAGAAGTTCTCTTCGGTGGCTAATTTGCGTGTCTCTGTTTTGCCAGGCGAGAAGTTGACTGTGCAGTTGGAAAAATGGGCTGGCCCAGGCAAGCTGCGAGAAGGCCTTTTGACTGCTCTGAAAGCCATCGATTTGCCGCCACTTCCGGCCGTGTTGGTCGATCAGTCCAATCTAGAATTTTCGGCTTCACGCGAACACGGCGTTGTGGTGTCGCAATCGCCTGATGACCCTTTCAACGCCATCAGAGCACGACTGATAGAGGTGCAAACAGAACTTAGAGATAAGGGTTCGGAGAGTATGACTACTGAGATGCTTGAGAAGCAGTGGCAGTGCTGGGTGGCTTGGTATGAATGGGAGAATTATTTAGATCGTCTGTTTACATCTCTCAGTGAGCGCTATGAGAAGGAGCATCAGGCTGAAAAACTAAAGGCGCTCAATGCACTAGCAGCTGACTTGCGTCCGAAAGCTGAAAAGACACAGAAACAGCTCATTTTTATGTTGCTTTGGGAAGGTAACAAACTCTATCAGCAAGGCAAATTCAAAGATGCTGGAACTAAATATCAAAAAGCAGCTAGTTTCTTCGATCCGAAGATAATTACTGTGCCTGAAGAAGACTGGCCACCAGTCTCTCTGACTGCGCTGTATACCTATGCCTGTTTCCTTGCTACTCAAAAGCAATACAAGGCATCGAATGTTGTTTTTGAACGGGTGCTGGCAGAAGCAATCAATCGCCGGGATACATGGCAAATGCCGATTTCTCAAGACTATCTCGATACCTATTTGGAGCTTATTCGCCAGGTACAGCCTGAGCTGTATCAGCGATACCGGGCGGGGGCTAAAGAAGCCAAGCTAGCGGGTGTGCACTCAACTGGCTTTATCGACAGACAGGGAAATACGGTAATTACCCCCGAGTTTAAAACTGCTAAAGAGTTTAAGGGTGGCTTGGCTGCTGTTGAAACGGTTAAAGGCTGGGGCTTTGTCGACAAGACAGGCGCTTGGAAGATTGAACCTTCCTTCGAAGTTGCAGATAACTTTGGTGATGGCTTGGCGCCCGTAAGTGGCAAGCATCAGTTCTTTCCGTTAGAACGTTTGGAAAATGCAGCGCCACAGTTTCGCTACATCGACTCTAATGCGAAATTAGTCATCGATAAACCTTTTAGCTATGCATTGCCATTTGTTGACGGTATCGCTTGTGTTCAAAGCCCCGGTGAAGTTGGAAGGTCCTGCATAGACAGACTTGGAAAGAGTGTGTGCGAAACGAACAGGTTGATTGAGCCAATTGGCGATTTGATTTTAGAGAGTCATGCCTTGCCCAAAACTGGTGAACTGCAAGACTCTTACTTCACACGTAATTTTCGTATAGGACCAGATAAGGACGGTCAATACAAAATTGTGGCTGACAATGTGAATCCATTTTTTGTAGAGTGTGCGGACAAAACAATATTGTTTGGCTACAAGGATTCAGGGGGCAAAGTTGTGATCGAGCCAAGGTATTTGCGTGCTCACATTTTCACTGACGATTTGGCTGGAGTTGAGATTGCACCAGGCAAGTACGCATTCATTGATAAGGCCGGAGTCGTCAAAATTCCAGGTCCATTTTCTTCTGTGCGATGGTTCCATAATGGACTTGCTTGGGTGGAGAAAGACAGTAAGTGGTTTTTAATTGACAATAAGGGTGAAATCAAATCCGAAAGGTTTGCTCGGTTGGATGAGCTGCCTGGTTTCTTTTCAGTTATAGCAATTGAGGGAGAGAAGAAATTTCTTTTCTCAGATCAGGCTCAGGGCCTAGATGTCTCCAGCTATTCAATGATTCGCCCTTTTCATGAGGGTCTGGCTGCTGTGCAGAAGGATAATAAATGGGGTTTCATTGATATTCGTGGAGAACTTGTTGTTCCGACAAAGTACCCCTTGGTGGGCGACTTCTCTGAGGGGCTGGCATCTGCCTATTTCCCTTAGAAATTATGAGCTCATCCAATACCGCAAACTCGGATTAGTTGACCATCTACCTTTGTATGTCGATTTGCTTGTGAAAAACAGTCACTAAGCCGTAACAAATCATTCCTATATTGAGACCACAGAGAACCCCCCTCTCAACTCAGGTAGGAAGTGAAATGTTAGATTCAAAACAATTACCAACTGATCGTGTAGCTCCCTCTGCCCTAGGCGGTAACAGTGCTGGTGTGCAGCGTGAATTGCTAGAGCAATACAAAATTCCTGCTCGCAGCAATGGTGCTTGCTCTCTCAATGATGCTTGCTCACCTTTTAAGCCAGATTATGATCGTAAAACTGAGTCAGGCCGGGCCTGGGATAAAGAAGCAAAGAAACAACAAGGTACCGGGCTCGAAGTTGGTCCTGATGGTAAATATGAAGTGAAGCAGGGTGATAGCCTCTGGGGCATCGCCGAGAGAGCAATCAAGAAAGAAGGTGGCAAGTCGTCTGCTGCTGAAGTGCAAAAGCGCGTTAAAGAGCTTGTTGAAGCTAACAAAGAAAACTTACCGGGGCTTGATTGCAATCCGCATTTGTTGAAGCGCGGTGGGAAATTGAACATTCCGGGGCGCACGAATCAAGAGCAGCCGTCAGAAAAACCGCCAGAAAATCTGACACCGGGTAACGCCGCCAAGCCGTCAGAAAAACCACCAGAAAATCTGACACCGGGTAACGCCGCCAAGCCGTCAGATCGCACCCCAGACAAGCCCACAGACAAGCCAGCAGAAACAGTCCGCCCTGATGTCTGCAAGCCTTCCGACATCTACAAAGACATGGCTAAGTTCCCCGACCTAAAACCCAACGAATATTTCACTGCTTGCCGTATCAGCAAGGCTGTCATCGACGGCGATGCCGAGGCATTGAAGAAAGCCATGAGCGATTTTCCCGCCAACAAAGAATCAGGTGAACGTGTTGCTCGCGCTCTCAATGAAACCTTCAAAGACCAGGGTATTGTGGTGGACTATAACCAATTCAATTACTTCCGTGCCTCTACTCCGGACAAACAAGAGACCATGAGCAATTTCCGCCTCTATCATCGCGGTGCTGATCGCTATTTGGAAGTTGGCAAAGACAATGTTGGCATGGGTGGGCCTGTTCGTCAGCGGCTAGATGGCTCAATCGACTATGGAGCGGTGGCCTATCACGGCGACAGCCAACGCAGAGCAACTATTGATGACATGTCTGCTGCAATGAGACGCCGCTATTGCCCTTAGAATTTTCGACCTTCAGCGAATGTCGTCGGTAGTCTTTAGTTTGTTAGAGCTATTTTCGCGTTTTCTGACAATTCAGTTTTTCTCGAGGGGGAGGAAGGGGTATGGTTGCCAGTCGGTAGCAATACCCCTTCCGTATATCCGGGCTGCCCTCTTTTGGCTATTGCCGAGCTGTGGCGTTCTATGGCTTGCTACGGCCTAGTGCTAGCTCCGCCAACGAGTAGCAAAATTAGACTTTTAGACGGTTAGAGATTGGTTGTTCCAATTCTTAAGACGGCCGCAGAGCCAGTCAATTGGGGCTATGGCTTGCCTGGTTTGGCCTTTGACAACCCTGGTGGTTAGCGCTATCTGGGCCGATTTAATAATCTTACTTGGCAAGCTTAAAGAATACTACTTTACATCAATCTGTAATAACCGCCACAGCTAGGCCCAAGTTCGTAGGTTTTGAGTTCCACAACTCTTCCCGTTCGCACCCAAGCAAACCACTCAAAAAGCAAACCCCGCGCATTACCTCCGATTTTTCATCTTCCCCTCAAAGGATGTGTGTCAGACCGGGTCAGTTGATGCGTAGTTTTTGTTGTTGTCTTGAGTGTCTAGCTGGTCAATCTCGGAAGAGTCGGTACCTATCTGTGCAATCGCGCCAGTGTTGCGAACCACAAGCTCCATTGCACCTTCAATTTCACCAAAGGATAATTCTATGGACACCATGCTGTCACTGCTTCCCTGGCTTCCGGCCCTTCTCGGTCTGGTCGCTCTTGGTTTTCTGGCCACGCGCTTCATCGTCAACGTCGGCCCCACTGAAATCGCCATCACCGAACGCCGCTACCTCGGCAAGAAACTGCCTCCCAACCGCGCTTTCGCCACTGCTGGCGAAGTCGGTATTCAGGCAGCCTATCTCTCCCCCGGCCTGCACTTCATCTTCTGGCCGATCACCCGCGTCATCAAGAAGGCTCCCTTCGTGGTGATTGGTTCCGACCAACTGGGCGTCATCACTGCTGCCGACGGCGAATCCATGCCTTCCGGCCGCGTGTACGCTGAAGATGCTGCTGGCGACGCTCACGGTTCCTTCCAGGACCCGACGGGCTTCCTCAGCAACGGCGGTATCCGCGGTAAGCAGCTGCGCTTCCTCACCAACGGTACTTTCAAGATTCACCCTTACCTGTTCAAGGTCGACCTGATCGACAAGACCGTTGTGCCTGAAGGCAACATCGGTGTCGTCACCGCTGCTGACGGTGCGTCGTTGATCGAAGGCCAGTTGCTTGGTCAGCGCGCCAACGGCCACGACAACTTCCAGAAGGGTGAAACCTTCCTCAAGAACGGCGGCCAGAAGGGTCCGCAAATTGACTTCCTCCGCCCCGGTACCTACAACATCTTCTCCGACATGTTCAAGGTCGATGTGAAGCCGGCCATCCAGGTTAAGGAAAACCAGATCGGCATCGTCGAAGCCAAGGCTGGTGAACCCATGGGCAAGGACGACGTCGTCGCTGCTACCCCCGAGATGAGCTCGCACATGTCCTACCAGGACGGGCAGGCCTTCCTCACCGGCGGCGGCAAGCGTGGTCCTCAGGAAGAGGTGCTTCGCCCCGGTACGTACTACGTCAACCCCTACCTGTTCTCGATCACGATGCAGCCGCAGACGGTGATCAAGCAGGGCGAAGTGGGCGTGATGATCTCCAACATCGGCAAGGACCCGACCGAACTGTTCGGTGAAGAGGCTCCTGCTCCGGTCACCGCCCCTGCCACCAATCTGCCGGCCGTCGTCAAGGCTCCGGCTGCTGGTGATGTCTCCGCGGCAGACAGCTCGCCGCTCACCACTGGCGCCACCGACCCCGAAGAGACCCGTCACAACACCGGCGTGCGTGCTCGCCACGTGGTGCCGAAGGGTTACCGCGGTATCCAGAAGGAAGTGCTCAACCCCGGCAAGTACAACATCAATCCGCTGGCCTTCTCGGTCATCGTCGTTCCCACCACCACTCGTTCCATCGAATGGTCCGAGAATACGTCGGCGAAGGACTTCGATCCGTTTGCTGTCGTGTCGCGCGACGGCTTCACCATGCAGGTTGAAGTGCGCTGCCAGTATCGCATCCTGCCGGAGAATGCTCCGTATGTGGTGCAGAAGCTCGGTTCGGTGGAAGAGCTGGAGAAGAACGTTCTGCATCCGCAGATTGACGGTATCTTCCGTGCTCAGGTGTCCCGTTCGCCGGCCATCAACTATCAGCAGGAGCGTGCCACCGAGCAGCTCGACGCTGAAAACGCAGTGAAGAAGGACCTGGTCAAGTACAAGGTCGAAGTGGTCTCGGTGATGATCTGCAACATCAAGCTCCCCGAGGAGCTGATGCACACCACCCAGGAGCGCAACCTGGCCGAACAGCGCGAGACGATGTACGACGCCCAGGAAAAGGCGGAGAAGCGTCGTATCGAGTTCCAGGCCACGAAGTCGCAGGCTGACCAGCAGGACACCATCGTCAAGGCGAAGGCCGGCATCGAGGTGGCCAAGCACGAAGCTGCGCAGATGGAAGAGCGCGCCAAGGGTAAGGCGGCTCAGACTCGCATCGAAGCTGAAGCTGACGCTGGCCGCGTCAAGACCGTCGGTGATGCCGAAGCCGGTGTCATCAAGGCCAAGGGTGAAGCGACTGCTGAAGCCTACTCCAAGCAGGTGGAAGCGCTGACCGCTCAGGGCGTTACCTCCATCGAGGTGACCAAGCTGCTCACCGCTTCTGGTCAGGCTCTGGTGCCGCAGGTTGTTGCCGGTGGCGACAGCGGTGGTGGCAACGGGCTGGTCAATCTTCTGCTCGCCGACACGCTCATTCGCAACCGCGAAGAGAACGCTGCCGCGCGTGACCTGAAGAAGCCGGATGCTGGTGCCACGGCGCCGGTCGAGAAGAAGTAAGCTTCCAAAAGAAGCGAGTTAACGCAAAGAAGTAAGTTTCCAAAAGAAGCCCTTTGTAACGAAGAGAGTGCTGCTGAACAACGGCAGTGCTCTCTTTCGTTTTTGGATTGCGGTGGCGCCAATTGACCCTAAAAAGTTGGTTGGTGCCATCGCATCTTTTTCAACTATTCGAAAGAGACCTCAATTGTGGATGCTTTCCAACTTTTCCAACTTTTTATCCCCGCTTTGTGGGCATTCCTTGCCTGCGTCTTGGGCGGTTTCGCCACCGGCATCGTCGGTGTGCTTGTTTTGACCAACGTCTTTAAGGTCAACTACGAAACAGCCGGTCGACGCAGTTTTGTTGTCGGTGCCATAGCAACGGCGCTGGCAATTGTTGTTGCGTCGTTGCTCAATGCCTCGACTGCTGGCGGTTTTCTGCCGGCCTTCATTCTTGTCGCTCCTGCAAGCGCCATCTACGCCTTTGCTGGCGCTGTTGTCGTCTTGCTCATTTGGGGAGCACTCATTCTTTCTCACCGCTAATCAGGAGAATAATTCTATGAACGGACCTCTCTTAATCGTGGGCGTAGTCGTCGTGGCCATCATTCTGGCCATCGTCGTCTATCGCTCGCTCAAAGGACCCAAGGTTGCTCAAGTCAACCCCTTCGATGCCGTCAAGCCTTCGCGCGCACCGCAATTTCCTGACAGCGTCGGCCAGCCATCGACTGCTGCCGCTGCCAATTCTGATCAATCTTCCTCTGAAGCTGATTCGGAGCCTCAGGAAGAAGCCACCGAACCGGAGGAAGACATGACCATTGCCGCGTACATCGCTCAAGCTGAAGAGCAAGAAAAAGATGCTGATTTCGATCAAGCCATCGACAGCATCAGCGAAGCCATCGCCCTTGCTCAAGTTGAGTTCGGTGGTGATTCAGTGGAAGTGGCTCGGCTCCTGATCAAGCAGGGTCAGCTCTTTCAGCTGCGCGACTATGAGGAAGCAGCCGATGAAATCGACTGCGGCGAGTACTTGCAGGCCCTCGCCATCCTCCAGCAGCATTTCGGTGGCAAGAGCGAAGAGCTTCTGCCCGTGCTGAAGCACTTGATCTCCTGGTACTACCAGACCGGCGACTTGCAGAAGGCGGATACCCTCATTCGTCGCTGCGGTGACATCAGCGAGGCTGCCTCCGAAGCCAGGCGTTTGGTCGCTGACCGCGCTGACGGCAGCACTTATACGCCGACTCGGAAGGTCTCTCCCTTCAAGGTGCCTTTCACCAGCAGCGATAGCGCCGCGGTCGAATCGTGCAAAGAAGGCGACGAAGCCTTCGCCGCTGGCGAATACGACGACGCGGTCACTGCCTTCGAAGCTGCTATCGAGTCGGTGCAAGTCGAAGTTGGCCGCGCTGCTCCTGAGCTGGCTCAGCTCTTCCATCGCCTCGGCCGCGTGCTGCAGGTGAAGGATGCTGGCGACACAGACGACGAGGGCAATGCCTACACCGACCCGGCCGACAACATGCAGATTGCCTTGAGCATGCTGGTCAAGATTCATGGCTTCGATGCTGTGGAAATTGCGCCTCTGCTCCTCGACCTGGCTGCCTTCGAAGACCAGCGCGGTGACCACTACAAGGCCGAGAGCTATCTGCGTCGCCTAGACATGCTCGAACGCATGGCTCGCAACGCCGAGAACGCTCGCAAGGCCCGGCAACAATAACAAGGCTAGTTAGAAGTAACATGGCCATCGGCTAATTGATTAGCTTTTCGGAGAGTCGCCTTAGTCTTGAACCGGTTTGTGTTCTTGGTCTCTGGCGACTCTCTCTTTCTTTGCGGTTTGACCGCAACCTATTTTTTGACTTTTCTAAGACTATTTCATATAGTGGAAGATTCAAGGCTTGAGGGCTGAGGTGTACCAGTGAAGGGCGGTGGGCAAGTCCTTTTCTTCGGACCGATGTTAGTAGGAAGAGCTTTTGCGCAAATCACTAAAGTTATCGATTGGAGTTTTAGTGTCTTTCGGTTTTGCGGGAGCTGGAGCAATCCGGGCTACCGATAGTATGCGATCGGCTTTCCAGAACTCGACGTGTACACCTCTATCGATCATTTCTTGTTTAGTTGGATAGGGAAACGGAGAAGTTTTGGCAATCAAAGCTAGTATTTTCTTCTCCACGGCTGTCGGTGCTTTGTCGGAACAAACCTTGAGGTTTTTGATGCGGCCATAGTTGTCGATTCTAAAGGAACAGAGAATGTTTTCATTGGGTTTGAGCGATTTTTCTAGGCTCGAGACTATCTCAGCGTAGCCAGCCTGATTTTCAATTTTGCTGATGATCGGATCGTGTCCATAAGAACACTGGGGTGTTATGTCTGCGAACGAGTCAATTGGAGTATGCTGCCCAGCATAGGCCGTGTTCAGTGATAGGGGCAGAGCAACAAGGCTGACTAGCAAGATATGGCGGCACAAATCTCTCATGGTTTGATTGACCTCAATTACTCACTCGTTGGCGGATTAATTAGTTCTTTCCATTGCCTATTTATTCCCTTATTTGCGCAATCCTACATCTTGCGTTACATCGTTATCCTTGTGCTGCGCCGCAAACCTCCTAAAAACGCCATTCTCGGGTATACACGTTTTCGTTAATACACATTAGAGAATCGACAGGTTATTGGTAGCGGCTGAAGATGAAAAGGTAAGCGGTGATGGCGCCTTTTGGGCAGGAGAAAGAAATGACTAATGTACTTCGACTACGAAATATTCCCTTCTTTGTATTTATGATTTCTTTGCTTTGCCTGCTGCCTGAGCCAGCATGTGCATACTTAGACCCATCGACTGGAAGCTATGCTATTCAGTGCGGCCTAGGTACTCTTTTCGCTTTGGTATTCAATTCACGCAGATTGTGGGGCTGTGCTCAATCTTACTTTTATTCAATTGTGAGGAAGTGATCTTGAGTATAAGCAATCGAGAAATTAGTTCGTCGTCGTTCCGCGATCCGTCTGGCAGCGTTTTTTGCGAGAACGATGAAGTTTACCGTCAGGTCAATCTCGTCTACAAGCCGCATTATGACTTGCTCATAGAGTCTGGTTTGTATGAGGCGTTGATCCAGGCGGATTTGCTCATCGCCCACGAAGAGATTGAGTTTAGAATCGAAATTGAGCAGCAAAGAAATCTAAATAGCGATACTAAATCTGGTGTCTACAAAATTTGCAAACCCAAGAAAGTACCCTTTATTTCCTATCCATATGAATGGTGCTTCAGTCAGCTTAAAGACGCCGCTTTAGCCACTCTTGAAATACAATCAATAGCTCTCAAGCATGGCATGATTCTCAAAGATAGTAGTGCTTTTAACATTCAGTTTGTCAACGGCAAGCCACTTCTCATAGATACTCTCTCCTTTGAGCGTTATGAGCCGGGTAAACCCTGGGTAGCCTACCGCCAATTTTGTCAGCACTTTTTAGCACCTTTAGTCTTGATGTCAGCGGTAGATGTTCGCTTAGGCAGCCTTTCGCGCAATTACATTGATGGCATCCCCCTCGATTTAGCTTGCAAACTCTTGCCAACCCTGGCCCTTATTCGTCCCAGTGTGGCAATACATTTAGCTATTCACGCTAACGCCCATAAAAACACGATCACGAAATTAGAGCCCAGTGGTCAGCAATCTGGCTTCTCGAAAGATGCCATGTTTGGTTTGGTAGATAGTTTGAAGGGAGCTGTGGAAATTCTCAAAATCGCCAAAGTCAAGTCTGATTGGACCGGTTACTACGAAGATAATAACTATACTGAGGCGGCCCAAATCGAAAAGCAATCCATAGTTTCGCGTCTTATCGATTTTACCAAGCCTGACATGCTTTGGGATTTTGGTGCCAACACTGGAGTGTTCAGTGATATTGCTGCGGCTAAAGGTATTTGCACAGTGTCAATGGATTTTGATCACAATTGTGTCGAGACAAACTACCTAAAGAGCCGTGAATCTGGTCAGAGTCTCTTACCTTTGGTTATGGATCTGTCGCAGCCAACACCAGCTATCGGTTGGGCCAATACTGAAAGGCAGAGACTTGATGAGCGGGGGAAGGCCGATACAATTTTGGCCTTGGCCCTTATTCATCACCTGGCCATTGCTAACAATGTTCCTCTCGATCAAATTGCTGCTTATTTCTCTAAACTTGGCCGTTGGTTGATCATTGAGTTTATTACAAAAGAAGATTCGCAAGTGAAGAGATTGCTGTCTAGTCGCCAAGATATTTTCACAGGCTATTCTTTGGCTTCCTTTGAAGAGAGCTTTTCACAATATTTTTCAATCGTTGAGCGTATGCCAATCGCGGGCAGTCATAGAACACTCTATTTGCTTGAAAGTAAGGCTTAGTCAAAATAATTCAGTGATTTTCATACCACTTAGAGGTTGAAGCTGCATGCTTAAAACTGTGCCACTACATGCGATACTGTTTGGTGTTCTTCCGGTGCTTTGCGGTTACTCAAGCTTGGTTTCATATCTTCTTCCGGAAGAACTGGTGATACCGCTGGCTGTTTGCTTCGCTCTGGCCGTGATTGTGCTTTTGTTGTCATTTGCCTGCTTGCGTGATTGGCGCAGAGCAGGCCTGGTCACCTCAGCGCTGATGTTGATGAACTTCTCTTTCGACGCCATGGCGGCTCCCGCCAATCGTCTTATGGGCGGCCTTGGCTTACCTCAGGATGACAGATTTTATCTGGTGCCATTTGTGCTTCTGGTTTGTCTTGTTGTGTATTTGCTGCTCCAATCAAAAAGTGACTATAAAGTGGCGACATCGTTCCTCAATATGTTGAGTCTGGTGCTGGTGGTTGGCAACGTTGGCTACATTGCTTACCACGAATACAAAGTGAACGTGATCCTGAGCGGGATCTATCAAAATGATGATCAGGAGCTGGCGGCAATTCATTTGAAGAAAGCGAAGAATTTAAATGATTCGCCAGATATTTATTACTTTATCCTTGACGCCTTTGGCCGCAGTGACACTCTTAAGGAGGTTTATGACTTCGACAATTCATCGTTCATCAATGCACTCAAGCAGCGTGGATTTGTCATTCCGTCCGGCAGCCGCAGCAACTATCAAATGACATGTCTGTCGCTTCCATCGTCGCTAAACATGCAGTATTTAGACAATCTGGAAAAGATATTAGGCCGCAATTACACTGAATCTAGCGTCTTCTATCGCATAATTCAGCGCAATAGAGTTTCTTCACTGCTGAAGGGAGTTGGTTACAGATATGTCAATGTCAGCTCTGGGTGGAGTCCGACTGACTACATGCCTTGTGCAGACGTCAATATCGGTTTTCCCTTCGGAAACGTCTTCCATCTTGCCCTTCTCCGCAGTACCCTGGTTGGTCCATTGCAACGCGATTTCGACTTTCTGGGTTGGGCGGCGCGACGTGTACGTCTTTATGGCTTGCAGAACATACAGACCATCTCTTCTCAATCTCAATCTCGAGATCAAGCCGCAGCCCAAGCCCAAGTCTCTTCTTCTTCTTCTTCTTCTTCTTCTTCGCCTAAATTCGTTTTTGTCCATGTCGTTGTTCCTCATCCGCCATTTCTCTTCAACGAAGATGGAAGTAGCTGCCCCCTAAGCGTTATTTCGTTTTCCGACAAGTTTGAGAAGGAGAAATATGTTGCACAGGTGAAGTTCCTTCAGCACCAGGTTTTGGCGATGTTGGATCAGTTGGATAAAAGTCCTAAAAAGAAAGTAGTGATCATCCAGGGAGATCACGGTCCGGCCTTGCAGAATGGCAGTGATGGCAATCCTTCACCATCCTTCTTGCGAGAGCGCATGCGTATTTTGAACGCCTATCGTCTGCCAGACGGTAACCCAGGAGTGACCAATGCGGGAGCGGCTTATGCAGTAGCGACTTATCCAGCACCGATTTATGCCGATACAATTTACGACGGTATAACGCCTGTTAACACTTTTCGAGTTGTTCTCAATCGCTACTTTGATGCCAAGCTGCCCCTGCTGCCAGACAAATGCATTTATTCTCCCAACCCACTACCACTGCAGTTCGTCGATGTCACTAAGGAAGTGACAGCAGAAGTAAGAGCTGATCTGCCAACTGCGAATCTGCCAACAACGGCGACATCGCAAGTGAAAACGTCTACTCATTAATCAGGATCTATTAACTATCTCTTAACCGCTCCTTAATTGCGCTGGGTATAGGTTGGTATCAGATAAATAGAGAAGAATGAGAGAAGAGAAAAATGAATCCGTTTGAAATACATGGCCCCGCATATCTAGTAGTTTATTTTGCAATTTGTGGTACGACATTCCTCATTGCAATTGTTCTGAGGAATAGTTGGCTCAATCAAGCAGCTAAAGCCAGTGATCGGACACATAATGTCGATGCCAAGTCTCTGGCTAAGTCACTGGAGCCATACGAGGCGGCTTTTCTTGGCGGCGGAGTTGAGCGGGTTTTCCTCACTGCTTGTGGCACCCTTGCTCGCCATAAGTTAATTGAGATTGACAGTGTCAGAGATAAAGTCAAAATAACTGGCTCAGCTAATTCTAAGCATTACGCAGGTTTAGATCGAATAGAGAGAGCGCTGATTAGTCGTTGTAGCGGCTCCGGTGAGTCTTTATCGTCTTGCAAGTCGGCAGTGGTCACTGCTACCGCGGACATAAAGCGCAAACTGACAATGAATGGTTTAATCGTTGATTCTAGTCAAGATCCAACAGTTCAGATCTTGCCTGGTTTCGTTTACCTGCTTGTTGCTTTGGTGTTTGCCGTACCCAAGTTCATTGTCGCTAGCCAGATGCACTTGCCCTTCACCTTTTTGGTCTTTGAAATGGTAATTGCACTGGCTGCCAGTTATGTTCTATTTCGCACAGACAATTCAAGAACGGTCAAAGGTGATACGGTCTTTAGGGCCCTGACTGATAGCAATTCAGCCCTAAGATTGACTCACGCCACTAATCCAGCCAGCCTTTCGTTAAGAGACTGTGCTCTTGCCTACGGTGTATTTGGTGCTCTGGCTCTAGCTGGTGACCCTTTTATGGCTGCACACGCTGGCTTGCACCGGGCCTATGCCGGAAGTGGTGACTCTGGAAGCAGTTGCGGTAGCAGCTGCGGCAGTAGTTGTGGTGGTGGCTGCGGTGGTGGATGTGGTGGCTAACATGCTGACTAGCGAAAGAGCTAACCAAAAAGCTAGTGAAAGAGCTCGTCTAGGTCCGCAGTTAGGCATTGGCTTCCGCCCAGAGCTGGCCCGCTTTATTGAGCAGCAAGAGAACATTGAGTTTGTCGAAATAGTGGCTGACGATTTTAAGCATGTTGAGTGTATTCCCCAGGCATTGCGCGACCTGCAAAGACGAGGCGTGACAATTATTCCTCACAGTTTGTCGCTATCTGTTGGCGGTGCAGAGCGTGTTACACCAGAGAGAATCAAGCATTTGAATAGTCTGGCCCAGTATTTTGACTCACCTTTTGTCAGTGATCATATTGCTTTTGTCCGGGCTGGCAATATCGAAAGTGGACACCTTTTGCCTGTGCGTCGCAGCGAGGCTAATTTAGCTGTAGTCTGTGAAAACGTAGAGAGTGTCAAAGCTGGTCTAACTGTGCCTTTTGTTTTAGAAAATATCGCCTGTACTTTTGATTGGCCAGACAATGAAATGGATGAAGTCGAGTTCGTCAAGGCTATTGTAGAGCGCACAGATACTCGTCTTTTGCTTGACGTGTCGAATCTCTTTGCCAATAGTCACAATCTTGGTTTTGATGCAGTCGACTATTTAAAACGCCTCCCGCTTGAGCGTCTTGAGTATGTTCACATGGCTGGTGGGATATTCAAAAATGGTCTTTACCATGATAGCCATTGCCATTCTCTTAAAGAGCAATCACTCAAGCTCTTGTCGGCACTAAAAGGCTTAAGTCAAGTGCCTCGGGTCATGCTTGAGCGTGATGATAGTTTTCCCCCTATGCCTGAGTTAGCTGCCGAGTTAGAGGCCATAGCCAATGCCTGAAGAGCAGCTCAATTTAGATAGCAATCGCTTGGCGATGGCGCAAGAGCAAAAGCAACTTATCGAAGCATTGCTTTGTGGGGCGCCTCACCCAGCAGGCTTTGACTCTGAGCGTTTGCAGTCAGCCGGCGATGCCCTGCTGCGCAAACGAATTCGCTGCATGCAGAGGGCCCATCCCCTGGTGCAAGAGATTTGTCCCAGAGACAACGATTCAATACTAGAGGCGCTGCATCACTTCATTCGCGAGAACCCTTCTGTACACCCTCAGGGCCCCTACTTCGACGCCTTGGCTTTCCTTTCTTATCTTGGCCTTAAAAGTGCTTCTGAGCTTGGCTGGAAGCCGACTCGTAAGGCTATTTGGCTGGCTGCCTGGCGCACCAGTTGGACGGCTATTGGGCAGCTATTTGGCCGGCCCCGGCGGTGAGCAAGTTGAAGAGCTATATTCTCAAGACTTAACTAAACTGCTTGCGCCAGGTTTATAATCGGCGTAATGCAAATCAAACTGACAAACCAAGGCTTCATTCTTGTGCTCATACCTCTGGCTGTGCAGGTGGCCTTTTTGGTGGCATTCTTTTGTATGCTGCAACAGGCTGAAAACGAAATTATTCAAGAGCAGCAGGCTCGCGATATGGTCACTAGTCTCAACCATATTGCTAGATCAATTTTGGCATCAAGCGCGGGCGTTACATTGCAAACTCCCAGCGGCGGCATTGTTGGTGATGGCTTTAAGCCTTCTACGCCTGGTGAATCCTTGCCTCGCGAGTTCGCTAAATTAAGACGTTTGTCGGTTGGTCATCCTGAGCAAATTAAGGCTATTGAACAGCTGGAAATTACATGGCGCGAGAGTTGGCATGCCATGAAGGAGATTAAGAATTACGCTAAATCTGGAGAGAATTTCACAGTATTAGCTAAGGTGGCAAAGCTGCAAGTTAAGTTGCAGTCAGTGTATCGAGCAATTGATGCTTGTGCCGTTTACTTCGAACAGTTGCAGGCACAGGGCCCAGTCGTGCAAGAAGAGCTGAGACAAAAGCAAAAATTGGCGCTACTGGTTTTTCTTTTGATCGACGTGGCGATGGCGCTTGGCCTCTGTTTCTATTTCAGTAAGCAGACCGGTAGTCGGTTGAAAACACTGCTGCAGAACGCTCGTAGCTTAGTCATGGGTAAGCCAATTGAGGGGCGCTTGACAGGTAACGATGAGTTGGTAGAGTTGCAACGAACCTTAATTCAGATGGCAGATTCGTTGGCTCAAGCTAGGCAGAAAGAGAGAGCAATATTAGATAACGCTGGCGATGTCATTTGTTCTCTTGATGCCAATTGTTCTATCGTTACTACTAATAATGCTGCTCAAAAACTTTGGGGCTTCAGCGAAGATGACCTATTGGGCCGTCGTTTGGCTGAGTTAATTGAACCAGCCGATTGGGATTTAACAAGACAAAAATTAGCTGAGATCAAAAAGACTGGCAAAGCTCAAGATATTGAAAATAGTGTAGTCACAGCTTCTGGAGCGGCTTTGGCTATGCTCTGGAATGTCAATTGGTCAGAAACAGAGAAAAGCTACTTTTGTGTGGCCCACGATATCACTGCAAGACGGCAGCTTGAGCGCCTTAAGCTTGAGTTTATGTCAATGATTACCCATGACATTCGCTCTCCAATTAATTCAGTACAGGCCTTCTTATCTATGTTGGCTGAGAAGTTTTACGGTGATTTGAATGAGAAGGGCCTGAACCGCCTGAAGTCGCTTGAAGAAAGTGTCAATCTTGTTAGTCGATTGATTTCTGACTTGCTTGATTTAGAAAAAGCTGAATCAGGAATGCTTGTTTTAGAGCCAATTGATGCTATTTCTACCCAAATAATTGCCAGCTCTATTGATGTTGTGCGTTCCATGGCGGAGCATAAGCAAGTGACTGTGAACCAGAAGGGCGCGGCCTTCGACTTATTTGTTGATCAAAACAGAATTATTCAGGTGCTAGTCAATTTGATTGCCAACGCTATCAAGTTTTCTCCAGTAGGAGCCACTGTGACGGTGGAGTGCGGCGAGGTCGAGAAAGAGGCAATTTTTGTCGTAGCAGATCAAGGTCCTGGTATCAAACCAGAGTATCATGCTCGTATTTTTGATCGCTTCGAACAAATTGTCGGTCGAGGTAAAACCAGTGCTGGTAGCGGTTTAGGCTTAGCTATTGCAAAAGTAATTGTCGAGCAGCATAAAGGTCATATTGCCTTAGAAAGCGACGGAGAGCACGGCAGTAGGTTTATTGTGCGTTTACCAATTGGTGATGCTTAAATATTGCGGATTACAAGAGCCCTAAGCAATAGGCGTTAAGTGCTGCTAGAGAGCTTGTAGCCGACACCATAAATAGTTTGAATGGCCGACTTGTCATCGACATCTATTTTCTTGCGCAAGCGTTTGATCCAAGTGCGCACGGTCTCGGGGCCAGCTTCAGAATCTGCTTTCCACACATGAGCCAGAATGGCATCTTGACTGAATACTCGATCTGGGTGACGTAAGAAAAATTCAAGTAGGGCAAGTTCTTTGGGTAGCAGCTCTATCTTCTTTCCCGCCACTTCAGCTACTAAAGACTTAGTATTTAAGCTGAGGTGAGCAACTTTCAAAATTTCTCCCTCAAGCTGCGCTGGTCGCCGCAAAAGAGCGCGAACTCGAGCCGATAATTCGCGCAGATCGCAAGGCTTGGTTACGTAATCATCTGCGCCGCTGTCGAAGCCGCTAGTTTTATCGTCAATGCTACCGAGGCCTGTGAGCATTATCACTGGGCTAACGCCGCCATTGGTGCGGTAGCCCTGACAGACCTCTACCCCAGACAGGCCTGGTAGCTGCCAATCTAAAATAATCAAATCAAAGCTAAATGATTTGGTCATCTCAAGACCTGAAGTGCCGTCGTGGCAAACGTCGACCGTGTGATTCTCACGCCCGAGCCAATCGGACACTACAGCAGCGAATGCTTCGTCGTCTTCAACCAGTAATATTTTGGCCATATCTGTTTATGGGCACCCCAAGTAGCGACAAAAGTATAACCGTTTCACAGTGCTGTCACAATTGCTGCTTAGGATGCAATCACGGAAGTTCGAAACTCTCCGTACAGAAACACCGCTTACAAAGACACCATGAAGGCGACATTTGTTGCCCGTCGAAAGACTATAGGTGTTTGAGTTTTTTACTATCATCGGCCACGCCGATATTTTCTATTTTTGGAGGTTCCATGAGCGATCAAATAAGACCGTCGTTTCAGGCTGAGAATTTTCGAGGCAACGACTGTGGCCCCATGCGTGAAGCAGCTTGCCAGGCTTACACACCAGAGAACCAAGCAATTTTCAGAATTGATATTCGTGCTTCGCGTGGGGCAGAGTCACTTCCTGGCTTGCAAATAGTATTTGAACAAGACGGCAATAACTCTCGTACTTCTTCTGGCCGCGATAGTGGCACAGGGTCGCGCAATCACTCAGATGACAGTACTAGAGACTTTTCTCCTGCCGATCGTACTTCTCGTGGTGATCAGTCTTCTCGCAGTGATCAAGCTTCACACAATCCATGGCACCATGAGCGCGGAACAAGTGACGAGCGCCACTCTCATTCTCATCACCGCATGAATGATTTTTCTTCCTCTTCTTCTGACCAAAGATTTCTAGGTAACGATAGCTCTGGTAATCGTGGGCAATCCTCGCGCTTTGACAGGCTTTCTGGTAACGATAATTCTTTTGTTAGCACTGATTCGCCCCCTTGGGAAACTCAACGTGATTTCGGTAGTGACTCAAGAAATGGTTTTAGGAGTGGTTCTAGAGACAGTTCGCGCTATGCCTCCCCGCTTGAATTGCTAAATCAGTTGGTCGATTACTTCCGTCAGCACGAACTCTGCAATTCGTTTGATGGCAGGGGTTTCTCGTCTTCGGGTTCGGGCTCGCAGCTACGTTTAGTTGATAGTACCTATAGACCGCCTACTGAGAGACCAAGCCCTGATGGGCTGCTTGATGGCCTGCCGAAGCCCCCATCACCTAGCGACTTGTTGAGTGGTCTACCAACCCCTCCTGGTCTACCGAAGCCCGGTGATTTACTAAGTGGTCTACCAACCCCTCCTGGTCTACCGAAGCCCGGTGATTTACTAAGTGGTCTACCAACCCCTCCTGGTTTACCAAAGCCCGGTGATTTACTAAGTGCACTACCAACCCCTCCTGGTTTACCGAAGCCCGGTGATTTACTAAGTGCACTGCCAACTCCTCCTGGCTTGCCTTCTCCGAAGAATATCTTTGATAAATTGCCTAATCCATTCAAGCTCTTCGGCTAGGGCGGTCAGTCAAGCGTTTGATATTTGCTCGCAGTGCTTAGCTGTATACAAGCGAATATGCACCTCTTGGGAAAGTTCAAGGGGTGCATATTTGTTTGCGTGAAAGGGTTTTTTAGTTCCTTACTTACATGCTTAGCTATTTACTTAGCTATTTTTTTCCGCCAATGTATCTCACGATCATGTCGTGCCATTGTGGCCAATCATGAGCGTTTTCGTTGTATTCTTCGACCGCATGCCAAACACCTTTATCCCACATGAGCTGTGAGAATCTTTTGTTGTTGCTATGAAGTGGGTCTTCTGTGCCAATTGGAATGATCCAATCAATTTCGCGAATTTTATGAAGCTTGTCGTGATCGCTCAAGCTTTCGATATACTCGCAGGGGCTGCCTTCTTTGATGACATCGTCAAAATGGTTGTCGGCCCATTCGTGCACATCATAAACACCGCTCATGGCGACCACCCGCTTGAAGTGTTCAGGAAAACGCAGGGCTATGCTGGCCGAATGATAAGCTCCGAAACTGGCGCCGGTAGCGATGGCAAATGGATTGTCGTTTTTTGAGAGTGTGAAGGGTAGGACTTCTTGAACAATATAGTCTTGATATTGCAAGTGTCTGCGAGCGCGATCTGTTGGGTGGGCGTGTTGGTTGAACCAGCTTTCTGGGTCAACGCTGTCGACGCAGAAAACTTGAATCCAGCCTTCGGAGATGTGGTGCCCGAGGGTATTGATTAGACCCCGGTTTTCCCAATCGAAGAACCGACCTTGAGAAGTTGGAAAGACAATGACGCGAGCGCCGCTGTGTCCGAACTGAAGAAGCTCCATCTCGCGACCGAGAGCTGGGCTATGCCATTTATGATATTCCCGCAACATTTGCCTTGATTGCCTTTAGCCAGTATTGATGCCGAGAAATTGTATCATGGCGGCGCAAGCGTCAAGGATAACAGGGTGGTTACTGGTGTCATAAGTAACTAAATCGCTATACTTACTTAGACTTTTAATTTTACGCTCTTTTTCAACCTTGTCATTTTAGTGAAGTGAATAACCTATGAATTCAGTCTTTCTTTCGCCGAATTTTCCGCCCAACTTCGCTAACTTCGCTGTACAGCTAAAGCAGGCGGGTGCTTGCGTTTTGGGTCTTGGAGATGATCATTATGATGATCTTAGCGGAGATGTGCGGCGCAGTTTGACGGATTATTATCGCGTCTCAAGTATGCATGACTATGATGAGCTGGTGCGGGCTATGGGCTATTTTACCCATCGTTACGGCAAGATGGATCATCTTGATTCACACAACGAGTATTGGCTTGAAACTGAAGCGCGGCTGCGTACTGACTTCAATATTGAAGGCATTGATGTTCATCAGATAAGTAGAATTAAGCGCAAGTCAGAGATGAAAGAAGTGTTTCTAAAAGCTGGGCTGAAGCCAGCTCGCGGTCGTGTTTGCAACAACAGAGAAGAGCTCCTTGCCTTTATTGCGGAGGTTGGTTATCCCGTTGTCGCTAAGCCAAACATTGGTGTTGGTGCAGCAAAAACATTCAAAATTTGTTCTGAGTGCGAAATAGACAATTATTTGGCAGAGAAATTGCCAGAAGAATACATCATAGAAGAGTATTGCGAAGGCCAAATTGTTACTTACGACGGCCTCGTAGACGGCAATGGTGACGTCGTTTTCTCATCATCGTTGCGCTATAGTCGTGGCGTTATGGATGTTGTCAATGAAGATTCTGATATCTACTATCATACTGTGCGCCAAATTGAACCTGAGCTAGAAGCCGCTGGCATTGCCACTCTTAAAGCGTTTGATATGCGCAAACGCTTCTTTCACCTCGAATTTTTCATGAAAGATGGCACCATCACCCCTTTAGAGGTTAATATTCGCCCACCAGGCGGCTTGACGCTCAATATGATGAACTATACTTTTGATGCCGACTGCTACCACACTTGGGCCAATTTGATTGTTAATGGCGTCTCTGAGCCAATGGGCGAACGCAGCCATTTTGTGTTCTATGTCGGTCGCAAAAATCACATCCCTTATCAAATTACCCATCAGCAGGTACTAGAGAAGTGTTCATCAGTACTGATGCACCACGAAAGACTGAATGATGTTTTTTCTCTTGCTCTGGGGAATTACGGATATCTCTTGCGCCACGAAGAAATGGAGCCTTTGCTCGAAGCTACTGAGTTGATTCAGCGGCGCGGTTAAAGGCTAAAAGCAAGGGCAAATTGGTTTTGGATGCTGGCTTAAATATTAATTTGCCTTGCAAATTGAAAGCGCAGCTTTTAAAATGCAGGGATGATATCTCGCAGATTACAGCAGAATATTAAGGAAGCGCTTGACCGGCAGGCTGCTGTGGCGATTATTGGTCCACGGCAGGTCGGTAAAACCACCTTGGCTTTGGCAATCGCCGATCAGCGCCAAGCACTCTATCTTGACCTAGAGTCTAGCCAGGATAGGGCCAAATTATCTGACCCAGCTCTATTTCTGCGAATGTATGAAGATCGCCTGGTAATTCTTGACGAAATTCATCGAATGCCCGAGTTGTTTCAGACGCTGCGCGGTTTGATCGATGAGGGGCGTCGTCGGGGGAGGCGCACTGGCCGTTTCCTAATTCTTGGATCTGCTTCCGTTGAGCTACTGAGGCAGTCTGGCGAAAGTTTGGCCGGTCGAATTGAGTACATTGATTTGGGCCCGCTGGACGCCTTAGAAGTAGGTGGCGACCAGAGAGAGCTAGTCGAGCTGTGGTTGCGTGGCGGATATCCTGATAGTTTCTTGGCGAAAAATGATTCGGATAGCCTTAAGTTGAGAAGGAGCTTCATTCGAACTTACTTAGAGCGAGATGTGCTGCAGTTTGGTCCTCGAATACCGGCAGAGACCCTAGAAAGGCTTTGGACAATGCTGGCTCACAATCAAGGCGGGCAGCTAAATGCCCTCAAGCTGGCTGGCGGCCTATCGGTTAGTGCGCCCACCGTAACAAGCTATATAGACCTTTTAGTAGATTTGCTTCTAGTCAGAAGGTTACGTCCGTTCGTTGCTAATGTAGGTAAGCGCCTTGTGAAATCGCCAAGGGTTTATGTGCGTGATAGCGGGCTCGTGCATGCGCTGCTAGGCATACGCGACTTTGATGATTTGGCTGGCCATCCTATTGTCGGCGCCAGTTGGGAAGGTTTCGTTATTGAGAATCTTTTGGCGGCGGCGCCAGAAGATGCGATGGCAAGTTTCTATCGCACTGCTAGTGGTGCCGAGATAGACTTAGTCTTGGAGCTACCGACCAAAAACGGTCTGTGGGCAATCGAGGTGAAGCGCAGCCTGGTGCCTAGGGTTGAAAAAGGATTTCACTTCGCCTGTGAAGATATCAAACCTGATCGCCGTTTTGTCGTCTATTCTGGCAGCGAACATTATCCTCTAGCTACTGGGATAGAGGCTATTGATTTGAGGTCTTTGGCTGCCCTGTTGCTGGACCTGTGCTAGCTGCGTTAGGTTTGCGATAAATTGCCAAGGTTAACGTTGCCAAAGGTTGTCTTGGTGACCCGTCTGTCAAGCGCTGCGATCGATTGAAGGGAGCCGGTTTTGCCGCTCGGTTACAAGTCTTGATTAATCGGGTCACAGAAGTTTGAGCCAGAAGATTGAGCCTTCTATGTCGTAGGGTCAGGGCCCTCTTTAACCAACTTTTCAGCGAACAAAAAAACACAGAACCCAGCCGCTCCCTAACTAATTCCAGATAAAAGCAACTCTTAGGTTGTCTTTAATCGGTGCACACTCAGTTGCGTGTACGGTGAAATTAGGATCGACTGTATTTTTGTTGACTTGTCTGTCTGTTGGTTCGGTTTCGTCTAGAGGAAACTACCCAATCAACCCGAGAAGAGAACTCATGAACACAACCGCAACGACCCCCGCTTCGAAGTCCAACGTCACCATTGGCTTCGGTCTGTCCCTCCTGAAGAAGGAAGCAGCTGCCTCCACAGGCAAGAACGTTCTCGTGTCGCCGGCATCTGTTGCCATCGCCCTGGCGATGACCCTCAACGGTGCCAAGGAAGCCACTCTCGCGGCCATGAAGGCTACCCTGGGCTACTCCGAAACGGAGAGCGTGGAAGCCATCAACGCCAGTCTCGCTGCCATCATCGCTGGTGTCACCGACCCCAACATCGGCGTCGTGCTGAAGCTGGCCAATGCCATCTGGGCGGAGAAGAACATCGCATTCAAGGCCGATTTCTTCGACCGTGCTGCTGTCAGCTACAACGCCCAGGTCAACACCGCCGACTTCCTCGACCCCAAGACCGTCGATGCCATCAACGGCTGGGCCGAGAGCAACACCAACGGCAAGATTCCCACCATCATCAAGGAGATTTCTCCCGACATGGTCATGTATCTGCTCAATGCCGTCTACTTCAAGGGCGCCTGGACCGCCAAGTTCGACAAGGACCTGACCACCACTGGCACCTTCGCTGGTGAAGCTGGCGCCGAAGATGCGGACATGATGTTCCGCAATGGCGACATGCGCTACGTGCGGGGCAAGAACTACTCGGCCGTGGCTCTGCCTTTCGGCGAGAACAAGCGCGTTCACCTCTACGTTCTGCTGCCCAAAGAAGGCGTCGAGATCAATGCCTTCGTCGACTGCCTGGACGCCTCGGTGCTCGCGGCCATCAAGGACACCACCTACGAAAGCGAGGTCAATCTCACCCTGCCGCGCTTCGAGCTCGACTACGACGTCGACCTCAAAGACTCGCTCTGCGCCCTCGGCATGGAACCGGCCTGCGTGTCTGGCGCCAACTTCACCGGCATGGCCGATGAAGACCTGGTGATCAGCACCGTCAAGCACAAGACCTACGCCAAGTTCGACGAAGATGGTGGCACAGCTGCTGCTGTCACCGCTGTCGGCGTGGCTTTCGAGTGCATGCGCTATCCGAGTGACATGCTCGTCAATCGCCCCTTCGTTGCCATCCTGATGGACGAAGGCACTGACACCCTGCTCTTCGCCGGCAAGATCGCCTCGACGAAGAAGTAACACTTCTGCTCTAAAGGGCTGCTCGGATATTGTTCCGGGCAGCCCCCAATGGGGCTCTTTGTGGCTGCTGAACTTCTTAATCAAAAAAAAGCGCCCAAACTACTATGCTGGGTAGTTGCGATTCGATTCGCATGTTACGATGGCCTAATGACCGATGAAATTTTTCAACCAGACGAGTCACTACTTCGCTTCAGCGCTTCTGCAGGCGATCCGCTCTATGAAGCAGTCCAATCACTTGAAGAAGCCCAGCGTCAGCAAGGCTTTTCTTTGATTATGGAAGGTGACTATGGAGGACAGATATACCTCACCTGTCCGGTTGGCTTGCTTGCTTGTGATCACAAGACCTTAGTGCAGTAGCTTGAAGATATTGATTTAATTCAACGGAAGGAGCCGTTGGGCCGTGGTCTCTTTTTTGAAAAAATGCCTGTTGGTGCCTACATTCAAGGCGGTATGGGTGGTGCCCCAATCTGTTCGGATCTGTGGATTCACGATGAGCTTTACGCCATTGGTATGGACGAAAAAATTAGGGCAGTCGTAAGCGGTGCTCGTGAGCGACTGGAAATACCAACGATAGAGAAACTTCTCGGTGAAGCAGCAGCAGGCAATGCTAAGAAGCAATATTTTTTTGCAGAACAGTTGCGCTGGTATGTTAAGCATGGTGGCGAGCAGATTAGGTCGGAAAGAAGAAAATGGTATACAAAGGCAGCGGAACAAGGTCATGTCAAGGCCCAGTATCATTTGACAGGGGACGAAGGTTCATCATCTGCCGAAAGGGTTCGATGGATGTGCGCAATAGTTGCGCGTGATGATCGGACGGAAATGGACTTGGAATGGGTAAAAATGAGGTTGGCGGAGTGTTACTGGAGTGGGCGCGGAATTGCTACTGATTTTGGCAAAGCAGCAGAGTTCTATAGGCAGCTTTGTAGTAAACATTATCATCAGGTTCCAGCTATACGATTGGGAGAAATGTATCTCACCGGAAACGGAGTGCCGATCAATAAGAGTATGGCTTTGATGTGGCTTCTTCGTGCAAGCTATGGCGCCACTGATGAATTGCGACTTTGGCAGGGCTATATATACAAGCCCGATGAAAGAGAGCATCTTTCTCAATGCATTGAAGAAGCAAAACTAGGTATGACTGCCGATGAAATATCTCAGACAGAACAAGCCGCTAGAGAGTGGCTAGAGAAAGAACGAACAGGTTGACAGATTTTGTGCGCTTATTCCTCGATTGAATCCGGCAATGCTCTTTTTGGCTTTACTTTGAGTTCATCTAGCGAGTTACGCATTGCATCAAGCTTTGCCGTAATCTCTTGGCACCATTCAGCTAGGGTGTCGGTTTCCTTCGCTGCTTTTGCATCTTCGAGCAAGCGATCTTTGACCCAGCTTCTAAGTACCGTACCGAGCGGTATACCGCGCTCTTCTGAGACTTGAAGCAGTTGCTCCATCATTTGAGGGTCGGCACGAAATTGCACGAGGCCTCTATCGATTACATTTTGTCGAGCTTGCTTTCTACCCTTTTCGAGTAGCTTTTTCATTCTCGGTGAGACTTCGTCTTTAGCCATGTCTGCGCCTTTCGCTTGAACTACTGGGCTTTTCTCGCGCGTGTAGTGCAGTGTACTACCGCTTTCTTCGATTGCCAATTAAAATCTAAGCGACATCTGGCTCCAATAAAAATCAGGAGCGCACCGCTAAACGGAATGGTGTTTAATTCTGGTCAACCTGCTAATTGTGATCAGATTTTGCTTGCCTTCCGCTTAGCGAGTTCAGACAAGAAATTTCTTTCGAATTCTAAAGCATACTCGTTTGGTTGCTCGTTTTTGAAAAGTTCTCTAAAGCGTTCAAACTCTGTTTCTGCCTCGTCGAGTCGATTGGCAAGTAAATAAGCCGTTTGGAGCTTGGCATACTTGAGCCAGAGCTTTGGCGTTGTATCTTGTTGTTCGCTAAACTCCTGAATGATTGATTCAAGAGACTGAAATCTCCGAGCCAGTGGTACACCCCGCTCTACAATGCCTTCAACTACTGAATTAGTGACCTTGCGAACATATTTTTTTTGGTGACCCCATTCAATCACCCAGAGCAAGTCAGGCGGCGAGGGATTCAAATTATAAGAGAATAGCCAATATTGGTCGACTGAATGAAACCAATATGGCGATAGTAACGGCACTGTAGTCGGCATTTTGAGAAGACCCTCCAGTGCCGCCAGTTCTTTGTGAATTACACCCATGTTCACGAAGATCGTTGTGTCCTGAACTTCTGAATATCTATAACCTTGCTTGATCTGTACGACCATATCAGCCTGGTGGCTTAGCTCCAGTACGTAGTGAAAGTTGTCATCGATTAATTTGAAGCCAACGCTTTCCATTTTTGTGCTGATGAAGTCATCAATGTCGTCACGCCAAGTCTTTTCTTCCACGATTTATCCTTCAATAGCGCACTTTAAAACTGAGATTTGTCCTCAATGCTGGCTTTTCTTAGATCTTCAGCTGCTTCTTTCTGCTTGCCAGTCAATTTGTACAGTGCCGCACGCTCTTTGTAGAAACGTCCGGTGGGCTCTAATTTGATTGCCATGGTGTAGTCATCGATTGCCGCTTTATAGTGCTTTGCTAGACCTTGCATGCGGCCGCGTGTTTGGTAGGCCTCTGCATCAGCAGCATTGACTTTGATTAGCTTTGTAAGCTCTTCAGCGGCCTTGTCATATTGATGTTGTTGTTCAAAGCAGTCGACTATGCGGTAAATAGTCCAATCGCTAAACCTTTTTTTTAGTGACATGCGGTAGGCCGCAATGGCTTCGTCATAGCGTTTCATGCTGACTAGAACAGAGCCCTTTAAGTTGAACATGTCGGCTGATGAATCGTGCGTTTCTGTATAGATGGTGATGTCGCTCAAGGCCTCTTTGTGCTTGCCTAGGGCCTCATAGGCGAGGCAGCGCTGCAGATATGCTTTTATTTCGGGCTTCTTGACGCTTAGAGCTTTATTGCTTTGGCTAATTGCCAGAGCGGGTTTGTCCTGTAAATTGCTTACTTGAGCCAGAATCTTGTAGGCCGTTCCCCATTCAGAATCAATCTTTATTGCTCGTTTAGCCAACTTTTCACACTCTAGTAAATGTTCGTCGGTGATAGTCTTTTCTTCAGCCAAATATGTGAAGGCAAGCAAAGCGAGTGCTTCAACAGGAGCGCTAGGGCTTTCACAAAGTTTTATAAGAATCTGCTGCCCTTCTGCAAGATGCTTTTGATTGATTAGCCGCTGCGCTCGACGATATTGAATTTCGGTTTGACTGGCTGCTGTTGCCTCTGGTAAATGTTCTATGGCTACAGCTAGTGTGCAGACGACAAGTGCGGCTGTAAGTTTTTGATGGAATGGTTTGTGGAGACCAATCATTGATGCCTTAATTCCATTCTTGGTAATTTCTGATTTTTGAGCGCAGTAGGTTTTCAACGTATGCCCTTTTTATCCTGTCATCCAAAACTCTTTTTGGTATTACCATTAAACCGATCGGAAGCCGGCATAAATAGTGTTCTCTTGTTGATATACACTCTTTGAACTGCGGCCATGCATAAACACAAAACGATCTACGAGATTTCATGCGACAGTCGTGTTCTGTTAGCTCAAGCCATATTGGCGTATCAAGTTTTAGAAACTCTATAAGTTTATCAGTGCGCAAGTCGACAATGTGCCAAGTGAAAAACATCAAAAATGGTAATAAGAGTAGCAATTCCGCTACAAAGAATTGCACTCCTAGCGGAAAGTCAAGCATATAACAGATAACACTCGGCGCAATGCAGACCACGCCAAGCCCTGCTATGTAACGCCAACCTAAGTGTGGCAAAGTACACTTGAAGAAGTACAATCGGTTTATAGCTTTAAGCTCAGTTAAAGTATAGTGGCATTCTAGATTTAAAGGCTGCGCATCTTGTTGCCAGGCCAGCGGCTCAGAGATTAGCGAAGATTGTGGATGTGGTTCGCTGAAGTGACCCGTCTGCAGAGCTGACAGCGTTTCCCCGAAATCCGTGTTTAAATTGCCGCTGTCTAATTCGTCCAGAAGTGCTGTTAGCCCCTCTTCTCCGATTTCTATGGTTAGTTTGGGAGGTGATAGCGCGTATTGTTGTTCTGAATTTGTCTTGCCTATTGAATTGTAGTTCACTCCTTGGTTGATAATAAGTTTGCGGATGTTTTTAAACTGTTGTTCTGACCAGAAGCAGCGCTTTGGCAGCGTATGGAGATATCCGTGGGCTATTAAGCAAAGTGATTCAGGTATCTCTATGCAGGCTCGAACTTTTTGCCATTCAATTAGAACGGAAGCCTGGGGATTCTGAATTTGAAATCCGCTTGATGCGAACCTATAAAACATGAACTGGTGAAACCTCAAATTGTCACCGTAAGTTCTAAGAGCACGCCTTTTTAAAAGCTGCCACGCAATAAGGCTTGTTATGATGGCCGTTGGTCCGGCGACAATTAATGAATCAACGAAGAATATAGAGTTCGTCTGTTCAACCGCTGCGGCGATTTCATAGAAGTTGTCCGTCAGCGCTGCAAGCGTGGCGAGGAAGGAAAAGCCAAAAACACAACAAAAAGTGCTCATGATTGCTTTGCCAGCTACTTCTTCTCTGTAGACTAGCCAGTAGGCTGTGTTGAGTTCAACGAGTCTGGGGCTGACGAATATGACAAACGGTTCTCTAAGCCATTCTTCTGTTTCACACTCACCTGGTTGGCCGTCCAAAAACTAAACCAGCAAATCTTTGAAGAATATGATTTGTTCGCCGCGATCGCGAGCATAGTGCATGCTCATTTCTGCGGCACCCAGTAGTGAATTGATATCGGTAAAGTCTTCTGGAATGCTGGCTGAGCCAAATGCGTAAGAAAGCTGCTTGCCCTCTGTGCCCACTAGCGGTTTTTCCAATAGGGTTTTAATGATTTTTTGTGCAAATACGTGGGCGCCACTAGATTTGGTGCTAGGTAGAAGAATGCCAAAGTCGTAGGCCTCGTAGTGGGCCACAACGTCAGTGTGCCGCTTTTTGTTGTTGATGCGAATTGTGGCGTCGGCAATGGCCTCAGTCGGTAGCGGCTTGCGACGCACGGCGCCGTCTACTTTTACTACTTCGCGTATCTCGAAAATAATAATCGACATAGCGCCCTTGGCTCGATAGATGCGGAAGAACTCCTCTTCTAAGAAGTAGAGAAATGCTGGGTGAATGAAAAGCCCAGTGTCTTCTCGGCGCAGACTCATCATTACTGATTGAATTGCAGCGCCATCTATGTTCTTTGGTTTAACAACAGGTTTGGTTGGTGGGCCTAATTTGCTTGGTTGGGCCAAAGGAGTAATTGGCGTTTGTTTGGCCGGCTGAGTAGACTGAGCTAGTGGAATTGGCTTGGCCGGCTGAGTAGACTGAGCTAGTGGAATTGGCTTGGCTGGCTGAGTTGTCTGAGCTAGTGGAATTGGCTTGGCTGGCTGAGCCGGTTGAGCCATAGGTGCAGACATTGCCTGAGCCCGCAGCTGTTGCGCATTGAGCGGCGGTAGGGGTGGCGACGCTTTATCTGGATGCGGTGCCTTGTCTGGATGCACTGGTTTATCTGGGTGAGGTGATTTTGCTGCACTTTGCTGGGTAGCAGGTTTAGTAGCTGGTTGGCTAGCTGGTTTGATATCGGGCTTGGCTTCTACCTTATTGACGAAGGTAATAATGTCGCAGGCAATGAGGTGGTGAATTGATCTAACCAATAGTGGCCGCGGCAAAATTTGCACATTTTCTAAATCAGACATAGTGCTGTCGCCATCAAGGCGAAGATATAGTGAGGCTAGGGCTTCCATGTCTACAGGCGCATCAGGAGTGGCTTTTTTAGTAAATTCTTCACCAGTGAGGTTTTGATGGGCGTGCTTAAAGACCGAATTGGCCGTCATGCCCCGTTTGGTCAATTCATCTAAAACTTGGGCTAGGGGCCGAACGTGCTCAAGCAGTATTTCTGAATATTTGACCAAATTGGGTGTAGTGGTGGTGGCACCAACTTTGAATGTGTAGTTGGCTTCGGTCCAATACATGATTTCGGCAAAGGCGCTGTCACCCGCTAGTTCACCTTCAGTGTCTAATAATTTTGCTTCAATGGGATGGCCTTCCTGAATGAAGAGGCTTGCGGTATTGCCTTCTTCTTCAAGCTGCAAAAGGCCCGTCATTTTTTCGCTGCTAATTATTTGCAGAAGTTTGGGCAGCGAAATTTCTGTGATTTTTCCTATCAGGGCAAAAGGCAGCTGTCTTGTGCGTGCTGGCGCTGTGATATTGATGGGTGGGCTCGCTGGCGGCCTTGTAGGAGTGCTTGCAGGTTGATTGGGAGAGCTGCTGCCTGCTTGGCCAACAGAAGCGCTGAGCGACATATCTGACTTTGTTAAGGCTGGATGGTTGTCACTAGACTTGGCAAGCCGTATGGCGTTTTCAGCCTCATCGGCTCTTGATATGACTTCGTGGGCTGAGGAAGCCGCTGTAGAAATCTGTTTGTAAATCAAGAGCACATCATGGCCGCTGATTTGCGAGACGACGCTGCGTTTGCCACTTTTTTCGCAAATCAAAAGCCAGCGAGGGTCTCTGTCTTTGAGCGAGCAGACCAGTTCGAGGGTAAAAAGCAATTTCTCGTTGTTGCGCCAAGTGGCGATAAGCTTCTCGCCAGGCTTTTGGAGAGACTGCGACAGCATCTGGTGAAGAACGGGAATGTCCGGAACATTTTTTAGGGTAATGCCGGTTTTCTTGATCATAGCTCCCCCTTAATCCACTTAGTTTATGCCATCTCTGGGCGGCTTCGGCAAGTGGTTGTAAAGGCGGAGGCCTATCCGTTGCTAGTTGATCGACTGATAACTTTTACTGAACTTCAGTCCATTTTATTGGTTCGGCGCCCTCTAGTTCAGCGCTGGTTTCGTCTGCTCTGGCGGTTTGGACAGCTTTTACTGGCGCCACTGGCTTCTCGCTTATTGGTTTCATGGCAATTTTTACCACCCCAGCTTTGGGTTTCGGCCCATTTGGAATTGGTAGATTTGGTTTTGGTACAACGGTGCAACCAACTTTGCAAGTGCCAGCTCGAATCATGTCGAGCTCAGTTGCCGCACTGTGGGAGAGGTCGATTACCTTGCTCTTGGTGAAGGGCCCACGGTCGTTGATTACAACCACACAGCTGCGGCCATTGCTGTGGTTTTTTACATGGACATGGGTGCCAAATGGAAGGGTGCGGTGGGCTGCGGTGTAAAGGTGCTTAGCTAAGACCTGGCCGGAGGCTGTCTTCTTGCCATAAAGTGAATGGTGGTAGTAGTCGGCCATGCCTGTAAAGTCATGGACAGGTTCACTTTTTGCCGCAAATGGCGCAGCAAATATGGCGGTAAAGAGCGCGAAACTAGTTGTTAATACTGGTCTCATTAGCTAACTCCTTTGGGGAAGAAGCATTGTCGGGCTATCTTGACATATTTACCTTAAGCGATTCCAATAAAACTGGCGGCCCAGGTGCTTAGTCCGGGTACAATAGCTGAAATTAGAGATAATGGCGGCTATTCCCGCCACTTAGTGATGTGAGAAAGACATGTCTGAATCGCCAACAAAAGCTGAAATCAGAGACAGTGTTATTTACTACACCTGTCAGCGCCGTTGCTATGGTGTTACTGGTCAAGCTGGTATCTGCTGCACTCTGGGCAACAGAGATTGGATCATGGGGCCGATAACTGACGCCAAAGAATTTCTAGCAAGACTTAACCAGCGCTTTGGCAAAAAATACAAGTATGACGCTGTCTTTATCGAGTACGAAGAGGGGCGCCGTCTTTTTCCGGAGCGCTCTTGTTGGCAGAATCCAGATCACTTTCCTGCTCTGCGGGTGGTGATGGATGCAGAAGAGGGCTACCCCTGTCAGTTTCTGGAAAATCACCAGTGCACCATTCAAGATATAAAGCCAAAAATTTGCGCTGATTATTTGTGTGATCACCTCAAACATGTGGTCTCGACTGTCACTGGCGAGAGCGCTTAGTTACTGGTTCATCATATATACTCAAGCTATTGGTTCATCGAGTGGTTCGCCTATGCAAAGGAGTCTTTCGCTCGGAGTCCTTGCTCTCGGAATCCAGATCTTTAGCTATTTAATTCTGTTACTTGCAGTTTGCGAGTCATCGTTTGCTCGCGGAAATTTGCATGAAAATATGCGCCTCTTGCAGTTTCCCACCGAGTATTCAGTGGGCAGTTTGGGTTTGCTGGAGACGACTCCTGGATGGACTGCTAAGGGTAAAGTGGTGCCCATCGGTGAAGCCCGGGGCTTGGTAAAAGTGCCTCGGAATAAATTGGTGAAAATGTTTCCTGGTGTGCAGTTTTACCAGCATCCACAGTGCTTGCTCAAGCTACCCCCTGATGGAATTGATTATATCAATCTGCGCTTTACTGCAATGGCTGACGCCGATGAAAGCATAAGTGATCGCTTGATTCCTTATATTCATCACCTTTCTGGCTTGAAAGGCATTGATTTCGATCAGTCTGAAACTACAGATGCTGGCCTAGCTAAGTTGGGAGCTATGCCTGAGCTTAGGGCATTGGCACTGGCCGAGACCTTGGTCACTGGTAAATGTATACCTCAACTTATCGGATGCAAAAAGCTCGAGGCTTTGCGCTTTGGTAAGGGCACCATAGACAATGAAAGTTTGTGTGATTTGAGAAAGTTTTCCCAATTGGTCCATTTGGAATTGTCGCGAACCAATTTGTCTCTGCGTGGGCTTGAACATGTGAGTAAATGCACGAAGCTGAGATCTTTGGATATCAATGAGAATTCGGCCATTGACGATAGGGCTGTGCCACTGCTTTTGAAGATGCCGAAGCTGGAGCATTTATATATAAAGAAAACGAAGATTTCGTTTACTGGACTAATGCAGTTGAGTAAAATGGGACTGGTCAAAATCTCGCTGCCCCTGCCGTTTTCTAAGTATTCAAAAACCGAGCAAGAACAGATCCAAAAACAATTTCCCCATTACAGAGTTAAGCAGTCTAAAGTGGGCGTAGACTCTTACACTGAAACCATGTTTGGGCCAATGTCGCGGTAAGATCACGTTGAGGTGCCGTTACCAATGAGGTAGCACCTCAGTTCATACTTTAGCGCAGTCGCTTAACTTCTAGTTGGCAGCACTCGTCTAAGTACGATGCTAAATCTGTTCTAGAGCGTGGTCGAAAGCCAAAGCTGATTGCTGCTATGAAGCTTAGTGCAAAACTGACTAGTATGTAGACAGCACTAACTACCGGATGAAATGAACCAAAATGCGCCTCTGGCTTGGTTCCAGGCGCAATGATTTCTAGAATTACACGTGCCACGTTCCAAAGTGTATAAGTGGCCATGCTAGCAAAGATTGAGGCATAACTACTGACGAGCCACTGAGATAAACCGTATTGAGATTCTTGCACAATGCCTCTAAATCCGGGCGCTATCGAGTAACTGGTGATACCTGCAAGTGTTTCGCCTAGGGTGGGAGTTTTCATTGTCCTCTTAAAAAACAGACGGAGATAGATAATCGGTAGCGGTGTAGCTAGCAGCGCCAACCCTATGATTGAAGCGCCATAATATTTGGCCATAAACTTCAAGGATTCGAAATTGGGGGCCACTATAGAAAAGAAGTCGTTAGAAAAGAAGTTGTTTGCTGTAATGTCGTAGATCACTGGAATCAGCGCCAGAAAAGCCATAGAGAATAGATCAATGGCAGTGCCTGTGCCACGAGCCAGTGCGACCAGCGGCACTGGCCGCAATTTAGCTTGAGCTGCTACTTCTATCTGTGTTTCTGCTTTTGCCTCTAGTTGTGGATTTGGTTCGCTCATGTTTCCGTGCTCTTGATTTTGGAATTTTTCACTTGAGGCAGAACTTCTTCCTGTTCTTCTTTTGGCTTTTCTAAAAAACTGAAGGATCCCTCAGTTTTTCAAAGAAGACAAAACGGAACACAGTGTGCTGCCATTCTAATGCCTCCAGTGTTATTCATGTTTTGCCTTAACGCAAGCGTTTAACTTCGAGTTGGAAATAGTCGTCGAGAAACGAGGCTACATCTTCTCTCGAGTGCGGCACAAAGACAATACCGACTGCTGCTATGAAGCTGAGGACAAAGCACACTGCTAAATAGGCAGCAGCAATTGTTATGCTGTATGAACCCAAGAACTCTTCCGCCTTGGCACTAGGGGCAATGATTTCTAGAATTACACAAGGCACGCCCCAGAGTGCACAAGTGGCAATACAAGCGAAAACTGCGGCAAAAATGCTGATGACGTACTGTGATAGACCATACAGTGATTCCTGCATAACGCCTTCTATGCCGGAAGCTGTGGAATAGCTGGTGATACCTGCAATTGTTTCGCCTGGGGTGGGCGTTTTCATTAGTCTTTTGAAGAATAGCCGTAAGTAGATGATCGGCAATGGTGTTAATGCCAGCACCAGACCAATGCTTGAAGCGCCGTCCGACTTGGTTATTAACTCTATTGTTTCGTTATTGAAGCCAACTGAGGGCAGCTTGAAATTTGCACCTTGGTGAAAGAGCAACGGTATCAAGGCAAGTAAAGCGATAGAAAAAAGATCAATGACATGGCCTGCGCCACGAACAAGTGCGACCAATGGCACTGGCGTCAATTTCGCTTCAGTTGCTGCTTTCGCTGGTAGTCTTGCCTCGTTCATATATCTTTCCGTAGACGTTTAATTGTGACTTTGCAGCGGTCGTCGATTAGTGATTGATACATAGAGCTAGACCTTGGGCAGTACAGAACAGACATCATTGTGAATGAGTAAACTACAAAGACTGTCATCATTATCAGATTTTCCGGATATTGCATCGTGCCAAGCTGGCCAACGTAGACACACCATGCGACAAAGATAAATCCGAGTATTGTTGAGCTGGCGAATACAACGAACTGCCCTATCGCGTGCGTGATTTCTTGCTTTATACCTTCAACGATGGGTGACATGGTGACTGCGGTTAGTCCTGAGAATATTTCTCCGGGTGTAGGTGCTTTCATTACTTTGTGAAAAACAATTCGTAGGTAGATAAGTGGAATTGGAGTGATCGCTAAGCAGAAACCAACTACTACGGTGACATCGTCGCTAACTGTTGGCTGTATTTCTAAAGGTCTTAACCAGGCTAAAATTAAGTGAAATAGGAAAGGAACCAGGGCGATTGACGCACTAAGCAATATATCGACAAGACCGCCAGCTGCTCGTTTCATTGCCACCTGCGGTCTTCCTTTGTGGGTTTGATTCGCGCTTTCGATTGCTGCTGGTTCTGACTCGCTCATATCTTCCTGCGCATGAATTTCGTCTTTTCATCTTAGCGCAGACGTTTGACTACAGCACCAGAAATGTTTTCTAGTAACGATTGATAATCTGATTTGGAATGAGGCCAATATGCAGCTGCTGAAATTCCGATTGATAGTATGGGCACGAGAATTAGAGTTGCTGTGTCTGCAGAACCAGTGCCTTTCCCTAGAATGCCACTGAAGATCAAGATAGCTAATATCAGTACGCCAAGTATTGCTGAAGATGCTAGGGTGAAATATTGAGTGAGCGCATAGCTAAGCTCAGAAACAATTCCGGCTGTACCTGCATGTAGTGTAATAGTTGTTACTCCAGCGAACATTTCGCCTGGTGTTGGAGAACGAAGCAATTTGCGAAATACCAGACGCAAGTAAATTAAAGGTATAGGTGACAGCGCTAGGCAAAAGCAAAAGAACATTGTATTGTCGCTAAGAATTGCACTCACTGGTTTTGTTGGAAACGGATTTATAGACAGTAGTCGGTACAAGCCGGGCACTGCCGCGACGAGTCCAATGGCAGTGAAATCAAGGCTGGTTCCAATTGCGCGCTTGAGTGCAACTATTCTGAGAGCGGGCGTTGTTGGCATTGCCGTTAGCCTTTCCGTCTCTGCCGGCTGTGGCTCCGAACTAATTTCTACCGGTTCTTCAATTTCCGCTGGTAGTTCTAACTCTTCCATATCTCCCTGCGCAGGAAACTAGTCTTTCCATCTTACCGCAGGCGTCTGACGATAACGCCGCACTGATCATCGATAAATGACTGACTGTCAGTTTTAGAGCGAGGCCAATAGACTGTAGCCATCAGTGAGAGTGAGAATATCGCTGTAGCGGCGAGCCAAAAGAAATTGTTCTGTATGAACGAAATAGTTTCGTTACCCATGAAAAGCACTATAGTGACCAGCAGAATTGCCTGCCCACCAGTTATTGAAATGACAAAATATTGTGCCAGACCGTAGATAGACTCTTGCACTACTCCTTGCAATCCGTTTGATTTGGTTGAACTGACAAATCCAGAGAACATCTCTCCGGGTGTTGGCGAGCGCATAATTTTGTGAAAGACGATGCGCCAATATATAAGCGACAGCGGCGACATCACTAGGCACAGTGTAAAGACCAGCACTGTATCTGTGCGCACAAACCCAACAAGAGCTTGGGGGTTGAGTTTTCTAGACATGATTTCTAAGAACCAGGGCGAGAGAACCAAGAGCACAATACAGGCAAAATCGAGACTAGCACCAGCCGAGCGTTTCAGTCCTACCAGCCAGCCCGGCGTTGTTGAAGCTGCTAGCGTTGCTGGGGTGAGAAGAGCTACCGAACTCTCGTTCGTTTCGCTGATTTCGATTTTAGTCGATGCTTCTAACTCTTCCATAACTCGCTGCGCATGAATTTTGTCTTTTCATCTTAGCGCAGACGTTGGACAACTACTTCGCATTGATCATCGAGAAATGATTGATAGCTAGTTTTGGAGCGTGGCCAGTAGACTCGCGACATTAGTATTAGGGAAAGAATGGTGGCGGCAGTAAGCGCCAAAAAATTGTTTTGTATGAATAAAGTAGTTTGGGTGCCCATGAATAGAAATATGGTGATCAGCAGCAGAGATTGGCCGCCGCTTATAGAGATGGCAAAATATTGGGCCAGACCATAGCTCGCTTCTTGAATTAGTCCTTGCAAACCACTTGAGTTGCTTGAACTTACAAAGCCAGAAATCAGCTCGCCCGGTGTTGGAGAATGCATGATTTTGTGAAAGACAATGCGCAAATAAATTAGTGACAGGGGTGATAGCGCTAGGCAAATACTTATCAGTAGCACTATGTCTGTGCGGATAATCCCGGCGACGGCATCAGGGTTTAGTTTCCCCGATACGAATTTGAAGAACCAAGGTGAGAGAGCTAACAGAACAATACTGGTGAAATCTAAACTAGCGCCAATTGAGCGTTGGATTCCTACCAGCCATGCTGGTGTGCCCTTAACCACCATAGCCAGGTTGTGGGCGGCCCATTTGGAGAGTTAGGATCATCATGGCATTCTGCCAGCTACCGGTGTAGCGACCGCTATAAACGAAGTGTTCGAAGGCGGCTGGGAAGTTAGTTTGTGACAGGGCAACTTCTTCAGGGCTGTACCAGCCTACGAAACCTTCGCAAGTGGTAGCTGGTTGGTAGCCTTCTCCGGGGGGTGGGCCGTAGTCTACTGGGCTGCCGCCACTGCCGCCACTTCCGCCTACAACTGGCACGCCATCATCAGCGAAACCGCTGGCAGATGAGTGGCCTCTGGCGCCTGATTGGCCCCATTCGCCAGGAGGAGCAATGAACTCGTCGTTGCCGTAAGCATCGGGCATGTAGCTGCCGTGACCGGTTGTTAGGCCAGCATCGCGGCGATCCATGATGCCAGCATTGATGCGGTGAGCTTTGTTGAAGCCCATGTAAGGAGGCAAGCCGTTGACGCCTTCGTCACCGTATATGTGCTCAGCGTGGCCGCCAGCTTCGTAGACGAAGCTATCCATAGTGGTTGGGGGCAAACCGTTTCTTAGGCCGCTAGCGACTCTTTGTTGAGCTTCTGCTGGTAGAGAAACACTTAGCAAGACTGCTACGGTTAGAACCAGGTTGATTGCTTGTTTGGCAAATGCGCTCATTTTCTTGGCCTCGTGGGGTGCTGCACTGGCAACAATTTCAATATAAATAAAGAGTTTGGCGTACTGGGGGCAAAGTTTTGGCAGATTTTTGGCATTCGAGAATTTGCAATAATACCTACATGTCTTTAAGTCTCTCCAAAAAAGCATTGATCCTTGTGGCCATTCCCCTGGCCTTTGAGATTGTCTTTGTGGTTAGTTTGGCCACCTTGCTTTATTCGGTCGATAGAGAGCGCGAACGTGAGAACCATGCCCGAGAGGTAACTGGTCGCGTTAATGCCGCTCTGACAGCATTACTCGACCGTTTTTCTTCGTGCGTGCTCTATCACGTCTCTGATAGCCCGTCATTTAAGAAGCGCTTTGAGACTTCACGCGTCAAAATTCAGACCGAGATCGCCGCTCTGGACGCCATCGTGCGCGATCACCCTGAAGAAAAGGCAGCTATCGACAGAATTACTGAGTTGCTTACTTTGGCGGTAGAAAATCTTCAGCGGGCCCAGGGGCAGCTCGAACTAGGTAGCAAAATTGGCGCTGCCCGTATGTGGATGCGAGCTGACAAAGACATTAATCAGTTGCTATCGGCAATCGATGAAATTGTTGTTTATCAGACCAAGGTCTTGGCTGAGGGTAAGGTTGCTCAAGCTGGCTACAGGCGTGCCGTAGAAATTATTTTGCCAGTTGGTCTGTTGTTTAATGTGCTCTTGGCCGTTGGCTTGGCTTTCTATTTTAATCGCGGTACAACCAAGCGGCTCAACGTTTTGCTGGACAATACAAAGCGTCTGGCGCTGGAGCAACCTCTTAGCCCGCCATTGATTGGCCGAGATGAGATTGCCACCTTAGATCACACTTTTCGCGATATGGCTTCGGCCTTAGAAGAGTCAAGACGCAAAGAGCATGCTGTTGTCGACAATGCCGAAGATGTCATCTGCTCTTTTGATCGCCAAGGCCGCTTCGTTGCTGTAAACCCTGCGGCGGCAAAGCTTTGGGGTTACATGGAGGAAGATTTGATTGGTGATGGCATTGATGCCATTGTGCATGAGGACGACATTAAAGCTACCTTCAAGGCAATTGACGATCTGGTTGCTAGCCCGAGCGGAACCGGGTCATTTGAAAATCGCATTATTTGTCATGATGGTCGGGGCGTTGATTTTGCCTGGTCGGCCCATTGGTCTAAAACCGACAAAACGCTCTTTTGCGTAGCTCGCGATATTACAGAGCGCAAGCAAGTTGACCGCATGAAGCGCGATTTTGTCGCCATGGTTAGTCATGACTTGCGTACTCCGTTGACCTCTATTCAAATGGTTCTCTCCTTGCTTGAGGCTGAAGCCTATGGCCAGCTTAGCGATAGCGGTCATGAGAACCTCGAGGCGGCCGAGGCCAACGTTAACCGTTTGATTGGTTTGGTTAATGGTCTGCTGGATCTCGAAAAAATGGAATCGGGCAAACTCATACTGCAGCGTGAAAGTTATCGCGTAGCGGACATTCTCGAACCGTCAATGCAGGCTGTGCGGGGCTTTGCTGAGCAGCAAGGGGTGAAGCTCGTAGCGCCAGGTCACCGCAATCCAGAGATTTTTGCCGACCGCGACCGCTTGGTGCAGGTCATCATCAATTTAGTTTCTAATGCCATCAAATTTTCCCCTAAGGGTGGCACCGTTTCCCTTGAAATCGCCGAAGAGCCTGATTCTATTAGGTTTAATATCATTGACCAAGGACGAGGCGTTCCCGAGCAGCTGCGAGAGGCAATTTTTGATAGATTTAAACAGGTTGAACTCGACGATGCCAAGGTAAAGGGCGGCAGCGGTTTGGGCTTGGCTATCTGCAAAGCGATTGTTGAGCGTCATGGTGGAACAATTGGGGTAGATTCGCAAGAGGGAAGGGGCAGTACCTTCTGGTTTAAAATTCCTCGCTTGGTACAAAAACTATAGAAGTCTAAAAACTATAAAAGTCCAAGCACAATAGAAATACAAACTGTTTGAGGTTCATGTGGCCAAAGTTCTGATTGTCGAAGATGATGTTTCGCTGGGCAAGATGATTCGCGATTGGCTCTTGATGGAGCACCATAAAGTCGAGATCGTCACCGATGGTGCCGAGGCCCAGAACATGCTGAAAGTCTATGAATACGACATTCTTATTCTTGATTGGGAGTTGCCGCACATAACAGGAATCGAGATTCTCAAAGAGTTTCGCAGCCGCGGTGGCACTACACCTGTGCTCGTTCTAACCGGAAAAGGGACGATCGATGATAAAGAAACTGGTTTTGATGCTGGTGCCGATGATTATTTGACTAAACCATTTCATGGCAAGGAGCTAACAGCTCGGCTACGAGCGCTCCTGCGGCGTCCTGAGGGGTATGTGGGCGACTTGCTCAAGTTTGCCCATCTCACTCTTGATCACCAAAATTTTCAGGTGATGAAAGACGGCGAAGAAATCAGACTATTGCCCAAAGAATTTGCTTTACTAGAGTTTCTCATGCGCAATCCTAATCGCGTATTTGCTGCTGAAGCGCTGCTCAATCGCGTTTGGGTAACCGAATCAGAAGCCACAGTTGACGCTCTTACTACTTGTATCAAGCGCTTGCGCAAGAAGATAGACGTAGAAGGTCAGCCTTCTATTATTCGTACAATTCATGGCGTTGGCTATCGCTTAGAAGCCTAAAAATTCGGCTCCAGTGAGATCTTGAGTGTGTTCTGCTCGCCAGAAGGTGGGAATGCCCTGATAAGGTGCCCTTCGTCTGTTTCTATTTAAGGTGGACGATGGGTAGATAGCGAGAGGCACCATATATAGTGCTTCGCAATATCAATTCTTCTTGCTTTTGCAGGTTGGTGCCGTAGGCGAAGATTGGCTCTGTGTCTACTTGTGGCCGACTTGTGTTCTAACTGTGGCGGACTTGTGGCAGAAAAAGTTTTACTTGCCAAATCGTTTTTGCGATTGTATTGTCATGGGGTGAGTCGGAAATGCAATCGCAACCAACCGACAAATTTCAAAAGCCAATCATGTTTTCACTGAATAAGCCCAAGGCTTTCAGCTAGATGCCTGCGCGCTTTTGAAATCATTACAACTATTACAACAATTTCGCCTTCCCCCCAAGAGGAATATTCCATGGACAAGCCTAACCACGCAGATAACACTAAACACAGCCATAAGCATGGCGATAACCAAGCAAACATGGCAGCTGATGTTGCTGACGCTCGTGTGGCCTGGGATCTCTGGAACAGCAAGAATCCTAAAGATTGGGACAAGGCCATAGCCATTGTTGATAAGAACAATGAGCACAAGCACAAATACAACAAGAAAGAGTGGAACAACGCCATGGACGGTGTTGCTGAAGAAGCTGAAGCGAAGAAGGTTCGCCATCAACCTAAAGTTGTTCATAAGCAAGGAAAAGTGGCAGCTCCTGCTGCTGTTAGTGATGAAGGTGTGATCGAGATTCATGACATTAATGGCCTTAATGACAAAAATCTCGCAACTCCAATGGCTGACGCTGACGTTGATAATCGCATTAAGCACCCCGGCTACGCTCCGGATAGTCGTTTCGCCCCACCTACTCCTAACAGTCCAGCTTATGATGCTGTCTACAATCAGCCTAAGCCCGAATTTCATGGCCTTGATTTGGGCATCGTCAAGCTCGGCTATAATGACGGTGGCTCACTTGAAGCTGGTGTCAATATCGGTGTAGCCAAAACCGACGTGCAACTTGGTGCCAACACCCGCGTCGATGCAGAGTTTATGCCAATTGGTGGACCAATTCATGCTAGAACCGGCGCTGGAGTAAACTTTAGTGAGGATGGTGTGCGCGGCGATGTTGGCGCTGGCGGTAACTTCTTCAACCTCGTCAATGGCGATGCTGATTTTGATGCCAGATTTGGCAGAAATACCGGTGTTGACGGTGATGTTCGTGGTCGAGTTTATCCAGTTGATGTAGAAGCAGAAGCCGGTGCTGGTATCGGACCAGAAGGTGTGCATGCTTATACTGGTGCCAATACCGATGTGGCAGATTTAGCCGGTTTTCGCACTGGCGGTCACTTCGATTTAGATAATCAAGATTCTAGTGTTGGCGCTGGTCTTGGTCTAAGAGCAGGAGATAGCACTCTTGATTTTGGTCCAAGTATCTATAGCGATGGCAACAGCACCATTAGACCAGATTTGCAATTGGACCAAGGTTCAATTGATGATGCAACGTTCTATCCTACTGGTACCAGACGTAACAGAGAATAGAATTGACCATCATACAAAGGGCTCCACGGGGGTGGCAGAGAGAAGCAGCTGAGCAATCGGCTGCTTTCCTCTTGGAAGAGACAATTGGCTTTCAAATAGTTTCCAGTGAGTGTGATTTGAAGAGCAATGGCAATATATGAGTGAAGACGATAGAGCAAGCGATTCTTCTAGAGATTTTTCAAGAGCTCATTCTAGCGATCTTTTGAGCGTTAATTCTAGCGTCTACTCTATTGGAGACATCGTTGATGGCTCTTATAGATTGCTTTCGCCTTTAGGCCGTGGCGGTATGGGCGTAGTCTTCCGTTGCCAGCATCTTATCCTTGGTAAGGAGTATGCCCTAAAGCTTCTGGCTGCAGATAAACTTAGCCCTGAGAGTTGGATGCGATTTCAGTCTGAAGCAAAGGCTCTTGCTCGTTTGCATCATCCGGGAGTAGTCAGCATTCACAACATGGGCATAGATAAAGAGCAGTTTCCATACTATGTGATGGATCTGCTTCTTGGTGAATCACTTTCGCAGATGATTAAGCGAAAACATCGGCTACCGCTGCAGCAAGCCCTTAATCTTTTTATTCAAATAGCTGATGCTCTTGATGCTGCTCATCAACAAGGCATCATTCACCGCGACATAAAGCCATCAAATATCATGGTGTACGAAGAAAATCAGATAGAGAAAGTAAAAATAGTTGACTTTGGTATTGCCAGACTTACTAGCCGCAGCTCCAGTAGCACTTTGAGTAATACATTCACCAGCCAAAACCAAACTGTCACTGGCGCTGTATTTGGTACACCAAGTTACATGAGCCCAGAGCAAGGTCGTGGTCAATCTGTAGATCACCGCTCTGATATCTATTCGCTGGGCTGCACCTTATTTGAAGCGCTCACAGGCGTTCCACCCCTTCGTGGTGCCAATAGCATGGAGACTATGATCATGCACCAGACCGAGGAAGCACCTTCGGTCAATAGCGTCTATCCAGACGGCGATTTTCCAGATTCTATCGAAGCAGCTATTGCCAAAATGTTGTGCAAAGATACAAGCCAGCGTTATCAGAGTATGAAGCAAGTAAGTCACGACCTAAGTCGCGTTAGAGAAGGCAAGTCGGTTATTCATTCGGTAGAAACAACCGCTAGCTTTAGAGATGGTAAGAATCGTGCTAGGGAAAGTGATGACAGTGACAGCGGTGGCGGCGCTGGCGACGAAATTACTGGTGTTGGCCAACAGCGGATCCTGATTACTGCTTTCGCTGTTGCTTTAGTAGCTGTGATTATTTGTTTTGCTGCTTACACAGTTACGAAAGAGCCGATCACACCAATTGCTACCACTAGTGCAACAGAGCCAACGGTTACCATTCCTGCTATAGTCGGCACTGAGTCGGCCGATCTATCTGTGCATACGACATTGCAACGCATTGTAGAGCGTGAGTTGGGCGAAGGTCCGGCCTTAGATGTCGTACCCCAGTCTTTGGGTTATATGCGCGTGGGCACCAGGCCTCTGCAGAAGGTTAGCGGTTCTATCGATGTGCCAAATGGTGAGAAAGTATTTTTATTTCTGCACTGTGGTTGGGCAAACGTGCCTGAAGTTTGCAAAAAAATTGGCAAAGATAACGTCAGCGGCTTAGAAGTAATTACTAATCAACCAGAGAGAACAATCAACATAGTGAGAAGCTGGAGAGGCCTTGAGCATCTCTCCTTTTTTCACACGACTAGAGGTCTGAGGGGGCGAAGTAAGTCGCCCCTTTCAAAAGTTCACCTTGCCATGCTAGATAGGCTAACAACCCTGCGTTCGCTCGGTCTTTCTGGAGAATTTCCTGTAAATCGGCCAGAGCCGAGGGCGAATTTAAGAGCACCATCGATTGATGGTGCTGATGTGGCCAAGCTCAAGCTGCTTTCAACTCTTAGGGTGCTTTCGCTAGATGCAATTCCCAATGTGCGACCGCTCTTTTCTGAGTTATCAAAGCACAGCAATTTAAAAGAACTGTTTCTCACTGATCTCGCGATCTCGGACAATGATCTGAAATTGCTTGTGTCGGCGAAAAATATTGAAACTTTGTACCTATTTCGTTGCCCCAAATTGACTGACAAGGCATACAATTACTTGTGCCAAATGAAGGGCCTCAAGCGATTGTATGCAGATATAGAATGGTCTGATGCCGTCAAAAGAAGATTTGCCAAACGCTCAGGCTTTCACTATGAGCACTATGACGACGGTCGTGATGCGCTCTTCGGAAAACGCCAGGGCTCTTTAAAAGGAAACAGTTCAGAATTTCCTAGGGCATACAATCTACATTTCGATAGTAAGAGGCTCTTCAAAAGCACGCACAAATTTATTGAAGAGCAACCTGATTTAGTCAAGATGGTGCGGAAATCCAGCTAAAAGCCGCAAGTGGACTGCATCCTAATTGATTGAGGCGAGAACAACGAGCGAGGCACGCGAAGAACTAGTGACTGTGCGGCACGTTGTCACGCTCTGAAAAATCATAGTCGCGCTTTGAAATTGTAGGTAGGTGAATACTTGGTTCTATGGCGACTAGTGCTCTTTTCGGATAGGCGCCCCAGAAAGTGCCACCAACTTCTTGTCCCCTGCGGCTATAGACTGGGGTTCCGCGAGCTATTTTTATAGTTGCAATTGCAGCAAGTGCGATCGTTGGGGTGCCGATGACGAGAATGTCCAGAATTTGGTCCATTGTTCTATACTCCCAAAATAATGATGTTTATTAGGTTAGCGAGTTTTAGTTTCGCCTTCGACTGAGCTTCGCTTGGACACGTCTCGGAAGGCAAACTAACAAGATTCGAAGAATTTTTTACAGGCATTATCTAAGCCCGCAGATCGAGATTCAGAGGAAAGAAATGGGGTGCCTGTTTCTTATGAAATGATAAGACTTGACTGTGTCAGTTCTGTGTCGAAGTTATGGGGTTAATACGCTTTTCAAGCACAAGGGAGAGTGAAGTGAAATACACTGCCTTTCTCTTTGCCGTTTGTGACCCATATTTTGCCGCCGTGCATATTGACTATTTCTTTGCAAATGGTGAGCCCAAGCCCGGTTCCACCTTTGCTATTATGTGTCGAGTCAGACACTTGTTGAAAGCGCTCAAAAATAGTTGATACCATATCTGGTGGAATGCCTGGACCTTGATCGCTAACAGTGATTTCGACCATTTCTTTCCCTGATTGGTTGTGTGCTGGATCTTTTTTGCCTTGTTCTTTTTTCTCTGAATCGTTGGTGCTAACACACGCTGCCAGAATCAGGCGACTTTGTGGTGGGGAGAATTTGATGGCATTGGATACAAGATTGAAAATCACGCGGTTTAGTTTTTCCTTGTCTGCCACCACTGTCAGTTTGGTTGGTGGGCAGTCAAAATAGATGTGGCCTTCTTCAGTTAGGGCCGCTACGTTCGCTTTGACGTCGTTAAATACATCTTGCAGGCCAACTATCTCGCTAGTTAGTGTCATGGTGCCAGATTTGATTTTTTCGATATCAAGCAAGTCGTTGATTAGCCCAATCATTCTGATGCCGTTGCGTTCAGCTGCTTTTATCAGCCTCTCGCCGCGCTCATTTAATTGGCCTAACATGCCAGCGTCTGCCATCTCAAGAGTTCCTTGAATGGTGCTGAGCGGTAAGCGCAAATCGTGGGTAAACATAGCAACCAATTCTTGCCTGGCTCGCTCTAGTTCTTTGCGATCGGTCATATCGTGCACGACAAAGAAAAGAGAGCGTTCAACTTCCGACCAGTGGCCCGACCAAAGCGTATCGACAAAGCTATTGCCGTTTTGACTATTGCGGCGACGTACCAAGAACTCGCGTTCTTGCTCACCAGTGTTGTTTCTTAGGCTGGTTGTCCAGGCGAGGATGTCTTCTCTGCTGCTTTCGGCAATGACATCTACCAGCCGCGAGCCAATTAGCTCATCTGGTTCGAGGCCGAATAAGCCGAAGCTGGCAGGGTTGACGCTAAGAAAGCGACCGTCTTTATCGATGGCACATATTGTATCAAGGGCATTTTCGATCACAGCCCGCTCTTTATGACCTAAATCGCTTAAGGCTCGTGCCATTTTGCGAAAGACGCGGTCTGCTTCGGCGATTTCATCATTGCCTTGCAAGGGTGCACGCAGCTGCATGCCAGCAGCTAGTCTGGCAGCGTTGTCTTTGAGAATTTGCAGTCTGCCAGTAACGTCTTTTAGCAAAAAGATGGCCAAGGCAATACTGAGAACGACGTTAAATACCGCTGCAATTGCTGCTACGCCTAGGGTTTGCTCGCGCAATTCAGAATGGCGATTAGGGCTTCTGTCGGCCCAATCGCGTCTGTAAATGGCTTCTAACTCTTGGTTCTTGATTCCTAGTTGACGAATGGTGGCAGGCATATTTTTCAAGACATCGACGTCTTCTTTGTCCATGGCCGGGCCCAAGCCGCTTTCCATTGCCGCCGCTGCATGGTCTAAGACTTTTTGAGCATTGGTTAGGATTTGGCGCGATTGTTGCAGTCGGCTCTGAATTGCGGGTTGATCTGCGCACAGGTTTTCTAGCTCGGCGTACTCGGCATTGAGCTTGTCAATTGCAATTTTGTAGCTTTGGTCAAAGTTGCCAGTGGTGGCCCATTGCTTTTTCAGCTTTGGCACAACATTTTGCCAGAGATCAAATAGCTCGGCTGACAAGCGGCTAATACCAGCAGCTACTTTTCTCGAACGCTGGGAGTTCGCCGTTTCGGTTTCAGCCTGCTTCTGCAGGTTGACGAGCACGGCTACTACCCCTACTTCGAAAAAGAGGGGAATGGAGACTAGAATTAAACCTTTGGCTGCTAGAGAAAGCCGCATTGCTGCCCACTTGTTATCATGCCTGCAATATCCCCCTAACTGCTTTCCTTAAACCCACTATTATCACTAGCCTATTGGCATGATACACTCGCTTAAATTTGTCGAAGCAAAACAATACTAGTAACGGTGTCAAGGAAGCGCAATGCCCCAAATCCTCTTCGTAGAAGATGACAAAGACTTGTCAGCTGTTGTCAATGAGTGGCTCACCGCTGATGGCTATACGGTTGAGGTGGCTCACGATGGTCTTACCGGCTGGGAATTTTTGCGTCAATACAATTACGATGTGGTTATTTTAGACTGGAATTTACCGGGACTTTCCGGGCCAGCAATGTGCGGCCGATACAGAGCGGCTGGTGGACTGGCACCGGTGATTATGCTTACAGCCAAGAGCCAAATTACAGAAAAAGTCGAAGGTTTCGATTCTGGGGTTGATGATTATCTGACTAAACCATTTAATCTCAAAGAGTTATCAGCGCGCTTGCGAGCCCTTCTTCGCCGTCCACAAGCAGTGGTCACCAATGTCATTACTAATGGTTATCTTGAGCTTGATGTGGTTAAACGCAGAATCTCTAAAGGTGGTGTAGAAATTCATTTACTGCCGCGCGATTTTGAATTGCTTGAGTTTATGATGCGCCATTTAGACGAAGTGTTTAGTTCTGAGGCTCTGTTGCAAAGAATCTGGGGCTCTGATGCTGAAGCAACATCTGATGCCCTGCGTACCTCCATCAAGCGGCTGCGGCAAAAGCTTGATGTTGGTGACAATGATACTCAGTCATTTATTGAAAACATTCCTCGGGTTGGTTACCGCTTGCGCCGCTTGACCTAGGCGATATGTTAGTCCTCACTTGCTTGTTTAGGTTGTGATATGCCACTAATAAAGCGCTCGTGGACTAGACGAGCCACATGAGTGTCTTTGAGACGGGCGTACGCCAATGTGGTTTCGCCATTGGCAATCAGTTGATTTAAGGCGCTTGTGTAGTTCACTACCGTAGGATCGGTCGCCAGGTTGACATCAGGAATAGTGGCATGGGCTGCTTGGATCAGCTTGAGGTAGTCTTCGGTGGGCATGGTTTGACCATCGAGAGTTTTGCTCTTCAGCGGAGCCACACCAATTGAAAGATATTCAACTGGTGCACCGTCGCCCATGGCTGGTTGAGCGTATGGAGCTAGGTGTTTACTCTTGTCGCCCAAAACATAGAGGCCGACTCTTCCCCAAATGCGTTCCCTTGCTTCTGGGCTGAGGCCAGCTTCGGCATCGTCTAGTTGCTGCTGCCATGTCATTTTTGCCCTGTCATTGAATTCCATGAAAACAATATCGCTTTCGGTTGCTGCGGCACGTTTCTCACCAATTTTGAGCAGAGTTTGGAAGTTACTGAATGTGCGGGCTTCGGGGTCTAGCCAGATGTGTTCAGCCCATACGGCTTTCTTAATTTGTGAGCCCCCAACTTCGACTACTTGTGATTGAATACCGCCCAGTACATTGCCGCTTTTGTCACGCAATACATTCATGTCCCAGGCAAAATCAGGGTCGTGAAGGTAGTCTCTGTAGGTCTGAGCCGACTCAATTTCAGAAGCATCCGGAAATGCTTTTTCTAATTTTGGATAGTATTCATTGAGAATTTGTTCGAATTTTGGATCGTTGTTTTCTGCCAATTCGCGCATACTGACAGTGTGTTCGGGTGATACCACTTTTTTGACGATGGCATCAGCATCTGTTACTTTGGCGATTTCAGTTGCTTGGGCTATTTCATTTACTCCAGCTACGTTGGATGCTTCGGTAATTGGCTTGATAGGCTCTATTGTTGCTGCTGTTTCTGTTGATTCAGCTGTCTTCGCAGAAGCTTCGTTGAGGCTGGCAGATTCGTGCTTTAGCTGCCGGTGATTGGCGTATCCGGAGCCAGCTTTGTAACCAGCAAAACCAATAATTGTATCGACAGCCAAAGAGCCTGTTGCTTCGCCGAAAGTGGCCGAAGCTTTGTCCAGTTCGTTCCAGTTTTTAGCTTTGAGACCTTGGTCGAAAGCGCTGTGAAATTCTGGTATTGTTTTGGCTATGAACGAAGCACCCAATGCTAGTGTGGCAATCTTAGCCACTGGGGCTGCTTTCGTTAGCATGGTCTGTAGTCCGTAGCCGACAGCTGTTGACTCTACAGCTGTGGTGGCAAGACCCATAACGCCCTGCTTCTCGACAATATCAACCATACCCTGGGGTGTTTCTAGAAGGCCTTTCCCCGCAACAATGGCGATGCGTTCAGCTTTGCCAAATGTGCCATTCATTTCTATGGCGTCTGATTCAGCAGAACCATTTGCGGTGGCGCTAGCACTCTTGTTCTGTTTAGTTTGTAGTTCTTTCCAGATGCCAGATGCTAAAGCGGAGCCACTGTCTGCGCCGTTCATGTTTAGGTGTGAATGATCGACATCCTTGTCAGCTTCGACGATTGCGTCTTGCGAAATTGGCATGGGGGGTGTTCTCCTACTCAACTAAGTTAGTGCATCTTTGCATCGCATAATTGCAGTTTAGTGAGCAGCAGTGGCAGATCTGTGTCAGTTAGTGGGGGAGAATACGTAGAGAGGCAAGGATAATGAAAAATCCAAAATAGGTTTCTTGTTGAGTATGCCGATGGTTGATTTTGCCAGCTAAGGGTGATTACCGTTTGGCTTGAGTTCAAGTTCTCTGTATAGAATCTGCAATGGTTTTTTTTCGCCAAATATGCGCTGGATAACTCGTGGTATAGGGTGCGGTTCGCTACCAACAATTTTTAATCCATGTTTTTCATATAAACTTTGGGCAGTGTGCTCTCCGCGAGCATTGCTTGTGTAGAGCCTCAAATATTGTTTGCCATCTAATTTTGCTTGTTCTATTGAATGTTCAACTAACAGTTTGCCAATTCCCTGACCCCGGTAAGCGCTGCGCACTGACATCCAGCCCAGCCAGGCGGCTTCGCTGGCATCTTTGCCAGATTCATAGAGGCCGGTGGTGCCTAGCACATTGCCATTCTTGTCTACAGCTAGCCAGTATTTGGAGTTACTCTCTACTTTGGGATTCATTGAAAGTGGCAGATTTGATTTTGTTGATTCGAGCGAAGCGCGAAAGTCTTTTGCCGGATTAAGAATTGGCCAGCCGTAACGAAACCCGTCTTTGCCTGCTTTGATAGCGGCAGGTAGATTTTCGTGGGTGAGAGGCACGATCATTACCCCTTCAGCCCTTGCTGCTATTTCTGCGCCATTGGCTAGGGCTTTGCTCAGTAACGGTTTGCAGGCTGCTACTCCGGCAACTACGCCGATAGAGATCATCGCCACGTCTTTGTATTGCTCAGGCATGGGCAAGAGTTCCTTGCTTGACCTGTAGGTCTCTTTGACCTTTTGCACGGCCCAGTTTTCTTGAGCGAAATTGGTTATGGCGGCGTTGTCTTCAGCTTGCCTAAGTGTCGATAAACTTTCTTCTGGTGTCGTTTTAGCTTGTTCACTAGTTTGGCCAAAAGGCATGGTTAAGTATTCTCATCATGAAGTGTAAGAGCTTTGGCTGATCAAACCTTGTCGCCACAAATTTGCTTAAGCGGTGTCTTTGACTACCACAAGTTTTTGCATGTTTTCATCGTGCCGTTCGCTGTTTTATGGCTTAGAGAACACTTTAAGCTGTCTTCTGTGTCAATTTTGTGGCTGTTCTGGAGCTGGACATGTGTTTGTACTTTGGCTAAACTCACGAGGTGTTTTTGTTGTTTGGAGGTGAGTATGAAGTCATGCAGTTCTTTACTGTTGTCTCTAGTTGTCTTGCTGGCTGTAGAATCTCCGACTTTAGCGCAAATTGAGCTTAGTACTGGCGATGGCAACACTATTAAAGTCGGACCAAATAGTGTCTTCTTACAGTCTGGAAATAACACTGTGAAAATCCCCGCCACCAATGCGAGAGTTGGTCATGCCAATCTCAAAACTACTAAAACAGTTACTCAAGTATCAAGAAAAAACTTGGGTGCTAATAGAAAGCCGGTGATAAACCAGACGATGGTAAACACTACTGTGATACCAGGCAACCTAGCGACCAGCAAAAACATTATGGTTTCGGCCAACAACTTAGAAGCTACCTATACATGCAATGGCGATAGCTGTACTATCTTCAGCAATAATTGCACAATTAGGCTCAATGGCAATTGTCGTGTGCTTTCTATTACAGGTAACAATAATGAGGTTATCTGCGAGAACATTGCAGCTATTTCAGTTACAGGAAACAATAATACTGTCACCTGGAAAGCTGGCACTAAACTGCCTAGTTTGTCAGTCTTGGGCAATAATAACGAAACGAGAGCCGATAGCATCCGCTGATTCCAGCAGCGCGTATATTCCCCCGGCACTGTCACAGGTTCGCCATCAGATCAGACTACCTTTTGTAAGTAGAAGAACAGTATCTATTCTGTGATCTAGCTGGAGGATAGTCTTGTATGCCGCATACAGATAGTGGAGTGCCGTTGTCTCAAAGATACGGCCTACCTACCATGGGCTTGCTTTGGGTAACCATGGTGGCGTCGTTTCCAGCTGTGTTAATTGGTTTTGACTGGTGCAAGCGCGGCTTCTCTTTAAAGCAAGTTCTGCTGTCATTGCTTATAGCAATTGTGGTCTTACTGCTGTATTCCGTGCCGGTATGTCTTTTAGCTGTTAAAACCGGCTTGTCATTCAAAATGCTTTGTCACAAACTATTTCCTCCGGCGTTTTCAAAAATATTGACGGCTGCTCTCATTTTCTTATATCTGGGTTGGTACTCAGTTTGTGCCTTGCTTCTGGCTGATGCAGTGGCAGGTATTTTTAGAATTCAGCAGTTTTTGCCAGCTCTTGCCTTGGGTTTTTGTTTCGCTATGGCTTTCAATAATTTGTTTGGGTTTAAAGGAGTCGCTAATTTCGCTCGTTTTGTCGCTGCTCCAGTGGTTATCTTGTGGATTTGCTATTTGTTTCTTCAGGTAGCACCTGATATTCCACAGCAGTTGAGCAAGAGTAGAGAAAGCGTAGAGTTGGCCAGCGTCATTTGCATTATCACCCAGTTTATTTTGGGCTTTGCCATTTGGGGCAATGAAGCTGATTATTGGCGCAATGGCAGAGGCAAAGCCGCAGGAATTGCTATTACTTTGGCTATTGCTTTAATGATAGGCGAATTTATTTTCCCGCTTGTTGGTTTTTTAGTAGCCAGTAAGACAGGTGTTTATGAGACTGGCCTGGCTACCGATATGCTAAACAAGCTTGTTTTCGGCAGCATGGGCTGGATTGCCGTCTCTTTTCTTGGGGCTCAGTATTTCGCCGTCAACGACTCAAATTTATATGCTTTTGTTCACGGTGTTGAAACATTTACGAAGTTAGGCCATCGTAGTGTGGTTATTTCTCTGGCTGTTTTAGCCGGGGTGCTTTCGGTGTTTCTCTCAATTTCAGGAGCGACCAGTGCTCTTGAGTCAATGTGTGGATTGAATTGCACCATACTTCCCACTGCTTCGGTTCTGATTATGGCAGAGTGTTTTATCTTTCAGAGTAGCGTGGTAAAGGGCGCGAACAGTGCCACCGGCATTTTTCCTGTCGGCAAGTCTGCCTTAATTGCCTGGACGATTGGAGCCGCTTTTGGTATTGCTACATCTGGTGTCGTACCTGGTACTAAGTGGTTGAATATTGGCATACCTGCTCTTCAGGCCTGGGCTTTGACATTGATTGTTTATCTGCCGTTGCGAATGATGGAACTGAAACACCTGAAGCGAATATGGAGTGCTGACGAGAGCTGCGCCAAAGCCGTTGAATGTATCACTGTAATGCCCAGGGAATAAGTGTCCGTCGGTATTTTCGTTTCTGTGTCAGTCGGTATTTTGGCCAGACTCTCTAAGGCTAGCCTGCTTGTTCGCCTGGATGATCATCTTTCTAGCGCGTCTATTGAAGTGTTCTGCGTGTTGCAATTTTGATTGGGCCTCATAGTATCGAGCCATGCAAAACAACAATAAGAGAAGGGGGGCCTCACCGCCAACCAGCACTGTGGCCTTTGCGAGGGCGAGTTGATACTGAGACTCGACTGTCTCATATTCTTTTTTGTCAGCTGCTTCTTTCATCTGCTGCAGATGTGAGTCAATCGAGTCAGATTTCACTTTTGTACCTATTTTGGGTTGGCTCTCTGTATTTTTATCTGGTGCGTTGATCATTGTTTTGGAGACGGTGAGCGGGTCGCCATTGACAAAATTGTCGTATGCTAGTGCTGTGACCAATTTGTGCCGGTATACAAAATTGGAAATTGATTTGTTGGTGTCACTCTCTGCTCTAAGGTTTGCAGTGACTGTCCTGCTGCTCTTAGCTCAGTTAGTTTTGCTGCACTGATTAATTTGTTGCGGCCAAACTCTTCGATAGCTGAGCGGTAGCCTGCGAGAAGCGCTTCTTCCTTTTGGGAAGGATTTAGGTCAAAGTTGAGAGAGTTGAAGCTGTTGACCTGTGGTCGAATAACAATGCCAGCTTCTTGAACAATTTTTGGGTTGTGACGGTGAAAATTGCCGCTAAAGAATTGAGCTACGTAGAATTGTGCTTTTTCAGCTGGGGTCATCGCACCTGCTGGAAGACTGGCGATGATTCTGTCTTTGGGGATGTTGAGATGTCTCGCCACTAGATCTGTTGGACATTTACCGAACCTTCCTAGTGCACCATCGAACAGAGTTCTGCCATTAACTATAAGTCCTTCAAAGAGCCCAGGAATAGCCGAGCTGGCGCGCACTGCATCACCGACGCTGATTGGCTTGTTTGAGACAATGTGCTGCATCATGTTGTCTGGGTATTCAACAATGCCTTTCTTGCTCATAAATATTTGATTTTTCTCGGCCACTGCCATCGTCCAGAAGCGCTCAGGCCATTCAGGGACGTGTTTATTGGCTTCTGTTGCCATATTTTGGGTGCCGTACATACCACCTCTGGCTTCTTGCACTCCCACTATTGTCTGTCGCATTCCGGCTTGAGCATTGATTGGTTCAGTCGTAGTCGGTTTAAAGAACGGTTTCTTGTTTATGAGGGCGGTGCCATCAATCTCTTTGGCTATTTTCAGTATTTGGGCTGATGACAAATCGGCTGCTGCAAACGAAGCTGGCATTGTTCCGCCGCTCACCCCACCGATTGTTCCTAGTTTGATACCTGCTTCTTTGCAGGCTACTACTACGCCACTGCCGGTGAGAAAGGCATGGGAACCACCGCTGCCTAAAACAAGGTGCCAGGGCTGGTCTTTCAGGTTTAGATTTTGATTGACAGTGGCTATACTTTTCATGCTCGTTTGATCTGATGCCATTGAGTAGGCGCTAAGTTTTTCGGCTCCTTTGCCCAGTGCTAGGTTGGCGCCGCGAAAGGCACCATTGGTTAAACCAAAGCCAAAGGCTGCTGCACTAGTGCGCTCGATGCTCGAAAATTCACCGGTTTGAATCAGGCTCGAGGCTTGTTCGCTGGCAGCGCCAACCACTGCACCTGAGAGAAAGGCACCGGCGATGGCCTGTTCTGATTTAAGAAGAGACAATTTAGTGAGAATCTTAGGGCCATGTTCGATGGCGGCAATACTGAAGGCACCCTCTGCTGCCCGTGTTAGTCGAACAGTGGCGGCTTGGCCTGGCATAACTGGCTCGAGCAAGCCAATGAGGCCACCAGCTACAATCGGTGCTAAGGCTGTTTCTAGGGTTTTCCCAGGCAGGCGATGCAACAAGGCGGTGGCGGCAATGAATACAGTAGCACCCCCTGCCATTTCGCCAGCTAGGCGGGCTGTGCCGCCTTTATCTGCAGCCGGTTGTGAGGTGACAAGCGCAACTTTCACTGGTTGATTGTTCTTGCCAAAGGGCTGCTCTATGTCTCCAGCGTTCGCGGTAGCAATGAATGATGGCAGTGGGGTTAAGACTTCAGTTATTTGTTTGACGCCCACTAGAGGTGCTTTTATGCGTGAGCCAAAACCCGCAGCAAATTCACTTAGGGCGTCGCTGGTGCCAGCATAAGCTTTGTGGTTTTCGCTGCGAAGGTGGTTCTCACTGATAGGCATTCGCTTAATCGCTTGATGGGGGTAACTACGATTGAATGAAGCAATCGTAAGATTTTGTTGTGTCGAAGTTGTGGCTTTTAGACTCGCACATTGTTTAAGCAGAGTGCAGCCAATACGCAAAGGGCTATATCGAAGAGAAGGAGTGGATCTATGCCAAGCATTGCATTTACCTTCGTTTGCTACCTGCACCTATGTTATAAGCGATTGGTGTCCAATGTGTGGCTGTAGGAGCTAGTCCCGAAAACACCGATAGGCGGAAAATCGCAGATATGGAATTAAAGATGGTTACGCTGGCCTATCGCCTTTTGGAAAGGCTGTACCGGCGCCAGTTCAGACCCAAGCTCTCAATGTCATGCGTTGTTTCAGGGATATCGGGCTCATCGTCTAAGCACCAATAGCGCCTGGTGGAGGTCACTGTCGGCTCTTGCGTTGGTTTACTGAATCAAGTTCTTAACTACTCAGAACGGTGAAACATCATAACGCCTAGGGAACCAAGAGGTACCACCACCGCGTGCTTGTTCTGGCACCAGGTGCGGCAAGCGCACAGCATCGTAGTCAATCAAGAAGAGCTGTCTGGTTCTTTCGTCATAGCCAAGCTGATTTCTACCATGAGCTTTGAAGTCGTTATCCCAGAATTTAAATTTAGCATCTTGTTCAATTAGGGCATCGAACAATTTTACGTCCTTTGCTGCAACTGGCGAAAGCAGCCGCTTTTGAATGAAATATGTAACTGGTGCTTCTGGCAGATCTATGGTTTGTGGTTTTTGCAAAATCGGTGCGTCTATTTGTCTCATGCCATCTTTTGTCCAGATTTCTCTGGAGCCCCAGGATGGGTCCCATCCTCTGTCGGTGATCTTGAGAATACTTCTGTCTGGCAGTTCAAAAGCGATACTATCGGCGCCACCATTGAAGTATTTGGCAGGTGTTTTGAAATGTCTCATCGCTTTAGCCATGGCTACTTTGTCGTGAGTATCTTCAAAGTGTTTTGGTGTTTCCGGTCCAAGTAATAGTTCACTTACAGTTTTTTGTCCGAGTTTAACTGGTGCCAATTGTTCGGGCTTGAGGCCAGTGGGAAGGAAATCGGAAAAGCGCAGACGGCCACCGGTCTCTTGAGTGAGCCAGAGGCTTTGAGCCGATGGAATAATATGTTTTCCTTGCAACTCTAAAGGCAAGGCTTTGGGATTGCATGTTGCAATGAGATCAGCTTTAGCGGCAAGGGCGGTACTGATGGCGGTGGTATTGTCTGTGTGTTGCACCAGAAGCCTTTGTATTGGTCCTAATTGGCCGTCTGCTCTGACTTCGCGCACTCTGGTCAGAGCAGCTGCCTGGCCAGAATTAGTCATCATTTCAGCAATTGGTAGTGTGCTGCCGACTATTTGATATTCGCGGGCTGTCGAGCCAGAGAAGTTTCTTTGTATTGCGTAATTTTGTCTTTCTAGTTGTTTTGGCAGTTCCCGAGTGGCGTCGGCAATTTTATTACTCTGCGGGTCAATGGCCTGAGCTTCTTTTGCTTGACCAAGTCTGGCGTATCTGCCGCCGATTGCTGCACCGACCATATTGGTCGAGGCACTGGCTAGAACATGAGTGGCGAACTGGCCTGGTTCAAATACGCCGGCTTTGCTCTGGCGGATAATTTCATCGGTGCTTCCTTTTGATGCACCAAAAATACCGCCGGTGGCCACTAGGGCAAACATCTTGTTCTCTGGAGCGCCACCTGAGAGTTTCAATTTGCCCAGAGCGCCTCTGGCTATTAATAGTGAAGCTACTTCACTGGCGAGTGCGCTGGTATTGGTTGAAGCTGCCAGGGTGCGCTCAGCTCCTAAAAGAGCGCTGTAATTGCCGCTGTTATCTAAGTATGTGCTTCTGGTTAGGGCAGTTTCTGAAACACGTGAAAGAACTCCCAGACCAACAGCAGTGCTGGCCACACCCCAATTGTGCTTAGCGGCATAACCAAATGAGGCTTTGAGACCGACAGCTTTGGTCATGGCCAAGCCCATATCGGCCACTTGTTCGTTGAACGAACTATTGGAACCTGGTTTGTAAGCGTCTAGTGCGGCTGTTCCAGCGGCTACGGCATAACCAACTTTGCCAGGCAAGAAGAGGCCAATTGATTGCACTAGGCCTGAGCCGTATTGGCTAATTTGAGCGGCACTATCTAATGCTTTTTTGTCTGCTTCGATGACGGCTTTTGCATCTCTGGCCAATTCTTGAGCGCCTTGGATATTGCCAGACTTTGTCTGCTGGGCAATGTTTTCGGCTAGCTGCTCTACTTTCTCGCCGCTCGCATGGCTGCCGTGCCAAAATTCAGTGGCTGATGTAAGAGCTTTGCCAATCAAACCGGTTTGGGCAGCTTGTTCTCTATGCATCTGCAACTCAAGACGCAATGCCTCAATCGCCGGGTTCTGTTCTGATGCAGTGTGGGTATTCTGCTTGTCGCTGCCTTGGAATGCTTGAGGCATTAAAAACCTGTTCAGATTTATCTACATAAGCAATTTATGATCTATTGCCCCGGTTAACAATGGGGCTTCTCCCATGGCTGAGGAGAATACACGTATGGTCAGGCAGAGTCGGTGATACTTTTAAAAGTTGACCGGTCTACTAACGTGGGCTGAAAAAAATGTCTGCGCTACAGTGGCCGAGTGGTGAGATTCAATCAATCGAGTGACTACTTGTAAGAGCATCGCTTCTTTCTAAATTAGCAAAAACTTGTGCACCAGCTCATTTACGACATCCGAGGCGGATGGTTGAATGAATGGTGCACAATAGTTGCGTAATTCGAACAAACTTAGAACTAATTTCGAACAGATGCACAACAACCAGGCTTGACGCTTAATTGATCGCTACGACCTTGATTCTGATTGGTTTAGGTTTCACCGCAGTGGCTTTAGTTGTAGCTTCACCCAAGGTTGGGTTGCGCAGGCCGTTTGAGCCATCAGGGTAAGGATGAATTTTAGCCATAGATTTTTCTTCCATGGGGGCTGTGATCACAGTAAGATCCGCGCGAGTTAGCTCCCATGGGGTGCGTTTGCCGAGCGAATTGAGAATCATGATCAATTCATGCTGTAGTCCTTTGTTGTAGTTGCCTACTTTGACATATTTGTCTCTTGGGTCAAGACCGCGACGCCGACGTGGATCTTGTGTTGTGATGCCGGCTGGGCACTGGTTTGTGTGGCAGCGCATAGCCATGATGCAGCCTTCAGCAAGCAAGTTGCCACGGCCAATATTGACCATGTCTGCTCCCATTGCTATGGCGATGACAACATCGGCACTTGTGGCTATTTGACCGGAGGCGATTATAGTTATGTCATCGCGTAAGTCATATTGGCGCAATATATTGTCTACCATTGGTATGGCGTGCAATATGGGCAGGCCCATGTGATCGGCTAGCGCCAGTGGTGCTGCACCAGTTCCACCTTCGCCACCATCAATGGTGATGAAATCTGGTCCTTCTCCGGTTCTCTTTATGTGTTCAGCCAGCTGCTTAATCGAGTCTTCTTGACCGACTACGATTTTGATTCCCACTGGTTTTCCAATTTCCTCCTGTAAGAAGTTAGCGAAACTGCAGCATGATGGCCAATCGTGAAATTCATCCCAGGTATTGGGTGAATAGCAGTCTTCTCCCATGGGAATGCCACGCCATTTAGCTATTTCAGCTGTGATTTTCTCTTTTGGTAATTTTCCGCCTTGACCAGGTTTAGCACCTTGCGCCAGTTTCAGTTCAATGGCGACAATTTGATCACTGGCGGCCACTTTCTTCAGTTTCTCCAGATCCAACATCGTAAAAGGCTCATCAGGAGCGTGACCAGCCAAAGTGTAGAAACTGCGCATCAGTTTCTCTGCTATTGCTCTGGTGGTTGACTTGCGAAAGCCAAACTTGGCCGAGCCTAGTTGTATGATGATGCGACCACCGCCGACATATTTAACAGCCGGTGCGCTGCCAGTTTTTATTTTGCCAAAACTGAGAAATGAGCCGATTTTTCTCAGTCGATAACGCAGCAGCTCGAGTGTTGGTGGAGTGATTTTCACTCCATGGGTGTGGAAAGGAGTCAGGCCACCTTCACCAGTGACTATGTGAATGTTGGCCATATTAGCACCGCTAGAAAGGGCCATTACAGCTTCTTCTGATAGTGCACCGAAGCTCATGCCGCTGATGTTTATGGGCCAAGCGCAGCTATAGGGAATCCGCCTTTTTGGACCAATGATCAACGGTGGCAATGTGTCTCCCCGTTCGCTCTCAGAAACCGGAAAGCTAGACGGCAGCATATGAATTTGGCCAACACCGCGATAATCGCGTTGTGTACCAAAGCCGATGCTGTTGTTAAGCTTCTTGGCCATGCGGTAAACATAACGCCTGGTGATGCGGTTGTAGGGCTTTTCTTCGCTGTCAGACATAAACCAATATTGACGAAGTTCATCGCCAATTAATTCAAAGCCATAGCGCAACCAACCAATCAAGGGATAGTTATGCGGTATGGCGTGGGTATGCTGAATGAATGAATCGTGCACAGCTACCAGCGAAAGGAAGGTCAGAAGTGCGTAGACCAGACCAGCCATGGGGCTGGTAAAGTGCCAACCCAGCCACCAGGTAAGAAAAGTAGGAGCTAAGGCGAGCGGTAAAAAAGGGCTTTGTTTTTGCCCAAATTCAACTGCTGCGATTAGCAAAGGTAGCGCCAATAGGCCCGAGACTAGACCTATCTCTAAGCCACCAAAGTAGCAACCGAGAGTAGCGGCTAGAATAGTGACACTAGCAATGGCGTGCTTGTGGTGTGTTACATCTCTAATGCCAACAGCGACGAAGGCACCGACTATGGTGAAGGCGGCGGCAGATGGCTGACCACCTAAGGTCCACCCTGCCAGCCCACCAACGAGGGCTAAAAACGCTGTAAATAATACCCATAACATGTTAGTTCCCGTGATCGGCGCCTATTGCTAGGCGCACATAAAGTTGTTGATAAAAATTACTACACGTAGGCCTTGGCCAACGTTCTGCACTAGTAAGTGCTTAGTGTCTAGCTGTTGCTGTGACTATTCCTGTTAACCCCCTAATGCTTTGTTATGAGTGTGACCCAGCTCTTGATTCAACCGAGCAATGGCGGCATCAAGCTGAATGTCAGTGGTTTGATCGTGCGGCATAAGCACCGAGACATCTGGGTCTATGCCATGCTCGTGAACATCGTTACCTGCTGGTGTCAGGTACTTGAGCGCAGTCAAGCTCATCAGTCCACCAATTGGACCAGGTCGTGATTTATAGCCAACGCCTTTGCCAAAACTTGTGACACCGATGACGATACCGCGATGGTTGTCTTTTAATGCCCCAAGTGTAATTTCAGCGGCACTGGCTGACGAGCCATTGGCCAGAATAACCAGCGGTAGTTTGCGCAAAACCTTCACTGTGTCAGCGTCGATTGCTTTTCCTTTGGCTACGATTTGATCGGCCTTTTCGCCCATAATTTGATTGACAGGCTTGCCTCGCACTAACGATTGTGTAACTATCTGGCTTTCATCAAGAAACAGTGATGAGAATTTTGTGGCTGCTGGTAATTCTCCCCCAAGATTGTTTCTCAAGTCGAGCACCATGCCTTTCACCTCACCACCAGCCTGAGTGGATAGCTCGACGAATTTGTCGACGAACTGAGAGATAAAGACTTCGCCGGCAAAGGATGGCATGCGCATGTAGATGATATTGCCAGGCAACAGCCGACCTTCCACTACTGGGGTAGGAACTGGAGCAAGGGTGAGTGACACTTCGTACTGGCTGCCATCTACAGCCGATAGAGCCGTGACAAGTAGTGTGTCACCGCTGTGTCCGCGTAGTAAAATATCAACTTGCTCGCGGCTAAGCGCATCAATCGCAACTTTGTTCAGGCAAATTACAGAGTCACGTTCGCGCAGGGCTGTGCCATAAGCGGCGCTGCCATAGTGGATGACATCTAACTGATAGTGGGCACCACGGCGATAAAGCATCAGCCCACCGATGACCAGCCCTTGTTTTTGAATGGCAGCTTGATCGCGCATTTCTTTGGCTGTAATGTAGTTTGTCCACTTATCACCGGTGGCTTCAGCTAAGAACTTCAGTGCCAATTGAATGTCATCTATGGTTGCTAGTTTGTCATCGTAGGCATGCTCAAGTGTTTGCCAATCTTTGAGACGACTAGGGTCGTAATATTGATCGCGAATGAACTCCCACATGCTGTGATACATAATCTGGTAGCCTTCAGAGGGCGCTGCTCCAGAAAAGCTAGGGGCAGCAGGAGCTGGTGGCGGTTGTGCTGTGCAAGTGGCTGTAGCATTGGCTGCTCCAGCAAAAAAGCATAAGCCCAGCGCCAGAGAGGCACTTAGGCGGGTAAATTTGTTCATGGTTAGCTCCATGTTGAGGGGTTAAGGGAAAATTTCAAGTGTCTCTTCGTGAGCGTAGACAACATCGCCGACTGCGTTGAGCACTGGTTCTAAGAGGTGCTCTTCATTTTGGCCGACTACGTCGATCAGAGCATTGAGTAGACCGTAAAGTTGGTCTTCGGAAAGAGAGAGCACCACCGCTATGCGCTTTGGCTCCATATCCGCATCGGTATCAACAGCCACTGGTTTAGCTGGTTTGAGTGAAAGGCCATATTGCGGGCCGACTTTTCCATTCTTGATAGCGCGCCAGGCTAGTGCTAGTGCTATAACTGCAACAAAAACGAGTAAAACAATGGCGCTTGGTTCTAAGTGAGTAGACATATTCTGTTCCTGGGTTTTTGGATGTCTAAAGACTGATTTATTTGCTTGCGCCAGCCAGTTGTTCGTGCGACCAGGGTGCTTGGGGGCGATAGCTTCGACCAATTTCTGCTACTTTCTCAAGTGGTGTATCAGCATCATAAATCACCTGCCATTCGTCAAATCGCCCCACTGTGTTGGCTGGGCGAATTTTGATCTGGCCTTCATAGATGCGCATTTGCACCAGCGGTAGATAGAAGTCTAGACGAATGAGCTGAGACAATTGATCAGCCAAAGCTTCTTGAGCTGGTTTGAAAATATCATCAGCACCGAGGCGTCTTACAAAACCATGAGGAACTGATAAAGACATGCCAAAGTTAGGTATCAGCGAATGTGGCATAAACTCGCTGGCGATTGCTTTTTTGAGGCTTTCAGTAAAAGCGTCAACCTGACTTGAATTAAGAGGCGAGTTGAAGTCGCGGCAGAGAGCCTCTGTCCAGAAGGCAGTAGCTGCACAAATGATAGGTAATCTGGTTGTAGCTTCTATCGCTTCAGCTTTGGCCGTTTTCGCGTTCTTCGCCTCAAGGCGACCTCGTAAATATTGGTCAACAGTAATTTTGGTAAAGACACTGTTCTCGCCTATTGAAAGAAGGCCAGTCAAGAAGCTGATCACGAATTCGCCAGTGACTATGGTGACAACAGCTATGGCAAGAAGCAAGAACCATGCCGATCCTTGAATTGTGATGTCGAGTGTGGCTGCTGTAGGAATGGCATATAAGAGAGCCATTGCTACTGCATATACGCTTATTGAAACAAGCAAACTTTTTGTTGAGAATGCAGATTTTGAAAATGAAATTTTCATTGTTTGTTTCCTAAGGTTTTTATTGAGTTAAAGAGTCAGTTACTGCCACAGCTGTCCACCAGTTTGCAGTCCAGCCAGCTATCCAGTCTTTGACCAATGTGTCCCCAGTAGCGATGCATTCTTGTGCCAAAGTCTTAGCTCGAATGGTGGGCAATATGCTAGTTAGACCAAGCGCTCTGATTATGGTAGCTGCCACAAATACAATGGCAGCGATCATGATTACTCCATATAGAGCCAGAGTGCCAATACACCCCAGTACAATGACTCTACAGAGCAATGATGCAGGCTTCGGTGGAAGTTTAGTTTTTGTAGTCTTCATAAGTTTTCCTCAATATAAATCAGTTATGTGATGTCACTGTTGAATCGGGTATGTGCCGAGTAGTTCGACTATTTCGATTCCGGCTATGATGCCGACGGCAAGCAACCAACCGCTGTATTTCATTGGTCGCGTCAAGTACCATCCGCCACTGAAGCCAATAGCCAAGGCAGCGTAAGTGATCACTCCTACGATCGGATCGACGGGAGGAGTCATACCCAGGGCGATTAGGCCAGCAGCAAACAGCGCCCAGCCTGAACCTTTGCGAGGACTAGTGGCATACCAGAGATAGGCAAAGCCGAAGGCGATAGCCACGGCGACAATGCTTACGAGTAAAGAGATTGTTGGTGTCATTTGTATTTCCTCAAAAGGGTGAATAAATTGGCCTTCAGCACCACTATGGTGCTGAAAGCCGGTAAAAGTTGAAGCGATGCAGTCACCTTGAGTGGTGGCAAGTCAAGAATCTAATTTCTACTTCTTGCAATTGCCTCTTAGCGAAGGAAAAATCCCTTGCCAATAAGGTGCATTGACATACTGGTCAAAGGTGCTTTGTGCCACCCACCAGTCAATAAACTGTTGGTTCCAGTCGATCATTTCATCGACAGACATTTCAGCTACGCCCGGTACTGTGAAAAAGATAGTGCAGCGAGCAACGCTGTCATCAGCATCTGGGTCAATAGAGAGATCAATCCAGTATCTGGTGATTTCGGGATACTGTGTTGAAACTGCATCAAAAGATGCCTGTGCCGCTTCTTTCAGAACTGGATATTGTTGCATCAGGCTAGCCAGTTTCGTTTTGGACACCGCTTTGTCTTCTCTCTGCCAGAGACCATCCAAAGATGTGCAATCCAGTTGGTCTATATCAATAGACATCAGTGCTTCCTCTAGTTTAAGTTAAATTGTGCCGCTGACTTTGAATGAGTTTTGTGGAAAGTCTTCTTCTTGCGGTATTTGCGGTGTACCGCAGCGGATGCTTAGCCGTCTATCGGGTCCATGTTCCTGGCAGAGCCAGACAACGGTATTGGCCGTGGCCTTTTGCATAGTGCCTCGAAGACAAGACTCTTCCCCGCAGCTCCAGCCTTCGAGCGTTAGCTCATTGATGCGGCTGTGGGCAGCAAGTTTGGCCTGTTCAACTGTGTGAGCGACAATGGCAGTTTCAGACGTCCAGAGTTTGGTGCGCTCACGCAGAAAGAAAGGACCATTGTCAGAAAGTATCTGCCCGGGCAGGGTGCCAGTCAGTTTTTGTATGCGCTGACGAGCTTTGTGCAAGTGCTTCTGGGCAAGGAGCTGCCTGGTTTTCTGCAACCGTCGCTTCGAACTTTTCTGTTGGTTGAACTCTTGAAAGAGCTTCCAGTCGATACCTAATCCTAAGCCACTGGGGCGCAAGACAACTACGTCGTCATAGTGACTAGCCACCTCAAACACTTCGAGGAAGCCTGAGAGTAAAGCTAGTCTGCCGTAGAGCCTGGCTCGGTCAGAAATAGACTCGATTGTGCCGACAATTGCTAGGCCAGCACCACCAGCGGTAGTGCTTTTGTCGTTGTAGTTGAAATTGCTTAGGTGCACTTCTATACAGCCTGGGTAGAGCGATTCAATCACACTGATGCGCTCAGCATTGATAGCAAAGCTAGTGTGAGTACTGAAGGCACTGCTGTTGAAATACTGTTTCATAATAATCTCCGAACAAAAGTGTTGAAATGCTAGATTCTTGGTTTAAGCAGTAGCGAGCCCAGAAGAGAGCCGCCGCTGACGCAGAGAGACCAGGCGCCAATCAGGGGCCAAGCCAGTTCGTTTGCTACTGTCACAAGCGCAATGCCGAATACGGACGAAAATATCGTCAATACCATGGCTCCAAAACAAATATGAATGCGCTCAAGATTGAAACTCCAGGCCATTACCAAGGCCAATAAGCCGGTCCAGGCGAAGAACAATGCCAATGGCACATGCTCATCGGTGGTTGGCGAGTCAATAATTCCTATATATACTGCGGCCCCAACGCCAGCAAGGAGCAGGCTGGCTCCGAGCACAGTTAGGGCTTTCTTGCTATTTAAGATCTTCTTGATCATAAGTTTTCTCCAGACGTTAGATTGGACTGGCAAGCAAAATTGCCATTAAGCGCTTGCGCCAAATAGTTTGGCCAGCTCAACTGTTGTGAGTACACCAAAACCGGTCGCACCTTCGGGGTCGGCTCCTGTAGCGCGACCACGGTTGGCCACACCAGCGATATCGCAGTGAACAATTGGTACATCTCCTGCCGCTTCCATGACGAACATACCAGCCGTAATTGAGCCACCGCCCTTTCCACCTGTGTTCTTTAGATCGGCTATTTTGCTTTCATTTTGTTTCTTGAAATCTGGATGGGTAGGCAATTGCCACATTGACTCACCAGCCGTATCAGCGGCAGTCATAAAGGTATTGCACCACTCTTTATTGTTGCTTACTACGCCAGCAAAAACGTCACCAAGGGCCACTATTACTGCGCCCGTAAGAGTGGCGAAGTCGACAATTTTACTGACACCAGCGACTTTAATAGCGTAGGCAATGGCATCGATAAGAATGAGGCGGCCTTCTGCATCAGTGTTGTCAATTTCGACCGTTTTTCCACATAGTGCTGTGAAAATATCACCAGGCATAAAGGCATCGGGACCAGTTTTGTTCTCGGTTGCTGGACAAAAACCCATTACATGCACTGGCAGCTCCAGTAAGGCAATGGCGCGCATAGAGGCGATAACATCGGCGGCGCCGCACATGTCGTATTTCATGTCGCGCATGCCACCGGCGTCTTTGAGGTTTACCCCACCAGTGTCTAAGGTGATTCCTTTGCCGACCAGACCAAGTATTGGGGCGTCGGCTGGTAAGCCCTTGGGATGATAGTCGAGTACAATGAACTTTGGTGCTTCATTCGTACCCTGAGCTACAGCCATAAAGCAGTTCATACCGAGTGCTTCGCATTGGTCGCGATAAAAGACCTCAACCCTGATGGCGTAATTAGATTCTTTTGCCACTGTGTAGGCTAGGCGTTCTAAGAATGTTGGTGTACAGATGTTTGCTGGTTCGTTGGCGGTGTCGCGGGCGAGATTGACTGACGTGCCTAGAATGGCACCGGCTTGAATGCCAGACCAGAGTTCGGCGTTGTCGTCGTCTGTGAGATCTTCGGCAAAGACGCACACGCTGTTTATGCGTGTTTTGTCTTTCAGACCACCTGCTTTTGTTTTATAGCTATTGGGCTGGTAGAGAACCATCTCAATAGTTGTGGCTGTTACCTGTCCAATTTCTGTCAGATCGTGCAGATTGCCTAATGTGTCAACCTGTAAGGCTCTGAAAAGATCATTGGTAATGATCAGAAAGACTGTTTCTGATCTAAGCGTAGCGGCTTTCTTGAAAGCTCCTATTAGCGCTTCGCGCCAGACTTTAATGTCGAATTTTTCGCTTTCCCCTAGACCAAAAACGAGCTGACTTTGTAGTTTGCCGCCGCCGCGTGTTGTTGCGCTGAGAATTGTTTGCCCAACCGCTCCTTTGAAATTTTCTAGCGTTGCCCGAGCCAATAGGTCTTTACTTAGGTGTTCTAGCTTGGTGGAGAAAACGGGCTTGATGGCAATACCACTAGTAGATGAGAGTCCGCGGCGCCATTCACCAGCAATTTCTGAATTGTTTGGTGCTACTGAAAATTTGATTTGATGTTTCATGTTCTTTGTCCAAGGTTTAAGATTTAAAGTTGTTGAAACAGAGCACTAACAGAAACTAAGACAGTCTCTAGCGAGTGCTCTGAATGGAACATTTTGTTTGATTTGTCGACTAGAGACTCTCGTTTAGTCTTTCAGCCGGAAGAATGATTTCTTTGACGCCTTCATATTGCTTGCTGACCAAGTAGGCAGCTGCATATTCATTGGTGCTGACTGAAATCACCTTGTGTATTTTTTTACCAACGAAGTGTATTGCAGTTGCTTCGTCAATGGCGTAGCCATTGGCAAGTTCTTGCGACTCAACCATGGCTTGGTAAGTTTCTCGCCGTCCAATTTCGCCGTCATAGTGAGGGCAGCAGCTACCTTTGAGAATACCAAGACATTTGAGGCTAGTATAAGTTTCAGCGTATGAGTCGGTAAGGCAACTATCAAACCAACAGATACCGCCAGCGCTTGAGCCTGCCAGCACAATACCTAGTTTCCAGGCTTGGTGTAGAAGCTTGTCGATGCCATATTCGCGCCAGACAGCCAGCATACTTTTGGTATTGCCGCCACCAACAAAGATGATGTCTTGGCTGAGCAGCAGAGCTTTTAGATCGGGTGGGGTTCTAGCAAAGAGGTTAAGAAAGGTAAGACTACAGGGTTTGTTCAACATGTTCCAGCTATTGTAGAAGTAGTCTTCTGAGCTTTTGGCATCGCCAGTGGCTGTGTTGATAACAAGAATACGTTGGGTTTTTCTGTTCGGTTGCAGGTTGAATAAATACTCAAGTATTTGCTTCTGGCCACAGCCCGAAGGTACTTTGCTTAGCGCGCCACCAATGGCCACTATGTGACGCTGATTGCTAGAAACCTTCTTGGTTCGCGCGTTAGTTTGCTTGTTTGTCATTTACTACTCCAGTTTTTTCAAGATTTTGAAATTAAGATTTGCCTAGGCGACTGTGACTTTTCGAGTAAACGAAGTAGACAATCAGCCCGAGTACCATCCATGCGACAAAGCGTATCCATGTGGTACTGGGCATGGTGCACATCAGCATAAAGCTCATTAGTGCGCCCATGATTGGCACATAGGGGTAACCAGGGCAGCGGAAGCCGCGAGGGTGATCAGGTTCTTTGTGGCGCAGCACCATTACTCCGATACAGACAATGATGAAAGCAAATAATGTGCCGATGCTTGTTAGTTGGGAAAGCTCATCAATGGGCAGCAAACCTGCTGTTACTGCTACGAAAATACCGCATACCACAATTGACCACGTGGGAGTTTGGAATTTCTCTGAGAGTTTGCTGAAAATCGGCGTCACCAGGCCATCTTTACTCATTCTCATGATGATGCGTGATTGGGCAAAGAGAGTGACTATCAATACTGATGTCAGACCAGCAACGATACCGACAGAAATCAGTGGGCTGGCCCAGGCGAAGCCGATATGGTCAAGTACTTTGACCATCGGTGCTCCTTCGCCCTCACCACCAAGCGCAGTGTATGACATGGCTCCAGTCATAATTGCTGCCACCAGCAGATAGAGAATGGTGCATACGACCAATGAGCCAATTACACCTTTGGGCACATCTTTTTGCGGATCTTTGCACTCCTCTGCCATTGTTGTCACGGCGTCAAAGCCGATAAAGGCAAAGAAAACCACACCGGCCCCAGTAAGAACACCAGACCAGCCAAAAGGCAAAAATGGTGAGTAGTTGGCGGTGTCGATATGAAAGACGCCAACAGCGATGAAGAAGGCGACGATGGCAAGTTTGACCACAACGAAGATTGAAGTCATACGGGCAGTGTGCTTAACCCCTTTAATTAGCCAATAGTTTAGACAGAGGATAATCAAAATAGCAGGCAAGTTGATGCTGGTTATGCCATTGATGCTATCGACAGAGGCTGTTGCAATTGAGTGCGGCAGGGTTACGTCAAAGCCTCGCAGTAGGCTCTGAAAGTAGTCGCTCCAACCTGAAGCAACGGTGCTAGCTCCGACCGCATATTCGAGCAATAAATCCCAGCCGATGATCCAGGCGAAAATTTCACCAAGTGTAGCGTAGGCATAGGTGTATGCACTTCCAGCCACTGGAATCATTGAGGCGAACTCCGCATAGGCAAAGCTGACAAAGCCACAAGCCAGGCTGGCGAGGACGAAGGAGATGATGATACCGGGACCGGCATTAGCATGTGCAGCGGCACCGATTAAGACAAAAATGCCGGTGCCGATAATAGCCGCTACACCGGCGCTAAGAATGTCTCTTGCTGTTAAAACACGATTGAGGCGGTGACCTTCGGCATGTTCAGCTTCGCCTTGGGTTTTGATAGAGTCAAGCGTTTTGCGCCTGAGTAAACTGGTGAATAGTTTTTCCATATTCGTACCTTTAGTAAATTTCGATTTATGGGATTGCTGTGAGTATTTCTTGCAGCCGTTCCACGCGTTGCCCAAGGGTGCCGTAGAGGTTTTTGTAGTCTTCTAGGCTTAACCTGATTACTTCATAGGCTTCTTCTGCACCGTAGACTTCGGGAATTGCCACTACTGGCTTTTTAGGCTTACTTTCATTGGCAAAGCTTTGTTTGTAGCTCAGGAAGTAATGCTTGAGCCTAGTGACCACGGCCGCTGGCAATTGACTAATGTCTTCTATCTTGCCAAAAGTTAAGTCGTCTTTGAGCACAGCAATGATTTTGTCATCTGCTTGTTTGTTGTCGATCATGCGCAGACCACCAATTGGGCGAGCGGTGACAAACAAGTCACCATGACTAAAGACCGAATCGGTAATTACGCAGATGTCGAGCGGGTCGCCGTCACCGATAATGCCTCGGCGCTTGGTGCGCTGACAACACCGCTTTGCCACAAGAGCACCACAATAGGTTTGAGGAATGAAGCCGTATAGAGTGGGACAGCTTGATGAATAGAGCAGCGGTCGATCTACGCGTAGGTGACCTGTGGCCTTATCTAGCTCCAGCTTCACTCTGTCAGATGGAACCATTTCTATAAAGGCCTCGATCATGCGGGTATCCACTAGGTGTGGTGATACTCCGTGCCAAGGGTGTGATTTTCGGAGCATAGCTAGAAGCCCCGCAAGTTCTTGTGATACCATTTGGTACCTCCTATAAGTTTATGGGTTTAGTTGTCGTATTCGTCGTTGATTTCGCCGACTAAGCGCTCGAGCAGGTCTTCTAAAGTGATGATGCCGACCGATACTTTAGTTTCGGGGTCATCCATCACTAGAGCCATAGGCATACGGCGAATTAAGAACCAGTGTAAGAGGCTGCTTGCTCTCATTCCGGCCGTAACTCGCAAGATTGGGCGTTGATGATCGGCAAGCTTAAAGTCTTGGGCTAGGCTGCCTAACTTGGCTTCTAAAGGCAAGCTGTTGATTTTGGTTTCAATTACATCAAACAGGTCTTTGGTTGAAAGCAAGCCAATTACTTTTATTCTCTCGCCTGCATAGATTGGCAGCCGACTGTGTTTAGAGTCGTTGGCTAGTTCTAGCACTGTTTTGAATGAGGTGTTTTGTTCGACCATGTCTACTTTGTCGAGAGGGCGCATTAACTCGCCGACGCTCAGATCTTGCAGGTCTAATGCCTTCTGCAAAACTTCGGTAATGGTGCGATCTAGCTCCCCTGCCTCTAGGCTACCGTCAATAATCATCGACAGCTCATCAGCCGAGTGAACCGGTTCATGGTTGGCTGTCTTGCTTACGCCAATAGCTCGCAATACAAGTTTTGCCAAACGAGTAAAGATCCAGATTAGCGGAATTGTAATTTGCCGATAGAGCAAGAATGGCCTAGCGAATAGCAGCAGTAGACGTTCTGGAAAGCGCAGAGCAATGCCTTTGGGCACTTGTTCACCAAGCACCACATGAAGCAGTGATAGGAAGGTGAATGAGAGTGCTAGAGCAAGCCCCGAGAAGAAAGTTTGTGGTACGAAAGATAAATCAATTTCTGTTGGTAGTAATGATGCTGCCCTGGTTAAAAGCTCGTGAATGGCTGGTTCACCAATCCAGCCTAAGACCAAACTCGCTAATGTTATGCCGACTTGTGCACCAGATATGGTTTCATCCATGTCTTGTTGCAAGCGACTGATTATTTTGGCAGAGCCTACGCCATTGTCAATTAACTCTTGTACTCGACTCCGTCGCATAGACACTAAGGCGAATTCAAAGGCGACAAAAAGTCCGTTAATTGCTACAGCGAGAACAAGAAAGAGCAGGTAAAGCAATAGAGTATTAGTACTCATAAAATCCTTTGTGCAATTGTTTAAAAGAGAGGCAGTCTGTTGGCTGCCTGAATTAGAATTCTCTACCGGTTTTGTATTGCACTTGGCTGGCGACAATGGCACCGGCGATCATGGCTCCAACCATGGCTATGGTGAAGGCTAGATCGCGGTTTTCTATATTGCTGGCTACTAGCGCTGTAACCATTACCCAAAGCGAGGCTACAGCAGCAAAGACTTTGGCTAAGTGTGTTTCTCCGCACCAAGCAAGGTTGACGGCGATTCCCCACACTATGAGCAAGACTCCAATTATGGCCAGGTCAAACTGTGAGTTTAAGGCAGCAGCTACAGTTGTAGTTGCTCCCAGAGCTGCCAGGATGAATGAGTTTTTTGCAGTTATTAATTTCATTTTGTTATGCGTGATATCCGCTCTGCGCCTGAACTGTTCCTGTCAGCGAGCAGAGCGAGTTAGTGTGAGCAAGAGCGTCCTGCGCTTGCATGTTAGTTCAGTATTCGCTGGGCCTGTGAGCAAGTAACTTTTGCTCTAGCGATTCAATTTGAGCCTTTATGGCTCTGATAGCCTGTACGCTGCCTTTGACTGCGAAGCGAACAGTTTCGACTTTGTTGAAGGTCAAGGTGTTGTACTCGGTTATGGTGACACCAGTTGTAGCAACTGCCTGTAGCAAGGCATCGAACACCATTAGTTTTGCTGCTTCTGTACTTTTGAAATTGAAAACGCTTTTGTGAGCCGTTGGTAAGGTTGGTAAGTAGGTTTCGGTCATTTTGATTTCCAGTAGGTTGTTTTGCTCGGTTTTTTGGAGGGCACTTTGGTTAACCAACCATTGCGCCACATCCAGAGGAGAAGCCCGCCCATTATCAAGCCCATTATTGAAAGGGCGAAGGGGTAACCCCAATACCAATCAAGTTCGGGCATATTCAGAGGTGACTTGTCGCCATGAAAATTCATGCCATAAATTCCAGCAACGAAAGTTGGAGGAATGAAAATGGTGGAAATTATAGTCAGCACCCGTAATATTTCGTTCATGCGGCTGTTTTCACGGCTCAATAGCAAGTCCATCAAATCTGAGCACATAGCTTGATGACTCTCTACCAGTTCCATGATGCGCAAAGAGTGATCGTAGCAATCACGCAGGTAATGCCGAGTTTCATTTTGCACCAGATTGATGTGTTCACGTTGCAGCAAGGCTAAGGCATCACGCACTGGCCAGATGGTTCTCCTCAGTTCTGAAATGTCGCGTTTGATGGCGTGAATATAGTGGGCGTGCTGCTGGTTGTAGTCGTGAAATATTGCGTCCTCCAAATCATTCAATCGGTCACCAATGGTTTTGATTACCGGAAAGAAGCCATCCACCACCATGTCAATCAGGGCGTAGGCCAAGTAGTCAGAAGAGGTGGCACGCATTGAAGCCGCGCCCAGGCGCAGGCTTTCGCGCAAGGCCCCTAAGCAATCACCACCGGCTTTTTCTTGAAAGGTGAGAACGAAATTTTCGCCGAAGAAGATGCTCAACTGTTCCGACTTGAGCCTTTCTTCAAGATAGACCATCTTGGTGACGATGAATTGGTAGTCAGGAAAATGCTCGATTTTTGGTCGTTGGCGGGCACTGAGCACATCTTTGAGTGAGAGTGGATGTAGTTGGAAAATTTCTCCGATTTCTGCCAGTGCCTGCGTGCTTAAGGGAGAATCGAAATCAACCCAGATAACAGGTACACTGCCGCGTAGTGAGCTGATTTCTTGCACCGAATCGATTTGCAGTTCCTTAATTTCGTTAGGGCTTATGGTAAAGACGCGAGCTGAGATTGTTTGTTTATTTGGCATTGCCACTTCCTCAGATTCGATTACCAGTGAACGACGATGTTGATGCCTTCAACCGTGTAAGAATCGCGCTGATCGCCTTCTTGCCGGCTCCAATAGTCAAAAGTCGGGTTGAAGTTTGCACAGGCCTCCCAGACAGCTTTCGCCACAGGGCCCAGCCAAGCTGGTGTGATTTGTGAAATGGGCACACGACTCGGCCCCTCAAAGTCGACACCGGCTTTGAGCGACATTACAATTGCCCAGCTTTTGCCAGAACGAGCTTGAGCTGTGGCTCGCTCTTTTAGCTGTGTCAAAATAGAGCCCGCTTTGTCAGTTATTGCAGACTGAGCAGCCTCAATGCTTTGGCGAATGGCGCTGGCCGTGGTGTCATCGTTGAGTGCGGTGAGCTTGGCCAGGAGATCATCGACATTGCTCCAGTGCAAAACGATGTTGAAGCCTTCAATTGTGTAGCCGTCACGTTGGTCGCCTTCATAGCGGCTCCAATATTCAAGAGTGGGGTTGAAGACTGAACATTTTGCATAGACTAAGGCAGCGACACCGGTGAGCTGTTCTGGGCTCAATGATTTGCTGATTTTGCTTTCATAGTCAACGCCGTTTTTAAGGCTCATAGCCACACTGAACTGCCGTCCAGCTGTAACATCAGTTTTTAATTGTTGCATGGCGGCGCGAAAGATCTGTTCGTTCTTCTCTGCCAATTGACGTTGTGCCGAAGAAATAGCTTCTGCTGTTATTTTCTGTAGTTCTGTGATTGTAATCATAAGATTGTTTGTCCTTCTGTGCCAAGTGTGCCAATGGGGGAATCGAGCGGTATTGGACGATCTTGATCGTCTACTGCTACGAAAGTTACTTCACCTTCGGTCACCGGAATGGTTTCGCCTTGCCGTTCAGCTTCTACTTTGACGCGGATGGTAACTGAAGTGCGGCCGACTTTGATGACGTCGGTCCAGAAGGTGAGAATGTCACCAACTTTTACTGGTTGTTTGAAAACTACTTCTTTCATGCAGACAGTGACAGCTCTGTGCCGCGTAATAGAGCGGGTGGCAACGCTGGCAGCGATGTCGATGTTAGATAGAATAACGCCACCGAAGATGCTGCCCCAAGGATTGGTATCTTTAGGGAACATCACGAGGCGGATTGCTGGGCATTTGTGTGCGCAGTCCATTGGTTTATCTCCTCAATAAGAAACCCCTGCTAGGCTCCTTGCCAGCAATAGAGTAAATAAATGAATGCCACCACATCCGGTGGTGGCAAAATTAACAGTTAACCAATCAAGACTAGTGGCCGATGTTTGTTGTTAGGCTCGGCTGCTTCAATAATCTTGCGTACAAGCACGCCGGTTTCACCATCGCCAAAGAAGAGAAAGGTGAATGCTGTAAATAATGGGCCTTCTTCGGACCAGCCAATGTGAACAGCTGTGCGAGTGTCATACTCTTTTTGCACATGCAGCAGAATTGCGGCAATGGCGTTAGCTATTGAAGGGCTTTTGCAGCACAAGATGCGATGATCACCATGGTTGCCGTGGTGAATAGTGCCTTCCACTTCTAAGATTTCATCGACAAACTCTGAAGCATCCTCAACAGTTACCTCAAGAAAAATCAGTTGGTCGTTGTCTCCAAGATGATGGCGGTCTCTGATCTCATTGCCTCTTATGGTGTAGGCGGTAGTGCTACCAAATTTATGAGTGACAAGATGAATGATTTCCTTTTGATTGGCTTCTTTTGCTTCTGCTAAGAACAGCTTGGCATTGTCATCTAAAATCACTGACTTTACTCGTAGTTCCAAAACCCGCATGATTCTTGATACGAGCGATGTCGCTAATACCAAGAAGATGAAGAATCCGGCAATCTTTGGTCCGTCCGGGTGACCGATCATGCTTACTGCTGTGGTGTAAAGGAAAAGCAAGGCCGTTAGAGTAAAGGCCAAACATTGCCATCTGTTCTTACCCCATGTGCACCATGCCGCCGCAATTGACGCTGAAGTGATTAGCACTAATACTCCTGTAGCGTAAGCACCACCTTGGGCCATAACATCAGCCTTGAACATCACTGTTACAGCCACTGCAATTGCTGTAAAGACAACAATCACAGGTCGAGATGCTCTTGCCCACGAAGGCACCATGCCATATCTTGGCAAATAACGGGTTACTAGGTTAATCAGGCCGGTCATGGCTGAAGCACCAGCAAACCACAGTATGGCGATAGTGATGATATCGAAAACAGTACCAAAGCCGTGTCCTAGCATGTTGTGAGCCAAGACGCTCAAGGCGCGGCCGTCGGCACTACCACCAGGCATCATATCTTTGGCTGGGATAAGTAGGGTCGTAGCGATGCTGCTTAAGATTAGAAATACGCTCATGATAATGGCAGCGGCCGCTAGCAGTTTCTTAGCGTTGCGAATTCTGCCCAGGGGTTGAGCACGGCTATCGTTTTGGTCACCTCTCACAAGGGGCATTACCTGTACTCCAGTCTCGAAACCTGAAAGCCCAAGAGCAAGCAGGGGGAAGACAATGACACAGGCAAACAACATTGATGTCCAAGAAGAGTGATGCTCTACTAGCAAGCGTTCCCACCAACCATTGAACAGTTCAGGGTGGAGATAAACTTGGTGAAGGCCAAGGGCTACCACAATGGCGCTGAGAGACAAGAAGGTAAGCACCAGCAATACGGCGATACCAATTACTTCTCTTAGGCCTTTGAGAAAGAGTGCGCCCAAGATCAAAATCATGATTAGAGCTACACCCAGACGACTTTGGGCAACGTGGTCTAAGGCGGCGTAGGCAGCGATAGCCAAACAAGCTATAACCATCATCTGTCGTGACCTCTCTATGGTCATGTAGGCCAGCGCTGCTACTAGTGCCACAATTAGATAAGCGTGCTCAGATATCGCGCCGTGCATTTCGTGGTTTTCAACGAAGTGAGCAGCACCATCTGAAGCCGATAACGTTATTGTGATTAGGTAGTCGCAGGCGGCAAAGCCAAGCAAGAGCAGTACGCAGAGTTTGGCTGACCAACCGGGCAAACGATTCTCTAACATGCTGATGCTACCTTGACCATGTGGGCTTTCGCTTGCTACTTTGAGGTAAACCGGCAAGGCCGCTAACAGCATCACTAGGGCCAGTAGAATGGTCGCCAGGGGCGCTAGTTGTCCAGCGGCGGCGAAGGCGATAGTCGGTTGGTAACAAAGGGTAGAGAAGAGATCTACGCCGGTGAGGCAGCCAACTTTCCACCAGGGTGCGGTATGTTCGGAGTGTTGGTGGTCTTCGCTAGCACCGGCCATAAGCCATTTTTGTAAGTATCTAGTTTTCGTCATTTTAAATTCCAAATAGGGCCGGATAGTTCTCAGCCATCGTGTGATAAAGAAATATCCAGCAGAAACGCTTTGAGGTTATGCAATTTCTTTGCAAACCACGTTTGAAGTTGGGTTCTGCCTTTAGTCTTTTCAGCCTTGCCTGATTTTGCGTCTAGTTTTGATTCTATTTCGCTGTAACGTTTGGCTATGTCAGTGAGGGTTATGCCTCGACTAAAATCTTTTGCACATTGAGTCAAGAAGACCATCACTGGCAAGTTATGGCGGAAAGCAAAACTTACTACGTCCATTGTTGTTGTGTAGTGTTTATCCCAGCCCATTTGTTGCTGTCTTAAATAGCCTGCAATAATGTCGATCAATGTCGTTATCTCAGTGAGCGAAAGCTCCTCTGATGCTGCATGCTTATGGGCCATGAAAGCAGCCAAAGCGTCTTCAAGGTCAAGGGCGGTGATGGCGGCTACTTCGTTATCTGCTGTAATGTTGGCTCCAGCCAGCAAGGCTTTAAAGGCAGTTGTGTCACCGCTATGAGCTTGCGCTAGTGCTGTAAGGGCTATTGCCATGGCATCGTCGTTCACTGACGTTCTTGCTTCTGGGCGAGCACTTAAGCCTATTGCTTGCGCTGCTCTGAACAGGGGAAGCATGCTTTCTCGATCTCCCGAAAGTATCATTTTTTCAGGGCGTAAATAAAAGACTTCGGCGATCAGAGTTGTGTCTGTAAAGCTTGTAATCTTCCCGCCATATTTCAAATAAGTGCGACACAAGACATACAAAGCGAACCAGGGTGTAATTTCATCGTCGATAGTTTTGAATTGATCATGGTCAACATATTCAACGCGTTTGATAAACATAAAAACCTCCTACGGGGTTTATAGAAACTGTTCAAGAAATAGTGTTCGCTATCCATTACCTAAAGCTCTTTTCTTTGCACCGATAGCCCACGACCCGCTACTCGTTAGCTCTGTGCTGACGAGAATGGTTGAGAAGTAGAGTGAATAAGTAAGAGGTTTGTTTTATAGCCAGGAAAAGGAAATGTAATAGAGATCCTGATACTGCCTTGAAGAACCACCGCTTGGCAAGCAAGTGGTGTCATATATTGCTAATCTCCCCTTAGGTCATATGACTCGGCTGTAAGTGTCTCGCTGGTGTGGAGCTAAAGCTTCTTGTCTGTGCGTCGCTCGGCTGTAAGTGTCTCGTAGATTGACGCGCTAGTGTCTTGCTTTGAATTTGGTCCGCACCATAGTGTCTTTCGGCTTTGCTGTATAAGCGTATTGTTTGCATCTGCTTTGCCAAGAGCTCAGGTTCACCAGTAACTGATTTATGTTTATTGAAGTCAGCATATCAAGTGGCACGAGACTGCTCAAAGTGGAAAAGCGGACCACTTTTGCTCGTTGCTTTTGAGACGGTTTAATGTAAGAGATGTCGGCTTGGATAATTGCCGCTCATAAAGGCTCGTATGGCCTAGCCAAGAGAAGTTGCAGTGCGGCATTATCAGTTGTCTATTTTAATTTGAATTTCAGCCAACAGGATACGTTTTAAGCAATCCAAGCCTTATTTGCCTTGTAATTTCCCAAATTCTTTTGGCTGGACTGACACCCCCCACAGCTCCAATTTCAACAAGCCATTTTCTGTGCTTGTGTTTTCGGCTGTTTATTAACACAAATCAAGCTATATTACGAAACACAGGAGAATACGATGTCTAGTCGTTTGCTACTACCGGACAAATATAGTTTTCCAGACGATTTTGTTTGGGGAACAGGCACCTCTGCCTATCAAATTGAAGGCGCCTGGAATCAGGACGGTAAGAGCCCATCTATTTGGGATCACTGGGCGCATCATTCAGGAAGAGTGAAAAGTGGTCACACTGGCGATGTTGCTTGCGATCATTACCGTCGCTACAAAGACGATGTTGCCTTGATGAAAAAGTTGAATATCGATGCCTATCGTTTCTCTATTGCCTGGCCACGTGTACAACCCGATGGTCGAGGTCAGTTAAACGAAAAAGGTATGGATTTCTACGACCGGCTCATTGATGAGCTTTTACAAGCTGGTATTGACCCTTACATCACACTTTATCATTGGGATTTGCCTCAAGTTTTACAAGAGCAATTTGGTGGTTGGGCTAGTCGTGATGTGCTCAGTTACTTTGCCGATTATGCTGGCAAAATGGTAGAGCGTTTCGGCGACCGAGTCAGCATGTGGACCACTCACAATGAGCCCTGGTGCACTGCTTATTTTGGATACGCTTGGGGTACTTGGGCACCAGGAGTGGCTGATGAAAAAATTGGCAAACAGGTGCACCACAATCTGCTCGTCAGTCACGGTCTAGCTACTCAAGCCATGCGAGCAGCAGCTCCTCAACCTATCAAAGTTGGCATTGTTCTTAGTTTGTCGAACCATGAGCCCCTGACTGAGCAAGATACTGATTTGGCTCAAGCCGCAACTGATGGACAGGATGCCCTTTGGTTTGATCCACTCTACCGAGGCACATACCCTGAGAAGTTCATTAGCGAGCTGAGCGACTTTCAAGAAAATGACCTGAAAATCATTAATCAAGATCTCGATTATCTGGGGGTGAATTTTTACTTTCGCATTGTTCATAGTCGCACTCAGCCTATTCATCCAATCAAAGGCTCTGAATATACAGCTTTTGGTTGGGAGGTAACACCTGAAGCCCTGCGCCGTTTGCTGGGTCATATCACTGACAAGTATGATGCTCCAAATCTCTACATTACAGAGAATGGCGCTGCTTTTGATGACAGTGTTAGACGAGGTCAAGTGCGCGATACGAGACGCAAAGCTTATCTGCGTGAGCATATTGAGCAAACCGCTCTGGCCATACAAGATGGAGCCAATGTCAAAGGTTATTTTGCCTGGTCGTTGCTAGATAATTTTGAATGGAATGAAGGCTACACAAAGCGTTTTGGCATTGTTCATGTAGATTTTAAAAGCCAGCGTCGCATCATCAAAGCTAGCGGTAAATGGTATAGCCGCCTGGCTAAGAGCAACACAATCAGACTTCCCCAACAACAATCTCACCCTGAGAAATAAAGATGGACAACATCATGCACTACACCGATCCCACTATGACTTTAGTGGCAACGGTGGCTTTCGTCGTCACCTTTGTCTTTGGTACCTGGTTAGGTGCCAAATATGGCAAGCAAACAATTTTTCCTGCCCTAGTTATTTCGTTCGTCGCCTTCTACGTGCGCTCAACAGCCTTTCCTTTGAGTTTTGAGGCCATTGCAGCTGTTAGCGCTTTGCACGTTGCTGTGGGGGCACTGACTGCTCTCATCGTAGGGTATTTCAATCGACCTAGGGCCTAACTTTTCCCCTTTTGGAGAACCCCAATGGCAGCAACAACTGAAACTGTTCAAGCTTCTGCCCCTTCCTCTGCCTGGCAGAACTTTCCGGCGGCTTTGCCAGAAGGTTTTGACTATACAGATTTTGACGTGCATGCCTACATGCAGACCAGTGGTTTTAACGCCGCTGTCGATCAAGCTTTCGCCCCTCTCTTTGCCGAAATAGAAGAGCAAGCTCAGTTAGTCAGAGCCTATCTCGACGAACTTTGGCAATCAATCACTTAATCAAGTTTAGGAGTACAAACTCATGTCTGTTCAATCTGAATCACAACCAGTTTTGACACACCGCACTGGTCTGGAGGCTAAGTATGGCCAATATGCCGTCATCTCAGTTTCAGCACCAGCCGCTGAGTACGCTCAAGTTCTTGCCCTGGGACAAACTATTGCTGATGAGCATGGTATTTCTCCAGCGATGATCCAAGTAACTCCGCTGGGGCCAGAGACAACCCCGGCGATTGTCTCTGGTAGTCATGGGCGCCCTGACCAAGGAATGAAGGTCGGTGTTGTCTTGGCACAACAAGAACTGCAAGCAGATTCAGTATCTTCAATTCGTTATTTAATCACCGTAACCAAAAGTACCGGTAAGCGCTAAGGCTCACTCCCTGAGCCAATCACAATAGACACGATCATTTCAACAGAGGCAGTTCTTACAAAGAGCTGTTTCTCCATTCGCCAATTATTGCCCAAAAGGCAAAGAGGAATCACACATGTTGATGCCCATTAACGCCCTTCTTTTTATCGTCTTGCTGATGCCTGTCATCTTAGGCATGACAATGGTTAGCCATAATATCTACCGATTTTTCGGCAGCCATCCCGAGCTTGGATTTTCCAGTGAGAATAATGCCATTGCCATGGCAGTTGTTTTCTTCATTATTTCAGGAACCATTGTTGCCGTGCCGCTCACCGGCATAGGTGGTGTCTTTGCCGTAGTGTCTTTGTTAGTCACTTTAGCCTATGTAGGCGTGGCTCTCTATTACGTGAAAAAGTGGGTGCTGCAGACTATTCATACCACTCATGACGAGTTGACTAAATGTGCCTCGGCCATTAGTACCACGAGCTTTCAGAAGTCCACTATGGGTATGACCGCTCTACTTTTGGCTTCTGGTAAGCGCACTGAGATATTGAGTGATGAGCAGAGAGATGAAATTGTAGAGCGCATCAAACATGCCAGAGCTTTTGATCATTTGCCTACAGATGCTTTGGTTGGATATTTCAATACTTATCTCGGCGATATCGAACATCCAGTCTGCATGTATGCCTGGGAAAGCACTCTGAACAAAGTGAAAGAACTGTCTGATGATCGCTATCAGACTGATATTGCTATGCGTGTTGCCGTTTCGATTGTAGGTGGCAGAAACGGTCGCAATATAGATACGGACCGCTTGCAACAGGTTGCTGGCACTTTAGGCCTCGACCCAAGTAAATATACGAACTAAACGAACTAAATTTTGTCTGCCCTAGCATTTGTTAGGGCAGGCTTCATCGTATTCAAAACGGAGTATAAGTCTTATGAAAATTCTTTTGATCAATAGAAACACCTCGCTGCTAGTGCAACTTTCTCAAGTTTTGTTAGCAGCTGGGCATCAAGTTACCCTGGCTATTTCAGTTAATGAAGCCCATGAAAATCTTGGTATGTCGTTTTTGCAACCTGGTGAAGATTGCTACAGCTCTAGAGGCTTTGACTATTTCGATTTAATAGTTTGCCCGCACTATGACGTTCATACATACTGTGGTCACGAAAGGAATTTGCGCCAGATTCTCAATGGTGCCGCTGATTGCAGTCGTGCCGCCTGTGGTATCGCTTCAAGCAAAGCCGATATTGAAGCCATGAGCAGTCATGGCTTTACTAGTTTCGTTTCGTTGGCTGCCCTTGAAGCATTGACTGTGAGTGACGTTGACGCGTTACTTGCTCGCCTCGTGACAGAGGCAGCTCGTTCTGTCGACAATTATTCAAATCGCGATGAAGTGGTGCGTAGGAGAGATTTTCAAGCGCAGCAGCGGCGTATGAACGAGGCGAGGAACAAACTTCTCACTGCTGCCTACTCAGTGCCACAGCTGATGCAGACCCCTGAACAAAGAACCCTAATTGCCGAAGATCAGGACGATAGACGCGCAAGCCATCGTGCCTGCTACTGAATCAAAAACAAAAAACACCTTCCCCATAAACAACTTACAGGTATTCCAATGGAAACACCCAAAACGAGCTTTTTTCAGCTCATCCTCAACATCATTTTCTTCATTCCAGTCACTCTCAAAATCAGTGGTGAATGGCTGTGCAAGCGCGCTTATGGCTCTGGCTCTTGGGCTAGAACCATACCGGTGGCATTGATAGGCGTTATTTTGGCCGCCATGTGTGGTTGGCAATTTGCTGACTGGCTGGCCTTTAGTTATGCCCTTGGCAGTGCTAGCTGGCTGCTGATTTTCTTGGTGGCAACAACCCTTACCTACACCCACGTCTGGTCAAGCGTGTACTACTTTGTCTTGCGACATATTTGGGATTTCTGGGAAAAGCTCTGGCGCTTGTATGAAAAGCTCTGGAAAGATGCTTTGCTGCCAGCTGTGGAGCAGATTGTCACCATGATAAAACTGGCACCAGGAGCTGCGGCTCTATGGAGTCAGCTGGAAAATGAATATGGCAGCCGCTCTAAAGGCATTCGTTTTATTGAAACAGTGCTTATTATTGCTGTTTTTGCCAGCGCTTCTTATGTCGGTTACCTAGCTTATGGTTGGGTCATGACACTGGGGGCAAGCTTTGCTGGGTTGCAAGCTGTAGCTGTAGTGTCTGGTTTTATGCTTGCCGTGATCTTGGTAAGTCTTGTTAGCCCCTTGTTCAGCAACAAAGCCTATCAGTCTATTGTTACCTATGGTTTGTTGGGCTCTTGGGCTTTGGTTGAATATGTGCCATTCGTCGCTACTCAATCTGAAGTAGTGAAAATTGCAACTTTTGCCGGCTCTAGTTTGCTCGCCATTACCTACATCATGCCGGCAGTGGTGGTTGGTTTGCAGGGCGGCTTTATGAAGAGAGTGTTGCACTATTGGAGCAAGTTGCTCAATTCTTCTTACGGCCATGAAGACGACAAAGACTACCAACGTTTCTTCCAGCATCTGCTCAATTTGGGCTTGGCTTTTGCTTTCTCTTGGGTTTTCTTTAGCATAAGTGTTAGCACAGGCTTGCCAATCTGGTTGTCTTGGTCGATTGCTGCAATCACCCTGGTTTACACCTACACAGAAGGTTTCCAGAAGCACTTTGGCCGCTCTCAGGCTACTAGTGAAATGGCCGTCGCTACCATCTTGGTTGCTTCCTACGGAACCTATCACATGGCGCTTACTGGCTCTGCTGCCCTTAACTTTGGCCTGGCGGTAGCTACTTTGTTGAGCACAGGGCTTGTGTTTTACCCCGTGTTCTATATTGTAGTTCGGGCAATTACTCGCCCACTTTCTCAGTCAGCCGGTTATGCTTTAGAGAATCTGCACAGCAGACTCTCTAGCAAAATTGTGGCTGCCTTTGCTCTGTTGGCAGAGAAACGCAAAGAAGCTTTCAACGACAAGTCTGAATTCGCCAAGCTCTTTGGTCACTTGCTCAACCTGACAATTTTAATTGTTGCTCTTGTGCAAGCACTGCCTGTGGTGTCTCTCAAATTGACAAGCAATTTTTATGTAGACGCCTTTATCATCGCCTTCGTCTCGATCAATGGCTTTGTTCTCTTGGGTCGTCTGTTTTCATACTACAGTGGCGCTACATTGGCCTTTGTCAGCGGTTTAGTGACGTTAGCCAGCGTTGGTTATTATGTCAACGAATTGAGTGGCAGCTTAACTACAGCTGTGTTGCTGGGCTTTGCTGCAGCCGGAGTTGTGGCTGAAGTATTTGCCCCCTTACTCTACTTGCAGTTCGCTAGATTGTTCACCCCTGTTACGCCTGTGCTGGCTCCTTTTTTCAATCGGGCTTTCGAAGCTCTTTGGTCGGCATATAAGGCTCTGTGGGCAGCCGTTGGTCGGCAGTTTAGGTTTGTGCTGATTATTCTTCAGCCTGTTTTGGCTGCCATCGGGCGTACTTGGCAGGTTGTTACTGCTCAAATTGCTCGGGTATTTGGAGCTTAGTCGCCTTCGTTGTCACCTTTTGTCTAGTGCGGCAAGCAGTTCTAGTTGGCTGGTTGCCGCACTTTTACCCTTACTTACTCAAACCATACAAATGAGGTATCACCATGACTGGTAAAGGATATGACGCTTTTGTCAAAGTTGTTTTCGGCTTTTGGTTCGGCGTCATTGCTATCGTTGTAGCGCTAATCGCAATGATTATTTTTGCTCCTTGGCTTATCCCTGTTCTGTTGCTTGTGGCCGGCGCCGTTATCTGGCATCAAAGACAAGCAAATCTAACTAAGTAGCGTCCATTCACAAACTATGCGTGCAAACGCAGTGAGAATTCAAATGAAAAGAAGAAACAAAGAAAATAATGTCGACCCAAATAACCAATTGCAATTGGGACGATTTGTTGGCAATAAGAAGTTACATAATGCCGAAACACGGGCGTTTTTCAAGCAAGAAGATCCGACTAACCCCAACGGTCATGAGCCAGATTGGAACCTGCTCGTAGCTGGTGCACCATGGGCCGCTACTGCTGAAGAAACTCAAGAGCTTGCTCGCTTAGGCTTTGTCGGGCTCTATGCTCGCCTACCTGGTACTGTTGTTGTGGTGCCTGCTGACGATGCCCCAAGTCGTGGCGTTTGCCTCGGCGTAAAAATTCTCATGGAACCTACTCTGGCTGCTGCACCGAAGCCAGAAACACCGGTAGATTTGGCGATCTACTATTCATCGCGTGTTACTGAACATTTAGTTGATTTGGTAGAAGCGCATTTTGGCGGCAACCGCTCACAACAGGCCTAGTCATGAAAAATACACCAGTAACTAAAGCACAAATCGAGCAATTTCTTCCCGCTCTCATGCGCCACTATGACGAACAGCAAGTACTTACTGAATCCGAACGGGTGGCTTTTTCCAATTTCTTTCAGGCCTTTCTTGACCGCAATATTGCTTTGCTTGCTGGCTTGTTCAAAGTCAATGCAAAAGCTCCCGAAGACTGTTTGCTAGTGATGGCTACCTTTACACAGGTAATCGGTAACATAGTCAATAACCATAGCAGCTACTACAGCCATAGCGAGGGGCTCTTGCATTTGCATGCTCGGACAAAAGACCCCGATAGAAGACCTTACTCTAAGGCCACCGGTGAAGAGACTCATTCTCTGAAGCTGTTTCTCGATGACCGTGGCCCTACTGGCTATAGACATTGCCTTGATGATCGGCTTTTGTCGGCCGGGGCTGGCAATGGTTATAGTGGTTCTGTAGAAGCGACCGTTGCTTTGAATCAACTTGTGCGCGTGGTTGAAGAAGGCATTGAGCGGCTTATTGCCGATGGTCGAGAAAATCAATTTGCTTCCTTCGATTTAAGTGACAGTCTTGTTAGCAGTCATTTGCAGACTCGGCAATTTGTCAAAGACAAACGTACTTTTGAAGCAGAGCTAGCTGAAGCTAAAGCTACGCGCAATGCTGTTAGCTATATGTATTGGCGTTGGGAAAACAGAGCCAAGCTAGCACGCTTTAGTCTCTAGGCCTGAGCTACAAGGACGCAATGTAGCGTCCCGACAAACTGAAACCCAATTTACCCACTGGCAATGCTGCACTGTCAGTGGGTCTTTCATTTGCAGCCTGAGAAAAATTCGAGAGATTCAAAATGACCACTGAAAATAACAATCAAACTACTGAAAACACTGAAAATCCTGGCGTTGAAACTACTGTTCAACTGACCAAGCCCAATGCCGTCTTAGACATCACCCCTGTTCCTGTTCAAGTTGCTCAAGCTGCTCCAGCAGCAGAGACTGTATCGGTGAACATTGGCGTCTTTGGTAACATGCAAAAAGTCTTGGTCGACGCTAACTCAAATGTGGGTGATGTCGTCAGAGCCGCTTCAATTAATGCCTCTGGCTACCAGTTTCGCATGAACGGTGCTCCTGCCAGTTTAGATACCCGCCTTCCTGCTGGCGTGTCTAGCTTGACTATTTTGCTGCTCAAACCAGTTAAAGGTAACGAGGAGGTCTAACCTACATTGTTCTAGCTTTGTCTCGCTCTTAGCCAAGAGTGGGCAATTTTACTGGAACCATTGAGAACTTTTCGTTTTCAATGGTTCTTTTACCTTTAACCTATAACTGGTCAAAAGAATGGCAATTCTACAGATATTGATGACCTACTGGTGGTTGGTCATTCCCCTTAGTTTGACTGTGTTGATAGTGTCTCTCACGACACTATTGATTCAGCGAAAACAAAATAGACGAAAGAAATATTTTTTCGCCAATCTCTCCGCAGAGCAATGTCAAATGCTGGTTAGTGCAGATATTGACTACGAAGCCGCCAACGTTGCTGGGCAGTCAGGTGTGGCTGTTTCTTTTATGCAATTGCATACGACACTGAAAGTTTTGCAAGCTCAAGTTCACGCCACATTTTTAGAATCAGGAGTGGTCTATCGTGTAATTTTTTCAATCGCTCCTCCTGATAGGCGGCGAGTTCTAGACAGCATCAGCTTTAAAGGGCATTTTCCGATAAGACAAGAGCGTCTGGTTGAGGTTGTCGGCAATTTGCTCTCGCCCATAGTCAATCAAGAAATTGTCGTTTATGGCAACAAATGTGCTTTGCCTGAAATTGATGATGGCAGCAAATTTCACTTAGTTTTGTCGACTAACTACAATGAAGAAATGTGGTGCACCACTGTGCCGAATAGTGTTTGGTCGATTCCTCCAAGACTAGCGCTAAAAGCTCGTGAGCCTGATTCACAGGCTTTGCCATATGTTGACTTTTCTAGTGGATTTAGTCCATGTCAGCTACGTGGCCACCGCCTCGATTTTCTCTTTGACGTATTAGCAAGTAGCTGTAACAAGATTGGCTGGTTTACCAGGCTGAAGCGTTGCTTTGCTCGTAAGGGTGAAGATTACTATCTAGCGCTTTTGGCCAACTGTTTGTCATGCTTTGCTCGTGAGGTGCTTTTAGAGCGCGAGATTCAGGCCTATATCAGCAAAGAAGGCGGTGCTAATTTTTCCAGTCCGGCCATGATGGCACTTGGTCTTGACGAGGTGGTGCCCGTCAATAAGATACCGGTAAAGATTTCGGGTTTTAGTGATGATCTTCGTCAACGTAGAGGTCAGGCTATTTTGGTCAAGTTGGCGCAGCAAGTGCTTGGTTCTTTCTGCCAGACGCAGCTTACAATAGTCAATTGTCGTGGTGCTATTAGTGCTGCTCTTCGGGCGGGAGTGGACGATGATTTGATCATTAAGTTCTTCAGCGCACCAATGGAAACCCGGCGAGTCAAAATGCCTGATTTCTACTGGAATTCCCGGACGCGCGACCAGTCGATAGTTTATTCGCCATCGCCTTTGGGAGTACCCATCATCACAGCCGATGGTTATGCTGTGGGCGAATTGGTAGGTCGGGTGGTTTATGTATATTCTGAGGTGATTCAAACAGGCACCAATGAAGAAGCTCTACTATGGGCCACTTTTTTGCTAGAAGCGCGCAAGCTGCTTTTGCAGCTGAGTGAGCCTGGTGCTTGCGAAACTGCTCTAGAAGAGATGTTTGCCTGGGAATGTACCAGACAATTCAAATTGCGTGAGGAGCACTTGCCACCTTCTAATTTTCAACTCAATAGTGACCGCGAGGTATTTGCTAGTGCACTGAGAGCGTCAATTTTTTCGCAGCGAATTATGTACGAACAGATGGCAGCACCTTGGTTGGGCTTAGGCGAAGAGTTTGATGCCATCATGGCCATACCGAAAATACTTGACGTAACTGTCAAAGACAACCAGGTAGTGGTGACGACTAAAGCACTCTATTGTAAAGACTCTAGAGACAACGTCAATCACTTGATTGGTCCTTTCAAAATCGTCATTCCCGCCTCTAGTTCAGATGGCCTGCGTTGGTATAACCAGTGCACGTTTTCTCGACCAAATGGCATGAATGCACCTCATGTAGATGCAGAAGGGAAGGCTTGCTTGGGCAATATGAAAGAGGTGTTTTCGCAACTTCTGTCAGCTCGTCAGTATGCGGCAGTAGTTGAAGCTGCCATAGCTTTTGTAGAAGCTGCCAATCCTGATGATACATGGGGCAAGCACATTGACAGATGGCCTCGTGCCAACTTTATCGGAGACGATTAACATGGCTGCATACATTATTAGAAACCCTTCCACCAGTACTTTAGATAAACTCTATCAAGCTGGCATCGACTGGCTCAATTGGGAACCAACAGCAATTTTGTTAAATGAAGACATAAAGCTGATTGGCCGAATTCTTGAGGCGAGTTCGTTTGAGGCGAAGCCCACAGAATGGGAAGATCTTTTTGAGGTGACCTTCACATTTCCCCATAAGGCAGAAGTTAAGCCCCCTCAGCAAAGCCTGCCCTATAGTAGTGATTCACCTCTAGGTCGTTCACGGGCAAATTATATTAAACTTGCAGAGGTGCGCTACAAGGAGATTACTAAGGCGGCGCAAGCGAGCTTTGATGCTTGTCAGAAGAACTTAGCTAAGTCGCTGGCTAGCTACCTACAGAGTGCCAGCCTCACCCAGGTTCACTACAAGAAGCCAGAAATTGACCAGCTTTTGTTGCGGTTTAAGGAGCAATACCGCCAGCTCCTATCTATCCCTCAGGTAGAAGCTGTTCGCTTTCATCCCGGCCAGATATTTGTCTACACAAGGTCGCTCAAAGCTACCGGCACGTTTTGCAACAGCGTACATGAACTAGGCAAGTTTTTGATTGTAATCAGCCCTGATGACCCCAGCGGTAATTTCATTGCTTGCTTCAATTTAGCCGGACAGCTGAGTGCTGGTCGAGGCGAGATGCAAGCTCCATATGTATACGGTGATGGCAGAATTTGTCCAAGTGAAATTTTGGAATCACTATTAGAGCTGGTTGCTCAAATGGAATATGCCACCGCAATTGAAGTCGTGTTGCAGTTTCTTGAGACTGCAAGCGATGATGCCATGGGCAAGTATTTGCTCCGCTGGCCCCAAGTCGTTTCGAATCTTGCTTCGAAGACCAACTCCACCTCCAACTCCAATCAATTAACTACACAGCCTTTATGACCAAGCAGACAGAACAGAAATTTACGCCAGACCCCGCCCCAGAGTTAGCTCAAGAATCGACTCCAAAAGAATTGCCAAACTCGCAAACTGAGCCAGCAATGACTGACGTAAACAAAAAAGTTGTAGAACCAGTTAAAGCTCCACGACCGTTTTCCACTTTTAATGACTCTCCCTTTAAGCCCCATGCATTTCAAGCAAGAGCACAGCTGGTTGCCAAAGATAGACCGTGGGTGATCATTACGCCTAAGGCCTATCAACAGATGCTGTTGTATGTAGAAATTGCTGACAAAGAAGTTGGTTGGATGGGCACTGTCAGTCGCTTGGAAAACAATTGTTTCCTTATTGAAGAGACATTTCTTCTTGAGCAAGAAGTCAGTGCTGTCGAAACAGAGCTTTCGGTAGAAGGGTGCAGCAAACTTGCCGACGAATTGCTTTTGCGTGGTGAAGAGGGTTTTGATCTCCTTAACAAAATACGTTTCTGGGGCCATTCTCATGTGCGCATGGGTACGAGCCCATCAGGAACTGATGAGAGCACCATGCTGCGCTTTCGCGATGAAGGCCTAGACTGGTATGTTCGCGGTATTTTCAACAAACATGGTAGGGCCGAGTTTAGTGTCTATTTCTTTGACATTGGCTTTGCTGTTTGTGACGTCGACTGGTGTGTGATTGATTTAGCAACAGGTGAGAATCTCACGCCTAAGGTTACTTCGTTCTTTTCTAGCCCCTATCGTGACTATAGCTACGACCGCCCAAAGACTGTCGCTATAGAGCAGCAGGCTGAAGTCGCTATGCCAGAAGATATAGCATCTGAGAGAGCAAGAAAGTACGAGCGCGGCGGTTTGTCTCAGCTTCTTGTGCCTAGTGATGAACTAAGAGCGCAAATTCAAGCTGAGTTTGCTGCCAAAGTTATAGACCGCGTCTATAGCTACGGTGGTTTTGGTGGCTTGTTTTCAATTTTTTCGCGGCCTGAAGACTCTAACCCTGAATTGGGAACTGGGCAACTTGGTATTGACACTATTGAGATGGGGCGCGCTAATTCTGAGCCCGAGGCCAACTTTCAACAAGTTTGGCCAGCAGACTACAACCCCAATCTTCCCCCCAAACAAAACCGAGATGGCCAGCGCAGTCAGAGTGATGGTAGTTGGTGGCCGCAATGGATCAGAGCCATTTACGATGATCTCTTCAACTAGCATGACCGCTTCAACTCAAAAGGAACAAACTTCATATGAACAACATTGATACCACTCGTCACGTGGATGTATTTTCACCTGATGCTTTTGGCAAACGTCGCATTGACGTCATTGGCGCAGGTGCCAGCGGTTCGCGCATTGTCTTGGCTTTAGCAAAACTTGGTCTAGAAAACATCCATGTCTTTGATTTCGACATTGTCGAAGCTCACAACATTGCCAATCAAGTTTTTAGTCAAGCCGATATTGGTCGACCAAAAGTAGAGGCCTTGCGCGATATTGTCAAAGCCCATACTGGTTTAGAGATTACTATCTATAACGAAAGAGTCGATGGCAGCCAGAAACTGGGCGATGTCGTTTTTCTTTTGACCGATACAATGTCATCGCGCAAAGAGATTTGGCAGAAAGCAATACGCTTTAAAGTAGCAACCAAGCTCATGATTGAAACAAGAATGGGTGTTGACCAAGGTCGAGTCTATGTGGTTAATCCCACTCGTATAGCTCAGGTTAAGGGCTGGGAAGAGACCCTCTATGACGATGATGTGGCTGAGGTTTCGGCTTGCGGTAGCACTATTTCGGTGGGTCCTACAGCTGAGTTTCTCTCTGGCCTAGCCGTCTGGCAATTAATTCGCTGGTTGAATATCGAAACTGGTAAAACTGTCGAAGGCGCGAATGATGCTCTTGACCATGAAATTCTCTTCTACCTACGTCCGCCGGCTATGTTTACTCGGCGCTTTGATTAAACAATTAGGCTAGACGCTTTAGCTGAACTGAAAAGTTCAACTAGAGAGTTCAACTATACACTCACGGGCACTGCCCGTGAAGGATTTTCCCAAATTATGGAAATCAACCATCCACTTCAACGAGCGTTGAAGTTAGCCGATGACGAGATTCGCAAGCTGGGAAGAACAGACATAAACCCGCTGTTTCTTCTCATTGGAATTTTGCTTGAGGGCAATACTGCTAGCGCCAGAATATTCTTTGAAAACCAAGTTGATGAGCAGCGCTTGCGACTAGCTCACAACAAAAGAGCAGTTAATGGGCAACTGTACGAATTCAAGTTGCCAGGGCTAACCGCCTTGATGACTAGAGATTTGGTGGAAGCGCTAAATAGCGCCGCCGATTACTCTAGCAAACAGCAACTAGACTCGGTTTCGACTGAGTTTTTAGCGCTTACACTGTTGCGCCAAAATGAAAACTTGCGAGAAGCTCTTCTTGCTAATTCTGTTAGCACTAAGCAGCTGACAGCTATTGAGACTGCTTTAAGCCTGGAGCTAGCAAAACAGGTTAAGAACAAGGCCGTTGATAGTGCCGACTCCTCAGCCGTCAGCAGGGGTCTTGAACCACTTGATGCTAACAGTAATGCTAGTAGTAAGTCTAGCGCTTCTTGTGATAGCAAAGGCTGTGGCTCTGCATTGCAGCAGTTCACTGTCGATCTCACGGCTCTAGCAAAAGCTAACAAGCTTTCTCCTATGATTGGAAGAAGCGCTGAAGTAGCTAGAGCAATTCAGATTTTGTGCCGCAAAAGTAAGAACAACCCTGTGCTCATTGGTGAAGCCGGTGTCGGTAAAACAGCCATTGTTGAGGGTATGGCTCAGCTGATTGAGAAGGGTCAGGTGCCATCACGCTTGCGGGATAAGCGTCTGCTACAGCTCAATTTAACTGCTGTGCTGGCGGGCACATGCAGCCGTGGCGCTTTCGAAGAGCGGCTGCAAAATGTCATCGCCGAGGTCAAGAAAGCCGGTAACATCATACTCTTTCTTGATGAATTACACACTCTCGTCGGTGCTGGTGCTACCAGTGGTTCAATGGATGCTGCCAATGCTCTGAAGCCAAGTTTGGTTCGAGGAGAAATTACCATCATTGGCGCTACAACAATTAGTGAATATCGACAAAGTGTTGAGAATAAAGACGCTGCTCTCGCCAGGCGTTTTCGCAAAGTGCCAGTAGACCCGCCTTCTATCGATCAAACTATTGAGATTCTTCGAGGCCTAAAGGCTTCTTATGAAGTCTTTCACAGTGTTGAAATTGATGATGAGGCTCTTGTAGAAGCGGCTAGGCTGTCTGATCGCTATGTTAGTGAAGGCTTTCAACCCGACAAAGCAATTGATCTACTTGACGAAACTTGTAGTCGCGTGGTGATTCTGGCTGAGTCGGCTGTCGATGTGCCGATTGCTCGGTTTGTTACAGCTAAGCAGATAGAAGAAGTCATAAGTGTGACAACGGGCATCCCAATGTCGGCCTTAGACGGTGATGACTTAGCTCGGTTGATTGATCTTGAAGTTGAATTGCACAAAGTAGTGGTAGGGCAAGATCAGGCCGTTAGTGCTCTTGCTCGCGCTGTTCGTCGCGGCAGAGCTGGCCTGAAAGATCCCAATCGACCAAATGGTGCCTTCTTATTTGTTGGTCCAACCGGTGTCGGTAAGACTCAGTTGACTAAAGCTTTGCAGCAATTTCTTTCTACTAATGAGAACGACCTGATCAGGCTAGACATGTCTGAATATATGGAGCGCCATTCAGTGGCCCGCTTGATTGGTTCACCACCGGGTTATGTTGGTTATGGTGAGGGTGGGAAATTGACCGAAGCAGTGCGGCGCAAGCCCTATTCGGTGATTTTGCTGGATGAGATTGAGAAGGCCCATCCTGACGTTTTCAATTTGTTGTTGCAGTTGCTTGATGCTGGTCGTCTTACTGATGGCCAGGGGCGCACTGTCGACTTCAAGAATACGATTGTGATTATGACCTCCAATTTGGGTGCCCGACTGATTCAAGATGCGCTCAAGCAAAAGACTGAGATTTCTCTTGAAGAATTGAATAGTGAGATCAAAGCGCTATTCTCGCCTGAATTGATTAATCGCTTAGATGAAGTGATCTGCTTCAAGCCGCTTGCCCTGGATCAAGTTGCCAGTGTCAGAGATTTGCTCTTGTTGCAGCTGCTCACTCGTTTGCCCAAGGGCATCAGCCTTGAGCTTGATGAAGACGCCAAGCTCTTTCTCTTGGTCGAAGGCTATGACTTGCAATACGGTGCTAGGCCGATGCGCAGAGCCATCACTAGGCTTTTAGAAGACCCCATTTCTGACTTGATTTTGCTCAAAAAACTGACTAGTGGGGACACCATTGTTGTTAGCGAGAGCAAGCAAGCTTTGACTCTGGCGATTAGAGCGAAAGCGCTATCGCTGCAAAAATAATTTTAAATTTCAGAGGTTCTCATATGAGAAGACACTTCAAACTATTGACTCCAATTGTTGGTGGCTTAGCCTGTAATGCGCGCTGCCCCTTTTGTATTGCCGGAATGACACCGGAGAACGGTGTCACTGGTAAGGCTCAAGCACCAGATCTTAGTGCCTTTGCTAAGGTATGTGTTTTTGCTAAAGCCAACCAGTGCGATAGCTTATTGCTCACTTCAAAAGGTGAGCCTACTCTTTGGCCAGAGCAGGTTTTACAGTATCTGAAGATTCAGCGGGCCTTTGACTTTAAGTCTGTGGAATTGCAAACCAACGGCATTCCCATAGCCGATCGTAAAATAGTGACCAGCCAGCACCTGCGTCAGTGGCGTGAGTACGGCTTGAAATTGATTGCGATTTCGGTTGTTCATTATGATGCTGAGCGCAATAGACAGACCTATCTGCCCCATCGGCAAGCATACATTGACTTACCCGAATTGATAGCCCATCTGCACAGTTTCGGCTATGCAGTGCGCCTGGCCGTGGTGATGTTGCGCGGAGAAATTGACAGCTCGGCAGAGTTGCAAAAAATGATCGCGTTTGCTCGCCTACATCGCGTCGAGCAGCTCACGATTCGTCCTGTTAACAAACCCGACTCTAGTCGTAACGATGAAATTACTAGCTTCGTTGCCGATAACTATTTGCCCGATAGTGCTAAGGCTGAGATTCAGGCCTACCTAGAGAGTGTTGGCACTGTGATTGAGAAATTACCTTGGGGCGGCTGCGTCTATGACGTAGACGGTCAAAACGTTTGCTTAACCAATTCATTGACTAGGGCTGACGACGATGAAGATGTCGGCAGACAGCTAATCTTCTTGCCTGATGGCAGAGTGAGCGATGACTGGCAAAAAGAAGGGGTCTTTCTGGATGCCTTTGTCCAGGCTCAGAACTGCCGAAATTCAAATCAATAATCTGGAGCGACCATGAGAAAATTTGCAGTGACTGCCTTCGAACCGATGAAGGCAGTTTATAGCTATCTGTTTGCCGAAACAAGGGCCGTTTTAAAGCGAGTTGCTCCATTCGTCCATCCCGACTTGTTTCGCGTCACCACAGAGGCTTCTAGGGCTGACCAGATTCTGTTTAGCTTGGTTACGCCTGCCCTTGATGTTACAGCTACGGCCGAGGGCAAGCTCGATTTAGACATGATTCATCAGCCCATCATTGACCGGGTCGTTAATGCTTATGCTCACCGCGTGATTGGCTTGGAGCATTTTGCATTTAAGTATCCTGGCCCAGGTAGTTCAGAAGGAATTTTTCACTTGCTTGTAAAATTGCGCACTGAGGGAGTAACCACAATTCATGTGCTTAGAGGCGAGTATGAGGGCTATGGTGCTCAAGCAAAGAATCTCGGTATGCGAGTGGTGGAGCATGATATAGAGAACGTGCATGAACTGACAGAGCCGGGATACTGGTTTTTTAGTAACCCTTCAGCTAGCAATGGTAATCTCCTGCCTGAGAAATTTGCGCAAGGTCTGCTTGATGCTGGACATCGAGTTATTTTTGACTTGGCATATGTTGGTTTGACCCGTGAACATGTCTTTGATATGTCGCATCCAAACATAGTTGCGGTGGTGATTTCGTTTAGTAAGCCTTATGGCGTGTTTCGCTTGCGTTTAGGTGGGTTCATCTTTACTCGTGCTGAATTGCCGACTCTTTATGGCAGCAAATGGTTCAAAGACTGTGAGCGCCTTTTGCAAGCCTTGGCCTTGGCCGAGTCAATTGGACCAGATTATCTCTACCCCCGCTATAAGCCTGTGCAGGACGCCATAATCGCTGCCTTGAACTCTAAGTATGAATTAGGTCTAGTGGCTAGCGATGTCTTGTTACTAGCTCTGCTGGGCAAGAGTGAGGCGGAACAACTTTCGCCTGAACAAATGGCAATGATTGAGCCTTATAAGCGTGGCGACTACTATCGCTTTTGCTTGACCCCCTATTTCGAACAGGCTGAAGCTCAGGGTTTGACCCCTAACTATTTTGCCCAACTTGCTCTGGAATGTGATGATGATGACAAAGCGGACCCTGAGAAGATGCCTGAGCGCTATTGGATTGAAACCCATTACGGCGATTTACCACTAAATCAATGGGTAGCAGTGGACCTTGCTGGTTTGGTTGATCATGACGCTGATTTGATGGTGCTGCGTGACAAACTTTTGGCTGCTGGTCTGTTAGGTCGTCGTTTTACTTTTGCTTTCATCACATCGAGTCCATTGCGGTTGACTTGGTCGATGGAGACAGTCTAGCTGACCGGTTTTGTCATGCGAGGCAACCAACAGTCAAGAAGCTAACTGCCCTGGTCAATTGCGGCTCAGTAGCGCCATTTTGTCGATCTTACTTATTAGTCTTTCAAATCAACTTATTGGATTCAAACTATGGACGTTCTTATACTGTTAGCGCTTTTAGCAGGTATTTTTGGCCTGGGCAATATTCTGCCTAGCGGCTGGGCTGGCACATTTACTTCTAGCCGAACTGCCTTCGAGACCTGGGCTACTCAATCTCTGCTATTCATTTTTGGTCTGCCAGTTGTTCTGGCCCTAGGTATTTCTGTACTAGGCAGGCTCACAGACACTGGACCAGCGGTGACGCAGATGTTCGGTAGTGGCTTCATTGGCTTCATTCTTTTCGCACTTTTCCTCAGTGGTAGTAGAGTGACTCACGTGCGTCTTGGTATCAAAATGGCCTTCATTGCCTGTGTCTTTGGTGTGATTTTTTCGCTGATTCTTCGTTGATTCTTCACTGGAAGTGGTGACTACCCAACTTAACTAACCATATTGCCGAGTTTTGGAAAAGACTCGGCGTATGGCATTGTTCAACGGTGGTCAAATTAGGCGGTTCATCAAATAGCTGATTTGCACATATGGCTGCGCATGCTGCCATACTCCCGCTCCTCTTGTGAGACAGGAGCGCTGGATTCCATTTTTTTTGAATTTCTAGTAGACTGGTCTATTTCGAAGAAACTGACTTGAGGGCAGTCAGTCTAATGCCGTGCCTGTTTTTGCTTGCTTGACATCACCGGCGCGCGGTGAGTACAATGTAATTACACGTAGTGAAGTAGTTGTAAGCATGGGTAAGTGATCATGAAGGTTGAGTTGATTAGAATTGGTAATTCTCAGGGGATTCGTATTCCCAAAGCTATTATTGAGCAATGCGGTCTTGCTAATACTGTTGAGTTAAGAGTTCATGATGGCGCACTGATAATAGAAAAATCGCAAAACGTGCGCTCGGGCTGGGGCGAAGCTTTTGCTACGATGCATAAAAATCAGGATGACCACTTAATCATTAGTGAGCCATTTATAGAGAATGAGTGGGACGGCAGTGAATGGACGTGGTAGCTGCCACTAGATTCGGTGTATTTTTGGTATGCCTTGATCCAACAATTGGTTCTGAAATCCAGAAAACTCGACCATGTGTTGTCATCTCACCCGATGAACTAAATGAACATTTGAGAACAGTTATCATTGCGCCAATGACTACTCGGTCACGCTCTTATCCTAGTAGAGTTGCAATTTCTTTTCAAAACAAAGAAGGAGAAATAGTTCTGGACCAAATTCGCACTATCGACAAATTGCGACTTGTTAAATATTTGGGTAAGATTGATACAGTAGCTGCAAAAGAAGTTTTACTGATTTTATCTAAGATGTTCGCGGAATAGGTGCGATCATCGGTTTTGTTGACTACACGGGCTGGAACTTTGGCGCCGGTTATAATCTGTATTGGCCTCTGGCTGATTGGTGCTGCTTTTCGCGCTATAATCTGCTCGCAGTTAGCGATAGCTAAGGCGACCCATTATTCTTTTGTCGTGCCGCCACGATCTACTGCTTGCAGGCTTTGCTCATGAACTTGGCTCTATCCAATGATCCTCCCCAGCAAAATGGTTATCTGGATCTACAAGTAATTTATCGTGGGGCTCGTCATGAGGTTCTTCGCGGTCGGCGCAGGCTTGACAATGAAAAAGTAGTGATCAAGGTCCTTCTCAACTCGAATCCTGGTGCTTCTGAAATTGCTGCCTTAGAGCGAGAATTCGAACTACTTAAACTACTTAAATCTCTCAATTTGAAAGGCTGTTTGCAGGTGGTCGCCCTTGAGCGAGTTGGCAATAAGCTCGCTTTGATTGCAGCCGATGCTGGTCCGGTCAATTTAGAACAGTTTCTTAAACAGGGAGCGCTTGAGCTTTCACTCTTCTTTGAATTGGCAATTGCTTTGGCTGAGAGTGTTGAATCTATTCACAAGGCTGGTTTGATTCACCTAGACCTTTGTCCTGCCAACATTGTCCTCAATCACTCTAGTCAACCAACGGCTGCCACGATCGTTGATTTTGGTGCGGCGATTGCTTCAAGCCCAAGCCAAAATCTAAACCTAAAACAAACTGACCCCGCTGCTGCACCTTCCTTGGAAGGAATGGCCTATCACTCACCTGAGCAGACTGGTCGCATGCAGCAGCCGCTAGAGCATTTGAGCGATCTCTATTCTCTTGGTGCCATCTTTTACGAGATGCTCACTGGTCAGCCGCCATTCGTTTTTGATGATCCACTTGAGCTCGTGCATGCCCACTTATCTTGTTCTCCTCTGCCCCCTCATCAATTAAATAAGGCAGTTCCAGAGTTTCTTTCAGCGATAGTACTGAAGCTCTTGACTAAGAAGCCAGAAGATCGCTATCAGAGTGCTTATGGCTTAGCTCAAGATCTTTTTAGACTAGGGCAAGGCTATGAATTAAGTGCGCCAATTGGTAGTTTCGAACTGGGTCTCGATGATAGCCCTCATGGTCTAAACATACCCACCCGGCTTTACGGCCGAGAGCTTGAAGTTGAGTCGTTAGTAGCGGCTTTCAATCGTGTCACCGAGCAAGGAGCGGCTGAGCTTTTGCTTGTTTCCGGCTACTCCGGTATTGGTAAGTCAACACTAGTGCGCGAGCTTTACAAGCCACTGGTTCAAGAGCACGGTTTCTTTCTCACCGGCAAGTTTGATCAGTATCGCGCCAATGTCCCGTTTTCAACAACTACCCAGGCTTTTAAAGAGTTTATTCTCTTTCTTCTGACCAAGCCTGAAGAGGTTGTGCAGTTCTGGAAGCAAGAACTTGAGAGTGCGCTAGGTGCTAATGGCGCTGTCATTGTTAATGTTATTCCTGAACTGGCCTTGTTGATTGGGCCACAGACACCAGTGGCAATTTTACCAGCGGCCGATGAACAGCAGCGTTTTGACCTGACTTTTCGCAAATTTGTTGGTGTTTTTGCTAGGTCTGAGCATCCTTTGGTGCTTTTCCTTGATGATCTGCAGTGGGCTGATGCTGCTAGTTTGCGCTTAATTAAGAATCTCATTGCCGAAGGTGAGAATACTTATTTGTTGATAATTGGTGCATTCAGAGAAAATGAAGTTGGTTCAGAGCACTTGTTGACCCAGGTGGTCAATGAGTTGCAGGCTGCTGATGTTACCGTAGAAAAAATTGTGCTGCAGTCTCTATCAGCTGACATCACTAAAGCTTTTGTTGCTGATTCTTTGCAGTGCACTCAAGACCAGGCGGCGTCCCTGTCAAATTTGGTCTATGAAAAAACTCAAGGCAATCCCTTTTTTATTATTCAGTTTTTGAAGATGCTTTATCTTGAGAAACTACTACAGTTTAGTCAAACTAGTCATGCTTGGAAGTGGGATTTGGACCGGGTTGAAGCCCAAGAGTATGCCGATAATATTGTCGATTTGCTCTTAGCAAAATTACTAAGATTGCCACCTCAAGCAAGAGACATACTTAAGGTCGCGGCCTGTCTCGGTAACAATGGTGAATTAGAAACCTTAGCTATTTTGTGCCTGTGTTCTGAGCAAGATCTACTCGTGGCCCTCAAGCCCGCCATCGAGCAGGGGCTTGTCTTGTGTCAGGCTGGAACCTATAAATTTCTCCATGACCGTGTGCAACAGGCCGCTTATTCGCTTATTGCCGAAGCGCACCGTAGTGAGGAACACTTGCGCATAGGCCGACTGCTTTTACTCAACTGGCCTGAGTCTGTTGTTGCGGCGAAAGTTTTCGATATTGTCGATCATCTCAATTTAGGTAAATCATTGATCGTTGAGCACAGCGAGAAGCTGCACTTGTCTGCGTTGAATCTACTCGCCGGTCAGAAAGCCAAAGCAAACACTGCCTATAATTCGGCAATTCAGTTTCTCGAAGAAGGTATAGCCTTGCTTGAGGAAGAGTCGTGGCAAAGTGATTACCAGCTTTCTTTCGATTTACACTTTGAAAGAGCTGAGTGTAATTGGATGTGCAGCAACTTTGATCAATCAGTACAACAGTTTACCGATTTGCTCACACACAGTAAAACGAAGCTAGAGAAAGCAAAAATTTACCGTATGGGTGTTGAGCTCTACACTGGCAAAACCAATTTAGTGCGAGCCGTTGCTTGTGGTATTGATGGTCTTAATTTGTTTGGCATTGAGGTGGTTGCTCACCCTTCATCTACTCAAGTTCTAGAGCAGTATGAGAACTTGTGGCAGTTAATGGCTGGTCGCGAGATTGAAGATTTGCTCGACTTGCCGTTGATGACTGATGAAGAAATTCGCTCCGCCCTAGATATTTTGCAAGCATTGTTTGCTGCTGCTCTGTGTTCCGATCAGAACTTATTTCTACTTTGTGCTTGCCACATGGTGACACTTAGTTTGCAATATGGTAACTGCGATGCCTCCGCCATGGGCTATGGCTTTTTGGGTATGGGTCTAGGGCCTGTTTTTGGCAAATACGATCAAGCATATCGCTTTGGACAGCTTGCCAGCAATCTGGTAGAAAAGCGCAGTCTCGATGCCTACAAAGCACGAATTCAGTTCATTGTTGGTGACACCATAAATTATTGGGTCAACCATCTGCGTAGCAATTTAGACTTTCTCTATTCTTGTTTTGAGACATCATCTAAAAATGGCGACATAACTTTTGCTGGTTATTGCTGCAATCATATTGTGGCCGATCAGTTCATCTTAGGCTTACCGCTTGCTCTAGTCTACGAGCAGTCTAAGATATACATGGCCTATTGTCGCAGCGTTAAGTTTGAAGCTCCAGCTGAGGTAATTCTTGGAATTCAGCGGCTTATTCAAAATATGCAGGGATTGACCGAGAACTTTTCTACTTTTGATGACATCGCTGGCGATTTTGAGCAGCCATTTAAGCAGGATGCATACGAGTCATTCATGAATTCTTATACTCAGCCGGTGGTGACCTGCTGGTACTACATTATGAAATTGCAGGCTCGGTTCTTGTCTGGTGACTATGATCTGGCAATTGCTGCAGCACAGCATGCTAAGCCACTATTGTGGTCATCTTTAGGTCATATTCAAGAGCCTGAGTATTGGTACTACTATCCTCTCGCTCTAGCGGCTCGCTATGCTGATGTTTCGGCCAGTGAGAAAGCCGATTATCTCAATATCATTGTTGAACACGAGCAAAAGCTAGGGCAATGGGCTCAAGCTTGTCCTGCAAATTTCAGTCACAAGCATAGTTTAGTGGCGGCTGAGCTTGCCCGTTTGCAGGGCGATGCAATGGCGGCGCAACGACTCTATGAACTAGCAATCAATGGTGCCCATGACAATGGCTATGTGCAGAATGAAGCCATAGCAAATGAGCTGGCTGCTCGTTTTTATCGCTGTCTTGGTCTGAGCATTTGTGCTGATGCTCACTTAGCTAAAGCCTATTCAGCTTATGCCAGTTGGGGTGCCGAGGGGAAGCTGGTGCAGCTGAGAAGTTTTTATCCGCAGCTTGTTCAGTTTGATAAAGTACCTAGTTCTAGCCCTTCTCTAGATTTGATTACAGTGCTAAAAGCGGCTCAGGCGATCTCTAAAGAAGTTGTCTTAGATAATCTGCTCAAGACTTTGATGCGAGTGGTGGTCGAAGCTGCTGGTGCTCAAAGTGGAGTTCTTCTGCTTGCAGATGGAGACAATTTGGTAGTGCGCGCTCATGGCTTTGTCAGTGCCACAGCTCATCGCACCAGGCCTGAGAAGCAGCGCATTGTTAGTGTTGTAATTGATGAGGTGGCGCTCAGTGATTATCATGCTCTGCCGGTCTCTGTGGTCAATTATGTGCGCCGTACGCAGCAAACAGTTGTTTTGCAGGACGCATCAAGAGAAGGTGTATTCGGCAGCGACCCATATTTGATAGAGAATGGTAGTCGCTCAGTCTTATGCTTACCTATTGTAAAACAGGGCAAGCTGGTTGGCATTGTCTATTTGGAAAATAACCTGGCACCACGCTTGTTTACAAACGATCGTATAGACCTGATGCAACTGCTTTCTACTCAGATTGTAACTTCCCTAGAAAACGGTTTGCTTTTTGCCGGTATACAGAAACTCAATTTAGAATTAGAGCAACGAGTGCAAGACCGTACTGCTGAATTGGCTATCACTAATAGCACACTAGAGCAGACTAATATTGAGTTGGCCCGAGCTAAAGAAGCTGCTGAGGCTGCTAGCCGAGCTAAGAGTGAGTTTGTGGCTAATGTTAGCCATGAGATTCGTACTCCGATGAATGCCGTAATTGGTATGAGCGATTTGCTCAATTGCACTAGTCTTGATGCCGAGCAGAAAGATATGGTCAAAGTAGTACGTGGCTCAGGCGAGATTTTGCTCGGACTGATTGACGACATTCTCGATTATTCTAAAATTGAGGCTGGTAAGCTTGATCTTCATATGATCGATTTTGATCTGCGCACGGTGTTTGATGATTGCATCAATCTATTGTCTGAAAAGGCAGCGCAAAAACAAATAGCATTGCAGACAACTATTGATCCTGTGATTCCCGCCATGTTGGTCGGAGACCCTGATCGCTTGCGGCAGATTTTGTTGAACTTGTTGAGCAACTCTATAAAGTTCACCGAGAAAGGCCGGATCATTTTGCAAGTTACTCCTGTAAGCCAGAGTAATAGCCTGTTAGATAGTTCAATTGCATTGCATTTTAGTGTCGCCGATACTGGCATTGGTATGAATCAAGCCACTCTCAAACAGCTCTTTCAACCCTTTACTCAGGCTGACGGCTCTTTTACCCGCAAATACGGAGGCACTGGTCTCGGCCTCTCCATCTGTAAGCGCTTGGCTGAATTGATGGGTGGTGCCATAGGGGCCGAAAGCGAAGAAGGCAAAGGCTCTACCTTTTGGTTTCGGGCTATATTGGAGCGCTCGCATGCCACTGCCGTGGCCCGGCAGAAAAGCAGTAGCACTATATGGGGCTCAGGCGCTCTGGCTACCAACGCCAGAAAGGTTGGGGCTAGGTCGGTTCTGGTGGTCGAGGATAATCTGGTCAATCAGAGGCTGGCCCTTTTGCAGCTCAATGCCCTTGGCTATGAGGGGCAGGCCGTAACAAATGGCGTAGCTGCCTTGAGAGCCCTAGACCAGGGCGAATATGGATTGATTTTGATGGACTGTCAGATGCCCGTAATGGACGGTTTCGAGACTACCATTGAAATTCGTAAAGGAGAGGCCAGTCGCGGCCAAGGCAAACATGTGCCCATTGTCGCCATGACTGCTCAGGCTATGTCTCAAGATCAAGAACAGTGTTTGGCTTGCGGCATGGATGCTTTTATTAGTAAGCCTGTAACGGTAGATGTTTTGAGAACCATGCTTGCTCATTGGTTGCCGCAATCTTTTTCTGTTGATGCATACCCAGATGAACGATTACAACAAGCGAGCTTTGTGGCTGCTGATTCGCCTTCGACTACTATATATCAATCGACTTGTCGGTCTGTGGATTCGCAGGCTGACAGTCATGCTAGGGCTAAAGACCAGCATGACAGAGGCCGAACAGCATTGAGTGAGCTTCTCGGTGAAGAAGCAACGACAGAGCTTTTTGAAAAGTTTATTGCTTCAGGTCAAGCATTGATTGTGCGCGCTGGAGAGATGGCAGATTCGCGCAATCGTGCCGCTCTTAAGGCCATAGCTCACGAGCTTAAAGGTATGTCTGCTTCTCTCTATGCTCATGATTTAGCTGTTCTGTGCGAAAGATTAAACAATAATTTGGCTCCTGAAGAGCCTAATTGGCCAGAGTGCCTAGAGCTTTATCGCTTGGTGCAGGACAGCTTCAATACATATAAGTGTGTCTATGAGCAGCAGCGCTAGTGACTGCTGCTTTGCAAGAAATGGTTTGCTAGACGAATTTTAAAAACGGCAGCATCAAGATACCTCGGTTTCAATACACTTTTAGGTGGTTGCTGCGAGACACTTTTAGCTATTGTTACTGACCGTATCACTGTGCATTTTCTTTTCATAACTCTCGTGATTTGTGCTCTAGACTGCGAGTTGAAAAGATTGCTGTTAACGGCTTTTAGTTCAGTTGGCACAGCAATCGGAATCCTTTTTCTTTGGCAGCAAATCAGTGAATCAAAACGATCAATCTCAGAGTTCTCAGTCTCTGGAAAGTTCTTACTTCGAAAGCGGGCAAGTGTCCGATGGGCAAGAGAGCACAAGGCTGACTAGCGGCTATGCTTTTGACCTCGCAGATAGTAGTATCACCGCGCCACCACCACTGCTGATGGACGGCAAGCTAAGGCCGCTCGATTTGGTTGGCGAAAACTATGAGATTATCTCGCTACTAGGTGTGGGCGGAATGGGATATGTCTACCGTGTGCGCCACCGTATTTTGCAGAAGCTCTTTGCTATGAAAACACTGAGTTCTCAGCAGGTAACAGAAATTGCCTGGCGTAGGTTGCAGGTGGAAGCGCAGGCGATTGCCAGGATGAATCATCCTAATATTGTTGGTATCCATAATTTGGGTCTGCATGAAGAGCGATTGCCTTACTATGTTATGGACCTATTAGACGGAGAGGCGTTGGCCGATCGTTTGAAGAGAGAACATACGCTGTCTTTGGCTCAAGCCCTGCCTCTGTTCATTGAAGTATGCTCTGGTCTTGCCTATGCTCATAAAAAAGGGATTATTCACCGTGACATTAAGCCGGGCAATATTATTCTGCTAAAGCAGCCAGATAGCGCTGGCGCAACTGTCAAAATTGTAGATTTTGGTATTGCCAAGTTGTCTGGCGTTAGCGATCCCAATATTCAGCATCTCACGTCATTGGGCGAAGTCTTCGGCAGCCCATACTATATGAGCCCTGAACAGTGTATCGGCGGGCGCATCGATGCTCGTTCTGATATTTATTCGCTGGGCTGCACATTATTTGAAGCCCTTGTCGGTCATCCACCATTCAAAGGTGCCAACCCAGTTAGAACAATGATTATGCATCAGTCGCAGGAGCCGCCAACTTTAAGTAATGCCTCAGGCAAAAACTTTCCTGATGCCATAGAGCAGGTCGTGGCAACCTTACTTGCCAAAGCACCGATGGACCGCTATCAAAGCCTTGAGAAAGTAGCCCATGATTTGCGTGCCATTCAGGCTGGCCGAGAGCTAGAAAAAGCCGCTCTATTCACCACTCAAACTTTAGAGACTGAGCCAAGAAACAACCTAAAGCAACCTAATAAGTTGCTTCGCGGTTTAGGGGCAACCATAGTGCTTTCTCTGTTGCTCTTCATTTCTTTAACAGTGATGTTGATACAAGTTCGACCAAACAGTGCCAATATTAAGACCGCTGCTACGCCAAGAGGCAGTAATGTGCTTGTTCCTCAGTCTCCTCGCGCCATCAAAACAGAGCTTAACGCAGTATCTAGTATTGGCATTGAAACCCAACCATTTAGTCGCATAGTCAAAGATCAAGGTGGTAAGGAAGTCAAAAGGTTTGACTTTCCGGCCGATGATTTTCTTGGGCGGATACACTTTGGTGGTGCCTCAGGCAAGCGTTATGGTGCTCAAGGTACTGTGATATTTCCTGTGGACGCCGAACTACATCTTGATACTTCGCCGCAGCTAATGGCTCGCTTAGAATATTTCAAGCGCTTCAGACCCAATGACTTTTGTGCTATCTGGTTGTTTCAACAGGCAATGCCTGAGCCGGCCAAGAGAGAGCCAAGCAGCGAATTTTCTTTGCCAGAAAGTTATGATAGCGATATTGCCAAAGCACTCTTTTATATGAAGCACCTATCGGGCTTGCGCAGGCTCGATCTGAGCTATTGCAGCAATGCCACAGATAGACAGATTGCCGCTATTGATCAACTCGCCGGTTTAACCGAACTGTCGGTTGGTCACACCCGTATTTCAGGCCAAGGCTTAGCTCAGCTCAAATGCCTTAAGCGACTGCGGGCTCTCGATTATCCTGATGGTACCCAGCTAACAACACTGCTTAAAGCCCTGGCTGGATCAAGCGAGCTTAGGTGCCTAACTATCGGTGATTCGCACGGAAGTAGCCTTTCTTCTGAAGACTGCAAGTTGATTGCTACCTGTAAGAACCTTGCACAGTTAGAGCTAGCTGGAATGAAGCTGAACAGTGAAGGCGTGGCGGCGCTGACGCGTTTGCCACATCTCAAGTTAGTCTATACAAAGGTCGGTAAATATTGACTGCGTGACGCACTAGTGCTTGTCAGAACAGCATTGAGAACGCGTCACTGAGTTATTGTCGAAGATATATCTGAGCTAGCCGTTAGTCAGAGAGGGCGCAACAGCCGAAATGGGCGTGGCAATCATGACCACCGTTCATCACCCACATCTGCGTACCGAAATCAAAGTGCCACCATTCATGGGGATAGTTGGCAAAACCGACAGCCGTCATAGTGTGATAGAGAAGGCGACGATTGCGACTGGCCTCCAGAGCTGATTGTGATTTGGAAGTACTGTTTTCGAAATAGCGGGTAGTCGAGAGTTCATCTGCATCATCAAAGATACTGCCCATGAAAAGCTCATGCTCATCTTTCAAGCATCTTAATGTCAGATCTATTGCTCCTCCGGTGTTATGCACCGGCCATGTGCGAAAATCGTCTGTATTAAACTTGCGTGGATCAGAGCAGAACTGACCAGCAAACTTCACTAATTCCGCCTCTTCGGCATCAGGGAGAATGTCGCGGCCTTGCTCGATGAAATGTTGCCAAAGTTCAAATTGCAACTCAATAGAACGAAAGCCATCAAGGGCTAGAAGCTCCACTTCATAGGCCTGTAAATATTCATTCGCTAACATTAGCTTCTCGGCCACAGATTCTCTTAGATGTACACTTTGCAGGGCTGAGTCAAATGCATGATAATAGGGAGCATGACTACGTGCGTAAGCCGATTTGCAGGCTACACCGTAGTCTTTTAGATCTACAACTTTTTCCTTGTTATATAGTCCAGAAATGTTGATTGGAATATCGTGATAGTCTAGGGCTGTCTTTAAGCTGTCTATATCAGGAATTTTGTGATTGCGAACGTCATCGAGAATGACGACCTTGGGAGGAACAGTTTTAGGAAAGGACTGTTTAAGGCTGTACATTGTGCGCCCTCTTTTGTATCCCGATGTTTCGTATTTCGATGGATGAATGTTAGTCAGTAGAGCAAGCGAAACACTGCACTGCCGATGAAGACGACTCTAGATTGGAGCAGTGTCGGTTTTGTGGCAGTTTGTTGGGAGTAATACGAAATGACATCACCGTTTTCGCTACTATTCACAACACAAAGGTTAGAGGTTGAGCCGAGAAACTATCTAAAGCAACCTAATAAGCTGCTTCGAGGTGTAGCGGCAACGATAGTGCTTTCGGCATTGCTGTTGATTTCTTTAATAGTATTGCTCATACAAATGCGACCAACTGTTGCCACTAGAAAGAGCGCGGCCGTGCCGTTTAGAAAGTCTGTTGTGGCAAATCAAGTCGCAGCTGAGGCAGCAGGTAGTTTACTGTTTGTTCCTAAGCTTTCTAGCGCCATCAAATCAGACCGTAAAGCTGCACCCTGTATTGGCATTGAAACTCAAGCATTTAGCCGCTTGATCAAAGATGGTGCTGGTAAAGAAGTCAAAATGTTTGACTTTCCTTCTGACGATTTTCTTGGGCGCATATACTTTGGTGGTGCTACAAGTAAGCATGCTGTTGCTCACACCCGCATATCAGGCCACGGTTTAGCTCAGCTCAAATGTATTAGGCGATTGAGGGCTCTTGATTTTTCTGAGGGTACGCAGCTAACAGCAATGCTTAAAGCTCTGGCCGGATCAAGTGAGATGAGGCATCTAGCCATCAATAACTCACATGGAAGCACTTTGTCTGGTGCTGATTGTAAGCTGATGGCTGCGTGTAAGAACCTTGAACAGTTAGAGATAACTGGAACAAAGCTTAACTGAGAAGGAATGGCTGCGCTGGCGCGCTTGCCACATCTCAAGCTCGTTTCTGCAAAGGTCAGTAAGTTACTGATCAATTAACTGCGCTCTACTGCCGGTCAGTACAACTTTGAGAGCGTTGCGCTGAAGTAGTTTCGATGGATATTCCGTCAGTTGTAATTGTTTGTGGCGGTGACCACCAGTGATCTTTTAGCTTCAGTTTCGCATAAACCGTGGTGTCCCGCCAGGCTTCAATATCCATGGAGAGGCTTGGAAGCGAGGAGTTGAGATCTCGATTGTTTTCATTTTGTTCTTGAATAGCTTTAAGAGTCTGTAAGCTCTCTTCAAATGGCATTTCTCGAATCTTTTCTCGAATCAAGCAACCTTTGCCCTCTTCTGCTTCATTCGTTAGTTTTGGAATATCAATATTGTCCATAGTTAGCTCCGATTGATGTCTCGATTCCACTCTATGGCGCAACTGTGTCAATTCTGTGGCAGTTCGCTGTGGTTTATACGCTTTAGTGCACTTGGTTTTGCTTCGTGGTGTCTCATGTAGTGCCAGTGGCTCTACTCTGTGTGCTTTCACAAGCGATCAACCGGCCTTGCTGGGGCGGTTCTGTGCCTGAACTGTGGCCGATCTGTGGCGAAAATAATGCTTGCAAAATTGGGACAGCGATTGTATTGTCATAGGGTGAGTTGCAGCTGAATTCAATTCAAGCTAATTCAACTCAACAAAATTCAAAGTTCCACGGGGGTGGCAGAGTAAGCAGCTGAGGTAACTTGGCTGTTTTATTCTTTTCAGGAATCATTTAAGATAGTTTGTATAGATTCCGCGAGTGCTACCATGCCGCAGTTCAAAGGTCAATCTAATGATTCAGCAAAGAGCCAGGAGCAACCTGATAGCGCTTTGTCGGAAACTTCTCAGAAATTGTACCGTGAAGCAGAAATGATTAGCTTAGGTGTCGGTCGTGCGCTTTTAGATACAGCTAAGAAACCCTTAGATAAGTTACCTGAATTGACCACTTCACTGGCAACAGGAGTGGCCTTTGGCGCTATCAGTCGCTTGGGTGCTCCCGGAAAGTTGGTTGCTGCTGGGGTTGGCACGGCAATGGCCACTAAGTTTGCTTACGATGAATTGACTGGAAAGCGTTGGAGTCAGTTTGGCGGTGCCTTGAAAGACACCTGGCATACTGGCGCCAATAAAGAGCGCAATATAGAGGTGACAAAAAACAGCCTGGGTTCCTTTGTGGTTGATACAGGGGTGGGTGCTGTTGGTATGAAATTTGGTTCTCTGGCTACGGCTCGCTTCGCCCCTCCATCTTTACTGGTTAAGGGGGCCTTAAGTCGGGCGGATTCTGACAGTGGCATGGCTCTGCGTAGTCTGCAGAATCGCTGGGAAGCCCCTGCTAGGTTGCAGAAACAAGCAGCAGGCAAGATTGAACTTATCGCTCATACTGAGCCAGCGATTAAGGGAGCTGCCAGCGGTGATTTGATTAGAGTGGCGAAAACTCGTGATGGAGAGGTTTTGATTGCTGCCATGGATGTTGAAGGCCATGGACTAAACGCTGCGAAGAAAGCTGTTAGCGTTCATGCCGCTATCGACAAAGTTCTCCCTGAAACACGAAATAGAAGTGCCAGCGACATACTGGGTATGATTGATCAAAGATTGAATGCCAAGGACGAGCTATCGATTACAGCAGCATTGCTTAAGTATGATCCGGCCACTGGTAAATTGCAGACAGCTACTGCTAGTTCTGAGTTTGCTTTTGTGGTTCGGGCCAATGGCGTAGTTAAGCAATTGGATGCTGAAGTGGGCGGTTTAGGCTTGGGAACTGACATGTATGCAAGTTTCCCTAAGGGCAACGAAGTTATTCGCTTGAGTAAGGGCGATACAGTTGTATTGGCCAGCGATGGTGCCTTCGATCGCTTTGGTTACGGTAAGGTGCAAGCATTTCAGCAATTTTTAGAGAAGACTGGCCCTAAGCCTGAGCAAATTCGTCAAGGTATTCTCAACAAACCTCAGCCAGAAGCTGGTGCTGACGACATGAGTTTTATAATCTTCCGCCCTGTTGAGTAAAAGTTGTTGATTTCTCATCGTCTCTCTAGTGTTTTCAGAGAGACTTTTTTTTTGCAGTACCAACTGTCTCTTTTAGTCTGTTAAAATCGGCCTGTTTTCGCTTGAGTAAAATTGCCATTTTGTGCTGCTGTTTGGTGGGTTGAAGTGGCTTTAATAGCCTCTTTGCGTGTTCTCTTGTGTATGTAACTTTGTTGGTTTGTGGTATCACCGGTGATTACCTAAAGGTTAAAAATTTCTACCGTTGACAAGGGGATATTAGAGTTCAATAATTAGGTTGGTCTAAGAAGTGAGCACTGCATTCGATATCACGCCGCTGAAAGCCTTTGGCTTTGTGCGTGGTGCGGCTCTGCTGTAAGTAGTTTGATCGTCGCTCTGGCAAGCGCCAGAGTAGATTGATTTGACTTTGGAAGAAAAGTGAGCGAATAAATCTAAACTCTGGAGGAACGGCAAATGCAAAGAAACTATCGTGCAACCAGCCCAAAGGCCTGTTTGATTGATGCCCGAGAAGAGAGCTTTAGCTTACCTTCTAATGCAACCACTCTGCGAAATAGGAACGGTGATAATTTACTGCTCTTAGATCTAGACAATACTCTCACTGATACAAGACGCTGGTTTGCCGACTTCATTCTTGATGCCACAGCTGATTTGGCTAGTGCCATGCGTGCTCCAGCAAGCGTAATCAATAATCTTTTTGCTGAAGTCGCTAGAGCTACAACTTTGCACGAATATGGTTTTGCTGTTGAAGAAATTGCTTGTCGTTTGAAATTGCATCGCTCATTGTCATATAGAAAGATAGAGGAGATGTCAGAACATTTCTGGCAGTCGTTTGCCTCAGCCCATAAAAAGATAGAAGTCTATCAAGGTGTGCACGAAACTTTGGCTCAGATTCGCACTCAGCACCAAGGTTTGAAAATTGTTGTACTGACTGACTCGCCTGAGTGGGTAGCACTTGAGCGTCTTTCGTTAACAAATTTGCTGCCTTTTGTTGATGGTGTGGTAGCAATTCGCACGGAAGATCCTAGAGTGAGACAGCGTGGCTATAGAGATTGCATCAAGAGCACTCGACGAAGAATTGAGGCTGTGCAAGAGAAAATAAACAAGCAACACCTTCTGCTCAATATGTCTGTCCCGTCTGCTTTTGCTAAACCAAGCGCTGGCGGAATTGAATTGATTGCCAAAAGATTGGGTGTGGTATCGGGACAAATTATAATTTGTGGTGACAAAGACACTAAAGAAGGTCTTGCTGCTGCTCAATGGCGCAAGAAGCAACAGCTTCATGGCCATGTCGATAGACCGATACACTTTGTTCGTGCCAACTATGGCAATCATGATCTTGATCACTCTCGCTATCTTGAATTGGCTTCACATATTCCCTCGCTCTCAAGCGGCAAGGGTAAAGATACACCCGCTGTTCCAGTCTTAAGTTCGCTTGATCGCTTTGATCAGCTAAATGACGTTCTTGCTGACACCCTGGTAACTAGCAGTCGTCGGCACGCAGTAGCCTGAGCGCAAGTTCTGACAAAGTCATACAGTCGAAGCAAGTTGACGGGCAAGTGAGGCATTCACTTGCCCGTCAACTAGTGATAAATTGTTGCTGATGTGCCAAAATTTAGACCGAATGGCACCTGGGGGACAGTGCAGACAAAGTGTGAACATTAAGAGAGCTGGCAAAGTCGTGAGCGGTATCGGCACTTTTTTGGGGCTGCGGAACAAGTTGCCTGGAATTAGCATAATTGTTTGCTTGATTATAGCGATCGGTTTTGCTCTAGCCTTTCAATCGCGGTTGAGTTGCGCTGTGGCGTTGATTTATAAGGGTGAAGTGATTCAGCGCTTCTTGCAGAAGCCAGGTGTTTCGTACGTTGAGACTCAATTTATGATTAGGCCGGATTTTCCCTCTGACGTAATTTTTGGAGTAGATCAGGAGTTAATTGAAGGGATCAAATCGCCTCACTATGTCAAAGGTGGAGATTGGATGTCTTTTGTTGGGTTGCAGCGTAGTGGTTCAGTCTGGATTGCTGAAGGAACAGCAGAAACGATGCGCGGCGTACCTAGCAAAGAGCGTAAATGGAAGATATTGACACTAGGCGAAGCGATCAAGCCTGATGTTTGGTATCGCATTAGGTGCTATTGCGACTATCAATCTAGGTGTTATAACCGTCTTGAAGTGCAAGGACCAGGGCTGCTTAAGAAATTTGATTTGACTGGCGTCAAGCTTGACTATCCCAATTTTATGCCATTTGATGGACGGGCCATGTCCTATTATACTTATGCTATGCGCAGCCGGACCATGATCAAGGTCGGCGAGAGTGGCGAGCCGCTAGTCTACTTCGATGACGTCAAAGGTGGAGTAGTTGTCGATGGCGTAGAGAGACTCGTCTTTACTAACGATTTTGAGTCGCAGTCAACAGTCGATGGTCAGCCAGTGACGTCGCCGGTCATATCATTGAGCAAATATGAGCAGGGGCGTTTCTACAAAGAGCGAGATGAAGCCAAGTTTAGGATAGTAGAAGCTGGCAATGCCCACTCCGGACGGCACGTTGGTGTAGCTGACGCTGGACTATAGCTGCAACTGTCTCTTTTTCGGTGAGCCAAGCGGTTGGTGTGCAGTAGCTTTCTTAGATGTGAGTATTTGTAAGTGCACCAGATTAGAGCTTTTCAGGCCCTAGTCGAGGGCTAATGCGATAAATGCGGTTGTAAGTAGTGCTTGGCTTTTCGTATCGTTTTGGTATTCGTTCAACTTCTTTCTCTTAGAGCATTTAAAGCAACAGTCAAAACATCAAATTGCTATTTACAGCTTTTTCTTCCGCCTATTGGCGTTCCGTACAGACTTTGTTGAAAATTTAGAGCTGAGAGTGAGCGAATAACCACAGGCAAGTCAAGCCTATTGCTGCCTTTTACTGGCCAGCAGGGCTTTTGATTTGCCACAACCTTTTGCCCTATTACCTTGGGCCTTCGCTTTTGGAGCACAATCATGAGTATTATTAAAAATCAAATCTATTCAGGCACAGTCACTAAAAAAACCGACTTTGGTATTTTGGTCGCCCTTGCTGGTGAACGTCACGTCGGCCTCGTTCATGTATCACAGTTGATGGGGAACAGTGCCAACTTACGCAACGCTAGGCTTCGTTCAGTTGAAGTTGGTGCGGATGTCTTTGTTGAAGTTTTGGATATTAAGAAAGAGGGGCGCCTGACCAAACTGTCTCTCAGTGAAAAGACTGTGAATAATGCCCAGGTCATGCAGTACATTCCTATGAACGAAGAAATCATCGGTGTTGTTACTAGCAAGAAAGAGTATGGTGCCTTTATGGAGCTTTCTGGCTGGCACGTTTCTGGTCTTTTGCATGCCATGCGTATGGAAGGTGATACCCGCTATGAAAGAGACTCTGTTCTTGATGGCCTTGAAGTTGGTGATCGGTTGGCAGTTTATGTTGTCGAGATTGAAGTCGTTGACGACAATTTGAAATTGACACTGAGTCAGACTAAACAGGGCGATGATTTTAAGGTCGTTGCCTCTGGCAAGGATGAGAACGGCGTTGAAGTTGAGATTGACTTAGCTAGCTAAGTTCGCTGATCAAACCAAAGCTTGGTTATTTCGGCGACGTAACTTGTCGCCGAAATGCTTTTTCATTAACGAGCACTAGAACTATTGAGTTCTGCTCATAACTTGGAAGCATTCTATGGAAACCGAAAACAAAACGAGCATTTTTAGCTCGTCTCTTTGGCTCAGCGTATTGGCTTTGGCCAAGCCTTTCTTTCATTCGCGCGAAAAATCAGAGGTCACTATACCGCTGATTGGTATTAAATTTGCAGTGCAAACTCGCATAAAAGCCTGGTCATTAGTGGTTTTGCTTGTCATCTTTTTGATTGGTGTGAGCAAAATGAATGCCATGATCAATGGAGCCTATGGCAATTTTCAGAACGCCCTGCCTGATGCGGCCAAAGACGGCAACTTAGCCAATGTTGCCTGGAGTAATCTCTGGGTCTTAGCGAAAATTTTCATCTTTGCCGCACCAGTAGTTGTCTTTTACGCTTGGCTGCGCAGTTTGCTTGGCATTGTTTGGCGGCAGTGGCTGACTGAAGACATACTCAAGCAGTATTTCAGCAACCGCAACTATTACCGCATCTCCAATGCCTCACTGGTGGAAAACCCCGATGAGCGTATTGCTAACGACGTCGATGGTTTTGTTACTGGTGCTGTTACTTTGGTGCTATCAGTTCTCGATGCTATTGTTACTCTCTTTTTCTTCACTCAGATTCTCTGGGGCTTATCTGGTTCGCTCACGGCAATTTCGATTTTGTACGCCACTTTTGGTAGCTTGATTTCGATTTGGCTGTCGGTGAAATTGATTAGCTTGAAATACAATCAAACCCGCCTAGAAGCTGACTATCGCTTTGGCTTAATCAATGTGCGCAACAATGTTGAGCCTATTGCTTTTTATCAAGGCGAACAGGCTGAGTGGAAGCAGCTGTTGAAGCGCTTTCATGCTGCCATCAAGAACAATTTGAGTTTGATTGGTTATCAGCGTCAAGTGAGCTTGTTTACCACTTGGTTTGACTACTTTGTTGCTATTGTTCCCTTCGCTGTGATTCTGCCTGTCTATTTGCGTGGTGATTTGCAAATTGGTGCTTTTACCCAAGCTAATATGGCGTTTAGCCAGGTACTTGCTGCCCTTTCACTGTTCGTCTCGCAAATTGGCACAATCAGTACTTTTGCTGCCAACGTCAAGCGTGTCACTGGTCTATTGGATGCTGTTAATTCAGAAGATTTAGCTGACACAAAAGGGCATACAGCAATTGTCACGACTTTTGCTGATCAAATTGCTCTGGCTGACGTGACTGTGCGAACTCCTGACTACAAGCGCTTGTTGGTCAGTAATGTTTCGCTGCAAGTGCCACGGGGCAGCGGTATTATTATCAAGGGCCCAAGCGGTAGTGGCAAGAGTTCTATTTTGCGCGCTATTGCTGGCCTCTGGCGCTCTGGCGATGGCACTATTACTCGCCCGCAGCTCTCGGCTGTGATGTTCTTGTCGCAAAGTCCATACATGAGCCTTGGTACTTTGCGTGATCAACTGCTCTACCCTAACGTTACTACCAATTTGACTGACCAAGACTTAATTGCCGCTCTCAATCAGGCTAATGTCGGTTTCCTTGCTACTCGCTATCCTGGTGGCCTTGATGGCTATCCTGGTGAAGGTCAATCTGATGGTCAAGGTCATCCAGCTATTCGACCCTGGAGTAGTGAACTGTCGCCTGGTGAGCAGCAGCGTTTGGCTTTTGCTCGCTTTTTGCTGGCAAAGCCTAAATATGTCTTTCTGGACGAAGCCACGAGCGCTCTTGGTATCGCTGATGAAGAGCTGCTTTATCGCACTCTACAAGCCAGTGGTGCTACCTACGTTTCGGTTGGGCATCGTCCTTCCCTTGACGCCTACCATCAGCAGTCTCTGACTCTGCTGGGCGACGGTCATTGGGAATTGTCTGCTAGCTAATCGCTGGCAGTATTTGCAACATTTTTATTCTTGCCCTTAGGGGCAAGAGGAGAATTTTATGAACCTCAATATTTCGGCTTCTACGTCGCGCCGCATTGTTTATGCTGGCGCTCTGTTGCTTTTGGCCGGTAGCTCTAGCGCTATTGGTCTGTGGCTGGGCTTGGCTTCTGTACTTGTTCCGATCACTTGGTTGTTTGCCTTGTTATGGTTGACCGGCAGTGCCGTTTTGCCAATGGTATTTTCTCAGTCAAGTGCTGTCCTTGATCGCCCCAAACCTGATTTGATGTCAATCGCTCTGTGCCTTTGCGTCGCTGTCCTTGTGGCACCAGTTTTCGTCAACTTGGGCGAAGCACTAAACAATGTGTTTGGCGCTATGGCTGGTGGCAACGACCTCCTCACATATTTTATGTTGCGGGTGGGGGTGGTGGAGGAATTGTTGAAATTTTCGGCAGTGCTACTGGTAGTTCGCTATCTCTCGCCTGGTGCTATTAAGTCTCCGGTCGACGGTATCGTACTGGCCTGGGCTGCTTCGTTGGGCTTTGCTGCTTACGAGAACACCTATCACAATCTCTACATCTATGACCTGATGACCTATGGCAATGAAGGTGGTCTACCTGCATCAGCTGAGCACGGAAGCGCTTTTCAGGCATTCTTATTAGGCACCTTCGTGCGAGTACCCTTGCACGCACTGTATGGCACAATTTGGGGTGCAGCATTTGGCATGTCGAGATTTATGGCGGCGCCTCAACGCTACGCTGTGCTTTTGCTTGGCCTGGCTAGCACCATTTTCTTGCATGGCCTGTGGGATACATTGGCTCAATCGAGAACTGTTTTAGTCTACGCCTTAATGGTTGCCATCTATGCTGCATGCTGGTATGGCTGCTTCAAGCTATACCATCGCGTCAAAGCAATTGAACTTGTTTCAGGAGAAAGTCATGAATGAGTTAGTCATGAAAATGGGTAAGCGCCCCTCGAAGGCAGTGCTGATAGTTGCGGCTGTAGTGCTGGCTTCTATTGTCTCGGCGAAGATATTTGGTATGGTCTCAACCTTGCTGATTCTCAGTGCTTTGATTACACTGCACGAATTCGGGCACTGGATGGTTGCCCGTATTTCAGGTATTGATGTACCAATCTTCTCGGTTGGTTTAGGTAGTGCCAATCAAGTAAAGGTAATGGGGCGTGCTTTTGGTACTGAATTTCAGCTAAGGCCTTTTCCTGTGGGTGGTTTTATCAAACCCGATGATCAGTCTTTTGCTCGCGCTTCTTTCACTGGTCGTGCTGCTACTTTAGCAGCGGGGCCGGCAATGAATTTGCTTATTCCAGTTGTACTCTTCTTTTTGCTCTTTGCCATTAAAGGCGTACCAGAGATGGCAGTTAAAGATGTCTATCTCTCTGACCTATCGAGCAGTGTTTCTACAGCTGCAGCTGCCGGTTTGGAGAAAGGAGACATATTTTTGGCTGTTGAGGGAGTAGCAATTGAGAAGCCAGAGCAGATTGTGCGCATTATGGAAGAACACAAGTTGCAGACTGTCGCGTTGCTTGTCAATCATCTTGGTCAAACCAAGACTATCACTCTCGTTCCTAATTCTGAGGGTAAAATTGGCATCGCCATAGGTGTGCATGCTGAGCAAGTATTCAAAGAGGTCAGTTCAGGAAGAGCGGCTATTGAGGCGTTTTCGCAGACAGCTAGTCTGACTGAGCAAACCCTAGGCATGTACGGCCAGTTGTTTCAAGGTGAAAACCTCGATCACGTTAGCAGTGTCGTTGGTATCGTTAGCGAAGGTGGTAAGCAGGTTAACGGTGGTTTGGTAGCAGGTATTTCATTTGCTGCCATGCTTAGCATTGCTTTGGCTGTGCTTAATCTCATACCCTTGCCGATTTTGGATGGCGGACAACTAGTGCTTTTGGCACTAGAGAGATATCGTGGCCGGCCACTTTCAGATACCGTGCGCGGTTACCTAATTGCCGCCACTGTGGTATTTTTTATCGGCCTATTTTTTCTGGCGCTGTACAACGACTTGCTCGTGATGGTGGGAAATTTTTGGGCTGTCCCTTTAGTAGTATTGGCTTTGTGTGCGCTTTTCTATTACTCGCTGCCGTTCTTGGCCAAGTTGAGAGCGTCTAAGTCGTAGTAAGCATCTAACAAGAACCTTGAGTGCAGCGGACTAGAATCAGGCTCCACTCTTTTACTGATATCACGTAATCGACCACGCCAGCAGCTGATGAAGCCTTGCTGCGTGGTCGTTGTTTTGCGCTACCTCAGATATTGGGGTCTAGTGCAAGGAGGCTTAAAATGAAAATCTATTTTTTTACACTGGGGCTCAAGGATGGTCCTTTTGCGCGGTTTTTTGCCGCAATCGAGCAGAAATTTGTTTGGCAGTACGCTCAGCGCTGTCTTACTAGTGGCTTTGTTCCACTTACCTTCTTGCCGCTGCAGTTTATCGGTAAGTTATTAGCTAAGCTCTGGATCTTTATTCAGGTTGGTCGCGTAAAAATTGTCGGTAAAGAACATTTGGACAGCGGTGGACGCATCGTCTTTTGCGCCAATCACGTCAGTATGTTTGACCCAATTTTGATTTATTCATTACTAAGATGCTACCCACGTTACATGACTGCTATAGAAGAAATGACTGGCTTCGGCGGTCTAAAGGCTGTCTTTATGGGTGCCTGCGGCTCATTTGCCGTAGATAGATCTAAGGGCAAAACGGTGATTGAGCCAGCTATAAACGTACTGCTTAGTGGCGATTCGCTTGTGATTTTTCCTGAAGGCAAAATTGGTAACAATGGCGAGTTCAAGCTGGGCTCAGCAATTATTGCTCTTGGTGCCGCGGCACAGTTAGATAGGCAAGAACGAGTTGGCATTGTGCCAATGCATCTTTCTTTTCAGGGCTATCATTCTGAGTCGGCTAAAGGCCCTTACGGTGCCATGAAATTTGATTGGCGTCATGGTGTCACTGTTAATGTTGGTGCGCCAATATGGCTTGACTCTTGTGCAACAGTTAACCCTGAGCAGCTGACAGCGCTTGTGCGTCATCAGATTGTTGATCAACTGGCACCTCGCGATGTTAAGTCGACTGGACAGTTGGTGGCAATTTAGCTGAATAGTTTTAGCGGAGTATTTTCTTTTGATTATTGGTCTTGATTTAGAGAAGGGAGCAGAAGTGGCTTAATGGGCTGTCTCTTCCTTCTCAGGACTAGCTCAAGACAAGCAAGAATTTTGCCCTGTTTCTATTTTTTTAGATTACAAGTAGACCGGTCGACTGCAAAGCCTCCAAAAGATAAAGACTAGGGCGTCCGTGCCCTAGATGGTTTAGTCGATTGGCCTACGAAGCTATTCAGCTGCCCTTGGTTGTGGCATATCTCTTGGTGGCAGGTGCCCGAGCTTATATTGACTGACCTGCGATTGAGCTTCGCGAAGAGCCATATACGAGCTTTTCCAGTCTTTAAGCTGGGTCATCGTATGCGCCTCATGCAAAGCCACCAATGCGCGTCCTAGTCGATGGTCATACAAAACCGCACCTACCTCTGAACCAATGGTGAACCTAGTTCTGATGGTTGGTTCGCCAAGAAATTCCAGTTTTTGACTAATGGTACTTTCTGAACCAGTCACCCACATTCGGTAATAACCATTCCAACCCGCAGTCCAAACTTTGGATGCCAGCAAAACGGCAGCCAAGGCAAGAAGAACGTGAAGGGTTTGGGTCGAACAAATGTCAAATAGACTGGCAATATTGTCAGTATTCATATTTATTTCCTCTCAAATTTTTAGTGAAAAACCGCAGGTAGTCACGACATAGAGCGCCTGCGGCATGGAAAAAATGCAGTCACAAAATTGATAGTTGTGGCTGATTGATTAAGAGGTACTTCTTTTGGCTTGTCTAGCCCAGTATAGGGCGCCGAAGATTAGCCCTACTATGGCGATGATTGCAAGCAATAGCATCGGATTGAAAAGCAGGCAATATACGATAAAGATTACAGCCAATATGGCAATTAGCTTGAGGCGTTTTATCGCACGGATTATTTGATTTGTTTCTGCGTCGTTTAATAACATGGGGATACCTATATCAAATTGATGATTGTGATGGCTTACTTTGATTGTGTGGCAATAGCTGCCCGTATACCAATGTAAGAGCCGATTGATGTAGCGACTGATACTAGAATACCTAGACCCAGAGCCTGAACCAGACCTAGTCCGCTGACGCTTAAGCCCATTAGTAGACCAAATGTAGTTCCGCTGAACACATAGGGCTTGATACTTAGGCTAGACCAGAAGCCCAGAGCTTCAGCCATCGCAATTAAAAGCGTATTGGCGATACCCAATACAGAACCTATGACGACTGCAAACATAAAGACAGTACGATCTGGCATGTGACCTTGTTGAAAAATTGCAGTTACTGCAATGGTAATGAAACCGCAGCAGAGAATTGAGCAAATGATTGCCCATCCGAGTTTGTACATGTGTTTTATCATCAGTGTTCTCCTGATAATTTTGTTGAAAGAATTCAAATTTTCATTGAATGTGAAAAGGTATTCGAGAGAAGCAAAGTTGAGTTTCAAGCGCTCTTCTTCTTCCAAACAACTGGAACGAGTCCTAGAAAAATCAGTGCAGCTCCAGTAAATGTTGTCGGTGTGTATGTCACAACCCAGAGTTCTGGTCGTTCAAAAAATCGATCAATGGCGATTGCTACTAGTGGAGTGACAAAGGTGAGCGATGCAATAATTGGCATCGATACCCTGGTTGTGAGATAGATCAAGGCAGTGTAACTAATGAGAGTCGAGAATATTGCCTGCCATAACAAGGCTAGCAGTGGTTGAAGCTCAAGGTCGACTAGTTGCGGCATGACCGCTCCTGGTTGGACAAAGCAAGCAACCATTGATAGTAGTAACGCCATGGCGCAAATAAGCACGGCGCCAGAGGTAAAGGCATCGTCTCTGACATCTTTCTTTTTCAAAATAACCGCTGCCATGCTATACATCGCTGTAGCGGCGAGCATAATCAAAACAGCTTGACCCTGTGCAGTTAATCCGTGGGTTGTAGTTAGGCTGGACTTGTTGAGAAAAATCATTCCTGTGCCAGCAAGACAAAGCAAAGTGCCAACCCAAGAGCGCCCAGCGATTTTCTCGCTGCCCAGAAGGGCGCTGAGCGTCAGCATAAGAACGCCTGATAAGCTCAGAATGGTAGCCGCTACTCCACCCATGAGATCTTTAGTAGCGACATAGATGCCGATAAGAAACAAGGTCATGGGTACTGCAGCCAATAAATTTAGCCAAAGCATAGTCTTATTTACGCATCTGGTTCTGTTTGTAAGAAGACAAATTACTACCGCGATGATGGCTGCTAAATCATAGCGAATGGCAGCTGCCGTGTAGTTTGTGAATCCACCTGGACCAAATGTTATTCGATTGGCATACCAAGTCGAGCCCTGTGCAGCGACAACAACTAGCCAAGCAAAGAGAATGGCCCATGGTAACTTGGTTTTTATGGTTGAGGTCATAAGGGATACTCCGTATAAAAGCTGCTGGGGCGCCATCCTTGGCACTTTCAGCATTAGGTTAGATGACGCTTGTTGTAGCAGGGCTGCAAGAAGCGTTCTGTCAGGCAGTCACGTTAGCGGCTTCTGTCAAAGCATTGGCCTCAGTGAGTTTTTCCTGGGCTTTAGTCAGAAGGTCATCAATCACCGGGAGCATAATGGCGTTCATTCCGTATATAAAAGGCACGACGGCTTCTTTTTCGACACCAAACTGATCCATCAGCGCCTCAACAATTTCTTCGGCCACATGCACCAGTGCAGCCAAGGGAGTATTAGTCTCGGCATCGACTGGGAATTCAGGTGTATTCAGATATTGCAGGGTGCTGCCGACGTTTTCTAGCATGGCATTGGCTTGTTTGGCTAGACCCATGGCAACGAGACGATTAGCTTGAGCTGCCGCTGGGCCAGATGCAAGTTTTTCTTGAAGAACATTCTCGATCTGTTCTATTACACTGATTGAAGATTGATATTTTGCATTCATTTCTTCAACAGTCAAGGTTGGGTTTTGTGTTTGTGTGGTCATTGCTTTGTCTCCTAAAGACAGGGTTTTATGATGGTTTGTTCAATGGCAGAGTTGACTTCAATCAGTGTCTATCTGAAGCCCAGTGTTTCAGCCATTGCAGAGTTCTCTTTGTTCAGATTGAGGGCGGCACATCTTCTTGGGGTAAACTTGGCCACGCCTGGTTCGCTGCTTTGGCTTTTGGCGTGAGGCATTAAGCAACATGGTTGCCGCGTAAAGATTACTGATGAGGTAATAGCTAGTGTTCTAGTTGATAAGTCCTTGGATGTGCGTAAATAAAAAGAGAGCCTCTTACTGGTAGCAGAGTCGCTATTGAACAGGCAAGGTATGACCACTGTGTCGAAAAAAGCGAAATTGCTACATCAGCAGAGCTTGAAGGCCATTCTGATAAGTCTTTTGTCTGATGCCGCAAATCTTCACGGGCGATTGGGCTGCACCAATAGTGGTGGTTCTACGAAGAAATCAGGTTCGCGTAGACCCGGTTGGAATGAACGGCAGCAATTGTCTGAATGGTTGGCCAGGCTTCGTTTCTAGTGGCAGTTGAATTGAAACCTTCCAGTGTCTCTTTGGTACCTGGTGTAACCGTACTGAGTTCGTTAGTTTCTATCAAACAATTGCTGGCATCGAGCTTATCGATTTAGGAGTCTGGTATTGGCATAGTGTTTAGTTCGTACGGCTCCATCACACACCGTCTTTGCCTCTAGTTGCCACAATGGGCACTACGACATCATCAAAAATGGCCGCTCCAAAGGTACTGCCGGCATTATGACCTGCTGTCCTTGCCATCGAGGGAAATACTGATTTAATCGCTGCTGTTGCAGGTGCTGTGCCAAGGGCGCCGATTGCACTGGCTACTAACGTAACTGTACCTGCGCCTACATCTTGGAGAGTGCTGTGCGCCTTCATCTTCTGTTCTAGGGAATAGTCGTTCGGATTGGAGACTACTTTAGCTGCGTCTACCCATGTTGGAACCTTGTTCGCTAACGTGTAGAGACCATAGCCGCCAGCCATAACTAGCCCGGCTCCTATTACCACTGGTGATACGAACGTAGCACCGATTCCTACTCCTAAGCCAATTGCCGCACTACCTAGAACCCTGCCAGGGTGATTGGTTAGCTCGTCAATTGCTCCGACGGCAAGATCCTTTGCTACTTCCATAACGCTTGAATCGTTGTCGTCAGTAATTTGCAGTTCTGGTAAAGTGGTGTTGTCGGCTACAGTTGTAGCAGACCAACTCTTGAGTCTGTTGTCCGCATTGGGCTCTGGCAAGTCTTGAATGTTCCAGAGTGAAGGTATGTTTTCAGTCGGCAGCCCGTATGACTCCATTCTGCAGGCTTGCAAACTATCTATTTCAATCGTCGACTTAAAAGATTGCTGCTCTATCTGCCATGGACTATGAGCAATTGCCATACTCTCAGTTGATTTTGTTGTACTTTCTTCTATTGCTGGCATGTTAGACCCTAGTAAGTGCGTTAACAGTAGCTATCCGCCTTGAATCGATTTTGGACATCAAAATTGAGGTTTTTTCTGGTGTCGTAAAACAGCGGAAGATAGAGCTTGTTTCGGCCTGCTTGAAAAGCAGGAGCTGTAAAGCAGCTTAATTTAGAGTCAGTGCAATGTGGAAAAAGGTTGCTCGGTGGCAAGTTAGAGGAAAAAAATGACCAGAGCTAGCGCAGCTAGCGAAAACGACTCAAGCTCTAGTTCTATTGCAGCATGGTGCTTCCCTTTGGACTTTGTCAGTAGCTTGTTGCGAGCGTTGTCAGTGGATACTGTTACTTGTCATTGCAGTCTTGAAGTTGTTTATTCGCAAGTAATAGTCTGAGTTTCTATTATTCCTGCCTCCTACTTACTACCAGACATTTTCTGCCAGTCTCCACCAACTAAGTAACCAACCATCAACCGCTAAGTACCTGCAGCCGCACTCAATTGCGTTGCATGTGGAACAGTACCAACCAAGGAACAATCATGTTCAAAGTCTCAATTATCGGAGCCGGCAATGTCGGCGCTACAGCCGCACAGTACATCGCCATGAGAAATTTGGCTGACGTTGTGCTTATCGATATCAACGAGGGTGCTGCTATGGGTAAATCATTGGATTTGCTTCAGACCGGGCCAGTTACCTCTCATTGCGCTCATCTCTCTGGCGCCAGTGCTTATGAAACCACTGCCAATTCTGATGTGGTCGTTATCACCGCTGGTATTCCGCGAAAAGAGGGAATGAGTCGCGACCAATTGCTCAAAATCAATGCTCAAATTGTTAGCAGTGCTGCCGAGCAAGCGGTGAAATTCTCACCTGATGCTGTTTTTGTCATTGTCACTAATCCGCTGGATGTGATGACTCAGCTCGCCTACCAAATTACTGGATTACCCAGCCAGCGCGTGATTGGCATGGCCGGGGTGCTCGATAGCGGTCGTTTTCAGACCTTTATTGCTGCTGAGTTGGCGGTTAGCCCGGTGGATGTAAAAGCGATGGTTCTAGGGGGTCACGGCGACCTTATGGTGCCATTGTTGCGTCATTCTTCGGTCAATGGTATTCCCGCCTTAGAGTTAATTTCTGAAGCTCGTCTGCAAGAGCTAGCAGTGCGAACCAGGGACGGCGGTGCTGAAATTGTCAGCTACTTGAAGTCTGGCAGTGCCTACTATGCGCCAGGTGCTTCTGTTGCTCTTATGGTCGAGGCGATTCTGCAAGATCAAAACCGTATGCTGCCATGCTCAGTTTTGGCCACTGGTCAATATGGTCTCAACAATGTTTATGTGGGTTTACCTGTTGTGCTTGGTCGCAGCGGCGTTAAACGCATTGTCGAACTGCCATTGAACAGCTCCGAACTACAAGCACTGCAAAAGTCGGCAGCAGCTATAGAGAAGAACGTAGTGGTTATGAATGATTTGATTGGCTGGGGTAAACCAGCGATTGTTGAGGCTGCCGTTGCGGAATTGCCAGCAGTGGTGGCTGCAACAGCTCCTGTGGCAGCTATTGTTGAATCTGATGAACCTTCTGCATCTGCTCCTGAAGCAGCTATTGCTGAGCCTAAAGAACCAGTAGCTAAGTGACGACTAGGTTGATAGTCTCAAGTTAGCCGCAGCACAAGACTTGTAGGAAACTTTTGTCGCTCACGGCTCGGAAGCTGTGAGCGACACTACCTAAAAAAAAGCCACGCAAATACTAATGCGTATAGTGAAAAGCGCCTGTTGAAAACAGAGCTGGCTTCTTAGGGCTCTGGGGTTGAAATGGGGATGCTAAACTGTAGGGTATCTCACATAGCAAGACATGGTGATAGGCAATCCATGGCCTGTCACCGTAAAGTTATTGGTTTAGAACTGCAGACAGAGTGAGCCAAATCACTCAACTCTATCTGCGCTTTTTGTTTTTTGTTAGCAGAGGTCATTCAGTCGGCGCACCTGAATCAAATAGAGCAGCGCACCGCATAACATTGCGGCAGCGCTGGCTACTAGAGCCATTGTTACTCCATAGTGTTCTGCCGCCCAGCCAGCGAGAAGGGCTGTAAATGGAGCGAGACCTAAAGTGAATGTGGTATACACTCCCATTAGTTTGCCTCTTGACGAAGGCTCTACGCATTGCTGCATTAGTGAGTTGCCGCCGTTCCAGTGAATGGAGAGGCAGATACCAGCCACAATAATTGCTGCTATAGAAATTGCCATTGATTGTGAAAATGCCAAAGGCACCAAAACTAGCGATAAAATCACGGTAGCAATGCCAATCCGTCGTCGTCTACCTTTTTTGTTGCCGGTGTAGGCAATTGAGAGTGATCCGACCAGCGCTCCTAGGCCTGCTGCTGTGGTGAGAAAGCCGTAGGCCACTGCTTGTCCATGCAATAGCTCTGAGGCAATAATTGGCATTAGCACAGTGTACTGCAGGCCGCAGGTGGTGACGAAGGCCGCTAGAAATAGTAGGGTGTAGACCCCAGGACTTCTGAGAATGGCATAAAAATTCGCTCTTGCATCAGCTTTGGATATGAGCTTTTCGCTCTGGTCCTTTTTCGCGCGGGAGCTCTCTTTGTCTACTTGTGGCAGGCGAAGAGCACAAAGGCTGATTAAGGCTGCGACAAAGCTCAAGGCGTTGATGGCAAAGCAGATCTGTTCTCCATACGCCGCTATAAGTGCCCCACCTAGAGCCGGGCCAATCATGCGCGAGACATGAAAACTAGCAGACGATAGACCAATGGCATTGGCGAGATGTAATTGATCTTTGACGAGGGTAGGTACAAGTGATTGCCTGGCTGGTACTTCAAAGGCGATGGTGCAGCCAAGGATGATTGAAAGTGTGACAATCAAGCCGAGGCTGCTTTCATTTGTGAATTGCAGAAAGCTCAGTAAGATCGCTTGGAGCATGGCGACGGTGTTGCAGACCAGAAGTATTTTGCGTTTATCGTACCTGTCGGCGGCTATGCCCCCGATGAACAACAGAAACAGCAAAGGTAGGTTGCCGGCAAATATAACTATTCCAAGAGCAGCAGCTGAGCCAGTTAGGCGGTAAACTAGCCAGCTCAGCGCCAGGCCCTGCATCCAGCCACCAATGCTAGAAATAAACATGCCGATTGTAAAAATGCGAAAATTTCTTTCTCTAAATGAGCGAAATGTATCATTGCAGCCATTTTCAATTGACTTCGGTAGGGTTTGTAGAACTGCAATTAAGTAAGCAAACATAGTTATCTCCGGTCTATAGTCGCGGCCAGTAGATGGCTTAGCTGCCTACTCAGGTTTCTTGCCTGTGTAGTACGACAGAGGGCGATACAGTTTGTTATTGCCAGTTTGTTCTCTGATGTGTTCACCCCAGCCAATCATGCGGCTAGCACAGAAAGTAGAACTGTAGAGCGTGCGGGGAATGCCCACGTGTTCTAGCACTACTGCTGTCCAGAACTCAACGTTTACCCGTAAGGCGCGAACAGGTGTGTTTTGTGCTAGAGCTTTTGCTTGTTGTTTTGCTGCTAGAGCCGCAAGTATCGCAGCTTCTGTTGCTTTTGCTAGTTCTATGCGCGGTCCTGCTTGTCTTTCAGCAACTCGTTTCAGGCATAGTGAGCGGGGGTCATCGGTGCGGTAAATGCGGTGGCCAAAGCCCATAAAGAGGTGACCGGCAGCCATCTTCTCGCTTACCCAGTTGTCGACATTGGTACAATCGCCAATGCTGTCAAACATGTCTAGAACAGGTCCCGGTGCGCCTCCGTGTAAGGGGCCAGATAAAGTGCCAATGGCGGCTGTTAGGGCGGCACCAACATCGGCACCGGTCGATACAGTGACGCGGGCACTAAATGTTGATGCGTTTAAACCGTGGTCCATGGTCAAAATCAAGTAGGTTTCTAACGCGCGTAAATTGGCTTCATTCGGGCGCTCACCGGTGATGCCCCAGAGGTATCTTTCGGCGTATCCGCGGTTGCCAAGTTTATATTTTGGTTTGCGACCAGTATGCAAGACTTCCATAATTGCTGGTGTCAAGGCGCATAAGGTCATAATTTCTTCGTTGATGGCAGTTGGTTCGCGCTTCAACCAAGACTTGAAATTGCGGCCGTTGGCAATGGCAGAGAGGCTGCTGCGGAAGGCCGACATTGGTTCACCACCGCGCAGTTTGCGAACCAATTTGACTTCGTCATTGCTTAAGTGTCCAAGTTCTTCAACTTTGAAGCGAAAGTCAGATAGCTCGCAGCAGCTCGGTAGGCGACCTTTGCGCAGGACAAACCAAACTTCTTCAAAGGTCTTTGTTTCAGCCAATTCAACAGCGTTGAAGCCATTGAATATTAGTTTGCCCTCGGTACCCATAACTTCACTTAGGTTTGTGTAGCAGGCGTAGATGCCCTCTAAGCCAGCTGGAAAGGCAGGGATAGTTGCGGTATTTTCGTTTGAAGTGCTCATGAGAGTTCTCCATGGTTTTTTGTAGGTGGAAAGACCCTTCTCAAAAGAAGCTGAATGCGGTTTCCGATTGCGTGTTGCGCAATAAGGGGTAGCAATTAAGCGGCATATTTTAGAGTTAGGGAAAGAAAAATAGATTTGTGGCGAGAAAAGTTACTCGTAGAAAAGTTGGTGAAGAAAGATAATTTGTCCTAGCACAGCCAGTGAAACAGACTCAAGACGTGCCACTGGTGCGACGGGTCGCTTTCTCTTTAGTTTGCTGGGTCACTTTCACCTCGCGTCATCGGTGAATTGTATTTTGTGCTGCCGCGGCCTTGAAGTTGTTTGTTTATAGATACTAGGCTGAGCTTCTAATATTGCGTCCCCTATTGTTTTGCCTAATTGCTTTTTCTTTTAGACAACCAAACATTCAAAATAGCCATTAAACCAACCATTCATTAACGCTTAGTACCAGCAGCCTCTGTTATTTAGGTTGCCAGTGGAACAGCCTCAACCAAGGAACAATCATGTTCAAAGTCTCAATTATCGGAGCCGGCTTCGTCGGCGCTACAGCTGGTCAATACATCGCCATGAAAAATTTGGCCGACGTTGTACTGATCGACATTAACGAAGGTGCTGCTATGGGTAAAGCATTAGATTTGCTTCAGACCGGGCCTATTACTTCTCATTGCTCACAACTTTCTGGCGCCAGTGGTTATGAAGCCACCGCCAATTCTGATGTTGTCGTTATCACCGCTGGTATTCCGCGCAAAGAAGGAATGAGCCGTGACCAGTTGCTCAAAATCAATGCAGAAATTGTTAGCCGTGCTGCCGAGCAAGCGGTGAAATTTTCACCAGATGCCATTTTTGTTGTTGTCACCAATCCGCTTGATGTGATGACCCAGCTCACCTACCAGGTAACTGGTCTACCAAGTCACCGCGTCATTGGCATGGCCGGTGTACTCGATAGCGCTCGTTTTCAGACCTTTATTGCCGCCGAACTAGACATTAGCCCGGTGGATGTTAAAGCGATGGTTCTAGGGGGTCACGGCGACCTTATGGTGCCATTGTTGCGTCATTCTTCCGTCAATGGTATTCCTGCTTTAGAGTTAATTTCTGAAGCTCGTCTGCAAGAGTTAGCGGTGCGAACCAGAGATGGCGGCGCTGAAATAGTCAGCTATTTGAAGACTGGCAGTGCCTACTATGCCCCAGGTGCTTCTGTTGCCTTAATGGTAGAGGCGATTTTGCAAGATCAAAACCGTATGTTGCCATGCTCAGTTTTGGCCACTGGTCAATATGGTATCAACAGTGTCTATGTTGGTTTACCAGTTGTGCTTGGTCGCAGCGGTGTTAAACGCATCATTAATTTGCCACTACCAGGCTCTGAGTTGGAAGCTTTGCAAAAATCAGCAGAGGCTATAGAGAAGAACGTAGAGGCTATGAATGATTTGATCGGCTGGGGTAAACCATTGCAAATAGAGAATGTTGTTACAGAATTGCCAGAAGCGGTTTCTGTTTCTGTTCTTGCGCCTGCTTCCGCTCCCGCAAAAGATAATGCTGATCCTGATGAACCGGTAGCTAAATGAAGACCAGGGTCGACAGTCTCAAAATAGCCAGCGAGCAAGAGTTTGACCTGGTGGTTGTTGGCGGTGGTATTGTCGGCGCCGGTGTCGCTCAAGACGCTGCTAGTCGTGGTTTGTCTGTTTTGCTTTTAGAGAAAGGTGATTTTGCCTCGGGTACATCCAGTCGCACGACCAAGTTAATTCATGGTGGTTTGAGATATTTAGAGCAGTTTCAATTTAGACTAACTCGCGAGCTTTGTCATGAACGTGGTCTGCTTGAGCAATTGGCACCGCATATGATCAAAGACTTCTCTTTCATTTTGCCTGTCAGCAACGATAAGAAACTATTTGGCTTCAAAGCCGGTGTTGGATTGACCATTTACGACTTGCTTTCTATCAATGCTCGCGGTGTACGCAGGCACCAACACCTGAGCCTGGCAGAGACAGTTAGAGCGGCACCCTCATTAAATGCTTCGCGTCTGTCTAGTGGTCTGCGTTTTCATGATTGCATCACTGACGATAGTCGCGTGGTGATGGCAGTGATCAAATCGGCCTGCTCGTTCGGTGCCCTTGCTGTTAATTATATGGAGGCGACAGGCTTTCAATCTGCTGACAGTGATAGCCGGGTCGAGGCCGTTAATTGTCGGGATGTTCTTAGTGGTGCCGAGATTGTCATTCGGTGTCGCGCTTGTGTAAATGCCACTGGCGTTTGGTCTGACAAGTTATTGAGTCAGCTAGACTCAGCGTGGAGGCATCGGGTTAAACCGGCCAAAGGCACCCACATCATCTTGCCTCTGGCGAGCTTTGAGACCAGCACTGCTTTGTTTCTACCAACGGACGATGGTCGCTATGTTTTTGTTGTGCCTTGGCAAAAAGCTTTGATGGTCGGCACAACAGACATAAGTTATGACGGTCCCTTAGACAACCCGGTGGCAACTACTGAAGAGATTGATTACTTGCTCGATGTGCTCAATTCTTACCGCAATAATATTGGCGGTAACGGAGTGGCCAAGCCGTTGTGTCGAGCTGATGTGGTGGCCGCATGGGCTGGTCTAAGGCCACTAGTCGGTGATGAGAAAGAGGATGGCGAATCTAGTCAAACCGCTAATATCTCACGTGAGCATTCGCTGTTTGAAGGCCCTAGTGGAATCATTGGCTTAATTGGCGGTAAATTGACCAATTATCGAATGCTATCCAGTCATGTGGTTGATATGGCCTTGGCGCAACTGATTATGCGTGACCAGTCTTATCTTTCATTACCAAAGAGTAAGACCAATCACGTGATGCTGGGCGGTTGGATTGACCACGCTGATTTTCTTGCCACAGCCGAAATGGTCGCGGCAAGAGCGCAACCGCTGGCGTTAGACCAACTAACTGTTGAGCATTTAGTATCTACCTATGGCAAAGATGCTCTGGCAGTTATTGACTTAGTAGAGCGAAATCATGAGCTAGCAGAGCGCATCTGTCTAGATTTTCCCGCAATAATGGCCGAGGTGCCATACTGCTTTGCCAATGAAATGGCAATGACGCTAGACGATATGTTGTCCAGGCGTATTCGTCTTGGTTTTGTAGATCAACAGCAATGTCTGCAATCGGCACCGAAAGTTGCCAGTTTGATCGGTGCTCTCGGCTATTGGGACGGCCTGCGCTTAGCGCGTGAAGTCGATCAATTTCAAAGAGGTCTCTTGGCACAACTGGCGCCACTGGTGTAACACTTCCACGAACTCTAAAATAGGACACTTTTGCCGCTCACAGCAGGGACGCTGTGAGCGACGCTAACCAAAAAAAAGCGAAAAATATACTACTCGGTGTGGCAAGCGTGACAGTTTATTTCTAACTGCCACAGTTCGAACACAAATTCGCCACAGAAATGCCCCAAAACCTGCGTAAATACCGGGTTTCGCTTTGCTTTCTTTTTCGTTATTGTTGACCTACTAACGAGGAGAAATTGGCGATGCCTATCTTGGAAAACCGCATTCTTTCGAGGGCTCTCTCTGATGACAATCAGCAAGAGGCATCGACAAAATTATCTACTCAAGCATTCGAATATACAGCAGTGGCTGCTCTTGCTGCTACTACACTTCTGATTGCGTCTAAGGGGCGAGTGCTACCAGAGCTGGCCTTGGTTGGCGAATCGGCTGGCACTTCTAGCTTACGCACGTCGCGTGCCTTCGGAAAGCAAGCCCTTGGATTGGTTGATGACTTAGCTAAACCCATGAAATTAGTTGTTGAAGCAGTTGAATCTAAAGTTGCTCAAGCAACTGGAACTATCGTCAAAGATGCAGCCACCGGCTCTAAGGGGCTTGTTGACGATGCGGCAAAAAATTTGAAGCCAAGTGAACGGCTGATGGACAATATTGAACTCGGTGCTCGTCCAGGTTGGCAATATGCCAATGGTGCCAAAGAGTTAGAAGCGAAGTATCTTGGCTTCACTAGAGGCTGGCCAGTCGAAGGTGTGACAGTCAACAAAGAAGGCGTCAATCTCTTCACTACCAAAAATCATCACTGGGTAAAGATTGGACCGTTCGATAAACCCACTGCCGATACTCACGCTCTCGATGACTTGTTGAATACCACTATCACAAATGTTAGAACTGGTGCTAGCTCTGGCAAAGAGGTTTCGTCTATTGTTCTCAAGCGCGATACAGCCAGCGCATATGGTACTGAGTTAACTGGGAAGTTAAAACCAATTGAATTTTGGCTATAGAATTTGGCCGATCAGTATTTGAGTTGTTTAGTTTTGAGTTGTTAACTTAGATTTGAACTTTGAGCACAGAACGGATATTGTCTTATTGCATCTAGTCGTCTATTTGAAAGGTTTAAAACCTCGCCTTTGTAGGCAGGTATCTGATCAGTAGGCGCGGCAAAAAAAAGGCAAAGTGAAATGACGGTGTTCCGAGAGCAGGTTCTAACATTTTCTCTTGGGTTGTTATTATCTTCTGCCGTCCCTGGTTTTGCTTGCAATCAGTGCTTACCAGCGAAGCAAAGTCTGACCGCAAAAAAATACAAAGAAGCCGCGAGCCTGTTCAAGGCAGTGGTTAAAGCTAGTCCTAAATGCATTGATGCACGTTTAGGTGAAGCTGAAGCCCTTTCTCTTTCCAATAATCATCCAGCAGCGACTAAAGCATTAACGGCAATTATCGCTACGCAGCCACGTCTGGCAAAAGCATATGTGTTGCGTGGTAAAGAGTATGAACATAGCAAAGAGCCAAACAAAGTTGTTCGTGAGGCAAATTCAGCTCTGGCTATCAATCCGAAAATGGCCGAAGCCTATGCTCTTCGAGCCAGAGGCTATTACATGTTGGTCTTTACTTGTTTCGGCCAAGACAAAGATTTGACGAGAAAAGGTCTAGCCGATCTAGACAAAGCCATTGAGTTAGATCCGAAACTAGCAGAAGCACATTTCAATAAAGGGGTGTGGCTATTTGGTGAAAAGAAATCAAAGGAAGCGATTGTCAGCTTAAGTCGGGCAATTGAGCTAGCTCCTGCTGAGTATAGTTATTACAACTATCGTGCCATAGCGTATGAAGAAACAGGTCAGGTAGACAAAGCAATAGAAGATCTTAGTATCTTTATCAAGCTAAATCCTGCTGAGATAAATGGCTACAGGCGACGTGCCAATGCTTATGTGCAAAAAGGTGATGGCAAAAAGGCACTAGAAGATTTGAATCGTGCCATCGCTATTGCTCCTAAAGATTTCAAGCTCAAGCGCAATCGCGGTGAGTTGTTAATGAAGTTGAAGCGCTTCAAGGAAGCAGTTGCCGATTTTGATTTGATTGCTAAAGCAAATTCTATGGATGATGAAGCTTTTAAAAGTTTGGGTGATGCCTATTTTGAGCTTGGTAACTACCCGCTCAGTTTGCAAAATTACAATGAAGCCATTGGTTTGCGCGACGATTCGCAGACGAATTATATGGCCCGAAGCAGAGTCTACAAAAAGCTTGGCAAGAATGCGCAAGCTCAGCTAGATATTCAGAAAGCCAAAAGTTGTTTGGGAACGCCTGAATCGTAGCTGTTATAGCTCAGTTACTGCTGTACTTTTGTTATTCTCAAGTGCAACTAGGCAGACATTTGGCGGTCAATAGCGCTGCTTCGGCTGCCGTGACAGTTTTGCTCGTTTTAGTGAGACACTATGAACTTTACTGTGGTGCGTATGGTAAATCCTGAACTGGTGGGGCTTTTAGATGTTTAGCGTCATTAGTCTCTGCTAATGTTGTTTTCTCGTAGTTCTACCACTGTGGGCGGTGCCTCTGCGCTAGTGGTAGTTTTAAAGTTCAGTGTATCACTCGCCCAAAAATCGCCCCACAAGAGCGTTGTGGCGCTTATTGGTGGTCGCTCTCTACTCTTCTTTAGCTCTTCTGTTGTCTTCTAGTTTGTTTGGCATAAGCAGATAGTCTTTGTTAGTACTAATTATCTCTCTTTTACTTCTTTCGCTTTAGGCACTTTAAACCACAAACACTTGCCCCTACGGCTCACTAGCAGATTTCTCTAAGACAACTTTGTTGTTGCGAGAGTGCCTTGGTTTGTGGTTTGGCTTCGCGTGAACTGGCTCAAGTGGAGAGATCTTAGTAACCGTTTGAATTTTCTGCCACAGCTAAGGAGGTGGTCATGTATATCTGTATCTGTGCCGCCGTTACTGACTCTACCATCCGTAAGTCTATGGCGGACGGCGATAAAAATTTTAAGGCGCTCTGCAAAGAGCTGCATGTTGCTCAAGAATGTGGCAAATGTGGTTCTTGTGCTAGGGCATTGTTTCAAGAGATTCGAGCAGAGCAACTGAAGCGCGGCACAAAGCCAGCTTCATGAAGTCTTCGACAATTTCACTAATCTTCAATGGAGGTTTTTATGTTTGATTCACTGATTTACAGGTTTCGACTCCTGCCTGTTTTTACACGTCGAATAGTTCTTGCTTGTGTCATCACATATTTTATTGTGAGCATTGGCATTGTTAATGTAAGTAGCCTTGAGCTGACAGCAGTAGCTCTCTGGCAAGGCCACTATGGGGTGCTTGTCACTAATCTGTTCACCCACACTTTCATTCACTCTAGCATCACCCATTTGCTCAGCAATATGATGTTCTTCGTGGCCATTGGTTTTGGTCTTGAAGCTCGTGTCGGAGCTAAGTCTGTCGCTGTTGTCTATTTTGCTGGTGCCGTAGTGGCTGGTCTTTGGATTGTTCTTACAGCAGTTCATCCGACGGTTGCTCATCCCCTGGTTATCCCAGCTAGAGGAGCTTCGGCCGCAATATCGGCAGTGATGGGTGCTGCTCTTATAGTCAGTCGCGATGACATCATGTTTGCTTTCGAGCGTTTTACTTTTACCCTGGGTGGTCACTCTGTTGCTGTGCCCGCTATAACTGTTCGCAGTTGGATGCTTGTGGTGATGTATGTTGGTCAGAATGTTCTTGGCCTGCTGACTCAAGGTGATAACCCAATTGTCTACCATATGGTTATGGCGCATTTGATTGGCTTTGTCACAGGTTTGGCTGTCATTTTTCTGCTCGTACAGAGTGAGAGTGACGCTCAAGCGAAGGCAGAATAATCAAAGCAATTCTTAGTTCAATTTTTTGAGGAACGCCGATATGAATAGTGAATTATTGGAACCAAGCAATTTCGTGGCACAGTGTGTGTGTGTCGCTGTTGTGCTGGCTATAACATATGCTTCTACGACTGGTTGGTTTCGCTTGTTGCAACAGCGTAGGGAGATTTCCTTTCTTTCAGGTAAGTTGTCCGTGGCCCACGAAGCCCGCTTGAACAAATTGGCCGAGCTTCTAAATTTGACCAATGTCATGGATGCATACAAGCAGGGAGTGCTGTGGAGTTTACTTTCGACTGTAGAAAGTCATCTCGTATCGTTGCGTCGGCTAGTGCCTAGGTAGTTCTAGCCCAGGCTGACAAGACAAAGAGAGAAATGAACAAAGAAAATCAACTCTCAAAAACTTCCTTCTTCGACTGCAACTGACTGTTGCAGCAGAAGAAGGCTCACTTCAAATTAACTTTTAAACTTTATAGGTATTACTATGATGTACTTTCTCATTGCCGCACTCGCCGGTATGGCCGTTGGCGTGGTAACACGTAGCCTAATTTCGGCTTTTGTTAACACTGGTATATTCTGGCTTCTGGCCTGGTTTTTTATGCCAACTTTGGCGAGCGGCTACTATTTAACTGTAGTCTTCTTTGCTCTTATGACTGGTTCTGTTTGGGCTTGGGCTGCCGCTTCTAGCGAAGTATCTGATTCAACGAAAAGAATTGCAGGCTTTGGTGCTTTGCTGTTGATTCTCATGACTTTAATTTTCAGTCCATTGTTTACCACTTGGGGGGCTTTTCACGCCAGCGACTATCGCTCGTTGCTTGAAGTCACTGAAAAAGACTTTGATACTGGGCAGGTTTTGCTCGATCAATCGCAAGCTCGTTTTGTTGACCAAGAGTTGGCTGTTCGTTCAGCGCATGAGCTTTTAGGAAATATGCAAGGTCTCGGTAGCATGGTAGATATTGGCACTATGTCAGTACAGTCAATCAATGGTCGCCTATGGTGGGTCGGTCAGTTAGAACACAATGGCTTTTTCAAATGGTGGACTAATGGTACTACTCCTGGCTATGTTATGGTTTCGGCCAACAATTACAGTGATAGAAAAATCGTTGACGATAAACATTTTCGCATCGGCATGGAAGCATATTTTGGTGACAACCTGGTTCGTCATCTCTACGAAAATGGCTATGCTACCACTGGCTATACCGACTACACCTTTGAACTAGACGATGAAGGCAGTGCCCATTGGGTAGTGACTTTGATTGAACCTAAGGTAGGCTATGCTGGTTTTGTTGCTACTGGTATTGCTGTAGTTGACCCAGAGACTGGCAAGATTGATAGATATACCATCGAGACTGCTCCGGCTTGGGTTGATCGCATTGAACCAGAAGATTTGATTGAAACACGGGTTGACGATTGGGGCATGTATGTCAAAGGCTGGTTGAACTCATGGACTTCAGGCGTAGATGTGATCAAGCCTTCTGATAGTATGGCTTTGGTTTATACCGCTGATGGTCGTTCTGCCTGGTACACTGGCCTGCAATCTAATGGCTCTTCCCTTGGTGGTGAACAAGGCACTATGGGCTTCATGTTGGTAGATACTCGTACAGGCAAAGCAAGCTTTTATCGCAGAGCTGGTATTACCGAAGATGCCGCCAAGAAGGCCCTTGAAGGTGCTGTTCAAGAAAAGAACTACACTGCCACATCCCCAGTTCCATATTTAGTCGGTGGTGTGCCTACTTTCATCAGCGTGCTGAAAGACGTTTCTGGCAACATGCAGATGGTTGGTTTGGTAGCCTATAACGACCGTACGATTTTGGCGACTGGCAATACTTTGGGTGACGCCATGCGTACTTACACTTCTAAGCTGCGCGACAAAGGTACTGCTTTAGCACTTGGCGGCGCTGCCAAAACGCAGACTTTCGCTGGTACTGTGGTTTTATGGGGTACTGAACAAATCAAGGATGACACCTATGTCACTTTCATGATTGATACAGTGCCAAATAAAGCCTTCTCTATGTCTGGTCATTTGACGCAAGAGGTGATTTTAACCAAGGTTGGTGCAAGAGTCAAAATTGAAGTAACCGAGACTGGTACTAGTATTATTGTCGTTGACAAATTTGACAATGAAGAAATTGCCCTCGAAGAAACTCAAGACGAAAAGGTCATGACTGAGCGCTATGAGCAGGCTGTTAAAGCCCGCAATGAGCGTAAAGACCAGGTGGATGCTGAGGCAGTTCTCAAAGATCTGGACCCAGCCACACTGAATGCACTGCTGGAAGCGGTGAGAAAATCGAAAACTAAGTAAGACAAAGAGAAAAATTGGCAAGATGCCGCATGTGCCAAGGATGGCTTTTTATTCGAACACGGCCTTTGATGCCGTTGTTCTCTATTGAAACAACAAAAATAGTAGGAACATATCATGAATAACTTAGCCGGAATGCCACAACAAGTCGCCAGCGATCGTTGTTTGGTCGAGCTTATTGCTGCGCAAGTGCCAGTAATCATGCTCAAAAATGCACCTGATAACAAAGAAGTGCAGTCTCGTGCCCAAGGGGTTTTGTACTATGCCTTCAAGGGTCTCTCTCAAACTGTTACCTTTCGTCGAGCTTGGTATTACTGGGTAGTTCATTTCAGTTCGCCAATGCCGAAAGCATTCGCCGACGAGCTTAACAAAACCTGGGAACGCCAAGTCAGAGTTGACGGCTATGCTGGCGGAACAGAGCCTTCACACTCCGGTGTGAGCTGTTACCATGTTGATACTCAATCTGGCCTCAATGCCCTGGTGAAGGCTCTCAATGATTACTATGGTCAGACAAATCTCGCTGTTCCACCTTACGATAAGATGGATGAATGGCTGGGTCTAGTGCCTGCATCGGTGGAGCGCGAAGTTGATAGTTTGCTTAGTCTTGCCGAAGCTTATGGCATTGATAAGAACCCCGGTAATGGTCCTGGTGCTGCTGAAGCATTGTTGCTTGATGCCGTCCACCTGGCAGAGAAGCATCAACTGGCTGGTCACTTTGAGCGCGCCGTCAGTTGTTTGGCCTGCTTGTTTGACGGAGAGGCTGGTTATGCCAATCGTGTCAGGGCAATGAGAAAGGCCGAGGGCGATCAAAGAGAATGGAGATGGTATCAGATTGACTATTTGCAAAACTGTTTGCGCTTTGGCATCTTGACTGACTATGTCTCTGATAAGGGCATTAGCATTGCCGACCTGAGTAGCAGAGCTAGTTTGCTTCCTGCTGGGAAGATTCTGCGTCAGGAGTATGCCTTACTGGAACAAAGTCTGCGAGCTGAAATCAGAGAAGAAATTCAAGCGAGTAAGGAAAGTAAGCGTGATGAAAGCTCTAAGAAATATAAGTTGTTCCGGGTAGGACTAACACGCATTTTTCTGGCCAAAGTTTGTCAGGCTGCTGGTAAAAAGCGCATCGCTGCTAAGACTATGAGCTCAGCTCGCACAATCGTGACGGCCTTGAAGAATTACGACAATGTCACCGATCGCCTTCCTGAAAGTTCGGCCTGGAATCGATACGAAGCTGGCACCTTGGCTCGCGAATTGCATGTCTCTTCGCTCTACGCTTACCCTGGTTAAGTAGGTCTATATCACTCGGCCGCTTCTGATTGGTGGCTGAGTTTTTGTCACGCTGGAGGTGGTCTAACAGCTGCCGACAGTCATTTAAATTTTCTGCACCGGTTGATAGTTCGCTGGTACAGCCACAAAAAACGAGAAAACATTATGGTAACAATCATGCTTATAATTGCCTTAGCATGGCTTCTTCTATCGCCCAGATTGGTCCCTGGCCTTTACATGCGGTTTTTACTCAGGCCAGAGAAGAATTGTGGTTCGCCAGAAGACAAGCTAAGTTTGCTTGCGCTAGGCGGTGAGGAAATCTATTTTTTAAACGGAAGAGGCCAGCAATTGCGGGGCTACTATTTTGCCTGTGATCAAGAGCTATCACCGTCATCTACTATGATTCTCTACTCAATGGGGAATGATGGTGACATTGAGAAACGAGCTTCAGTGCTGGCTTTATTGCTCAAGACTGGCGTTCCTGTATTTGTTTATGAATACTCGGGATTCGGTAAAAGCCAGGGCAAGCCCAGCTTAAAGAGCGCAATATGCGACTCGCATGATGCGTTTGATTTTGTTGTTGAGCGCTTCAACAAAAGCACAGAAGAGATTGTCTTATACGGAGAATCACTTGGGGGCGCAATTTCAACTCGCTTGCTGAACAGTCGTTCTGCTGGAGCGCTCATCCTGAAGAGTTCCTTTTCTAGCTTGGCTCGTATTAGTCAGGAGTTGTGCGTCTGGCTGAGGATTTATCCATTAATCTTACTGCCCCTGATGGATACTGGTAAACGGTTACAGTCTGTCGTCGTGCCTGTGATGATAATTCATGGCCATCTTGACCGTAAGATTCACTGGACGCATGCAGAAACGCTCTATAGCAACTGTCAAGCTAACAAGACATTGCTTTGGTTGCCTAACAGCAGACATGCCTACATGACTGAAGCCGACGAGGAAATATTCTACAACGGGTTATCTATGATGCTGGAAGCCGTCTCTAAGTCAACGGCTATGATCAATGCCCATTGTCAGTACTATGACCTGTATGAACTTGGAGCTTGGGACCAGCCAGTGTTGGCTGCTGACTGCGAAGCAGGTTTGCAGCAATCTATTGCTGAATACAGGCAAACTGCTGAGTCGCTATCAACATTTGCTTGCTCAGTAAGTGGTCCCGAGAGGACCTGAATTCAATTTTACGGAAAGCGCACAGCTGTGTGCTTTCCACCCTTCCCATTTTAGGAGAAATTTATGGGTTTTATATTCCTAGTTTTGATCGTTCTATTTGTGTGCAAGCCAACTAAAGATTTCGCTTTCTTGATTTGTTTCTTGGCTTTTCTCACCGGCAAGTTTCTTCTTGCCATTATCTTTTTGTTCTTATTCATGGCCGGCTCTAATCGGTCGCGCTAGCGCGTTATGTTCGCAGCCCTGACTAGTAGTGACAACTTTAATATTGAGGTGACAAAAATGAGTACAGTAAGTGTAAAAAACGGTAGTAGTTTGACAATCTTAGGCATCGTCTTGTGTGTCACTGCGGTGGTCGCTGGTGCCTTGATTGCGGTCTGGCCTATGGTAGCAATGGCTGCAATAGGTGCCTGGAGTTTCTTGGTTGCTGGCGCCTGGTATCGGATTGGCCAGAGAACACCAATTTGGTTTGTTTCTACTGCTTTCAATGCAGTTGTAGGTGTGATTGTTTTCTATAAATGGACTGATGCATGTGGTTTTGTTGCTGGTCTTGCTGTTGCTATGGCAATTGCTGGCGGAGTATTGATGGCTTTTTCTCTACGCCGTAGATAAATGGTTTTATTCAAAAGCAGCTATTTTACTTTCTTGCCTTCGATGCCATTGGTGTCGAGGGCTCGTTTTTAAGGAGATTTGAGCGGCGCAGTAAGCGAGCTTTGGTCTCAAATATTGGAGATTGTTATGAATACTCAAAGGGCACCACAAGTATTGCCACGTCGTCGTCTTGACCCTAGTGTTTTGAGCGATGCCGAGATGGCTTTCGACGAGTTTTTAGACGCTAATTTCTTTGGTCAGCCTGAGGCTCGCATACTGCTGCGTAAAGCTTATGCCAACTACCTTAACCCACTGCGCGACAAGACTAAGCCTATTGCTTTTCTTGTCTTTGCCGGTGAGTCTCGTACTGGTAAGACTGAAGGCGCTCGCATGATTCCAGCCTTTGTCCACAAGAATCGCTTTGCCTTGCTTAAAATCAACTGTAGTGAGTACATGGACAAACACAGTCTGTGGAACCTAAAGGGCTCTCCACGCGGGCATATTTCTAATCAGGTAACAACTGATGAAAAGTATCAACTTGTGCCTAAAGACGAAAAGCATGGCTATGCCGAGTTGATGAACCACAACCTTGAGTGGTCTAAACAAGGTTCAGATGTGCCTCTGTCTGTAGTTCTGCTGGACGAATGGGACAAAGCCTGTTTTGAGGTCAACCAACTGTTGCTGCAGGCTATGGACGATGGTCAAATCACTTTAGGTTCTGGTGAAATTGTCGACTTCCGTAACACCATTTTCGTAGCTGCTTGTAACAGTGGTATGGAAGAGGTAGAACGTGAAGAATCTGGCGGTATAGGCTTTAGCGCCATGGAGAGTAAGCTCAGTCACTGCGAGGTTAAAAAGGTAGTTGATCGTGTGATTAAAGAGCGTACTCCTCCAGAGTTTCGTAACCGCTTGAAAGAGCTCGGTGGAATTGCAGTCTTTCAATCGCTCACCGCAGAGATGATGAGACTTGTCGTTAGACGTGACTTCAAGGCCATTCAGGAGCTGATCAATGCTTCTGGCTACTTCTTTAGCCTATCGGTTACTGAAGCGGCAATTGATGAAGTATTGCGTCAGGCGCTTGCTGGTAAAGGCAACTTGAGTAACGTCAAGTCGCTGATTACTAAAGAGATTCAGATTCCGCTAGGCATAGAGGCCACCAAGCGCACAATTAAGCCGGGCGATGCGGTGATTGTTGATGTCGAGTTTCCTCAAGGTGCGGTCACTGCTGAAACAGCTGGTGTTAGCTGTGTTGACAAAACTTTCTTCTTTGAAATTGGTGATGCTCTTGGTCAGCCCACCACTGTTTCTGGCTTTGAGTCATTGCTTAAGTCGCCTGCTGAAGTTGCTGCTAGTTCGTCACCATCTGATGAAGATTTGACCGATGAAGATCGGCAGATGCTTGCTTCTTTGTTTTCTATCGGCAATAGCAATCTAGTTGGTGCTCGCTCACTGTCGATGTTGCTTATGGCCGTTGAGGGTGGTGTGCAAAGAGAGTCGCTTGGCTTTGGCTTCGCCGACCAGCTGAACAAGCTTGGTTTGATGCCGAAAACACCAGCAGCTTTTACTGACTTGCACAATTTGACTTTGCTTTCCGCCATGGCTTTGATTAAGTCGCACGTTGAACTTTATCCTGAGTTGGCCAAGAGCTACACGCTAGAAGTGAAGCAAAACAAAAGCTTCATGACTCTGGTGCGTGATTCGCAAGAGATTGTCAGCGAATTGGTTACCCTCTTAGGCGTCCGTGTTAAAGAAACGAAGATGCACCACGAGTCACCTTACACCTTCACTATGGAGGTCGAGGCGCTTCCACAGGCGATTCTCATGGCACGCACTCGCTTTCCCAAACTAGGCATTAAAGCTGTCTAGCTTTAACCGATTGAGCTTCCTCGGAGGCAATTATGATAACTAGGGCAAGTCTGTCTGATGTCAATCAGATAGCAGTTTTAAATCGCCAGTTTCATCTCGATATGCCGTACTTCCCCTGGGATACTCCAGAGTGGATTGAGCAGGAGATAAGAGCTGGCCATTACTATGTCATTCGTGATGCGGACGGTATTGTTGGTGCGCTTTGTTTGCACACCAATTCTCAGTCTGGTGTTGCTGAAATTGAGGCCATGGCAACGCGAGCCAATCTGCACGGGCAGGGCATCGGTCGCCTGCTTGTGGAGTATGCCATAACCCTTAGTCGCGCTCTCAACCTTCGCTCTCTCACTGTTGGATCATTCTGCGCCTACGGTGTGCGGCCGTTCTACGAGAAGTGTGGCTTTCAATGCGCTGCTGAAACGCGGCAATACCAAGGGCATCAGTATTTTTCTTTCTCATTGACTTTGTAGAGCCAGCAATGGCTTCAATTTAGGAATTATTTATGAACACATTATTTCTCTGTTTGCTGGCTGCGGTTGCTGCTGGTGTTGTTGGCTTCTCTATGGCCTATTTTGATCACCGCAAGGACTATGCTAATACCGATACCGGTGCCGCTCCTTTCGACTTTATTGATGTAACTTCCTTTTGTGCTAGCGCCGTTGTAGGACTTGAGTTTAGTGCCTACGTTGGCATTGAATTAGGCTTTGGTGGGCCTACGATTAGTACTAAGTTTGTGGCAGTGATTGTGGCAGTTATAGCCACTGTTTTTGGTGTGTTGCAGGCTCGCAAACATGGTCGCGCAAAGCGAGCTGCTGCCAAGTGGTTCAAAGCCCTTGATGCTGCCGATGCAGGCTCAACTAGTGAGAATCCTATCCGGGATCTTGGAAAGGTTCAGTACTTTGCTGGGGTGACGATTGTCGGAACTGTTAATGCCATCCATGAAAACGGCGTCACGATAGGATTCACGGTGAGTAGTTGTTACTACGAAGGCTTCGCACCATTCGCTGAATTCCGAGACCAAGACCTGACCAAGGAAGCGTTGATGTCGCGCCAGTTGCAATTTGCCTTGGTTTATCCAGACCAAGCAGAAGCTTATCTATCTGTCTTGGGCGCAGATAAGCGCCGCTCTGACAATGATTGGCCCGTATCTATTTGGTCTTAATTGCGCTTGTTATCGCAAAATCAATCGCTAACAAAGAAGGTTGATTTTGCGGAATTGCGCCATCGTCTTTTCCGAGGTATCGATATGCGTGAAGATATGAAATTTATAGTTTTGGATCGACCACGGCTGAACCACGATTTTCGCATCTGCAAAGGTGAGCGAAAGAAGCTACAGCAAGATTGGGAGACCCTTCCTCAGCGCGAATCGATGAAAGTGCACTGGCATTTTCATTGCCGCGGCAAAGGGCAAAGGTTAGTGGGTAGAGAAGACCATCGCAAACAATTTAACGACCACCTAGCACCCCTGAGGCGGTTTCTCCGAGCCAGATTGGGACGCGATTGGGATGATATCAACTCGGAGATTCGCCAAGAGGCCAGCACTAGAACAGTGTTAGGGTTTCATCTGATGCATCACTTTTGGCGAATGATTCGCCGTAACGTCTTTGTTGTCGATGGTGTTGTCTATAGCAATCGGTGTCAGCAACTCAGTTCTGGCACTTTCTATGTTGACCCGTTGACCAACAAACTCTCTCAAATAGGCTGCTAATAACAGTCAATAATTGTAGGACAATTTTATGAATAGTTTAAACAGCAAAAAGGGTCGTAATGTAATTCTTGTAACTGCAGCTCAAGGCGGCTCTGGTCGGACAATGACGGCAGTGGCTTTGGCTACTTTTCTGACTCAATATGGCACTGTAGCCTTTATCGGCAATGATATAGAAGGGCGAGGCTATTTTGGCACTCCAGAGCCGCTGCCGCGCAGTGACTTGTCTCACCCGGGCAAAGCTAGTTGGAGTGGTTCTGAGTGGTTATTTTTTTTCAGAGAAAATCTGTTCTTGTATGACAGTGGCCACCATAGTGATGCCAGTGATTTTCAGCCTGTTATTAGTTCTCTTAAGCAGACTCATGATTTTGTAGTAGTCAGTTGTGGTTTGGATGTGAAAACTACAGGTGATGCGGAGGCTGCACTGAGTATGAGGCAGTTAGTTGATCATGCAATTGTCTTATACAGACAAAACAACCGTAGTCATGTGCTCACTTCAATATTGCTTAAGTGGTTGTTTTTGGAGCAGTCGGCTGATACTTCCTTGCTTCTGCCCATGCTCAACTTTCGAGCGGATGATCGGGAGTTTAAGCTTGGGCAGAATTGGACCGAGAAAGCACTTGCTTGTTTTTCTAGTGCTTTGAATGCGGCTGAAGCTGTTCTTCGCTCGAGAGAGTTACAAGGTGCAGTCGGGAATTTGTACTACAACACTGCTCTGTCGCAACAGCCCTATTTAGGCTATGGCGCAGTAAACATTGCTCTCAACTTCTCTTGTACTGCGCCTGGTTGGCCAGCCTACGCGGTTAACAATCTTGCCAAGCTGGTTGTTGCTGTTCGCTAACCCATACGTCAGTGCCTGGCATTGACACAAACATTTTGACTGCCTGTCTTGGGCAGTTAACGAAACAACTAATCTAGCGAGAAATTCAGATGAAAACGATTATTTTTCAAAACAACGGTCATTCTAAAGTTATTCACGGTCGCTTTGGCGGATGTGAAGAGAGCAGACATTTCCACTGCTGTGACCGCCCATCTAGGCCCCAAATCGCTCAGAAGATCCTTGCTAATGAGGCGCGATTAGAAATCGCTGAATGCAAAGGCAATCCGCAAGTGTTTGACGCTGACCTGCCGCATCCACATGACTTGGGCTTGCCCAGTTTGTCGCTGGTGCGCGCACGGTTGGCTGATGGTGACGTTCGTTGTGGTATTACCGAAGTTCTTCATGGTGCCCTTGGTGTGGCGCAATTTGGCAACAATCGTATCGCGTTCGAAGTGCCCGCTAGCGGTCGTAATGGTGGTGGCAGCAGTAGTCGCAGCAGAGGTCGCAGACGGCTAGTTCTCAATGTGAGAACTAATGAGCAAGGCTTTATTACTGCTGCTCACTACGGCTAAGCTTCCCTTTTTATTCATTCGTTCGAGGAAATACTCATGAAATCTACAATTAAGAAAAATGCTGAAGCCCTGATAGTGTTGGGTGTTCTGCTGTTAGTTGTCGGCTCAGTCTGGATGTTGTTTGCGGACACCATGATTGTTGCCGTTTCGGTGACAGCCATTGGCGGCGCTATTCTTGGATTGGTCGGTACAGTTCAAGCTGAGCTGCTTGACGATGCACTCACTTTGACTATGGAGTCAGACACGCTTAAGGCCGTGTAAGCACAAGTGTATGCTCAGCCGTTTATTTCAGGTCCAAAATTTGTTGGCTCTGGCCAAACGGCGACGGTACAAGTAGATAAACCTTTGTACATACGCCCTATTGGTGATACCGACCAGATGCTATGGCGCAATGCTCAAGTGCGAATCGACTGCAGTGTGGAGCGCTACGCACCAGGTAGTTACATTGCTTGTAAGATCGACCCATTTGCTCCGCATTATGGCGGATTGAAACCTGGCGACTACCACTACGCAGAGGTGCAACCTTGCCTGTTTGCCGCCCTGCTATTTGACATAGACGTTCTTGTGCCGATAGTCAGAGTCGTGGAGGTATCTCAGGATGGGTCGGCGACAGTTGAAACAAACGAAGGAATCGAGTTTTACCAACCGGAAGTCTAAATCTGGTTTGAGCAATACGAGTAAATTTGAGCACCACTGCCACTGGTAGAGGTGCTTTTTTCTAATGGTACCAAGCGCTCTAAATACGAAGAGCGCATTGGTTCTATCGCAGTGTATCCCCATAGCGCTTAACTTATAATTTTAGAGGTATCCTAATGTCTCAGAATCAAACCCAAGCCCTCCAGGAGGAGGCAACATTCACCGTAACTTTTGTCCATGGCAAGAAAGGCCTCATAGCATTTGAGAAAGTCTTAGGACGGTTTGCCTTTCCCGACAGCAAGTTTAAGCCCAAGTTAGGTCAGTCCTGGAAAGTCAGCATCGTTGGTGAAAATAAACCAAAAAACACAGTCTATTTTCTCAAGGGTCTTGAACTGATTGCAGAAGCACAGTCGGAAGAAGCCAATATCGCTAAGTCGAATAAGCCGCAGCGAGTCGCACCGGCCAAATTTATTGACGATGACATCGATCTTTCCAACAAATGGCATCAACGACTGCGTGCTCCTGGCATTTTCCCGATGGAACGCGCAATGGCTTGGCTCACGCCGGTCAATAAACCAGATATGTCCACCCTTGCCTTCAGCCTGGCTCAGCGGCGTCTTAACGAAGACAGAATCACCGCAGATTGCCAGCAAGACATGCTGACCAATATGGACCACATGGCCAGAGTCGACCGCGAGCTGAAAACGTTGGAAGAACACTTGAACAGTTTTGACCGTTATGAGCACAGACTGGGTGAGCAATTCTTCGACCTCACGCGCATAATCAATTTTGAAAAAGACCAGATTAAGCGTGATGGAGCCGCCTATGCCCGCCTCTGCGGCAAACTCAAACATGATTCGGAGAACAGTGCACTGAAAGCCCAGGTCGAAACATTCAAAGCTCAACTCGATAAAAGAAGAGCTGCCTACAAAGACGAGGCTAACGCGAACATTCGTGAAGACGCAGAATGGGAGCTTGCCGACATCAAGGAGCGACTTGAACATGGACACAACGCTGACAAGAAGATCGTAGAAGAAGTACATCAACTCTATCTGCAAAAAGCAGCACTTCACCATCAGCACTTCCAGTACGAAGACGCCCTGCGTCAAGCTGTGGATGCGTTAGAACGGCGGTTCTACTGGCTCAGCCGTTATTCAGAAATTGATGCCATGCACTGAGGTTACAGCATCATCAACGTCGATATGACTTAAGGTCTGAGACTTACGAACACATTTTGGAGAACAACCATGAAAACTATTTCAAACAAAGAAAACACAAAATTGTTATGGCAAGTCACTCTCTTCGGCATAGCTGCCTATGTGGGTTTGGCCATTTTAAGCATTGCTACACGCTTTCAAGAGCGGCACAGCTAGTGCAGTAACCGAACGTTCAACAGAGAAAGACTATAGTTTCTCTACCTTGCTAATCAGACCGACAAGGATGTCGGTTGGCATGGTGTCGGTTGGCATGGATAGGTGATCGCATCACTACAACTAAAAAAACTCATATTTTTATTAGACCGGTCTATTGCTATTTTAACTAGACGTGTAGTGGTTATGGCAGTTTCAAGGTTAGTGAGCACATTTTTCATTGCAACCTGCGCCCAAGGCTTGGATAATTTGCTTTCCAGACTTGGGCGCATGGTTCGTGATTTTGAACTTTTTCTGGTCGGCACTCGTATATGCATGTGTGACCCTTGATTTTGCTTTTACTGTGAGGTGCCTTTATGAAATCGACACTCGAATCAATGCTTCTGGAAATGAGGTCGTCGTTCGTTGCCGTTCATGCCAAGATTGACGATGTTGATGCTCGGCTGTGTCAAAAGATCGATGAGGTTGATAACCGCTTGGGCCAAAAGATCGACGAGGTTGATAACCGCTTGGGTCAGAAGATCGATAATCTTGGTAGTGAACTTAATGAGCGTATCGATAGAATTGTATTGCGGATGGATTTAGAAAGAAAAGAGAACGAAAGTCGTTTTCGACATATTGATCTTCGATTCGATCGATTGCCTGCGGAGCTTGCTGCATATCTTGGGCCATTTATAAATACTGTCGAAAAAATGCTAGACAATCATGATAAGAGAATTATTGCCCTTGAACAGAGTGCTTGATTTTGCCGCAGCTCCGTTACACATACCGGATAGGTCCAGGGTATTGTGCCACCAACGCATCAGTTGTGAGTAGGGTAATGCCCTCAACTGTTGCTTGTGCGATTATGATGCGATCGAATGGGTCTTTATGAAGGGGCGGCAAGCTTGCAATAGAAACGGCATGAGCACTATTGATTGTCAGTTCCAGATAACCATTGTCTAGCAGGCCCCGTCGTAGCACTCTTGCGTCTACCCGGAAATCTGAACGATCTAGGCCTTGTTTAATTGCTGTAAAGTAGCTCAATTTCTTCGCTGCCCATACGGTCGAAATCGTCAGGAACAGTAATCTGTCCGGCCAAGAAACCAAGTCTTCTTACTTCTTTGGCCACTGGTGAATCAAGCCGACAGACCTTGACCAGTGGCTTACCGGCCTTGGCGATGATAAACGAATCGCCCTTTAAAACTTGCTCTATCAAGCGTGAGAGTTGGGTTTTCGCTTGATGAATATTGACTATTTCCATGGTTGGCCTTTTAAACTAAGTCTTGTTAGTTTAGTTTAGCGATAGCTGGCACTTATGGCAAATCTCTTCTGCTTAAAGGCTCTGCTTGCCCACTTGTTGTTGTTCGTATGTGAGTTTGGCTGTTTTCGCTATGGTTTGATAATAGCCTTTTTACGTAACAGTTAATAGCCTTTTTGCGCAAGCGCTAATAGCCTTTTTGCGATATCCGTGATAGCCTTTTAGCATCGGTTTCTTTGACTGAAGTGCGAGGCTTGAAAAGCCAGGGATGAAATGAGAGTTATACAGAGGCACCTGTTAGCCAGGATTGAGCGGACGCTGAGCATAAGCAGGGTGATTAATATCGTTGGTCCGCGGCAAGTTGGCAAAACAACCCTCGTTAGGGATTTGCTTGCTACAGCTCGATATATTACCCTTGATGATGATGCCATGCGGGCATCGCTTGAGGCCGATCCTTATGGCCAGCTTAAGCTTCTCTCGGACCATGCTCAGAAGTTGGCACTCCCTATAGTGCTCGACGAAGTGCAACGCCTGCCCGAAATCACACTTGCGCTTAAGCGAATTGTTGATGAGGAGCACCGATCAGGACAATTTGTGCTGACTGGTTCATCGGATATCTTTCTGGCGGGCAAAGCCTATGACTCACTTGCTGGGCGAGTATTGACATTGACTCTTTGTCCGTTCAGCTCAGCGGAGATTGCTGAACGTGCGCCTTGTCGGTTGCTCGATATCGTATCCGAACAGCCTCTGGATTGCCTAGGCGCATTGCCGAAGCCGCAGCCGTTTGCACGAGCCGGAGTTGTAGATCTAATCGTGCGAGGCGGCTTCCCTGAGATCAGAAAATTAGATGATACAGATCGCATGCATCGATACATGAGTTATCTGGACAGTATCGTCGAACGTGATGTAGCTCCTATAGCTGAAGTTCGCAAGCCAGACGCTATGCGTAGGCTTATCGACCAGTTAGCGGTGCGAACAGCGGAGGAACTAAACATTGCTGCGCTCTGTAAGGCGCTCGGGGTCCGCAAGGAAACAGTGACTGATTACATAGAAATTCTTTCTCGGCTTGGCATTGTTCATCGGCTTGGTGCGTGGACATCATCAGGTGGAAAACGTGAGATTCGGGCATCCAAGCTTCACTTCCTGGATACTGGCTGTGCTACTGCACTGCGCGCAGAGGACAGTAGCAGCTTCAGCCTTGGCGCCGATCCAGTAGCACTTGGGCATCTACTAGAGACTTTTTTCTTTATAGAATTGGAAAAGTCTTTGCCATTTTTAGTAAAGCGTTGGCGTCTCTATCATTGGCGGCAACCGCCACACGAAGTAGATATTGTTGCAGAGGCGCCGGGTCGATTACTCGCTCTCTTCGAAATCAAGGCCTCTGCTACTGTGGGCATTGACGATTTTCGTCATATCAACTGGTTCTTGGCTGAAGGTCCAGGGAAAAGCTATAAGGGCATTGGCTTTGTGGTTTATCTGGGTACTGAACTGTTGTCGTTCGGCGCAAGTCGCGTAGCCTTGCCTTTGTCTTTGCTTTGGTCGTTCTCTTGAACCAGATACAGCTTAGAAAACTGGTTTAGTTGCGGATGTTTTTTTAGCAAATCGTTGCTAGCGCGCCGCTCACGAGGGTGTTCGCGCAGATACATGAAGCAGGCTGCTTCCGTCCGGCTTGGGCGAGACAGTTCTAGGATTTTGCTTCGCTGCGCCTTGAAACCGCATGTAGATAAGTAGTTCCGGCGTTTTAGGCCGAAGAAGCCTCTGCTAGTCTGCTTTTCCTCGTATAATCACCACTAATGGTGCTATCCGATTATCGTAATTTATTCTGGGGTACCTCCCCAAAAACCGCGCTGCAAAGGTCATTCGCGCTTCAATGGCGCCGTTTTTCGGCCACTGTCGCGGTGTCATAATTGCTTGCTCTATACAGAACGTCTTTGATAACACTAGATATCTCTCTATTCTCTTTCGCGCATCAAGGTACTTTAAACCACTAACAACAGCCAATATGGCCTATGTACTAATTTCTCGATGCAACTATGTTGCTTTGAGGATGGTCGTGTCTTTGGCTTTGTTTGATGTTAGCTGAGCGAATTGCAGAGGTATTCGAAAACAACCTAACTTACAAAGGAAATAGTTATGAAAAACATAAATGCACAAATAATTCAAAACCGCCAACTCGCAGCTCAAAAGGCAGCCCTCATCGCCAGACTCCGCACACTCTTTGCCCAAGGTGGAGCACATGTTGAACCGCTTTCGGCTTTGCTTGAAGTAAAACTTGCTGGCAAACGAGTTGGTCATCACCATGTTGATTGCGCACTAATCACCAGCGATCAGAAGACATATTACTTCTGCTTTGGTTACAACCGAGTCAAGCAAGCCGAACATCCCTTTTTCATTTTGCTAAGAGACAACTGGTTTGATGGAACCAAGCTGATTGCTCAAGACGGCTGGTTTTATCAATCACTCTCTGAAGTTATGAACATTCAGGGTGGTTTTCTCGGTCAAGGCATAACGGTCGCCATTAGCAACGTACAAGTCGACCAAGCCGCTTAGTTTAAGTTTTTGGTCGGCAGTCGCCGCGGTATTGTGGTGGCCTTAAAATCGACGCTGTGCCTGGGATGGAGCTTGAAGCATAGCGTTTGCTGTTTGGGGAACAACTTATGACGGTCAAGAGTATTAGAGCTAACATCAGCAACCAAGAGTTTCCAGCCAAGAAAGAAGCTGTTTTGACTAAACTCAAAGCACTCTTTGCCAAAGCAAATGCTGATTTAGTAGCTGTGTCTGCTACGGTCAAGCTCAGTCGTCGTATCGATGAAGTGGTGAAAGTAGTGGGCGCCTATCAGGTTGACTGCATGGTCAGCACTGCTGATGGCAAAACCTATTATTTCACCGTTGGTTACGACCGTCGGCAGGAAGTGGAGAATCCTTTCTTCATTTGGTTGAACGACAGTTGGTTTGATGGAACAAAGCTAATTGCCCAAGAACGTGCCCTTTATTTAGCGTTATCGCAAGCGATGGGGCACCAAGGTCGGTTTCAAGACCAAGGTATTGGTTTGAAAGTCAGTCAGTTGCAGCCAGGTTTGGCTGCCTGACTAAAGTTTTAGAACATTGGTCATCGCCGGATAGCGGTGGCTCTTAATTTTCGTTAGCTGAAGGCACAGGGGAGGTCGCCGACAGCTAATTTGTGAGGAAAGAATATGAGCGAAAATGAAAATAATGGCACGGCATTACCTGCTGAGCCAACTGGTTCACGCTGGAAAACGATTTTGTCTTTGGTCGTTGTCGGACTGCTCTTAGGTTCGGTTTACGCCACTACGACCCCAGAGTTTGCTGTCTGGCAGGCGCACTTGGGCCTTAAGTCTAAGTCTGTTGGTACATTTGAGCGTGCCGTTGATGTCGACAGTGTTGCTCAAAATCTTGTTCGAGACATGGTCTCTACGCCTGTTTCAAACGCTATGGGCGGTGGTGCTTTTGGTAACTGGGTGGCAAGCAAGTTTGCTTCACTCTTTCAGTCAGACCTTGAAGCCGCAATTAAGAGCGAGATTCGCGACTCTGTGGCTGCCGGTTCGCTGGCTGATGATGTGCAAAACAGTGCAGGCCAGAGTGTGGGCTATAGCACCAACTTAGATGCCTTGAGTAAGCAGTTGGGCTTTGATCGCTATCACTACACTGGTATCGACTATTTTGCTAGAGAAGCTGTTGACTCGAATTGGCTACTGACTCTCAATTTTCAGGATGACAAAGACCATTACATCGGCGTGAAGGTTGAACTGGCAAGGGCTGATGGAGATTGGTTTTGGAAGATTATTCGCATTAGTAATTTTTCCGATGTCTCCGTTGAATTGCTCAAAATTAAAGCCAATGAGGTCAAAGATAGTATCGGTCTTGAGCGGCCATGAAGAATCCAATAGTTTCGCATGTAGCGATTACAAATCTAGTCACGGCACTGGAGTCGGCAGTTCTTGATAGCAGTGTGGGCATTGCTCATGCTTCCTTAGCAGGAGACGCTGACTTCAGATTGCACATCACAAAATTACTGCCAGGCGCAAAGGTGAAGGCTCATCGTCACTTGCACGGAGAGGAGCTGTATATCATCTCTTCTGGCAGTGGCACGCTGTATACCGGCACGGTCAATGAAGCTGGGGCAGAAGACTGGAACGAGCCAATAACAGTGCAAGATGGAGATACTTTCTCGATTGCTCCCAGAATGTTGCACCAGTTGCATAACACTGGAACAACGCCGTTAGTTCTTATCTTTGGCTGTCCTGATTCACATCTTTCAACAGACAGAGAAGTTGTAGCTGACTTCTCCTAATCACTAATCTCTCATAACCATTAACCTTGAGAAGGAATATTTATGTCAAATGCCGACTACGAAATCATTACTGGGATAGTAATCTGTTTCTGCATAGCCGCAATTTACTTCTACTGGATGAAATTTGAACTAAAAGCTCAATTCACCGCAAAATTAGAAGAGGCAAAGGCAAAGCTCAAAGATGCCAATTATGCCTGCATTGACGAGCTGCAGTTTAGTAAATCGCGCAAGCTTTTGAATCAAGCAAATGAATGGATGCGCCAAATCAACGAGTTTGTTGAAGAAGTTGATTTGGACAAAGATATTGACGATTTGATTGCTGTTCGTCGGCAACTCTATTTCGTCAATTGGAATATTGACCACGCCATGACCATGCGCCAAAAGAGCAGCAAGGTCATGTTTTTCATGGCGTGAGCTTGAATCGGCAGCAACACGATTTCGAGCCAAGGATGGTCTTTATCAAAAAAAAGGTGCCACTGCCAAGCAGTGACGCCGAACTTATTCAATAATTTTGGAGACTAGCTATGAACAGTCAAGCAAACAACAGTCAGGCAAACAGCAATCTGCCAGTTCAAGGCATTGTTAGAGCCAAGCTGAATGAAGGTTTCGCCTTGCGTCTGCCCAACAATGAAACTTGTTTCGTACCCATTGGGCAACTTGCTGGTTATTGTGACGCCGAGCGCTTCGAACGCTACGACGCCTTGGGTATTGGGGATGTGATGGAAGTTATTGTTGGAACAGCTTCAAGAAGGCCAATCGCTAGCGAAATCAAAGCAATGGAGTACAAAGCTGAGATGGGTCTTGCCCGGGGTGCTCAAGTCGAATTTTTTGTCGTGACACTTTCTGAAGATGGTGTCGCTGTTCGTCTTTTGGCACCAGTTTGTGCCAAGGGCGTCTCGGCTTATATTCACAGAAGCCGCTTAGATTTGGAGAGCTATGAGGCTTTGTTGCACGACAGCAAAGAGTGCTTGGAAGAGCGAGTCGGTCATGGGGCAACTGTGGCCAGCATTAGACGCAATGAGAAACAACGGTTGAGCATTAAGCTGGCCGTTTAGAAAGCTTCTCAGAAAACCCCTGCGAAAACTGACTTGATTGCCTGCAGGGCGGTCAACGAATCAACTTATCTAGAGAGAAAGATTCAGATGAAAACTATTATTTCACTAAACAACGGTCATTCAAAAGTTCTTCATGGTCGCTTTGGCGGTTACGAGAAGGGCAGAAGTATTCATGACGAGTATCCTACACGCACTCGAATCTGCGAAAAGCAGCTGGAAGAGCTGGCAGAGTTAGAAGTTGCTGAGTGCAAAGACAATCTGCCCATGCTTCACCCTTGCTCATTTCATCCTCACGACTTAGGTCTGCCCAACTTGTCATTGGTGCGGGCACGTTTGGCTGAAGGTGATTTCCGCTCTGGCATTACTGAGGTGCTTCATGGTGCTCTTGGCGTTTCTCAATTTCGCACCAATCGCATTCACTTTGAAGTGCCTGGTTATTGCCGTAAAAGTGGCGGTAAGCGTCGTGCACTCGAGCTAGTGATTGATGCCAATGGTGCGATTACTGCGGCTCATTACGGCTAGCTGTAATCGTTTTCCCTTTTGGGTTGCTTGCAACCCCTCAAACAACTAGGAGATTTTATGTACATAGACCCAGTGGCTATACTGGTTTTACTGGTGCTTGCTTTAGTAGTTCGGCAAGTGTTTTATCGTGTTACTCGTTGGTTCTCTAGCTTGATCATCTTTTTCTTGATCATGGCTGTGCTAATGCCACATCAAACCAAAGGTTTGCTTGGCGGTGTTTTCTCGCTCTTGACCGAGGCCTTTCACCGCATACTTTATGTGCTCGGTTGGAGCTAGTATTGGCTTATTGAGCCAGTCTTGATTGCGTTTTTTGAAATTTGGCCCGCAATTTAGTTTGCGGATTTTTAATTACAACCTAAGGAGAACGACATGACGTATATCCAGAGAATGTAGGTCCTGGTGGGCACTTCACCATGGTGGTGATTTAGAAGGGTTTGCAAGTTAGTGGTTTCACGGCCATTTACTTGACACCGAAATGCTGGGCCCTGCCTTGGCTTGCACCAGGATCTCCATTCGGGAGGTTCTTATGGGCAAGTCTCGTGAACGCCGCAAGGCAGATTTTGATCAATGCAAGCAAAGTAACTCAAGCAGTTGCCGAAATCATGATGACAATCGTGACGATATTACTGTGTTCGTGGCTCTGGCTGATGTTTTTATGACCGATGCTGTTGTCGCCAAGCTAATGGCTCGCGATGGCGCTCAGATTGAACGTCATCGCCAAGCTTATGAGTATGGTGAAGATATGGTGCGCGTTGTACTGCGTCCTCGCTATGATGGCGGCTACAACGTCGAAGACGGTCGTCACCGTGTTATCGCTGCCAAACAAGCAGGTATTGGCATGATTGAAGCGAAGCTGATTGGTTGCTAGACGCTTCGTTGATCGAAATCAAATAATCATAGCTACCACAAGGATGTGGTGGCACTTAATTTTATTGACAAAGGCGCTTTATATGAGCACTGGAGTCATTTATTTTGATGAAACACTAATGAACGAGAAAAAGATAATTGTATCGGGAGCGGTCCTGTGTATAGTTGGCCTAGTGATGGGGGCTGTGACTGTGACAGAGGCTGGCGCGAAGGATGTAGCTGTCGCTGTGGTTTTGGCTATGGCTTGGGCTGGTGCTGTGGTTGGGGTTATAGCTGTGGCTATGGCTTGGGCCTGGAAGTGTGCTGCGGCTGGACCTTCGGCTTTGGCTTGGGCTGTGGTTCTGGTCTTGGCTTTGGCTGTGGCCGGGAGTGGGGTTGGGGCTTTGCCTTTGGCTGGGTCCTTGTTTTGGGCTTGGGCTCTGGTGGTGACTGGTGGAGCGCTGATCGGATTCGGAGTCTCTAAGGACCGAAAAGCTTTTTGAGCTGCTGGTCTCTGCCTTTTAATCGCTGCCTCTTGGTAGTTTAAATTTGGAGCATATATGAGAACAACAATAGAAGAAAGAAAAACTGAAACCATCTCACCTTTAGGGCCAGTCATTCTTGTGCTTTTGGCGGTGATTGCTGTAAGTCTGACGAACTTTTCTATCGCAAAGATGGTCAACGGACTTTTCGACCAGATCAAGTTAGCTGAGCCAACAGCTGTTCAGAAGGCAGCCTCCGATTTGGAAAGTATTGCCAGCATGAGCTTTAGCCCTCTTGATTATCTGCCTGTGTTGGAATCTGAGCTGGATACTTTGGCGCAGAATCCACAATTCATGCTGCATGTGGTTGAGCAAATTCAAGCTGATTTCGAGAGTGCATCTGTTGCAGATGGTCTCAAGTTTGAAAGTGTGTTACCCGTCTCGATAGCTAGAAAGCTAGCTGGGGCTGGTATTTTTAACTAGAATCGAGGAATTATTTATGAATTTGATAGAAAAGAGAGCTGATGATGCGGCCGCACTTCAGCTTGATCCGACACCTGCTGAAGATGTGGAGACGCTTAGTCAGCGTCTGTTTGGCAAGGTTGTGCAGCTCAAGGCTCAGGTCTGCAAGGGGCCGTGTGTGAGCGACGACGTGCTTAATGGTGCCTTCGCAGAGGAAGCGACTAGTCGGCGCTGGAGCAGCTGATGAACCGGCACTATTGCAACAAGCTCGAAGAGAGTCATCGGTGATTCTCTTCTTTCATCGTAGAGAACCTGCAACTGCAGTTCTTGAACCGATAGTCAATCTAACCGAGAGAAATATATGAACAATACTAATCAAGCCGACACTTTTCTAGGCGACAGTCCTTGTGTAGTTGACGTGACTGTAGTTAAACGCGGCCGCAATCTGCAGTTGGTTGCTTTCCTTCCTATTTTCGGTGTAATTCACAAATTGGAAGTAAGGCGATTACTGATTGCTGGCAAGAAGACACCTGATGAAGCTCTTGAAGCTTTCATGGATGCACTGACGGCTGGTGCTGAACCGCAATCGGCTACTGCTGAAGGCGAGCTAGTTTCAAGTTGCTTCGCGGCAATGGAAGACAACCTCGATATCGATCCGTCGGTGGAGTTTTATGAGGTGATTGAGAACGCCTCACAGGCACTTCTTGCTCAGGCAAGGGAGCTAATCGCTGAAGCCGGTTTGGCGGCAGGTTGTCACTCAGAATTGGAAACCGTCGACTTTGTCATAGGTCAAACTACGGTAGTGGAGCCGCCTGAGAACATGGGTATTTGCTCTGTTTGCCTGAAGGAATTCAATTTGCATTACATCGCTGGTACTACTGAGCTTTGCATGAGCCATATTAACCCTGGTTTCATCTAGTGATGAGTGTCGTTAGTAGTGAGATTTGAAATAACACAAACAATTTGAGTGATCCTTGAGGTCACAAGTGAGACTTTATGACTGGTTCAGATATGGGCGCTTTGATATTTTCATTTTTACGTCCAGTATTTTTTGTACTGACTCTGATAGCTGCTGCATTGGCTTTATTCGTTGTTCCTTGGGCGTGGGGCTTTGCAGTCTGTTTCTTGTGTGCTGCACTTTGGATGCACCATGCAATCAAAAAATACGAAGCAAGATGTGCACGGTACAGCCAAGAATCAAGAGACTGGTTGGAAACTTCAGAACCTGCTTTGTATGCTGCTAAGAACAGTGCAAGTGAGCAACTGAAAAATCTTCCTGGCTTAAAAAGCATGGGCTTAGGCACAGCCTTTGGGCCTTCTGCAAATTCCGACTATGGACTTTCTATTAGCGTCGAAGCCGATTGGCAAGAAAATCAACCACAAAGTGTCGGTGGGTTACCCTGGGCAGAATGGAGCGCCAATATCCCAGAACAGGTAGATGGCTTTCGCATCGTTGTGCAATTCATAAACGCCCCCAATGACGCAGACCGTTTTTGGACAGCGCAGGATGGCTTTTCGTCGTCGTCTTGGGGCAAGCGTTAGGGTTTCGGCTATGGTCAGATGCTTGAGCTTCTGCCATCTTCTTAACTGCCATCGCAATCGTTGTGGTGGCAGTTTGCTTTTAACATTGCTGAAGCTGCTAAATCTAAGCACCTTCAGCTTATTTGTAAGGAATTATCTATGGAAGCAATTCAACGATTGGCTCAATCATGGGCTCAGTCTATGCCAGTTCTTCTCGGTGTTGGCATACTTTTAGTTATAGCGGTGCTTAGCTGGTTCATCGCTTCTGTCAGCGTCAAGAAAAAATGGAACCGGTACGCTCAGGCCGAAGCTGAAGCTACGAAAATTCGCGACTTAATTGTAGAAACGCACAATTGTTTTAAAGGCAAATACATGCCACCAGCTTTGCGAGAGCTATTGACTGAAGCATGGGCTGACTATAGTTCGATCGCTCAAAGATCGCACGATGTCTCCAGCAACGAAGAACTAGTCGCTGTGATCTTTGAGGTCAACGAAGTATTGGAACGCATTAGGAAGCAGACTTTGATAGTACCGACGCCTGCTGATTTTGAAGCTGATATGGCGGAACTAGCGCATGAGGAGGTGGAACTGCGTAGCAAATATGAAGAGTCGCTCGGACGCCTAGAACGCGAGTTGAGTAGTAAAAAGGAACATATCGCTCAAAGGCGCGACCAACTCGAAAGGCAGCGTGTCGCTAGTCTTGATTGTATTCTTCCAGTATCAACACTATGACCTAAGGTTAAATTATCTGGTGCTGGAAAGCCCGGAATAGATGATTTGATGTCGATTTGAGAATAGTTTGAGATCAAAGGGCAAGGACGCCCTCGGGTCTCGTTTTGTAGATTAGGTGCGTTCGCGTCCAATTTTTCTATTTTTTTATTTTTCTGGTTGCTAATCGACTGGTCTACTATTGTTGCAAAAAAATTGAATCAGACAGAATAAAGCACAGCACCACAAGCTAAAGAGAAGGGTGAGAGGAAACCCCCCACCCTAGTTAGAGTAAGCCAGAGGCTAAATGCCTTGTGTCTCTGGGCGAGAATTTAGGCAGCCTGACCTGACTGGTGCTACCAGCTCATGTCGAGATAAAGAGTTCTCTGCCACTGAGAACCGACTACTTTTAGAAAATGTGGTCTGATCGTCAAGCCGGTTCCAGAAGCCCAGCGACACAGGCCGCGGGCAATAATTCCGTCGTGGCAGAGGGGGTGATTGAAGAGTCGGTATAACTCTTCCTGTGGAGTTGTGTCGAAGAGTTCGTTGCTTATCGAGTCGCCGAAGCAATTGAATGCGGATACACCTTCCGAACCGATAAAAATGCCGGCCTCAGTGCCTCCGGTTGCAGCGGTTTCGGCGATTTTATGCTTGGCCCTAACAATATAATCGAGACTTGCTAGATCGCTTTCTTCATCGAGATCTTGCTCATGCTTGATCATGACTTGGTTGGTCACCCGCTCATGCAATAGTTGTGCGTTGGCCGACAGAGTCTGCAACTCTCTAATGTCGATGTCATTTTGCAAGCGAACAGATGATTGCGCTTGTTCTTGATAGCGATGGGCAAAAAGCGGATGTTCTGGCAGCCCCAGCAATTTGTCAAAGTGTTCTCTTTGCCAGCGAATCATCAGGCGGCAAGCCTTTTGACCATAGTGATTTCTGTACAACTTATCGAAGACCGGACGCAGGTCGTTTTGCAGGCAGTACTCATAGATATTTTGTCCGTCTTGGTTCAGCCAGTTCGGGCTCAGTTCTCGTGAGAACTTGGCCTGTTTCCAGTTGGGAAAAGTGAAGCCTAGTAATTCGTCTTGATTGAGGGTGCACAATGGTAGATAGAGGGTCTTCTCGCCACTTACTGGAGTAAATGATGATTTGACACTTGGTGTCAGGTCTGCCACTCGCCTCTCTATCACTGCGCCAATAGATACGGCGCTGTAGTTTACCGGCAGATGGTTTGCTACGAGGCGAGCGGGCAGTTGTTGAATAATTTCATTTGCGCTGTTCGAGAAGGATATGAGGGGGCTGCTATAAAGGCGAAACTGGTGCTTGGCCAGAGAGTTGGGAACGAAGAACTTCATTGCATTGACTAGTTCGCGGGATATTTTACTCATTGTTTTGCTCCTGAGATTGAATGATTAGGGCTCATAAGGAAAGCCCTTGTCCGACACGCAGGTGGCAGAGCGACCTGGTGAACGGCAATGGACAGCCGTCAGATTTCTATTGCGGAGGAAGGCTGTGCGCTCCGCATTTTTGTCAGTTACAGGGCCGCATCATCAATGCCAAATGGAGGAACTAGTGAAACTAGTTCCTCTAAATTCAATTGCAGCTTTTGGAAAGTTTCAACATTGGCATCGTGGGCGGTGATGCTGGCTTTCCTTTATTTCTGGCTCCAAAAAACTCGTGCACCGTCAAAACAGATTGAGCCAATTGGTTCTTTGACCGTAGTGATCGTGGGCTTTATGCCGGGGATGAAGCGTTGCCAGAAGTGCTGATAGCTTCGGCCTGTGCGTGTGCGGCTTAATTGCACTCTTGTTTCAGGCATTAGCTGTAATAAGGCGCCTTTGTGCAACGTAAAGTAGGCACGACAATCTTCAGGGTGCTTGTCAAAGTGCTCTTCTGTCCAGCTGGTTTCAAGCAGCAGATTAGCTTGACCTGCTACTTCTAGGTTGAGTGATGGTGTTGCATCATCCAAGCGTTCAGCGTATTTGAATCTGATCAAGACAGCCTCTGTGTCCGAGTTGTCTTGGTCTAACTGTAGCTGTCCGTTCGCGTTTGTCAGTACTGCATCTAAAAGTCTGCCGCAAGAAAAGCGATTGGGGCTAGCAATTAAGCCATCGGTGAGATTGAATCTAAGGTCTTGTCTGTCGCTTTGCTCATCAGCTGATTGGTTTGGCAGTGAGATGTATGGGCGGCCACTGGCAGGCATTTCAATGGCAATGCCGACAATGACTTGGTCGGGGGTAACATCATAGAGTTCCAATTTGGTCTCCTATTTATTTTTGTTGATGGATAGCTTGGACCAGTTCTTCGCTCTATTTGCTGAGGAGGCCATCCTGTTCGACGTGAATTGGTTTACCCAGGTTGCCTTCGGCCTCTAGCAGCATTAAGTCGAGGGGGTCCAAAATTTCTTTGTTTGCTGGAGCTGGGGTAGCTTTGGCGCAATCTTGCTGTAAGAGATCGCTTAATACGTTGGAAAGTGACTGTGCCAGCGCCACTTCGCCAACGGCTGATAGGGCCGCTCCAGCCTGGACATTGACAGACTGGGCATGGCCGCGAGTGTTGAGATCATTTAGCAGAAAACTGCGTCTTTCTTCTACTGTGGTGCCAAGCACTTGTTCAACCATTTCGCGGGCCATAGCTTCAGTTGTAGAAGAATCACTCGCCATTATCTGACCGATCAGCGATTGCACAACTTCTTCAATTTTGCTTTCTGTAAACATCATTTCGGGGTGACCTTGGCCTATGCATAGGCTTTCCGCTGCTTCTTTTGTCACTTTCTTTAACGCTAGAATCAGCGTGTTAGCTGCAGGCTGGTCGCTGTTCCATGTTGCTAGGTCTGTATTGATTTGGCGCAGTTGTTGCTCAAGTGCCAGTAGGTCAGCGGCGCTTGTAGTGACTACGAACGGGGCTTTGTTTTTGTGACTATCCAGCAGAGCAGATATTCTTTCGTATTGCTCAAGCACCAGGTAGATCGTTTCACTTGCTGCCTCATAGTGCTGAGCTTCAATCATTGCCAAGCAATCTCTTGCTAAGCCTAGGGTTGTGTTAGCTGAGAAGAAAGCAGCAGCGAGCCAGGAAAGGTTTTCGTCATCTGGTTCTTGGCTGAGGTCAGCAAATAGGTTTGTTAGTACTTCCATCATTGTAATTTGGTCTTCTAAATCACTTTTGAAACGGCTTGAATTTGCGCTGTTGATGGTGTCTTTTTTGTTTTCGTTCATTAGTGTTTCCTGTTCTGTTTTGTTCGGTTCTGTTGAGTTGCTGCGGTTTCTAACTAACGCCAATCAGCTGTAGCAGACCCGCGATTTTAATTTTTAGTTGGTGCAGAGAGCGGCTAGAGCTTTTCTGCCAGTTGTGGATAGCGACGCAAGACTCGCAGAAGCTCGGCTACAGACCAGGCTTGAGCATTACAGCCTTGCGCTTTGTGATTTTGATTACCGTCGAAGATTTCGCTGATTGAGCCAATGCAGCCATCGTTGTTAATGTGATAAACAAGGGCTTTCAGATGTTCGGCAATGACGGTGAAGTTGGCATCGTTTTCGCCATAGGCATAGATGCGGGCGTTTACCCAGAGACCGAAAAGCCAGGGCCAGACGGTTCCCTGATGGTAAGTGATGTCCCTGTCGTATTGGGTCGCCCAGTCTTTGCCCGAACCATATTGACCTTTATAGTCTTTGTGGTCTAGGCTCAGGGTGCGCAGACCCATGGGTGTCAGCAATTTGGCTTCCACATGTTTGAGGATTGACTGAGCGCGTTCTTGAGAAACAAGCGGAAAACTCAGGCTGGCAGCCATGAGTTGATTCGGGCGCAAGCTCTCGTCAATGCTGCCATCTTGGCGAATAACGTCAGCCAGGTAGCCGCGTTTTTCATCCCAGAATTTTTCGAAGCCTTCAGCAATCCATTTGTCCCAGCCACCGTAGCTGGTGATTGGTCCATGTTCTTTAAGGTAGACTTTGTAAATGAGCACAGCGAGAATACGCACAAAGTTATGCAAGAGAGCGGTTATTTCTACGGCAATGCCAGAACGTGGAGTCACCACATAGCCGTTAACTTTGGCGTCCATCCAGGTCAGTTGCACGTTTTGGCTACCACCAGTGATCAGGCCATTATCCAAGAGTTTCAGACCATGCCTTGTGCCGCACTGGTGATGATCAATTACTTTCATCAAAAGGGTTATCTGGGTTTTGACAAATTCATTGTCTCCGGTAGCCTCGTGATAATCATAGAGAGCTTGTGCCCACCAGAAGGTAGCATCCGAGGTGTTATACTCTGGTGCCTGTCCACCATCGGGAAAGTAGTTGGGGAGCATGCCTTCGCTCATGTATTTGCCGAATGTTTCCAGAATGCTGCGAGCATCATCCGGCCGGTTGGTGGCCAGGCAGAGTCCGCTCAAGCTAATCATGGAATCGCGACCCCAATCAGAAAACCATGGATAACCAGCAATGATGGTTTTACCATTGGTTGACTGGCGAGAGACCAGAAACTGGTCGGCAGCCAGAATCAGGTGTTTGACCACTTCCGGGAGGTCCTTGTTTAGATTTGGGTTGGGATTGGGATTTTCCCTTTCCAGGCTGCTTAACTTGGCACCATGAGCTTTCTCAATCAGCGCTTCTTTAGCCATGGCCACTTCCGTTACCAGGTCTTTCATCTTCGGCACATTTTCCAGGGCTTCTAAGCCGACCACTAGGGTTACTGATTGATCCGCTTTCAGGCTGACTTTTACAGTACCACTGCGAAAGAGGTCTTCTTGTTCGGCAAGGCCGCGTTCATGTTCCTTTGGCCAGTAGTAGTTCCAGTACCAGTCGGGGGCCTGATCATAGCTACCGTCACTTAATTCAAGAAAGAAGTGTTGCGCACCGTTGAAAGGAATCACCTTTACTTTCTTGTAGTGCTGTTGATCTTGGACAAAGCGCCAGTCGTGTGCTCCTTTGGTCTGGCTATGAAAATCACGATAGTTTAACAGTACGTTTAGCTCTAGCTTCAGAGCCGGTGCTTTGCGTTTAGCGCGACCTGTGGCGTCACTGACATAGGTATAACCAACGTAGACTCTCTGTTCACCGCTTTTCATGAAGACCTGTTTGATCAGTTGACCGCCGGGTACGCGATAGCACCAGGTGGGCACGGGCAGATTACTGAAGGCTTCAAGGTGCTGGTAACCGTGGGGGCCGACTACCCCGGAGGCCCAGAAGTTGGTGGCCAGTTCTCGGCGTTCACTTTCGCCTTCCAAGCATACAGTTTCGTCTAGTCGAGAAAAGAGCAGTGTGCGCTTAACAGGGGGTGCCAAGGCTGCGGTAAGCAAACCATGATAGCGTCTGGTGTTGGCGCCGGTGAGAGAGCCGCCTGCATATGAGCCAAGGCCATTGGTGACAAGCCATTCTCTGGTGTCGGATGCCTGGATGTCCTTTAAAGATAGAATAGAAATTGGTAGTTTTGAGCCTGGAACTTGCTTTAGCAGCCAGGCCTTTAGTTCGAAGCTCATGATTTTTTTTCTTGAGTAGGTTGATGTTTTGAACCACTGCCTTAGCTTTTGCTGCGTTTGCCTATGATAAGAGCATTGGCAGATTGCGGCACCTGAAGGTGATAGTTGCTGTCAGTGACAATTGCCTTGCTGTCGTTTCGACCTAGAGCTGGTGCGGTTTTGATCATCAGTCTCTTGTCTTGAAGGTTGCTCTGGCGTGCTGCTTCGGTCACAAGCGTGTCATAAAAAAACTCACCGCCGTCAAGGCTAATTGACTTGGAGGCAATGACATTTTGAGATAGCTGAAGTTGAATTGATGAGACATGGGCATTGCCAATTAAGGCAACGATTCTGGCATTTTTATCACTCTTGCAGATGTTAGCCATTAGGTTTACCCAGTGGGCTTCTCTGCGCACATTGGCAGCACGTTCCAGCTCAGCCCAATTAGGCTTTTTCAAATCTATATGTTCATAGTCAGTATCTAAAAATACTATGCTCATATGTTTCTCTAAAGCTGCATCAATCATCATCACATATGGTTCTGGATTGTAACCCCAGAGAGTGCGAAATTCTTCGCTGAGTGCTTCTCTGCTGAGCGTTCCAGCTTTGTATTGAGTGATCAAATATTGCTTGGATGAGGGCATAGATTCATAAGCTAAAACTGTGAAGCCTAGATTTGCCAGTTCTTGCATGTGGTCAATTATTTCTTGCTTTTGGGCAATGGCTGCGTGCGCTTCTCCGAATACCAGTATTTTGGTGCTTTTGTCTAGAAGCTTTGAGTAGTCAACGCTGTGCGCATTTGAAGCAAGGCATTGAGCAAACTCAGCGAGTATCTGTGATGAACAGATTGGCTCGTTTGCTGCTTTTTTGCTACTGTGGCTAGAACCAGAAAATTCTAACCAGAAAGCGAAAATGAAAATTCCAAGCCATATTAGAAAAGGAATTACCGTGTCGAAAAAGTATTTTTTGAACGCTTTCATTTTTCTCCTGTGCAGTTTTGTGATATTTAGAGCAGGCAGTTAGTTTGAACTAGTAAACGTTGGTTGGAGAGCCCGGAGGTGGGGAGATTTTGACAGTGACAGTGCCTGTTTTAGTCGCTGTCGGCTCTGTAATCGTTCCTTCCACTACTTCCGCTACTTCCGTTGCTTTTGCCGCTTCCACTTTCAGGGCCAGTGCCTTTGCTGTTTGCTCTGCTTTCTCTTGCTTTCGCTTGTGGTCTTCAATCAGTAGTTTGTAAGAGACGCGTAGTTGCTCTAGTTCAGCGTCAACTATGTGCATGCCTTTGCCTTTGGTAGGATCGGATGAGAATTGTTCTAGCTGACTGAGTAGTGTTGCTCCGCTATTGCGCAACAGAACATCGGCAGCCAAGCAGTTGATCATGCCAGCTTGACCAGCTTCGCGATCAGACTCTGAAACAAAATGTCTGCCTTTGAACTGCAATTTCTCTTCTGTTTTGCCCAGCAAGGAAAGCACTTCGTCTCTGGCTTTGACCAGTATGGTAGCCAGTTTTGCTCGTAGCTGCTCTAAGTGACGCGCTCTTTCAAAGAAATCGCAATAGGTTATTTCCATTGCTCTGCGTCGGCTGTATTGTTCTGTCAAGAGCGACGTGCTGTAGCTTTCGTCGAGTCTGCCTGTCGCTAATTTAAGCAGGTTTTGGGCAAAATTTTCTTCTCTCAAATTGCCAAAGCTGGTTTGCATTGGTCCGTAGCTGAAGTGGCGAAAAGTGTAGAGCGCTTCTTCTAGCTGTTGACCGACCAGTGACAATTGTCTGAGGTTTTCCTGTGGTTCTAAACTTAACTCTAGTTCTAGTCTGGGCGATGACTGGAACTGTGACTCTCGGTTGTTTGGTGAATAAGGCACAAACTCTAGACGACGAGCTTCGCCTTGTTGATTTTGGTAGCCGATTGATTGCTCACTGACAGCCGGTTCTACTGGATAGCATTGGGGCATTTTGAGCCAGTTAGAGAGTTTGTTTACAGCTTCGTTGTATAGCCAACCTGGCTGTGGTGCTAGCCTTTCAAAGGCTTGCCAGAGCGTTCTGTCAATTTCATCCATTAAGCCAAAACAGTTGTCTGGAATTAACTGATAGTTCTTTTTCTCACGCTTGTCCTCAGCGATAGCAAGTAAGAGGCTAGCTTTGAGCACTCTCCTCTCATCTGGTTTGATGTGTTTGCCCTCTAGCTCGACAAAGCTCGCAGTAATGGCTGCAGCGAGCGCTTTGCGGTGCTCGCGGATGCGGCTGTTAGCGTCGCGGGCTTTGACTAGTGAAACCGCATAAGTCAAAACAGCTTCACTGCGGGAGCGCATCAGGCTGGCTAGTTTATCTTTATCGGAGAGAACTTTTTCAATTTCTTCAGCACAGCGATTGGTTTGAATACGCGTGGAGGAGGAGAGCATGGCTATGGCATGCTCATAGTCTTGATGAGCGTTTTGGCTGAGTGTTGTGGCTTGCTTTAGGGCGTCTAGCGTACTAAGTGTCTGGTTGCTTGCAAGTGAATTCATATTTGTTTGTAGCTTTGTTCGTGGTTATAGCAGCTTGAGGTGCCCAGTAATGGGATCGATGCGATCGCTCCAATCTGGACCAACAGCCACTACGGTGTAGGTGAGCTGTCCATGAAACTCTGTGGTGCCGAGATCTTGAACAAGGCGAGTATTGAGACCAGCGTCACAAGCCTGTTTGTAGATATCGAGCAGTTCAGCTTCGCTGTCTACTCGTACTACTGTTTTCGGATAGTTGGCGCAGAGCCATTGCTGGGTGAGTTCATCGGTTTTGAGCATAGGAATAGAATTAGGACCTGAGCGATCAATAATGGCTTCTTGCACTGCATGACCGGTTTGCGCTCCCACTTTGCCTTTGCGCATGTTCAGGTCGTTTCGCACAACCAATACCATCTTAAGTTTTGCTGTCATCTATCTTTCTCCTGGAGGTAAGCACATCGGCTTCCCTGCCTGATGTGCTTGTGGTTTTCAGATTGCGTTTATTTACTCTTTTCCCCGTGGAATTGTCCTTCTTCGGTTGAGCCTTTCAGCGCAGCTGTTGAAGATGTTCCGCCAGTGATGGTCATTAACAAATTGTCGAACCAGCCAGCGCCAACTTCTGCTTGGTGTTTCACTGCTGTGTAGCCTTGATTTACCATAGCAAATTCTTCTTCTTGCAAGCGCACATAAGCTGGCATGCCTTCTGCAGCGTATTCACTGGCCAGTTTGAACATGCTCAGGTTGATTGAGTGCCAGCCGGCCAAAGTAATGAAGTCGAACAAATAGCCCATTTTAGCTAGTTCATCCATGAAGATGGCGATGGTACCGTCGTCCAAATATTCCTTCCAATGGAAAGACGGAGAACAGTTGTAGGCTAAGATTTTGCCAGGGAACTGTGCATGAATAGCGTCGGCGAACTGCTTTGCTTCTGCTAAGTTAGGGCGAGAGCATTCGTACCAAATCACATCAGCATACGGGGCATAAGCCAAACCGCGGGCAATCACTGATTCGATACCACCTTTAACGCGGAAGTAGCCTTCGGTGGTGCGTTCGCCTTTTAAGATCACGTCGTTTTCTACCATTGCACCAGTGGCATCTTTGACCATTGCTTTGGCTGTGCGTTCACCGGTTAAGAAAGCGTGGTCGCGTGGGTCAATGTCGGAGGTTAGTAATGTGGCGTCCAGTGCATCAGTACGAGCAACGATAATTGTCGGTACATCTAACACATCAGCGGCCATACGTGCGGCTGCTAGAGTGTTGACGAATTGAGAAGTAGGTACAAGCACTTTTCCGCCCATGTGACCGCATTTTTTCTCAGCTGCTAATTGGTCTTCAAAGTGCACACCAGCTGCCCCTGCTTCGATCATCATTTTCATCAGTTCATAGGCTTGCAGAGGGCCGCCAAAACCAGCTTCTGCGTCGGCGACGATAGGCAAATAAGCGTCCATACCAGACTTGCCTTCTAATTTTAAGATCTGGTCATAACGTGCCAAAGCATTGTTTAAGCGACGCACCACAGCTGGTACGCTGTTGGATGGGTATAGACTTTGGTCAGGGTAAGTATGACCAGCCAAGTTGGCGTCAGCAGCCACTTGCCAGCCGCTCAAGTAGATTGCTTTCAGGCCGGCTTTGGCCATTTGTACTGCTTGTGAGCCGTTTAAGGCGCCGAGAGCAATAACTTGCTCACCGTTTCTCAGCATGTTCCAAAGTTTGATAGCGCCATGACGAGCGATGGTGACATCGGCATTAACGCTGGGGCGTAAGCGCATGACGTCTTCGTCAGCGTAGGTGCGCTTGATTCCGTGCCAGCGAACATCCATAGCTGTGGGTGTAACACAGCCGCCGAATGTGATGGTTTTTTCAGCCGATTCGACTGCGGGAGTGTTTGCTTGAGCAGGAGCAGCCTGGGTTGTTTGGATTTCTGTGGTCATTTGGGTACCTGGTTGTGATTGGTTAATTTGATTGTCTTGAGCGGCCTTTTCGGTTTGCTCGGTTTCGTTGCTGAGCAGCACTTCGTAAGCTACGAGGGTTAAAAACTCCTCAAAGCTCTTTTTCAGCACTACGGTGTTCAATACCTCCTCGGCCTGCATTAAGCGGGCTTGTAGGTCACTAGAGGCCCCTTGTAAGAGCGAATCTAGTTCTTCTTTCAAGAAGGTGCGGTAGAGGCCAGGGCTAAATGTGCGTCCGTCTTGCAGCTCGGTATCGTGATTGAGCCATTGCCATAGTTGAGCACGGGATATTTCGGCAGTGGCCGCATCTTCCATCAAATTATGGATAGCTACTGCCCCTCGGCCCATTAACCAGGCGGCGATGTATTGCAAGGTGACGTTGATGTTATTGCGGATGCCGGTTTCAGTGACAGTGGCGGGAATATCTGCCAGTGAGATCAAGCTATCTTCTGTGATTGCCAGCTGAGTCAAGGTCTTGCAGCCGCAGCTTGTGGTCGGCAGTGGTCTATCTTTCTGATTGGCTTTGTCTTGCAGCACAGCGACAAATTCTAGTTTTGCTACTTCAATCAGGTCAGGGTGTGCCACCCATGTGCCATCGAAGCCTAAGGCCACTTCTCTGGCTTTGTCACTTTTCACTTTAGCCAAAGCTTGAGCTGTGACAGCAGGGTCATTCTTGTTGGGAATGAACGCTGACATACCGCCCATGGCATGAGCACCACGACGGTGACAGACATCGACTAAGCGCTGACAATAGGCTTTCATGAAAGGGACGTCCATGGTGATCAGCGAGCGATCTGGCAAAACTTTATCGGCATGATTTTTGAACCGTTTGATAAAGCTGAAGATATAGTCCCATCTGCCCGCATTCAGACCAGCTGCGTGCTCTTTTAGCTCAAATAGAATTTCTTCCATTTGGTAAGAGGCCATGATTGTTTCAATTAGTACTGTGGCTCTAATGGTGCCGCGCTCAATGCCAATGTAGTCTTGAGCAAAGTTGAAGACGTCATTCCAGTAGCGAGCTTCATGATGGCTTTCCAGTTTTGGCAGATAGAAATATGGGCCGCTGCCTCGGTGAATTAGCTCTTGGGCGTTATGAAAGAAGAATAGACCAAAGTCAAAGAGACTGGCTGGAATTGCTTCACCTTTGATCAGCAAATGTTTCTCGGCTAAGTGCAGTCCACGAGGTCTGACAATTAAGGTGGCAAGGGTGTCTTTGAGCTTGTAGATTTTGCCTTTGCCGATGCTAAATTCTAAGGTTCGTCTTACTGCTTGGTAGAGGTTAGCTTGTCCAGAGAGCATATTCAGCCAGGTTGGGCTAGAGCTATCTTCAAAGTCGGCCATAAATACGTCGGCGCCAGGAGCAGAGTTAAGGGCATTGATAATCATTTTGGCGTCTACTGGGCCTGTGATTTCAACCTGCCTTTGCTCTAGGTCTGGGGGACAGCTTGCCACTTGCCAGTCTGGTTGTTCGGCCCAGATCTCTTTGCTTTTGAATTGAGGCAACTGACCTTTGTCTAGTTTTCTTTGACGCTTGCGCCGATCGGCAATTAGCTCTGCTTGGCGCTTGTGAAACTTTGCGTGTAAGGAGGCAAGGAAGATGATGGCTTCTTCAGAGAGTATGAATTGCAGTTTTTCATCGGGTACATTGCTGATGGTGATTTTGGCATTGTTCATATGAGTTTCCATTGATATAGCAGCGGCGCTGCTAGAAGATGAACGGAAGCGGCAGCTCGCCACTACCGAATAAAACGGGTAGCTGTGTGTTCGTTGGTTTGATTAGCTGATGGTCTAGCTGATGGTTTAATTGATCGCTGGCTTGGAAATGAATTCCTGATTTGTTGGTGTAGAGTTGATGTTGGTATTCATGATAATTAGCAGGGGCGAACTAGCTATTTCAGCCGGCCGGCAATTAAGAAAGCCTTAAATAGCGCTTTACCACTATCGGCAATTGAGTGAGTCGTGAATTGGGCTGCTTTGGCTTTTTATCGAGAGACAGTTGCAGCGGTGCTCTCTCTGCGAGCTTCAGTAGCTATTTTGGCAGTGGGGTGATAGTGGGACTATTCCCAAAAAAAGATCATCCTGCAAAAGCAGCACTATGAGAGCGTCTTCGGATTCGGCAGCGAGTGTCTCAGAGATTTCGCCGAAAGTGGCTGGTTTAAAAGCGCAAATCTGTTTGATCAGTATATGTATATATTGCTGGCGCAAGGTCGTAGTGACTAGTCAGCGCTTGTCTAGAAAGTAGTGTTCATGCGGAGCTGAAAAATGGAAAATCGCCTTGAGAGTCACAGCGTGTATCAAGAAAATCAGGTTAGCAGTTCTAGGTTCTACGAAGAAGTAGATAAACGCACAACTGATCGGGTAGACCATTCTTTGAAGATTGGCCATGTTGAAAGCGCGGCAGAGCGACTCGATCGCGTTTTAATCGTGCAGCCTGGCGAAGGTTTGTGGTCAGTTGCACGAAAGGCTTTAGATGAGCAAGGTGCCGACGCTAGTGATGCTCACGCCATTACAGCCAAGGTTCGTGAAATTATTGAACTAAATAGAGATCGCTTTCCTAACCTAGTTATGGCTCCACATCGTGTTTACTCTGGTCAATGGTTGCTAGTCAATCCGCCTAAGCAGGTTTCGGAAAACAACATAGATGAGCCTGTTCGCTCGGCAAAGCTTTCTCATGATGGTGGCGATCGCCGGGAAATTGATCTGGGTGATGCTCCTGTAAGGAAAGCTAAAGCTGGCCAACGCATACACGCTGAAGGTGGTGATGAGGTTGAGGCCGAGAAGGGCTCTAAGGTAATTGCCCATGCCGGCTCAGAAGTACAGGCTATGAACGGTGCTTTTGTGCTGGCTCTACCTGGTTCTAAAGTCAAAGCATTTCATGGTTCAACAGTCGCTAACTATGGTGGCGAAGTTGAAGAGTTCAACGGAGCTATCGTATTCGATATGCAAAATATGGCCGCTTCTGGCAATTATCTAGAATAACTGATCTCAAACGTGTCCACTAAGAAGGGGTCTAGCTAGCGCTAGGCCCTTTTGCGTAATCGGACAATTGTTTCACTCGATCTGTCACTAGAGTTTCCATGGACACTTTTGTTTGCTTGTGGTGAGACAGTTTGTGCTCCACGAGTCATTCACAAACTGAATTTCTCCTCACTTCAGTTAGAGCTGTTGCCTGGACTCGCCCTGTGTGCCTGCTTATAACCCAAAGTGGCTTGCTTCGCAGCGCTGTGCAATTGTTTACAATCCTTTGTTCAGGCCCTACTTTCTCGCTAGAACTGAATTACTACTCGTTCGCCACAAATATCTCGGAATCACTGCAACCACCTTACCAATGCCCTTATACATGGAATCTTCGCAATCACTTAGTGGTTGTGACGTGATTTCGACCTGGCACCAGTAGTAGTGACCTCCTTCGCAATTCAATTTGGAAAAACAGCCATGAAACAAAACCTGCTCGCCTTGCTCTTCGCCACAGCTCTGTTCACCTTCGCTAACTTCGCTATGGCAGATGGCTATACAGGAAACCCTAATGCAGGAAACCCTAATGCAGGAAACCCGAGTAACACCAGTGAGAATACCAATGCCCTTAACGGACAAGTAAGCGGTCAGCAATCACAGATTGCTGCGCCTACTGCTATTGCTGCTCCAACAAACATTGCCGCTCCCAACCAAGCTAATGTGGCCGGTCAGGGTGGCAGCTTGAATATGAACTCTAAGAGCACTAGCACGACCCTATTTGGGCCGCAAGCTAATGCCATTCGCAGTGCTGACTGCGCTGGGGATGCCGACGGCATTTCGCTTTATTCTATCTTTGGAGGCATTGGTTATTCCCACGCTGAAGAGAGCAACATCTGTCGCATTCTAGGTGTTATTCAAATGACTTGTTCTACTGCCACCAACTTAGTGCAAACTGGTGCCGTCTTAGCACAGAACCAACAATTGAATGCGGTCGGCTACAAAATATTGAATCAGGCTGTCGATATGGTTCAACAATGCACACAACAGATGCAGGCCAATCCGATTGCATTAGAGTTACGCGCGGCTTATGCCAAGAACATCCTCGGCAAGCCAGTTCCTGAAAGCGACGACTGAGAAAGCTAGAAAGAAAGCAAGTTGGCGTTAATAAGGAATGACGCAATGATTTACCTCCCAACTTAGCGCAGGGAGGCGTAGAGCGGAGTCAACCAAACCCAAAAAAAGAGACAACCTCATGAAAACACAAAACATCGCAACCACAATCTTCACCGCAGCAGTATTGGCTTTGGCTTCTATTTCAGCTCAAGCTAATCCTCCCGTATACGCTGGCGGTAATGTCTCAGATCAGTGGCAGCAGTCTTCACAGCACGGTGGCTTTAACGTCAGCGACCAAGCGCAGTGGAGTCAACAAGCAGGTCGTTTCAATTTATCTACTCAGGGTCAGTTGAATCTACAAAGTGGTGTCTTTAATGACAGCACGCAATTTCAGGGCAACACCCAAGTCGGTCATATCAATGACTCAGCACAGTTTCAAGGCAATACTCAGATTGGCCATTTGAATGATTCGGCTCAGTGGCAGCAGTCGGCGCAGCGGGGCTTTTTCAATGACAGCACGCAGGTTCAGGGCAATACCCAAGTAGGTCACTTAAATGACAGCGCGCAGTTTCAAGGTAATACCCAGTTTGGCCATTTAAACGATTCTGCTCAAGGGCAGTGGAATCATCAGGGTGGTGTCTTCAACGACAGCGCGCAGTTTCAAGGCAATACCCAAATTGGTCATTTCAATGACAGCGCGCAGTTTCAAGGCAATACCCAGTTTGGCCATTTGAATGATTCTGCTCAAGGGCAGTGGAATCATCAGGGTGGTGCCGTAAACGACAGCGCACAGTTTCAAACCAATACTCAAATTGGTCATTTCAATGACAGCACGCAGTTTCAAGGCAATAGCCAGTTTGGCCATTGGAACGACAGCACCCAAGTGCAAATCAGCAATCAAAGCGGTGCTGTCAACCACAGCCAGCAATTACAACAATCTACTCAAGTAAGCCACTAGAAAAGCTTGGCTGCTGTTTCTGGGCGGTAGATAGACTTAGAGTGGGCTTTCAGATGAAAGCTTTGTAGAAAATCTGAATAGTCTCATGGCAATGGAATACCATGAGACTAATTTCGATATCTTTTTCTTTTAAAAGATGATAGTAGACCGGTCTACTAAAGTGCTGAAAAAATAGTATGGGGCGAGCCAGCCCAAGGCTAGCTCGATGTGGGTCGTTGTCTGTCTTCGAAATGATCCATGCGGTCTTCAAGTTTTACTATGCGCTTTTCGAGACGTCCGACATTGCGTTCGGAAGAAATAAGCAGCGAAGAGATGCCGTTGAGCTTTGTATTTACTTCTGAGCGGAACTCATGAAATTCGCCAATGGCGTGATCGAGCTTGAGGTTGGTTTGGTCGAGCCGACCTATGGTGTGATCGAGCTTGGCGTTGGTTTGGTCAAGCTTGGCATTGGTTTGGCCAATGGCAACAGCAAGCATGGTAAACCCAGTTCGCATTTCTCCTTGCAGCATTTCAATCAGTTCTCTGTCTAGGCTCATTTTCGTACCCTCCCTAGTCCTACAATAGAGATAACGTCGGAATGCTGTCAATAGTTCATTTATTTTGGGCTGCCTTGGGTATGGCAACGATAAATTTTTCGCCCGCGGCTACGACAGGCATTAGTAGCTCGGCCGTTTTAAAAAGATGATATGAGAAGAATGAAGAGAAGGCAGAGCACGAGTGGTTTCCCCTAGTGCTCTGCTTTCAGTTGACTTTAGTCTGCTCTGACTATCTTATTTCTCTTTTCTCGGATTTGAAGATGTTCATTCCAACCCAGGCAAAGACAGTCAAGACGAAGATAAAGACAGCGCCTTGTAGTAAGCCGATGACGAAGGCAATTAACCAAGCACTCACAGTGGCCAAGGATATTGCCGTGGAAGTAGCTCCGGCTACTCCACCAGCAGTGTTCAATACTGTCGCTGCGAAGGTAGCAACTAGTACTGCCCAGGCTACATCAAGTGCTATTGCCCACTTGAGAAAAGTTGGTAACTTCTTTTTTGTTGGGCCGTTGGTTGAGTCGTTTATTTCATTGTTGATTTTGGACATATTCGCTTCTCGTTTTGTTGAAAGACGAATGACCAACATGAAGATCATGCTGGTCATTCGCAGAAGTTTGTTCTAGAGTGCAGTGCTGATTTAGATCTCAATCACTGCAATTACGGCACTATGGGCCTGCACTGCAACTACTTGCTCGGCGGTTAAGTCAACTTCGAATTCAGTGTTGTCCTGAACATCGTTAGTTGTGGTCACAGGAATGCCTAGGGCGCGTAGCTCGCTTGCTTCGCCGTCGTGCATGGTAATAGCGATTACTCTGTATTTATTTGTCACTGTGGTTTCCGGGTTGTGGTTTTGGATCAGTCATTCGTTTGTGGCAACCACTGGAGGTGCCCATTTGCGCGCCAAAGAAAGTTCTAGAATGCGGTCGCTGTGCTTCAGAGACCGTAAACTGATAGCAAGGAGGCTCAGACACAGCACACCAATCAGAACTATCGGTAGATTGGATGTGCTTTCAGCGGCTTGAAGCATTGAATTGGCTGGTATCGCAGCTGACATGCCAATGCCGTAAGCTATGAGACCGGATAGGCCAGTGCGCATGCGCTGGCTTTCTAATGCCCAGTCTTTTTGCTTCCAAGCGAGTGCGCCGGCTTCGTCGTCATTACTGTTCGGGCGCTGAGTGGTGCGGTGGTGCTCAAGCTCTTCACAGCGACCAAAGTAAAGAGTGGCCGCCCAGATAGCAATAGCAGTGGCTATTGCGACTAAGGAGAGCAGGATTGTTGTCATTTTTAATTCCTTAGAAAGTTTTCTTTCACAGTTGATGAAGATTGGCAGGTGATAAACAACTGCCAATCAAGTTGATCTGGTTCTTTTATGAATGAACTAGACTGTTTAGCTGTTTAGGCTCTATTTATTTTTAGAGTGAGCCAGTTTCGCGTAAAGCCGTGAGAGCGAATCCCAAATTTCTCTTGACCAAGTACTTACTGAGTTGGCCAGGGCTACAATGTCTTTCCATACAGAGTCTGCCCAGAGTGATAGCTGTTCTGCCATCCTTTTGCGTCTGGCTGCCATGCGGGCCATGGTGGTGGCGATAGTCGCTAAGAGTGGGCTGATGACAGAACCTAACCAGTTCCAGGCTATCAGCGCGATGGTTTTGACAGTTCTCCATGTACTAGCGATTGCTGATGCAACAAAGTTGTAGACCTTGTTGAACCAGTTTTTAACCGTTGACCAGACGCGTAGTGTTGTAGTTCTTAGCCACTGCCAAGTTTGTGAAACTACTGCTGCTAACCAGTTGAGAATGCGCGTCACAATAGGCCAAACAAAGCGCAAGAAGCGCCCGACATGGTTAGAAAGCCAGTTCCAGACAGCAGTAACGACTTTGTCTAGCCAATTAACAAAGTGGACGAAATGACGCCAGACAAAATGAAGGAAGCGACCAACGTATTCAGCAAGCCAGGTCCAAACAGCGGTAAAGACCTTGTCTATCCATTTGACAAAGCGGACGAAATGGCGCCAGGCAAATCGAAAGAAGCGTCCGACATAGGGAGAAAGCCAGGTCCAGACAGCAGTAATGATTTTGTCTAGCCAATTAACAAAGGTGACAAAATGACGCCAGACAAAACGAAAGAAACGTCCGACATATTTAGAAAGCCAGTTCCAAGCAATGGTAAAGACTTTGTCTAGCCATTGAACAAATTTGACGAGGTTGGGCCAAATAAAACGAATGAAACGTTCGACATATTTAGAAAGCCAGTTCCAAGCAACGGTAAAGACTTTGTCTAGCCAGTCGACAAACTTGAGGAAGTGGCGCCAGATAAAGCGAACGAAACGCCATAAGTATGAGAAGAGTTTTCTTAGTGCGTTTCGAATTGCCTCTTTAAATCTGCTTAGCAGCCGATATATAGGCCGCAGTCCGACGATATAAATGACTGGAAAAACATGGCTGTAGGTAAGGATGGCAGTAACTACGCTGACAGCTAGCGCCCATGGCCCTAAAACAGGTAAGAGCAAAAACGCTGCCGCTATGCCACTGCCGAGTGCTAGTGCCCCACCAATTGTTTTGAGAGTCCAGCTGTTGTCGTAAACTTCCTTGTGTAGCGGTTCTGCTGTGTTTTTCCAGAGTAGGTAGAAAAGCATGAAGAACCCCATTACACCTTTAATGATCAGCTCAAGGAGCTTGACCAGTAGGTTCTTTGAAGGTTTGTTAGTTTCTTTTTCGGACATTGTGTTTTTCCAAGGTGAACACGACCGCCGTTAGCGGTCGTGTATAGCAGGCGCTAAATAGCCCGGGGTATTGTTTCTATCAGCTTCCGCTGGGGGCGTCGCTTGGAGAAGTTTCGGTGGCTGTGCCCATGCCGAGCTTGGCGCGCAAGCGAGCACCGGCGGCGCTGGCAGCAGCCTGTTCGGCGAGCTGTTCGCGAGCTTGGTCTGTGGTAGAACCTTTGCTCATGTCGTTCTTGGCGC
>JBAYTY010000012.1:0-152141 GCA_041675385.1 Candidatus Obscuribacterales bacterium
AGTACCAACGGCCGGTTTGAGACTTTAATAAGGAGTTGGATAGATGGCAAGAGTAGCTATAAATGGATTCGGCCGTATCGGCCGCAACGTATTCCGGGCCTACCTCGAGAGCGCGCCTAAAGATCTCGAAATCGTTGCAATCAACGACCCTATGCAAGATTTAGTTCAATCCGCTCACTTGCTCAAGTACGACTCAGTACAAGGCGAACTAAAGCATGAAGTTAGCCATGATGAAGAATCATTGATTGTCAATGGCAAGAAAATCAAGTTCACCCGCGAGAAAGCTCCAGCTGATTGCCCATGGGCCAAGCTCAATGTCGACATCGTTCTCGAATGCTCTGGTGTATTCACCGATGCTGAGAAAGCTAAGGCTCACATCACTGCTGGCGCCAAAAAAGTCTTGATCTCTGCTCCTGCTAAGAACGAAGACATCACCATCGTACTTGGTGTAAACGACAAGAATTATGACGCTGAAAAGCACAACATCATCTCCAATGCCAGCTGCACAACTAACTGCTTGGCCCCAGTAGCCAAAGCCATTGACGATGCTTTCGGTATCGAACAAGGCTTGATGACCACAATTCACAGCTATACCCTCGACCAGAAATTGCTCGACGGCGCACACAATGACCTCCGCCGCGCTCGCGCTGCTGCCATGTCAATGATTCCTTCAAGCACCGGCGCCGCTAAGGCTATCGGTCTAGTAATGCCACACCTCAAGGGCAAACTAAACGGATTTGCTATGCGAGTACCTACTCCAAACGTATCGGTCGTTGATTTGACCATTACTTTGAAGAAAGAAGTCACTGTTGAAGCCATCAACAAATGTGTTAAAGAAGCAGCAGAGGGCCCACTCAAAGGCATTCTCTCTTATTGCACAACTCCACTAGTTTCAATCGATTTCCAAGGCAACAAGCACTCATCTATCTACGACGCCGACCTGACAATGCAAGTGGGCGATCGCATGGTGAAAGTGTTGGCTTGGTACGACAACGAGTGGGGCTACAGCAACCGCTTGGTTGAGTTAGCCACCATGGTAGCGAAGAAGCTCCCAGTCGCAGCTAAAGCCTAGAATTCAGAAGGAAAGACGCCCTCAAATTGGGGGCGTCTTTCTCTATATTTAGCACTTACTAATATTTACAAAAATCAGAGTTAGGTACATATGAAGAAAACTATTCAAGATCAAGGCGCCAAGCACTTCCAGGGCAAAAAGGTATTGGTACGAGTAGACTTCAACGTACCACAAAACGAAGACGGTTCGGTAGCGGATGATTCACGTATAAGAGCTGCGCTGCCAACCATTTCTTGGCTGTCCAAAGCTGGTGCCAAAGTAGTTTTGCTCTCGCACCTAGGCCGCCCCAAAGGCAAAGTAGCGGCTAAATATTCGCTCAAGCCAGTGGCTGAGCATTTGAAGAAGCTACTTGCAGAAATGGGCCACAAGACCGTGCACTTTGTTGAAGAGTGCGTCGGAGCCACTGCTGAAAAAGCAGTCAACGACATGCATGATGGTGACGTGGCCTTGATGGAAAATGTCAGATTCCACGAAGAAGAAGAGAAAAACGATCCGGCCTTTGCCCAAAAGCTTTCACAGCTTGGTGACATCTACGTTAACGACGCTTTTGGTACCGCTCACCGCGCCCATGCCTCGACTGAAGGTGTGACTAGGTTCTTGAAACCAGCTCTAGCTGGCATGTTGGTAGCCAAAGAAATTGAAATGCTTTCTTCAGCCTTAGATAATCCAGCTCGCCCATTTGCCACTATCATTGGTGGCGCTAAAGTCTCAAGCAAAATCGGCGTCTTAGAAAATCTTTTGAGCCGTGTTGACGTGCTTGTTATCGGTGGAGCCATGGCCTTCAGCTTCCTCAAAGCTCAGGGTCTCAATGTTGGTAAATCACTGGTAGAAGAAGACCGCCTTACTTATTGCAAAGACTTAGAAGAAAAAGCAAAAGCTAAAGGCGTCAACTTGATTTTGCCAGTCGATGTCGTAGTTGCCAAAGAGATGAAAGCTGGCACAGCTACTAAAGTAGTAAAAGTCAGCGAAATCGAAAGTGATGATATCGGCCTTGATTTAGGGCCAGAATCACTAAAGCTAATCGTGGCAGCCCTGGCCCCCTGCAAGACCATTCTTTGGAACGGCCCACTGGGAGTGTTCGAAATGTCTGGCTTCGAGCACGGTACATGGCAGTTGATAGATTGCTTGGTTGACCTCACCAAAACTGGTACAAAAACCATCGTTGGTGGCGGAGATTCGGTATCTGCCCTTAAACTAAAAGGTGTGGACGATCAGCTATTGACTCATGTGGGTACAGGCGGTGGAGCCTCCCTAGAGTTTCTCGAAGGAATCGAACTACCGGGCATAGCCGCTCTCGATAACAAAGAAGCAGCAATAAACAAGGCCTAACTAGGCATAACAAGAGAGATACAAATGCCGTCAGACGCTAAGAAACGCTCAACGATTGCCGTAAGCATCTTGAGCTGTCTTTGCCTAGGTATTTGTCTGTGTATATGGTCAGGAGAGGCTGCCCTCGCCCAGTATCAGAACCAGAATCAGTATCAGAACCAAAATAACCAAGCTAATCAAACTAATCAAAATCAGCAATACTACGTTGACGGGCAGCCAATCACGCAAGAGCGCTACCAAGCGATGCAGATGCTCAACCAGTCAATTCCCTTGCTACAGGCTAATCGCAATCAAGAAGCAATTGATCTGCTACTGCAAGCAGAGAAGCTAGCACCGCAAATGGCTGAGATTCATAACAACCTTGGTTTGGCTATGGCGAAATTGGGCCGCAACAGCGAAGCCTTGCAAGAGCTAGAAGCAGCAAAACAACTCAAGCCAGAGCTGGCTGCCACTTGGCTCACCCTCGGTGGCCTCTACCAATCGCAAGGCCAAGTAAACGAAGCCATTGCGACCTATAGTGAATTTATGAAACGCTTTGCTGGTCATAAAGATGCCAGCAAAATCGCTAGCCTAATTGCCGGCCTAAAAAAAGAACTGGCAAACGGTACTATCCCTCGCTACACGCCACCCGATGCCAGTTCACGAGATAACTATCTGGGTGAACTAGCCGGTCATTTAACTAGATGGCCCGATAGCAAATTGCCGATCAAGGTCTATATCACGCCGGGCAAAGGTGTACCGGGCTTCTTGCCGCAATATACTCAGATTTTAGAAGAGAGCTTTGCCACCTGGCAGCAAGGAGCCCAAGACAAGCTTTCATTTATAAGCGTAAAAGACCCTAACCAAGCCGATCTCATATGCTCTTGGACAAATGATTCTAATTCATTCAGCAATAAAGCAGAAGCAGGCGAAACAGTAGTTTTCACCAATTCACAAGGCATCGTCAAAGGCACCATCAAAATACTGACTGTAGCTCAAATGGCCGAGTTGCCGCTGACTAACAATCGCATTCGACAGATATGCTTGCACGAAATCGGGCATGCTCTAGGCTTTGGCGGGCATACACGCGACCCTCAAGACATGATGTTCTTTTCTACCAGGGTAACAGATCAAGACCGCACCCTCAGCCCCCGCGACGCTGCTTCAATTAAGCTGCTGTACAGCTCAGCCATAGGAATGCACTGAATATTAGAGATGCACTGAATATTAGAGATGCACTAAAAATCAACGATGTAGCGATTACCAACGATTCATCTCTCTATTCACCACCAGCGGTGCAGTTTCGCTACAACCGCTACAGCGGAATGCCCACAGCCAGCAAATTTTTCAAAGAACTCGATTTTAGCGACTTCTACCAGCGTCACAAGCAAGAAGGCTGGCTTGTAAATTTGGCCCTTTTTGGCACCACCGCTGTCACAGCTTTTCTACCAGTGCTCTATCTGCTGGCCCCTGAATTATTTGTCCTAACCATCATGATTGCTTTTCTTGCCGTCGGCATTGCTCTACCGGCACTGGCCTTTCTCTCCCTCGGCAAAATCAAACTCGATTGCCGGGGCATTGAATTTTGTCGCCTAGGCTTTCTTGATGAGAAACTCTACGCTTGGTCAGACCTGACCAGAATTACATTCTCGAAAAATGGCCAGCCTTCCCTTGAGCCCAACCAGCTTTGTCTCGAATTTCACCGCCAGACCCCACTGGTCTTAGAGCTAAATGCCATATCGAAATTGAATCTAGAGGCAGTGATCAGCCTGGCCCTATATTTTCGTCCTCAAGTTTCGCTCTATCCGAACGAAGCCCTTTCAGCTTTGGGCCTTAAAGAAACGAAGCTGATTGATCCTCTCGATTTCACAGAACTCTGGCAAAGCAATCTAGAGCAGCGCTTTGCCTCTACTAACTTCGTTCCCTTAGAACAAGGGCAGAGATTACAGGACAGCATCACCGTGCTTGCCCAAGTGGCTAGCGGCGGCATGTCGGCGGTCTACCTGGCCAAAGACGACGTTCGCGGGCCTGTGGTTCTGAAAGAATCAGTTTTTTCTGGGGCCCGCGACACTGACAAATTTCGCAAAGCCGTTGAATTGTTTGAGCGCGAAGCCACTCTTTTAACAACAATTTCGCATCCACGCATAGTCAAAATTTTCGACTATTTTGTCGAAGACAACCGCCACTATCTATTGCTTGAGCATATTAAGGGCAAAACACTGCGCAATTTTGTCGACCGACATGGCCCCCTAAGCGAAAAAACCATCATCGATTGGGGCCTGCAAATGGCCCAGATTCTCGATTTCTTGCATAACCTGGAGCCGCCAATAATTCATCGCGACTTCACTCCAGAAAATGTCATCATCTCTGACGACGCCAAAATTAGACTAATTGATTTCGGTGCCTCAAGCATTTTCTTAGGCACAGCCACAGGTACAGTTGTGGGCAAAATTGCCTTCATGCCACCAGAACAAACTAGAGGCAGGGCAAACCGAGCTAGCGATATCTATGCCTTTGGTGGCCTGATGTATTTTCTTGCCACCGGCAAAAACCCGCTGCCCTATGAAGAAAACGTCTTACCGGAAAATGGCCAGGTCAAATCAATCAATCTGCGCAAGCTAATCAATGACTGCCTCAAGCTCGAACTTAAAGACAGAACTATTCGCACCAAAGAAATTATCGATCGTCTTGAATCACTGCAAAGCAGAAGAGTGAGCAATGCTGAAGGATAAGTTTCAATCTCAACCGCAAGCTCAAAAGCACCCAGAAGAGCTGACCTGCGTGCCAGAGGACTATTCTCAACTCGGCAAAAACGCCCTGATCGTTCTCATACCAGCCTTGTACATTTATTCGATTCTCTTGATAAACCGGGCCTATTTGGCCATTATTGACAGGCACCAAGCCATAGCCTGGGCCATTCTTGCCATCTTTATCGCTGGTACTACACTATTTCTCAATTACCGCAGACAGCATAGACTGCTGAATATACTAGCCATTACAGAACGCGGTCTATCAATCGGTCGCATGGAAGATGCTGCATTCGAATCGGTAGATTACCTCATCAACTGGAAAGAGATTATATCGGTCGAAGAACGCGGCAAATTAGATAGCAGGGGTCATTTCAGACAGTGGTTTATCATCAATTCAAGCCTCAATGTATCGTTCAAACTAACGAGCGCCAACGCTTTTCGCTGGGTATCGCGCGAAGACATTATCGAGAGCCTAATTAAATTTGCCCCAGAAGCAGAGTTAAATCTAGCTCTACCAGACGATACTGAAACCAGTCATATGCTGCGCTATACCAATCTCTGGCTAGAAAGTTTAGATAGCACTGGCAAACGCCAACGCACGACCATCCTTGATAGTGGCGATCGCCTTGCAGATAACCTCTACACCGTAACCAGGCAACTAGGTGCCGGGGGGCAGGGGCGGGCCTATTTGGCAAAGAGAAACGCTCAACGAGCTGACTCAGATAATGAACCAATGACAGTAGTTCTGAAGGAATACATACTGCCCACTCAACTTGATGCCATCAGCAATGACACTATTGAACAAGCTGTACACAAAAGCGAAGCGGCTATTCTAGCCAAGCTCAATCATCCAGGAGTAGTGAAACTACTCGACTGTTTCGAAGAAGATCACCGGGGCTATCTCGTGCTTGAATTCGTAGAAGGAACACCCATTCACGATTTAGTCAGCAACAGGGGAGCTTTTAGCGAAGCTGAAGCGAGAGAAATTGCCATTTCACTCTGCCAGGTTATGGCATACATGCACTCTCGTTCTCCAGCTGTCATTCACGGCGATCTCACCCCAGAGAATCTGATTTTAAAAGAAAATGGCACAGTCTGCGTTATCGACTTCACTATTGCCCACTACTATTCCAAAGAAAGAAAACAAAAAGTTTGCGGCAAGGAAGGCTATGTCGCCCCAGAGCAATACGCTGGCTACGACTCGCCCCAGAGCGACATTTATTCAATAGGTTGCACTCTCTACTTTATGCTCACAGCACTAGACTGCGAAACCTTGACGCAGCCCTCTCTGCAATCAGAGCAAGTAAAAGTGAGCGAAGCCATGAAGGCCATACTGGCCAAAGCCACTGCCAAAGCTGTGGCAGAGCGCTATATCGACTGTGTTGCCTTAGAAGCGGATTTAGTCAGTCTGCGGTAACAAATCTGAGTCAAAGAATTTTGGGCCAATTTGTCAGCGGTACCCGTCAACAAACTTAGAGCAACCAGCGATTTGACTACCGGCAGCTGACTTTTCCCAACGGCTGAGGCTGCCATAGGAGGCTTTGCCAGAGTCAAGAAGCTTAGAAATCTGGGCCATTCATAACTCCAATCAAGAAGTTCGGCCTGCTGCTCTGGACAACAAGGAAGCCAAGTCAATAGACTATCCTCATCTTACCTGATTCATAGATCCCGTCTGTGCTCAGCCAAGAACACATTAATAGCAGCTAAGTCAATGAACTCGGACAAGACGCAGCACTAGTAGCATCAAAATAGGTAGCCAATCTAACTGTTTGTCAGATTACGTTTTCAGGCTGACGATTTAGGCATCCCATACTTCTTAACGACAGGCTCACAGGTATGAATACGAAATCATTGTCGATCCTACTAATGGTCTCGCTACTGGCTCTAGGCTTGCCTTTTACAGGCCAGCCGGTGACCGCTCAGGAGACTAAATCAGCTTCAGCTAATAGTCAAAGAGTTGCCACGTTAAGAGACTGGGTTGCCTATCTTCAGGCCGGACAAGCCGCTCTTAACAAGAACCAACCGGATAAAGCCCTCTATTACATTCAACTCTCTGAAGCCTGCGCCAGAAAAATTCCCGGACCAGAAGGTATCGCCAAGCGAAGAGAAAGCTTGAAGATGCTCGCTACCCTCTGTACGGAGATGGGCCGCCACGGCCAAGCATCCGAGTACACACGTCAGGCAAGAGAAATATCTGTTACTTCTTACAGACCCTCAGGCGACATCGTTATCGATCTCAATGCTCAAGCGGGAATACTTAAGAAACAGGGCAAATACGCCGAAAGTGAGCAGAAATATCAACAGGCAATAGCTGCCCTCGGTGCAGCCCGTAAAGAAACAGCAGACGCGGCTTGCGTCCACGACAATCTTGGTCTTGTATATCAAGAACAAAAGCGATTTGACAAAGCTATCATCGAGCACCAGGCAGCATATAACATCTATCACAAACTAGTTGGTGACAACCACAAAGATACTGCGTACTGCCAGATGAATTTAGCAGAAGCCTGTATTGGGCTGAAAGACTATGCCAAGGCTGAGCCACTTCTCAATAGTGCCAAAACCACAATAGAGAAAACAGAAGGCTCTTCAAGTGTAGCCATGGCAAGTCTGCTCGATAACATTGGTATGCTTTACAGCCGCACGAATAGGCTTACCGAAGCAGAAGAAATGCAAAGGCGCGCTTTGGTTTTAGTGGAAAAATATCATGGCCACTTTAGCGCTGATACAGCAATTAGTCTCAATAATCTTGCCACCACCTATAGCCTAGAAAACAAACATGATGAGGCAAAGCGAACTGCTGCCGAAGCATGCTCAATTGCTACCAAAGTATTGGGCGGAAATCACCCCATTACTAAACGCTGCCTCAGTGTCCTTGATGGAATCCTTAGCAAAGGGTAGAAGCAAGAGCACGACAATTAAACCCAGTGACCAAATCAGATCCATAACGCCAACCTACAACCAGGGCAGCTATTGAGAAAGAGCAAAACGCTGAACTGACGAGCCATAGAAACGATTACTACATAATTTAGCCTATTTAGTGATATAATTAGTACATCTTATGTAGCAAATGCACTATGACGACAAAAGATCGGTTCCAGCAGCTATACGACATTGCCGACTCGCAATGCGGAATGTTCACGGCTAAACAAGCAGCATCCGTGGGTTACTCGACCAGGTTGCAGACCTACCACGTTCAAACAGAAGACTGGCAGCGTGAATGGCGGGGCATCTATCGGTTGCGCTTTTACCCGGATCTTGGGCCAAGGGATTTTATGACCTGGTATCTATGGTCTTGCGACAGATCAGGCAACCCTGAAGGCGTGTATTCGCACGATACAGCCCTCGAACTTCACGAGCTATCGAACTGGAGCGGTAACAGACTACACATGACAGTGCCAAAAGACTTCAAACGCCGGGTCGTTCCGAAAGCGCTCAAATTGCACACGGGCGAGCTGAGGCACTTCGAGATCACACGAGCCAGCCACGTGCCGGTAACAACACCAACTAGAACAATCCTGGACCTGATGCAAGCCAATTCTATTCCGAGGCACCACTTGATCGAGGCCCTTCAGGATGGACGTAAACGCGGGCTTATTACCCAAAGCGACATTACGAGCCCGTTTTGGACAGACGATGAGCGTCGATTGCTTAAAGCACTTGCAGATGAAGCGCTGACTTATGTCACAGAGGCTTGACTAGGGTGGAGACGCCAAAGGAAAAGTACAAAACGGCTCGTGCTTTCAAGGTAGCTATTGCCGACAGACTAAGAGCTTTAGCCAATAAAAGCGGCGAGCCACATTTAGACCTTTATCGCCGAGTGGCTATTGACCGCTTTTTAGCTCGGATTGACTGGACAAAATGGTCTGCAAAAGGAGGCTATATCTTACAAAGAAGATTGCCAAAAGCCAGACGTACTCAGGATATTGATTTATCTACAGGTGATGCTTCCTTTATTCTTAGCGACCGGAACGTTCAACAACAAGCGCTTTTAGAGGCATTTCAGGAAGCTGCACGAGTTGACGCCAGCGATTATTTCGAGTTTAGCGTCAAGCCAGAGAAGCCCTTGCCAGGCTTTGGTAAAGGGGGACTGCGCTGTATCGTCAAATGTTCACTAGCCGATCAACACTGGTCAACATTCCAGCTAGATGCGATTGTTCAAGATGAAACTGTATTTCCTCAGGAATCCCTGACCGGCGATCCATTCCTTTCTTTTGCAGGCATTGAGCCGCTTACGCTCAAAGTGCCTATCAAGGAAGAGGTGTTCGCTGAAAAAATTCATGCCTACACGCTCCCACGCGAGAATGAGAATACGAGGGTAAAGGACATTCTTGATCTTGCTCTTTTGATTGAGGACGGACTCAATCGAGAAAAAACAAAGTTAGCGCTGGTTGGTGTTTTCGAGATTCGCAAAACTCATTCCGCACCAGATAGCTTAGTGGCACCACCTGCGAGCTGGCAGAAGATTTTTTGTGAAATGGTCGAAGACAATCACATAGATTTGACTCTAGATCAGGCTTTCGCAAAGACAGCGGCATTTTATGCCGAACTGAAATTGACTCCGACCATTTAACTCTTGCGAGACTTGTCTTGCTTATCTTATCGCCGAAACCGAGATAGCAATTCTGATAGAGGCAAACAGCTGCTTCTATCAAAATTTTGGCTGTGGAAGATGGGACTCGTTTCAATTAATTACGGGCCAGAATCTTTGGGCATTTTACGAACCCTATGGGACTACCACCAATTGCTGATTGCTTGCGGCCTCACTACACTCTTTATACAACTAAGAGGCAGCAACACCATGATGAGTATGTTCAACCACCCAGCCGATGAAGAAAAACTCTGCCAAGTACTGAAAGCCTATGTTGAAGAATGGGGCCCAGAAAACGTCATTGTCTCTGTACCCGAGCACTGGAGCGAATATAGCGCCAACAATCTTGGCCGCGTCCGTCTAGAATTCGCCACCCAAAACACCGTATCAATTAGAGTAGAATATGACTTTGTTAGACTTAGCTATAACGTCGACTTAGTTGCTGCCTAAACTTAGTTACAGCCTATATTTAGCGACAAAAAATCATGGTAAGAAGCAGAGACATAGAGTCTCTGCTTTTTTATTGGAGCAAACCTAGAAAAAAACTGCCACTATATCTAGTGACAGCTCTAATACATCTATAAATTAGGTCTAGCAGGTCTTGTCGATCTAGTGGCTCTAGTAGTTTTAGCGCGCTAGACTAAATTCTCTCAAATGCCCAACCGCTTGCTGTGGGCTCATTTGACCAACTCGTACTAAGCTATGCAAGGCCCTAGCCTTTTGCAAAACAACAGCTTGAATTGGTGAGCATTCGTCCCAAACCGATTCAAACGAAAGTCTATTTTGTAAAGCAGCTTCCATCAAACCCAGTGCCGTTACTTCACTGAGACAACTAGACTGAACCAAGAGGTCTAGCACTTCTAGTATGTCGCGATTATTGGCATAAATGGCAAAACCAAGTGTACTGTGGGCAAACTTGAGCGACTGACTGGCGGCGCCGACAGCTCCAGTCAAAGTATTTTCCATACGAGCATTGCGCACACGCTGACGCAACTGCTCTTCTGTAATTTGTCCTGTAGTAAGGCGAGCCAAGCCATCAATCAATATCTTGTACATAGCAATTGGCATTCCGCAACAACGGTTCAGGCTCTGGCCAATAGTGAGGCCCCGGGCCAAACTATATTGTCTGGCTTGATTAAACTGATCTCGGTCAATCAACTGGCAAGAAACAGCCAACTGTCCAAGGGTGCTGTCAGAGAAAGCATTGCTTGGATGTAAATCGAGTTCTTCTAATACTTGATTGAAAGGCAAAAAATCGCTCAGGGCGCGATTGAGAGCTTGCACAGCCCAAGGCTTGAATAGCCAATTAGAGCGAATAGCTTGAGCAGCATCAAGAAACGCCCGACGATCACTGGCTGCCACAAACCCACTTTCAAACAAAACATCAATTACTTGGCTATTGCGCATACTGGCCAAGTGAGCCACTTGTGACAAGACTTCGTTAGAAACAACGCGCGATTGAGCAATTAGCTCAAGCATCAAAGACTGGTCGAGATTGCTTACTTGACTATGTTGAGCCGGGCTAAGTTGTGACGGGCTAAACGGTGCCGCATTTTGCAGGGCCATTTGCTCGCGCTCATAGCTCAGAGATATTGTTGTTTCGAGGGCTAAGGTTGCTGTCATTGGGGTGTTAAGCTCGAACTAGTCAGTAATAAAAATCAGTAATAAATTAGTAAGTGCGGCAAATAATAGTGCAAGCGAGAACCCAACAAAGAGGCTAGGTCGGCCTATTGTGTAAGGTACCAAATTATTGGTGGCAAAAATCAGATACTAAATACTTTTACTAATCGGAAATACTCAGTAAATACATTATAGGTTGCTAATTTAGCCAGTCAATGGCGTTCTACGTAGGATTACGCAAAGTATTTTCACTAATTTTCAGTTTTTCTCAGAATTATTCTAACTTCTGCCTAAAGCAGACTTTGCGGGTTCTATGGTCAATCCAGATGAGCTCATGCTTGAGCTTGGGATATTCAGTGGCAAAGAACAATTTGGTCTCGAGCGAGCTATAGGGCTCAAGGGTAAAGAGAAACTCAGAGTCGTCTCCCGGCCCCATACCCACAGGGTACTTATTGCCATTGGTGTCACGCAAATAGAGATCGATAGCACTGAGCTTGCGGTCACTGTTGTTATCGATGGTGACGTCCATACGAATGAAATGACCATCGAGGCCATCCTTAATTACTTTGGTTTTACCAACCTCAATAGAAAGTCCATCAAGGTTAAGGTTGGCTACTTTCTTAGTGGGCTCGGACAGGGCCGGTAAAAGCAAATCGGTATCAATAGATAGATTGAGATCATCGCCGGGTTCAAGAGTAGCCCGTTCGCCCTTCTTCATGATGGCGTGACCGGCGGCAATGAGCGCGCCAGCAGCAGCTCCCCCAGCAATATTGTAATAGTGACAAGCAGCCGACCCGCGCATTCCACCAACAATTTGGTAGGCAGCTAGGGCACCAACAATAGCGCCACCGGCAGCATTGGCAGCAACCATACCAGTACCTTTAGCCACGCCCTTAAGAGTAGCTTTCTTAAAGTTATTAGCCTCAGCAGAAAAGGCAAACCTCTTGCCGTTTGGTAGAGCTAACTCGGTAAATGAAATCTCTAACCAACCTGGCCGCTGCACTCTTCGCGGATCTTTAACAGCCGAAACCCGACCCTTAAAGACAGTGCCAGCTGGAATCACTTTATTGTCTTCGACATAAATATCTTCAGAAGTAGAGGCAGTGATGATGTCTCCCACATGAGCTGGATGAAGCTTGCCATCCATGTCGCGGTCAAGCAAGTGCATACCTTGAGTGGGCACCGAAGACAGCTTGAGCTTGATGCCTGTGCCTTTGGGCACACAATAGGTAACTTCAGCCTTCAAAAGGGGGGTAGTTGTGCCCTTTTTTACCATCAAGTCGTTGCTTTCCCCTGCCTTGGGCAAAGGTTGAATGCGCTGACGCATGGGTGAAACTTCGGGCGCCTGACCTGGAAGGAGGGCCTCTTGATCCTTGACAATATCACCAGGGTTTTCAACTGGGCGCGACAAGCCTTGGCGCTCCATCAAGCGCTGAGCCAGGGCAGCCGGGGCAACAAGAGGGTAAATTATCGCCAAGCAAGCCAAGACCGAGATATAGCGACGAGAGTTATTAAATTTAGAACTGCAGGTAATACTCAATGATTTGACCTTCTGACAATCGACAGAAGTATAACCTATGACTAGTGAAGACGTAGGGGCTGAAATCTGTTAAGGTATTAGGGGCTAATATTAGGGGCTAAACCCCAGCCTGCCTTTACTACACCGATTTTCAAGAGCTGAAAATGGCGGTTGAACCAACCGAAATCAAGCTAACCAAGGACCGTACCGGCTCCCAGCAGAACATTATTGTTCTCAAATATGGCCCGGAACTCCTTAGCGAAATAGCGGCATTGAGCAAGTCGAAACGCTTGTACGATGCCATTCTTATTGATTCGACATTGTGTGGATATCTCTTTCCCGCTGAGATATTAGTAGAAGCAGGGCGCTTGGCCGAAAATCTTCTTGAATTATCAGGCGCTCTGATTTTTCTCAAGTCAGACAAAGCTATAGCCGTAGTGCGTCAGTCATTAACCGGACTAATGTCTTTTCATGTCTTTGACAATCACTCAGAACTATTCGACTATTCACCAGCGCTGACAAAATTCATCCAGACAGCCCTGGGCAGCGCCACATCGTTTGTCGAAGAAAGTACAGATCTTTCTCATCAAGTTCTCATGTCGACTGTGCCCGTACTAACCAGTCACGGGCTCGACCTAAAAATCAATATGAACGCCCACCACCGTCGAAATTTACTGCTTTCTGCCATTGATAACTATTCACCGATGGTCACCCTAATCAACAAAGTCGTTGCCCAAAGTCGCCTTTCTGAATCAGAGTTTTTAGAACGCATCAAAGAACTAGAAGCAGAAAAATCAATCTATCCAATATTTGCCAAAATTCCGTTTTTGGTTAATTGCTTCAAAACCAAAACCGCCTTCACTATAAAAGAGTATCTCATCGCTTCAGGACTAATTTCTAAAGCACAGCTCGATGAAATGTTGATGGAACTCAATTCAATGCCAGCCAAACAAAAAATGGCCCTCGGCACCCTAGCTGTAAAAAAACAGATATTTACCAGTCGTCAGCTTGAAATTGTCCTACAAGACCAAGCTTTCTACGGTCAAACTGAAGAAAACGACAAGGTTAATCTCGGCTCTGTAGCTGGCGAAGACGATAAAGTACAATCACTAGTCGGTCACCTCGGTTCAACCGACCCATCAAACCTGCTGCAAAACCTTGCAACTAATCGCGAGACCGGCGTACTCTCGGTTGAATATCGCGATATGCAGTTCAGAGCGCTGTTCGAGATGGGCAAAATTACCCATGCCAAGTTAGGCAAAATCATGGGAAACAAGGCTGTCACTGAATTTGCCTCAGCTTGGAAACAGGGAATTTTCGTCTTTGTTCAACGCACACCGCCAGCCGATCTAGCGAAAGATATATGTAAGGTATCAAAAGCTCTCGACAAACTGCTGTTAGATGCAGCATTGGCTGCTGACAACACTGAAGTTACATGGAAAAAGCTGCCCAAAGCAGCTGACTCAATTCTAGAAAAACTACCAGATCCAAAAAATTATTTGGCAGACGAAAAACTCACCGATCCCAAAGAGAAGTTTGTCCTCTCAGCTACAGAACGCGCCATGATGAGTCGTTTATGGAACGCCCTCGATGGACTGCATACTATCGCCCTGGTCATTCGCAACCTGGGCGATGTCACCACTTCTGATGCTGCCGCTGCCATTGACAGACTACTTTCATACGAGCTTGTCACGGTTCCCACAGTTGATCTGTTCGGACCACTGACAAAATTCCAAACTTTGGTCAAGCGTATTACTGAAACTATTGGCATAGAACGCTCAGAAGCTTTCTTGCGCCTTTCTCTGCGCGATACATTGGGCTATTCAGGCAGAGCCAGGGTCTTTATTCTCTCTCGCCAAGCCGATGTTGGGGTAGACATGGCAGCAGCACGCTCAGCCGGAACATCACTATCAGTGGTGCTACAAGACTTAGAAGATTGGCAAGTAAAATACATCGAGTACGCTACCCAAGAATTAGACCGCAACGTTCTCCTGACGATTATTCGCGAGGTTCACAACGCTGGCTAATGGCTACTGCTTCTAATTAATAAAAGTAATGCTAACTAGAAAAATGCACCAACTTACTAAAATCGCTCTTACGTAACAACAATAGAAAGGACTAGGGATGCTGAAAAAGTGCCAAAAGTACCAACAGTACCAAAAGTACAAAGAGTACAAAGAGGACAACAGGAACCAAAAGTCCCGAAAGAGCAATTTAGTTGCCGGATTGGGACTGCGATTATCTCTAGGACTAGCAATAGGATTAACTCTAACTTCCCACAGTTTGCAACTCTTCAGCTTTCCTAGCAATATGGCTAGTGCTCAGGCCATTGCTCAAAATAGCAACGCAACCATTAAACAAGATATAGCGATGCCAATGCGCGCTGGTAACTCTAATAATGCGGCAGGCTCGGTCACTGTCGACAGCTATCCAATACAAGCAATCAAAGTGGCCGCTGCAGGCAACAGTTCAACCCCCGCACCAGCCCTGGCAAAACTAGCCGCTGACCAAAGCAGTTTTGTGCGCAGAGCAGTGGCCGGCAATGTCAAACTTAGTGAAGAAATCAAAGAAAAATTAGCAGTCGACTCTGACCAGACTGTTGTAGAGGCGCTCTTAAAATCTAACAGCCTACCGAATCTGGCCACCCTCGATAAACTTCTAGCGGCTGCTACTCCAAGAGTGCGCGAGACGCTGGCAGCCAATCCAAACACTCCTCAACCAATATTAGAGAAGCTTTCGCAAGGCCCCGTTTACACTGAGTTTCTGCTCTTATCACTAGCAAGAAACCCTCACTCTGGACCGCAAGTCACGAATCGCCTCAGCCGAATTGGCGATCGCCTAGTGCGTACTTTTCTAGCGCGATTGCCTGTTCCCCCAACAACATTCACTACACTAGCCAATGACGGCGATTTAGGCGTGCGCTCAATGGTGGCAGGCAACTCTGCTTGCCCAGTGACTTTGCTTGATTTGCTAGCAAAAGATAGCAATACAATTGTGCGTGAAGCAGTGGCTTTAAATCAAAGCACAAGTAAAGAGACCCTGGCTAAACTTGCAGCTGACAGCCATCAAGATGTACGTCAGGCTGTGGCCTCAAACTATGCCAGCGATTCAATAATTTTGGCAAAATTGGCCAAAGACAATAACGAAATAGTGCGCTCATTATGCGCCGCCAATCCAAATACTGATAGCGATGTACTAAGTGCCTTGAGCAAAGACAGCAGCACCACTGTGCGTTGCGCGGTAGCTCTCAATGGCAATACCAAGCCTGAGATCATTAAAGCCATGGTAGGAGACAAAACCATAGCAGTAGCCCAAATTTTAGCTGCTCTAGGAGAATCAAAATTAGCTCAGTCTGACTATGAAAAACTGGCCAGCGATCAAAGCGCTCTAGTGCGTATGAATTTAGCTGGTAATGCCGCTCTATCTAGCGCACTAGTTAAGACTTTAGCTCAAGATAAAGATGCCAGAGTACGCGCATCACTGGCCCATAATACCAAGGCAAAAATTAGCGACGAGATATTCGTTGTCTTGGCCAAAGACAACGACGCTCTAGTGCGTGAAGCTCTTGCGGTCAATGGTAAGGTGCCTTCAAAATTGCTCACCTCTCTCCTGCAAGATGATGCCATAACAGTGCAAACAGCACTGGCGACCAATCCTAATGTTGCAGGCGAAACACTAGTGGCCTTGGCTGATTATGACTGCAATGCCATTCGCCGCGCCCTACTGCAGCGAGGCGACTTGCCCGAAGGGGCCTTGACCAAGTTAACAGCAGCCGAAGAAGTGAAGTTTGTGCTAGCTTCAAGGTCTCAGACTAGTCCTGCCGTGTTGGCAGAACTTGCTAAAGACACAGACCAGAGCCTGCGTGCTCAAGTAGCGGCTCAGACTAAGCTCAGCGCAGAAGCTCTAAAAATGCTGACCGCAGACAAAAGCCAGTATGTGCGCGCTGCCTGTGCTGGAAACCGCAATGCCAGTGGTGAGCTGTTAAAAGCCTTGGCGCAAGACCAAGAGGACCTCGTGCGGGCGAGAGTCGCAACAAACCCAGCCACCCTGCCTGAAACTCTGGCCATACTTGCCAAAGACAAAAACCCAGAAGTACGAAGAGCAGCAGCAGCCAACAATACCACCCCCGAAACTTCGCTAGCTCTTCTGGCACAAGATGACGAGATCTGGTTAACAAAATAGACTTAGTTCTAAGAACAAGAAGAAAAAGGAAGCAAATGAAAGAAGTTGTAATAGTCGATGCAGTACGCACCCCAATTGGCAAATATGGTGGTGCCCTGAAAGATGTACGACCAGATGATCTTGCTGCTCACGTAATTATTGAGCTACTGATGCGAAATCCTCAGGTAGTTCCAGACGAAATTGAAGACGTGTTACTTGGCTGTGCCAATCAATCTGGTGAAGACAATCGCAACGTTGCTCGCATGTCGGCACTACTAGCCGGGCTACCTATTTCTGTGGCTGGAGGCACGGTCAATCGCCTCTGCGGCTCTAGTCTTATGGCTGTTAACGATGCCGTCAACGCCATAAAAAACAACATGGGCGATATCTTCATCGCTGGCGGTGTAGAGTCGATGAGCCGGGCCCCCTTTGTCATGGCAAAACCAGAAGGGGCATTTCCCCGCGGCGATATGAAACTTATCGACACGACTCTAGGTTGGCGCTTCGTCAATAAGAAACTTTCGGCCCTGCATCACCCATTTGCCATGGGCGAAACAGCCGAAAATGTCGCTGAAAAATACAGCATCGGCCGAGAAGCCCAAGACCAATTTGCCCTCGCTAGCCAAATAAAGTACAAGAACGCCTTTGAGGCTGGTCGCTTTGACAGCCAAATAGTACCTGTCAATGTGCCCAAGAAGAAAGGGGCCGTAGAAATCGTTAAAGTGGATGAACACGCCAGACCAGAAACAGTCATGGCTGACTTGAGCAAACTCAAAGCTGCCTTCCGCGAAGGTGGCACAGTTACCGCTGGAAATTCATCAGGCATCAATGACGGTGCAGCGGCATTACTAATTATGACGGCTGATAAAGCTCGGTCGTTGGGTCTAAATGCCATGGCTCGCTTTGTCTCAGCTGCTGTAGCTGGTGTAGACCCAGCTATAATGGGCATCGGTCCCGTACCGGCCAGCCGAAAGGCCCTAGAGCGTGCCAATTTAACCATGGACAATATTGATTTGATTGAGCTCAATGAAGCTTTTGCGGTGCAAGTGCTCGCTTGCTGCCAAGACCTGGGAATAGATAGTAAGTCAGATAAGCTCAATACCAATGGTGGCTCAATTGCCTTAGGCCACCCACTAGGGGCCAGCGGAGCCCGCATTCTCACCACCCTCGTACATGAACTAGATAAACGAGAAGGCGCTAGGTACGGCTTGGCTACAATGTGTATAGGTGTAGGACAAGGCATTGCGACAATAATTGAGAAGATTGAACACTAGAGCTAGCAGACGAACCAAAACGAATCAAAACGAACCAAAACGAATCGAAGCGAATCAAATCAGAAGTGAAGTGTAGGAAATGACAGAGACAGTAGGCAAATTTAAATTCTTGCAGTTCTCAGATGTGCTTTTAGACTCAAAGCTCACCCATGCCGGTATGAACAATACCAATCTAACCCACAACAATTTTGCCTTGCCCAGAGAAGAGAGAGCCGAAAGAGCCCGCGAAATTCTGGAAGCGACAATTAATGCCTTCAGCTTGGCTAAGAGTGAGAAAGTCGACGCAGTCATTATTCCCGGTGGATTGTGGGACAACGTTACGGTCACAGGTTTTACAGTCAACACTTTGATTGAAGCAGTGGCATCCCTGGGTGACATTCCAGTCTATATAGCGCCTGGCCACCGTGATTTTTATACTCGCAGCTGTCTTTATACAAACGACATGCTTTCAGCCCGAGGCTATCGTCACTGGCCAGCCAACGTGCACATTTTCACCTCTGAGCACTTCGCCGCTGTGGCGCACCCACATCGCAATGATGTGGCCTTTGTCGGGCGTGCCTTTTCAAAAGCCTCACGGCGCACCGAGCGAATTTTGTCGGGTAAATTGCCAAAGCTTGCTACTGCCAAAATCAACATTGGCGTCTTTGCTGGCACCCTCGAATCCCATCCGTCAGTTATAGCCGATGCTAGCCGTCAACAAGTACAGAAGCCACTAGTTTATCCTTTTTCAGAAAGCGAATTAGCCAATCAAGGACTGACATACGCGGCCGTTGGCAATATCAAAGAAGCCTATCAAATCACCACGGCCGATGAAAAATTGCTTGGTGCCTATGCCGGTTGTCTAGCTGGTGGAACATTTGACGAACTAGGGCCACGTTATGCCATTCTCGGTGAAGTTGAGATAGACAGCAGTGGCAATTCGGTTGTTAATTTGCTTCCACGAGAACTCGATGTACGGCGCATGATGCTCGTTACAGTAGATGTCTCAGGACTAGGCGATGAAGACATTCATGACGAAATTCTAGTCAACATTGAAGAGAGCGGCGCTCGAACCGACTGCGATATCATCGCCATCAATTTAGAAGGTCGCCACAAGCCCGGGGCCAATCCTAAACAGATTGCCGACCAGATGGCTGGAGAGTTTTACCATTTATTGGTAGTCGACAATACTCGTGCCGACTACTTGGCCGAGCGCTTTGACCAACGCACCACTGAATGGAAATATATTGAAGCGATGCTTGAAATGAAAACAAAAGCAGAAAAAGCAAAAAATCAAGAATTAGGAGGCGACAGCCTGACCGGAATTCCGGGGGCTGATGTTTCTGGCAAAACTGTAGAAGATGCTTTGTACTACGGACTCGACGCTTTACGAACAAAAAAGGTAATTGTAAAAAATGTGGGTTGAGCGCGTCGAGTTAACCGGCTACGGTGGCATCCAGGGCGAGAGCGTACTCTTCGCTCAAGAAAAACTGAACCTGATGGTTGAGCCCAACGAATACGGCAAGAGTACAATGGCGACTGCCATTTGGTCTATTCTCTTTGACTTCAACGACGAGAAACAAGCTCTCGGCCAAGAAACTGTTGATCATCTCTCTCAAAGAGAGGCCCGCAAACCAAAATCAGGCGCCACCTATTCTGCTCGAATGGATGTCAGCGCTCTAGATAGAAGACTAACAATCGTTCGCGATTTCCAATCAAAAACTTTCCAGGTTTTTGATCGTGATCGCAACAACGTCGAAGTAACCCATCAATTTAAGAGTGCAAGTGGTGAAGACGAAATTGGCCTGAAGCTCACGGGAATGACCCGTGAACTCTTCCTCAGTACTTGCTTTGTTGGCCAACGAGAACTAGACGAACATGCCTTTGGCGGCGCCCAAGACTTAGCCACTCTCGTGCAAGGCATTGCCGATTCGGCCAGCCCCTCAGGCACTTCAGCTCAAGCCGTTCGCATGCTGGGCGATACCCTCAATCAACTTCCAGTAGGTAATCGTAAGGTTAAAGCAGACAATCTCATTCGCGACTTAGAATTGGTGCGTCAAGATTTACTCAATAAAATTCGTGCCTTTGAAAGAGACCGTCAAGATGTAGCGGCCTCTTTCGATCGTCTGATGATTATCAATCGAGTCTTGTCTGGCGATAGCAGCCGCTTCAAAGCTACCGAATATCAAAATCTCAAATTTCAATTGAACGACGCTCAAGGGCGCCTGAACAAATTGCGCGAAATTCTCAACCGCCACAAAGAAGCGAGCGTGCGCATCTCTCAACTTTCAGCAGTAGAAGCTTTTCCGCCTGACCTAAAGCGACCAATTGAAGATCTATTAGAGCGCCGCGCGCACAAGGCCGGTGAAATTGAGCGCATCACCCTTGAGCTCTCGCCTCAGCAAGGTTTGTACGAAGAGAAGAAAGCCAGCCTAATATCACGCTCGAAGGGTCTTGATACATTCAGCCTAGACGAGATTCAGCAAGTAGCTTCAATCGCTGGCACAATGAGCGTTATTGAAGAAGAGATAAACGACCTAAAAGCCCGACGAAAAAGTGAACGGGAAAAGTTGGCTGGAGCAGAGGCCAGCGAAGCAGAAATAGATGAAGTAAGAAAATCAATGCAATCGCTAGAAGCGGAAGGCATTGAAAATGCGCGCTCGTACAATTCACTAATTTTAGCCTTTCAGGATCAAATTACTAATGGCGAAAGAGCCCTGCATCAATCTCGGGCCAAGCACAAAGAATTTGAAGTAAAGCGCAAGCAAGAAGGAGAGAAGAAGCGCAATCTAGCTATTGTTCTTGGTCTAACTTCAATAATCATGGCAGTGCTAGCCGTAGTTTTGATGATTACAGTGAAACAAGCTGCCTTTATCGCACCAGTTCTTCTGCTCTTAGGAATTCTCGGAATGGCAGGCACAGCCTTCATTGCGGTACCTGTATTTAAGCCTGAAGTCATGTATGCCAGCGATTTTCAGTCAATTGAAGCCGACAAACTACGCATCATCAACGACCTAGAAGAGAAACATAATACAGTTGGTGCCCTAGAGCTAAAACTAGACACCTTAGCGCGAAAAGTTGGCTTAGCTGCAAGAGCAGACCTGCTCACCAGACTTGATCAATATGCCGTGCAGGCGAGCAAGCTAAAAGAGCTAGACTTAATAGATCAGTTGCTTGATCAGAAACAAGCAACATTGTCTAAATTCAAGGCCGACCTGACTGTCTTTGTCAACAAAGTCGGCAAGCCAAACGCACAGCTCACAGCCAACACAGCGAAGCAGCTCAGCCAAGGCCTTTCTGCCTACACCGAAGAAGCTAAAATACTCGAACAAACCTTCCAAGACGCCAATAGTACCTCTAGAAAACTAAGTCAGCTAAAAGAAGAACTGGAAGATACAGACCAAGCTTTAGGCAACATTTTGCAGAAAGTTGGCATGGAACTAGACCTTAGTTCAGCTGGCGCAATCGCTCGCGGACTAGAAGAGATAAGCGAACGCATCAATTCTCACTCAGCCTACGCTAAGCTTGCCGATGAACTCACCAGCCTAGAGAACGAAAGTGGCACACCAATAGCTGAGCTGCCCACAGTAGTTAAGGGATTGGAAGACTACCAGACAAGAGTGATTCAGCAGCTTGATGCCTTGCGCTCACAGCATCCTGGCATTGAAGCAATGCCACCAATAAGCGAAGAAGAAACAGAAGGCGAAGAAGCCCCCCAAGATCTGGCCAAGGTGGAAGGCCTGAAAGAAGAAAGAGAAGAGCTTCTGCAGCGCGTAAGAACTCTTTCTGGCAATTGCGATGAGCAGTATCTTTCCTGCCTGGAAGAACTTGACCTCACTGAATTTAAGCTTCATAGCGCCAAACGCGCCAAAGTAGCCTTAGAAATTGCCCGCGATAGCCTCAAACGCTTGAGTGGCGAAAATTACATCGACTGGGCCACCAACCTCAACAACATTGGCAAAGAGATGCTCAGCAAGCTTGGCCTTGACTATGAAGAAGTGCGCTTTGACCCTGAGCTTAGACTGGTAGCCAGGCGCAAGAATCAGAAAGAAGATATTTCTTCTGCCGAAATTATGAACCAGCTTTCTATCGGCACAAAAGAACAGCTGCACTGGCTAGCCCGCATGATCGTTGCTCGTTTTCTCTCTCGCCAAAATGCTCTGCCCATAATTATGGATGAACCGTTTTCAGAAGCAGATGACGACCGCTTCTTGAAGATGATGCGCTTCTTGATTAATGTCATTGCCAAAGAGCACCAAATCATTCTCTTTAGCTGCCACCAGCAAAGACACAGCTGGCTGCGCAGTCAACTAGACGACCCAGAAAAAGGTCGCTTGCTCTTCTGCCGCCGCTCTAAGTCTTAAAGAGTCAGGGGCCAAAGCTCTTGATGCCGTGGCGGTTGAGGTAGCCCGATACATTCTTGATGCGACCATCCGGACTATAGACACTTTTTCTTGTATCTTCTTTGGTGCCTAGTTCGGGAGCGAATCGAGCACTAGAATCTACTTGGCCGCGAGAATTACGATAATCTTCATGCTTATCATATTTCTTCTTGCCATAGTCAGAATAGGCCATCACGTCAAATTGCGAATAGGGTAGAAACGGTCTCTGAGCCATGCGTTCGTGCATAATCACATCGGTGGTTTTGAAGGCCCCGGCAGGAGCTTTGCCACCCATTTGCAAAGTTTGCGCCGCTAGAGCAGTATTCAATATAGTGTCAGAAGTATTGAGACGAGTACGCGCTTCATACTGCTGATCAAAGCCCTGCATCTGACTTCTTGCAACCATGGCTGGTGAATGCTTAGCAACATGAGACAACTGCATACGCGAAAATGTTTGGCGCTTCTGTTCAAGGGAGCCTGATGAGAGCCAAACCTGATTAAGTTGCTGGGCAAAGCCAAGCTCTTCAATCAAGTCTTGTGAATCCCAATAGCCCGGCAAGCAATGCAAAACCGTGCCATCAGACGCTAATACAAACATTTGAATATTGTGAGGCCCTGCCCCGTTGGTAGTGCGCACGGCATTACCATTGATTTCGTGACGGCCCGACATGCCCGCATAGGGCTGGCCGGTGATATCGTAAGTGCCACAGACATAATTGTTTTTGAGATATGAGAGAACTGATTCGTTTGAGAGCGACACGGCTCTCAGGCTATTGCCAGCACTTCAGGTGGCGCCGTCAATCTTGCCCAGCATATGCACCCAGAGCAAGGGCTTACCTTTTTGCCTGGCCGAATCTTCAGCATCGCGCAGGCTGCTAAACCAATAAACTTGCTTCGTCAGGTTGTCGACATTGGTTCGCGCGTCGCGCCCGTCAATCACCCCAGGGGCGGCATTGACCGTGCCAGAGAAGCCACTTGAGAGAGTTAGCGCCAGGGCGCAAAGGGCCTTGAGATTGAATAGTCGCATGAGCTTTTCACCCGAACACTAGAGAACATATGACCATCATCTACCTATAGGTGCAATTTGTACAACCAGGCGAGATTAATTTCCCACAGCCAAGAAATACGCAACAAGGCTACGAAAGCTGGCTTGAACCGTCACTAAGGGGCAATTTATTAGCTCCTCTTGTTATGATTATGGCAATTAAGTTGTAATTTGGAGAAAAGTCGGTGGATAAGCGCCCTCTCAGTGAATTAGTCAGCAACGACCCAGCCTGGCCCATGGTCAAAGGTTGGCTGAGCGAAGCGAAAAACTTGGTAGAAGTTTTACCGGTTACAGCACCGCAAAACGCTGAGGCTTTAATGGCCACCCAAGTGACGACTAGGTCTTCAATGGGTTCCATTATTTACGAGACCGGCGGCATTTTAGTTGACCACGGCTGGATACGCATCCTCGGGTCAGGTAGCAGCAAACTTCCTCGCACCCTTCCAGGCTGGAACGTCACAGCCACTGGCAGCTGCCCGGGGGAAAATGATTTTCTCTTGATTGGTGATGATGTCATCGGCGGCTTCTTTGCTCTCAATGGCGGCGGCCTGCCCGGAAAGCAAGGAAATGTATGCTACTTTGCCCCAGATACTTTAGAGTGGGAAGATCTCGACATTCCTTACAGCGGCTTTTTAGAATTCTGCTTGCACGGTGACCTCGAAACATATTACAAAGCCTTCCGCTGGACAGGCTGGCAGACCGATGTTGCCGCCCTAAACGGAGACAAGGCTTATTCTGCCTTCCCCTTCTACTTTACTGAAACAGCCGACACCAAGCGCGAGCGCAAACCGGTCACAGTTGCTGAACTCTATGAGTTGCTAGTGATTTACTGGCCCAATCAAATTGAAAAACAGCGCCTCAAGCCCGGTCAGCAAATCAAAATTCAAATAAGCGAGTAGCTAATTAGTATGAGCAGCTCTGGCCAAATAACAATTGAAGGTTATCGTCCTGAACATTTTCAGGCAATTCAAAGCTTTGTCGAAATTATTCAAGACACAGAGAACGGCCTTGTGCCGGACCTTAAAACCGGTGCTGAAATCAAAGAATGGTATGCTCAATCTTTAGTAGAATCTATAAAGTTGAAACAGGGTGTCATTCTCGTTGCCGAGGCAGAGGCTACAGCAATAGGCTTTGTCTGTGCTTGGGTAGAAGATGATGACAAATTGGTACTAGATTCAGTGCGTCAGTGTGCTTATATTTCAGATATTTGCGTCAGCTCCAAGTGGCGCGGTCACGGCGTGGCACGGCAACTCTTAGAAGCAATTGAAAAAGCCATGCAAAAGCTTGGCTGCCAACGCATTCGCCTTTGTGCAAAAAGAGGCAATCTAGCCGCGATCAAATGCTATGAAGGTCAGGGCTATCAAACTTACGAAACTATTTTAGCGAAAAGGCTCTAGCACCTATGCCAAAGACTCCAGAGCTGTGGCTTGGACTTTAGCTAAAGCTATAACTTAATGCTTATCAGCCATTTTGCGCTCAAGAATCTGGAAGCCAGTCAAATCAACTAGAGCGTCCATAATCTCCCAAGTCTTAGCTTCGAGATCGTCTCCTGGCTCAATCACTTTGCCTATGTTCACACGGGCTGGGCCAAAACGTTTATCAGTGCCAATGATGCCGATAGGCAAAATCTTACTATTAGTCACTTTAGCGAAATAGGCAGCACCGACATGAGGCTTACCAATTGAATTGGGTGTCTTACAACGGGTGCCTTCAATGAACATCCCAAGCGACCAGCCGGTCTTCATGATTTGGCGAATAAATTTGACGGTAGAGAGTTGCGGCTTCTCGCGGTTAATTGGCAATGCACCAAGCCAATCGAGCAGACGACCCATGTATTTATTATTCCAAAGTTCACTTTTTGCCATGTAGATCATTGGCCGTTGGGTGACATAGGCGAACAAGGGCGGGTCAAGAGTGGAGATGTGATTGGCCACGACGATGAGAGACCCTTCTTTAGGAATATTCTCTCGTCCGTATACTTTCAGCCGGGTCATGATGAAGTGATAAGGCTGCACAAACTGGTTGCCGACCATCATCTGAACAGCAACACGCTTAGCATCAAATCGAGCGGCATCGAGCGGTGCGGCAACGATCTTAGTATTACTAGATTTTTCTACAGCCGATTTCTCTTCAGCTGATTTTTCTTTAGTAGATTTCTGTTCGGCAGACTTATCTGCTTCAGCTTTAACGTCGGACATCAACTAATTCCTAACTATTGAGTACGGGCCACTGGACGAGGCAGTGTCAGGCGCACCACAGAGTTATCAATTTGCTGGCTAACAAATAGATTGCCTTCTTTGTCCAGAGTGAGGTAATAAGGCTGCTTGAAGCCTGTACCGATGATGGTTGAAACACCAGCGGGACTGATTCTAGCAACAGTGCCGCCATCATAGTTGGCCACATAAATATTGCCACTTTCATCAGCCGCAAGGCCAATCGGCCCCTTCAAGTTAGAACCTGAGCTAAATTGCATACGGGTGCCATCGGCAGAAATGCGGTCGACTGTATTGCTCGTAAAGTTAGCCACATAAAGATTGCCGAGGCGATCGAAGGTCAACCCGCTTGGAGCAGAGAAACCAGTAGCAATAACGCGGGCCGAAGAGTTGGCAAGTACAGCTGTGGGAGCACCGGCCCTAGAGGCGGCAACGGGTGCACTGGCTAAGGCCACTGGTCTGACAGCTTGAGTCTGTTGAACTTGTTGTACCTGTTGAACTTGTTGGACCTGCTGAATCTGTTGTACTTGTTGCTGAGGCTGGACAACATGACTCAGGGTATTACCTGAAGCTGCAGAAGAACCTGAATAAGAATTGTTGGAAATAGTGCTGTAGTCGCGAGGTGCCGGTGTCTCCGAGCCCACTGGATTTAAATTCATGGCCTGGTTAGTGCTGCTGTTAAAGACATTGGCAGCCGGTTGAGAAGACGTAGCACTTGAATTATTAGAACTGTAATTAGGACTATAACTAGGTGAGGCCACCGTAGCTCCAGCCAGTTGAGCCTCGCAGGTCTGAATACGTTTTTGGGCATCAGCAAAGTGCGGCGAACTTGGAGCGATGGCTGACAGATGGTTTTTAGCCTCAGCGGCACGGCCCATGTCCATCAAGGCAATTCCGAGCTGGAAGTGAGCATCTGGATCTGCAGATTTGACTCTGAGCACTTCCTGAAAGCGCGGAATAGCTTCCTTCAAGCGGCGCTGGCTTTGGTAGAGAACTCCCAAGTTATATTGAGCATCAGCCAGATTGGGGTCCATATCGGTAGCCCGGCGGAAGAAGATAATTGCCGATTCTAAACTACCTTGTTTGTAGGCGGCCAAACCGAGATTGTACATGCCGACAGCTTGCTGGGCAGTGCCGGCACCGCCACCCTGAGGCGCTTGAGCTGACGCCAGAGGAGCGAAGCTGATAGCGACAGAGCCTACAGTCAGACTAGAGACAACCAATATCAGCGAGCTTAGGGACGAGCGAGACAAGGCGGTGAAAAGCTTCCCTTTACGGCCCATAGGCCCCTGCACAAATTGCATTTGTTCTAAAACTCCGAAATAGACTCTCTATATAGAAACAACAGGTAGACATATGAAAACTGCGTAAAAAATTGGCCAACGGGTATATCTAATTGATGGTCTCAGATACCGAAGGTAAAAACCGCTACAAGTGACGATTTTATCAAGGATCAGAGCAAATTAGGGAATCTTGAAAGTATGCGAACCGTTGGACACATCATCACTTCAGCAGGCGTAAGCTGCGCCAGCTACTATGTTTACAGGTCTCGCAAGGCTGCATTGGCCAGCTTTCTGGTAGGTTTTCTAATCGACTTAGACCATATTTTTGACTATGTTCGAGCTCATGGCTGGAAATTTAACTGGGTTATGTTCAAAGAAGCGTCCCACGAGAACTACAGTGGCAAGCTCTACTTACCGCTCCACTCTTACGAACTACTGGCCCTTTTCTTCCTCCTGTTCAAGGGCAAAAGCCGCCAACCTTATCGGGTAGGCATTACAGTTTCAATCTTGACCCACCTGCTCTTAGACCAGCGTTGCAACCCGTCAAGAAAAGTCGGAACCTATTTTTTGGCCAGTCGCATTCGCAAGCGTTTCAACGCCAATCAGATTTTGCACCCTGACTATCGCACTGCTTCGCATAACCATAAACACAGACACAAGCACTAAGCAGAAAACACTCTAGAAAAGCGCGAAATAGCAGGCAATAAAAAGAGCACATTAAAAAGGGCCTCCGAAATGGAGACCCTTTTTGCAAAATAGTTGTATATGCAACTATTTTGTTTTATGCACTTGGTTCAAGCTGGGTCTATTTTAAACAGGCTCTATCTAAACAGGCACTATTTAAGCTGGCCCCTTTTAAACAGGCTCTATTTAAGCTGGAACGTTGAAGCTACCTTCACCGATTGGTGGATAGATATCTTCTTCTTCTTCTTCTTCCTCAACCGGCATTGCATGGCCTTGGAAGCCAGTACCTGCTGGAATAAGTCGGCCGATGATGACGTTCTCTTTCAGACCACGCAACCAGTCTTTCTTACCTTCTACGGCAGCTTCAGTCAGAATTCTTGTGGTTTCCTGGAATGATGCAGCAGAGATGAATGACTCAGTGTTGAGTGAAGCCTTGGTGATACCGAGCAATACATCAGTGTATGTAGCGCCTTCTAGACCTTGTTGAGCCGATTTCTCGTTCTCTTGGTCAATGTGATAACGCTCCATCAACTCGCCTGGCAACATGATGGTGTCTTTTGGATCATCAACACGAACCTTGCGGGTCATTTGTCTGACGATAACTTCGATGTGTTTATCGGCGATTTCTACACCCTGTGAACGGTATACAGACTGCACTTCGTCGACCAGATATTTCTGAGCCGCTTCGATGCCTCTTAAGCGCACGATATCGTGTGGGTTAGGAGGACCGTCGGTCAAAGGCATACCGAGAGTGACGGGGTCTCCGTCTTCAAGGATGATGTTGAGACCTTGAGGAATTGGAATTTCTTCTTCGGTACCATCACCAAAGACAATGTAGAGTCTAGTTGTATCGTCTTCAGTAGCCAGTCTAGCCTTACCTTCACGCTCGGCGAGTATGGCTGCTTCTTTAGGCTTTCTTGCTTCCAGAACTTCTTCTACACGAGGAAGACCCTGAACGATGTCTCCAGTCTTCTGACGTTCGAAGATCAGAGTAGCGAGCAAGTCGCCCCGTTGAACGAGGTTGCCATCTTCGCACTGCAACTGGGTGTTGACTGAGATTAGATACGGACGACCTTTTCTCAGCACCACTTCAGCACCATCAACTGAGACGATTTGTCCCGAGATAGAAGCACTAGAAGCCTTCGATAGAGGGTCACCGAAGCGAATCAAATCGCCTTCTTTCAAGTTACAAGTGCCTTTGATCTTCTGGTGCACTTGTTGCTCTTCGGTCACCAACAAGATTCTTCTTTCGTCTGATTTGGATAGTTGCACTCGAGCATCGGTTCTAGTGAGAACTTGAGTAGTAGCAACTGCAGCCTTGGCATCAATTATTTGACCGTGTTCAACAGACAAGAGAGTAACGTTGAGATCTTGCTCACGGCGCAAGAGAATGTTCTCTTGCACAACGATGTTGAGATCTTCACCCATTTCTACAATGCCCTTGAGGGTTTGTAGGTGGCCTTGCATTTGCAGAACCAAGGAGGTTCTAGTCAACTGAGCGCCTTGGATGTGTCTGACTTTTTCTCTGTCGCGGAAGAGCAACTGAGTGACTGAACGGAGAGAAATTTTCTCGTCAGTGGCTTTGTGCTTGAACTTAGTTTCTCTAGGTTCAATCCAATACTCTTCGACTGGACGAACGATGACGTAGCAGGAACCATCTTCTTTTTCAAAGAGGTTTACTAGCTTGCGTTCTTTGTACGTATAGCCTTCAACGATTTCAGTACCAGGCTCAACGATTTGACCTTCAGGCACTTTCACTTCAGATGGATCACCGATTGGAACCAAGTCGCCTGGTCTGACGATTACTTCGTGGATGATGTCGTTATCAGCGATGATCTCGACAATACCTTCCATGTGAGCAAAGACGTCTTTAACAACTTCTTGGCCAGCTGTAACTGTTTCACCAGTTTCAGACATTTTCAGAGAGCTATCTTTAGAGATGAAGTGTACTTCTTCAGGAACAAAGAGTACTTTACCGGCTTTGGTGACAACGCGGCGGTCATCGATTTCTACGCCATCGTAGATAATCTCGCCACCACAGCTGACCACGTTCAAGCCATCATCAACTAGTTCAGCAATAATCTTGCCGTTCTCTACAACTTCTTCGTTCACTACTTTGATAGCGAATGATTCTTTTTGTTTTTGCACGCGCCAGATATGACCTTTTTGGCCAGGCTCAAGCTTGGCATTGTTAGCACCGACTGAAGCAATGATGACATTCATCTCTTTGCCCTTGGTCAGTCTAACTTGCGATTTGGTCTTGCTGATTTTGACTGTTTCAGTTTCGATTTCTGGTCCGAATCTAACTTCACCACCGTGTTCGGAAGTGATTTGAATTTCGGCCAATACATCTAGAGCGTTAACGTCTTGACCATCTTTGACGACCACATGGGCGCCTGATGGCAAGTTGTATACGTCACCTTCTAATACCCAAATGATACCAGCGCGGTTGGCTGTTCTTGAGATGTTACCTTGACGGTCTCTCTTTTCGTCAGCTTGGAAGTTCTGGAACATGATACGGCCCGAGATATCAGCGGTGATATCTTTGCTGGCGCGTTCAGTCAAGTTCTTCTTCGAACCTGGTGGATCGTACTCGGCAATAATTTGTCCGGCGATTACTTCTGAGCCAGATGGCAAGAAGAGAAGTGTTCCGACTGGCACTGGGAAAGAATGCTCTTTCTCACCAACCACAACTTTCATCACGCCATCGCGGGTGGTTTGTTCCATAACATCACCGTAAGCGGTGCGCATAGAACGGCTCTGGATCTTGAAGACCACAGTACCCTTAGCAGGAGCTTTAACTTGGTTACGTGACTTACCACCAGAAACGGCACCACCAGTGTGGAACGTTCTCATGGTTAGCTGTGTACCAGGTTCACCGATTGACTGAGCGGCAATAATACCGATTGCTTCACCCTGGTCAACTGGCCGGTGGCTAGTGAGAGCCCATCCGTAGCACTTCTGGCAAACGCCATATTGGCTTTCGCAAGTAAGCGGGCTGCGCACCATCACAACTTTGTTTGGCTTCTTCAAGGTCTTATCAAGAAGTGCTGCCTGCTTACGGCTGATCAATTCACCAGCGCGAACTAGAACTTCACCGGTTTCAGGATCAACTACATCAATAGATGCAGAGCGACCAAAGATTCTCTCTTGCAAGCTGACCAGGTCTTTGTCACCTTCAGCAATTGGCTGCATGAAGATGCCGCGCACTGTTCCGCAATCGGGCTCACGCACGATTACGTCTTGGGCAACGTCAACGAGACGTCTGGTTAGGTAACCAGAGTCGGCAGTTTTCAACGCTGTATCTACCAAGCCCTTTCTGGCGCCGTAAGAAGAGATGATGTACTCAGTAACGTTTAGACCTTCACGGAAGTTAGACTTAATCGGCAAGTCGATGATCTGACCTTGAGAGTCAGCCATCAGGCCCCGCATACCAACTAGCTGACGAACCTGGGAGATGTTACCTCTAGCTCCAGAGAAAGCCATCATGTAGACAGGGTTCAAGCGATCGAAGTTGTCTACAACTTCTTTGGTGAGCTGGTCGGTGGTAGCTGACCAGGTATCAATTACTTTGTTGTAGCGTTCAACTTCAGTAATATCGCCGCGCTCATAGCGACGTTGTGCTTCTTCAATTTCTTTTTCAGCAGCGGAAATCAAGCCTTTCTTGGCTTCCGGTACGTCTAAGTCGTCAATAGAAACAGTTACGCCGGCTTTGGTTGCGAACTTAAAACCGAGGTTTTTTAGTGAGTTGGCTAGTTCAGCTGTTCTTGCTGTGCCGAATCTCTCATACACATCTGAAAGAAGATTGCCGAGCTTCTTCTTATCAACAGTTGTGTTGATGTAATCCATTGTTTCTTTCTTCTTATCGCCTGTGACCATTGGACCCTCTTTAGATAAAGAATTTAGATAAAGGTTGATACTGTTGGTGCTCTACCAGTGTTTAGTTAACAACCAGCGTTAGTTAACAACCAGAATTGCTTCACGCACAACTTCATTGAAGATGACGCGACCAGGAGTTGTCTCAACCATTTTGCCGTCCACATCGCGTACTTTGATTTTGGCGTGAAGGTCAAGAATTCCGGCTTCATAGGCTGATCTTGCATCAGCTAAGGAGACGAATCTCATGCCTGCGCCGCGGCACACTTTAGGATCATCACTGCCTGGCTTTTCAATAGTGAGGTAATAAATACCAAGCACCATGTCTTGAGTAGGTGTGATTGTTGGTCGGCCAGTAGCAGGAAGTAGAGTGTTGTTTGAAGCAAGCATGAGCATGTGAGCTTCAGCTTGAGCTTCGACAGACAATGGAACGTGCACGGCCATTTGGTCACCGTCGAAGTCGGCGTTAAAGGCCGAACATACTAGCGGGTGCAACTGGATAGCGCGACCTTCTACCAATACTGGTTCGAAAGCTTGAATACCGAGTCTGTGCAGTGTGGGAGCGCGGTTCAAGAGTACTGGGTGACCTTGAATTACTTCTTCAAGAATTTCCCAAACAATTGCCGAGCCCTTTTCAATTTGTTTCTTAGCCGATTTGATGTTCTGAACAATCTGTCTTTCGATCAGCTTGTTGATCACAAATGGCTTGAAGAGTTCTAAGGCCATTTCTCTAGGCAAGCCGCACTGGTGCAACTTAAGAGTAGGACCAACAACGATTACAGATCGTCCAGAGTAGTCAACCCGTTTACCGAGCAAGTTCTGACGGAAACGACCTTGCTTACCTTCGATAATGTTAGATAGTGACTTCAGTGGACGGTTGTTAGGACCAACCACCACGCGGCCACGTCTGCCGTTATCGATCAAAGCATCAACAGCTTCTTGCAACATACGCTTTTCGTTGCGCACGATAATTTCAGGAGCGCCCATTTCGAGCAAACGAGCTAGACGGTTGTTACGGTTAATAACCCGTCTATATAGATCGTTCAAATCTGATGTAGCGAAACGTCCACCATCGAGCTGCACCATGGGGCGCAAATCTGGAGGAGTAACCGGTAGATTATCGAGCACAACCCAAGTTGGGTCAGTGTGCGAATTTACCAGTGCTTCAACCAAACGCAAGCGTTTGATGATTTTGGCTCTCTTCTGTTGGGAGCCGCCGGCGCCAGCCAGTTCTTCACGAAGTTGCTTAGATAGCTCTTTCAAACCAGGAAGCTCTAACAAACGACCGCGATCGTCTTTGTTGTCAGGGCGTTCATATTGAGGTCTAGCGATATCGAACAAGAGCTGTTTAACAGCTTCGGCACCGATACCGACGTCGAACTGCATATTCGGGTCTTCTAAAAGCTTCTCGTACTCATCTTCAGCAAGAAGCTGGTTCTTGTGTAAATCAGGGGAGTTGCCTTGGTTGGTTACGGCATAAGCATTGAAGTAAACAACTTGTTCTAGATCGCGCAATGGCAAATCGAGAAGCAAGCCGATGTAACTTGGAATACCTTTGAGGAACCAAATGTGAGTCACAGGAGAAGCCAGTTTGATGTGGCCCATACGGTGACGACGAACTTTAGAATCGGTCACTTCAACGCCGCAACGTTCGCAAGTGATACCGCGGTGTCTTACACGTTTGTATTTACCGCAGTAGCATTCCCAGTCTTTTGATGGTCCAAAAATGCGCTCGCAGAACAAGCCGTCTTTCTCTGGTTTGAGGGTACGGTAGTTGATGGTCTCAGGCTTGGTTACTTCGCCGTGTGACCAGCTAAGGATACGCTCAGGTGAGGCGATCCCGATTTTTATGTAGTCAAAGCGGTCAATACTCGTAGTCATTTTAGATGACACTCTCCCTTTGAATTAGTTAGGCTTGATTAGGCTTCGTCTGAGTCGTCGATCAGATCTTCAGGTTCAGAATCAACATCTACTGAAAAGTCTGGTGCTTCGATGGCTCCGATTAGGGCCTCAACTATTGGAATGCTAGGAGTGAGTACGTCAACGACACCTTCATAAGAGTCGCCAACCACTTCATTGTCTCCGTCTTCCACTAGCTCGTCAGGGTCTGCAGTTGCCACAGCCGAAGCTGGGATAGCAGTCTGGCGTGAAAGCTCAGCAAGTTCTGATTCGAGGCCAATCTCGCCAAACGGACTGAGTCTTCTCAGACCGCGTGGACGCACTTCCTCAACTTCAGTCATCAAGTCAACTTCTACTTCTTGGCCTTCGCGAGTACGCTTGGCCACAGAAACGTCAAGACCGATAGATTGAAGTTCGCGCACGAGCACTTTGAACGACTCAGGAATACCAGGTCGTCTCAGGTTTTCACCCTTAACGATTGATTCGTAAGCCTTAGAGCGACCGTTAACGTCATCTGACTTAATGGTGAGCATCTCTTGTAGTGAGTATCCGGCGCCGAAAGCTTCAAGAGCCCAGCATTCCATTTCTCCTAGACGCTGACCACCGAACTGAGCTTTACCACCCAGCGGCTGCTGAGTAACCAAGCTGTAAGGGCCAGTTGAACGAGCGTGAATCTTGTCGTCTACAAGGTGAACGAGTTTCATCATGTAGATTTTGCCGACAGAAACAGGATTTTCGAAAGCATCACCAGAGCGGCCGTCATAGAGAGTGACTTTACCGTCATCCCCAATCCAGTCGAAGCCAGTCATAGCTTTGCCTTTAACTACTTCACGGTGAACAGTCATCGATGAAGCTTCTTTTTCATACATTTCATCGAATGGTGGCACTTCGTAGCGCTGGTTGGTGAGCATTGCTGCCAGACCAAGCAGAGTTTCGAAAGTTTGACCAACGTTCATACGAGAAGGTACGCCCAGTGGATTCAAAACGATGTCGACTGGTGTGCCATCTGGCAAGAAAGGCATGTCTTCGGTTGGGAGAATCTTAGCGACGATACCTTTGTTACCGTGACGTCCGGCTACTTTGTCGCCCACAGAAACCTTACGTTTCTGAGCGATGTAGACACGCACCACTTTGTTAGCAACAGGAGGAAGTTCATCGCCTTTTTCGCGGTCGAAGACTTTAACGTCTACAACCCGGCCGCCTTCGCCGTGTGGAACTCTAAGGGAGTTGTCACGAACGTCGCGTGCTTTTTCGCCGAAGATGGCGCGAAGCAGTTTCTCTTCTGGTGGGTGTTCAGATTCACCTTTAGGGGTGATCTTGCCGACCAAAATGTCATCTGGATAGACTCGTGAACCGATGCGGACGATGCCATTTTCATCAAGGTGACGAAGAGATTCTTCAGAGACGTTCGGAACTTCTCTAGTGATTTCTTCAGGACCGAGCTTGGTGGAACGAGCATCGATTTCGAGTTTCTCGATGTGAATTGAAGTCAAAATGTCTTCAAAGACAAGGCGCTGGCTGATCAAGATGGCATCTTCAAAGTTGTAGCCTTCCCATGGCATGAAGGCCACGAGCAAGTTACGACCAACGGAAAGCTCACCAGAATTGGTGGCAGCACCGTCGGCGATGACATCACCAGGCTTGCAGTGGTCGCCCACACGCAAGATTGGCTTTTGGTTCAAGCAAGTATCTTGGTTCGAACGTTGGAACTTAGATAGTCTGTATTTAACTAGGCGCTTGTCTTTAGTGCGAACGTGTATAGATGTAGCTGAAACATATTCGGCCACGCCTTCAACATCGGCCACAATCACCATGCCTGAATCTCGAGCAGATTGACGCTCAATACCAGTTGTCACTAGTGGACGCTCAGTACGTACCAAAGGTACAGACTGACGTTGCATGTTTGAACCCATCAAAGCGCGGTTAGCGTCATCGTGCTCAAGGAATGGAATTAAGGCCGTTCCTACTGACACAATTTGAATGGGGCTGACGCCGACATAGTCGACTTGCTCTGGTCCGGTCTCAATGAACTCTGCGCGGTAACGCACAGGTACTAGAGGATGAACGAAAGTACCGTCATCGTTTACAGGAGCATCACCTGGAGCCACTCTGAAGTTATCTTCTTCATCAGCTGTCAAGTAGTGGATCTGGTCGGTAACGAGACCGCCTTCAACACGGCGATAAGGAGTTTCAATGAAACCGTAAGCGTTAACACGAGCATGAGTCGCCAGTGAGCCAATCAGACCAGCGTTAGGACCTTCAGGAGTCTCTACAGGACAAATACGTCCGTAATGGCTCGGGTGAATGTCTCGAACGGCAAAGCCGGCTCTTTCTCTCGACAAACCGCCAGGTCCTAGAGCTGAAAGTCTGCGCTTGTGCGTCAGTTCTGCTAGAGGATTGGTTTGGTCCATGAACTGAGACAACTGCGAAGATCCGAAGAATTCGCGGATGGCTGCGACCAATGGTTTGGTGTTGAGCAAGTTAGCTGGAGTCAGGGTATCGGCGTCTTGCAAAGTCATGCGCTCGCGCACAATTCTCTCAAGGCGAGTCAGACCGATTCTGAATTGGTTCTGTAGAAGTTCGCCAACCGATCTAATACGACGGTTGCCGAGGTGGTCGATGTCATCAACGTGGCCTTCGTCATAATGTAGGCCAATCAAATAATCAACTGCTGCAACGATGTCTTCTCTAGTCAGTGTGCGTTGAGCTTCTGGCACAGACAAGCTGAGCTTCTTATTCAATTTATAGCGACCAACGCGACCGAGGTCATAACGTTTGTCATCGAAGAAGCGGCTGTCAAGAATGCTTTGACCACCAGCAACCGAGGGCGGGTCACCTGGACGAAGCTTGCGATAGACTTCGATTAACGAATCTTCACGAGTTTTGTTGGAATCTTTATCAAGAGTTTTCTTGAGGAATTCTTTGTGACGGAAAATACCTTCCATTTCACTATCTGAATAACCAAGGGCTCTCAAGAGGGTAGTGGCAGGAAGTTTTCTGTTTTTATCTATCTTTACATAGATGATGTCGTTGACATCAGTTTCAAACTTCAGCCAAGCGCCACGGTTAGGTATAAGGGTGGCCGAGAAGGTTCTCTTACCGTTGGTGTCGACTTCCCTTTTATAGTAGATGCCAGGGGAGCGGACGATCTGAGAAACGATTACACGCTCAGCGCCATTAATAATGAAGGTACCGCGGTCGGTCATCATTGGAATGTCGCCGACGTAGATCTCTTGCTCTTTGATTTCACCCATCTCGCGATTGACAAGACGCATTTGAATACGCAGCTTCTTGGTGTAGCTGGCATCTAGGGCCCTTGCATCTTCAGGAGTCTTGGGCTTGTTAGGCTCAGTATGATCCTCAAAATTGTAATTAGTCAGGAAGTGGAGCTCCAACCTTCCCGTGTAGTCCTTGATAGGACTGAAAGCCCGCAGTTCCTCTGCTAGACCTTCTTCGATAAACCATTTGAACGAACTTTTCTGAATTTCAGCGAGATCAGGTAAATCCGCGATGCGCGAACTTCCCGCCCCGAAGGTTCGGACGCGCTCAGACAACTCTAAAGCCATCGGTTACCTCTGTTGAGTGGCTGCTCATATGCGAAAGCATATCTGTGCACGAAACCGCAGTTGCCGAGGGCAATTGCAGGCACAGGGATGGAACTATACGTATCTATCTATAATATTGTCAATGCAAATGTAGGGAACTGTGACGATCTCGGGCTCCTTACAACCCTTGTTAGAAGTTTTACACGATCCCCAATTGACCGTCCCGATGAGCCATAGCGAATCTTGATAAAATTTCATTAATATCTTTTGTTTTTCTTAATGACTATGAAACTTACCTAAGTTACTAAGATCGGCAGTTCACCCAGGTTTGGAAGAAATAGGGTAAATTGATAGAGACCTGGGGATGGAGCATCGCTGGTGTGGTGTGCGGTCTTCAAAATCGTTGCGGGGCAGATTTACGCTGTCCTGGGTGGGTTCGATTCCCACGCATCCCCGAATTCTAGTAGCTTTGCGCCACCATCTGTAGCACCGCTTTTTTGTTCAAGCAGTGCTGATAAACGCGATCGTATTTGCCTCATGACTACTCAGATACTGACTATTGGGGTCTTTACAAAGCTTTCAAAGTTCTCATAATTAGTAATTGTGGTGCACATCAATTACTAAATTCTAGAAAGACGGTTAATAGTGACATTTCAAAACGGAACAAATAACATGCACGGAAACATTGGAGCACAGTCTGGAGGTCTGATAAATGGCTTGCCAGAAGCCATTCCAGGCATGCACACTGCTCTAGAGAAAAGTGTCGACGGCTTAGCAAATGGCCAGGCTAATGCTCATAAAAATTGGCTCGATCAATTTGCAGGCTACTTAGAAGTAGAACGCAATTACTCATCGCATACAATTCGCGCTTACATGAATGACCTCAAACAGCTGATTGGCAGCGACGTTAGCGCCACTGGTGAAACACCAGCGGACGCAGTAACAAGTGAGCAGCAGAATTCTTACACTGGCCATACAGTAGTTAACACAACTACAGGTAGTGCCCCAATATCTACAACTGATACAACAGCTAATACAAACACTGATTCAACCGAGCAAACAACTTCATCAGCAACAACCGGCTCCGGCTGGCTAGAAGCTGAAGGTCTGCGTGCTTACATAAGACAAATTCAAGAACAATATTCAAGACCGACTGTCGCTCGCAAAATTTCGGCGATCAGATCGTTCTATCGCTACTTGAGAAGAGAGCAATTGATTGATGAAGATCCATCAAAGCAAGTAAGAGGGCCTAAGCTCACCCGTAGATTGCCTGCCTGCTTAGACAAAGAAGAAATCGTGCGTTTACTGATGTCACCAGATACCAATTCGGTATTAGGTGCACGTGACCGCGCCTTGATGGAAGTTTTGTATGCCACAGGTATGCGCGTCAGCGAACTCTGCGGTCTAAGAGTTCAAGACTACAATCAAGAAGGCATGGAGATGCGGGTTCTCGGTAAGGGCGGCAAAGAAAGAGTAGTACTACTCAATCAGAGCGCTCACAACTGGCTGAAGAAATATCTCAGCGAAACCTGGTCAAAATTGGCAGAAGGTCGCACACCGCAAGCAGAGCACCCTTTGTTTGTCAGCCGCCAAGCAACTCGCCTGTCGTCAAGATCTGTCCACCGTATCGTCATGAAGTATGCCCTCAAAGCTGGTATCAACAAACCAATCACTCCCCACACTTTGAGACATACATTCGCCACTCACTTGCTTGAAGGTGGAGCTGACCTACGTGTAGTACAAGATCTACTTGGTCACACCACTATCAACACCACCCAAATTTACACTCACGTAAGTTTGGACCGCTTGAGACGGGTTTATATGAATACTCACCCAAGAGCCTAACTTGGAGCCGAGTAAGCTTAACTAACTAAACCAGAGTTAATGAGAAATAGAAGAAGAGAGGGCGGCAGCAGTCGCTCTCTTTTCTTTACGTGATTTTGACGGAGGAAGCACGCCGGCACCTTAATATATATAATGTCAGGGGATTGCTCTCTAAAAATCGAGAATTGACTAACCATCCAGAATTGAGAACGTAAAGCGTGGCCAAGCGAAGATCTGTAGCCAGACGCAAGAACCAAGGTGTTTTAGGTAACGCTGGTGTCTTTGCACGGCGCTCCTTCACCATCTGTTTAATAGTGGGTGCACTAGGCTGCGGTTATCTTGGCGCCTCTATGTGGAAGCAGATTCAAGAATTGCCCGACGTCACAATGGTTGAACGCTTCGAGCCCATTGAAGCAATTCAAATAATGGACAAACAAGACCATCTAATTTGCACTGTAGAAGGTGACGAAGATAGACGCGTAGTTCCCCTCAATCAAATTTCGACAAAGATGCAGCAGGCCATTCTGGCCGCAGAAGATCACCACTTCTACGAACACAACGGCATCAACTTCTTTAGTATCTTCCGCGCCTCTATGGCCAATATGGCAGCTGGCCACGTCAAAGAGGGTGGATCAACCATCACTCAACAATTGGCAAAAAACTTGTTCTTTGCCGATGCTGGCAGAACTTATGACCGAAAAATCAAAGAAGCCTATGTCGCCTGGGACTTAGAGAGACGCTACAGCAAAGAGCGTATTCTCAATATGTATCTCAATCAAGTCTATTTTGGCAATAATGCCTACGGCATTGAGCGCGCCGCTTCCCGCTATTTTGATCGCAGCGCAGCCCAACTATCTTTAGCTCAAGCGGCTTTTCTGGCTGGGCTAGTTAAGGCACCTTCTGAGCTTGGTCTACCGCAAAACAGAGCAGCTGCTTACAGCAGACAAAAAGAAATCATCGACAAAATGGTCGAGTATGGCTATATCACTGAGTCGCAGGCTAAAGAAGCCAAAGGCCAGCAACTGGCCTTTAAAAAAGGCACCAACTCAATGCAAAAGTATCCCTATTACATTAGTTATGTCTTGCAAGTTTTGCGCGAACGCTTTAGCCAAGCCGAAATGCGCCGACAAGGCCTGCGCGTCTATACAAACCTAGACCCTGTGGCTCAAGAGTTAGCCGAGAAAGCTTTAAACGCGGGCATTAAGAAAGCACCCAAGGGTGTAACTCAAGGTGCTCTAGTGTCAGTCTCTGTCAGTGGTGGGGAAGTCGTCGCACTAGTCGGTGGTGTCGGCAACTTTTGGAAGAATCAGTTCAACCGTGCCACCAATCCACACACTGTTGGTTCTTCGTTTAAACCATTTGTCTACCTAACTGCCTTCTGTAAGAACGTATTTGGTCCAGACAGTATGATTGATGACAGCCCATTGGTAATCAAATCACCTTGGGGTCAAGCCCCCTATGCTCCGAAAAACTTCGACCACAAATTCTATGGCCGCATTCAAATACGCAGAGCACTAGCCTTATCGCGCAACGTACCGGCTGTAAAAGTAGGACAGCAAGTGGGCATGGAAAGTGTCATAGAAACAGCACGCTTAGCTGGTATCACAGCTAAGCTCGACCCCAACTTATCGCTGGCCCTAGGTAGCTCAGCGGCCTCTCCGCTAGAAATGGCTGGCGCCTATTCGACTTTTGCTAGATTTGGTATTGCCATCAAGCCCCAAGTCATTCGCAAAATTGAAAACAATCGCGGCCAAGTAATTGAAGTGTTCGACCCTAGAGCCGACCGAGCCTTCCAAGTTGAACCAGTGGCCAGGCTAGTTGAATGTATGCAAGACTGCGTGCGCTGGGGAACCGGCACCCAAGCTAAGTTAGCAGACAGACCAGTAGCCGGAAAAACAGGCACCGCCGATGAAGGCAAAGATATTTGGTTCATTGGTTTCACACCAGATATGGTGACTGCCGTCTGGGGTGGTAACGATGAAAACAAAGCAATTGAAGGTAAGAACGTCACAGGTGGCGTAATCATGGCCAAAATCTGGCACGATTACAATGAAGCGTACTACAAGGCCAGACCAACGGCTCCAGGCAGCTTTATGGCACCAAGTCAGTTTGTCCCTGACGAGAAAAAGGGCGGGGATCAACTCGCCAAGAATCCAGATGCCACACCAAAAGATGAAACTGCCAGTACTGTCAATGCTACCGGCGATGGCAGTGGAGAACTAAAAGCAGAGGCCCAATCGCTCTCAACAGGCAACAGCGAAACCGCTCCCACACCAGGTACCCCTATTCAAGCAGAAACCACGGTGACTAACCCATCTTCATCCACTTCTTCTGCCACAACTACAACCACAAGCTCTACTACTACGTCTTCTTCTTCCTCTACAACTCCTGCTTTAGCTCCAGCCATCGGCAACTCAACGGCTGAACCCAAAGTGGCACCAGAACCAGCAAAAGACAAACCTGAACCAGAGAAGCGCCTTCTACCTTACGCCGCACCGACCTTGTGGATGCCAGTCGCACCTAAGGAAGGCGGCACCCGGTGACAGCCATAGCTACTCATACAGCAACAGCAATAAGTGACCAATACTTACCGAAGCGTTCGCAGGCACCCAAACTCTGGCTAGTTGTCGCCGCCATTGTCTTATTAGTGATTTTTGCCGAGACGAGAACAAGCGGCCAGTGCAACTCCAACTTGTTTCTTAATGGCGACTCAGAATCAGTGGGTGGAATCGTTTATGTAGATGGCACAAGGCTGGGCAAAATCACCTCAGCCAACAACTCGGGCCTTAGCGGTGGGGCATTTTGGTGCCATCTTAGCAATGGTTATCACTTGCTAGAAATTAAGAAACCCGGTTACAAGACATTTTCTAAATCGCTCGACTTCAAGCGCCAAGACTATCTAGGGGTCTCGCTAGAACACTAAGAAGGCCACAGAATAAGCTTTTGCTGTCTGCGTTAAGGAAATTTATTAGCTGTACTTGATATCTTTGCGCCCTTCCGTTGTAAGCTTGATGCGAAAATAAGACTGCAAAATAAGCTAGTTGCAGATAGAAGCTTATGGCCAATAAGAAACTGGGATGACAATGCTCACCGAAACTGAAAGACAACGCAGCACCTCTGCACAAGTAGAAGTAAAAATAGAAGAAACGGTTGACACTAGTGAAAGTAACGACGGCTACATCTCGCCCTACGGCAAGACTTTCACTAAAAATATGTGGTACTTTGCCGCTCCTTCTAAGGCGCTCAAGCGCGGTGAGAAAGTAGCGAAAATAATGCTCAATCAACCAGTCATGGTTGGCAGAGACAACGAAGGCAAAGTTTTTGCCATGCGCGATATCTGCCCCCACCAAGCAGTTCCTCTATCAGCTGGTCACTTTGACGGCAAAGAAGTAGAGTGTCCTTTTCATGGATGGAAATTTGATACCAGTGGTGTCTGCACTGTCATTCCATCACTTTGTGCAGATCAAAAAATCAATCTTTGTGGTATCAAAAGCCGCACTTACCCATGTCGCGAAGTACTAGATTGCATTTGGGTCTACTTTGGCGACAAACCTATTGCTGAAGAAGATCTACCAGAAGTGCCTCATGCACCAGGTTTAGATGGATGCACTTATGCAAAGACAACTACAACCTTACTGTTACCGACACACATAGACTATGCCGTCGCCGCACTAATAGACACAGCCCATGTGCCTTTCGTGCACAATTCTTGGTGGTGGCGCTCACAAAAAGTTTTGAAAGAAAAAGCCAAAACTTATGTTCCAGAGGGGACAGGCTGGACAATGGTGAAACACAAACCATCCCAGGGCTCTATTTTATTCAAGCTAATTGGCAATTATATCGAGACAGAAATCAGCTTCCGTTTACCTGGCTGTCGCCGCGAATATCTAAGCTATCACAATCAAACTAAGATGGCTGGTATCACCACCCTGACACCAGTTGATGATACCCACACCGAACTCAACCACACGACTTATTGGACCTGGGCACCACCTCTGACTCAGATGTTTTCGCCCATTGTCGATTACTTCGTCACCACATTCTTAATGCAAGACCAGACCCTGGCCTTGATGCAAGAGAAGATTATCAACAAGTACAATCCACGCTTGATCATGACTATCAAAGACGCTGGTACTCCCGGGCACTGGTATTTCATGCTGAAAAAAGAATGGAACGATGCTTACGAACAGGGTCGAGCTTTCGTCAATCCGATCAAAGAGAAAGTATTGCGCTGGCGCACGTAAGCTTTATTGGGGACATGCTCGTCGGCGTTCTCGGCCTAATAGCATTCCGTGCGCTAACAAAGCGATAAGGAGCCAGAGTCACGTCAAGACAAGACCAAACGGCTAAATCCGTTCGCTGCATAGCGCGATCAACGGCTTTACCCACTCAAATTTAATTGCCCCAAACGGGAATGGCTGTTCATTACAATCTGACAGCTCGCAGCACGCATGCTTGACAGCCAAAGAGCGTACGTACTATAGTACTTACATACACACGGGTTCTAATGCGGGTGACCAAATGAGTTACATGGGACGAATCAGCACCACTGGTAACTCGGAAGCAATAAGGTTAGACAAAGACTTGTTCAAACAGCACCCTGAGTTTAAACAACAGGCGCAGGTACGAGCCGACGTAATCGGACCAGGAACACTGCTTCTTCGCGTAATAGACAACCAGGAAACAGAGAACGAAAATGACCCTTTCGTTGGCGCCTTTTTGTCGTTCATCGAAAAAGACGGCTGTGCTCATCCCGTAAACATCACGCCTGTCTCCGAAGCGCAAATGGCAAAAGTCGCCGACCTGACCGCTGGCATCACAGTCTCTGATGATGACTGCCTGGAATAGGTAGAGGAATGAAGGTAAACGGCTGGGACTTGTATCAGTACAAGTTATTCACTGAGCAGCTCGACACACTGATTAGTGAAGTAGAGAAACTTAGAGATGCCCAGTCGGAAACCTATAAAGAGCACGGTAAGTCCAAGCGATTGGCTCGAATCCGAAAGCTCATGCTGGAAGAGATCCCTGCGGATCCAGCCAGCCAGAACTGGAATCAGGGTAATACGCTTGGCAAAGAGTTTAGACATTGGAAACGTGCAAAGTTTGGACAGAACCGCTTCCGACTATTCTTTCGCTACGACGGTCAGCACAAAGTCATCATCTACGCCTGGGTCAATGATGACAAAACACTACGCAAGGAAGGCGACAAGAATGATCCCTATGCAATTTTCAGCAAGTGCTTAAGTAGAGGCGAGCCACCTGATGACTTAAAAAGCCTTCTAAAGCTTTGCAGCAAAGTAGTTGAAGAAGAAGTTAGGTAAGTGGTTGATACGATCAGTCTGGCTCGTTCTCATAGGGCGGCAAAAAACCGTCTTCACCAGCCAATTCGGAAACCAAATCCGGCGGAGGATCAGAAATGGTGTCGAATCTAGTGCCTGTTATCTTATACCCTCTTACAATCTGGTAGCCTGACTCTGACCAGAAATTGAGAATTTTATTCTCAGCTGCTCCTGGATCGTTTTGATGATATTCCAGTAGTAACGCACCAACATTTGAAAGGCGATCGAGAATCGGAAAAACGCTATCGATAATGGAAGACTGCACAACCATGAATTCGTCAAACGCGGTAGATAGCTGCTCGTCGTCCTCGATAGAAGCTAAAGCATTTCGCATTTCAATTAAGTCATCCAATCGTTTTGTGATCTCGCCGATAGTTATTGAATTCGTGCCTTCCTTGGGGCTGTCATAACCGATTCCCTGTCGCTGACGCGACGTTTGAGCTTCAATGTCCACGTAGCCAATTCGACTCTTTCTCTTCATGCGATTTTCCTTGCCAGACTTCAGTATCAATTAACCGCCACCCTTTTTGGGATGTCGGTGAGTTCGTCCTGCTGATCTGCGGGAACGATTGCGTGCGCGTAATTGATTGCTCAATTGCTGTCGATCATCTTGTTGCTTCGCGCCAACCATGTCCAGCTGGAAGCTGGCAAAAGCTTCATCGGAAAAATTGTAGTGTACCGAAAACAGGTCCATGTCTCGCAGTGGAGTCCTGAAGATAACGCCAATTTTCATCGGTTCATTGTACCTATCCCACCAAGTCTCGTGCTGCTCCCAGGGACTTGGCACTCTATCTGGATAACCCTCATAAGGCGTTGAACGAATCGGCGCTGCACCAAGTTTGACTTGCACTTCCTGTCTGGTATCTGAAGTTGCTACGCCGAACGGTAAAAGGGCCTCAAACGGAGTGACGTCGCCGTCTCTTACACCTCTGGTGAAGATCTCAAAGAACAGTCCTATAACGCCGCCCAGCTTCTCTTCGTAACAGAAAGAAAATCCGAGCTTGTTGAAGGTGTAGATTCGAAAGTCTTTGTTCGAATAAATTTTTAGATAGGGCTCGAATTCGGTCAAAAATTCCTGGAACTCTGGATCAGTGTCCAGCTTGCCTAGAAATGTCACTAGCCGGTCAGATAATTCCATTGATCAACTATCACCCTTGCCTCATAAACCTGATTATGATTCATCCCATCAAAATGGTCTAGGGTGCCTAAAACCTGATACTACTCAGGGCTTCCAAGGATCGGAGGTCTTTCCGCCGGCAGCCTCGAACACGACACTGCTAATGGTTAACCCATATCTCTGGGAGCCCGCCTATTGCGCACCGAGAACACTCGCCAATATGCCAATTGCCTCATTGATCTCATCATCGCTTACTGTCAAAGGCGGAAGAAACCGTATGACGTTTTCGCCGGCGCCGACTAACAAAAGCCCTTGTGCTGCGCATTTCTGAATAATTGGCTTGACTGGAATATCAAACTCAACTCCCAGCATCAGACCCAATCCCCGAATTGCTTTTATTGATGGATGCATAGACTTGAGGCCAACCAGGGCCGCAACTAAGACCTCGCTCTTCTTCTTAACTGCCCCTAAAAACTGCTCGTTGGCAATGATATTGACGCAGGCTAATGCAGCTGAGGCAGCCAGGGGATTGCCGCCGAAAGTCGAACCATGATCACCAGGATTAAACGCACTGGCAATATTTTCATTAGCCAGAATTGCTCCGATAGGGAAGCCGCCACCGAGGCCCTTAGCCAGCGCTACGATGTCTGGGGCAACCGCGAAATTCTCACTGGCAAAAAAGCTGCCACTGCGGCCGACACCACACTGTATTTCATCAAATATCAAAACAATATTGTGCTTATCGCAGAGCGCTCTCACTTCTTTGAGAAAACTGCTATCAACTAAGTGCACTCCGCCTTCGCCCTGTACCGGCTCTATTATTATGGCAGCGACCGCAGCCAAATCATGGGCCAATACTGAATCAATATTGTTGAACTCAACCACACTTACGTCCGGCACCAGCGGGTGGTAGCCTTCCTGATATTTTGTTTGAGCCGTGGCCGAAAGGGCACCATAAGTGCGACCATGAAAAGAATTGCTCATGGTGAGAATCTTCGTACAGTTCTCGCCTTTGTGCTTTTTTGCATACTTGCGACTGAGTTTGAGGGCGCCCTCTATAGCCTCAGCACCGCTGTTGCAAAAGAAGACCCGATCAAAAGCACTATTTGCCACAAGCTTCTCAGCTAGCTCAATAGACGGCTGATTGTAATAGAGATTGGAGCAATGGCTCAGTTTACTTAGTTGCTTAGTCAGCGCTTCAACATAGGTAGGATGGCAGTGACCAAGCGAATTGACAGCAATACCTGAGGCGAAGTCGAGATAGCTTTTGCCGTCGACATCCTCAATATAGCTGCCCTGCCCCTCGGTAAGAACCATAGGCTGGGTGGCGTAGGTTTGCATCAGTACTTTCTTGCCACGCTCTACCCAATCGCTTTGTGTTGAGGCTGAGGGAGCAAATTCGGCGCATATACTAGTGGTCATATTTATCTCCAGTAATGAGTGTGCCTGTGTCTTGCGGCGCTAAGAAACCACTGATAAGAGCGTTTGGTGCAAAGCTATTAATTATGGCAATGCGTCTAATACCGTTCTTGATGCCCATAACGCAACTTTTGATTTTGGGCAGCATGCCGCCACTAACGGTGCCCTCTTCTATAAGCTCTTGGGCACTAGTTGGTGTAACATGGCCAATCCTAGACTGCGGCTTATTGAAATCTTTAAGCACGCCTGGTACGTCGGTCATGAAAATCAAGCCGTCAGCCTCTAGACTAATTGCCAAAGCCAGAGCGGCATGATCGGCGTTGATGTTATAAAACTGCTCGCTAGCATCAATGCCAAGCGGCGAGACTATGGGCGTCCAGCCAGCCCACATCCAGCTCTCAATACCCTTAGAGCGAACATCAACTATTTCACCGACCCAACCTAGATCGGCAGACATTTTCTCGGTTTGAAAAGGTATTTCTGACTTGGAGCAAAAGCTCAAGGCGCTCACACCTCTCTGCCGAAATTTTTCAGTGAGCTTTTTGTTTATCTCGCTGAATACCTTGACTGCAATAGAAAGGGTCTCCTCATCAGTTACCCGCAGCCCGTCTATCTTTTTCGTCTCTTTACCGATAGATGCCAGAGCATCATTGACGGCAGTACCACCGCCGTGGACAACAATGACATGAATGCCCGATTTAATCAGGACAACGGCTTCATCGATAAGAGCATCCAGCACAGACTCATTGCCGATGGCATTGCCGCCGAATTTCAAGACGACAACTTCGTAAGCGTTCTGTTTTAGAGTCTCCTTCGCCGTTGAGAGATTGAAGGGCACCAATGGCGTCGCAGTCGCGGGCACTGATTCAAGGTTTATTGATTTTAAATTTATTGAAGCTAAATTCATTGAAGCTACCATTTCTGCCACCTATGTCCTGTAAGAGCCGTTGATGCGCACATATTCATAGCTGAGGTCGCAGCCCCAGGCGGTTGCCTGACTCAAGCCCTCTTTCATATCAATGTGGATAACTATGTCTTTTTCTGCCAACACCGCTTTACCGAGAATCTCGTTGACAACGACTGGCTCCCCTTCTTGCATCAAATCAAGTTTGCCACCAGCACTTTCTATGGCGATTGAGACAGTTTCTGGTTTGAACTGAACGCCGCTGTAGCCCATGGCACAGATGATTCTGCCCCAGTTGGCGTCTTCACCAAAGAAGGCTGTTTTGACTAGGCTAGACGAAACAATAGAACGGGCCAGTTTGCGTGCCTCTGCGACAGAGTCTGCGTGCTTGACCTGAACCTCAAGAAATTTAGTGGCACCTTCGCCGTCTCTCACAATTGCTTGAGCCAATTCTATGTTGATTGTCTTCAGCGCCTGACAGAAGGTGAAATAGTCTTTGCCTTCGCTATCGATCAGTTTGTTTCCTGCCTTGCCGTTGGCAAGAATAGCGACCATGTCATTGGTGCTGGTGTCACCGTCGACACTAATCATGTTGTATGTTTCGGCTGTGCTTTCTTTCAGGGCTTTATTGAGAAGTAGCGGAGAAATATTCAGATCTGTGGTGAGAAAACTGAGCATGGTAGCCATATTTGGATGAATCATGCCGCTGCCCTTGGCCATGGCACCGATGGTGACTTTCTTACCATCTACTTCGAATACCACCGCAGTTTGCTTGACATAGGTGTCTGTAGTCATGATCGCCTGGGCTGCACTCAAGCCGGCTTCCGCTGATGCATCTAACTCCTGGCAGGTACTGGCAATGCCTTGCTTGATCAGTTGAATAGGCAGCTGCACGCCAATCACTCCGGTGGAGGCGATGATGATTTCCTCTTTGCTCACGCCCATGCTGTCAGCATAAGTAGCTGCCATGGCCTCGGCATTGATCATGCCAAGCTCGCCGGTGCAGGCGTTGGCGTTACCGCTGTTGACGACGATACCGCGCACCGGCTTTCCTCCCGCCACAACCTTCTCATTCCAAAGAATCGGGGCTGCTCTCATGACATTGGTAGTAAAAGCCGCCGCCAGATGGGCCGGAACATCACTCCAGATCAAGGAAAGATCTTTGCGTTTGCGTTTGACGCCGATGTGGGCACCGGCTGCCATAAAGCCCTTGGGGCTAGTGACACCGCCGGTGCAGCCGTCGGCGCCGAGAGCGCTTATGTTCGCTTTCTGGCCGCCATGAACACTAGCGGCAGCCGCTACAGCTGTAGTAGCTGCATTTTGAATGGTTTGTAATCTGGCTATTGAGTTCAAAGTTGTGTCTCCCGATTGTCATGTCACTATGGACGTATACGTGAAAAAAATCCCTGAATGCTTGCCTTGCACTCAGGGATAAAAAATTTAGTTGTTGATCAAATCAACACAACCAAATAAAACCCGAGCGCAATAGGCGGCGTCGCGAGTTTCGTCGGCTGCTAGAGTGGTTGTTTATGTGGTTTTTGCTGTCCGAAGCGAACATTGAAAATTGCCTCACTAACTTTGGGAAAGGTTACGATGGTTTCGCACCTATGTCAACGATTTCTAAAAAAATGTCACGCAGGGAAAATTGCTGACTGTTTTAGTCCGCTCGATTCAGGCCAACCGAAGAGCAGATTCATGTTCTGAATAGCCTGTCCAGCTGCGCCTTTCACTAGATTATCTATGGCACCAACAGCAATGACACGATTGGTTCTTTGGTCAATTGTCATACCAATGTCGCAGAAGTTTGCGCCCTTTACAAAACGTGTTTCGGGCATCGTGTACTCGGTGTCGTCAGGAGAGAAGAGCCTGATGAATAGCTCATTTTCATAGAACTTACTGTATATATTATATAACTCTTGTTTATTTATATTACTTATAAGCGACGCATAAGCGGTGACGAGAATGCCCCGATTCATCGGCACCAGATGCGGTGTAAAGGACGTACAAAAAGACGAATTGCTAAAGGCGGCGAGCTGTTCTTCAATTTCCGGAGTATGCCTGTGGCAGGCCACTCCGTAGGCTTTTATCGACTCGTTACATTCGTTAAAATGAGTGCCTAATGTTGCCGCTCTCCCAGCACCAGAGACACCTGACTTGGCGTCGATGATAATAGACTTTGGGTCAATTATGCCCGCCTGCAAAAGTGGTGCTAATGTCAGTATCGAGCAGGTGGCATAGCATCCAGGATTGGCTACCAGACTAGCCTGACTAATAGCAGCACGATTGAGCTCGGGCAAACCATAGACAGCCTGCGCCAGAAGCTCTGGCTGGGGATGCTTGAATTTGTACCAGGTTTCGTAGTCGGCGGCTGACTTCAAACGAAAATCAGCGCCAAGATCAATCACTTTGCACTTTGCCAGAATGCTCTTAGTCACTTTACCCGCGGCATTACCATGGGGTAGGGCGAGAAATAGCAAATCGACTTGCTCAGCGAGCTCTTCGAGATCTCCGCTGCTACAGACAAGATCAGTGTGCTTTTGCAAACCGGGATAGACTGAAGCGAGTTTCTTACCATCGCTGCTTTGAGATACGGCTGTCTGTAACTGCGCCCTGTCGTGCTGCAGCAATAGACGCACCAGCTCTTGTCCGGTGTAGCCGGTAGCACCGACCACTGCCACCTTCTTTACGGTCTTCTCTGCGTCTTTATTGCTAGAGCTTTCAAGCGACTTCAATTGTTCAAACTGCACTGCCATGATACTTTTCCTAAAAAAATCCCCGGGTCATAGAACCCGGGGAGACAATTACGATAATGGTGCTATATATCAGCTACGTTATCGGCCCCGAGTTCTCTAGGAAATCGCGGCGGCGTCGGCTGGTATATGTGCTGGTGTTGAACGAATACATGTTTATGGAAGCACCTTTTGTCTAACACAGAGAGTACAGGGCAAGTCAGGCCATGTCAACAGTAGTTTTTAATTTGGTTACATTGGCCGAAAGAAAGCATCCAAAAACGGTGGACGAGGATCGTTGTTGGCGCGCTTTATGCCTTGGATGGTGAAATGATTGGGCACTAGCTCAGCGCCGGCCTTCAAAGCAGCTCCAACGCCTAGAAGAGGCAGACTGAGACTCCTGGCTTGTGGCGCAAAGCGCACAGCCAGGCCAGCGGAGAGTGCGGCATCACCGGCAGTGGCGACACCATTTGCCAAAACATCGCGCCAATTGGTGCTGTTGTAGAGCGCCTTGCCATCACTATAGGTACTTCCTGCTAAAAAAGCGAAACCGGTGCCAAGAGCCAGCTTACCGCTGCTGCCGAGGGCAACTTTTGACAGCGACAAGATGCCAGCAGCAGGCACAGCGGTATCAATGACAGCATGCAATTTGCTCTCACCAGCCACTCGATTGAAAAAATTTGATACACCTGTCTCGTAGCCTGCTGTCACTCTGAATTTACCTTGGCTCGACGACTCATTCAGAAGAGCACTAACGCTCGACACAGGAATACTCCAGGCATGTTTATCTTGTAATCCTTGCAGTTCCACCACGGAGACAACTCTGCCAGTTTTGTCAAATATCGGAGCACCGGAGCTACCGTGGTTCCCTCCGATCTTAAAGTCATAGATGGTGCGACTCATGTAGGCATCTTTGTCACGGTTGAGCGGGTTGTCTTCGGTGCGCCATTTAGCTCTCTGTTCCTCAAGATGCCGGCGGTGATCACCAGTGCCCACCCGGTCAGCCATCGTATATTGCTGAGAAAAAGTGCCCTGGGACAATTCCAGGCTATGACCAAATCTATGGCTCAAAAGTGTGGCCTGATCGCCGACTTTAGGAGGAGCGGTTTCTATCTGTAGTGGCTTAGTGCCCTTTGGAGGGCCATCAACAAAGCCAAGAGCTGCTAAGTCATTAACGTCATCAATAGCAACGTCTTTACCCAGACGGTAGACCCTGCCCTGATTATCTTCAGCAGTGATTTCACGCTTGCCCATAATGACGTGATAATTGGTGACCAAACGACCATCCGGGCCGACCCAGCCAGTCCCGGTCGCATGGTCTGCCCGCACCTTATAAATGCTGCCTGCAGATTCAGCCAGAAGCTTTTGACACGCGGCATCACCCTGGCAGTTCTCGCTGACGGCTGGGACATCCACGCTGGATGGCGGCGCACCATCAGATTTTCGCCCAATCTCTTCTGCCATTGACCTTAGCCCACTCAGATCAGCGTAATTTGTATTGAGTACATTCCCCCAACGGCACCTGGAGAAACTCAGCTTCATTGAGCAGCCCGATATAAAGCTAGATTTGAGCAAAAGTGGGAATTCTACCCTTCTCACAACCTTAAATAGATCATACTCTTGGCAAGTCGCTAGATCTTTGTCAAAAGAGGCAACAGCTAATTATGGCTAATCGCGCAGAATCTGATCAGTCGGCAAAAGAAGTGGCTGAACCGTTTCCATCTCTTTCAGCCATGCAGAATGAAGTGCTCGGCTATCGCCCTGCCGACTTAAAAGCAGAGCCAAAAGCCGAGCTAATTCAAGCAACAGACAAGGGGGCCGACAGTCACCCCAACGAAGATGCCCTCAAGGCTCTGATCAAAATCAAGCCCGAGCAATTGGGAACCGGCATGCAACAGGCCAGAGATGCAGCAGTTCAGCTGCAAGGCGAGAAAGATATAAAAGGTGCAGCAGCTGGTTATCAACCCCGGTTCGAAGCTGCTGTCAAACAGTCAGATAGCGACTACGCCGATTCTGTAGCAGCCAACTGGGGCAAGGTTGGCTTGGCTAGAAGAGAAGTGGCAATGAAAGGCTCAATGTTCATGGGCACCGTGCAAACTCTCAATGCCAACATCAAAGAGCTACCTGAAGAAAAACGCCAAGAAGTATCGACCATGGTCAACCTCCTGCAACGCGACACTATCAGCCCATCACTTGCAGCTGAACTGCGCAAAGAGCTAGGACAATATCCCGATGTACTAAAGAGTTTCGATACGGCAAAAACCTCAGAGGGTCAGCTGAAAAAAGCTTCCGAGGGCTTAGCTCAAGCACAAGAGCCTTTGCTCAAAGCCGCCGCAGAGCAAGCCATGGCACGTATTGTGCTCGCTGATGTCAGAGCCCTGCAAGGTGAGACTTCAGCAGCTGCCTTGCTCAAGAAAGAAGCCTATGAGCTCTTCTACAAGACCCAAGGGCAAATTATCGGTAAACCAGTTGAAAGCAAGCCACCTCTAAGAGCCTAAAACCTAGAAAAATTTTCTAAGCTTAACCCTGGCGAGCGCCCGTGGGTTATAGTGATGGTCAAAATAGCTCGACACAACGCGGGAACAGCATGACCTCCAAAGCAATGGGACTGGTCGGCTTCGTGCTCATCTTGGGCACAGCCTACCTGATGTCTAATAACCGCTCGAAAATAAACTATCGCCTGGTTATTTCAGGCCTGGTTCTGCAGCTACTTCTGGCGATATTTGTTCTAAAAGTTGAGTTTGGCCAAATGCTATTTCGCAGTTTGGGTGACGGTATCACCCAGCTGTTGCACTTCTCAGACAAAGGCGCCGGTTTCGTCTTTGGACCCTTAGTGCAAAACCCCGAGAACCTAGTCAAAGTCTTCGGCCCAGGTGCCGACTACATTTTTGCTTTTCGCGTCGTACCGACAATTATCTTCGTCTCCAGTTTAGTAAGCATCTCCTACTTTCTTGGCATCATGCAAAAGTTTGTGCAAATTGTCGCCAAAATAGTCTCTGTCACCATGGGTGCTAGTGGCGCCGAAGCGCTCTCGAATGCTGGCTCGGTTTTTGTCGGCCAAGTCGAGGCTCAGCTTCTAATTAAGCCCTACGTGCCCACCATGACCATGTCCGAGTTACTGGCTTCAATGGCGGGCTCAATGGCTTGCGTGGCTGGCGGTGTCTTGGCAGTTTATATCGGCCTCGGCATCAAAGCCTCATATTTGCTCACGGCCAGTATCATGGCGGCCCCAGGGGCTCTTGTAATCGCAAAAATTGTCTGGCCTGAAACTGAAGTGTCAGATACCAAAGGCGAAGTCAAAGTAGAAGTCAAAAGATCTCAAGCAAATATCATCGATGCCGCCGCCCATGGTGCCTCCGAAGGCTTGCGTATTGGTCTCAACGTAGTGGGCATGCTAATCGCCTTTATCGCCCTAATAGCGCTCTGTGACGCAGTGATTGGCTGGGCCGGAAACTGGCTATTTGTTTGGGGTATGCGGCTTGATGGCGTTGGCATCGACTTGGCTCACTTAGAGCTGAAAGGAATTTTCGGTGCTATGTTTGCCCCGGTTGCCTTTGTACTAGGAGTACCTTGGGTAGATGCCCACACTGTTGGCAGACTAATGGGCGAGAAACTAGTCATCAACGAATTCGTTGCCTATACCGATCTTTCTAATATGCTCAAAGACCCCGCCAATACTTTGTCGGCCCAAGCTGAAACCATAGCTACATTTGCTCTTTGTGGCTTTGCCAATTTTTCTTCGATCGCCATTCAAATCGGTGGCATCGGTGAAATTGCACCAAATCGCAGAGAAGACCTAGCCAAGCTAGGAGTGAAAGCACTGATCTGCGGCACTCTAGCCTCGTACCTATCAGCCACGCTGGCGGGCTTACTAACATAGACCCAGCTTACAGAACAATAAATAGTCTACAGAACAATAAACAGTCTACAGAACAAAAAATAGTTTACAGAACAAGAAAAGGAAACATGATGAGCGCAAGCGCAACCGTGAGCTCTAAATTAAAAGGCCTGGCAATCTGGCTCCCCATCGCTCTAGTTGCTTTATTCTCGCTCTACACCATGGCCTCCTCAAGGGGAGAAAAGGTCAATGCTGTTTGGCTAATATTGGCAAGCTCCTGCACCTTCGCCGTAGCCTATCGTTTTTACAGCAAATTTTTGGCAGAAAAAGTATTTGCTCTGCAAGACGCCAACGAAACACCGGCCTCGATTGTTGATGATGGCAAAGACTATGTACCGACCCACAAATGGGTTTTGTTCGGTCACCACTTTGCCGCCATAGCCGGAGCTGGCCCTTTGGTCGGGCCAATTCTGGCATCGCAATTTGGCTTTCTACCAGGGACAATCTGGATTATTGTTGGAGCCGTACTAGCTGGCGCTGTGCAAGATTTTGTCATATTGGCGGCGTCAATGCGCCGCGGAGGAAAGTCACTTGGCCAGATGGCTCGCGACGAAATCAGCCCACTGGCTGGAACAGTAGCTTTAATAGCGATTTTGCTGATCATGATGATATTAATGGCAGTGCTCGCTCTTGTTATCGTCAATGCCCTTAAAGCCAGCCCTTGGGGGGCTTTTACTTTGCTTATGACAGTGCCAATTGCCATGGTGATTGGCGTCTACATGAAAGTACTACGGCCACACAAAATTATGGAAGGCTCCACAATTGGTGTACTACTGACAATACTAGCAGTAGTGGCAGGCAAATGGGTTGGCCAAGACCCAACCTGGGCACCGATTTTCACACTGAGCGGCACACAACTAGCCATCAGTGTCATGATTTACGGTTTTGTCGCCTCGGTTTTACCAGTTTGGATTTTACTAGCACCACGGGACTACCTCTCTGCTTTTCTCAAAATTGGCGTCATTAGCCTTTTAGCTATTGGCATTCTAATTTTGCGCCCAGATCTGGAAATGCCCGCTCTGACAGTATTTATTAATGGTCAGGGGCCGCTCTTCAACGGCAATATCTTTCCATTTTGTTTCATTACCATAGCTTGTGGAGCAATCTCTGGTTTTCATTCTCTAGTGGCATCGGGCACCACCCCTAAGATGATTGCCAAAGAAACCCATGCTCGCCCAATTGGCTATGCCAGTATGCTATGCGAAGCAGCAGTGGCAATCATGGCGATAATATCTGCCTGTGTTTTAGCGCCCGGAACATACTTTGCCATCAACTCACCCAAAGGAGTAGTGGGCACCGACCACGTAGCAGCAGCAGCAACAATTAGCTCCTGGGGATACCCTGTCAGTGACACTGGTACGGGCGGCATGCAAGAACTGGCCAAAGAAATGGGAGAAGACAGCCTCTGGGGGCGCACTGGCGGCGGACCAACCCTGGCAGTGGGCATGGCCCAGATTTTTTCCCGCGTGCTAGCCTCAGCGCCAATAAAAGGCCTATCTGAAGTCACTATTTCATTTTGGTATCACTTTGCCATTATGTTCGAAGCCCTCTTCATCCTTACTTGCCTAGATGCCGGCACAAGAGTTGGCAGATTTCTTCTGCAAGATTTTCTCGGCTTGCTCTATAAGCCCCTAGGCAAAACCGACTGGTACCCAGCTGTTGCCCTTAGTTCAGCGCTTGTTGTCGGGGGCTGGGGCTATTTTCTCTATCAAGGAGTTATTGATCCGCTAGGCGGAATTAATAGCCTTTGGCCACTGTTTGGCATCAGTAATCAGCTACTGTCAGTGGTGGCGCTGTGCGTTGCCACATCATGTTTAATTGCCATGGGCAAGCGCGCCTATTCATGGGTCACTCTCGTACCACTCTGCTGGCTACTGACTGTCACCTTTACCGCTGGCTATCTCAAGATTTTCTCGGCAGATCCTAAACTGGGCTTTTTAGCCCATGCCCATATGCTAGAAGCAAAGCTCAACAGCGCAACTTTAATATCATCAGCAATCGCCCCCGACGCAGCTACTAGTGCGGCCACAACTAAAGTTTTGATCTTTAACGATTATCTTGACGCTGCTCTGGGCAGTCTCTTTATAGTGCTTGTATTGATCATTCTATTTGAATCGATACGCAACTGGCTTAAACCAGACAGACAGAGAATCGCATCTATTGATACAAGCAATAATACACTTGACACAGGTGAAGAAGTAGCCACTGGAGACGAGCGCTTGAACAAAGAACATCACAAGCAGAATAGCAGAGAAAATATCAAAGAAAGTATAAGGGCCGACGCCCAATCGGGCCCCCCTCTGCGCTGCTGCTAAATCTATGGCCAAACAGAGTGACAGCAAACAATTGATCGCGCGAATAGCCGCGCTAGAGCAGTTTGTCAGCGCCATTAAAGAGGCACAAGCCGCCGCCGATTACCACCACAGCGAGGTGGTCGACCTATCGATCATCAATGCCGAGTCGGCAATCTATGAAGGGGTAAAGAGCCTGGCCCAATATGACTGCAGACAGACAAGCAAGTCGTTGAATGTGGCCTGGTTTTACGCAAAGTTTGCCCAAGATATTTTGGTTGCAGAAGCGACAGAACACCTTCTTGGTCACGACACTTTTTTAGATTTAGTAGAAACGAAAGAACATTTGCATGACTGGTTTACACATACGCTGGAACGCCTTGAGAAGCGACTCTTGATCTATGAAGACGAAATACTTGATGACAGCAGTGACAAAGAAGAACTAGAGAAAGAAGAGTTAGAAAAGGAAGAAGAGAAAGAAGAAGAAGAGAGTAAATGACAGGAAGTTTTGACTTTGACAAGCCCCTAAAGCAAACACGTAAAGTAGCTGAAGAACTTTTAGCGCTACTCTCCAACAGCATTGCCAAAGAAAGCATAAATAGCAACGAAAACCAGGCTAGCGAGCAAGAGAGCTCTGCAGTTCATCAGCAGCTATCGCACCTGCGCCTGGCCAAGGCAAGGCGCGCCTACCAGAAAGCAAAACACGCTATTACCGACGATGAATATGAGGAAGCAATTGAACATTCTCGGCGCGGTCTTTTGCACGTCGAGTTAGCAAGAATGCATTTCAACAGCACCAAAACCGAGCTATCACAACTAACGGCTCCAGCCCCTCAATTTGCTGAAGGAAGTTGCGAAGAAAATATTCAAACGCTGATTGAAGCAATCACTCAAATTAAGCTAGTGGTGGAATACAAAAAAATCGTTTTAAACCGCCGCCTACAAGAACGCCTGCTAGACGTTGTCCAATCACTTCAAGATGCCATTGAAAGTTATGGTCAGCCTGGTACTACTGACAAAGAAGCGACAAAATTGGCGGAAAGTGGCCAGGTCTGGGCGCAATTTATTTATGGCCATTTGAACAGCGATGAACTCTACCCTCAAAAGCACCCAAACAAAGCTCTGCGTTCGCTCACCAGCTTCGCCTGGCAAATCACGACAAATTTTTCCAGCCTGACTTCGTCACCTAGACTGAAGCAAACGAATCAATTACGGGCCCAAATGCATTCACTAGAGAAGAGCTTGGAATCAGCTCTGGATGCCTATATGGAAGACAATACTAACGAATTGGAAAAGTACCTACGCCTGGGACTGATCGAATCCCATGCCCTGCAGCAGTATGAAGTTCAGGCCGAGCGCAATGTCCAAATAAGAGCAGCCGATCAAGAGCCAGTCAATTTTAATCTTTTAGCGACTGAATCGACCAGTCTGCGAGAAGATCTGGCAAGAATGGCCAGTCTGCTTAAGAAGCACCATCCCGATACAAAAAAAGCAGAAACGGCCCTAGAAAAGCTGCGCCAAACACTGCCCCAAATGAAACGCTGTCTCAAAGTGGAAGAGTGGCAACAGGCAGCACTCTTGCTCGATATGTGTAAAAACAACACAGCTGTATTAAAAAGTGAGATAGCAAAACTAGATATTTAGCAATGCTATTGCAATACAGTTTTTTCTATACAAAAGCTATATAAGTAGAGTTGCATTTGGCATCCCGGAATCCTAAAACATGAATAAGAACGATCAATCTCAGAGCCTCTCTAGCGTCAACACTGACCCAGGCCAGATTCTAGGCCTTGACAGTCAAGACACTACAAGATTAACCGGCAGCCCAGCTTTGGGGCTGACAGATTCAAACATTTCGATTGCACCCGCCCAGCTCGATGACGGCAAACTGCATGCCCTAGACATTGTGGGCGAAAATTATGAAATCATCTCGCTCATTGGTGTGGGCGGTATGGGCTATGTCTATCGCGTCCGGCACCGCATTCTGCAGAAACAGTATGCAATGAAAACCCTCAGCTCGCAACATGTCAGCGAAATCGCCTGGCGCCGCCTGCAGGTTGAAGCTCAAGCCATTGCCAGGATGAACCATCCCAATATTGTCGGTATTCACAATCTTGGTTTGCATGAAGATCGTCTGCCCTATTACGTTATGGATCTTCTCGACGGCGAATCTCTTGCCGACCGCTTAAAACGTGGCACTTTGACTTTAGCCCAAGCTCTGCCAATCTTCATTGAAATCTGCAAAGGTCTAGGCTACGCCCACAAAAAAGGAATTATTCACCGCGACATTAAGCCAGGCAACATCATCTTGCTGAAAGCGCCAGATAGCTCCGGGGCGACAGTAAAATTAGTCGACTTCGGCATTGCCAAGTTGTCTGGTGCCAGCGACCCCAGCAATCAAAACCTCACCTGTATCGGCGAGGTTTTCGGCAGCCCTTATTATATGAGCCCAGAGCAGTGCGAAGGCAAGCGAATTGATGCCCGCTCTGATATTTACTCAGTCGGCTGCACCATTTTTGAAGCACTAGTTGGCCACCCGCCTTTCAGGGGTAACAACCCGGTGCAAACCATGGTCATGCATCAAAGTCATGAACCACCGTCAATGAGTGCGGCCTCTGGCAAAACATTCCCAGACGAAATTGAAGAATTAGTTGCCACGCTATTGGCCAAAGCGCCAATGGATCGCTATCAAACTTTAGACAAAGTAGCTGAAGACTTGCAAGCCATAGCCGCTGGCAGGGAAGTGCAGACAAAAGCACTATTTGACACCCATACTTTCTTCGCACCAGAAGAAGATGACGACGAACAGACGCCAACGAAAAACTTGGCGTTGCCAATCACAGTGGCAATTGTCGCAATGGCAGCTGTTCTCGTCTCAGCCTCAATTTGGTTTTTCCAAAGTAAGCAAAATCAGCATCTTCCTATTGCTGCTGAGAGAGCACCAGCAAGGGCTCAAGTCGTCAAGAAAATCAATACCGCCAGTAGTATCGCATCCGATTCAAAGACCAGTGCAAAGACCGCTGCAAAAATTAGTGCGACAGAGAAGCAACCATTTAGCCATATCGCCATCGGCAAAGACGGCAAGGCCGTTAAACAGTTCGACTTTCCCAGAGACAATTACTTAGGTCGCATCATCATCGACGACAGAACCGAATACTGGGAAGCAAAAGGCACACAGCAATTTCCGACCACAGCCAAGCTTCAACTTCTGGCGTCACCACAGCTAATGGCTCAGCTCGACAACCTTGATCGTTTTAGAGCAGACGATCTCTACGGTGTGCACCTGTTTCAAGAAGCAATGCCACCACAAAAGGCAGGAAATGTAAGTGGAGAATTTACCTTACCTGATAGCTATGAAAGTGATATCGAATCAGCAGTAAAACACTTGCTGCACATGACAGACCTAAAAAAGCTTGACCTAATTGACTGCCCCAACGCCACAGACAAATGCCTCGCCCAAATCAACAAATTACCCAATCTCATCGAGTTGCGTGCTAGTAAAACAGCTATTAGCGGCCAAGGTTTAAGCCAACTGACGCGGCTAAAGGATCTGGAAATCTTGACCTACAGTGAAGGCACACAAATAACCACTCTCCTCAAAGCTCTGGCCGGTTCCAAAAAACTGACTAGCTTAGGCTTAGACCACCCCAGCGGTCGACTATTAACACTAAGCGATTTGAGACTCATTGCCAGCTGTAAAAATCTCACCCACTTAGATATAGACGATTGTGCTCTTGATCAAAATGGCCTAGAAATACTGGCCACTCTGCCTCACCTAAAGATGCTTTGCTCGGGCCATAGCAAACTAGACCAAAGATGCTTGCCTATCCTCAAGAAAATTCCGAACCTCGAGGCTGTGGATTTCGACTCTAAATCTTGGACACCTCACTGCCAAGCCCTACTAAGAAAGCAGTTTCCAAAAATCAAGACGGCCGTTATTGAAAATTAGTTTTTGAGCGAAATAACTGTATGCTTTGAATAGTCTGCAAGCATACAAAGACAGCTATGAACAATTGGGAAACGGACGACCAGAAAGAGCATGATAAAAATCATAATCAAGACCTAACCAGGCCAAGTATTAGCAGTCTACAGCCTTTTGCAGACAGCGAAAATTCTGAATTGAGTCCAGGTGATATGGTTGGTGACTATGAAGTGCTTAGCCTCCTTGGTGTAGGCGGCATGGGCTATGTCTATGAAGCCAGACACCGCGTTCTAAACAAGGTCTACGCTCTAAAAACAATTAGGGCTGATCGCATGAAAGAAACTATCTGGCGCCGCATGCAAGTAGAAGCCCAAGCCATTGCCCGCATGAACCACCCCAATATTGTCGGCATTCACAATTTTGGCATGCACGACGGGCGACCTTTTTATGTAATGGACTTACTAAAAGGAACTAGTCTTGCCGAGAAACTCAAAAAAGGACCACTACCAATAGAACAAGCTCTGCAAATCATCATAGAGGTTTGTTGTGGCCTAAACTATGCCCACAAAAAAGGAATTATCCACCGCGACATTAAGCCTGGCAATATCATTCTCTTGCAGTCAGCAGATGCTTCTGGTGCGACAGTAAAAATTGTTGATTTTGGCATAGCCAAGCTAGCTGGTACGAGCGATCCAAACAATCAGAACCTAACATCAATGGGTGAAATTTTCGGCAGCCCACTATACATGAGCCCAGAGCAATGTTTGTCAGAGCGCACTGATGCTCGCTCTGATGTCTATTCCGTAGGCTGCACATTGTTCGAGACCCTGACCGGTCAACCGCCATTTCGTGGCAATAACCAGTTGCAAACCATGATGCTGCATCAAAGTGAAGCAGCACCGAGCTTAGCCGAAAAGGCACAGAAGCAGCACTTTCCGGACGCGCTCGAGCTGGTACTAGCAAAAATGCTTGCCAAAAAGCCAATGGAGCGCTATCAGAGTCTCGCAGCAGTCGTCGACGATCTAGAGAAAATAAGCTTTAGTCTAGAAACTTCAGAAGAAACAGTTGAAGCAAATCAGGTCAAAAAGAATATCACCATAGTGGTACTGGCAATCTCACTTTGCACACTAATAGTTGCTGGCTTCGCTTTTCTGGCTATTAGTGGCACCACTGCTATACCTGCTTTAACAAGATTATTTGTTGGGCAAAAAGACCTAAGTACAAGCAGAGTAGAAAGCAAAATAAACGAAGAGAATGCCACCTCAGACAAGTTGGAAAAACTTGATCAAAATCGGCTCACAAGCCAAGTCTGCCGCTATGAAAGACGAAACAACAAACGAATCAAAGTCTTCAATTTTCCCAAAATAGTTTTTGGCGCAATCTATTGCGAGAGTGGGGCGCAAAGAGAGTGGAGAGCTTCTGGTCGCAATGAATATCCAGCTGATGCTCAGCTCATGTTCGCCAGCTACAGCAAAATGATGACTCATCCAGAAAACTTTAAGGCCTTCAAAAACGGAGATTTTTGGGGTATTCAATTACGTTCTACCGCCGAAGGCAAGCCGGCCAAAAGCGATTCCTTCCTACCAACTCCACAACTAAAGATGGCCGATATCAGCGCCGCCCTCAGACAAATGGCACACTTAGACAAACTACCCTATCTCAGCCTGGCCCACTGCACTCAAACAACTGACAATGATATTGAGCTACTTAACCAATTTCCCCACCTGACAGATCTTGAATTAATCAATACCAATGCCAAAGGCGGCGAGGTAGCAAAACTAACCTGCCTAAAAAACCTGAGAAACCTCGATTTTACGGCCTGTCGCCAAATTTCTCCCCTTCTTCGAGCCCTAGCTGGTAGCAAAAACATAGTCTGCTTAAAGGCCAACGAATTAAGCGATGGCCCTTTAAGCAAAGATGACATAAGCAATATTGCTAGCCTACCCAATCTAGAAAAGCTAGAAATAAACAGCGACGGAGTCAACAACAAAAGTATTGAAATACTGGCGCGCCTGCCAAAGCTTAAGGAGCTATCGGCAAATAAAGGCACTGTCGACGGACAGGCAATGAAATCATTGAAAAAGATGAAAGCCCTAAAATCGGCGGACGTGCAAAACCGGCAATGGACCAGTGCTAACGAAACTGAACTGCGCGCCACCCTGCGGAGATAAAGCCGTTTCCCTCGAATAATGGGCATAACGCTTATACCAGCGGTTACGAAATAAATGGACCCCAAAGAACCTCAGCGACCTTTTGGAACTTCTGAAAATTCTGGTAGTTCTGGACCAATAGACCCAGATGGTCAGAATAGCACACGCTTAACCTCTGGCCACGGCCAGCCAAACGCTGTTGCTATGCCCTATGTATCAGACGACAAACTCAAGCCGGGTGATATCGTAGGCGACAACTATGTCATCATCGAATTGCTTGGTATAGGCGGCATGGGCTACGTCTACAAAGTGCGCCACCTCATTCTCGAAAAAATCTATGCCATGAAAACTATCAGTGGCGAACAAGTCTCAGAAATGGCTTGGCGCAGACTACAAGTTGAAGCCCAAGCAATTGCTCGCATTAATCATCCCAATATAGTTGGCATTCACAATCTAGGCATTCATCAAGGCAAAATTCCCTACTATGTGATGGACTATCTCAAGGGTAGAAACCTGGCTGAGATATTAAAGCAAAAGAGATACTTGCCCCTAGAGCAGAGCCTGCCTCTCTTCATTGAAATCTGCAATGGCCTTGGCTACGCTCATAAAAAAGGTATTGTGCATCGCGATATAAAACCAGGAAACATAGTCATTCTTGACGAACCTGACTTCAATGGTGCCAGAGTAAAAATCGTAGATTTTGGCATAGCAAAACTGGCTGGCACCATCGACCCTGAAAATCAAAAGCTAACAACCATTGGCGAAGTCTTTGGCAGCCCGCTGTACATGAGCCCAGAACAATGCGAAGGTAACCGCATTGACGCCCGCTCAGATATTTATTCACTCGGTTGCACTTTCTTTGAAACACTAACGGGCGACGTGCCATTTCACGGTGAAAACCCAGTGGCAACGATGATCATGCATACTAAAGATGATCCACCAACACTCTACGAAGCCTGTGGTTTAGATTTCCCCGAATCGCTTGAACATCTAGTAGCAACAATGCTGGCTAAAGCGCCAATGAATCGCTACCCCAACTTAGAGAGAGTTGGCGCTGATTTGCAAAATATTCTTGACGGAAAAGAAATAAGCGCAGCACCTTTTAATGCCCACGGAATGCCTAACCTATCGATAGATGGTGGTGATGAAGGGCAATCTAAGGTTGCTGAAGAAGCAGTAGCAATCAAAGTCATACAAAGCATCACTCCAACCAAAATAGCTGTGCTAGCCGGTCTACTGCTGGGTGCACTAGTGACGATTACTGTCTATTTTTTCAACCAAAGAGCAATCGACAAAACAACTACAGTAGCAACAAAAGCTTTGGTTGCACGAAAAGAAGTAGTACCGGCTGAGAAGTATGTACACAACCTTGGGAATGGCCTGATTCAATTCGACTTCCCCGAGAAGCAATCGATTGGAACAATTTCGAACCAAAGCAATGACAAGAGTGCTAGACAAGCTCAGGGTAAAGTAATTTTCAAAAAGAGCGATCATCTCTATTTTAAGGCCAACGAATATGCCATATCGCACCCGGAGTGTTTCGACTCCTTCAATGCTGACGATTTGTATTCACTCGCTACGCCTCAATCTTCGATAATAATAGACGTTGATCAGACAAAAAAAGAAGCTGTCGACGTCAACCATTCCTTGGCTTACATTGGCAAACTGACTGGATTGAAGGAGCTCAATGTCGAAACAAGTAATACCTCTGACTCCGCCATAGAACATCTTAATCATCTGACAAATTTAGAGACCCTGAAAATGAATAATACGAAGGTGACAGGAGCTGGCCTAGGCCAATTAAAGCGATTGAAAAATCTCACCTATCTCTCTTTCAGTCACAATAGTGACTGCAAAGACATGCTCAAAAAGCTAGCCGGTTCAACCAAGATCGACAGCCTCTATTTGGAGGGCCACACAATTGATGACGAGAGTGCACAATTACTTGCCCTCTGTCCCAATCTCAAACATTTAGACTTAGAGGGGTCAAATGCCACCGATAAGACTCTTGAAATATTAGCCAAGTTACCAAAGATTGACTATATCGGAGTTACCTACACCCAAGTAACAGAAGCTGGCATGGCCAAAGTAAAGATAGCGCGCGGAAGCAAACCTCCTGCTGTGCACAACTCAAAGAACGTGAAAACAAGCCTAGACGAAGCCTTTGGAGGAGAGGATCCAGCCCAATGGTTACTACCAAAGTAGTTTGGTTCTAAAATTTTGAAAAACTGAATTGCTCGACTGCTTTTCCGTGCCACAAAAGCCGTTTCTACGCAATATTGGGCATAATGCTTAGGCTAAGCTGCGGTTACTAAATCAATGGACCCCAACGACCCTAAGCGAACTTTCGGAACTTTCGGACCGTCTGGACCATTTAGCCCAGATGGTCAAAATAGCACGCGCCTGAACTCTGGTCAGAGCCCGCCAAATTCTGTGGCAAAGCCGTATATATCAGACGACAAACTCAAACCTGGCGATATTGTTGGCGACAACTACGTCATCATCGAACTGCTTGGTGTTGGCGGCATGGGCTATGTCTACAAAGTACGCCACCTAATACTCGAAAAAATCTACGCCATGAAGACTATTAGTGGCGAACAACTATCTGAAATGGCTTGGCGCAGACTACAAGTTGAGGCCCAGGCAATTGCTCGCATTAATCATCCCAATATCGTCGGCATTCATAACTTAGGCATTCATCAAGGAACTCATCAAGGTTCTGAGCAAGTAAAAATTCCATACTATGTGATGGATTATCTTAAGGGTAAAAACCTCGCTGAAATACTCAAACGCAACAAACGCTTAAGCTTAGAAGAGAGCCTGCCACTATTTATTGAGATCTGCAACGGCCTGGGCTACGCTCACAAAAAAGGTATTGTGCATCGCGATATAAAACCAGGCAACATAGTCATTCTTGATGAAATTGATGTCAGTGGTGCCACAGTAAAAATTGTCGACTTTGGCATAGCTAAATTAGCTGGCACCATCGACCCCGACAATCAAAAGCTAACAACAATTGGTGAAGTCTTTGGCAGCCCGCTGTACATGAGCCCAGAGCAATGCGAAGGCAAACGAATTGACGCCCGCTCAGACATCTATTCGCTCGGTTGCACTTTCTTTGAAATCTTAACTGGTGAAGTGCCATTTCATGGCGAAAACCCAGTGGCAACAATGCTCATGCATAGCCAAGCTGAGCCGCGAACACTGGCAGAAGCCAGTGGCATAGATTTTCCGGAATCAATAGAACACCTAGTGGCAACAATGCTGGCCAAAGCGCCGATGAATCGCTATCCCAATCTAGAGCGAGTTGGTGATGACCTAGAAAAGATTCAGCGTGGCGAGGAAATTAACACGTCACCATACACAAATAACATCAGTCTCGACCGCTTCGGAGAGGCAAATAGTGAGAGCGTCATAGATGAAGACGAAGAAATACGAATAGTCAAGCCAACACAAAGAAAGCTACAAACATTTGCTCTTGCGGGAGCATTACTAGTGCTTGGAGCTCTTGCAGTGTTTGCATTTAGCCTAGTACTCAAATCATCGAGAACTGCGCCTGTAGATGCTGCCACTGTTCCAGGAACTGCGGCTGCAGTGGAAAAAGCAATAGCTCGATCAACAGACATAGCTACATCGATTGCTCAAGAAGAACCCCATCCGAACTTTTACTCAACTCCTTTCAATGGTGGCAAATCTATTGTCTTTAACTTTCCGGCAGATCAATCACTTGGGAAAATCGGAAATTTGCATTTTAAGATGCGGAAAGAGGCGAAAGGACAGACTATCCTAAAAGTTAACGGAAAAATTTGCCTGCTGGCAAATGAGTATCTTTGTGCCCACCCCAGCCTAATTGACCTATTCAGACCCGACGATTTATGGTCGTTTTCCATCCCTCTAACTTATGGGCAAGCTATCGACACCAAGCCGATCATGCCTCATCTAGCAAGACTGGCGAGCCTTGGAGATCTCAATCTAAAAGCAAACAAAGCCGATAACTCAATAGTTCCTTATCTAGAAAAGCTACAAAAGCTGCAGTCTCTAAATGTTAGCACCACTGATATTACTGGCGATGCTCTAGCCAAGTATAGCGGTTTGAGAAATCTCCAATTTCTAGACTTCGGCTACAACAAAGGTGTACCAGCGTTGCTCTTGGGCCTTAAGGGATCAAACAAACTTCAAAGGCTCAATATACCAGGTCCGGACCTTATGCTCACCACCGAACACGCCAAGTTAATCGCCCAATGCAAGAACCTCCGAATTCTAGACGTCGAAGCCAGCGCGCTAACTGACGAGTCTCTTCTGTTATTGAGCGAGCTGCCCAAATTGATAGAAATAAATGTAAGTGATTGCGCTGTGACAGCCGAAACAATCAAGAAAGTGAAAGCAGCACGCAAGGGTAGGCCAATCAAAATCATAACGAACAGCATCCGAAACCCAGATGCATTCGCTGGTGAATCGCCAGAAATCTGGATAAAGTAATGAGAGCTGCAGTGATACTTGCAGCCTGGGCAAGCAAATAATTGTTGAAGTGGCAGACGACTGGTTTCAGGTAAAAGTGCCAACACAAGGCTACTTTGTCAACAGCAAAGCTCCTGATTCGAAGACATACTTCTATAGACCAGACAAAAGGATTTGCAATATGATGACTTACGGCGAAGTTTCAAAAAAATCATCTCTTGCTGGTGCCATTGGTGCCATGTCTTACACCACTGAGTTTAAGTTGCCTGCAAAGCACACCGAGGTGCGCAGAAGAGGCCTTGTCTTCTTTATGTTGCTCTAATTCACTAATTGTCCTAATTCAACAGGAAACCAGGGTGTCAAACAATTGAGGAGAAATCTGATGCAGTACTGGCACCAATCGATGATCGCAAACGAGACAGAGAGCAGACATCTAGCCTCTGAACCGCACATGCGTGTTGAAGTTATGAGGATAGAAACAAAGTCGACCTCTGCCTTGTTCGACAAATATCATGGAGAATTGCTGATCGTAGTCTGGTCTGGCAATGCCACTTTACACACGGCATCAGGGGCTCAACTCTTGCAAGCTGGGGATCAGTGCCTTCTGTCTAACGGTGAAGCATTTAAAATCGAGCCTGAAATCAATGGTAATGCCATTGTTGTGCAGTTGATTTGGTCTCCAGGTTTGAGCCATTGCGAGACGTGTGGCCCATAGAGACTAAAAGTGTAAGAAATTCCGCCTGTTTTTCTTACAACTTGCAACACACATTTCTCAATTTAGTGTCACCTTAACCTCAAAGCTGATACAAAGACTCTTGTTCAGGTAGCGATCAATTGTTTTGTTCAAGGAATCCCAATGTTTAATGGCAGCCATGAGTATGCCGCCAAAGACCGCTTGAAAGACGGCACAGCAGTAATTGTAAGAGCCATAAGGGCAAGCGATAAAGACTTGCTGCAGCAACTAATGAAAGACGTTAGCGCCGAGTCGCGATATTTCCGCTTCTTCTGCGCCAAAAAATTGCTTACCAGCCAAGAACTCAAATACTTTACAGAAATTGATTTTGACAGCCACATTGGCCTAATTGTCAGCCTGTGCGACGATAGCGAAACTCCAATTGCTGTTGGCCGCTACATTACTCAAACTAAAGACGAAGGCACCGGCGGTGCCGAGCTAGCCCTGCTAGTAGGTGAAGATTATCAACGACAAGGACTCGGTAACATACTGCTCGACCATCTAGCGCAGATTGCCATTACTAAGGGTGTATCTGAGTTTGTCTGTTACATCATGCCAGAAAATAGCAAAATGCTCAGCTTTCTCCGCCATTCGAAATATCCAGTAAACCGGCTAAAGCGCTCATCTTCGGTTATTAGTATGACTGTTGATTTGAGTAGTGAGCATAAGTCGGCGTAATCCTAACTGTGAGGCAGCCAACCGGCCCGACTTTGCAGCCTAAGCGTATGACAGAATCCAACGCCCAAGCCCTTCCTGTGCGGCTAGACAACTCAGCAACTTTACTTCCTTTCGCACTTCACATCCGCGACAATCGCGAGGGGTACAGGCACCGCAGAAGAAGTTCGGGAAGGTGTCTCGAACAATTTAAGTTGCTCATTAGGGTTAACTTGAAAATACTTCTCACTACTTCCGAGCACAATAGTGTTTGTAGTATTAGTCAGTCTGCTGTCACCCTGTTTACGAGCTAACTGGTTGGTCTTTTGAATCAGACTACTCCAACCGCAGGAACCGACCTCTTCCAGAAGTCGGGCAGCGGCAGGCCCGTCTTGTTCCTTCACAGCAGCATAAAGATCCGCGGCTTTTCCATCAGATACTTCAAAATACTTAGCCATTAGTATCCCCTAAAAATGAGTTGTTCAGTTTTGATTCACTCTAGGGCACCAATATTGGCTAACTGCTGGCACGAAATGCGGGAAATACGCTATACGAGATGCAGGGGTTCAACACTTCGAGCAAGAAAACAATCAGGCGAGTAGCCTTTGAATTGCACACTGTTCATGAAGAAACCGAATCTAGTAACAAGTCAAAACGCTTTCATAGACGCTTCTGCTCGTTCAAGCAAATGCAATGAAACAATTTCAGCGGCTTCGAAATTTTGCGCTAGCCTGGCATCGTCGGCAATCTTATGGAGCCGTTCTTCCTCAAGCGCAGATAAGCATTCCGGAGACAGCGACTGAAGGTGCAGCCGTTGCTTCGCCCGTTCGCAAGCGAAGGTCGAATTACTAGTAAACGCTGCAATCATGCCCATCAACGAAAGAGGAACAGTTGAAAAAGCAATGCATACCCTGAACACGTCTTTCAGAAGATCAGGATAACCGGGCAGAACGCCAAACAAAACCAATTCGGCTTGGCTAAGGGGAACAATCCAAAGCGCTAGAAAAATGAAAACCATGGAACCGAATACAAATCTAGCCGGGTGTCTTGGACTAACAGCAGGGATAAATTGTGCTCTTCTCGCTCGCAAAACCTGCACTAAGGCAAGAAGGGGGACTACATCTAAAATCGAAATGACAACGCCCCAAAGCATAAGAGTCAAATGACGAAAGAGAAAGCTGTGAAATGAATCTCCTGGCAAAATCGCATAACTTACGCTGGAAAGGAAAATAGCAGCCTGAACATTGGCAAGGATGAGACCATACAGGTAGATATCCAATCGCTTAATCGCAAAGGCAATGCGCCCGTCATCGGCACTACGCTGCCCACTCCCAGCTGCATTAATTGACAGCTCAGCTGGCCGTAGCACCCAATAGTGCTTTTTAATCCCACAAACCAGAATTAGAAACGCCATAACCACAGTAGGAATCATGATAGCAATGGTAGTAGCATCAAAGAAGTTGAAATAGTGCAGGTTGTAGAAGGTATTCATCGCTACTCGCTTGACTCTGCGGCAATTCGCATCTACTCAGATCTGTATCTTAAGGTGGTCAACAACTTTATTCCAAATTTCTGTGCGGGACAAAGGGGAGATCCCCATTTGCGCGGCTGGACGTTGGGTATATGCTTAAAAAATGAAGAGCAATCGAATATTAGCCAATATAACCGGCTTCGTAGCAATCATTGCTTCGTTCATTTTCTGTTCGACGGCATTTGCTGAGTGCGAAGGTCCATGTGCTGGTCAAACCAATATTGCCGCTTCAAACAAGCTAAACAAGCTTGGGCACCGCGAATACGACCGCTTCAACTACATTGGCGCTGCGACCTATTATTCAAAAGCAATTGAATTGAACCCAAGGCTGACTCTGGCCTATGCATGTCGCGGCGACTGCTACCATCTCATGGGAGATTGCGCCAGAGCCATCTCTGACCTTAACAAAGCAATTGAACTAGACCCAAGCGATGCCGATCTGCTTGCTGACAGAGCGGCAGAAAAGCTCCATTTACATGATAATCCGGGAGCACTAGCTGACTTTGATGCGGCCATCAAGATGGGCCAGGACCACTACTTTATCCATTGCTCCAGAGCTAAGCTGAGACTGCAGATGGAAGATTTCAACGGTGCAATCGCAGACTGCGACAAAGGCCTTGCACAGTTCCCACAGACCGCAGCCTTGTACTGGTGCAGAGGAGAAGCATACGAGGCCTTGGGGAACCTGCCCGAAGCACTTCTTGACTATAGCAAAGCCATTGAAATTCACCCGACTCATCTCGGCGGTTACGAGAAAAGGGCATTCGTAAATTTCAAAATGGGCGATATCGCAGGCGGAATTTGTGACTTCGTTCACTCTCGCATTGATGATTTTCCATCACTACCAACGGCGTTGCTGATTGTGCTGTGTCTAGAAATATTAGAATTCACCCCTGCAATCATCGAAGTTAAGTCGTGCTTGCGCTAAAAATTGCTAACACAGATAAATCCGACACGTAAGTATTTGAGATTTGGACTTGGGCTCAACGAGAGCGCAAACTAACTCCGGAAGGCTTTTGCCTGGAGTATTCATTAACATAGGAATGAAAATCAAACTCGGCATCCAATGGTGCTGGCAGCTCTATTGGAATGGCTCTAAAGGGCTGCGCTAGCTTCACAGCGTTAAGAGCAGATTGATCAGACGCCATACACCCAGAACTAACAGATATTGCCAGATTGCCAACTTCTCCATTGCGATTCAAGCTAAATCTCACCACTGCGTGCCTACCATCTTTAGGTGGCAACCAGGATCGCTTTATTTTCCTATTAAGGTCACGCTTATAATCCCGAAGAGCTTCACTGTATTTATCAATTGGCGCGCCGATAGAGGCGGCTGGGTGCTCGACCAACTTATTGTGTGTTTTGGAATCATCACTTTCGGCGCCGCAACAAGGAAGTTGACTGAAGTTTAAACTACAAAAAGCTAGTAACGTGGCCAATACTATTGCAGAATTTCTTGTTAACCGAAATCTCAAAATCCACCTCTTAGATCAAGAAACTTAAACACTCATTGTGCCATCACCGCCAACTCAATGCTTCAGGGAATTGACTAGATCTAACCGGTCAAAGTCGGTAAATATCGAATTAATACTTTTAGTATCGCTTTAGAGTAGCTGTGGGCCAGGGCTTGCCAATCCGGGTATATCTCCAAAACCGGTCTGACAGCGCAGCCAAATATACAGGTCAAAATGAGCAAGAAGCAAAAGCGTGACCCCAAAACCTTGATGATGAACGCTCTGGCCAATCACTTTGGCAAAGTCGCCCTGTCAGAGTTGATTACCGCCACACGTCAGTTTCCCATTACAGCCAGAGTCGATTTGCAGCGGGCACTAGACAACATCTTCGCTGAGAAATTTGAGGCAAAGGCGTTCGGAGCACATCGCACCTACGGCTTTTCCGCCCTTGGTTTTTCAGACTGCATGACTGACGACAACGATCCAGTCCTGATCGGCCCGTTGCAATACGATGAGGTGGATATTGGCGACGAATTCCCAGCGCGCTGCATGAAGCAGGTGCTTTGGACATGCCGGGATGGCAAGACACTCTTCTCGGTGATTCTAGCCCTGCCTGAGCGGCATTCTGAAGAAGGTATATCGCTCACGATTGCTGTTCCGCCAGGCGAGGTAGGGTTAGCATTATCGAGAATGTTCCTTCATGAGTTGGAACAGTTGGTCAATCGCAACAGCTCATTCAGAGGCAAGGTGATATCACTCGAAAAAGCTTCACGTTATTCAGGTAAGTCTGGCTCAGTGCGAGTTCACAAGCTAAGACAAGTTATACGCGAAGAGGTGATATTGCCCGCGAAGACTTTGCAACTTTTAGAGCGCAACGTCACTGAGTTTATTCAGTTTCGTGCCAAACTTCGTGAACTAGGTATGCCAGTAAAAAAGGGGCTGCTCTTCTACGGGCCACCCGGAACAGGGAAGACACACACTATCCATTACTTAGCCAGTCAGTTACCAGACCATACCACTTTACTGATAACGGCCAATCAAGTAGGTCTTCTCGAAGAGTACTGCGCTCTCGCTAGATTCTTGCAGCCAGCAATGCTTGTAATCGAAGACGCTGATCTCATTGCCAGAAATCGCGACAATATGAATAGCCCCTGCGAAGAAAGCTTGCTCAATCAGCTTTTGAACGAAATGGATGGCCTTCGAGAAGATGCGGAGATTTTGTTTGTTCTCACAACAAATAGACCAGAACAACTAGAAACAGCACTATCGTCGCGCCCTGGTCGAATCGATCAATCAATTGAATTTCCGTTGCCTGATGAAGAGGGAAGGCGAAAGTTAGTCAAACTATACGGGCGTGGTTTGAGTATTGGAGACAAGCTGTCAGACATGATCGTAAAGAAAACCGACCATGCTAGCCCAGCATTTATCAAAGAGCTTATGCGCCGCTCTGCGCAACATGTTCTTCAAGCTGGCGGCAAAGATGTATTACAAGAAGAGCACATAACCCTGGCCCTTGAAGATATGCTCTTCAGTGGCGGCAGTCTCAATCTCAAGCTTCTTGGTGGTGCTATGACTGCAGCCGGTGAATAAAGAAAGCGAGAATTGGCAGATGCAAGGCAAGAGGTTGGCACACATGCTCTTTCTAAAATTATGCATTTCTCTTGTCATTTTAAATACAATTGGGATTACGCCTTGCCAAGCGGATGAAGACGGGTTTCATCGATCAAAGTTTGAGAATCATGGCGTGCAATCTGAAATAGCGTCGCATCTTCAACGACGCAGACATTGGGGCTTTATCGACAAGAGCGGCAAGTTTGTCATCCCACCTCGCTTTGATATTGTTGAAGGATTCAAAAATGGCTCTGCAGTAGTAAGACTTAATGGCAACTGCTTTCATGTCGACAGGACCGGTAAAGCATTAGATCAAGAAACCCCTTCCATACAGTTCTTTAGCGAGATTCAAAATGCCCGCTGGGCAAAAGAGGCACTTGAAAAAGCAGAAGCTGGAAAGAAAATATTTAAGGGCGATATCTATGATGTAAATGGAACTAGCTTCGTTGCCCACGCCAGTCAAGTGAAACTTGAACCATTCGTTGACGGGCTTGCCATGTGTAAGTTTCCTCCAGAACTTCTGGTCAAAATAGACTCAGAAAACACGAAATCAACAGATTCAAATCGATTTACGATTGACAAATCAGCAGGGCCGCTAGCCAGCGATAGAAACTTGAACGCCTGGGGTTTCATCAACGAACAAGGTCATCTCGTTATTCCACCCCGATTCTACACCGCAAACAATTTCAAAGATGGCATTGCATCTGTAGATAGCTGGAACAGCAAGCTCCAACCCAATGCCCAAAAGAGCGGTTTCATCAAAAAGGATGGAACACTAATTGGCAACCAATATTTTGAATGTGCTTGGCCTTTCGAAAACGGATTTGGCATTGTAAACCGAGATAAGAGTGGTTCGGCGTCCGATGAATGGGGCTTCATTGATGCAGACGGCAAGCAGATTTGGGGTGACTATTGTTGGGTACATGCTTTTGCTGAAGGCTTGGCCGCTGTTCAAACACGGTCTGGAAAATGGGGCTACATAAACACTCAGGGTCGCATAGTGATACCAGCGAATTTTGAATTCGTTCAAGAACAATTTTCGGACGGCATTGCATTCGTAAGGGTTGATGGGCTTTACGGATACATCGATACCACCGGAAAATTTTTAATACCACCAACTTTCTTCGATGCTGGCACATTTCACGAAGGATTAGCTGCCGCTGCAGTTAGTGCGTCGTTAGATGAAAAAAACAAAATTCTGCTAGCAAATGGTGATTTACATTGTGGATTTATAAATCGGTTCGGTCATCAGGCAATTGCCCCAAAATTTACAGGCGCTAGAAACTTTTCGGAAGGACTCTGTGCTGTTCAAAGCGGAACAAAATGGGGATTTATCAATGACCGCGGAGACTGGATATTATCTCCAAAATACGACAATGCCTGTCCATTTTCAGAAGGTCTTGCAGCGGCTCAAATAGGAGACAAGTGGGGTTTTATTGACAAGAGTGGGAAGTTCATCATCGCTCCAACCTTCCCAGCGTTGGATATGCATGGAGAGCTCGTTAGGTACCCAAAACGTTTTAGCGAAAGCTTCGCACTTCTTTGCGGCTCAGATTTCGACTGGCGCTTCGTCAATCGACAAGGGGTAGAAGCTTTTCCGATGCCATGCGCCGGTGGTCCATCCAATAGCGAAATAGCAAAGTTATTTTCTGAAGGGCTGGCAGCAGTCGATGATAGAGATTTCGGCAACTGCGGTTATGTCGACCACAAAGGGGTGCTGCGAATTCCGCATCAATTTCAAGAAGCCAGCTCCTTTTCAGAAAGTCTTGCCGCAGTCAAATTCTCACCTCGACCAGAGAAGACAATGCAAGTAGCCGCACCATTCGATTTTCCAAGTAAAGACGCGAAAGCTATACCAGCTAAGTTTGGCTACATAAATCATGAAGGAAAATTCGTAATAAAACCAAACTTTGACTTAGCCCTGCCATTCAAAGAGGGTAAGGCGGGATTTGGCTTTACGCTGTCACCAGCGGAAGTGCGGGCTAGAAAAGAGAAGTATATCTGGGACCCCGGCAAAGACTGGCCTGCAAGATGGGGCTTTATTAATCCATCGGGAACGGTTGTGATACCAGCAAAATTTGATCAAGTCGGTTCGTTTTCACTTGGTCGCGCAGCAGTTAAGATTTCAGAGAAATGGGGCTTCATTGATCAAACGGGCAAGATTATCTGCCCGCCAAGATTCGAGGACGCAAGGTCATTTTCTGAGGGTCTGGCTGCTGTCAAGATCAATGGAAAATATGGCTATATTGATAGGACTGGCAAGTTAGCGATCAAACCAAAATACTGGCAGGCCGGCTCGTTTTCAAATGGACGGGCACTAATTGCTATTCCGGGGCCAGCGCATCAACGCGCAACCACAGATCAAAGCTGGCTAGAAAGCGAGCAGCCATTCTTGCAGAGCAGTCAATTCGACCAACGCCTGCACGCAGAAAGGCATGAGTCATGGGAAGGGCATCCTTAACCGATAAGCAATTTACTTTTGCTCAAAATATGGATTTTTCAAGATCGGAAGCAAGTCAGTTTGCTTCGACGGCTTTTGCAATTCAACTTCTTTCACCAATATTGAGGGCGTCACAATCGTGCAAGTGGAACCGCTAGAGAGCGATCCCAGAGCCCCGGCAGCAGCTGAGCTGGTGGCGTAAGCCTTAGTATCGTCGCCGGTGGCTTCAATGTCACGCAATACGCGCATGCTTAAGTTGCCAAATTGGCCGCCGCGCACCAACTCTTCATGGCCGTCGGCAACAGAAACCCGCACTATCTCTACCGGCCCAGAAAGCTTCACCTCAGACGATTTGCCAAACAAACCAAGCATGCTCGACAAAAGTGACTGGGGCGAAAGGGCACCACTAATAGAGTTAGCCAAGCGCCGAACAATCAAAACTTCTTTCAAGCCTTCTTCTTTGCCAAGAACAATTAAACGCTCTCTCAATTGTGCTGGCGTCAATTTCATATCAGAACGTATATAAAGGTTTTGAGCAGCGCCGCTGCCAGCATTACCATGACCATTGCTATGTTTTACAGTCTTTGATGGCACGCGACTCATGGCGAAAACTTTCAGTATGCCCTTATCAATTAGAGTAATTCTCTCAGCTTTGACACCATCATCATCAACAAGATAGCTGGTAAGAATGTTGGTATTGCCAAATTTCTTACTCAACGGATCATCCACTACTGAAATGAAAGCAGGTAGTACCCGCGTACCAATTTTCTCAGCAAATGGATTTGCACTCGACCCTTCCATCGCACCAAATTTGCTAAGCGGAGCAGCTTTGTAGCCTAGGTGCGGTTGCAAAATATCGGCAAAGAACGTTGAGGCCGCTTCACCTTCAAACAAAATCGGGCCGTGGTATTCCTCTATTTCAGGAGCCGCGATTAGCTTAGTTACTCGCTCTGCCAATTTGTTTACCTGCACTTCTAGCTCAGCAGCAGAAGGCAGCCCCTCGCTGTTTAAGGCGGTAATAGACTGAGCATCAGCAACCACCGAACCATCAGCACTTTGGCCACTGGCCGCTATAACCAAGCGACACTCAGTGTGAGGCAGGCGATGGTAGAAGCCCTCACTATTGACAAACCAACGGGTAACAGCATCTTCGTCTAGTTTGACAAATGACTTTTGCACTTGCGGGTACTTGCGAAATATTGAGGACAAATGAGCAACAAGCTCGCTTACCTTTTTGTCGTCGCCTACTAGGCGGCAAGTCTCGCCGACGATTACTACAGGCTCTTCTCTAGACATTGACTCGGGCAAGTCTTTGACATTGTTCTCAACTAAGTATGCTTTCTTAGCAGCTAGATCTTCAATTGCTCTTTTGTAGGCTTCATCTGTTTTTAGCCAGGCCTCATGACGAATGGCATCATAGTTATCATCACAGGTTATTGAGCTGCCGCTGGGCAAATTGCCGAATAGAGCTGACAGCGCACCACCAGAGCCCATGCCCGAGCTATCGAGAGCATAGTCGCCTTCGCGCATCACCACAGATAAGCTACGAGTACGTGAGCGGTAATCAGAATTGAGAGCACCAAAGGAAGCAGCTACGTGATGAGTATCAAATTGATCGAGACAATAAGAACCAAAATATGGGCCCTTATACTGATCGAGACGCAACCGACTGATACTGCGTTTCATTTCATCTTTTAAAGCACGACCAACCACATCCTCTTCATCTCTATCTGCAGCGTAAGCACAAAGCGGAGCCATGGCAAATACTGAAAGTCCTAGCGAAACAGCCAGCAATAGTGACTTAGTTTGCATGGAGATTCTAGTCTGTATTTTGAACTTCATTATTTTGCCTCCTCCTTATCAAAGAGAGGGGCGGGTAAGAGCGGCGGCTTCTCTTGCGCTTTTGACTGTAACTCGACCTCGATATTACCAACCAACAAACTAGGAGAAGTGGCAGATACTGGCACCCAACCTGACTCGGCACCACAAGTGCCATTAAAAGTATCATCATCATCGCCAGCGCAAACTATGCGCTCTAGAGACGAGAGTGGCGTGCCAACTAAGTCAACACCGCGCAAAAGCTCGTCGGGTCGGCCATCTGTAAATACTTTCCAGACTCTTAGTGGGAGCAACTTAAATGACTGCGGCATAAATGTTTGAGTCATAGTAAAGCCACCAGCAATCTCATCAAATAACAAACCGTAGGGCTTTCCTTGCTTCTTCGCTTCAGCCACAAGCATCTGCCTTAGCTCGGCCATTGGTACTCTTTTAGAAGAGTCGACAATTAGGTTGCCTTGGCGCGCCACCACGGCATGCCCTCTTGAGGAGCGACCGTGACCATTCGAACGAGAAAAACCTTTAATAGGAGAACGGGCCATCAAAAAGTTTTTGAGTATGCCTTGGTCGACCAATACTACTTTCTCAGCCGGCACGCCTTCATCGTCGTATTTATAATAACCATTCAAAGGCTTAGTGCCAAAGCGCTGCCGCGTAGGGTCATCCATCACAGAAACGAATGGAGGCATAATTAGTTGACCGACTTTTTTAGTGAAGGTGCGGCCCTCTGATTCATCTTTTTGTCTGTGGCCTTCAATTCTATGGCCAAAAATTTCATGGAAGAATACACCAGCTGCCTTGGCTCGCAAAATCGCAGGGCCAGCGTATGGTTCGGCCCTTTGAGCGGCCTTCAGACTAGTCAAGTCTTCAGCCAGTTTGCGCACCATTTTTTCTAAAGCAGCGTCATCTGGTATTTCACCTGGGTTGCTTGCCTCTACACCATCAAAAAGCCAAAGCTTCATACCATCGCTGGCGGTGGCAGTTACAGTAGAAGAAATTCTATATTGAATGCGCTCATCGACAATATTAGTGCCTTCACTATTGACCAAATAGTGTTTGGTTTTGGAAGCTGAGAAAGAAATATTAGAGTCTTGCACTGCCGGATAAAGTTTATAGAGAGCGGACAAACGTCGCACACGCTCTTCCCAGGCGCTTCGATCAGGAGAGAAGGAACTAGAGGGTAAAGTTTCAGAGTGAGGTTTTTCTAGAGAAAAATCGTCAGAAGTATCATCTTCTTCGACTTTGACACCCTTATTAGTTACGACTTTCCGAAACTTCTTCTGGGCTTTTTTAAAAGCTGAATCAGTGCGCTGCCACAGAGCTGTGCGGATTGCGGCTTGATCATCACCAAGAGGAAAAGCTGGTCCGCCGCTACCAAAATCCATAGAGTCAAGCCCAAGATCGTTGTCTCTGAGCTTATGACTGCTGTCAACTTTAGGGCTGCCCACCCGCAAATCGATATCAAGACTGCGTGAATGGTCGTTGTTTTCTTGCGAATACAAAGCGCCATAATCAGCCTGCACAGTCAGTGACTCGACGTCATAGAGAGAATAAGAAAGAAAGTAAAGTGGTGCCTCTCCAGCATTTTTCAGATTGGCAAATGAGCGATCAAGTTCAACGCGCATTGCTGCCAACAGTGGGCTTTGTATCAATTTGCTCTGAGATTTCTCATGATTGCCTGAATTCTTCTCTAAATGTTTTGTCTCATGCTTCGCCAGGTGCCTTCCCGGATGTTTTGTCTCCGCTATTGATTGTGCCGCCGCTGGCAGCATGATGCAAATTGAAAGGGAGAGACCGAGTAAACAATTTAGATCAGGTAGACAAAGGAATTTATCCCTTTGAAATCTATTTTGGAGAGGCAAAAGATAACACTCGCTAGTAAGTATAAAAATTATCAAGCCTCACAACTTGGATTGCAAGCATTTGCAAGTAATTATGGCTGACCTGCGATCTTCGCGAAATACCCCTATTGACGGCCTAGACTAGCGATTCGCTGACCGAGGCCCTAGAGCTAAAAACAAGAACGCTTGACAACGCTAGTTTACATGTATAATAGGACATCCCCATTAATAGCTACGATGAAGATTAATACGCGTTTTTGCTCAGTTCTAGCAGCCTGTATTTCACTGACAGTTCTCAGTGGCACGGCAGCTTGGGGCGAAACTGTTTCAATGCTTGCTGTGCCGATTAGTGCTTCAAGCAATGCTTCAAGCTCGCCTTTAGCTTCATCGTTAACAAACGGCGATAAACTGAGCAAACTCGAAGAACACTACTTCGGCCATAGCTTTGCCAGTGAAAAAGAAGAGAAAAGGCTCCGTCGCCTTGAATATTTGGTTTTTGGCCAATCAAACGAGTCAATCGATAGCAACAGTCGTGTCGCCAACATTGAACAAATCGTAGCGGCCTTAGCGCAGAAAAAGGTAGACGACCAAGCCAAAGCTGCCGCAGCTGAACTTGCGGCAATAACAGCAGCGAAATCAGCCAAAGCCGAAAAGCCCGTTAAGCTCACTTTTAACAAAGCCTATGCTCTAGCAGCCCAAGAACTCAAGCAGAAGCGCTATCACGCCGCCGCTGACGCCTTTCTCAGAGTTATTAACCTTAATCCCCGCTACTCACCAGCCTATGCCTACCTTGGCGATATCTTAGTCAAGCTAAAAGACTACGAAGGCGCCAAAGAAGCCTACCGGGCGGGTTTTGAAGTAGATCCTTTCGGCCAATATGGTCGCTATGGCAAAGCAAAGCTAATGGGCTTAGCTAGACGTGATGCCACAATACGCACACAGCCTCAAGATTCTCAACTGATTGTCGAGCGCACCCTCAAGCTCATCAACAAACAGTCAAGTGATCTGAGCAGTATCCATGCCGCTGAAGGCCAAAGATGGTCGCGCTGGCGTACCGACTTGGCTAACATTCAATTGCGCCGTATTGCCCAAGAAAGCAATACTAGTGTCAACTATTTAGGCAGGCGCGGTTATCAAGGATACGACGATCGCGAACAATCTAATTTAGCCAATATACGAAATAACTATGTGCGCAACGATGCCGCCGTTCAGGCCACTAAAATTCGCGCGGAAGCAGCACGCAAAGCCGCCTTTGTCGCCCAAAGTGCCGCTGATCTCAAAGCACAGATGATGCAGCCGGTAAGACCAGGCAATGCCAAATTACGCGCACTGGGTACAAACCTCTATGTGCGCTATTATGGCAACGATACTCCGAGCTGGAACGATGGCCCAGTGGCCGATGATGCTCCAGTTGAGTTGGCCGCCAAAGCGCATAAACTCCGCTAACATCCAGGAAAATAAGATGGCAAGCAAATCAATCAGAGTCAATCGAGTGGCCCTTGCTGCTTTAATTTTCTCGTCTTTGACCGTAGGCTCGTGCTTGACCTTAGGCTCAGCACTTGCCCCTCAAGCCAATGCTAGCCCCGGCAAACCAAAAACCATCCCTGATGAACTCTGCACCCAACCAGGAAGAGTAGAATCAGCCCGCGAACTGATTGCCGAGGGTAAAGACTTTAGACTGAACGCCTCACAATCAACAGTCAATATGCGCGATGCAATTCGCAATGCCCGTGGCCTCACCGGTGGTGCCAATAAGTTAACTAAGATGACGGCTGCTCATGTTGATCAATACAAAAGCGACCTTAATGCCTTTAGAGATCACGTCAACCTTTACAGGGCTCACCTTGATCAAGTTGAGCGCGACATTGGCCACTGCAAAGAAGCAGAAAAACAATACAAAGAGCACGCTAAAAAATACACCATGCACGTTGATCAATATCACCTGCCACCAATACCGCCACCGCATCTTTGCCCCAACATGATGATCTCTCAGGCGGAAAATGCCAAACTTGCTCATCAGATGCAGGCCGACCAAGAAAGGCTCGCGCGGGCCGAGCTAGATCTGTCTAACGCTGAAGGCCGTCTAGCCAACGCCAAACGCGAGAATGCCAATGCCGATGGCGAGCTTCTCAAGCGCAGCAAAGTTGTAGAAGCAGAGCGCAACTTAGCTGGCGAATTTGAGTCACTAAAGACCGAATTGTCTCTACTGAACACTCAGCATAAAGCGCTGTTGGCTGGCGGCAAACTAGCCAGCCCAACTCTTGGAGTTTCGAAAGTTTCTGGCACTGTCAAAGGAAAAGCCAAATAAATGCCTGAAGATCTGCAACATCCATATTGGGATATCTATTCCAAACTGGTTGACCTGCGCTCAGCCAACACAAAAGAGTCAGCCAAACAAATCGTAGAACTGGCTAATCTAGCCGATTTAGACCAAATCAAGAAAGCATCAATTAAGATGCATTCACTTCTACCGTTTTACAACGCCAAAGCTATTGAAGAAATTTTCTTCGAGTCGTTGAGAGAAAAGTATTCGTATTCAGTACTCTCAAAACAAATTCTCGATCTCATTGCCGCCCACGGCCCCCTGGTAGAACTAGGTGCTGGCAACGGTTACAACGCTTGGCTCTTGCAACAAATGGGCGTTGAGACAATTGCTCTTGATGCCTTTCCGGTAGAAGAAGGAAAGAATTGGTTCTTCAGCACCAGCATTGTTGGCCTGCCGACAACCAACGGCAAGAGTTGGACGCGCATTGAAAAAGGCGACAGTAGCTCGGTAGTCAACTATACAGACTACACCCTACTGATGTGCTGGCCGCCGCAAAACACAATGGCTTTCAAAGCACTAACTGAATACAAGGGTCAGAAGATTATTGTGATTGGCGAAAAAACTTGCTGCGCTAGCAAGGCTTTTTACAAGAAGATTGCCAAAGAATGGAAACTCCTACACACTGGATTGACAGGAAGCTGGGACGCCAACCACAAAGAATATCTTGAAATATATTCGCGCAACTAAATCTAAAAATCTAAGGCCGCCAGATAATCCAAGGGTCACCGGCAATGCCAAAGTGCTTCCACGAGCCTTCCATACGCTTGCCATCTGCGCTCATTTTGAAGTTAGCCTTACCCAGCATCAAATTCCAATTCTGCCAGTAAGTCAACTTAAGCAAACCAGTTTTGGGGTCGAACGTGCCAGAGCGAAACACCCCTCTGTTCTTGTCTGCATCTTGAATCCAATAGCCAGTAACTTTGACCGGTTTATCGTCCACTATGGCACCATGAACAAGGGTAACTTTACCCCAGTTGGAATCCCACTGCCCATCAACACCTTTGCGAAAGGCAGTCAAGTCTCCAGCGCCTCCGGAAGCGGCTGATGAAGCGCCAACAGAAGCGGTAGCCTCAGTCTTTTTCGATGCATTGGCACCAGCTGGCTGGTCATCGCTACTAGGCTCGAAGATTAGTGATTGCCTAGGCTTAGTGGGAGGAAGAGCCAGAGCCAAATCAGCACCTTGCCACTTACTGCGCAACACCGGTGTCTGCAACTGTGCCCGATCTCTCAGCACTTCAGCTTGTACATCTTGCTTTAAAACGGCAAAAGCATTACCTAGTGTTGTTGCTGCACCATCTTTTGAAAGTGCGGCGATCAAATGCTTGGTAAAAACGCCATTAGTATCATTCTTTGATTCCCATGATCGCTCGTTGGGTGCACTAGAAGAAATTACCAATTGTCCTGTGCCTTGGACTACTTCATCAGCATCAATATTGCTTACCCGCACTATGCCTTTGCCATCAGCTGCAGTGGCACCACTATGACAAGCATCTAAGAAGATAACAATTCGATCTGAATGCACGCGGCCCTTAATCATATGCACCAGATCTTGCATTGGAATACCAGTAGCGTAAAGATTATCGACTTCAGTATCGTGGGCAATCAGATAATTGACACCACCCTCATCAATATCAGAAGGGCTGCCATGGGTAGAGAAGTAAAGCACGACAAGATCAGACGGCATAGCAAGCCTGGGCAGCCACTTGCTGCCCAGTGACTCAAGAATGTTTTTACGAGTAGCTTTGTCATCAGTTAAAAGCAGTACATGATCTGGCGAAAAATTCTCACGCTTGATCAAAAAATTTGCAAAATCAGTGGCATCTTTGGCAGCAAACTTAAGATTGATTTTCTCATCGTTGAACTTACTTATGCCAACAATCAATGCCCACTTATCAGCGATAGGAGCGGCGATAGGAGTGGCCACAGGAGTAGAAACAGGCGATTGACTATCAACAGCCGGCTTTCGCCCTGACTCTGGCTTTGGCCCAGGGGCGACAGCTAGCGCTGTCGGAGTAAGTATGACAAGCCCGGCAAGTACAGCAAGCACGGCAATAGGAACTAGAGTAAGAGTTTTTTTCAAGAGGCATTCTCCAAGGCCACCATTATAGCTGAAGCCCTTTCACCATATTTAGCTTTAATTTGTTGCTCAAAAATCTGCCACTGTTTCGTCGTGTCTTTGACCGCAATCTCACGAGCAAGATCAAAAAACGTTTTGCCCTCACGACCGACCATTACCTGCCCCTCAAGCTGCTTTACGCTATCCTTATTAAGCTCCATATGCAATAGTTGACCAGGCCTGAGAGCGTAGTCTAAAGCAGATTGCCGATCTTCCGATTGCTTACGAGCAGTATACTCAGCTTCGCTGCGAAAAGTCAGCTCTGGGTGCTGAGCCCGCAGTCTGCGAACATTGTCTTTATGACTTAAAAATGGCTCTTGCTTGAGGTTGCTCTCATAGTAATAGTAACAAGTGCGAATAGATTCAGGAATCTTACTACCAACGCTGCGATCAATGGGCTCCATTGGCTTGTCTTGAGAAAGCAGCCATTCTACATAATTAGCATGTGAGTAAAAATCGTGAACAGTGTGCATAGCCTCGCCTAGAGCATAAAGAGCCAGACGACAAGCACCAGCATCACTATCTGCCCGACCAGCCAAATCAACAGCCTTGCTAGTTTGTTCATCTATGTAGAGAAAGGCACCTTTGATCTTGTTGTCACAAGCATGGTGTTCAGGTATTTTCCACTTATTTGAGAATGGATTATCCTGACTATCCATTCCTTTTGCCATAAATCCAAGACTGGCCTTGCTGAGCTTAAACGGCTTCAAGCCTTCCTCTAAGATAGCTCGATGGATATTGTTACCAGCAGGAAACGTCATAAAGGCCGATGCTGATGGCACTCCAATAGCAATCGAAACACAGAGCAAAAACGCCAATAAAGCCTGATCAATATTAGTGCGCTCAAACTTAGAATGATCAAACTTAGAATGATCAAACTTAGAATGATCAAACTTAGAGTGATCAGACTTGCTCCGCTCAAACTCAGGCCAGCCAAATTTCATTCTCAAAAGTTCCTTTTGCATCTTTGCTGCAGGCATAGAGGTACTTTAACCGATTGCCGGGCAGCTAAAGCAGGCAATTCTAAATACCAGCTTAATTCCCAGGGTGTTGTCAAGAGGGACGATATAATCGGTGCATTAGTACAACGGAGTTGGTTATGTCACAACTTTACCTAACTGTCCTGTTTATTATTACCGGGGGGATTGGTGCCATCGTTGGCGACAGACTAATGAGAGGAAGATATCGCCAATACTTTTGTCTAGGTTCTCTGCTTATGACTGGTGCCCTGCTCTTTGGCGTCCTTGCAATATGTTGTAATTGGCCCGATAGCTGTCTTGTACTTACAATAGTTATTGTCTTCTTCAGCCTGATTTTGACCATTGGCAATGATGTCTGTGATCAACTCACTGGCAAAATGCCTAAGGCTGGAGACTGGTGGCTGCTAGATGAAGACAATGACATTGTCTCTAACTCAATTGGTCTTGTGGCTATTCTCGTTATTGCTGGCTTAGTGGTTGTTCACGGAGTACTGCACAGCAATCATGATCTACTTAAAGCTGTCTCAGGCTTTCGTAGCGATTTCAGGAATATTTATTTCGGTGATGGGCGGCCTGCAGAAGCCAGCTCCATCCAAGCTGATGCTAGTGTAAATACAAAGCCTATAATTGCCTCCGCGAAAAAATCCACCAAACTAACAGCAGCCCAAACCAAGTCAAAGACTACCTCAAAACAAATTCATAACACCAAAGTTAACGCCAAACATAACCATCCTGTGCATGTAGTGCGGGTCGCCGATAGTGTTTGAGTGAGAGTGAGAGTGAGAGAGTGTGTGTGAAAGCTACTTTCGTATCACTTCGTCCGCATTGGCGACATAGCGTCCGGCCTGCGTAGGAGTCAAATCATAGCTTCTAGCAAAGTGTGTAATCAGCCATATTAGAGTGCCAGAAATCATGGCACAACCGAGGACAATCGCCAAGCTGATATAAACGCAGATATTTAGCAGCGATTGCCGCAATACTTTCATCTCACCGGCCAGCGATGCCACTTGTGCTTGCAAGACGTCGACAGAACCTGACAATTGATTTACCGGTGGCGCCAAATTGCGCACACTAGGCTCAAGGTTGGTCAGCGGTGCAGCAATACCATCAAGGGGTTTTCTCAGTTGGTCTAGGGGTTGAACTAAGCTCTCGATTGGCTTGGGCAGCGAATTCATACTGCGCTGCAAATGATCAATTGGCACATTCAATTCATGAATTGGCTTTGACAGATCTGTTAATGGCTTACGCAAATCGGCAATCGGTTGCTTCAAAGCACCAATTGGTTTGCGCAATTCGACGATAGGTTGCTTGATTTCCACCATCGGCTTTTGCAAATCTTCTAGTGGTGCTTTCAATTCACCGACAGAAGTTTGGATACCAGTCAATGGTTGTTCCAGATTGCGCAAAGGACTCTGCAGCGCCTTCAAATTATCCTCTGTCGCCTTCAGCGGCGCTCCGACATTCTCTATCAAAGGAGTCAAAATCACTTTGCTGTCGTGAGCAATGCGCTTGAACGGGTTAAAGTAAAATGGAATTTTCTCTTTTGCGACCTTGCTTTTTTCGTCCGCTTGCTCAACTAATTTGGTCGCCTTGGCCTTGCTCAAGGTCTTCTTGATGCTAAGGGCAACGGGAGCAACTGGCTCGGTAGCGGCAGGTTGATTGCTCTCAGTCTCTCCAGCCCAAACTGGAAGGATTGAGGCTAGCAGTAGGCTGCCTAGCAAAATAATATTAAAAGAACTCATGAATCTCCAAAACAAGACAGAAGAAGCACTTGGTCAGCCAGCGCCAAAGTCGTCAAGAGAGTATAAACCATGTCAGCAGCAGCTATATTAAAAGCTCTTCTTTAATGTTGCTTTCATGTCATTGGGCTAAATTAACTAAGCTTCCAACAGTGAGAGATTGAAACGCATGTCAACCTTCGTCAGCCGCCGTCCAGATGGTACTGTCACCCTATTTATCGACGGAGATCTGCAATTTGACCAACGTGACGAAAAAATTTATCACGAGGGTTTGGCCCAACCAGCGCTCAAGTTAGCAGAGAAGCGCTTGACAGAAGGCACACAATTAACAGACCCAAAGACCTTGAAAGCCCTCATTATTGGCGGTGGCGACGGCTTAACGGCCCGGGAGCTGCTCAAATCGGCAAAAGTTGGCAGCATTGATTTGGTTGACTACGACCCAGAAGTTCTCAGCCTAGCTAGAAGCGAATTTGCACAACTTAACGCCAACAGCTTGACCGATCCACGTACAACCGTTCACGTCACTGACGCCTGGCATTTTGTAGAAGAATATCAAAAATCAGGTCAAAAATACGACTTAGTCATTGTCGACTTGACTGTGGCCAAAGACGCAGCCGAAGCAAAATTTCACAGCGTAGAGTGGTACCGCTCGCTTGCCGCGATTATGGCACCAGGTGCAGTGCTTGCCACTAACGGCGTATCACCATCGAACACACCCAATGCCTATTGGAGTATCTTCAATAGCACCCGCGCCGCTGGCTTCGACAGCCGCCCTTATCGCGTCAGCATACCCTCATTCAGCGATTTAGGTTACGGCTGCGACTGGGGCTTTTTGCTAGCGACTTCAAGCGAGCAAGGCATACAGGCGCAAGAGTTGGCTGGCTTTGAAAGCCTATTTCTATTCCCCACTAACTTCGACAAACTACAGGCGGTATCACAGCCAGAAGAAAACGGTTCCTCGATTTTTATCACTTATCTAGAAACTGATAAGCCCTTCTCCAACTCGAACTTACCGACAGAAGAAGCCACTCCGTGGAATGCCCTAACTGCAAATTATGAGTGCATGCCGCAGGTAATTGCCAGCGGCGATAGAAGCGCTAAAGAGCAAGAATTATTTGAAGATGTAATCAGCTTGATGCCTGGCTTACAGCCGCAAAAAACCCGACTGTTGTTATCTCGGTTTATCGTTGACCCTGGTACTTTCCTTGAAGCACTAGACCTAAAAGTGCTAGTGGACACACTACTCAAACGCGCCTCAGAACTGCCACTGCGCATAGTCAACGAACTGAATTTACTGAAAGAAAAATTAGTCGACTGGAGCGGCGATTGGGAATCACTTCTCAATCTTGGCAAACGAGTGATCACCACCCTGGCTGTTATAGTCATTCTCGCCAACTTCATCTTCCCTGATTCAGCCTACGGTAAAGGCGGAGGCGGGCACGGAGGAGGTCATGAAGGCGGTGGTCATGCAGGCGGCGGTCATGAAGGTGGAAGAGGTGACGGCGGTCGCGGTGGAGACAGGGGTGACGGCCGCGGTGACAGGGGAGACAGAGGAGACCGAGCTGGTCGTGGATTCGACCGTGGCAACAGAGGCTGGAATGGCGGCTGGGGCAGAGACCGCGGTCACTGGGGCGGTTGGGCCAGAGCCGACCATTGGAACCATTGGGGATATCATGGCTGGGGTGGCGGCTGGGGCGGCGGTTGGGGTGGCTGGGGCGGTGGCCTCGGCTGGTACAACCCTCTCAACTACGCCACCGGTCCTGGATTTATCAATCTAAACTTCGGCAGCAACAATCAAACAGTCGACAGCCAAGGCAACCAATATCCATCTAGGCAATATAATTACAATAATTCAAACCAAAATATTCGCAATTACAATACGTCGGCGCCAGCCAACTATTCGTCTTTGGCCAACAGCAATAGCGATAGTGCCACCACATCGGTCAGCAGCAATTTGCTGCAATCGGCATACAGACTAGGCCCGGATGTAGATGTCTTGCAAACTGGCGTAACAGTTATGCCAATATCTGACACTGCCTATTTGCGAGTATCAGCAAATAGCTCTGATCTCATTGATCAACAGAGTGGAAAGACAATAATTTCCCTCTTTAACAATCCTACTTTGATCTGGCATATTTCTTCTGAACTAAAACAACAAGCCAACGGCCTGAGGCGCGCCTCACAAGGCAGTAACAATGGTGATGGCAATAGTTCTGATGGCAGCAATTCTGATGATACTAACAGCGATCAAGGCAATGGCTTCAACGGTCAAAGAGATGCATCCGAAGTGCAAAACATGCAGAACACAGCCATGCTTTTAGAAAAAGCTGAACAGAACTTCTCTGACCCGCAAGAGCGGCCACCAGAGCAACAAGACCCACCAGTGGCCGGCGCCTTTGAACTGTTCAGCAGCGCCTGGGCAGACGCCAGTGGTAAGTTTGTGATCATGAAGAAAGCTGATGGCCAGATTGTCTATACCGACGGTCATCACTGGTATAGCGATCAAGGTGTGACCAAACTAAAGGAACCATATCCTACGCAACTAACGCCAATCATCGCCGCTTACCTAGCCAGTCTAGCCAAAGACAGCAGCTCGCATTTAGATAGTCTCAATCAAGAAATGCAAGAAGCTCAAGGTCATATAGACAAAATGACCAACCGCTTGAACAATCTACAGAGTCAAGGCCAGAGTAAAACTCAGACTCCGGATCAGGGTCAAGGCCAAGATATGGTGCAGTTCGGCACTAAGGAAATACCGAGAGCTGAAGCCATCAGACGACTTGGTATTCAAATTAGCAAAGCGCAAAAACGAGTTGCTTCGGTGCAAGCTGAAATTAACGCCATGCCAGCTGAGTCTGCGGCTGTTAACAAGCTACTGGCTAATTTCCAAAGCTAGACTGAAAATAAATGGAAAGCTACTATGAACGGCAATCCTTGCGCGCTTGAACTTCGCTTTCTTGAAGGCCTAGAACTAGGCACGCCCAGTTCTAGGCAATGGAACAACTTGGTTGCGAAAAACAGTGCCAGCGGTTTTATGCAAAGCATAGAATGGGCGCAGTTTAAGCGAAATCAAGGGCTGAAGCATCGACGCCTAGGTATTTTCCAAGGCGAAGAACTTGTAGCTGGGTGTATTTTGTACTATGCCGCTGAAAACAATCCTGGATTTTTAGTGGCACCCCATGGACCAATTCTGCCATGGGGAAATGAAGAACTGGCAAGACAATGCCTCGCTCTAATGATTGGCACCAGTGAGCGTCTAGCTAAAGAAGAAGGTCTAATTGGCCTTAGAATAGAGCCTCTTCTAGAACCGTCACCACCAGAATTGCTCACAGAATTCGGCCGTTCCCCCATAGACTTAGTACCTAAAGAGACTCTCTGCCTTGATTTAACTGGCTCCCTGGATGATATCTTGGCCCAGATGAAAACCAAAGGGCGCTATAACACCCGTCTCTCGCAGCGCAAAGGTGTCACCGTGCGCAGTGGCATTCCTAGCGAAATGATTGATAGTTTCTACCCGATTTTAAATATCACCGCCAGGCGTGATCACTTCCAAGTTGAACCGGCTGCATTCTTTGTCGAGTTGGCGCATACTCTACTTTCAAACAAATTGGCTGAGCTTCTTATCGCTGAGCATGAAGGAGAAATATTAGGTGGTCTTGTGCAAATTACTTTCGATAAAACTAGCACTTATTTATATGGTGGTATCAGCAACAACAAGCGCAACCTAATGAGCGGCTATGCTCTGCAATGGGAAGCAATTCGCCGAGCGAAAGCAGCTGGCTGCACCCAATACGACCTCTATGGCTTTGATCAATTTTGCTCACCGAGCCACCCCTACGGACGCTTCTCTAAATTCAAAAGCCAATTCGGCGGCGTAGTGAAACGCTATTGCGGCGCCCACGAATATTATTTTATGGACGAACTAGCCGATGCACTGATCAAAGTTTTTCAAGGTGAATCGAAGATTTGAATTACATGTCAGCAAGCCAGCTTATCTACAAGGTCAATTTGGTAGCACCGACTTCCTTCTTGACCGCGAGCCAGCACCATAGTTTGGCCAAGGCTGGATGTCTTACTCCTATGCTAAGAAAACAGGCTGACTAATGGGGCAAGATATTAAAGTTACTGCTTATTGTATTCCACTAGCAACGGTGTTGGCTTGTGCAATCGCTTTGCCCAGCTTGGGCTACACCCTAGAAAGGCTAGACACAAGACTATTCGGGCTAATCGAAAATACAGCATCAGACGGCTCGAAATCATTTCGAATTCGCGGAATGCAGAATGGCAGTTATACCGTGTGTGGCAAACCTAGGACAAAATTCCGAAAAGATACTCTGTTCGTCGAGATTCCGAAGTTACTCATTTCACACGGACTAAAGACAGGTCCATTTTTTGATGTGACAGTAACAGCACCAGCTAGTGTTAAAAGGGTTGTTTTTGGTAAGAATAAAGAAGAAATCTGGCCTTGTGACAAGGCCAAAATAGCGCTGACTGTTGAAGAAGAAAACGCCCAGCTTCTGGCAACAGTAGATCTTTTAGAAAAGCACCCCACTGCCGATATTAGAGATTATTCGGTCAAAGTAGACAAAGGAAGCCCCGAAATAGTTTTTGTAAGCTTTGAAGAGTGGAGCCATGGTCGGCCTAGTCTTCGGTATAGATATACAATCGACACATCAAAAAAATTAATTTTGAATAGATCGGAGTGTTCTATAGGACAGCAAAAACTCTAACAGTGACTGAATAAGCGTTCGTCGCAAGGGGCAAGTGAGCGTTGAAGGCGAGATTTGTAATCACCCAGCAGCGGGAAGCATCCGAGCCGGAATTTAGGAGCATTGCGGTGATAAATCAGTCGGAAAGCGCAGTGCCAGTTCTTCAAATTGTCACGATTGACCATCTGGAGCTGTGGACCAGGTGGGGTTCCGAAGTTTCTGTTTCACTGGCTCTTGCAACAAGCCTGGTGCCAGCGATAAAACTTTTGGCTTACGTGACGGCATTCTGGCGTCCTTACGTTTTGAACGCGCTGGGGTTACCGGATAGCGAAGGATTCCCATTCATTCTAGATTTCTTTGGCCTGCACTGGGGCGACGCTTCATTTTGGCCCCATTGGACATTGGTAGGCATAGTCGGCTTGTTGATATTTGCGCTTCGCAGGCTCGACTTCAGGCTCAGGTGCACCGGCCCAGACTTCTGTAGCGAAAACTTTGTCGGCTCAGTGGCATGTGCGAGAGATAGAATACCAAGAGCGGTTCAGGACCTTTTGGCAACGAAGGGTTATCGAATAGTTGCATCGACTCGGGTAGTTGACGCTATGCCTGCCCTATTGCAGGTTACCCCGCGATGGTCGGGTCACACGACCCATGAGCATCTGCCAGCTTTGTTCATTCCACAGTTGAAGCTGATCGTCTTAAGCGAATTCTACAAATCAAGAAATAGCTGGGTCAAAGTTGACCTCGATATTTTCTATATGCTTGCGCATGAAGTAGGGCACGCGCTTGACCATTGCCTCAAAGGTGTAACCAACACGCGAAGGTTCAAGGAGACTTACTTGGCTGACTATGCCCGACTGAACTCAGATGACAGAAGCAGATTGACCTATTTTATCCAGAGCACATCCAAATTCGGAATGGAAGAAACTTTTGCTGAGATCTTCAGCTCTGTACTGGGACAAAGCCAGTGTGCAGACATCGAACAAAAATTTCCGGAGACTGCAAAATTGGTCAGAGAAGTGCTTTTAGATAAAGTGCCAATTGCGAGCAGTGGCGCAGGCAGATCAGGGAATTCATAGCTCGCTAATTGACACTGCCGAAAAGACTTATGGAGATAGAGTTGTACTCCTCCTTTCTCACGGTAAGAGCTTTAGCTGAGGCAATACGAGCTTAAGCAAATAAGCCAGCGGCATGATAAGTTTCAGTTCCAGACCGCCCTACCACTAGTGGTGCCTCTACTTCAGGACAAGAAAAAAGACAGTGTAGTCAAACGCGCATAATTGTCTCTTCAAGCAAATGTCAAAGACTTCATTATTGCGGCCGAGTGCACAATACCAGGGACTACACTCAAACCCCTAGGATAATCTACTCGCCAAGCCTATCACTACCACCTGCCCGCTTCTTACTCTGCAGGGCAAAATCTTGCACCGACTGCACTAGCGCTTGAGACAAACCAACTTTTTGCAGATGTTCAAATGACACGGTGCGAACAATATCAAAACGCGCACCATACTTGACCAAATTGTAATCAAGCTCACCCAAGAAACGTCTGCCCTTCTCGTTAGAACCACCTATTTGCAAGAAGACCACGGTCACTTCGTTAACATCATGCATGCGCTTAGTGGCATTAATCAGAGTTTGCACCACCAGCATCGGCTCATACTTAGGCGCGGGTACGCCATCGGTAATCACGGCAATAAGCATTGGCTTGGAACCGGGTCGCCGTCTGGCAAAAAAATTACCAAGCCGATCTTGCAGCGGCTCAGCCAGCTTGGTGCCCCACATGAAGTCTGGGTTTTCAAACAAATCATTAATGCGACTAGGACTAGAATTAGGATAGACCTGATATTCCGAAGCAAAAGAAGTAAGTGTTAGTCCTTTCGGAACAAAGGGAGCCAAATCACGCGAAAGCCCTTTAGTTTGCATACCGCACCATTCCCAACGCGACAAGAAATTCGGACAGTCTCGCCGACGCATCGATAAAGACGAGTCTACTATTAGCTCCAGATCAAAGCTTGAAAGCAATTGCACTGATAAAGTCGGTATTTGAGACTGACCCTTAAAGCCATCTTTGAGAACTGCACCGTTGAGCAAATTGCGCGAATCTTGCAAAGCAAACATTGAAGTCACAGGCTTATCGAAAATGCCTGACTGGGAGTGAAAAGGGTCAATCGAATTAGAATTGACTGAGGACGAACCGCTCATAGTAGCAGCAGCGGTAGTGGCCGGAAGAACGATCTGTTTGTGTTCAACACCAAGGGCAAATGGGCGACCATCGGCAGGAAGCATTGAAGGAATTACTGTTGGAATTGCTGCTGGAATTAAGGGCGGAACATCAACTGGAATAACCGTGCCATTACTTTCACGATGCGAAGAATCTATCTCAATGCGCTGACCTAGGCCCGGTCGAGCAAGTCGTGTACGAGTTGATGTTTCTACCTGAGCTGCAGCAATCGGGGCAACACAGAAGCTGCCACTGCCACTCAAAACACTGGCCAGTAGCCCAATATAGATAGCCTTGTAAATCAAGTGTTTCCTATGTTTGTCCATATATTGATATACGCTCAGCCAAACAAAAAAGTTCATGCTATTAGATTAAATGTGCATTCGCGTCCCTCTATATTGTGCACGACACTGGAATTTAAGGCATCCAAAAGGACATAGATGAACAAACTAGCAAAAACATCGTCGACATTGCGTGTATCTATATTCTCTCTAGGTTTGGGGCTAAGTTTGGGGCTAAGCTTGGCCTTGGGCTTGAGCTTTACCCTGACTTTGTCAGCTCCACAGGCCAGCGCCCAAAGCCAACTAGAGCTGCCTGTAGCCAGTGTGACGGTAAAGCCCCCCAGCGCAATCGAACTAAGTCAAATCACCAAGAGAGGCAAAGACCTATACGAATACGACAAAGCCTGCTCGCAAGCAACTGACGCCCTGTTAGCCCAAGTCAAAAACGCAGCAAACTTCAAACTCTTTGTTGCCTTCCCCGAGCACGATCTCTGGCATGTCGCCTTCGGCACTATGAGCGACGATGGCGAGAGTTTCCTCATTGCCTATGAAGTAACACTCAGGCCAAACAAGCCAGCAGAGATAAAGCCATACGATATATTCAAACTAGACAGAGGCGAGTTCTTCAAGCGAGCTCAGGCTCTTACGGCCTGCAAAGCAAAAATGAAAAGCACCGGGCCACAGATGAATTATGCGGCCATTCCCAACGAAAGCGACAAAAATATCTATTGGGTCTATCAATTTCCAGGCACCCCCGAACCCGGAGTATATTTACTCGGTGGTGACGTGCGTTACTTGGTATCGACCAGCGACCACAAAATACTAGAAACGAGGCAGATGCACCGCTCAGTGCTACCCTGGCCAAAGCGTGGTGATTTGCCTAACGATGCCCATCTTCAAGGGGGCTGTCATTCAGCAATTATAGAAGACGAGCCTGAAGACACCGATGTCTTTCATGTGCTATTACGGCAACCTCAGCTGCCGGAGTATATAGCCACAGCCAACTGGATCTTTTGTGTCGAAACAGACGGCAGCATACGACTAGTTAGCACCATGAAACAAAGCAATCACCACTAATTCTACATTTCAGCTAGAGCCTTTTTGGCTGGAGCAAAACCTTGAGCCGCACTCTTTTCGAGCCAGCGTCTCTTTTCTATAGGGTCTTTTTCAGCGATGCCAATTGTATATTGAGCGTGAGCATGACCTTTTTCTGCTGCCAGCAAGGCGCAGCCAGAAGCTCTCTCAAGGTTTTGTTCAACTCCAAGGCCATCGAGATAACAGAGCCCCAGAGCAAATGTAGCATCGGTATGACCGACACCGGCAGCCATCTCTAACCACTTAACAGCTTCTTCGTATTCTTTGTCGTTAAAGAGAATATCGCCAATGACAAACTGCGACTCTAGATCACCAAGCTCAGCGCGTTTGCGCCATAACTCTTTGGCCTGAGAAAAGTTTTTAGGTGCTGCCGTCCCTCTAAATATTGAAACACCATATTGATAAAGTCGAGCACTCTTTTGTTTGGCTTGAATAAGCTCTAAAATCTCACTCTCACGCTCAATTGACGGCTCTGACTGGCCAATGAAATTTATTGCAGCGCCGTCGTCTTCAAAACTTGTACCGTCATCCAGCACCACCGGTATTTTACTAGCAGCGATTGATGCACTGAGATACTCAAGCAAGACATAGGCCAATACGCGATCGCTACTTAGTAATTTTTGTCCTTCATGAAAAGCCGAAATGCGATCGACAAACGAGAGCCGCTTACCACGGCTTACCACCACCACCGGCCCGAAGCATTGATCAGCTAAAGCTTTCAAGCGCAGCACCTGGGCAATTTGCTCGGGGCTCAAATCAATAGGCGCAGCGCTTGACTCTGGCTCAGTCGGCATTGGTGCTCCTTGTAAAGACAAAAGATGGAACAAACTAGAAGCGATCAGGTCTATTCAAACCTAAATAAGAATCTAGCAGAAAAAGGTCATTGCGAATGATTGTGCCGATTTATGACAGATAAAATCAGTATCTGTATAGTAGCCCTGGCAATTGTCTCAAATAGTTGGCTATTCTGCTGCCACAGCCTGCCAGCGTCGGGCCAATCCGCCACGGCAACGCCACCCCCAGCCACCACGGCAACGGCAACCCAAGCTCCCACGGCAACGGCAACCCCAGCCAAGGCTCCCACTGTCGCTATTGACACTCTCCCCTCATCAGGCGAAGGTCAGTCTATTTACCAAACAGGTTTGCCTGTCGAAACCGGCAATTTACTTAGTGAAGTAAAAAATCCCAGATTAGCTCTAATTTTAGCGGGCGGTGGTGCCAGGGGTGCTGCGCACATAGGTGTATTAAAAGTATTTGAACGGGAAAAAATACATGTTGATTTTCTCGTGGGCAGCAGCGTCGGTGCACTCGTAGGCAGCCTTTACTGTGCCGGTGTTTCTGCCAGAGATATTGAAGAGTTGGTTCTAAGTAACCAATTAAAAAAGGCCTTCTATCCCATTCCATTTAAGGTCAAAGCCGCTCTTGGTGTACCACCATACATACTCAAGCGTCTAGTCTTTATCAAGCCGCCAATCGGCCTCTACAGCGGCAATTCAATCGCCAAATTTGTTGAGCGCAACTTGCCCTCAGGCGTAGAAAAAATTGAACAACTAAAAACTCCATTCGCGGCACTGACAGTTAACTTAGGTGATACCAGACCGGTATGGTTAGACAAAGGCAATATAGCTAAAGCTGTGCAAGCCAGCTGCAGTGTGCCACTGCTCTATAGGCCAGTAGTAACAGACGGAAAGCTTTTCGTAGATGGTGGCTTGAGAAACAATCTACCGACAGAACCTGCCACAGCAGTAGGAGCACAAATAGTGGTGGCGGTGAAGTTGCATTCGTTTTTAAAAGGCAATGACCAGAGTAAATTCAACACATTCTCAAGCTATGGTGACCAGCTTATCGGCATTCTCATGGCCGAAATAGAAGACAAGCCGGCTGGTCAAGCGGACATTGTCATCGAACCCAATGCCGATAAGTTGAACTTGCATAACTTCAATCGAGCAGACCTTATTGAAGCAATCAGATCGGGAGAAGAAGCGGCAGAAAAGGCTGTGCCTGCAATCAAAGCGAGAATTAAAGCTAGTCACTACTGAGTAACAAATCTTGCCTATATTGCCTGTATTCACCCCAATACATCGCACAATCTCAAAAAAGGGGATTACCAAATGACAAAATATGCAGCCGAAAATTTCAATGACAATAGCTCTGACAGCAGGGCCACAAGCTCGTCACTAAGCGAATCAGTAAATTCGAATATGACCTTAGAAGACATCAAAGCCATTCTATCTAAGAAGATAGCACCAGACAATGCTTGCATCCGGGATCAAGATGGTTATATTGCTTGCGGACCAGTCGTTGGTATGCCTCGCCCCGAACAGCCCGGCTCTGGAATATTCATGCTGCCAGAAAAGCCTCTAAATCCTCCCATCGATAAACTACCGCCAAAATATGAGCCACTAAACCCAACAGAAAAGTGGCCAAGCAAGCCCTACGAGCTTCTGCTTGACCGAAGTAATAAATAATCCGTTTTTGAAATAAAGAAGAGCGTGCTCGAATAAAGCGCGCTCTTAATTTGTTTGCCATAATTCGAACCGACGGTCACTAATGAGTCACGGTTAACCTCTATATTGCAATTGTTCACTCCAATACAACATGCAATCTAGAAATGAGGATTACCAAATGAGTAATTTTGAAGTATCAAATTTCAATGACAAAAGCTCCGACAACGTTACTAAAGGCGGACAACTAAGCGAGTCAATACATAGAGAACTGACCACAGAAGATTTCAAAAAACATCTAATCAACAAAGTAAAACCAGATGTTTGCATCCGTGACCAAGATGGCTTCATTGCTTGTGGACCAATTGTTGGCTATGAGCGGCCTGAACCACCAATATTCAAACCACGTTTCGATAACCCGATTGACATAGAAAAGTTTCCCCGCAACCTAATCGACAAAGTGTCACCACGAGATCAACCAAATCGAATAAACAACCTCGATGCAATTGAGCCGTACAAGAGCAAGTGACTCCGGGCCAATCAAAAATCAATCTTTCTACCAATAGCAGTTTCAAGATCGGCCCAAGCATTTTGATAGTTTACTACTGTATCAAAATAGCTTGAGAACGTGTTTTGAAACTGCTGCTGGGCAACGATTGCACTGCCAAGATCGCTAGTACCTTTCTCATAACTATCTTGTGCCTTTCGCACCACTCTCAGTGCCAGTGGAATGAGATTCTTTTGATAGTGAGCAATGTTTACTCTTGCTGCTGCAATTTTCGAATACGCCGCGCGCACGTCCACTTCTACCCGCGAAGTCATCGCTGCAGCTTGATCTTGGGCCTGCTTGCTAGCAGCTTTAGCAGCAGCGATCTCGCCCTGGTGTCGATAAAAAATAGGTAGGTCGACGTTGATATTTAAATACGCACCGTCTTGCTGCCTAACATGGGCAGACTTCTTGTAAGTACTAAATACATAACCAGATCCCACCAAAACATCTGGCACAGCCTGAGCTTTGGCAAGTTTTATAGCGCTTGTGGTGGTCACGACCTGCTGCTTAGCCGACTTCAAGTCAGCCCTATCAGCGAAGGCCTGAGTCAATAAATCTTCCAATTCCGGCAACGGTTGATCAGGCGGAGGGACAAGCTCAGTGCGCTTAGTAGAAAGTTTGAAAAGGCCATTGTCTTCAACATCCAAGTCTCGCTCTGGGCTATACCCCAACAAATAATCGAGTTCTATAGAAGCCTGACGCAATCGCGCATACGAGCTATTACGTAGGGTTTCAAATTGATCCAGAGCTAGCTTTGCCTGCAAAACTTCGACTTCTTCACACTTTCTTGCTTTGTATTTCGCTTCAGCCAAACTGCTCAATCGCGCCACCAAAGCCCTTTGATTTTCAATCAGCTCAATATTAGCTTCAGCAGCCGCCAGTTCGGCGTAGCCCTTGCGCACAGCCGAACGAACGTCGTAACGCAAGTCGGCCAGTTGATACTCACTTAAGACATAATTGGCCCGAGCATAGCGCAATCGAGCAGCGCGCTTACCGCCCATTTCCACTAACTGGTTGGCACCAACCTGTTGAGTGTTGCCGGCAACGGCCTCGGTATAGGGAGTACCAAAGCCATATTGCATGGCAAACTGTGGATTCGGTCGAGCCCCAGCAGTTCGCACCTGAGCCTTAGCAATGTCAAGATTCTTTAGAGCGGCAACAACCGATGGATTCTGCACGTAGGAGGTTGAGAACGCAGCTGAAAGGCTCACCGGCATGCGAGCCAGCGGATGATTAGGTCGGTCTGAGCGACCGGGACGCAGAGTTGAAGGTGATAACCCAGAAGTTATGGCATCAAAAATATCTTCACTATCGCCGGCAGCAAAGACCGACTGACAAAGAAATACAGGATAGAAAATTGCCCAGACAAATAACCGCATCTTGCTATCAGGCATAGACATTAGAGACTTCATTGAGAATTTCTTTGCCATGCCTGCTTTATCTATTTTTAGGCGAACCCTTCAACGACAGAAAGAGCCTTAAAAGTACTCTCAAAGCCGCTCGAATTCAAGCAAATAGTGGCAAAAGGTCCAGCCTGGAGCCAATCGCATATGCGACGAGCATACGAACTTAGAACCAAGCAGACCCAACGGGAGCTACTTTTACGGGAGCTACTTTTACCAGAGCTGATTAGACCCAAAACTTACTAGACAATCTAAGCTTGTTGCACGGGCTGAGCGCTCGCATCTGACGACAAATCTTCTGGCATGGCCTCTAGGGGGCCACTCTTGTCGCGGCGAAAGCTCATCTGACAATTCTGGCACAAGAAATAGGTGATGTAAGTTCCCGGCTTGACTGTGATGCCTTCTGGTTCAATAGCATCGAGCTTACGTTTGCTACAACTGGGGCACTTGCCTTTAAGAAAAGTCGGCAAAAAAGGCGTGACCAGCACTGCCAAAATTACAAACCACATAAAAGACTCTTTCACTCGCTGCTCCCCTTGGTGCTCTAGTTCTATTTTTAGCACATTTGCTGCTAGCCTTATTTAGTAAAATATGAAGAGCAGTCAAGATCCATCTGAAAAAGCAGCAGGCCATGAATAATCAACTGTCAGATCTCAGCTTAATAATCGCGGCATTGTCTTTTGCCTCAGAGAAGCATCGCGATCAAAGGCGCAAGGACCAAGAGGCGACACCTTACATCAATCACCCCATTGAAGTAGCACGTTTGCTGCACGAAGTTGGCGGTATTACCGATGGTGCCACACTAGCAGCGGCCCTGTTGCATGACACGGTCGAAGATACTGACGCAACTAGAGACTGCCTCTTAGACTTGTTCGGCGAAGAAGTCGCGGCTCTTGTCATGGAATGCAGTGATGACAAGACGCTAGCCAAAGAAGAGCGCAAGCAACAACAAATAGAGCACGCACCCAAAATAAGCGTAAAGGCAAAACAAATTAAACTAGCAGACAAAATCAGCAACGTGCGAGACATGGGACATTCTCCACCCCCAGACTGGAGCTTAGAAAGGAGAATCGCCTATGTTGAATGGGGCAAGAAAGTAGTAAGCGGGCTGCGCGGAAACAATCCAGCTCTTGAGATGCTCTACGATCACACCGCTGCAGAAGCACTAAACAGACTAAATGCAAAACCTTGAGCATCTATTCACAAACTACTATTAGACCAATAAAGGCCGAAGATATTGAACTCCTTCTCGGCTGGCTAGACGAGCCGCACGTTAAGGCCTGGTGGGGCACTGAGACGCCTCAAACAAACCGCCTCAAGTACCAGTCTCGGCTCTTGTCGGATGCACTCACCCGTGTCTTTATTATTCAAGTCGACCACAAGCCAGCGGGCATGATTCAGTGCTATCGCCACAGCGACTATCCTGATTGCGACAAAGAAATTGGTATAGACAACGCCATTGGTATTGATTACTTAATCGCTGCGCCAGAACTGACCGGTAAAGGGATTGGCACCCAAGCAATTAAGATGATGACAAGAATGGCACTAATACTATTTCCCCAGCTGAATACTGTTGTGGCAAGTCCGCACAAAGAAAACATTGCCTCCTGCAGAGCTCTTGAAAAGGCCGGTTTTAACCTTGTACGCGAAGTAAAGTTGGCATCCGCCTATCCCAACCAGGGTGCAAGCTGTATCTACCAGAAGTGCCGCCTATGAAACTGAAGCTCGCAAATTCTGTAGATCGTAAATACTAAAGCTCGTAGCCACTAAAACTCTTATAACAGTTGGCCGCTGGCTGCTGTTAGGCTTAGATACTCAATTAGTAAAACTTCGGGACGACAGGATTTGAACCTGCGACCTATTGCTCCCAAAGCAACCGCGCTACCAAGCTGCGCTACGTCCCGGCTTTCAAATATATCACACTGCCCGACGCAGTTATGCAATACGTAAAGTACTTAATGTCTTATGGTACAAATGCCGGAGGGCTTTCTCCGCCTACATCGAGCGCATCTTTATCAACAAAGCCTGTGCGACCGTTTGCCAGCTGTACCTTGTATTTATTGTTATTAATGCCGCCAAGCACCACCAAACGGTCTCCAGCCTGCAGATTTACTGTGCGGTTCCGGGCATCTGTTACTGATTTACCACTCTTAACAGTGGCCGTTGTATAAGCATCACCGGTTTTGCAATTAATAAAGCCGGCATATATAAAGCCTTCTTTGCCCTTAATACGAACTTTATACCAGCCCTCTTGCTTACCGATGATTTCAACATCAGCACCACGAGAAATTTCAGCTACAGTACGGTAATTAGTGCCGGCACCACGTCTTACTTTGACGGTGTCACTGGTTAAAGTACTAGAAACAGTTCCTTTTTCAGCTACAGCTTCTTTCTCAACTACTTTAGAAGCGGCCGTTTTTTCGATCACTTTATTATTTGGCACCGCCAACGGAGCAACATCCGCTGTGGCGCTAGAATTTTTCTCAGAACCAGAATTTGAACTTGAATTTGAAACCGAGTTTGAACCTGAATTTGAATCAGCATTTGAATCGGGGCTTGAAAGCAACTTGTCAACTAAAGATGATGTCTTATTCTCGTAAGTCGATGCAACAGAAACACTGTCATCGGCACCATGCCCCTGAACCTTGACCCGACGCAATTGCGCTGTTTGGTATACACCGCCACTACCTCGAGCTAGCACTAACTCAAAAGCGTCTTCAGCATTGCCCATGAAATAGCTAGAGCCTTGGCTACTAGAGCCTTGGCTAAAGTTGCCCTGACTACTTGCTGCTTGTCGGGCTAGTCTAGCGGCTTCACGCCGGCGCCGACGACTACTGCGCCTCGATGAATGGTCCGACTCAGTAGGTACAGGAGACACTGAAGGAGAAGCAGCCGCCACTCTGACAGTTTTACCTTTACGTTTGACCTCAAATAGAGGCGGACAAACTTTTAGAGCACCAATGCCAGCAATACTCTCAGCAACCGCATTGGTCAAGTATTTGCGGAAACGTCCTTTCTGAGCGCGATCGGCTACGGTGAAAGCCACCGCTCGCAAAGCCGCCATCTGACCGCGGCCGTTGTCATCAAGCAATTCATAATTACCATCTTTGTAAATAAGTTTGAGTTTCAGCTGTTCGTCTGGCAATCCGAGCGCTCTTAAGCTAGACGGAGTGAACAGTTCTTCTTCCCCAGCGCGAGAAGAGAGAGCCAACTCCATATCAATATCTTGACCATTGGCTGCAAATTTGGCAGCACCTTCACCAGTAAAGAACGGTACAGCTTTGTCTGTGCGCTCTTTAATACCAGCGCTAGTCAGCTCAATCACTTTCACTTGAGGCTTGCGCCCAGCTTGAGCGTTTTGGTGACCAAGCAATACCAGAGTGTCGCCGCTGGGCCGAGTAACTATTTTGGCATCGTCAAAGACATCGAACTTGCGCAGCACCGCCACTTCCTTGCCCGAAATCAAATAATTGCAAGACTGCAAAACAGTATCGACTTCAACCAGTTTTAGCGCACTGGGCAGGTCAAAAACGTGAATTTCATAAGCAGATGTAGGAAAAATCTTCTGCAGTTTGTCTCTAATTTCAACAGATGAAAGAGCGGCGTTTTTCTCAAGAAAACGCTTCACACTGTTTTCTAGTTCGCTCTTCAAATGATCGGCGTCTTCTTTAGACTTAGGTCCTTGAGCCACACGCCTTGATATTTTCTGGAGATTGCCGTCTGAGTCAAACAGACTTGAAACCAAAGACACTGAGGCCACGCCAAGACCAAGCACTGCAATACCAGCAGCACCGATCACGGCGAACTTAATTAGGTTGGGGCTATTTTTACGCGGCAACCTAACGCCGCATTCCTTACACTGGACAGCGGCTACCGAATTTCTAACTGTGCATTCAGGGCAACGCATCTAACATCCCAATCTCCCAGTGGCTTAACAGCAATGTACTGGGGCTAGCACGTATATAATACTCATCCTTGGCAATCAATTGATGCATTGCTAGATGTCATGGTCTAATTCTAACGAAGAGCAGAAGTCTTGCAGCCAAGAAATTTAGAAAGAGCTAGTTCAGAACTAGTTAAAGTTTGTCACCTAGCCTACGAGCGTGGCTATATTTGCGGCACAGAAGGTAATTTCAGCCTTCGCCTCGACGAGCACACCCTTCTGACAACCCCAGCCGGCACCTGCAAAGGATTATTAAGCCCATCTGACCTGGTATTAACAAATCTTGACGGCATCGCCCTTGATTCACCACAAAATCACGAAAAAAAACCGTCCACAGAATTAAAAATGCATTTGATCGTATATCAGCAAAGAGCAGACGTTATGGCCGTCGCTCATGCCCATCCGACCACCGCTGTAGCCTTTAGCGTAGCCGGCAAGTCGTTGAACCGCTGCGTCCTTCCTGAAGCAATCTTGACACTAGGTAAAATCGCCGTAGCACCATATGCAACACCAAGTACCGATGAAGTACCAGAGAGCATTGCCGAGCATCTTCAACATACAGATACTATTCTGCTTTCTCATCACGGTGCGCTAACATTTGGCAGCGATATTTTTCAGGCATTCTACCGCCTAGAAACGCTCGAACATCAAGCGAAGACGCTACTTGTCGCCCATATGCTGGGAGGAGAAAAAACTCTATCTTCTACCCAGGTAGAAAAACTTTTTGCCGTCTGCCAAATATACGGAATGACGCCACCAAAGAACAAAGACGAACTAATAGAGGCAGGCACTCGGTGAGCGAAGAACTACATCCACTTGAAGCAATTACATCGCTCTATCTCGTGCGCCACGGCCACACAAGAGCTACTGAATTAGGTCTTTTGTATAGCGATCCCGAAATAGAAATAACTGAAAAAGGAATTGCTCAAGCGCAAGCAGCAGCAAAATATCTTGCCGCCATAAAGCCGCAAATTTTGCTCTGTGGCACTGCCGTGCGGGTGGCCCAATCAAGCCAACCAGTAGAGAAAGAAACAGGTCTTAAGGCACAAATAGTCAAAGGCTTCGAAGAATGGCAGGTAGGAGACTGGGAAGGCAGAACCTACCTTGACATCAAAAAAAAGGACCCCGACCAGTACCTCTGCTGGTGCGCAGACCCAATCAGTAATGCACCACCCAATGGCGAATCAATTGTGCAATTAAGCGAACGTATCAGAGAAAGTTTGATTGAATTAATTGCTAACAGCGAATTTGAAGGCAAGACCATAGCCATGGTTACACACTCTGGCATAATTCGCTCAATAATTGTCCATGCTCTTGGTATGCCAATTGAAAATTTCTGGCGTCTCTCAATTCCGACTGGCTCAATCACCAGAGTAGATTTCAGCAAAAACTTTGCCACCATGCACTTTATGGCACACAAGCCCTAAGTTATAGTTCTAAAACTATCCCTCTACTTGGTAGTTTGAGACGAGTGACGCATATTTTCGATTAGTCTTTGCTTTTGCTCAAAGTCCAAAATATTGCGAATTTTGAGCACCAGTTTCGTTCTCTCGGTGCCCATCTCCGCTTGCAGCTTATTGATTTCATCTTGCTTAGCTAAAGCAGTTTTCTCGTTTGGATCAGGCTGCATCTGTAAATTGCGCATATCTTTTAAAAGATTAGCCATTAGAGCTAGACGAACACGCTGGCCATCTTCAAATTCTTTGGCGAGCTGGCGAATTTTCTTTTCTTGTTCTTTATCAATGCCAGCCTCGCGATAGATGGCGAGAGGGTCATGGCGATTGATCTCTGAACCTGGCAAAGTAGGATGAGCAGTTAATTTGTTATCTTTCGTGCCTTTGGCATCGGCAGACTGGCTGTCTTTTTTAGCCTCTTGTGTAGCTTCAGGTGCAGTCTTCTCAAGCGGATCAGCCACAGCTGGCACTTGCGAGCACGAAAGCAAAGAAACAACGATGAGTGACAGAATTCTGAATCTAAAATTGATCATTGATTTACAGATATACAACAAGGTAGAGAAACAAGTATAACCTCATTCAATACCAAAATGTATGAAGGGCGCCCAGGCGTGAACTGGCTGTTTGGCAGCAATGGCTTTTAACTGAGCCTGCCGCAGGGCTTGAGCTACCGAAATTTTGCCCGATTGCCAACATGTATGAAAATCTTGCATAAGTTCGGCCGTAGAGCGATCGGCTACTTCCCACAAAGAAAGCACCAAATTGGGCATGCCAGCATACATAAGGGCTCTAGCCAGGCCTAGAATCTCGCCCCCCTCGGTTACGACATTGACGCCGGTTTGACAAGCTGAGAGGACAAGCAGTCGACCACGCTCCGTGCGCAGGGCATTGCCTTCCAAAATCGAAGCGGCAGACAAGATACTACCATCGGACAAAACCAAACCAGAAGCCATTGGTTCATCATGATTAAAGATGGCGTGACCGGCAAAGTGCACCACATCAAAATCACCAAACATTTCAGGCAAAGAACGTTTGACCTCTTCATTTGTAAGAAGAGTACTGCCAGTGCTAGCACCACTGCTAACAGTGCTGCTTTGACCAAGCGAAAGAATTGAATTGGCTTCTTCCATTGTATAAGCTAGATCTTCTAATCCTGCCGAAGAGCGCAAACGCGAACTAAAGACCATGCCACCTTCTCTGGTGGCAGAATAATCGCTAATAGCTGTAACCAAATAGCGAGCATCTCCAGTAGCATCATCAGTCTCTGACTTGCGATTCTGAGCAGAAGCTAAGATTGGAATGAGCGAAACAGTCGGTACATACGAAACGGCAAAACGCTCGCAAACATACCCGCTTTGGTCATGAAGTGCAGAGAATGGTAGATGATAAAGACTGCCATGGGGAATTAGCAATAGCCGCTCAATACCAGGATTAAGATTCTCCAAAACCGGTCCAAGTAGACTTTGGTAGAGCCTGCGACAAAGGCTGACCGGCACTTCCCATCCTTCAGTCGAGCTCATCTCAAAGAAAGTAGCAATATCCTCGCGAATCAACTCTAAACTTTGAGGATCCATAACCACATGAGTGGTCAGCCCCGATTTAGAATCACTGTTTTCTCGCTGCACACAAGCAACCAGAAGATAGTCTTGAGGAAAGAAAAATTCAATCACACATGTATTAGCACTAAGCTTATTGGTCTTCCATAGAGCTTGAATTTCAGCGTAATTCAGGGTAGTAGCACTAACTAAATTGGCATAGTTAGGATGGCGACGACGCAGCTGATTTAGCACTTCACGCCATTCTAAATAGAGCTTGCGCGTGTCTTCTTGCGGTGCGGCAGAACCACGTAACCCACTAGTATTGCCACTACTATTGTCTTCATCTGTTGCCAGGCCATTAGGGTTTGAATAATCAGGATCATTACCATGGAAAAATTGTCTTTCTAAATGGGCAATCTGGGCGCGCAGATCGGCTTCCCGACTAATCAACTCTTTAATGCCGCGAGTGAGCCCAGAGGAGTCTTTATCCTCTACCAGTTGATTGACATCAATCGGTGAATTGCTCAGCAAATCAAGCAGTGCTCTTGATTTGGCGCGGCCAACATACTCAAGGGCCTCGACTCTTTTGTTCAACTTAAGGCAGGTCGAGACCATGTCGCGATAAAGCTCTTGGCCGCGATTGGCAAAACTAGTTTTGAGATCGTCGGCTTTGATCATGCCGCGCTGCTCATCAAACAATTCAACAGCCTGACGGAAGTATTCAAAGGCAGGCGCCAATTGACCATTTTGCGCTTTCAACTTGCCCAAATTAGCCAGATAAATACGTTCACCGAGGCGATCGTTTATAGAGCGGCTGAGAGCCAGGGCCTCGTCGTAATATTGACTGGCTTGATCGAAATCAGCAAGTGCCTTATAGCAGTCACCCAGGCTATCAAGGTGAGCTGCTGCAGTTGAAAGATCACTTAGTTCACGGGCAATCATTAGCGCCTTATCGAGCAGCTCTATAGCCTCTTCACACTTGTCCATGCGCGCCAACGACACGCCCTGATTGCCTAACCAAATGCCCTCCCGCCGGCGATCTTGCACTCCCGCAGCTAAAGTTTGAGCCTCTTTATACAAAGCCAATGCTTCTTCAAAACTTGACTGTTCAAAGCGAATATTTCCTTCTGAGCCACGACAAATTGACATGGTCAAGGCATCTTCGTTCAGCTCAGCTTCTAAGTAAGCGCGCCGATAGTAGCCGACCGCCTGTTCAAACTGACCCAGTTCACTCAAGGCCAAACCAAGACTGCCAAGCCAGACGCTCTTTTCTCCAGATTCGGTGTGACCAGCCAACTCTAGAGCGGTATTGAACCAGTCAGTTGCCGCTTCTAGATGACAGCGGGTCATGGTCACAGATCCTAAGTTGCCAGCAGCAAGCTCCATTGATGCCCTGTCTTGCAAAAATGAGGCGGTATTGTAAGCCAGTTCAAATTGCCCCTGGGCTTCAGTAAAATCGCCATTGGCAGTCAACTGTTCGGCCAAAAATAAACGAGCTTGTAGCTCACATTCAAGCATATTGCTCTGGCGGCACAACTCTATAGCCTGGTTAAGATGATCAATAGATGAAGCGTGATCTCCCATCATGCGCTCAGTTTGGCCAAGATAAGTAAGAACCACTGCTTGCGATTTTTCAGCGTAGGCAGTTTTGGCGCTTAGTTCAAGAGCTTTCAGCAACAGCACTTTGGCCTCAGATGAATCTCCATGCACTAGCTTGTCGTAGGCAAAGGTCGATAACTCTTCAATTTGATTGAGAGTAGCTTCACTAGCAAGATGTCGGCCGCGACGTTTTTTCTCGCGGTGTGAGTCAGTCATCGAAACCTCGACAGAAGTGCTTTGGCATAACAGCCAGCAGATAACTATTGTACTTGTTCAAATATCTATCCACTAAGCTATTTTTCTAGACATGTCAAAAGCAAAAGAGGCGCCGGGCACCTCTTTAAATGATTTCAACTTTGCTGCCAGTGAACAGATCTAGAGAGCTGGAGCGTGATATGCGCCATAAGTAGCAACATACGGTGCTGCTACCGGAGCAACGTTCTTCGCTGCAGCGACGAATTTAGGAGCAACTCTGCGGCTAGCCTTATAAGTCATCGGAGCATATGACTTAAAAGCAGCGCTACTTGTAGTAGTTTTGCCAGCAGCTGAACCAGCAGGTAAATATGTATGGAATCCAGAAGGCTGCAAATTGCCGCCACGGCCATGGGCCACAGGCGTCTGATTTTGATGCCATGAACCAAAGTAACTTGGGGTCATAGCCTGTTGTGGACGAGTACTATGACTTACAGCGGTGGCTGGCGAAGCTTTACCATTACTGCCCATCAATTGCTTCAGTGAAGCTTCAGGAATCAAACTAAGGGGGAATGGAGCAGGTCCAGCAGTGCCACTTGGGGCTTGCGCACGGGCTTGGCTGGCAGCAAAGTCTTGGGCCAGGCTGGCCATTTCAGCGTCATTATCAGTATTCCCAGCGTTGCGTGCCATTTGAGTCCATTCAGCTTCACTAGGAGGATTCTGATTTCTCGATGCTTGAGCATTGACATTAGACACGGCTTGCTGAGCGCACGGGAAGCCAACTTGACCAGGGGTAGAAGGCGATTGGCCAGGCAAGGAGCGCGCGGCATGCTTACGCTGGAAACTAGCGACAATGTCAGCGGCCTGACGCATACGGCTGCGATTGGTGTTTACTGACACTGATTGTGCCGCTTGAGCATAGGCTGAGTTGGCACTAGCATCATTGTTATAGGCAGTATGGCCATAGCCCGATTCATATGAATTGTTGGCCGGTGGAGCAATGGTCGACTCATTAATTGAGCCAGACAAGCTAGCACTAGTTCTAGACTGGGCACTATTGTCTAGTTGCGGCATTTGCGCTTGCAACTGATTGCGGCTAGGGAGCTTGCGACCAGCAACGAATGGTCTTAACTTAGTGGCACCAGCGACAGGGTTCATAGCCAAGCGCGAATTGACAGCTTGTGGCTCAGAGAAACTGGTAGAGGAGAGGCTGCGTCTTATGGGCAGACGCTTAGAGGCAAGCACAGGAGCCGATTGAAAATCACCGGAGAGCGAACGAGCTGTTGCTTTGTCACCGACAGCAGCCTTGAGGAAGCTGGCAGTTCCGCTCATATTGTCGCTAGCCATCGCCTGAGGGGCGAGTACTAGAGGAATGGAAGCTGCAACGTTCACGCCTACTAGAAATGCATGGGATTTCATTTGTTACCTGTTCCACCAAAGAAAGTGTTTGCCAAGGTCATTGCTTACTGACTTAGTCTATGAAATGGCTCAGCACATGTCACTGGGAAGAATACGCAAGGGCAAATGCGAAAGGGCCATTTGACTCAAGGCAGTGGGAAGATTCCCATGAAATACAAGATTAAATAGCGCTGAACTAGCCCTAAACCAGTCCTGAACTAGCCCTGAACTAGCCCTGAACTAATCCTGAACTAGCCCTGAACTAATCCCAGACCAGACGATAGCCCACACCACGCACAGTGAGAATATGCTTGGGTTGGCTAGGATTAGTTTCTAATTTTTCCCGTAAATATCTGATGTGCACATCGACAGTACGGCTTTCACCGAGGAAATCGGAACCCCAGACCTGAGCGAATAGTTGATCTCGGGAGAAAACCCGATTCGGCTGCCTAGCCATGGCAAACAGCAGCTCGAATTCTTTAAAGGTCAATTCGATGGCCTTGTCACCAACAAGCACAGTACGGCTATCAGTATCGATGAAAAGATCACCTAAACGAATGCCCTTAGTTACTTCTTGCACCTGGGGCGCTTCACGCAAGTGTGCTTTGACCCGAGCCACCAATTCGCGCAGGCGGACGGGCTTAGCAATATAGTCGTTAGCACCAAGCTCTAGACCAACCACTGTATCAATCTCAGAGGTGCGGGCGGTCAACATTAAAATCGGTGTGCGTTTGTCAAAAGCCCTAACTCTGCGACAAACTTCATAGCCATCTAGGCCAGGCATCATTAAATCGAGAATGACCAAGTCTGGTTTCTCATGCTCGAACAGCTGAATGGCCTTAATACCATCATGGGCTAGGAGCGTAGCAAAGCCTTCCTGATTCAGAACGTACTGAATACTGGTGGCAATATCTACTTCATCATCAACTATTAGCAGTTTCTTCAAGGGACAATTCTTCGATGGGGGCAACAGGGAAATTGTTGGAGCCTTCATAGTATCATCGTCGTATTATCATCGACGTATTGACTTCAGCGGTATCTCACTTGAAGCCCCAGAAATATAATCACCTTCACAACCGTCTTTACCACTCTGGGTGGGAAAAACTAAGATGGGCACTTGGCTTTGCCGCGATTTTAATGGCTTGTTGTTCATACGTAAGCAATCCCAACCTCAGCGCAGATGCAAAGAGCAGCAAGTCTGAATTAATTCCCAACTTCATGCCTTACCCACCCATGGCCCATGCCGTGCGCATTGGCTTAAGCACCAAAAGTCATGCCATTAGAGTGGCTATATGGCAGCCAGGCGCTGTTTTTGTCAATGGCACACCAATATTTGCCCTTGAGCCGCGCATGGTCTACACCATCACCCCAGGCAAAATTACAGAACTAGGAACTGGTCGCAGTTGTGCTCTGCCGCTCGATCAGCGCTGTCACATTTCGGCACCTGATTACAGAGTTTGGACAGTTAATAGATGGTGGCGCGGCTGTCTAGAGATAATCAATATGCCTAGTTATGTTACAGCTGTTAATCTACTAGATCTAGAACAATACCTAATGGGCGTGGTTCCTTCTGAAATGCCCTCCAGCTGGGCTCCAGAGGCGCTTAAATGCCAAGCTGTGGCTGCCCGCAGCTATGCTTATGCCCATATGGGCAAAGGCTCTAAGTGGAAGAGCGAAGGCTTTGACATGGTGCCCGATGTCCGTGACCAAGCATACAAAGGCCTGGCAGCTGAGGCCGATTCTACTTGCAAAGCAGTTCTACAGACCCAAGGCCTGATTTTAAAGAATGCCGACAAGGTCAAGCCAGGGTTTTACCGAGCCTGGGTTGGCGACGACATGGAAAATCTCAACATCAAAAAAGGTGTGGTCTCCCAAAGTTATCTTGAAAAAATCACTGGCATCAAAGGCATAGTTGGAGTCACGGTCAAGCGCTGGGATGCAGTAGGCAACGCCACTCACATTCAAGTTATGGGAGTAAAAGACAGCCGCGAAGTAGACGGAATTTTACTAGCCCGCATGCTCAATTTTGCTACCGCTGGAATTCTAGACGTGCACGACGAAGGCGCCAACTGGGTATTCACCTATCGCGGCCCAGGCAATGGTGCCCGTGGACTCAGTCAGCATGGTGCCAATATGTTTGCCAAACGTGGCTGGACATTCGATCGCATTTTGCAACAGTACTATCAAGACGTAGATGGCAAGCTACAACTTGGTTTTATCGACAATGCCGGATATCAAATGTATGCAGCACCAAGGCCAAAAACAGCGAAAAAGCCTTCAACTAAAACAGTCTATTCAAAAGGCTTGATCGAACAAGACAAGCACGTTGATGACAAAAAGCCGGAAGACAAAAAAGCACAAGAAAAAACTACTGAAGAGAATACTGAGTCTTTAACAAGATAGTTTCTTTAAGCGCAGGCGCAAGTTTTCTACTGTGGCTGTGGAAGGGCCATAGTGCTTCTCATAGATTGAAAGAGCCCGGCGATAAACAAGTTCGGCCCGCTCCAAGAGATCTTTGCAGCCAGTCAGACGAACAGCTCCAGATAACACATCAGCTAAGCGAGAAAGGGCACTAGCAAGGGATAGACCGCAGCCACCATGAATAGTGTCAAGCACCTGCACTTGTCTTTCTAACACAGCAATTTGTTCCATATATAGCTCAAGCTTGCCATAGACAACCGATAGGCTAGAGAGAACTGCTCCAACTTCAGAGCTATTGGCGCCAGACACAATCACTTGAATCTCTAGTAACTCTTCAAATACAGCACGAGCTGCAGCATAAACTCCAGTGCGCTGATAGAAATTGCCAAGGCGGCCAAGGGCATCAAGAGTAGTTTGATCTTGCCCACCCTTTTGTTTTTCTTGGCTGCGCAATAAATTCAAATAGAGCTTCTCGGCTTCACCAGAGCGACCTGTGCGTTCAAATACACTGGCCAATTTATCAACGGTATCAGCTAGGGCTTCAAAGTAAGCATCATCACCCTGATTGCTGTTAATGCGTAAAGCATATATCCGCTTAAGATACGGTTCAGCTTCAACGAACTTAGCTCGGTTCATATAGAAGTTAGAAAGCTCTTCTAAATGCCCAATAATCGCGGGGTTGTAGCAGTTTCAGAAACGTTAAGAGCCATGCGATAGAGCTGTTCAGCGTCGTCAAATCGGCCTTGGGTAAGATACTCCATGGCCATCTTGAAATAATCGACTGCTTGCCTTAACTCCACTTGAACTGCGCCCGAACTAGACCCTGCACCGCTTTGTGAACTAGGAGCGGCAATGTCTTGGGTGATGCCTTTGAAATCGATCATGAAACTATTAGTGAGACTCGCGAATTGAACAGGTATAAAACGCCTAAATCGAGAACTGAGATTAAAACAAAAACCGAAATTAAAACAAAAGCCGAGATTAAAACCAAAACCGATAACAACTCTCAGACCAGCATGGTATTAGGGTTTCAGCGCATTGACAAGGGCGCCAATAGATATCCTTTCTATTAAACGTCGACAAAGAGCCACCAGCCTGCCAATAGTCATTTTAATAAAACAAAATAAGATCGCTCTTAGGTAAGCCGTACGGCCCTTTTTGGAAACAGCGATCGAATGACACAAAACAAAGGTCAAAAAGGCAAGATTTTTTCGAAAAAATCTTGCCTTTTTTAGCAGGGAAAACGAGCATCGTCGTCGCGTTGTCATCGTCTTAAAACAGATAGATTTTTTCCGCAAAAATCTATCCACTTTTGACCTGCCAAGAATAGAGGCTATGACTTGATTTTTTCTAAGCCAAACTACTGTTTTCGCTTGTCTTCTTGTCTTCTTGTTTACTTTTTCTCGGCTTTCCAGAGACGACCGCCGACTTTATCGATGCCGTCAATGGTCTGCTTCAGTGTCCCGACTGCCATCAAAATTTGGGAATTGTCAGGTGAATCAACACTGCACAAGGCCTTGAGAGCAACTAATTTTGCATCGAAATCTTTGATGGCATCGTTCAAGACATCAAGATCTACTCCGGCTTTGACATTGCTAGTAATCTCAGGATAAGCAGCCAGACGAACCACAAGAGTATGCACAGCTGTTGATTGTGAATCTAAAGTCGTCAGTGACAGATTGAGAAAGGCAGCCCTCGGCTTCAGATAGGCACCGAGCCTGGTGCTATCGGCCATCATGCTTGGTAGGCCGCAAGCCATACAGCCCATCCAAGGGTCTGCAATATAAGCATCGTTATTCAACAAGCTATTAGCAATAACTTGGCGACGACCGGCTTCGCGGTCGAGATCATGAAGAGCACCTTCTATGCGCCGCAAATATTCATGAAAGTCACGTAGGTCACTTTTGAAGGTGCTTTCAGCCAGGGGCACGCTCGCAGCCGAGTTGCTAGCGGATGAATTGCTAGCAGATGAATTGCTAGCAGATGAATTGCTAGCAGATGAATTAGTAACAGCCAAATTGCTTGTCGATGCCGACGGCGCTTGAGCAACACTGCAACAGGGAAACGCAACTAGTGAAGCAAGAATCAAACAGGAGAACAGCAAACCTTTTTTCATTACTTACTTCCTTGAGGGACATTACCAACTGGTTTTGAATCTGGCTTAGAATCTGGCTTAGAGTCAAGTCTGGAATCTGGTTTTGATTCAGGGCTAGCATCAGAAACTATATCGACTTTCGAGACCCAGCCTGGTGGTCGAAGAAAGCCGAAACCCTGTTTGCGATCCCAATGCTGCTGCTTAAAGGGACCACCGGCAGTTTCGAAATAAGTATAGGTAGAACCACGACTGAGATAAGGCCCTTGGTCGGTACTAAAAATTGCGTAGACGTGTCCGCTATCGCCAGGGCCAATGCTAGCCCCGCCGCCACCGGCACCAGGTACATATATGCTGGCAGATTCAGGGGGGCAAATAACTGCAAGAATTTGGTCTACATTTGCTAAAAGTTTGAAATCGGTAGCTGATATAGGCTGTACAGCGAGTTCTTGTTCGGCAATTTTCGTCAAGCGATCAAGTAACCTGACAAAGTCGCTCTGGCGAGAGCGCAAATCTTCAGGAAAGCACTTCAGCTTGGTCAAATCGGCAGCCACTACTTGAGTAAACCAACTCAATTTGGCATAAAGCTCAGGCATTGGCTCAAGGTAATGAAAATTAGCGGCTTTCTTGACACTTTGCTTCGGTGCGAACATGCGCTGGGCGTCAGTCATCTCATTGCGAGACAAAGTGGCCGGTGGTTTCGCTGCTGGGTCAACTTTGTTTGCTGACTCAACGTTCTTTACGGGCACAACTTTGTTTGCTGGCTCAGTGAGCTTCGGCGCAGTAGAGATAGTAGAAGAACTAGCAGCAGAAGTGACCGGCCGATCGTAAGCAGAGAAAGAATCAACAAAAGCAGCCGAAGCACTAAGCAAATGTTGAATAGACCAATTCTCAGACATGAGACAAGTCTGTGAATTCTTTTTCAGCGGACGAAAATATTCGGTGATAATTGCCCAGCGCTTTTCAGCGAGGCATACAGCATTACCCGGATCAGACTCTATTCTGCGCCTTCCAGCAACCCTTGTTAGCTCGGGTACCGTATTGATCAAATTTGGATCAAGCCTATCAGTGAGTGTGTTGAGAATATTACTTGCGACTGGTGACCCCCATGAGTACAAGAGGTAGAGAGAAAGAGGATCGATCATTCCGTCTTCGCCCTCCTCTTTGTACTCGGTTGTTTGCCATTTCATCCACTCAAGCTCATAACTATTGATAGGAGGAAGGAAACGCATCACCATCAAATTTTCACCAGGATTGCGGTTCTTGTCCATCTCAAAAATCGAAGCCGCATCAAGACCTTGTGGCCTCTGTTTCTTAATAGAAAGCAAAAGTCTAGCGCGCGAAAGTGGCTGAGCTAGAGTCTGCAAGAGGTCTTTAAATTCAAGATTTCCCGCCTGAAACATGCTTTTAATTTCGCGGGGATAGACAGTTTGCTCGCGGGTGATAACACTAGGAGCTAAGGCAACGCTAATATCGTATATGCGCTGCCAACTGGCCATCAGTGAATTAGAGCGATCACTACTAATACTAGGGCTAATAATTCCTGGCACTGATTTGACGCGGTTGCCGCGACCTAATTCGATGGCACGATAAAGAAGCAAAGCCCGACGAAAGTTATTACCTCCGCCAGAGTGCGAATCGACAGTAACATCAGAGAGCGTAAGATACATATATGACAGCCAAGCAACCGATCGATAATAATTGGCACTACGTTCTGAACTGGTATAGAAGCCAATTGGGCTTAGAGAACTATAGTCTTGCTCACGATTGAAAATAACCGAGCGGCCGCGTTTGCCCTTAGCAATTATGGCCAGTTCTGCTTGGGCGAGATCACTGGCTCCCCCCATGTCGGCTAACACTATTTTGGGATCAAGCAGCCTTAAGCCAACGATAATGAAAGCCAAGTTTCGTTGAATATCGTCTTTTACTTCATCGATTTCACAGGCACGATAGTCTTTTACGCAAGAGTCGACCAAAGCCAGCAACAAACTATTCAGCTCAGAATATAGGGTTTCATTGATCACTCGCAATGTAAGAGTGTTAGAGAATACAAAATAAGCGTGAACAAAGGGATCTACCGTAACGAAGTTGCTGCGATTGTTTTCACGGTTATCTTTAAACAAAAGAGCAGAAGAGCCGCTAAAACCAGGCGTACCTTGGAGCACGACAAAGTGATTGAAACCCAAAATTTTGCTACTTCTTGCTCCCAAACCAGAGAGCTTCATGCCTTCTAGTGAAAGGGGCTGGGGAGCAGCAAAAGGCAAATTCATAAACGGAAAGACATCTTTTAGAGTGGGCGGCCCAAGCGAACGCTGTGGTGCGTCGTCTGTCAATCTAATCTCAGTCGGGCGTTTAAATTTTTGCGGTGCACCGATATCGTTAAAGACTTGAGCACTTGCTGCTTGATTCAAGGTCGAAACAAGCAACACGATAAGACCTAAAGCACGCTTAAATTTGCTCATCACATATACTCATCAGCGATCTGTGAAAAGCAGCCTATGTTGAGAAATTTTCTCTTCAAGAGCAGGAGAGAAGGCAATCGGTAAAGGCTTCAAAGTGAGCCACGAGCGAAGTTGATCAACATGCGCATTAGAGAGCAAATTGCTACTTTGGCCAAGGGTAAGAGTCTGGTAGAATTTCTCGCTATCAGAGAGGTCAATGAGAATTCTCATAGTTGGGCCGCTGCGGCAAACAAACTGCTCTGGCCCCCGGCGCAGCGAAGACTCCATGCTCGATACAGTATCTTGATCGCCGCCAACTGCAACCGACTGACCATTGAGGAAACCTAATAGAGGGGCGAGGTCAGGGGCACCGCGCAAAAGTTCGCTTTCAAATACAATTTTGTGCATGTCGCCCCATTTCCACGAAGTGGGCTCATCGCTCTTGCTTTGCAAACGAACATCTTTGACCGCCTGGCCAAAAGAGGTAATGACAAAGCCTTTAAAAGTACGCTCCTCGCTAGGCAACCACTCACTATTTTTCTCAAGCAAAATCCGCTCAACTACTTGAGACCAGCCTGGATAGCGCTCTAAATATTCGTTGGCAAGATTAGCTCCTAGACGAGGCTCAAGAATGCGTCGAACAACAGTGCGAATAAAGCTCTCATAAAGTGCGGCACCACTGCTGTTCTCGGTCAGAACCCCATCCCACTTACCAATAGAATCTAAGGCACTAAGCTGGAAAGCATCGATAGAATCGGTCTTGCCGATGGCCTCAGCCAAAGTGCGTTTAACAAGTGGAGCCAGCGGTGCCAGTTGATCACCCTGTAGTAGAGCCATTTCAGGCAAGCCTGGCTTCTGCGCATTTTTCTTGTAAGAAGCTAGAACATTGAGGACACGCTGAGCGCGATATACATTGAGATTGAGCGGCATCTCTGTGCGACTTTGCCGGAAGTTAGCAACGTAATAACCCTCAGCAGGGTCAAATGCATGTTCCATATCTTTAAAGGGAACATTGGCCACCCAATCACCAGTGCCTACCCAGCCCGGATTGAGCAAACATGACTCAAATTTGTTTGATTTACCAGCAGTTGCACGCTCGGGAATAGAACCAGCCTGCTGGTAACCAATGTGCCCCTCTTTGTCAGCGAACAAGAAAGTAAAGGGAGAGCCGGCATAGTGCTCAAGGCCGCTCTGAAACTGCGCCCAATTGGCAGAATGATTGAGGCGATAGATTGCTTCGGCGCAACTGATTGTTTTCTCTGGTTGATTCAGGCCAACCCAAGAGAGAGCCACAGCGTTCTCATCATTTTTAATCAAAACAGGGCCGTGCCTAGTTTCAAGCACCTTATGAAGGAGATTAGAAGTGAGCACCAATGAACTAGAAAATCGCACGGGAATTTCTTCTACGATTTCTTTAGCATTAGCCCAACCTGTAGGAGTTTTATATTTACCGGGAAATTGCGGTGAAAACTGCTCAAGGAAAAGGTCTTGAACATCTACTTTTAGCGAAGTTAAACCAAAGGCAATACGATCGTTGCGACCATTAACGACACCTGGCACACCAGGCATGGCAGCACCAGCCAAGTGCAAGGAAGGGCACTTCAATGATACTAAATACCAATCACAGGGCTGAGTAAAAGCAAAGTGTCTGTCGAGAGCAAGGTAAGCGCCCTTACTCTCGGTCATTCTGGAAGATACCACCCATCCATTTGAGCCCCAACCGGGTGCGGGCGAAAGAGCACTTGCCAGCGATGGCTGAGAAGTGCCACTTATACTGGCTATGCCGTTAATACTGTTAATACCGGTAACACCGCTAACTGATTGCTGCCGAGGCAGGTTACTCACCGCTGGTGGTGCCTCAAAACTACGATCAAACAAGCGCGAAGCAATCTTATTGCCCGCCTTATCAATAATTCGTTGACGAAGATCATCAAGGCGCCAAGACTCATCAAGACAATACTGGTTATACTTCAGGATCTCCAGCGAATCTTGTGAAGTCCATGCTTTTGGTTTGTAGCCAAGTAAAAGAAACTCTAGAGCCAAACGATCTTTTGATGTATTGATATAAGCGTTGACACCCTGCGTATAAGCATCCAGGGCAGCTGTAACATCTTTTGACAGACCTTTTAGCTCTGCGGCCGCCGCTCTATTAATGCCAATGGTACGCACAAGCTTATCGTGAGGCAGAGACTGCGAACCAAAAACTTCAGACAATTCACCAGCCGCTGTGCGTCTCATCATGTCCATCTGAAAAAGACGATCTTGAGCAGTGACGTAACCCTGTATGCGATAGAGGTCCAATTCAGAGGCTGCCTCGATATACGGCACAGCTCTCCCGTCAAACTTAACAGCAGCCCCGCGGCCTAGCTCGGGGAAACTAACAATGCCATCGAGTACAGGCAGACTGCGCTGGGCAACGAAATAGCCCCCGCCAGAAAGCAAGACGGCTATTACAACTAAAACTAAAAATGCTCTCAACAATTTGGTAACATCGCCAATTGAACTGGTTCATCAGAAAAGACCAAGTAATTATAAGGCCTTTGAATATAAAGGTCAGTTACAAGTATCAGGAAAAAATTGGTGAACTTTTGCGACTTTCAATGTAGCTCAATACAGTGGTCAATTCTTGCTCAAGGCCGTCGGTAAGCCCAGCTAGCTGGGCCACCTCGCCTCTTTTGGTCGAAGTTTCGAGGGCCAGCGCCGCTCGAGAAAGCGAACCAGCAGTCATGACAACCGCCAATCCCTTGAGCTGATGCGCCAGACGAATTATTTCTAGCTCGTTATTACTCGCTACCGCCTGGCGAATGCTGCTCATCAGCTCCTCGCACTCGTCACTGAAGCTGCTAATCAGTCGCTTAAGATCAGAAAGGCCATAAAGCTCGGCCAATTCCTCACAATTTATCGGAAGTTCTTCCAAGGGTTCTTCAGCCAACCCAGGGGAAGAAATTAACGGCGCTCTCGAAAAATCTGAACCACTTCCAACAGCAATGGGCTTCAACCACTTTTCAAGCAAGCGAAAAAGCTGCTCTTGACCAACCGGCTTGCTTAAGTAATCATCCATCCCCGCTGCTATGCAATTTTCACGATCCCCTTTCATTGCAGAAGCTGTCATAGCAATAACCGGAATGTGCCCACCACTAACCGCTTCCGCTTTGCGGATTAGTAAAGTGGCTTCATATCCATCCATTTCAGGCATCTGACAATCCATCAAAATCAACGAATATAGGCCTGAACTAAAAGCCTCTATAGCCTCGCTGCCGTTGCCAACTAGATCGGCCGCCAGGCCCAGCCGCTGCACTTGCCGCAGTGCTAGCTCCTGCATCACAGTATTATCTTCAGCAATCAAAATGCGCTGCCCCGCAGCCAAGCTCGGCTGAATCAACTTAGGCAAAGAAGAAGAAGAAGAAGTAACATTGAGAGAGGGAGAAGATGGCACCGCTGCCAATACCGCTAGAAGATTTGAACTGCCAGAATAAGCCTTTTCTACCTCAGTCAAAAATTCAAATAAGCGAAACGGAATTTGTAGGTGCCCTACATAAGTACTAGAGCTGCCAGCAACTTGACCGGATAATTCACTACTACCAAGAACTATCAAACCCGGCATATGTCGTCCATAAGCATCTAAAGTCGCCTGATAAAAACTCTGAAACTGCTCTAGCTCATAAGGCGACGGCGCAATGGGAAAATTACCAGATACAGAAACCTCAACGGCACTGCGAGAATCATTTTTCTCCTGACCTACTGCTCTGTCATAGATAATCATTCGTATTTTAGGTATTTCGGATAGTGCGGGCATTTCGGGTAGCTCATGTAATTTTGGCACCAGGTCGTCATTCTTTAAAAGCTCGAGCGCCTCTAAAAGCGATTGGACCGCCAAAACTTTGATGTCGTACAAAGACAGGTAACTGGTTACTATTTTTTGCAATACTAGCGACTGTGAAAGCAAAAGAACTGAATTGCCAGCATCCAAACTTGAAGGAATACTAGCTAATTGAGACCCGCTACTGAGAGTCGCCCGTGGTCTCAGCAACTGATCGAGGGTAGTTTGATCTTCAGCAAGGCCAATCGGAATCGTGAACCAGAAGGACGAGCCCTGGCCAGCTTCACTGACAAAATCAACGGTGCCAGACATCATTTCAACCAATAGTTTGCAAATCGAAAGTCCTAATCCTGTACCACCGTACTTTCTGGTGGTAGAACCATCGGCTTGAACAAAGGGTCTAAACAAGCGCTTGCGAGCCGATTCAGACAAACCAATACCGCTATCAGTGACAGTAAACTTGACAGTCACACAACTGGGCTCGCCAGCTTGATCATTCAATAAAACAAGTGTATCTAACTCTGCCTTGAGGAACACCTCACCTCGCCTGGTAAATTTAACGGCGTTGCTAGCAAGGTTGAGTAAAATCTGCCGGATGCGCACAGGATCGCCGCGCAGAGTGGCAGGAAGGCGCGGGTCTACCCAAGTTATAAGTGCTAGGCCTTTTTTGCGAGCTGCCGGGGCCAGCAAATCAGCACAATCTTCCACAAGAGATAGAATATTGAAATCGATATTATCAAGCTCAACTCGCCCAGCTTCTACTTTTGAGAAGTCGAGAATATCATTGATAATAGTCAAAAGTGATTGCGCTGAGTCTTTCACCATTGTAGTAAATTGTCTTTGCTGACTGTCTAAGACAGTATCAAGTAGTAGTTCTGACATACCAATTACAGCTGAAATTGGAGTGCGAATTTCGTGTGAAATATTTGCCACAAACTCACTTTTCAGCTTCGATGCTTCTAGAGCCGCATCACAGGCAAGCTCTAATTTTTGAGTCAAACTTTCTAGCTCGCGATTAACTAAAGCCAGCCTGTCTACACGTTCTTGCAAATCCAGATTGAGTTTGCGAATCTCTTCATCGGCCTGTTTCTTCTCAGTGATATCAGTAATCAGGCCGTTGAAAATCACGTCACCACTTTCGAGCACTTCCGGCGACGACGTACAACGAATCCATTTGATACCACCAGCCTTGGTGAGAAGACGCCCCTCCCACTCAAAAACAGAGGGTCCAATATAGGCATCGGCAATAGCCTGCCAAATACCAGGTAGATCATCAGGATGCAGACGCGAAAAGGCCAGAGCAGGATCTGCCATCATGGCATCGGGCTCAGCTTCTAAAATATTTCGGCAACTTTCGCTGACATATGGGAAGGAAAAACTGCCGTCGCGACGATGCAAATATTGATATATACCACCAGGAACATGGGATGCTAGCTGATGGAAACGAGCCTCGCTCTGCTGCAGCGAGGCCTCTACTTCTTTGCGCGCCGTAATATCTTTATTGAAAACATAGTAGCCAGTAAATTTATCGTTTATGTCGGTCACTCGAACCATGGTCATCTGCTGGTAGAACAACGCTCCGTCTTTACGCTGACCTAAAAGTTCAACTTCCGCTTTGCCAGTCTCTAACATGACCTGGTAACAACGCTGCCATTTGCCACGATCTTCGCTATAGATACAGTCTTCAGCTGAAGCCATAATCAGTTCTTCTATGGCGTAACCATACAAATCAGCAAACGACTTATTTACAGACAAATAGCGATTGCCAATATCAATTTTGGCGATGCCCTCTACAGCATTCTTCATGGCAACGTTTATATCAAGGAGCTCTATTTCAGCGGCTTTACGATCGGTTATATCGTAAGCAACAGCATAAATTAGGCCGTTATGTGCCGGTGTCGCGCTCCAAAGCAACCAACAAATTGAACCATCTTTGCAGATATAGCGATTTTCAAAATTGACAATGTTCGTACCCACAAGCAAGGCCTGGCGCTTCTCTTCAGTATCCTTAAAGTCATCGGGATGAAGGAACTCTAAATAAGGTCTTGCCATCAGCTCTTCTATGCTATAGCCAAGCTTCTCACTCCAGGCCGAATTGATGCGCTTAAAGTAGCCATCTTCTGAGGCAATACAAAACAAGTCGTGGGACAAGTTGAAATAAATATTGGCTTCGTTTAGCTCTTTGGTGCGTTCAATAACTTTGTGTTCAAGATCTGCTTGAGCAGCCTTCAATTCGTCTTCAGCGCTTTTGAGCTGAGTAACATCAGAACAAAAAGCAATAATGCCTTGAATCACTCCATCTTCATCGCGATAGGGCATTTTGTCTGTATGCAACCAGCGAACAGAGCCATCACCACGGCGCACAATTTCGACGATACCAAGTTTGGGCTTACCCGAATTAATGACTTCGAGATCATCCAAAAAATATTGCTCTGACTCTTCAGGATAAAGCTCTTCAACCGACTTGCCTTCAAGGTCAGCGAAATCAACTCCAAGGGTGTCACAGACAGCCTTATTAACTTTTACAACCCGATTATTCAAGTCTTTGTACCAGACCATAGATGGCATCGAGTCAAGAATCACCTGCTCATGGGCACGCTGCAAGCCCAACATATCTTGGGCACGCCGCCTCTCAAAGACAACAGAAAGGTGGGTGCCGATTTCTTCTATAGCATTGAGAAAATATTTGTCTGGCGCTGCTCGGCGCACGCCAAAAAACTCAAAAACGGCCAAGAGCCTTGAACCATTTCTCACCGGAAAGGCAAAGCCGGAGTGAATTGAAGACAGGCTAAGCAAGCCCCGCTGCTCAACGGCAATATTGTCGATAAACACTGGTGCATTTTCGTTGGCAGCTTTGCCGGGCAGAGCCTCGCCCAATTGCAAGTGGCAAGCCAGGCTCTGCTGGCGGAAAGCAGCAGCGGGCAAAGAAGAATAGAATGCAATGCCTGAACACTGCAAGGCCGTACCATCTGGGCTGGGATACCAAGCTTGGCCTATCTGCCAATTGGCCAACTGACAAATTCTAGAGATACAATGCAAACTAATATCATCGATGCGCTCAAGCTCACTAGCTTCAGCAATGACCTCAACCACAAGGGCTAAAGCCTCTTCAATACGGCGCCGTTCGCTAACATCGTAGCTAATGCCGCGCATAGTTTTAGGTTCTACGCCATCGAACTCAACATTAACCCGATCCGAAAGCCAAATGTATTGACCATCCGAGCGCTTGATGCGGTAGATCACTTCATAGTGACTGTTTTCGCGAGTAACACTATCTTTGGCCCGTTGTACCTTCGGCAAATCTTCCGGATGGCAGATACTGGCAAAAAGAGTTGGGTCTTCCATCCACTTTTCAACAGAATAACCAAGCAACAGCACGGCATGCTGCGAAACAAAAGATATTGCAGAAGTCTTGAAATCTGCTTCCCAAATGATTGCTTCGACTGAATTGAGCAGTGTCTCGAATTTAGGGCGACTGTCAGACTGATCCATAATTAAGATCCATCATTTAAGATACTTCAGAAAGCTATTCAATACTAAGATGATAGCTGACTACACTATTATAAAGATGCTATTAAGTGTAAATTGCTGATTTAACGTGCGGGAGACTCTATGGCAGACGCTCGTACCAGAGTGCTGGTACTGCTCATAGCCTATTTTGTTGTAAGGCTGCCCTGGCTCTTTTTAGTGCCAATGAAAGAAGCGCCAGATGAATATGCTCATTTTTGGATTCTGCGCTTTCTCACTGAGCATCTAAGGCTGCCAGAAGCCGCAGAAGTTTTAGCTGGCGGACCATCTGCTGTCTACGGCTCTTATCCACCCTTTGGCTATATTCCCCATGTGCTGACTGCGCTGATTGGTGGCAAGCTTGCCCCCGGTGTCGACATTTCACTTTGCTCACGCTTCGGCAGCCTTATAGCAGGTGCGGTCTTAATACCCTGTGCTGACTATTTCGGCCAGTTGTTGTTTAGCCGCTCTCGCTTATTTGCTCTAGCTTTGCCACTGCTAATTGTATTCCATCCCCAACTAGTCTTCGTCAATGCTTATGCTAATTGTGATACCACCACCGCAGCGCTAGCGGCAGTGACCTTGGTGCTCTTAAGCAAGATCTTGCTTCAAGGGCTACAACTTAAATACAGCCTGATTCTAGGCCTGGTTCTCGGCTGGCTAGCTCTGACTAAATATTCAGGCTATTCAATGTTTCCCACCGCTGCCGTAGCAATTCTTCTGGCGGCTTGGCTGCATCGTTCGAAATTCACTGAGCTCATGTTAAATTGCGCTGTAGTAGCCGCATCTGCCCTCGGCCTCAGCCTCTGGTGGTTCCTGCGCAATGCCACCATATTTGACGGCGACTATCTCGGCACCAAAACCATGTACCATACCTGGGCAGTAACTTTCAAAAGAGAATTAGTCTTTCACAAAAGTGCTTGGACATTCTTGAAAGACCACCGCTGGTGGCGCACGATTATTTATTCGTACTGGGGCTATTTTGGCTACATGACCCAAGAAATGGCTCGCCCACTGTACATCGTCTATCAAAGTTTTATGGCAATGAGCATTGTCGCAGCCCTAGCTCGGGTGCCAAAAATGATACGAGCAATTAAGGCACTAAAGGCAGTACCAAATATAGTTTCTAGCATTAACCAAGGCGCGGCACTGCCAGCGGTGTGGTTCACTCTCATAGCTAGCTTCGTCATTAACTTAGGGGCCATGGTCTACGCCTCAATGGCCAACTTTGGACTAGCCCAAGGCCGCTACTTATTCCCCAATGAAATACCAATCATGGCCATGCTACTCGGCGGTCTCTACCTGCTGCCGATTGCATGGAGAAACAAAGCCGCAGCCATTTTCATAGCCTTCAACGCCGCGGCCTGCATTTACCAGTTTTACAAGCTCTACAGCCTGCCTGGGTATGCTTTTAATTTTATTAGAACTTATGTGCAGTGATTGTTTTTATTGCCGTGGCCTGAAAAATGATTTTCACGAATGAACATCATTTTTCAAGCGGCATCCCAATCTCAGGACTGTAAATATAAAAACTACTGGTCGTTCGCGGTGGCTCAGCGTACTCGTCAAATCGGCGACTGTGTCCGATGCGCAAGGTATATTCAGGCAGTAAGGCTTTGAACAATGGCATCAAACGGTCATCATCCCAGTCCACACCCTCTGGTATGTAGGGAAATTTGGTGCCGTTCGCATTCGGTGAATGAATGCAAATATTATCCTCACCTGCATCTCTGCCTAGAATCTGAATCCAACACTGGAACGGCACTGAAAAGTCGTCTTTGGCGCTAGCAATTGTCCTGAAAACAGTCGCCAAAGCCTAAATGTGTACTAGCCTGTAAGTCCATCTGCGATTTCCCCACCCAGGCCAATCAGCATGATAATGCCAAAAGTCCCACCAGAAATCGGGACTACGAGTCAATGAAAAGTTTCTCGCATTGCGATTTACCCTACGAAAGTAGCGAGCCTTACCTCGAAACTTTCGCCGTGGTGCTCTATGCTGTGCATTGAGTAATTCTGGGATCATAAAATTGAACCGTTGCTTGTTGTTGAATTATGTTCCATAGAATTCAATCATGGATCGATAAATGTCTAATTTGACTTATTACCCTCACAGGGTAATAATTAGATATGGAAAAGCGTACTCCACATTATGACCTCGCTCGCATTCAAGAGGAAGTGGCTGTTCTTGGGGTAGCTGCCTTCACCAAGACTGCGTTGGATGGAGGCCGATCTATGGGGCTGACCACCCCTGAGATGTTGGCGGTGATTGCCTCACTGTCTGTTCAAGACTTCTACAAGTCGATGACGACATATGCAGATCATCAGGTGTGGCAAGACGTTTATCACGCTGCAACACCGTCGAAAAAAGAAGCCTACATTAAAGTAACCATGCGAGCTACAGCCCCTGTGATTCAGTTTAAGGAGAAGTAAAATGGCTTGTTCAGCGACAATTTGTGCGAGCTGCGGAACAAGCGGCCTGACTAGTTTCAACGATGAGACGTTTAGCTGCGAATATGCCGGATTTACGATTGTTGTCGAGGCGCTATCAGGTCAGCGATGCAACGCTTGTGGCGAAATTGAATTCAATACGGTGAGTGCTAAGCGCTATGCGGCTGCTGGCGACGAGCTTGTCTTAAGGACGCGCGAAATTGAACGCAAAGAAATACGCCGCATACGCCGCAAGCTGGGCCTCAGTCAAGCCAGAGCTGCCAGTCTGACTGGAGGCGGCCACAACGCCTTCTCCCGATATGAACGCGGGGAAGTTGTGCCAATGCCGGCAGTGATCAATTTGTTTAAGCTTCTGGATAAACATCCAGAGTTGCTGAACGAACTCTAGTACTTCTTTATTCAATCTCTTTGGAGAATTTTAATAAGGGTGTTTCTGACAAAATATCAGAGCCGAAGTAAGCAACGTCAGCGAGCTACTTAAGCCCACTCATGACGGGTCCAACTCCATAGCCATCAAGATGGCTGCTTCTGCCGCTGAGAAATTCGGCGACTGGATCGCGTGCCACTTCGTAGGTTTCGTAGGCAATGAAGCAGAGGACAAGCCAAACAGGTACCATCATGACGCGAAAGAGAGTTCGCTCGTGGATTAGAAGGAACAACCTGAACTTCTCGCGCATAGATGGTTCACCTGACCCTAAAAACAAGCAGGTCGGCGACCTAGGGATATCGAGCCGACTTGTTTACCATCATACAGTTCAGCCCTTGCTCGCGGACAGGTTCTTCGAAAACCAACCGAATAACCTAGCCTGTACGGCGGTATATGATTGAGTAGAGGAACAATCATCATGAGCAAAACAACCAAGTCAAAATTGGATGCCATTCCCCATGGCTGGTGGCTATCGGGCAGCCATCCTGCAGATTACATGGCCGGGATCGACAAGACACAATCTCACAGCGGCTCGCAATGTGCTTCCCTCGTCAATCGAGCAACTGCGCCAGACGTCACCGGCTTCGCCACTCTTATGCAAGAAGTCTCTGCCAGCAACTATGCTGGCACAAGAATAAAAATGACCGCCTGGATCAAAACAGAAGATGTAAAATCGTGGGCATCACTTTGGTTAAGCGTTTACGGCCCAGCTGGCCGAATTAACGTATCCTTCGACAACATGTGCGATAGAACCATCACTGGTACCAACGACTGGAACAAATACGATATTGTTTTGGATGTGCCTGAAGATGCCACAAAATTGGGTTTTGGTACGATTCTTGCTGGAATTGGCCAGCTTTGGGTGGACGATTTTAGCTTCGAAGAAGTTGGTTCAGATATTGATGTAACCGATTGCCCATGCAGCGAGCGGCGCAAAGTAACGGCGGAAGAACAAGTGCCCTTAATGCCGACAAATCTGAATTTTGCTGAAAGCTGATCAGTGATAAAGATGCCTAAACCAAATCAGGAAGCCCTAAATCTCCTCGTCGCTAGAGCAAGCGAAACGCACACTGACGCAATGATTATTGTACAAAATGGGACAACAATCGGTGAGTGGAATTTCGACAAAGAGAAGCGCCCGATAGAAACAATGTCGATGACCAAGTCGATCGTCTCGCTCGCAATTGGAAGGCTGCTCACTGAGAAAAAAATCAACTCGATCGATGACCCTGTCTGGTTTTTCTTTCCCGAGTGGAAGCAAGGTAGCAAAGAAAAGATCACAATCAGAAATATTCTCAACCACACGTCAGGTCTTCAAGACAATCCAACCACTGAAGAAATTTACCGCAGCCCTGATTTCTTAAAATTTGCGTTAGCAGCGGAACTGACAAGCACTCCAGGTGAATGCTGGTTTTATAGCAACAAGGCTTGCAATATCTTGCCTGGCATTGTAGAACGGGCTTCAGGACAAAAGATCGACGCTTATCTTCGCATGACTATATTTGCCGCCTTGGAAATAGAGAACTTTACCTGGTCACAGGACAGCGTTGGTAATCGCCATGGGTTTGCCGGTTTGTCTCTGGCAGCCAAGGATGTTGCTAAAATCGGCCAGTTGATGCTCCAAAACGGCAAGTGGAAAGGCAAACAAATCACTGATGCTGGCTTTGTTCAAGAGTCTACTAAACCGGCACATCAGAACTGCGGACTCTTGTGGTGGATTGATTACTGGGGTGAGAGTCACTATGCTTCTGAACACGCAGAAACTGCAAACGTGAGGGGTTTCTCAGCACGGGGTTATCTAGGCCAATACTTGATTGCCATACCAAAGCAAAAGCTAGTTGCAGTCCGCCAAATTGCGACAGCTAGCCATAAAAGTGAAACCGATACCTTTTACGAGTTTGATGAATTAGTAGCCGCACTATTTCCTAACTGACAATGAACCAGCGGAGTCGTCCTCAACGTCCGAGACAGATAAGATCCTTTTTGTTTGCAGCCAGAACAAATGGCGGAGCCTCACAGCTGAAAAGATTTATGAGGGATCTTCTCAATATCAAGTGAGATCAGCTGGCACAGGGCAAGGTGCCAGGGTTAGAGTAATAGACGGTCACATTTGGGCTGACTGGATCTTTGTCATGGAGAAGAAGCACCTACAAATTCTTTTAGGCAAGTATGGCGATCGTTTGCGAGACAAGAAAGTTGTATGCTTGCACATACCTGACCAGTATCACTTTATGGACCGAGAGCTCAAGGCCTAATAACGCGATGAAATCCACTGACTTTGGCAAAAAAACTTACGAAAGGCGTTATGCACTTGGGTATTCGTCGGTACGCCTTGTTATCACTCTCGCAATCTGTCACCAGAGCAAATTTCAACAATACTAGATATTCAACCAAGCCTAGCGTGCAGAGCCGGAGACGATTTGATCGGTTCAACTAATGGTGAAAAGTACTCGTCTACAATCTGGTCTTTGTCTAGTGTCGATTTTGTTAAAACCGAAAAAATGAGCCAACATCTTGACTGGATGATGAACAAACATTACAGAATTCAAAGCAGATTTTTTACTTCTACTCAGTCAAAGCGGCATCTCGCTGAGAGTAGCTAGCATATTCCATGCAGATGAACGCGACAGCAAGGTCTACGACGGCGAAAAAGCAAAGCCGTAAATTGCTAATGCTCAAAGAGCATATTGACCTCAATTGTGTCCTGCGTAGAATTCGGTGCAGCTGGATATGGCTCCGCGGCCATGCACGCATTGAGTACTGAGTTATCGAAAGCCTCGTTTCCGCTTGACTGAACGACTACAAGGTGGGCAATGCGACCGTTGTTTCGGATTCCAACAACAACCTCCGTCTTGCCACTCCCTTCCGCCTTCCATGCACCTTGAGCTTTCTGAGTGACGTTAACTATCCACGGTTCCAAGCTTGGTTCGATAACTTTTGGTGTAGCAGTTTTGTCTTTTGCTAAATCTTTCATCACTTCGTCAGGCGATGGCTCTTCTATCGTCTGAAGCCAATCCGACTGATTGGGATCTGGCTCAACATAAGGCACCACCCAGCCATCAGAGCGAATAATCATCGCCAGTGGTGCCTTCGACCACTGATTTTTCCGCAGCCTCTCGGGCACAGGCGGAAGTGGCAGCGCCGCAAAAACAAGTTCTCAAGGTAACGAACCGCTGCCACAGCAGCGCTTGAACTTCTTACTGCTGCAGCACTATCATTAAGCTGCTGTCCAATTTCATAGGCTTAACCGCAGTTCAGCAACGGCCTGATCGAATGACATGCTACCTTCGCGCACACGACACTGAACACCCAGTGCTCGTGCCACGATCGATCGAGGCAGCCCGCCGGCAAGAATCAAAACATGCCCCAGTGGTAGTTTCTTCTCTTTGGCCAGCTCGACAAACGCATGCATTGACTGCTCATTCAGCATCCCCGCTGCTACCATTAGCTCTCCCAGCCTCGCTTCCGTCCCAACCTGAGCGCAGAAAGATTCACTTGTTAGTTGAGCTTCGAAGGCAACTACCTCAAGCGATCGTTTTGCATGGTGCTGGACGTATGGGTTTTCGTCATTTGCCAGCAATACCAGCAACTCCTCTGGCAGGTTGTGATTCTCAGTCAGAGCTAGGCGGACATTAACGTCTTCGTCCCGGCAGAGCCGCTCAAGTACATTAAAGTGCACTGCAATATTCCAAGCAAGAGCCGCTCGCACCTCAGTCGCCTCATCGGTCCCCAGCATCTCCAGAATTTCAGGAGGGGTACAAGGGTTCTCGGCAAGCCTCCGGCGCACCGCCGGATTGCCATGCTTAGACAGCAAACTCAGTGACTCTTGCGACTCGTTTTCACTGCCAGCAACTATATAAGAACCTGTGTAGTTAAAGGAATTACTCAACTCAAACCTCTCGCAGCGAAAAATGCAAATAATAGAGACTCTGTATAGCGCTAGGACCTGACCCGGTGCTTTCGAATTTCGCGCACGGCCCAATAAATATTAGCGTCGCACAACATCTTGACCGGATGCTATCCCCCAACCGGGGGAATTAAACAATGTCAGATGTTCACCGAATACGACACCACTCCTGACCACAGTCGACGCACCAACTCAAGACACCAGCTTAAATGTCGAAATACCATTACTCTTTGTCACTTGAATTTGCACAGGGAACATCTCGCGCACATCGGAGATGTGAGTAATCACAAGCACCCGAGAAAAGTCCGTTTGAATCAAGCGAATGGCCTTCACTAGCCGCTCGCGACTGCCGTCATCTTGCGAGCCAAAGCCTTCATCAATGATCAAAGTTTCTAATTTAGCCCCAGCTCGTCGAGCGAGTAGCCTCGACAATGCAATACGCAAAGCGAAGTTGACCTTGAAGGCTTCGCCACCGGAATAAAGTTCGTAGCTGCGTGTGCCTACTTCATCACCAATTACCAAATCAAGAGTCTCAGCCATGGTGCCCGATTTTGTTTTAGTTTGAGTAATCAAAGCGATGTGCATTTTATTGTCGGTCAAGCGACTAAGTATGCGGTTGGCTTCATTTTCAATTTCCGGGATAGCATTTTCAATAATGACTGCCTGAATACCCTTCTTGCCGAATACCTCAACAAGATAAGCATAGTCTTCCATTTCTTCCCGCAAAAGTGTCATCTCTTGCAGGCGCGCTGCTAAGCGAGTCAGTTCGTCAGAAAGAGAATGGCTGCGCGACGAAAGCACGGCCACCTTGCGCCCAGATTCTTCTTTGAAGCCGCGTACTTCATCTAGTGATGGTTTGAGCCCGGCCAGTGTTTTCTCAACCAAGTCTAAGTCTTTCAGCTGGCTCCTAAGTTGCACTTGCTCACCATCAACTTTGGCAATTTGAGCTTGCTTACTTATATACTCACCCTGTAACACCCCTAGCTGTTCGTCCAAGGCCGGCAGTTCAGCCATTGCCCGACTGAGGTCGCGGGATTTTTCTGTAGCCACAAATAGCTCAGAAAGCCTTTGCTTAAGGCGAGCATGTTCATTGCGGTCATAAGAAAACGTAGTGAGCTTTTGCAGTACTTCTTTTAGTTCTAGGCGAACGGCTTGTCCGTATAATTCTCCACTTAACTCTGCCGCTATCTCTTCAATTATTTTCTTGAGCTCAGGCATTTTGCCATTGATACGGCTCAACTCTTCTGTATCTTTGGCCAGCTGCTGGTGCTTACCTTCAATATGTCGCTTCAAACGAATCTGCGATTGCAGCGAGACATAAACAGCCGGGTCAAACTCTAACTTGTGCAATTCAGCTTTGACGGCCACTAAACTTTCGCGCTCAACTTGAGCAAAGTTATTCTGCGAAAGTTTCTCTAGCAAAAGAGCCTCAGCCTGGCTCAGCCTTTGCTCATTATCACTGGCCCTAACTAAGGCCTGCTGCCGTTCGTTATATTGGCCAATGCGCTTATCGAGGTCTTTGCGGCCTTCTAATTCTTTGCGCATTTCTACATAGCGCACTCTTAACTCAGCTCTTTGATCGTTCAACTTTTCTTTTTGCACTTCTAGTTGATTGATCTCTTGATCCATCTCTTCGTTGTGCTTCAAATAGCGCTCAATTACAGCCGCTCTATCGACAATTGGTGCCGAACAAAGAGGGCAAATAGATGAGTGTTCGTGCTCTTTTAGCTCTTTGATTTTTTCTAGATTTTCTCTTTGCCGGCCTCTGATTTCTTCAGCCTTAATAGCCAGACTTTCTAAATCAGACTTGATAGCAATACCAGTTTTTTCGACCAATTCAAATTCGGCCTCTAAGCGCTCAAGGCGCTCTTTGAGCTGATCTAACTCAACACCTTCGGCTCCTAAGCTAGCCTGCGATTGAGTCAGAGCAGTCAACTCTTTGATAGCACTCTGCTTTTGGCCAAGCTCAGCTTCTAAACGAATCTTTGCTTCTTGTATGGTCGAAGTCAGTTCACTGACACGGTGAGACAGCTGACTATGAGCTTCTTGCTTTTGCGACAAGACAGCTTCACTCTCAAGCAGTTGACGAAACTCAAGATATTGCGATTTTATTTTATCGCTGTCTTCAGTATCACGGAGCAATCGGTCACGGCTCTTAATTAGTTCTCGATTCTCGACTTCTAGACCTTCTAGCTTTACTTCCAGCCTACTGCGAAGAGTGGCCAACAAACCGGTAAGTTCAAGCTTTTTATCACTCAAATCTTGCACTTCAAGAAAGACGCTATCCAACTTTTCTACAGCCGCTCTCACTTGATTGAACTCTGATAATTGCGCTTCGATATCAGAACTTTCACCAATTAATTCGCCCAAAGAGTTTTTCTTCTGCTCAATAGAAAGCTTTTGATCATCGATGCGCTTCAAGGCATGATTCAGCTCAACTAGCTGCTTATCGTTCGATGATATGGTTACTTCAATAAGTTTGAACTGCTGCAGTTGAGCACTGACTTCTTCTACTTGCTGTTCAATATCACGGGCAACTAAAACTAAATCATCGTATTCAATTTGGGCGGCACAAAGTTCAGTATGCACTTGGGCAAATTCGGCTTCGACTTGTCTAGCCCCAGCTAAACTTCCCTCAAGAAATTCCATCTGAGCCTTGACACCACGCAGCCTTTCGCGGGCTTCCTCTTGCAGGCGGTCGAAGTACGAAAGCCCGAGAATTTCGGCCAAGACTTGCTTGCGCTCTGAGGGCAGGCGGGTAGTAAATTCTTCGGCACGGCCCTGTTTCAGATAAGCACTGTTGATGAAAGTGTCATAGTCCATACGCAAAAGATCGCTTATATGTTTGCCCGTTTCCTTCATACTGGCAGCGGTCAAACTATTCCAGCGCAAACTTTCACTGTGACTACCGCCCTGATCAGCAATCTGAAATTCTAAAGTGCCTTTTGAGGTTCCTTTACCACCGGCCTTGCCAACTTGCCTCTGCCTTGAGCGGCGCACGCGATAAAGCTGTCCTTCATGACTGAAGACTATCTCTACCCACATCTCTTTTTCGCCAAGGCGCACCAGCTCATCTGAAGAACCCCGAGCCTCTTCCCAGATGGCCCAGGTAACGGCGTCAAGGATGGCCGACTTGCCAGCCCCGTTCAAGCCAGTCAAGCAGGCCACAGCGATGCCGTTGAGGTCAAGGGTTGAGTCGGCATAACTCATAAAATTATGGAGGTGGACAGAGTTGAGAATCATGGTCTCTTACTGGCAAAGCTCTAAGCTTATCAGCCCAGAGCTGAAAAGCGGCTAAGACTGGTAGATATCGCTCTATACTGATAACTATTTATGACTATGCCTGGCTAAAACTGAATGAGCCTGAATATGATTGTCCATGAATGAGCAACTTAGCAAAAACTTAGAGTCATCTGGTCGAGACTTGGCACTCGCGTGCTTTGGTGCATTTAGTTGTAGCTTAGTCTCTCTTGGTCTTGAGCTGGTGCTGGCAAAGATAGCGCTAGTTAACCTCGGCAGCTCAGCCGTTGCCTCGACTATAACAATCACTATCTATCTATTCGGTCTCGCCCTGGGTGCTCTGATGGCGCAGAATTGCCAGCAGAAGAGCACAATGGTCCGTGCCGCAGCCACGCTCTTAGTGGTGTCGCCGGGGCTCTTCCTGGCCCTGCTGAGCGTTCTTGGCAGTACAAATTTGCCCAGTCAAACCATTTTATTGTTTTTGACTGTGGCACTGGTCTTACCGTCGACTAGTTCGGCCGCTCTAGTAAGCCTATTGGCCACAAGACAGCACAGGAAGAAAACCACAAAGAAACAAAGCACAGCAAGCAATTATGTTTATCTGGCAGCCAATCTCGGCGCATTCGTTGGGGCACTAATCACTGGTTTCTTTATACTGCCGCATTTTGGCATGAGTGGCTGCCTCATGGCTCTAGCAATGCTCATGACCCCAGGGGCTATTTTGAGCTGGGTTATGACCGCGCCGCAAGAACTTATAGAAGAAGCAGTCGAAGAGCCTGACAGCCAGCTCTCAGCCACAATATCCAAATCTATACCTAAATCAACCTATCTAATTTTGTTCGGCACAGCATTGCTGCTGACGGTTCTTGAATGCGATTGGCTGAGGCTATCGTCTCTTTTGCTGGGCTCATCCAGTCAAACCTTTGCTACTACTCTGGCCGCTATCATTGCCGGGCTGGCCATCGGCAATTTCATTGCACTTAGGCTAAGCAAAAGTAACAGCGATCTAAAACCGTTGACAGCAGCAGCCTTAACATTATCAACATTCGCTTGTTTACTCTCACTTAAGTCGATTGCGCAGCTACCAATAATCTTTCAAAATTTGCGCATTTACTTTCAGCTCGGTCAAGTTGAAAATAGTAGTTTCCTATTAATGCCGCAGCTACTGGCCACTGCCATCTTAGTCGTGCCCACAAGCATTGGCCTTGGCTTGATTTATCCCCTCTATACCCACAACCTAAGAGGCCCTGAGTGGCGCCAGGCCTATACAATTTCAGCGGCCGGCGCCATCGCCGGACCTGCCATATTTTTGTTGATTCTGCCACTCACTTCGCTGATAGTTGTGGTGAAACTCTGCCTAGTTGTACTAGCGCTGTTCACTTTTAAAGAAGCGCTGTCGATAATAAAAAAGTTGAAGCTAGTTGCAATTGCTTGCATATTTGGCAGTATTTTCGCCCTAGCCACGACCCTATGCAGCCCGCAAATGCCAAGCAGCGCACTAACAGCTGGACTGGCTTATCTGCCAGCAAACAAGTCAGCCTTCGAACAAATTAAACGCGAGCAAAACCACCTCGATTACAGATTTTATAAAGACGGTATCAACAGCACAATCTCAGTAGAAGAAAGCAAGCCTTCAAACATTCGCATTCTTAAAAGCGATGGCAAAGTAGAAGCATCAATTCCCATAGACAAATCAGAAGCAGTGAGTGGCTCAGACCTCGGTACGCAAACAATGCTCTGCCTTCTGCCCACCCTCATACATAGCGGCAACAATCTTCGCTGCCTAATAATTGGCTTAGGCAGTGGCACTACTAGCAGTACCGCTCAAATACAAGAAAAAATAAGCTCAATTGATGTTGTTGAATTAGAACCGGCGGTTATAGAAGCAGCTAAGTACTTTCAATATAAGGATATTCAAGACAACAATATTCAGATTAGAGCTAGTGCGGCAAAATTGAACATTATTGCCAGTGATGCCCGAGCCCATTTAAAGACTGACAAAGCCTACGACCTAGTCATTTCTCAACCCTCTGAGCCTTGGATAGCTGGCAGCTCAAGTCTATTTACCGTCGAGTTCTTTCGTCTCATGCGTCAGCGCCTCAAAAGAGATGGGTTGGCAGCCCAATGGTTGCAACTTTATGGATTGAGCACGAAAGATTTTCTTTGCGCCCTCAGAACATTTTCAGAAGTATTTCCCGATACTCTAATTTTTCATCAACCTGGCGCTGGCGAAATAATACTAGTCGGAGCCAAGAGCCCCAAAAGCTTGGAGCAAATTGGCAGCAATGGATATAAAGTAGCTTTTCTCAGCAGCACCTGCCGCCAAGAACTAGCCAAGGCCGGAATAGATAGTTGGGAAACTTTCAGAGAAGGGCACATTGCAGTGCTCACAAAAGAGAATCCACTAGGTGAACTTTTAGCGACAGAGATGACGGGATGCCTCAACACTGACGACAATATGTTGCTTGAGTATTCGACAGGCCGCTTTCTTGCCAATAGAGAAGGAGCCAGCGAAAAACAGTTGGCAGAAAATCTTTCTATTCTTGAAAACAAGCGGCAGTCACGGATCTCGAATAAAAGTAGTGGAGAAAAACTGCCCCAAGAAAGACTGCTCCAAGCAAGCTTGAGCAGACAAAGCCTCACCAGCCAAGCTCTTGACGAGGCAATAGAGCTTGACCCATCGGCCTACCTTTTGCTCAATTTAAAAGGCAAGAGGCTACTGCAAGAACAAAACGTAGAGACTGCTTTGAGCTATTTAAACCGTTCTAAAGCATTAAACCCTTCGGTTGAAGAAACTCGAGAACTTCTTGCGTTGGCTTTGACATACTTGGGTAAACTAGAAGAAGGACTCCAGGAAACTCAGGCAGCCCATCTGTTAAATAACCAAAGCTCTATGCCTTATTTGATTGCTGCGTGCATCTATCAAATTGAGGGCAATGGCGCGGAAGCCCGTACAAACTTGAACAAAGCAAAACAAAACTGTCCAAGAAATGAGATACTAGACCAAATCGCAGCCTTGAAATTCAATGCTACAGGAACCCTGAAGTCAATCCTGATTAAGCTTTCGCAGGTTCTTTAGAACATTTAAAATTGAGTAGCTAATCACTTTTAAGCGTTCACTTTTAAGCGTTCACTTTTAAGCAAGTCCTGCCAAGTCTCACTTGAATAGGTGCAGAATGTCATTCAGACTTCTATTGATAGAAGACAGCCCAACCCAACTAATAACCATATCCAAGACCCTTGAAGCCGAGGGATATACGGTTATAGAAGCTCGCAATGGAGCTGAGGGTCTAGCTCGTGCCTATAACGAGCTACCAGACTTAATCATCTCGGACGTGGTCATGACCGGCATTAACGGTTATCAACTATGCCGGTTAGTTAAAAGTGACCCCGATCTAGCAGCCACTCCCGTTATTCTCCTGACAAAACTTGACGGCTCAGTCGATCGATTTTGGGGCTTTAAGTCTGGAGCAGACCGCTATATTCCGAAAGAGCCTGGTTTTACCAGCTTAATTAAAGCCACCCAAGAGATGCTTGAGGAAGCTACCTTAAAACCGCGTTTGCGTCTGATCGGCGAGCCATCCAAGACCCTTTCTGCCGAAGACGTCAACAATCGCCTGAACCAGCTGCTCGAACGTTTGCTTTTTGAAGCCACTATAGTCGATGAAGTGCGTCGCATTGCCGAAGATGAACTAGATGTAGATGCGGTGACGAAAAAACTCTTCAATCTATTGTCTTCTATTCTCAACTACCAGGCCCTCGCTCTAGTGCTTAATCAAGGCAGTGGATCGGTCTTGCGTGTGGATGCTGGAGCAAACTTAGATGAATCGGCCCTCCGTGGTTATGTTGCTAAATTAGCACTACAGCTGGGCCTGCCACCGCTACGAGAAGAAGTGGCTAAAGGACATTTTTTGCCAGACAACGCTCTAACTCAGCCTATCGACATCAAGGGCCAAAGGTTAGGGCTTCTTGTTGTCGTTCCTTATCCTCAGCAAATTTTCAAACCAGGAGATCAGAAAGTTGTTCGATTAATTGGAGAACAGCTATCTGTAGTTCTGAGACTATTAGAATTAAACGGGCAATCCCGCCCGAAAAATACAGCCCAATCGAACAGAACAAACAACTAGACTTGCTTAGGTTTCTTGCTTAGGTTTCTTGCTTAGGTTTACGTCGCCTAGAGCGGCGATCATCATTTGGTGGATTGTCGTCATTGCTAGATTTTGGCGTGAATGGTTTGTCGTTAGCAAACGAAGTTTTTAGCTGACGCCTTTCCTTGCCCACGCCAGGAGCCGGGGCTTTAGCTTTGGCCTCACCGGCTTCTGGCTCATCATCCAGAAGTAAAGAAGCGAGCGCCGAGGCGGGAACCGATACAATCTGCCAGCTTCCACTCTCCTGCGGCTGTTCTGGTGATAGCGGTATGTTCGGGTTTTGCATTGCCATTTCTTGCTCGCCAATGTGCAAAGCTTCATCAGCAGCAGCATCCAAAGCGGCAAACTCTTCTTCTACTTGCGACAGGTCTTCATCGTGCTCTAGGCTCGGCGGTGCGAAATCATCTTGCGCACCATAGGACAGCGGGGCAACAGGTACACTTGGCGGCACCGTATCTGATATCAAATCACTATTCGAACTCGTGCTATTGTCAGCCCAAATACTAGCGAAAGGTGACTGTTCCGGAATCTCTTCCTCAGGCAACGAGCGTGTTGGTTCGAGATCTGCCATTAGATCGGTAAGTGATTTTTTCTTGCTTGGCTCTGGACGTGCGAAAGGAGACGGAATAGACGGAGTAGAAGGAGTGGTGTGAGAAGACGAAGACGGCGGCAACTCAGAAGTGTCTGAACGTAAGTCCGAGCTATCATAAAGTGATGCCAGTGATGGTGCCATACTTGCTTGAACAGAGTGTGGTACAGCATCAAGATCTGGACTAGTAACAGTGCTAGCTGCTCCGGAATTCTCGCTCTCCGCTGGACTATCCCAGTCTAGCTGATCTTTCCACGAAGGCACAGCATTGCCAATATTAAGAGAAGGAGAAGGAGAAGGCGAGCTATTGAGCAGTTCACGCGGACGAGAAGCAGCAGAAGTAAGTTCTTCAGACTCGGTATTGACAGTTTCAATTTCTCGGACAGGTTCAACTTCTCGAACAGATTCAGTTTCACCTGCCAGCTCAAATTCTCGAACAGATTCAGCTTCGCTAGCAGATTCAATTTCACTAACAGATTCAATTTCACTAGCAGATTCAGCTTCGCTAAGAGACTCGTCGTCGCTGCCATCGAGCACCCTGGCAATATCAGCCGCACTGTCTTGAAGTGACACCGTTGAAACCACAGCAGGCAAACGCGGCAAGGTATCGTCCATTTGATTGCGATAGGCGTCTTGCAATTGCATAGACGTGAGATATCGACGCTGCACTAAAATATCACCAAAGTCTTTACCAGTACTGGTTCTCTCTGCCATAGACTCTTGGAACTGAGCGGCAGTGATACCACCTGTTTTCAACAATTGTTGACCCAGTAATACACAGTTGAGATCGTCTTCTTCGATAAAGCCCTGTTTCACCAAGAAAGCACCAAACATAAGCTCAGGCATAGCTTTGTGCATGTCAGCGGCGATTTCTAACTCAGTTGTCTCCAGCAAGCCGGCACAGAGCAAAAGCTCACCAATTCGCAATTGAGGACGGCTAGCCAAGTTCGGTTTGCCATCAATGCTCTCTTCTGAGCCGCCCCGAAGGCCCATGCGACGGAAGTCATAGTCTGTGCGAGTAACTGGGTCGCACAAAATATCATGGGCTATCCACAGGCTCTGCAAGCTACTCAGCAAGTCTTTCTTCGCCTGCCCTACCAGAGTGCCAGAAGCAAACTCACGAAGAAGCGGCCTGACTTGCCGCAGGAAGCTTCTGTGGATACTGCTGAAATCTGCCATGTGACTGACTTGCAGTCGCAGGTAGAAGTCGAGAACTGCGGCAGCTCCGGTGGCAGGGCCAGAAGTACTAAAGCTAGGCAGCGGTACTAGGGCAAAAGTAGGTATCTTCACGAGAGGAAGAAGCGGAGCAGCCATAGCCGCCATAGCCGCATTAGGCTCTGACCCAGGGCCACCAGCTGTCGCCGCATCCCCCAAGCCTTCAGACTTATGGTCAAGCTCAGACTTATGCTCAAACTCTGGCTTAGGCTCAAGAGTAGGACTAAATTCAGCTTGAGCTCCTGGTTCTGCCTCTATCTCATCACTCGCTTCAAATTCAGTCTCCACTTCAGGTTGAGGCGGAATTATCGGACCCCCGGCCGGAGCACCCCAATCGATGTCAGGCATCGGCCTGCGAGCATCCTTTTCGAGCAACAGCTCAGGCGGCAAACTTATTGGCTCTTCCCAACCCATTTCTTGCGAAGCTTTGAGCAAAATGAAAATCTGTTGATGAGCATGACTCGAGCCGGCTGTATCCCCGCGCTCCAAGCTTTGACGCAGGGCTGCAGCCAGCACACGCGTTTCAAGCTCAATCCGCTCACGTGACGTGTCCGGCTCTGGCTGGTTAGGATAAGCGTTGCCTGAGGTCATTTACTAAGTGTTGGCAATTTGCATTAGGTGTAATCTACCCTGATACCGAAAATAGAGATCACGAAATTAGGCATATTGAAAAAGTGCTTGGTCGAGATCTCTAAATAGTAATAATAATCTTCCCAGTAGTATTTAGGTATTCACCTGTTTTTTTTCTCTTGATAAGGAGTTATAGAAGTCAATGACCGCAGAAAAGCAAACAGGTAAAGACGCTCAATGCGATTCAAAAGCACCATCCGAGACAGCTGAAAGAAGCACTGACAGCTCTGACTTTGGGCCACTACTCAAGCTCTTACGCCTTCACCCCGCCCTTGACGGCCTTGAGCTAGATGAACAATGCTGGCATTTATTAGACCGATTTTGCGGCATTTTGAGGGCTTATAACGAGAAGGTTAATTTAGTAGCCAATACAACACCAGAGGTACTTGTAAACAGGCACATACTTGACGGCCTCACTGTTGTAAGTAATATCTACAAGTCAAAAATGACAACTGGCAAATTAATTGATATCGGCTCCGGCGGGGGGTTACCAGCTATGGTAATAGCCATAGCCTGCCCCAACCTTGCGGTCACCATGGTTGATTCAGTGGGTAAGAAGGTCAAATTTCTCAGCGATGCTAGCCAAGAGCTTGGTCTAGTCAACAACCGAGCTTTGACAGCCCGCGCCGAAGAGCTCGCAAGAGAAAAAGGTGAACGAGCTAGCTACGATCTGGTTACGGCCAGAGCAGTCGGCACCCTGACCCTAACCATAGAGTTATGCTTGCCCTTTCTCAAGCGCAACGGCCTCTACATGGCCCAAAAGACCGGCAGCCGCCTAGAGCAAGAACTGAAAGACGCCAAAGCAATGATGCGAGAGCTTGAGTGCCGGGTGGAACAGACTAAAGTCTTCACCGATATGCCAGGCGTAGAAGATAGTGTGATTTTACTGATTCGAAAAATTGACGATACGCCACATTACTATCCCCGCCCATGGGCAAAGATCAAGGCAAGCAAGTAATTCAGTGCCTAAATAAAAGCCCCAGCTTCTTCATTCTCAAGATCTTCAACCAACCAGCCTTCAGCCTGAGCCTGCAGCTTAGCCTTACCCATGCCATCTTCGACTGCTAACTCAAAGAGTCTACGGCGCGAGCCAAAGACGTAAGATGCCCGATTAATCAGAGAAGTGATATCAACGTGGTCGTGGGCAAAAATTACCGGGTCTAGACGGCGATACCAAGAATCACCAGCCGGTGCAATTAAATCGGCCACCATATTGCCGAGGTCAATTTCTTCTTTCGGCATTTTTGCTCGGGCGGGCCAACTAACCATATAGCGTTTCAAATCAAAGCCTAAGCACTCGACTCTTCCCAGGTAGTAGATGTTTTCATCTTCGATGCCAAATCCGGCCTCTTGCCAGCGATGACTTTCCTCGATCCAGAACTCGCGCAAAACTTCGGTAATTGTTTCCATGTGGGGCTTAAGCCGCCACATATAGCTAGACGGCAAGTAGGAACGGGAGGGCTTGAAATCCCACGAGTCTTCGCTATAGGCAAGCTGATACTGATGAGTTGTAGCCCAAGCCGACATCAATAAGCTAGTCCAGACATTATTATCAGAATAAACTTTGGCGTAGCTCTTTTTAAACCACTCCTGCCAGGCATCAAACTCTTCGTATTGACCGGAGCGCTTTGTTAAGCCATCGCGCCACTCTTTTTCATCTTGCAAAGGGTCTTCAGCATGAAAGAACTCTTCCCAATAGGCCGTTACCACAGCCACTTCTAATGGTGAACTTTCTGACCTACCAACCGACTCCTCCCAGAGCTTTTCGCAAATTTTGATCGATTGCTCGCAACGAGCATAGGGGTTAGAACTGGCAAATTCAGCGTTGTGCCTAACCCAGTCGATACCAGTCCTGATCAGAAAAGCCGGAAGCATTTACTGCGGTTCCTTTTAGATGAAAATAGAAAGTGACAGACTTTAGAAGCATACCCCAAAAGTCCAGAAATTATCTTTAGCAATAAAGCTAAAATCAACTAGACTTTGCTGCTGTTTTCTTGGCTTGACGAGAATTAGCAAGAACAGCTTGATCTAACCACTTAATCGCTGGTGAATATTGAGCATCAACTTCGTATTCTGCCAGAGTGCGATCGAGTCTTTGACTCCAGTTTGAATCACCAGAAATTCCCGGTTCGTTAAAGCGTTGACTGACGCCAAAAAGATCACTAATCATTAAAACAGCCAACCAAGATGGACATTCCATCAGTACTTCAATCATGCGCCGATGTAGCTCGGGAGTAAAGGTCTCAGGTGGATTGTCTTCATCCATACCCAGAAACACCATCAGCCGCTGTACTTCCAACCAACCTTGGTGACCATCCTCACCATGCCACCACTGGCAGAGACCTTCATAGAAGCTGGCAATAGGCTGATGATCATGGGTACCATAAGTTACCAGAGACAGCTTTTCGTGGGTTTCTTTGGGCTTAAAAGAGAGGTCTTTTTCTACTCGCTCAAAAATCGGAATAGTGAAACCAGGAATATGCAGCTTCTGCAAACAAGGCCTGACATAGTCAGGCACCATGCCCAAATCTTCTGCAACCACACCACTTTCTGGTGCTACCGCTAGTATCATGCGCAAAAGTTTCTCACCTTGCTCGTTATTGAGCTTGGCATTCTTGGGCGGTAGATCTGGTCGCTCTATAAAGCGAGGAAGTTCGCCCCCCGTAAGCTCTTTGGCCTCAAGCTCGGTCAAGCCAACAAACTCATGGTTGCGCTCTGGAATCCACGGGAAAGAATAGACACGGAAGAAACCGAGCACATGATCGATGCGAAAATAGTGAAAAATAGAAGCAATCTGCTTCACTCGCCGTTGCCAAAAAGCATAGTTGCTCTTTTCGTGATTGGCCCAATTGTAGAGAGGTATGCCCCAATTCTGGCCCCACTGGCAAGTGAATAAATCTGATTGGAAGAATTTTTCAGGAGGAGCACCACCAGACCACTTTAAATCGAACAGTTGGGGATTACACCAAACGTCAGCGCTGTAACGGCTGACACCAAATGGAATATCACCCATAAGCTCGACAAAATTACTATCAGCATGGGCTCTAACACGGTGCCACTGACTAAAAGCAACCCATTGCACATAGCTATAGAAGCGCTGCTTATCAGCTATATCTTTGGCCTCAGCGCACTTGATCGACCAGGCTCGTGCTTTAGCGAGAGTTGACTGCTCAGCAGGCCACTGTGTCCAGCAAGCATTGCCATCAAATTTATCGACCAGAGAGCGGAAGAAAGCATAATCGGCCAGCCAATCACTTTGCTCGCGGCAAAAGTCGGCAAACAACTTTTGCTGGCTAGTTTCTTCTTTGGTGGCAGAATCTTTCTCAAAATTGGCAAAGGCATCATGTAGCAAATCGAGCTTGAGCTTGCGCACTAAGCCATACTGCACAGGCCCGGTTGACAGCTCGGCAGCAAGCGAGGCCGACACATGCTGAGCCAGCATATCAGCAGTAAGCCCTGGCACCATATCTAGCACTAACGAAATATACAGCGGGTCAAGAGCAATTGAGCTGAGAGCATTGTACGGACTATTGTCGCCGCCAGTTTCATTAACTGGCAGAATCTGCAAAACACCCAAATTATGACGACTTAAAAAATCAATGGCATCCTCGACACAGAGAGTGTCACCAATTCCTAGATCGCCCTGGCGACGCAAGGCAAATACTGGAAGAAGAAGACCAGCGGCTTTTTTGTCTTGATTTATCCGAGCCATAATTTTTCTTCCCCCAGCTTTTCGTCAACTTGTTTATATGCCGGCGCGCTCAAAAACTCTTTCGATATTTTGCAAGTAATTGGCCGGATCAAAGCTTGAGACAATTTCTTCTTCGCTCAAGTGCTCTGTTACTCGCTTGTCAGCAAGTAGGTTCTCGCGGAAATTGCCACTCTTCGTGTTCCATGCGGCCATAGCATTGTCTTGTACCAACTTGTAAGCAACTTCGCGAGCTAGACCTTTATCGGTAAGCTTGAGCAGGACTGCCTGCGAGAAGATTACACCACCAAAAACATCCATATTACGAAGCATATTGTCAGGATAAACAACTAATCCATCCATAACCACAGCAAGACGGTTAAGCATGTAGTCAAGCAAGATCGTCGAGTCGGGCAAAATAATTCTTTCAACTGAACTGTGAGAGATATCACGCTCATGCCATAGTGCAACGTTCTCGAGAGCAGCTACTGCATTGCCGCGAATTACTCTAGCCAGTCCAGTGATATTTTCGCTCGCCACCGGGTTACGTTTATGAGGCATAGCCGAAGAGCCCTTCTGACCAGAGGCAAAGGGCTCTTCAACTTCTAGTACGTCAGTGCGCTGTAGGTGTCTGATTTCCACCGCAAACTTCTCAAGACTAGCGGCAATCAGAGCTAAAGTCATAACAAACTGAGCGTGCCTATCTCTTTGAATAATCTGAGTAGAAATTTTCGCTGGAGTCAGATCAATTAATTTGAGAGTGCGCTCTTCTACTTCTGGTGAAATATTTGAGTAAGTACCAACCGGCCCACTCATCTGGCCTACTGAAATCATTTCAACAGCTTGCTCAAGCCGCACTTTGTGGCGCCTTAGCTCTTCTACCCAGACAGCCATTTTAAAGCCGAAAGTAATGGGTTCAGCATGGATGCCATGAGAGCGGCCAACCATAACTGTATGCTTGTGCTTGCGAGCCTGCTTGAGCACAGCCTCTGTCAATTTTTCTAGGCCTGTCATCAAAATAGCGGCAGCACGCTTGAGCTGAAGGGCCAATGCCGTGTCGATTACGTCAGAACTAGTGAGGCCCATGTGAATGTAACGGGCAGCATCACCGACATTCTCACCAACAGAAGTCAAAAAGGCGATAACATCGTGCTTAACTTGCAACTCAATTTCGTCGATACGAGCGACGTCAAACCGGGCTTTGCTCTTAATTTCGGCCAGAGCAGCCGCTGGAATTAAACCCATATCGCTCTGAGCCTGGCAGACAGCTATCTCAACATCTAGATAAGTTTGAAACTTGGCTTCAATCGACCAAATAGCACCCATCTCGGGCCTGGTATAACGGTCTATCAAAACGAATCCTCCGATTCATACGTTTCATACGCTGCAAAAAACCTATTGTCGCTGATCAAACAAGCTTAGAACCCGATCAGAGGCTAAAAGTTCGTCAACCGTTACGGCCCTGCCAAGAGCAAAGCTGACAAGTAGCTTGTATATGCGGCCAAAAAAAAGACTTGAGCATTGCTACAATTGGCCATTACAAAGCAAAAACCATAGAAGAGAATTTGAACTGATGAAAATTTTGATTGCCGCTGATGTTTCTCATTCGTTTGCACATGCATCAGCGAATACATCTGAAGAGCACTGGTTTAACCTAGAACAATTGGCAAGACTAGTACCTCTCGCAGGCTGCGATGTCAATCTAATTTACGTAAAAGAAGAGTTGCCCTCATACGAACGTGTCTTAGCAACCCAAGCAGATTTTCCCCAAGACCTCGGCAATGTCATTGAAGCGCAAGCCAAGCCAGTCTTGGAAGAATTAGCCAAGCGAATTGAAGCCAATGGGGCAAAGGTAACCACAGAAATAGTGACCGGCCCAGCGGCATATATGATCGAGCAAGCAGCTCTTGACGAGGGCAAAGAACTAGTTGTGGTTTCGACAGGGCCCAGAGCAGACGGTCAGTTTACTTTTGGCAGTACTTCGGCCCATGTTGCCCGCCATGCACCATGTTCTACTTTGGTACTAAGGAAATTACCAAAACAGCAAAATAATTCGGCGAAGCCCACAGATTCATCTGTACTGATCGCCATAGATGGCTCTGAGCACTGCTTAAAAGCAATTGAGTCAGCAATCAAGAAATTTAATGGCAAGATTGAGAACAAAAAAATCAATTTGATTTATGTGGCAAATATCTCACCCATGGTGGCAGCAGTAACTCCTCGCGGATTTGTCGTAGCGATGGAAGAAAACCTGATGATGGAGGGCGAAGTTCACCTCGCAACTGCCAAGAAAATTCTAAGTGACCATGGCTTTACCAATATCGATATCATTTTGAAGACCGGTTCGCCAGCCCATGAAATTATCAAAGCAGCTGAAGAAACTGGAGCAGACTTGCTCGTAGTTGGCGCTCAAGGCAAAGGAGCCATCAAACATTTTCTTATGGGTGAAGTAGCTAACAAGATCGTTACCCATGCAGCAGTTGCCACTCTTGTAGCGCGAGCCTAAGCAAAAGTAATGCCTCTAAGACAAGAAAGAGACAGACATTTGAAATCTAGACGAGCACTGACAACATTGCTGCTTTCATTGGCCGCTCTAACTCAACTAGCTTTTATTGACACTGTTGCTGATTTAGCTCAGCCTGCATGGGCTTTAGATGACATTGGTGACATGGCGCAAGAGCAAGCCCAAGAAAAGCTTGAACTAGAAGATATGCGCAATGAAATGAAAGACATCAAGGGCCAAGTTAGAGATGCCATGGGAGCCATGAGCGCACTGACAAATCAGGGCCAAGCTTTACCCGGCCCTGGCCCACAACAGATGATCGTCAGAGAAATTCACTTATTTGCCCGTGAAGCCAATCTTGAAGTAGGCGCAGAAAGCGGTGCCAATAAAGAGACCATCAAAGCTCTGACCTACAACGGCAAGATACCAGGACCAGAGATACATGTAAAACAAGGTGAGGCAGTCAGAATTGTCCTTCACAACAACTTGAAAAACCCGGCTTTATCTACATCACTGCACTTCCACGGCCTGATGGCACCTCACAAAGTGGACGGGCTGCCGCGAGCAGGCGGTGCAACTGCTGCCCCAGAGAGATTTCTTAAGGCAGAAGAATCTTTCGTATATCAATTTATTGCCAACCAAACCGGTACATTTTTCTATCATCCCCAAATCATCCACCAAGACCAACGCTTCAAGGGCATGTTTGGGGCAATTGTTGTGCATCCGCGCTTGCCCACAAAAGAAGCAGACAAAGAGCTAGTTCTATTCTTAAGCAGCGCCGAAGCCATACCGAAAGAAGCGAAAACAGAGCCTGTAGCCACAGCCAAGCATTTGTACTTAGTCAATGGTAAGACAGCGCCGTTCATACCGGCCCTTGAAGTACTGAACGGCGAACGGGTGCGCTTACATATAATCAACACACTCGATGAAGCTGTCCCCCTTCACCTCAGCGGCCATCGTTTTGAAATAACTGGCATCAACGGCTCAGATCCACTAGAGCCACGAGTGGTGAGAGACACGATTACTATAAATCCATCAGATCGAATTGATCTTGAGTTTACGGCCAACAACCCAGGAGTCTGGTCTCTAGCTTCAGAATTGCCTAGACAAAACTCTAACCACGGAAAATTTCCCGGTGGTATAGCCATGATTGTGCGCTATAGCGAACTGACCCCAGCTTCGCCTCACTAACCTCCCACCAGAGACAGGCTATCATAAGTTTTGTAAGCGCTCAAAGAGACAATTATTGGGCCGGCAACTATTTAACGCACGGTCACTCAAGCTTCATATATATTAGTTAGAGAGGTCGTTACTAAATGGTGTCTGATGCTGTACCACCAACTTAGTCGCATACGTGGTCAGCTTGCCCTGAAAGACTTGAGCGTCTCCGATGGGCTACTTTTGACTGCCCGCAGCCTCAGAGGCAAATTACAAGATCACCGCCTCACTTGGCTGAACCGCGAACTTCTCGGCTACCGCCCCGAAGATCTAGAAGCCTTGGGCGAGAAAGAGTCTAAGAGGCCCGGTTTCTCAAAGATTGTTCAACTGTTAGCGCCGGTGAAGAAACCACCAGAGCTAGAAGTTCCAGTTTATCGTTTTCTCAGTGGCACCTGGGGTCGTCTTGATGAAGGCGGGAAGCTAACAAAGGTGGCTGAACCCCAGCTAGTTGAGAAAAGCATTTTTTGTAATATTGGTATGCAGCAACTGGAAGCCCAGCTGGCTGAAATGGACGATCCTATGGAAGGCCTCTTTTCTATGAGCTTCGATCAACAAACCGGTGCAGAATTCTACTGCTATTCTCGTGAGTTGGTTAGAATACAAGAAGCGGTCAGAACCAAACTTACTCAATTTATAGATGATTCCATCAGCGAACTGCGCCTATCGCCCAATAGTGACTGAAAAATGGTCATTCTTCTTAAGTTATTTATCTAACTCATTGCGCTTATGTGCTTTCTTAGGTGCTTTCTTGGGCTCTGTCTTCGTTTTCAGCTCCGGGGCAAGGGCCGCTGAGTCGCTATCGATGCCAGAGCAACTTACTAAAATAGAGCGAAATCTAGGCTACAGCTCTAGTCCGGGTCAATCAATCGTAGATAGACTGCAAGTACTTGAACTGAAAACTTTCGGCAATATCAGCTCAGGTTCAATCTTTGAGCGCTTGAGTCGTCTGACAGACAAGCAGAACTTGATGCCGCCGCCTGGTACTGCGGCTACTCAACCTGACGCCGCCAAACAAGAACGCATTAAAAACTTGCTGCAATCAGCCAATCTAACAAGAACTCTAGCTACAGCCAATACTTTTCCTACTCATTTTTTTCGTATAGAAGACGCCGACGCCAAACCTAGTAGTGAAGACTATCTTGACAGTGTCATGACAGCATCGAAAAATCGGGTTTTCAAATTTCAAACAATGCCAGTACCAGTCTATATTTCAGCACCGCCAGACCCAGCTTATGCCAGTTCGGTAGTAGCGGCCTTTACTGACTGGGACAGACGCACAGAGGGAATGATCAAATTTGTGCCGGTAATGCAACCTAACGCTGCAAGAATACGGGTGACATGGGCTCATCTAGGGACAAAATCTGATAAAGATGACAGCACTCTAGGCGCTCACACGGTGACAAAGTGGACAAAAAAACCCTCAGGCCGACTATCCCTACTCTCGGTCGGCGCCATTCCAGTGCCTTTGTATATTTCCAGCCCCGGACCGAAATATACAGTGCCCCCTCAAGTAATTGAAGTCAATCTCGACCTAGTTGAACGCAACGAAGCGGAAGCGCGCTATCTAACTTTGCGCAACATTGTCGCCCACGAGCTAGGGCACGCCATAGGTCTATTGGGGCACAGCCCAGTAAAAGGCGACTTAATGTATCCAATCACAGACGAACACTCACGTATCTCCCAGCGCGATCTCAATACAGTTAGGAAGCTCTACGAAAGGAAAGCGACAGTGCCACTCTGAGTGGTTAATCATTTAAATGCGAGATGCTAGTTGCGATAGGGAGCAATTCCAAATTGTCCGCGCAAGTCTGAATCAAGTTGTTTAATTTGCATCTCTAAATTTTCAAGATTGGCTTTGCGAGTCATAAGTTGAGGCATAATGCCTTTACCATGCTCATCCTTGACCATCAAATTATCTTGCACTCTAAGATAATCGGAGAAAAGAGTTTTAGCATCACTAAAATACTGGTAGTACCCGCGGTGCAGTTTTTCAGTTTCAGGATAGAGGGGCATGGCTTTCATTTTAATGATAGCCACCTGATACTTATCGACTAGACCAGTGAGAAGCTTTTGAGCCTGTGTTTTATTTGGTCCAGGAACGAAAACCGAAAGGCCTTGAGAAAGCAAGTTGTCAGCCCGATCTTTTTCGCTGGGTGACATCTGTGCTTGCTTGCGCACCAAATCGTAAGCACCAAACCACTGGCGCAGCTGTTGAGAACTACTACGATTAAAATTAGGATTGGCAGAGGCAGCGCTTGGCATTTGACCAGAAAACTGAGGACTGCCAGCATTGCCGCTCTGATACTGGTTCTGATACTGACTGCCTAGGTTCTGAGCCGAAACGGCCAGGAGCGGAAGCAAGGAGCTACAAATCAGAAGGAGAGTTGCTCTGACAAGCTTCATGTAGGTTTTCCTCAAAGGTCAAAAGTAAGGTCAACCCCTATATTCTAACTGCCATTTTAAAAATCCGAAGAAAATTGATTAAATACCAGCTTTCCTGCCCCAGAGAACAGTATCGACAAGATAGTGATGAGCCGAAATAGACGAAAGGCAAACAAGAGCAAATTTAGGATAAATTGAATTCCCGAGAGGCATTAGTGCACTTTGGGCGAAATCACCAACAAAATAAACTACAAGCCAAAATGCCGCAAATGACCCTAATGTTGGTAGTGCCTTAAGAACCCTCGCTGTAAAAATATTGGTAGTAGATTGCTCCTCTTCAAATTGCCAAGCAATACCTAGATACTGCACCGCATGAAAAATAGTGACCGTGATAAAGCCAATGAAATAGTAGCGAATGGAAAGAAATCCAAACCAATGAATAGCAAAATAGACAAGCAGGATCAGTAAACCACTGCAGTCGTACTGCTGGACCCGCTTGTATTTAAGTAGCTCTAGATAAAGGCCAAGACATAAGCCAGCACCGGCAATAATAAGGAAGGCAGTGAGTAGCGGTGCAGGGAAACCAACTGGAATAATGGCGTCTGAGGGCTTACCATGCCAATATACATAAAGCATATTCCAGCGGCCAATGACAAATAACGGCATGGCAAGATGGAAGGCCCAAAACGAGAGCCTTTGCTCTAGAGCAGTTTCACCTGCAGGACGACCAAAGAAGCGGCTGATACCATAGACTTGCCGCAAATAATGAAAAGACTGCCAAACGTTTACTGCTGTCATCGCCTCTAAAAAGAACCCATTTAGAGAAGCAATGAGCAAGAGACTGACAACGACTATATAGGCTGGTGCACCAAATAAGAAGTGCACTTTGCCCTCACTAATTTTTCTCGACAATCGAGCATAAGTTGCCCAAACATGAGGCATGCTCACTATTTGATTGCCCCAGAATGCCCAGTCGAAAGGAACATTAGCTCGCAGACCGGCTTCTCCCAGGTAACACAAGAAAGGCAGATAGAGGGGCAAGCCACCAAGAATGATGAAAACAACGTCGAACAAATTGTTCTTGCCGAAAGTCAAACTCTTTAGAGAAAATTGCTTGCCCGCGGCTGCTGTGGCATTACTCATCTACTTTAGGTCGGCCTCGCTCTTAAACTGGCCTTGATCTTGATCAACAACATTTTGATTAGTGGAAATTATCACTTGGTCATCTACTAAAGATTGGTTAGAGGAACAAATTTTGGCGGCCTCGGACAAATGCGCAGCGGCCAGTTCGAAGTTAATTTGTCTTTTGCTCTGCTCACTTGAACTGACAGCATAGCAACGGTAACAAACGCCAAGATTGTTCAAATCTCGGATAATATCGCGGTGATCACTATTCAACCGGCGACGATCGAAGTCAAGAATTTTCTTGTAGCTTTCAATTGCGTAAGGGAAGGCCGACATATCTGAATAGAGAGAAGCGAGCTCAAGAGCGTCTTTAACAAAGCTCTCCGGCTCCTGCGGGGCGAGCCACAGCAAACGATAAATTTTGGCCGCTTCTTCTTGCTTACCTTGCTGCCTGTAAACAGAAGCAAGCTCACGCGCAGCAGGCAGATCTTCCGAGTCAAGATGCTTCTTAGATACTGCGGCCTTCACTTTATCGAACCTCGACTCAGAGGCTACTGCACCTATGGTCTGCCAGTGATTGGAAAATCCATTCTTCTCACTGACAGACAACAAGCTAAAGGTGCAGGTAACCGAGATGAAAATAGCAAAGACTAGGTAAGCAATGCTATTTCCCTTGTTTCGGTTGTAAACGCCAAGCATAGCTCACTCCGGTGGCGCCGGCGGTGGCGGCGGTGGTGGCGGCGGCGGCGGCGGTGGTGGTGGCGGCGGCGGTGGTGGTGGCGGCGGTGGCGGCGGTGGTGGTGGTGGTGGTGGTGAAGGATGTACAGATTATCCGCTTACTGTAATTCCTGGTGAGGGTTTGACTATTACCGTAGCAGCCGGTGGTGCTTTGGGTACTCTTGGCACTCCCCGTACGGCTGGAACGAACGGTGGATTATCTTCTGTGGTTCGCGCTAATAACAGTACCGCTCCGAGAGCTAATACTTTTAAGGGCGGATTTGGA
>JBAYTY010000013.1:0-151960 GCA_041675385.1 Candidatus Obscuribacterales bacterium
ACAAAAACTAAGGGTATATCCAATGTATGTCAGCGTCGTTTCACTCCGACTACCCCATAAACAGCTCCCGACAACTATGCCAGTTTGGTCCGGATTAGGGTGCCAATTTCACCGGATTACACACCTCCTGTGAACTTAACGTCTTTGAGCTTGGGCATGGCGGTTTTTAGATCTTCTGGCTTAGTGAAGGTTTTGTCTTCAGTGCTTGCCACCATTACTGAAACAGGAATGCCGCTAGGGATGTGATTCAGAGCATTTTTTATCTGATCGAGATATTTAGAGGTTTCGACTGATCCATCCAATACCACCACCACTCGTCCAGGAGCAGAGGCAATGGTTTGCTCAATTTGTCTAATCAGATAGAGACCATATTTCGGGCTGCCAGGATTCTCCTGGGCCGTTGCTGGTCTAACTTTGTGAAAGTGTTGTTTGAAGACACCTTTATCTTTGCAAGAAGCAAGATTTGTTATTGGCTGTCTTTTGCAGAGTATGGTCAGTGGCGAATTTTCAATTTGTTCTGGTGTCAGTGAACCTGACAAGAACGTCAGTCCGTCTGCTCTTTGCCCAGCGGTAAAGGCAGCGGCTGAATTTTCTATCTTATTGTCTGATAACAGTTCTAGGCTGTGGTCACCCTCAAGTGAGAAGTTACTAGCAATAATTTGAGGCAACTTAATTTGGGCACTTTCTAACTGTTCTAGATCCATAGGCACCACCATAGTTACCTGCATTTTGACTTGGCTATCTGGCGTTAGTGATTTACTCTGTAACAGATACTTGCCGCGGCCTAGTTCGGTTAGCCTGCCATCAGGGCCTTGCCTATAGCCGAGTTGCGATGAGCTTCCGTCTGCCGAGAAATCACCATCAATGCTTTCACCGTCTTGCCAGATTTTGGCACCAGTGATTGCTGCACTTTCAGGCAGTGATATCTCAGCGCGCGCTGTTTGCAGGTCTTTGCCTTCGTTCTGAAAGACCATGGTCCACACCAACGTGGCAGAGAGATTGTCTGGGTGGAGCCTGCCGTTGATAGTAGAGCGAGTGAGAGAGACCCCTGGAATTTTTGCGCCGATGGCAAAGTTTTTCAGTTGCTCTGCATTCATTTGATAGGTGGTGTTAACTGTAGTGAACCCTTCAATTGGTATCGAGGCTGAAGAGTCAGTTTTGTTTTCGATGACGAAGGGCTTGCCTTCAAGCATGAAATAGAGCCTTTCAGCTTCGCTTGGTTTAATTGGAATGAAGAGGCCAGCGAATCCAGCCGATCGCGAGTCAGCGCAGAGCAATCTCAGTTGCCTTTCACTGTTTATTTGACGTAAAAACGAAAGTGCTGGCAAGCTAATTTTTTGATTTGAACTGAGTGCTTGCCGTTCATAGAAGTGGGCAACAGTCGTCTGAACCTCGCTACCAATCAGAATTAAGGCCGCCGATAATGCACCAAAACAGAGATAAGAAAGAATTCTTCGTCTTGCTGAATCGAGCTCTTTTGTCTTTCTAATAGTCAGAACCAGATGCAGAGAAGCTAGAGCAGAGTTGAGGTAGAGCAAACCTATGGCCCACATATTGGCTAGAATCAATGAATCATCGCCGAATCTCAGTGCTTCATTGCTAGTGTTACCAGCGACAGTGTTAACAGCAGTGGCAGCTAAGCAAGTGATGGTGATCGTAAGTGCTGTGCCCATTGCTAGCCCTGCTGCGAGCCCAGGCTTCAGGCCGAAGACGAAGTTGTTTTTGCGAGTTGCCTGGTGCATTTTTAGATTTGTGATTGGTATCGATAGGCATAGAGCAATTGCCACCAAAGTCTCAAGCGGATGGGCAAGCAAGAGTAGCACTAGTCTTTTGTGACTGAAGGTGACAAACAAGGCTGGTAGCATAATTGGAATTAAAATGCCAAAAATTACGACTAGGAAGCTTGCTCCCTCGAACCAGCGACCGTTGTTCGTCTGGACTGAATCTTCAGACCAGCGCTCATCTAAGTCAGTCTCTAAGTCATCTTCTGAGTTATCCCTTAAGTCATCGTCTGGGTTTGAGTGCCTTTCTCTTTCGAGGGTTTGAGTGGTGCGGCGAGAATTGTCTCTGGTTCGATTATTTGAATTGGTGCCACGATTATTGGTTCCACTAGTATTAGTTCGCGCCGAAGCACTGGCGTCCGTGCAATCGGACGCCTCAATATGCTCATTCATTTTTGAGCCCTCCATGGGTAATGCAAACGTACTTCGCCAAGTCAAATAGACGTGGCGAATGAAAGTACTTCTCTAAATGAAAGAAGTGCCGCTGCATATTTGGTTGTAGTTAGTAAGAGACTCCTCACCGGCGAATGCAAAATGCTGATTTCTGATGCTGAATGCAGATTGCTTACCGGAGGCTCGAAAAAAGCCGAGCGTCCTTAATGTACTCTTGATGCCGACGGGCTGTCAAGTAGGGTTTTGGATAGATCACTGCTTGGTTGGTTTTACCGAAATTTGCCCTTTGGGAGATTGGTATTTTGCAAATAGTTGTATATACAACTATTTGCAAAATACTTGAGTACTCAAGTATTTTCGATCAGGCAAATGGTCGAACATACAAGAATTTGGAAACAGACAAGTTGTCGAGCAATTGATCAGTCTCGGTTGATACGCACGCCTTTATAGAAGTTGCCGGGCGGTAATTCTTTGAATCGCGGCCAATAGGTTTTGTATATCGTCATCTCTTTGGTTGAGGTTCCAAACATGTAACCGCAAACATGCTCTCCTACAGACAGCCCGTATTTAGTCTCTCGGCCTAAGGCACCGCTGGGGTTGGATAGTCCATCTGGAGGGAGTTTATCTTGCGGAACCAATCGAATTTCGAGGCAGTCACTGGTGATAATCGTTCCTTTAGGCACCGTTTTGATACAGTAGACTTGCGGACTCCTGCTATCTCTACTTTCATTGCGCGCACTCTTGATGGCGATTTCCTGTTGCTTCTGTTCGTAGAACAGATAGAAAAAGATCCCTGCGGCCGCAGTCGACAGTGCAAGAACAAAAGCAGCTAGTGCTGGTCGATCGTTTGGCTCTGTTGCCATTTTCACACTTCTAGGGTTAGCTTCTCGACTATTTGCCAATAGTTCAGTGGTAGCACACAACGCTCACTTTGTTTATGATACCGCTAGGTTGCAGTTGGTTGCTAGGTGGAGAATGGATAGTATCAAGAAGCTGGCGGCATCCTTAAAGTTTGTCAAAGAGTCAATTGCTGACGCCATTTCGCATGATGAAGACCAAGAGTATGGCTATGTCGGCTTGTGCCAAGCAGGTTTATCGGAGGAGATCAGCGGAAATGTGGAGGCGGCTGAGGTCAGCTATTTGGCCGCTCTGGCTAGTGCCCACCGAAATGGTATAGATAGCCTCGGTGTTTTGTTACCGACAAATTTACTAGCAGATCTTTATCAAAGCCATGATCGCTTTTCAGAGGCGGAAGGGCTTTATAGGCGCGCTATTGAGATATTTGAGAAGCATAGACTTTTGCATTCTGCAACTCAACAAGCCATTATTGATGAGTTCGGCCCAGCTAAGAATGCAAAATACCAAGCCATGTACAAACAGTTTAAGACAGCGATGAAGATTTTCCATCCTAGTCAAGATAGTCTACAAATTCGTGTTCTTGAGTCTTATGCCGCTCTGTTGCGAAAGACTGATCGAAGAGGAGAGGCCGAGGTCTTAGAGTTGAGTGCTGAAGCTTTGCGCATGGAGCAAGAGAATTCTTGAAGTCGGTGGCTCCATCCCTGGTGCGTGAAAGCCTCATTGGAAGTTTTTTTTGACTGGTGCAGTTGTCAGCCGTATATACAAGTAGCCTATTGATAAGATTTGCTTTGGTGCTTTTGGGTTAAAACTAGCTAGTAGGGCTTGAACATTTGGGCCATCGGCACTACGATTAGCCTTAAATGAACCATCAACGAATCGTAAGTATAGGCTGTAAATTTAAGGCACTAAATTTGATGGCATGTTCGAATCTCATTTACCAGCAATAGCAGAGGATTCAGTCATTACTACTTCTCAGCCACCATCTACCGTTGCAGCGTCTGTTGTTTCTTCTGTTGGATCCGCCGCTGTACCTGCAGTTGCGTTAGATTCAAAAACACTCTTCCTCAAAATGTTTTCGTCAAGATTTGGTAGCTACGCTCGCACTGTTGGCGGTACTACTTGGCGGCAGTTGAGTCAGTTCCATCAATTGAGCGACGAAGAGCTACTTACATCTATATCTAAAGAGTCGAAAGCATATAGAGCTCTTAGTGTCGATCAATCAGAGTCATTCCTCGTTTTGCAATTCAATGCTGAAGACCGCACCGCCGATAGAGCTGTATGGGAAAAACTGAGCGCTGCCCTTTTGACTGCTGGGCTATCAGGTCTGAAGCTGTTTCAAGTATCTGAAGGGTCTACCTATCAGGTATTTATCTGTTTTTCTAAGGCAGTAAGTATTCTTCCTCTCTCTAAGGGCCTAACTAATCACTTGCTGCAAGCTGGTGTTACTAATGTCGAGGTTTTGAAGCCAGGTAATCACTTTATCTTGCCACTGCAAGAAGGCTATCGCTGGATGAATGACGGCGTTTTGCCGGTGATTGCTCGCCATGAGATGTCTGAAGATATGGCACTAAACTTCTTTATGGGTGAAGTGACCAAGGTGACTGTCTGCCCTGAGCAATTTGTAGAACAATTCAAAGATTTTCTTGAGGCTGAGCGCAAGAGAGAAATTATGGAGATTGTTCCGCCAGAAGGCCTCTCTCAAGATGGTGTGAGCGACCAAGAGGGTGTAGATGGACAAAAGCCCAAACGCAAAGAGCGTCGTCTGAGAATTTTGCCTTAGGCTTAGTTGTGATGGTCACAGAACAGTCATTGATTCGTCACCAGTCGGTTTGATTCGATTGCTATTGTTGTTGCATAACCGAGACGCGGGAGCCAATATCCGCCGCACTCGAAACTAAATCGCAACCAATAACACTGAGGTTTAATTCATGGCCAACGAACTTACTAACTTAGTATCTGATTCTTCTAATGAATCCAAAGTCTCGAAAGTTCAAGATGCAAGCGCGGCGCTGATTGAAGCTGCACTGACATTCTACCCCTGCAAAAATGGTGCCCTTGTACAAAATCCTAGAGATTGCGAAGGCACAATGCTGTCATTACCTGAACTGACTATCCAATCTTAGTTGCCCGATGCTCAGCGAAGTTCGCATCACCGCTGCTCTCTTCTAAAACTTGACGCGATACTCAAAGGCAACGCCTTTTATTAGATCTTCGAGTTTGTCTTTGCGGGCGGCGCCAGCTGATAGGCGCTCTTTGTTTGAACCGCCTGGTTCTAAGAACTTGAAGCCGAAGTGACTTTTGCCTGGCTCGTCATAGAGTTTGAGTAAGCCATCTTCATAGATGCTTTTGAGAGAGTCACCTTCTTTCCCTACAGATAGCATATCTGGCTTTTTGGTTTGTTCTGCTCTGAGCTTTGAGACCGGGCTGGAGGTGGCAATTTCTTCGGCCGACGGTTTCCTTGCCTCAGCTATTGCCTTCGAAGCATCGATGCCGGCAATTGAAAGCAGAGAAAGAGGCTCCTGCCTAGTCTCGCCTTGTTCGCGACCGACTAAGTCAACTTTGAGCGCACCGGACTCGCCCTTGTCTTTCCCTTTTGGTTGTTCGAAGAGATTGTCTGCCAAAGCAAAACCTATCGGTGTCGGATTGTTCTTCCAAGTCGGCCCATTTTGGGCTTATGAGCTTTTGAACTAGTAAGTTGGAGATTAAATCGGCTCGATTAAATTGAACCGCTAAGCCTAAGATATACCCGTTTCCTCCATTTGTCAGCCGTGGGATTACGCAGGTGGGCTGGTTTTTGCTTGCGAAACAGGCTCGCTACTGGTTTCGTTCCTAAGATTGCCCTTGGAAGTTCGGTATTCGCGCTCGTGCTATTTCATTTGACCACTTGTTTAAGCGCGACAGCTGAGCTTTGTCGGTAGTTCCACATCTAAGTGAATCTAAGAATTGGAGAGCTAGTTGGCTCTGTCCCTTCTCGCATAAGTCAGCAAGAATCAAGAGAGATTCGGGGGTGCTGGCGACATGAGATGGATAATCTGAGTACAACTGCTTTAGGCGTGCAACTCTGTTCTCGGCAGATTTGTACTTTGCTTCGATCACATCCAGCCGTAGTTGATAGGTTTCGGCAAACTGCGGCCAAATAGAATGGGCCTTGTAGCGACGAAGTCTATTGGCATATTTTCTGGCTCGATCCAAGTAACCATAACTAATCGCCACTGGAGTGAACTCAATAAGCATCGTCGTCGGCTCATCGAATGCGAAGTCATCGCTATGTCTCAGCGTAAGTGCTAAATCAAGTGTATCTAAAGCAAGGTGAACCAATCGTTTCTTTTGACTGACTGTCCCTGTGCGTGCCTTTCGACGATAGAAATTGGCTAGGTCTCTCACTGGCGGAGCAAAGTTCGAATCAGCTTTGCTAGACTTTTTCCACAGGGCAATTGTTCGAGTTGGTTCTACTTCTTCAAACTGAATACCAGCATTGAAAAGAATTCGGGCATCTTTCGGATGTTTCTTTGCTTGCTTTTTCCAGCAATCTAACGCCTCTTGCGTCATGGCAGGCGACCAGTTTCTGCCGTTTGATGTTGCTCTGGCTATACTAGTGAAAAAGTCAGCCGGTCGGTTCTCGATAAGCCAAAGAACTAGAATAAAGCGTTCTTTCAGATACCGTTTCGAAAAGCGAAAGCTATTGTAATAACCCATGAGCAGTAGTCTTGAGTTTAAATCCAGGGGGTCAAGCAGGAGTTTTTGTTTTAAAATTTTGGCTTCTTGGGCTGTCAAAGACTCGCCATCGAACACGATACCCATGTCTGCTGCTGAGCCATTAGGCTTCCTTCTCTTCGGCTTGTGCAAGCTCATAGGATAAATCCAACTGCTAAGAATTAAAGAATCTGATACCGACTCTTGTCTTTCTTCAATTCTGCCACGAACTCCATTTCTTCGTCGGTCAGCTCGTAGACGGCAAAGTGACAATCAAACTTGCGGGTGAAGCCGCGACCAATAGCTTCTTCCAAAGTTGTACGGTCATAGCCACCAGCGAGTACGTCGATTAAATTGCAGTGGCGGTCCGCTTTCTCTGAATCGGGATCACTATCTGCTACTTCTTTTGCACTATCAGCCAAACCAAAAATCTCAGATAATTTAGTCTGCGATTGATTGATCATAATTGAGCCGTGTTGCAGCACACCGTGTCTGCGTCTTAGTTGGGCACTGCCGACAATTTTCTTGCCGTCAAATTGCAGGTCGGCTTGAGTGGTAGCCTGAAAACAATCTTCGTAATCTTTGTAGGCACTATTGCTGCGGCCAAGGCTGGCTGCTACTCCCAGTTCTCGCAGTCCGTAAATGAGAGCGTCGCAAATCTCTTTGTAGGCTTGGTTAATTGAGCCCGGCAAAAATCCTTCGTATGGGCTGCCTTGCTCTAGCCAAAAAGATGGGGCCGCTCCTTCAATTTCTGAGTCTGGTCGAAAGTCTATACCGTCTTGTTTTGGTCCGGCACCAACAAAGCAATAAGTCAGCTCCCCTTCGTGAAGAACGGCACGGCCACCGGTTGGGCGACGCACCGCGTCATAACCAGCGGCACGAACTTTATCAACAGTTCGCTGGCTCACTTTTTGCGAGTAGCCAAAAGAAACAGCTGGGGGCTCCCAGCCATAAAATCTTAAAGTAGCTGGTGTCTTTCCTTGAAGGTGCAGCTCAAGCAGCGCTTCATCGATGGCCATATTGGTTACAGCGTCAAAGACACCATAAGGTATAAGCCTCAAGGCCCGCGCTCTTACCGATGTCATCACGAAATGCTGGCCTTAATTAGTTTGGGCTTGGCGACAAATTTATCAGAGAAAGTAAAAGCTTCAAGCAGCTTTTTCGAAGCAGCTTCAAACTGTTCTTCGGTGTCGTAGTGTACAATTGCCGCGGTGGCTCCACCAGCAGTTTCATCACCAGTTTTGACTTGTAGAATCACTCCTACTGCCAAGTTTACGGGGTCGCCTTTTTTTGTGCGGCCAGCTCCCATTAGCTTGCAGGCTTCGGCTACTTTTTTGCCGTCTAAGTGTTCTAACCATTTTTTGCCGCTGCCTGGCACCACAAATGGTTTTGTGTGTTTTGCCGTTGGCATCAAGCTATAGTCAGTCAAAACTTTATCGTCTCCGCCCTGAGCTTTTATCAATGTGGCGAAGGTGCTGAGGGCCTTGCCGCTGCTAATTAACTCTTGCAAAATTTTTCTGGCTGCAGCATTGTCTTTGGCTTTGCCTGCGTGCACCAACGAAAGGGCACCAAGTTCCATGCACAGTTCTGTCAGGTCATCTGGGCCATTGCCCTTGAGAGTTTCTATGGCTTCGATTACTTCGACTGTGTGGCCAACGGCTCGTCCGAGAGGCTGCTCCATATCGGTGACAACGGCTGTCACTGGGCGGTTTAAGATGCGACCAACTTCGGCCATGGTTTGAGCTAGTTCAGTTGCTTTTTCGTCGGTTTCCATAAAGGCACCACGACCACATTTAACATCGAGAATAATGAAATTGGCACCAGCTGCTAATTTCTTTGACATGACTGAGGCACAGATGAGCGGTATTGATTCGACTGTTCCGGTAACGTCGCGCAGGGCATAAATTTTGCCATCGGCAGGAGCAAGCTCGGCTGTCTGTCCAGCAATCGCCATGCCGATTTCTTTTACTTGTTTGATAAATTGGTCAATACTGATATCGACTTGGAAGCCTGGAATTGCTTCAAGTTTATCGATGGTGCCACCGGTGTGACCTAATCCGCGGCCTGATAGTTTGGCCATGGGTATGCCAGCGGCTGCCAGTAGTGGCACGAATACCAGTGTAGTTTTGTCACCAACACCGCCTGTGCTGTGCTTGTCGCCTATCACTGGTCCGATGGCTGACAAGTCTAAAATTTGGCCAGAGTGTCGCATGGCATCGGTGAGCCAGGCTGTCTCTTCTAAGCTCATGCCCTGCCAACAAACGGCCATGAGCCAGGCTGCTAGTTGATAGTCGGGGATGCTGCCGTCCATGATGCCATCAACAAGAAAGCTAATATCGCTCTTTGTGTGATGGGCACCCGTTCTTTTAGCAAGAATTAGGTCGATCATCCGAACCGGTTTTGTTGTTACCGCAACCACTTTTTACTTGACCTCTTGACGACTGACGTTAGACCTGCATAATTGAAATAGGGAGTGCGGCCGCAAGAAATATACTAGAAAACTCTAGGTCCACTCCCACTTTTTTTTGCTCAAATTATTTTGGCACTGGAAACCCCAATTACTAGTTTTCTATTGAATCGGCCTGTGGTCTTCGGTCAGATTGATTTCGTCAATTGTCTGCCCATCACTTTGCCATTCCTCAAAAATATGCCTGGCAACCTTAAGTTAGCCATGGACACACCCGGCGACCTAAACCGAGCCTATCAACGAGGCGAGCTAGATTTAGGGGCCATGAGCGCCCATTTTTATCTCGAAGACGGCGGCTTCAAGCTCTTTGACCAGCTCTGTATTGCTAGTAGAGGTGCTGTCGGCAGTGTTTTGTTTTTCAGTAAAAGGCCACTGGCTGAGCTAAAGGGTGCTCGTATTGCCCTGTCTAAGTCGTCAGCCACCTCAAACAATCTTGTAAAGGTGCTTCTGGCTGAAGAGTTCGGTGGGGCCAGTGGAATAGACTTTCTAAGTTCTATCGATTTTGTCTCTGACATTGACGCGTGGCCTACTGACGAGGCTTTTGATGGCTGCGTCATTATTGGCGACCGGGCTCTGCAGGCCGATCAAGAGGTTGCGAGCAGCAAGGCTCAGCAGTTTGAGCGCCGAGACATGGGCCAGTGGTGGTTTGAGCGTTATCAGTTGCCTATGGTCTTTGGCGTCTGGGCGGCGCGCAAGAGCTGGGTTGAGGCTAACCAGCAAGATTTTGCCACACTGAACCAGTTTCTCCACGACTCACTGGTGCTTGGTTTGGGCAGTGACTACGCCGCAGTCTTGGCTGAAGCTGGGCTGCGCACACAGTTGCCGCGCGAAGAATTGGACAGCTATTTCACCAAAGAGCTTGATTACTCCTTTTCACCTGAGCATGCGAAGGGTCTAGAGTTATTTAGACAACTTTGTCTGAAATATCTTCTTTTGTATTAGATTAAACTTTGTTATACTAAACTTCTTATGACATCCAGTTTCGAGCATGGACTACCTTACCGCGATCCTCACAAGGATGGCCCGTTCGTGTTGCGCGGCCGCTGGCAGGTTGTAGATTATCTTGGCCAAGGCGGCATGGGTACAGTCTACCTTGCTCGCGACCTTAACCTCGATAACCGTAAGTGCGTAGTTAAGCGCTTGCGCGATGACTTCTTCCGCGATGAAGACAAAGAGAAAGCGCAGCAGTTCTTCTTGCGCGAAGCCAAAGTGCTGAGCAAACTACAGCACCCCAATATTGTTCTGGTGCTCGATTCGTTTCGTGAAGACGAAGAATATTACCTGGTTATGGAGTATGTCGAGGGTCATAACCTGCACGATATGCTCAAAGAGCGCGAAGAACCATTCTCTGAAGATCAGGTGCTGACCTGGTCTAAGCAAATTTGCGACGTATTGCACTATCTCCATTCCCACGATCCGCCCGTTATTTATCGCGATCTGAAGCCGTCTAACGTCATGATTGATACCAAAGACAACGTCAAGTTGGTCGACTTTGGTATTGCCCGACTCTATCAAGATGACGGTGACAACACCCATGTTGTGTCGCAGGGATACTCGCCGCCTGAGCAATACTGGGGTGGGGCCGACCCGCGCTCTGACATTTATGCTCTGGGCGCCACCATGTATTTCCTCCTCACCGGGCAAGAACCACTGGCGTTGACAGTTTGCTCACCCCGCGATGTTGATGAAGAGATATCTGAAGCTGCCGATTTAATTGTCAGCCGAGCTACCCAGCAAGACGTCTATTTGCGCTACCAGTCAGCCCTTGAGATGAAAGACGAGCTTGACTATATCACTTCGCCTCAAGTGGAAGAGAAGAACGGCTTTAAATGGCTTGAAGTCACAGTTGGCGTGCTTGTTATGTGCATTTCTATAGGCGGTTGGTTTGCTTACACCAAGTATTTAGAACTGAAAAAAGAGAGCGAATACCAGCTCGGTCAGAACCGTGAAGAGAGGGTGATTTTAGAGAAGCGTCTTGAAGAAGTTAAGCGTCGGGAAGCCACTTTGAACAAGATGGTCGAAGACAAGATCAACAGAGCTAGTGCCTCGGGGGGTTCTGGCTTGTCTCAAACCTCTGATAAAAAAGCTTTTGCTAGCCCGTTTCCAGAATCAGCTCCTAAGAGCAATGATCCCTTTGCCACTTTTGGTAGTGGCATAGCCAATTTTCGCTTCCCCGGCCTAGGTTCAAAGCCTGCTGCCAATCAAAGTTTTGGCAGCTATGCCAATCGAGGCAATGGTCAAAACCTAGGGGGGCAGCCTACGGGCAATCAGTTTGGCGCCAGCCACGGTGGTGCTTACAATCCTAGTACTAATCAGACAGTGCTGAGATACGACCCATACAAGCAGACTCCGGTTTCAAATGTAGCTTCTGCCTCAAGCTCTCACAACAATCTTGGTGCTGACACGCCAATGGAAGATCGAGATGAGAGTCAACTTACCGATCCAGAGGGGTTGGCTCCTCTTGAAGAAGATACTCAGCGCTGAATTTAGATTAATTTAGACGAAATCGAGAGCAGTGGAGCCTATTTTTGGCTTTGCCTCAGTAGTTATTTCTGTAAATCAATTATGAGGTTAGTTCTCGAAAGCCAAGAGGTAGCCTATAATGAATATATCGCTGACCCTACCTCTACAGTAGGGAACATTGATCACAAAAAACTTGTCTTAATGTCTATCTCTGCTTTTTTGACGGAAGAAATAATGGACAAACAAAATAGTAAAGGCGGTTTCTCGCTGTCTTCCCTGCCCCGCCCCCGCTGGAATGTGGTCGATATGATCACCTTCATCGGCAAGTCTTCAGTACCGACCTATTTATTCATCGATGTCGATATGACATGGGTTGAAGAAATGAGAGCTCAACTTAAGACTATGGGCTCGAAAGTGACAGTTACAGCCATATTGCTGAAGGCTATTGCCATAGCTCAGCGGGCTCATCCAGACAGCCGCACGGCGTCACTTCCTTGGGGTCGTACTGTTACCTTTAATGACATTGTCGCCGGCTTTACTGTAGAGCGCTACATTGGCGAGCAGCCGGCTGTATTTTTTGGTGCTATCAAAAATCCAGATACTAAGTCGGTTGAAGAAATCGCCTCTGAGTTGAAGCAATATTCTGAAGCCGAAATGGATGCCATCGAGCATCTTGACCGTCAAAATAATTTCAACAATATGCCGTGGTTGTTCCGTCGCATTATTCTCTGGTTAGGTCTTCGCTATCCTGCTGTGCGACTGAAATACCTTGGTGCTACTTTTGGTATGAGTTCCATTGGTAAATGGGGCGCAAAGGCCCTAATTCCGCCTTGTGTCTCAACTTCAACTTTCGGTATCGGTGAGATTGAACAACGAGCTGTTGTTCGCGATGGCAAAATCGTGGTTCGTCCGATGATGACTATCACTCTCAACTTTGATCACCGCATCATCGATGGCGGCCCAGCTGCTCGCTTTGTTGGCGATGTAAAACGCTTACTTGAGGGCGGTCTCGAAAACTATATGCATATGGACACAGCTGAACTGAACACGAAGAAGCTCACCCTCGATACTGCTCTTACAAGCTAAAAAATAGCTGAGCGCAAATAACGAGATAGCCAATTTGGCTAATTCTGCTTTTTCTGAAATTCTTCTATCAGCTCGCGTATAGCTGGGATAGCGCTTCGTGCCGCCATTTCGCCTGACTCAACGGCTCGCTTGGCTTCGCTCGATTTGGTCGATACCATGCCAATACCATCTACGTTAGGGCGAATGACATAGTCTGCCTGTGCCAGCTGATCGGCATCTACTTTTTTGAAGTGGAGTGTAATCACTCGGTGGCTGACGCTGCCAATTTTATGGAAGTCTTTTTCGGCAACGGCACCTAGTGATTCGTCGACGCTTACGGCAATGACAATATCGGCTCCCAGTTTTTTTGCTTCAGTTACTGGAATGTTTACTAAGACACCGCCATCGACATAGAGGCCTTCATGAATGCCATCTGATAGTTTTACTGGTTTGCGCAGAGCGGGAATTGCTGCACTTGCTTGTAGCGCTTTACCGAGGTTTCCTTTAGATAACGTCACTGTTTTGCCGTCCAGTAAATTGACTGCTACTGCACCAAAGGGAACTTTCAAATCTTCAATATTGCGTTCTGTTTCTGGTACTTGTTTGTTTAAGTAAGTAGCAAATTTTTTGCCGCGATAGAGGCCGTCGTATGGTTCAATTCCAACCAATCTTGGTGAGTAAAATAGAGGAATGATGAGCATGCGCAGCTTTAGGGGAATGGTCAAATAAGCACTCATCAGTTTTTTTTCTGTGAATTGCTCTTCGATATGTTTTGGTGTTACTCCAGCACTGTAGAGACCGCCAACCACTGCTCCCATGCCACTTCCGACCAGTACGTCAACTGGTATACCTTCGTCATCTAGTACTTTTAGTACTCCAACACAAGCTGCTGAGCGCATGCCGCCGCCGCCAAGAGCTAGGCCTATTTTCGGACGGGCCTTGGCGATTTGACCGCTAAGGGCATTGCTAGATTTATCGCTAGCTAATTTTTCGCTAGTTAATTCTTCACTAGCTGCTTCTTCACTAGCTGATACGGGCGGGCAGTGCCAAATGAGTATGCCCAAGCCAAAGCCGAGACTCAAGCCTAAGCTAATAGCCAAGCCTGTACGAATGACTTTTTTTAGCACCATATCCATTGCATGCGAGCGGGAACGTTCCATCCCATCTTCGCCAGTGCCTCATCTAGAGTAATGTTTTCGTCTTTGCATTTCTTCAGAGCACCGGTGGCTTGCTCGCAAGAGATGAAACCCTGAGTGTAGAGCGAGTAGGTACGTAATGCTGTGTAGAGCACTGGTTCGCTCATTGCTCCGGTGGCCAGGACCTTTTTGCCAACTTTGATGGCACTCTTCTCTTTGATGTCGACTACTTTCTCAATTTCTGATGACGAAATCAAACCTGATTGAACCAAGAGGTCAGCAGGTAAGAATTCTTTTGGTAGAGCCTGAGCGGCTGAATAATTTTCGGCAATAGCTTGATAGACAGAGACTCCCCGCGCCTTTACTTGCTTTAGTGCTTCTGCTGCCTGGAAGGCTTTGACTGTTGAGTTTGCCACCATGTCTTGTAAAACAATTGCTGCTTCAAGCAGGTCATGGGTGACTAAGCCTTGTTCTAAGAGGATTTGGCCGAATTGTTTTTCTTTGACTAATTCAATTTCAACGCATTCAAGCATGTCTCCGTCTGAGAGAAAACCTGCCATTAATACTAGTTCGCCAATACGCACAGTTTGACCGGCTTTTTCGGAGTAGAGCCCTAGTTCAAAAAGTGCTTGCTCAATACTGATGCGTCTTCTACCTACTGTGAGAAGAGCTTGGATAGCTTGATCTTTAGTGACTTTGTTGTCGCGCACGAGCAGCTGAGCGGTGAGAGCCGCGTTCATCATCCAGCTCGATAAATCGCGGTTGAGAACGAGCACACGGCCCATTTGCATGCCGGTGTCTTTAGCTTTGATTACAGCCCGACCCAATTGTTCAGGATTGATCAAATCAGCGGAAAGCAGAAGTTGGGTGAGAGGATTGGCAATACTCTGCACCGTCTGCGTCTTTTTATGTACCGAATTGAGAACACCGATGGCGTCCTCCATTGTCATATTGTTCTGCCTTGCCAGTCTCAGAGCCTTGAGAGCAAGGTCTACTGTGGCTTTGTCCGTGCGCACCAACTCTTCAGCCTCTAAGACAACGCGCATGGTCGTCTCGCTGACAGTGTTGAGCATAGCCAGAGCGCGTGCAAGCGGCACGTTTAGGTTCTTAGCGGTGAGCAAGGCCTCATCCAGCTTGGGCTGTGAGACTATGCTAGCCCCTAACAGAAGTGTGGGGAGGGCATCAGCGATTGCCTGTTTTTCTATCATGTATCCTGGTCTTTCGGGCGTTAGGCTAGATCACTATGTGGCTAGGTAACTATCGGCTAGATAACTAAGTGGTCAAGGTGTGTTATTTGTACCATACCAATTTAATCAAGCGTTATAACGGTTTGTCATCGGTAGATTAAGTGATTTAGCGATTATGCTGGTTGAATTTTGATGGGAGAGCCCGTGGGTGGATGAGCGAATTCGTCACTGGCGCTGCCACCGCGCTTAAATATCTCCCAATAACGTTTGTCGTGTCCTGAGCTACCAGGAGAAAAGGCCAAGTCACCTTCCATTATATTGAAGCTGCCAGTTGCCACAGTTGCGGTGCTAATATGGCCAGCGATGGTTATTTTCAACCTTGTTCCCGGTGTGAATGTGTCTAGTTTAGGGTCTCCAGCCCGCATTGTCGTTTTGATATTGCCGAAAGAATCGACATAACCCACTACTTCTTTGGGCGCCTCTGGCACAATTTCTTCTATTGAGAGTTTGTGATTAATAAACGAGAAGTCGCTTCTAGAGGCTTTGCTTACAGCTAAAGGAAAATAGTCTCTGGAGCGAAATTGACTACCTTGTTCTTCGACGTTGGTGCTCCAGAGTTCTTGTATATCATTGCGCACAAACGAAAGTGAATTGCCTGAATTAACAGCAAGCACCTGTACGCCGTTTTTGAGCGTGGCAAAAAGCAAACCTTCGCCTTCATTATTAGGTCTTGCTTCTTTCTTGTCTCTGCGTGGTGCTGTGTTGGCAAAGACCAGCATGTTTGTGGGTCTGAGTTTACTGCCAGCCAGTGCTAACTGCGCCACGATGAAGCCGGTTGAAATTGTGTCAAAGGGATGCACCGATGTGGAGTGTATGCGAGTGTCGTCGTGAAGCTTGCAAGAAAGAGCGGCGATGATTTCAGCCCAGGCTAGGTCGCCTTGCGCGTAGTCACAGACGAGATGGATTAAAGAACTCATTTACCTATTTCCTTTTTGCTTGCTCGGCATTGCTTGCTCGGCAAGATTGACTAAGACTTGTTTGGCCCTAATGTTTCCCGAATTGTGGCTGATAATTCTTGTAGCCGAAATGGTTTTTTTAGAAACTTTGTAGCACCAGCAGCCATGCCAGCTTGACGTGCTTCGTCAGAATCACGACCGGAGAACATCAGAACTGGTGTTGTGCCACCGCTGGCTCGATAGCGCTTGAGCACATCAATGCCGTCGATATCTGGCAAATACCAGTCGAGCACAATTAAATCAAATTGACTGATACTAAGTTGCTCCAAGGCCTCTGGTCCAGTAATGGCAATTTCAACTGTATGGTTTTCAAAAATGAGCCAATCCTGCACCGTTTCGCGCAAGTTCTCGTCATCTTCAACTACCAGCAATTTAGCCATCCCTTTCTCTGTCACCATACTGTTTGTGCCCAACCTACATCTTTTTTAGTCTTTGGCCACTAGACAGTTACGCCCATTATTCTTAGCATGATAAAGCCGCTCATCGGCCTTGCGAATTAGATCTTCGATGTCGTTACCGTCATCAGGGTATGAAACAAGACCGGCGCTGAAGGTAATGCCAAAGCTTTCGCCGTGGTCTCCGTTAAATTGCAGGGCTCGCAATTCTTCTAGGGCTCTTTGTAGAGCGCCGTGGGCAGTTTCCTTTTGAATATGGCGGAATGCCACCATAAATTCTTCGCCACCCCAGCGGCCGCGAAAATCTTCAACTCTAAATCGCTTTTTCAACAGTTGGCCAAAAGTGGCCAGCACGCGGTCGCCAGCCAAGTGACCATATTGGTCGTTGATTTTCTTAAAGTGATCTAGGTCTATGAGCGCAAGGCTAAAGATTAACCCGTTGCGCTTGGATTCTTCAGACATATCATTGAGCTGTTCCATAAAGGCCCTTCTGTTCAAGAGCCCAGTCAAGACATCTTTGTTAGAGCGCTCTTTGAGCATGCGGGCCCGCTCAAGTCGCACTTTTACACGGGTAAGCAATTCTACTCGTGCTATGGGCTTGGGGAGATAATCATCTCCACCGGCTTCAAAAGCTGCTAATCTTGTCTCCAAGCCAGTTTGCCCGGTCAAAAACAAGATTGGTAAATCTTGAAAATGAGCGGCGGTGCGAATCATTCGACAAACATCATAGCCGCTTAAAATTGGCACAGTGACGTCGAGCAAGACCAGATCAGGATGAAACTCTTGAATCATTTGCAAAAGTCCTGTCGGGTCGGCCAGTTGCCGCACCAACATTCCTTCTTGACCGAGGGCCGTAGCAACGATTTTGACGAAGTCATCGTCATCGTCAACGATTAATATGCGCGGCCGTCCACCTTGTCTGGCATTAACAAGATACTCAATGGCATCATTAAATATATCAGTCTGCAAGGGCTTCTCTAGCATGAGCGAGGCCCCGGCATGGGTAGAGTCTTCAATGTATTTCTGTTGCTGTGAAGTAGAAAGAAATGCTACAGGCAATGTTTCATAACCAGGTAGCGAACGCAGCTCACGGGCCAAATTAAGAGCAGGTGCTGGTTGGGTTACGTCAATATCAATCAACACCGCATCAAGGGAGAGTTTGCCGGCTTTTGCCAGGGCATCATCGTGAGTCTGGCTAACAATTACTTGCACCGGTATGCCAGTGTCTTTATGGCCAATTCTTTTGTGAGCTGGCATTACATCTGAGCTAAAGACCATCACCCTCACCGACGAAGAATCGTCGTAGGTATCAAAGTTATCTTGGGGTTCATAGGGCTCGGCCGACTCCGGTGGTGGAATCGGTGCGTTCATTTCTTCGAGGGTTTCAATGGTAGCAAAGGCGCGCTTATCTACCTGGGCAACGGGATCACCAGTGAGAGATTGAGCGTTGCCTTTGACCAAGTTAGCAATTAGATCAATTTCTTCCCATGCTGTTTCGTTGTGAGTGAGGCTATTTTCTTTGATAGCATCGAGCGCTTTTTCTAAGGAGCTGGCTGATTCTCCCAGTACACCAAAGCCGCAGGATGCTGCTGTTCCTTTAAGGTTGTGAGCTAGTCTTATGGCCTCCAGCAAACTAGCGGCATCGTCCGGATTGTTTTTTGATTGGGTGATAGCAGTTTCTATCTTGGCAAAGCGTTCCGGCAACACTTTTAGATAGTTACCTTGGAGAGTGTTGATAATTGCTTCTTCGTGTTCAACATGCGATTGAATTGATTTTTCAGAAGAAGCGAATAGGCTATCAATTTGCGCGCCGAATAAACCAGCTTTGAGTGGCCGATGAATTACCAGGCTAACTTTAAAGTCTTGGGTGAGGCGCTTGTAAACCGCTGATTCGCGCCAAGTCTTTGAAATAAATACGAGTGGAATTTGGGAATTGATGGCGCGAATTTTGACTATCAAGCCGATGCCGTCAATGTCACTTAGTTGATCGCCGACAATCATCAAATCGAACGGTTGGCTTCTAATCAGCTCAATAGCTTCTTTTCCGTCAGATCTGGTTTCAACTGTGTGGCCCCGGGCGGCAAGCAATGTAGAAACCAATATTGTGACGTTGTCATCAACTTCTGCCAGCAAAATTGTGCTCATCTAGGGCCTCAGTGATTGTTTCAGTCTTTTGGCTCAAGCTCTAGAGAGGCTGAGTTTATACAGTAACGCAGGTTACTTGGTTTGGGACCATCTGGGAAGACGTGTCCAAGGTGGGCACCACACTCTTTGCAGGTAACTTCGATGCGCAGCATGCCATGGGTCATATCTCTGTGCTCGGCAATATGCTCTTCTTTTAGTGGAAGATAAAACGAGGGCCAGCCAGAGCCCGATTCAAATTTGTGCTCAGAACTGAATAACTCTGCGCCACAACAGACGCAGCGGTAAACGCCTTTTTCGTGGCAATCCCAATACTTTCCGCTGAAGGCTCTTTCTGTGCCCTTCTCACGGGCAACATGATATTGCTCGGGAGTGAGCTTTTCACGGTATTGAGAATCTTCTTTAGCCTTGGGGTTAGCCTTGTGGTTAGCATTTGGGCTTGCTTTTTGATCTTCGTTTTCGTTCATAGTTACTATACTTTTTCTTGGGAGATACGCTGTAGAGAATCGATTATTTCTGCCGCCGAACTAATTCTAGTCTCTACTTCTAGATCAGTGCAGCTTTTAACCAGATCATTTAACTGGGGAGATAAATCAATTCTTTCAGCAGGCTCTGATTGACTCAGGGCTTCGGGGTCTTCACCGGTTAGTAGATAGTAAAGAGTTCCGCCGAAAGCATAAATATCGCTTTGCAAGCAGGCCTTGCCGCGAAACTGCTCTGGGGCAATATAAGACTGCTTGCCGACGAATGTTCCGGTGGCGTTGCCGATAAATTCGTTGGCGGCGCCAAAGTCGATAGCAACAATGGTGCCATCGGGGCGCAGAACTAAATTGTCAGGGGTGAGATCGCGGTGAATCACTGGCGGCTCTTGCTTGTGCAAATAATCGACGATAACTGCTATTTGATGGGCCCACTGCAGCACTAAACCTTCGCGCACCCGGCCACTCTGTTTGACATATTGGCGCAAGTCTTGGCCGCTTATATAGTCGAGCAAAAGATAGCTGCGGCTATTTTCGACAAAGTAATCGAGTACTGGCACTATATTTGGATGCTGTAGCTTGATTAATAAGTTGGCCTCTCGAGCAAACATCTCTCTGGCTTTGTCTTTCAGTTCGGCTTTGGCATCGTCAGGTACCACTGATTCTTTGAGCACTACTAGACTGTTATTTTCAAGTTGGCCCAGATAGACAGCCGATAGGCCACCTAAGGCCAGTTGTCTAAGCACAGTCAAGCTACCGTTGCGCATAATCACGCCTGGTTCAAGGGGCATGAAGGCTGCTGCACGAAAGCGCCTCTTTAGCTCGTCTTCCCACAGTTCGGTGTGACTGAGAACGTCACCTTTGGCTAATGCCACCAGATTTTGATTTGCTTGCTGGCGCAAGTGAGATCTTATGAGACTACTTAAGTCATCTAAAGATTCACGCTCAGCTGCGCCAGCGAAGACATCGAAGCAAACGAGTAGCTTCTCGCAAGCAGCAATATCAAGACGATCTAGCTTTATCACTACCGGCTGCTGCTGCTTTAAGTAGAGTACTATCTGCTCGTTCTTTAACGGTGAGTCGTTCTTTTTCTGGTTACTATTTTCATTTTGATGAAAGGCAATTTTGTTGATTGTATGCCACGGTATGTAGTGAGGTTTGAGAGTGGTCGAGAGAAGATCGCAGGGAACTTCCATACCGTTTTTGTCTAGCAAAAGTGATGACTTGCTGAGGTTGCGAATGGCAATTAAAACTAGGGTTGGAATTATTAGACCAATCGATACCAAGGCCCAATCGTGCAGACTGTTGCTAGTATCGTGACTAAATAGTGAAATCAGTAGATTGATTAAACCCAAAACACATATTACAGCTGGTACGAGACCCCACAATACAATTGACATGCGCAGTGTCGTCAAAAGCGATTGGCGGGCTTGATCTGAATAGGGCAGACTAATAGTCTGTGAGTCACCATCAGTGCGGCCTATAGCATTTAAATTTGCCATGGCTGCTCCTGCGGAATCTTGATCGTACTGTCGGAGGCATTGCTATTGGTTTCTATGACATTGGTTTCTATGACATTGGTTTCTGTGGCAGACTCTTGCTCGGAATCACTTTCTGTATTTAGTGCATTGCATAGTGCTGTGGCATTGGCCAGTCTTGTTTTAAGTGACATAGAAGTGCAACCTTTGATTATGCCGTTCAACTTGTCATGGCTTTCGATGGACGACTGCGAAATTGGCTCAGGGTCAGTGCCAGTAGCTAGATAGAAGAGAGTTGCTCCCAATGCATAGATATCGCTTGCTTCGCAGGGTTTACCTCGAAATTGTTCTGGTGGTACATAGGCATGTTTACCGACAATTGTGCCTGTTTTGCCGTCGTCTTTGTCCCACTCGCGAGCAACGTTGAAGTCGATGAGCTTGAGTTTGCCGTTCTCTTGCATGATTAAATTGTCGGGAGTAAAGTCGCGATGAATAATTTGTTTGCTATGCAAGAACGCTAGTATTTCTGCCATTTGCTTGGCTAGTTTAAGTACCTGTTCAGGTTCAAGTGCGCCTTTCTCTGCCACCAATTGTCTTAGGCTCTGGCCCCTAATATATTCAAGTACCAGGTAGCAGCGCTTATCTTCAATAAAGTAGTCTTTTAGCCCAACGATATGTTCACTCTCAAGATCCTTTAACAGTCTGGCCTCTCTCTCAAAGCGCTCCACACATTGTTGCTGAATTTCTTTGTCTATATATGCCGGAATCAATGTTTCCTTTAGCACTACATCTGATACCGTGCCGCTGTCTATTGCTCTTAGGTCGTGGGCAAGATAGGCAATGCCTTCGCCACCTATGGCAAGAGTGCTTATCACTTCATAACTGCCAGATTTTAGTGCGTGACCGCCTTCTAGCGGGTCTAGATTGGTGCGCGAGCTACTAGACAATGATTGCAGCCAAAGTTCTGTATATGATTTGTCTTGTTTGGGCCTTAGTGCCTCGGTTAATTGAGCTTCCACAGTTGATTTAGGTGCAAAGCGTTCAACTGCAGCTGCTAATTTCGCTCTGTCTTCACTGCTCACAGAAGAGAGCGGAAGCACTGCTAGACATTTGCTGCTTTTGCCAGAAAAGACTATCTGCCATTTCCTTGGGTCGGCACTGCCACCGGGGGCTCGCAAAGAGACATTTTCTACCTGACTCCATTTCACGGTGATGGAATTGTAAGACCATAGATGTGCCCACATGTCGAGAGATAGTTCTTCTCTGTTAATTGTCATTTTATTTGGGCTAAGTAGTCTAGTAGCAACGAAACTAAATATCCAATAGCTAACCAACATACCGAGGCCAAGGGTGACAAAGGGAGAATCGGTAATCATGGAGAGAAATTGTTGAAAGACAGTGATTCCAGTGCTGGCAGCACCGTTGAAGACTAGCAGGAAGTGAGCAAGTTCGTCATAAAAGACTTGGTTGGCTGCCACATCGCTATAGTCGCGCAGGGCATTGAATAGAGCCCAATTGAAATAGAGCCAAATTGGGGTGCATAGAAGTAAGGTGCCGATTGGTCCAACCACCCGGGACCATTCATAAATGGTGTGCTCTAATACTGCTGGCAATTCTTCGGCTAAGCGCATGCCGTGATATTTCATTTCTACGTGATCTGGATCTTGTATTGGTGATACTACCAGTGGTTTGCGAGACTGTAGTAGTCTCTCTACATCATCGTCTATCTTTAGATGTGAAACTTTTCGGCTCAGTAGATCGACTAAGGCCTCACTGTCTTGTCCACTAATCGATGCCAAGTTTAAATCGAGGTGGCGGATTACTCCATCTTCTTCAAAATCTAAAACTAATTTTGTCGGTAAAATGTTGAAGAAGCGAAAGGCATAGCCAATTTTAATTCGTCTTAAATTGCTTAGGCCATAGCTGCCCATACCAAAGTAGACATCTTTGTCGGCGACTGTGACAAAGCGCCTGTTTAGGTCGCGGAGAAAGTACAAGAGTCCGAGCACAATTACAAGCAGAAAACTAGGGATCCACAGACTGTTCGGTAGGAAGTACCTTACGAAAGCTCCAAAAGGCATTATTAGTGAGAACGCCCAGATTGGGGTGAGAAAGATTGCCTTCCACCACGTTGCCATGGCTGCAATTTCTCGATAGTGGTGAAATTTGATTTCACTTTTACGGGGCATCAACCCTATCCATAGCTAAGAGTATCTATTGTACCCTCAGCTATGGCGTGGTCCCCTCAGTTTGAAATGAGATGACCATCTGTAGCGCCCAGTCAAGAGCTACTCTTATTGATGGCGGTAGGCTTTCAGGTCACCTACTACGACCTTGATAGACTTGGTTTTACCCTGCCGGAGAACCTGAAAGACCACGCCTTCGCCAACTTTGTGGCTGCGCACATTGGCTCTCAGCTGCTCTACTGAAGAGATTGCTTTGCCATCGACACTGGTGACTATGTCGCCGTCCTCAACACCAGCCTCTGCCGCTGGGCTCCCTGGGGTGGCCTTGCTCACTCGCACCCCTTGCAGAGTTGGGGGCAAAGTTAACTCTTCTAGCAAGCGCGGTGTCAGTTCTTGCATCAAGACTCCGACGTAAGGCCGTTTTACTTCCCCTGAGGCCAGCAGCTGCTCAACGGTATCTTGGAATACTTCAGAGGGAATGGCAAAGCCAATATTTTGAATTTGATGGCCGCTACCCATGGAGCTGCTTACAGCAGTATTGATGCCGATCACTTCTCCTTGAATGTTGAGAAGTGGCCCACCCGAGTTGCCGGGATTAATGGCAGCGTCTGTTTGAATTAGCTGTCCGCGCTCAGAAATCTCAAAAAGTGAGCGACCCAAGGCGCTCACGATGCCAAGGGTAACTGAGTGGTCGAGGCCGGCGGGAGAGCCGATGGCTATGGCCCAGTCTCCTGGTCTGACATTTCTGCTGGCGCCGATACGCGCCACTGGGAGGTTTTTAGCGTCAATTTTCACCAAAGCTAAGTCGTTGTCGGGGTCGCGCCCAATTATCTGACCATCGAATACCCTTTGGTCTGAAAGGGTGACTTTGATTTGATCGGCCCGACCGACCACATGGTTGTTAGTGAGAATGTAGCCGTCAGCTCTAATAATTAGGCCAGAGCCAATTCCTCTTTGTTGAGCGATTTGGGCTGGTTGCTGTACTACAAACTGTTGGTCGCCGTAGGCAAAAACTTCAGGTTGCGGCGCGTAGCTAATGACTTTGGTGGTGTCGATGTTGACTACCCACGAGCCAGCCTCTTGGGCAATGTCGGCTATTGTATTGGCACCAAGGGCTGCACCCATTGCTGTACTTAAGAGCCCTTTTCCTCCGCCTAGCGATAAGTTTGAAGCTGGGTGTCTGACTGTGACACGTTCGTGGCCAGCCCGATCGGCCGAATTTGCCCCACCGTTTTCGCTGGAATTACTAGATTGGCCCGATTGGCGGCCAGCATAAAATGCTGTGGCCAAGGCTACTCCCATGGCTAGGCCAAGGACCAAAGATGTTCGTTGAATCTTCCCTTGTCTATTCCTTCTGATTTTGGACTGTTTTTGATTTGTTTCCATGATTTGCTACAAGCTTCTGCGGTACACCAGTATGATAGAGACTGTCTCTAAAGGACAGCGCATGCAATTCATTATATTGACCTTGGAAGATTTCGCCTTGCTTGGCAAACTAGTTTTTAGGTTCTAAATGGCCAAGATACCGCTAGTACCGATAGTTACTGTAGTTATTGTGGCTGCTTCTGGGCTAGCTGCTTTTTTAAACTACAGCAGCCGTATGGGCTCTAGTCGGACAGAAACCCCGAAAAATTTGCCTTTTAGCTCGAGCAAAACAGAGAGGCTGGCAGAGCTAGTTAACGAGTGCGATGGTTATCTTAGATCTCAAGAGTGGGCCAAGGCCATTGAGGTCATGAACAAAGCAATAGATATTGATGCTAGCGACAGTTTGTTGGTAAAGCGCGGCGATATATTTATGGAGTGGCAAAAGCACGAGCGGGCCATACCTGATTTTTCGCTGGCACTAAAGCTTAATGCTGAAAATGACAAAGCCCTTCTTGATAGGGCGGCTTGCTATTACGCCACCCGCTCCTATCAGCTGGCTATGGCCGACTATCAGACGATACTTGCCCTAAAGAAAAGCGCTTATGGCAAAGAAGCAATGCTCGGTCAAGCGCTCTGTCACTATAGCCTCGGTCAGTATGGTCTGGCTATCCATCAATGTCGCGAGCTACTCAAAAGTAATCCCAAATATTTGAAAGCCATTGAAGTTCTGGCCAATTGCCAGTTGCGCCAGGGTAGTTATCTTGATGCTGTAGATACTTATACCAGTGGCTTGAGACTCGATCACGATGCCGGAGGCCTATACTACGGCCGCTCCTCAGCTTATTTCAAAAATAAAATGCCTGAAAAGGCCCTTGCCGATTTGCAAAAAGCTACCAAGTGCAGCCCGTCAAATATTGAATATCATCTCAAGTGTGCCACTGTGGCCAAAACTTTAGGCAAGAGTGACTTAGTCAAAGCCGAGGCTGAGTCAGTGCTGAAGCTCTCTAAGGATAATAAAGAAGCGGCGGCCTTGCTGCAGACTGCTAAGGCTGTAGATTAATCATGGCTGAAGATCTTGTACGGGTAACCTCTCAGGGTTTGTATTGTCAGGCCGGAGATTTCTATATTGACCCGTGGCGGGCAGTCAATCGAGCCTTGATTACCCACGGCCATTCTGATCACGCTCGCCCTGGTTCAGCTGCCTATTTAGCTCAGCGCGATTCAAAGGGAATTTTGAGGCTGAGGCTAGGGGCCGACGCGAAGATTGAAACTATAGATTATGGCGTTCAGATTGCTATAAAAGATGCCATTGTTTCCTTCCACCCGGCCGGTCATATTTTGGGCTCGTCGCAAATACGCATTGAGCATAAAGGTCAAATTTGTGTTGTCTCTGGTGATTACAAGACTCAGAGAGATCCCAGCTGTCAGCCAATCGAGGCAGTGCGCTGCCATACATTTATCACTGAGTCAACTTTTGGCTTGCCAATTTATCGCTTTCCGTCTCCAGAAATTATTGCCGCTGAAGTTAGTCAGTGGTGGCAAGCCAATGCTAAAGACGGCAAAGTTAGCATCTTATATGCCTACTCTTTGGGCAAGGCCCAGCACCTATTGATGAGTGTAGATCAAACCATTGGACCAATTTATACACACGGAGCTGTCGAAGCCCTAAACGCTGTTTATCGCGGTTGCGGTGTGCCGCTACCTAATACTATTTGTGTTGGTGATACTAGCGAAGATTTTATCGATCGCAAAGGGTTAGTGGTGGCTCCTCCTAGTGCCCAAGATAGCTTGTGGTCACATAAATTTGGAGACAGCTCTGGTGCCTTCGCCTCTGGCTGGATGCGTGTGCGCAGTGCTCGCCAGCGGCGGTCGTTTGATCGCGGTTTCGTTATGTCTGACCATGCTGATTGGCAAGGACTAACTGAAACAATTGTCGCCACTGGTGCAGAGCGAGTGCTTGTCACTCACGGCCATACACCGCCATTGGTGCGTTACTTAACTGACCTTGGTATCGACGCTCATGCTTTAGAAACAGCTTTTAGTGGCGACGGCGATCACAATCTTGAGCCTGCACTAAACGTCGAAATAGGTTCTGGTCAATGAGAACTTTCGTTGAGCTGTATCAAACCATAGACCGCGCTACTAAGACCAGTGAAAAATCAGAGGCCTTGGTCAGCTATTTCAAGCAGGCTTCTAAGAGCGATGCCAGCTGGGCTATCTTTTTTCTTACCGGTCGCAAACTGCGTCGTTTGCTGCCTACGGCACTACTTAAACAGCTGACTATAGATCTATCTGGTTTGGCTCCTTGGCTATTTCAAGAGTGTTATGACAATGTCGGCGACTGGGCTGAAACTATGGCTTTGCTACTGCCTGAAAATAGTGGAGGGCTTGACGTAGATCTGACAGAGTTTGTCGAGACCTGTTTGTTGGTGTTGCGAAATTTAAATGATATTGATACTGCCGCTCATTTAGTTGAAACATGGGCTAAGCTTTCGCTCGATCAAAAATTCACTTTCAATAAACTAGTTACAGGTGGCCTTCGCGTCGGTGTCTCGCAACAGATGGTGACTAAGGCTATAGCTGTAGTTAGTGGAATCGACCCCAATGTGGTGACCCACCGTACGATGGGCAACTGGGAGCCATCGGCTCAGTGGTATGAACAGCTTATTGCCAAAGAGACTGGTGATGCCAAGGCTTCTACTCCTTACCCGTTCTATTTGGCTTATCCTATACAAGAAGAAGTTTCTACTCTAGGCGATATAAATGACTTTCTAATTGAGTGGAAATGGGATGGCTTAAGGGCTCAAGTGATCAAGCGCGACGGCCAGGTATTTGTCTGGTCCCGTGGTGAAGAACTAATCTCTGAGCGCTTTCCTGAAATTATGATTGCTGCTTCACGCCTGCCCAATGGCACAGTTTTAGACGGCGAAATACTTGCTTGGTCTGAGGGCGATGTTTTACCATTTGCTATATTGCAGCAGCGCATCGGGCGAAAGACAGTGGGCAAGAAGCTTCTGTCAGAAGTGCCATGTATCTTTATGGCCTACGATATTTTAGAAATTGCTGGCCAAGATATAAGACTAGAGTCAATGACTGAGCGCCGACAAAAACTATTGTCTATTTTAATGCCGGGTCAATGCGACGCTGCACCAAGTTGTCGCGGCACACTTAGTGAGCATCTGAGAATTTCGGCTGAACTGCATGCCGATAGTTGGGACGATCTAACTACCTTAAGACTTGATAGTCGTAAGCTCAAAGTGGAAGGAGTAATGCTGAAGCGGCGTGACTCTGTATATGGTGTCGGTCGGAAACTAGGTGACTGGTGGAAATGGAAGATCAATCCACTTTCTGTCGATGCCGTGCTTGTCTCTGCTCAACGGGATGGTCGCCATGCTGGCTTATACAGCGACTACACCTTTGCTGTCTGGCAAGACGACAAGCTTGTGCCAATTGCTAAGGCCTGTTCAGGGCTGACTGATGAAGAGATGAAATCGGTCGATGACTATGTGCGCAAAAATACACTAGAGAAATTTGGACCAGTACGCACTGTCAAGCCCGGCTTAGTATTTGAGATTGCTTTCGAAGGTATTCAAAATTCTCCCCGGCACAAATCAGGCATAGCCGTGCGCTTTCCTCGCATTGCCCGACTCAGGCGAGACAAGCCTATTGCAGAGGCTGATACCTTGGCTAATTTGCGCGGCATGCTGGAACTATATGGCAATTAGCTCAATCTCTTGTTTTGAATGGCCGCTTGTTATAGCCTGCTCGCCTGAATCAGGACACCATCTCTTGATTTTATAAAAAACTTGGCTCCGGATAGCTTGCAAGCAGAGGCACATCCGGAGCATACAACTGCTATTATAATACCGATTTGCTAACAGGTCAAATCTATTAGACATACACTTTCATCGGTAGGACAGGCGGCAGTTTGACAGGGTTTATATACACTCCAGCCATCCTTGACCGGTTAGAACTGACCCTTTCAGCCGAGCGATTATCAACATACCAGGCCCAGGCCTCTGGTAACCGGGAGTTGGCAATCAAGCTGTACTGCTGGAACATTGCGCTGAGTGAAACTCTGTATGGCCCAGTTCAAAGCCTCGAAGTAGTGGTCAGGAATGCCTTGCACGAAAGGTTGACTGCTGCTTTTGGAACGACTTGGTACGATATCCCAGCTTCTGGACTAGCTGGCCATCTCATCGACCGTGTTTCTGCTGCGAAGGATAGCCTTACAAGTCAGGGAAAGCCACACACATCGGGGCGTTTGATTGCCGAACTGAACTTTGGCTTTTGGCTGGGCGTCCTTACGAAGCATTACGACACTGGGCTTTGGCGGCCTCATCTATATCATGCATTTCCTAATGCTCGTAAGCCCTTCCGGCGGTCTGACGCTTACCAGGCACTTGACCGAATTCGTCGGCTCCGAAACCGAATCGCTCACCATGAACCAATCCTGACGCGGCCTCTCGACGCTGACCATGCAGTAATTCTTGAGGTGGTTGGCTGGATCTGCCCCGAAACTGCAGCTTGGATCAATAACCATAGCCGATTCAATGAAGTCTGGAAAAAACGCCCAACATAAGGAAGAGGAAAATGAGTACAGTTTACGAATACAGTGCCAAGGCGCTTGATGGAAGCGAAATCAAGCTAGAGCAATACAAAGGCAATGTTATGTTAATTGTCAATACCGCCAGTAAGTGTGGCTTTACTTCTCAATTTGCCGGTCTTGAGAAACTGCACGAAGAGTATTCAAAGAGAGGGCTTAGCCTTCTTGGTTTTCCTTGCAATCAATTTGGCGCCCAAGAGCCTGGTGATAGCACTGAAATTGGTGCCTTTTGTCAGAAGAACTATGGCGTTGATTTTCAGATGTTCGATAAGATTGAAGTAAACGGCGAGCATGCCCATCCGCTCTACAAATATTTGACTGACAAAGTACCAGGCTTGCTGGGCCTGAAAGACATCAAATGGAACTTCACTAAGTTCTTGGTTGATCGCGACGGCAATATCGTTAAGCGCTATGCACCAAATGTGGAGCCTGCCGATATGTCGGCCGACATCGAGAAACTTCTCTAGTTAAATTAGATTCTCTCGTTGAATTAGATCGATTCATAAGCCAATTCGGCTAGAAAATAGCCGACTCTAGTCGGCTAGCAGCTCTAACTCTTCTTCCACTTCGGCAAGCTTAGCTGTCACTTTAACTAGCTCTTGCTCATTGCCCATTTTGCGCAGGCAGTCAGCATAGCTATTGAGAGCAAAGGCTAAGTCTGGACTAGCACCACCATTGTCCGTGAAATAGGCAATGGAAAGGTTGTAGAGTTCAGTGGCGACGTCATATTTTTCTTGATCGCGGCAACAATTAGCTAGATTGTTTTGGGTAACGGCCACAAGCTCATGGTCGCCCCATATGCTCTCTGCTGCTTCTATGGCTAATTTGTAGTAACACTCAGCTTCTCTAAGTCGTTCAAGTTTATAGTAGGCACTAGCTAAGTTTGAGAGAAATACTGGTCTTTGCTCGTCGCTAGATCTGCCAGCTAATTCAGCTACTCCCCAGGCTTTTTCACAGAGCGGTAGAGCCTCGGCAAATTTGTTTTCGGCGAGAAAGCAACTAGCACGATTAGAAATCAATTGCGCCAGAGTTGAGGGATGGATGGTTTTATCGCTCTCAAGCACGTTGATGCAACGCTCTAAACATAGTTCGGCAGTGTTGAACTTGGCCACACTCATAAAGGCCATGCCGAGATTGCCAAAGGCTTCTGCGGCCCAACGATCGGCGAGATCAGAAGGTTCTTTAAATGCCAAAGCCTGCCTGCTGAAGGTTTCAGCCTGATCGTGGGCACCTCTGTTAAATGAAGCAATCGCTGCGGCTATTTTCTCTTGCAGCAACTCTGTGGGCATCTAGAGACCTCAAATTACTAAATATGAGTACTGGCTATGAATAGTGTTTATGAATAGTGTTTATGAGTAGTTTACTTCGCGGTCAAGCAATTGAATTTTCGTGTTTGGCAAAGCAGCTTTGAGCGCGGCCTTCTCAGCGCGGGTTGCTTCTACATCATGAAAAATCAGTGTTTCTAGTTCAGTTAAATCACTAAGTTTGGCTAGGTCTTTGTACAAAATATTGGTGCCTAACAAAACCAGCTTTTTCAAGCTCTTAATTTGAGAGAGTGTCTCTAAGCTCTCAGCTGTAATCAGGGTGTTTCGCAAGTCTAGCTCTTCAAGCTCAGGCAGTGTGCTCAGATAAGAAATGCTGCTGTCAATAATGCTACTGGATGAAAGTTTGAGGTCTTTCAGCTTGCGACAATTGACGAGGTGCTTTAAGCCATCACCAGTAATTTCTAGATTTTCGAGATCTAGGGCGCGCAGTTCGCGTAAGTCGCGCAACACAAAGAGGCCGTTGTCTGTGATATGGGTGAATGAAAGGCGAAGAGTCTGAAGCTTAGATAGTCTGCGAACACTAGATAAGCCGCCATCAGAAATGCGAGTATTAGAGAGATTGAGCCATTGTAGATTGAAGAGAGAAGCAACTAGCGATATACCCTTATCGCGCAGACGCTTGCAGTTTTCTAGATCGAGTGCTTTCAGTGATGTTAGATTGGTGATGGCTGCTACCCCTTGGTCACCAATATCGGTACCACTTAGATTCAGTGTGGTCAGAGCTTTGAAGTTGCTGATGAAGACCATGCCTTGGTCTGAAATGCCCGTATTAGCAAGGTTTAGGGTCTTCATATGAGTAAAGTTGCGCAGGTGTGAGAGTGTGTCGTCGCCAATATTGGCTCCAGCTAAATTGATCTCGCCAATAAATGTCAGTTTAGTTAAAGCCGCCATTCCGGCATCTGTAACTGCACCAAGTCGAACGTTACGTAACTTTGTTAGTTCGCTTAAGTTTGGCAGATCGGCGTCAGTTAGGGGCTTAGGAAACTCGATAAAACGCAATTCGCGTAGGTGTCTGATATGAGCAAGCGCTTGATTGTCGGCTGCTGTCGAAGCAATGTTTAGATAACGCAACTCATGCAGGTTAGATAACTTACTGATACCTTCATTGGTGACACGAGTGAGAGACAAATCAAGCTCTTTGAGATGACTGAGAGTTCCTACTTTTGTAAGGGTGTCGTTGCCAATGCGGTTGCATCCCTTAAGGTGCAGTGTTTCAAGGCTAGTAAGTCTGTCGATACCAATAAAGCCTTTATCGCTCACTGAATTGTTGCTGGCGTCTAGCACTTTCAGTTTGGGCAGATCATGCAACTCAATGGTGGCACCATCAGAGCGAATAGACATTTCTTCTAGGCGCGGAAGTGCGCCGATAATTAGTTTTACTTTCTTTTTGTAAGTTGAAAATTCGGGTTTGCTATTGTCGCTGTAGGCGCTGAGATGAAGCCGTTTCAAATTGGTCAAGTGCGCGAGGCTGGCTAGCCCGTCTCCCCGTAAATCAATTTGTCGAATAGAAAGTTCCTCTAGTTCGGTTAGTGCTGCAACTGAGTGGAAGAAAGTCTCAGCGACATCGTCGGCACGTACCACTAAGCGACGCAAATGTTTTAAATTGCTTACTTGCTTCAACCCAACTTCAGTCAGGGCGTCTATGCGCAGCACGAGGGTCGTGAGCTGGGGGAAGTAGTGCAAACACTCTAAGCCTTTGTCTGTAGCGGCTGAAAAGACTATATAGAGTTCCTGAAAATCAGTTATTTTGTTGATTGTTCCAAGAATCCTATCGTCTATATGAGCGCCTTCCAACAAAAGTTTTTTGGCTGGGGTATGGGATAGAATATCTCCCAGCTTGACGCCGTCAAATTGGCAGTGCGAGATACGCAGTTCTTTTAGTGCATTCAAATTCTGAATCGGTTTCAGTGCCTGGTCTGAAATGTGGCAAGAAGTAAGCTGAAATGTTCGTAGACGCTGTAAATTTGCCAGATCTCGCAGGCTGCCTTTTGCTAGTTCGACACCGCCTAAGCGCAGTTCTCTCAGGCCACCAATGCGATTGACGCAGTCCCAATCTTCTTCGCTCATTTCAGGGAAGAGATAATCAAGCGATTGAATGTCATCGGGTTTCAGTCGATTGCATTCTTTAAGCGCAGCTCTATCTAAAACTTCTAGGCGCACAAAGGCACGTCTAGAAACTTCTACGGTTCCTTGGGCGATACCTAGTTCTGTCCAATCTCTTTGCCCGTTTACTTCTGCTTTGGCCAACCACAGACGCCCAGGCGAGCATTCAAAAGGAAAGGCCAGCGTGCGGCCGCCATGTAAAACAATGTGGCAGCGAGTGAGCTTGTGGTTTAGCTCAATCACTCCTTCGCCGGTGACCATGGTTGAGTCTAAATAGAGCTTGCGCAAATCAGTTAAGTGCTTCAGCCTTGGTAGGCCAAAATCAGTCACTTTTGTGGCGCCCAGGTCAAGAATATTGAGATAGATCAAATTGCGCAGAGAAGCCAAGCCACTATCGGTGATATTGCGATCGGGCATGGTGAGATAGCGCAGCCCTGACAAATGTGCCAAGTGTTCTAAGTCTGAATCACTAATGTCTATTTGGCGAAAATCAATAGACTGCAAATCGTTGGGGTTCAGTTGTCTCAGCCTAGAGAGATCGGCATTGCCATCAAGTAGCAGGTGCAGATTGGCCGCTGCCGGGATTTCAACTTGCCCTTGGGCATCACCCAGTTTTTCTTCCCACCAACCGCTTTGGCCGCCTGAGCGTGTAATTAAAAATAGTAGACCAAGAGATTTATCTGACGGGAAGGAAATTGTCCTGGTCATCTAATGTTCCTGGTGAAGGGTTGTGGTGAAGCGTTACTTCGTCGGTTTATTGTCGATTAAAGTGGGTCTTCCTATATTTTCCACAGGCACGCCTAAATTACTCTCTAAATCACGAGCATAACGCTCGGCTGTTTCAGGATCTGTACCTGTGCCAATGAATACTTTCTTGAATGGATGAGCTTTTTTCAAGTAAATCAGGCCGTCAACCAAGGTGTCTGGCAAAATCTTAGTGGTCAAGACAATATCGTGATTTCTGAAACTCGGCCCAATCTGTTGTGACACCACTCGCTGTAAGAGTTCATGCATCATGCCGCGGCGGGCTGATTCTTCTTCCGCATGGAAAATCACAATCTCTTTGGGGCCGGGCTCTTCGCGCTCTAGCAGTTTAATTAGCATAGTCGCCAGGCTTCTGGCTTTAGCCCCACCAGTACAGAGTACATATATTGGTAGGTCTTCTGGAATTTCTTCCATGCTGGCAAACTTGCCCATGCCAAGACGCAAGTCTGGCAGTTCGCGCAGGCGGCCTTCCAGTACTCCCATGCGATAGAAGCACATGACAATTAAGATCACCCCTAGAATCTGGAAGCCTAGCCCTCTGGCACCTTCGGCTGAAAATAGCAGGACGATTTCACAAAACAGAAGAGTAACTAAACCAATTGCTGGTGGAATTGGCAGGTGATAACCCTTGAAAGGGAAGGTCCATTTGGTTTTGTAGGGTGAGCGCTCAACTTTTAGCGGCATCTTGATGCGCAACATCAGCACACCGAAGCAGAAGGAGCACATAACAGCCAGAAAGGCCATGCCATAGACCTGACCGAGATTGTCTACCTGTCCAGGAAGAAGCACAATCATTAAGGCGCAAACCGCCATGAACATAAAGCAGACGTAGGGATAGCCTTGCAGAAATGGATATTTGTGCGCCCAACGGCGCAAGAAGAAAGCGGGCAGATTGCCCTGCTTAGCCATCGTCGTGCACAGACCGATGCAGCCGACATAAGCTGTGTTGACTGCGGCAAACAGCATCAAGGCAGCATCTACTACCAAAATGATGAGCAGGGGCTTGCCTCCTTCTACATAGGCCAGGCCTGACAGCAAGCTGTTCTTGAAATCGTTCAACTGGCCAGCATCGAGCAATCCCAGGCACAAAAATGAGGTTATAGGGGCAGTTATTCCAACTAAAATGACCACAGACAAATAAATGTATTTGAGAGTCTTCCAGGTTGGGGTTTTCAGTTGTTCAACTATCTGAGCGGCTGATTCGAAACCGGTTATTCCGAGGAAGGCAGCGGCAAAGCCGTGAACAAAGTGCGCCGGGGTGACAGCCGTAAGGCTGTGAGTAAAGCGGGTTAGGTCGATATGGCGCTCGTAGGCCATCATCAGGCCCTTAACGTCGAGGAAGAGCAATAGACAAAAGTGGAACATGGCAATGAAGAAGACAATCATTGCTGGTTCTTTGATGCCGACGATGTTGAGCAAACCGAAAATAATCACCGGTGCGATGGCGGCAGCGACTATGTTGGTGACTGGCCAGTTCATAATGTTGTCGACAGAGTCGATGTAGAAGGCTCCAGATAGAGCACTAACTGCAGCTGTGGCTAGATAGGACAAGATGGTGAGAGCGCCCACGACGATGGCAAAACGCTTACCAACAGTTTGTAAAACCATGATGTAGGCGCCGCCATTGAAGGGGCTGACGGCGCAGCCTTCTTCATAAGTGGCTTTGAATACCCACATGAGCAAGCAGACGACCAAAATGATGAACGGCGCTGCAAAACCGACCAGGGGCAAGATTACCCCGGTGGTATAGAAAACTGATGTACCTATGTCAGCCCCGACAATTGCTGCCGCTAACCACCAAGCCAGCAAGGCGTCGCCATGGTGATGTTGCGCCGGCGGATGCACGGGAGAGTTGGCTGAAGGCGCTGGTTGCGTAGATCCGCCTGAAGCTAGGCTTGGCTCAGACTGTGTCAATTGGAGTAATGTCCTGAATGGATACCGTTAAATTCGTTGTAAAGCTAGATTGGCAACAATACACTAAGTAGCAGCCTTGCAAACAGTTAGGCTACTACATCTTTAATATGCGTCAACAGTCTGACCGAGAATAGTCGTCAATCTGATATCGTTTCGCAATATGTTGGAACTTGTTGAGCTGATTTTTGCTAATTTTAGCTGATTTTGGCTTTTCTCCTGTCGACCTAGTTAGTTAGAATCGACTGAGTTAGGTAGTTAGTCTTGTAAGCTAAGCCTGCTAAACAAGCTAAGAGCGAGTTCCATTCTTAATTGAAGAGGATAAGTTATCAAGATGAATTCTACTAGTGCCAATGCCATTCCCGTTTCGACAGTTAGCAGCCTCACCTACCAATTGCCCGCAGCTATAGATGAAGCGCTTTCTCAGACTCTTTCGCTCTGGACCAAAGATAGTTTAGTCGAAAAAATTTGGCAGAAAGACGCCACCTTGTGGACGAGTAAAGACGAAGCACAATGGTTGGATTGGTTGCATGTTGTGGCCGACCAGCAGAAAGCACTGGCTGAATATGAAGCGTTTGCCAAAGAAGTAAACGATGCCGGATTTACCGACGTTTTGCTGCTGGGCATGGGAGGCTCTAGTTTAGCCCCTGAAGTCTTTGCCGTTACCTACGGTTCTAAGTCTGGTTATCCGCGTCTGCGAATTCTTGATTCGACCGATCCTCAGCAGATTCGTCATCTTGATGCCACAGTTGACTTAAAGAAAACTCTTTTCGTTGTCTCAAGCAAGTCAGGCAGCACGCTTGAGCCGAACATTTATATGGCTCACTTTCTTTCGATGGTGAAAGAATCTGTGGGCAGTGAGGCTGGTTCTCACTTTATTGCAATCACCGATCCGGGCTCTAAGCTTGAAGCTGTAGCTAAGAAAGAAAATTTCCGGCATATATTCTATGGCTATCCAGGAATTGGCGGCCGATACTCCGCTCTTTCTCCATTTGGAATTGTCCCGGCTGCACTAATCGGCTTAGATTTGCAAACATTTCTTGGTCGTGCCCAAGAGATGACTACTCTCTGCCAAGAATCTACGGCCCAGAATAATCCTGGTGTTTTGCTTGGAGCCATAATGGGTGTTGCTGCCAAAGCTGGCCGTAACAAACTGACTATTGTTACATCTGCTGCCGTTCATGATTTTGGTGCCTGGTTGGAGCAATTGGTGGCTGAATCCACCGGTAAGTTAGGCAAGGCCATTATTCCAGTTGACCTAGAAGGTCTGAGCACCGACACCGCAGTATATGGTGACGATCGTTTATTTGTATTCATCAAATTGAAAGGTGATACCACTGCCTTTAATGGTCTCGATAATACAATTATCGAAGAGCGCTTAGCTCAGTTGGTTGTTCTAGGGCATCCTGTGGTTACCATTGAACTGAGCGATAAAATCGATTTGGCTGACGAATTCTTCCGCTTTGAGATTGCAACAGCTGTGGCAGGATCAATTATGGAGATCAATCCCTTTGATCAACCAGACGTTGAAGCAAGCAAAATTGAAACTCGCGAATTGACTGATGAGTATGAAAAGAACGGCAGTCTCCCTGCTGAGAAACCGTTCTTTGCAGAAGGTCAAATAAAACTCTTTAGTGATGAAGTGAACATTGCTGTTTTAGATAGAGTTGCTTCAGAAAAGACATTGCCAGCTATGCTCAAGGCCCATCTCGATCGCCTTGGCAAAGGTGATTATTTTGCTTTGCTCAATTACATTGAAATGAGTAAAGAGCATGTGGAGCTAGCGCAGAAAATTCGTCTGAATGTGCGCGATCAAAAACATGTGGCTACTTGTTTGGGCTTTGGCCCGCGTTTCTTGCATTCAACGGGCCAAGCTTATAAAGGTGGCCCTGACACTGGTGTAGTCTTGCAGGTGACCTGCGAAGACAGCGACGACTTAGCTGTTCCGGGGCAAAAATATAGCTTCGGTGTGGTTAAATCGGCTCAAGCTAGAGGCGATTTCCAGGTTTTGACCAGCCGCAAACGCAGAGCCTTGCGTGTGCATATTAGTGGCAATCTTGAAGAAGGCCTGAAGCAACTGTCGCAGGCTGTAGCTCAAGCTCTAGAAGTAAAATAGTTGGCACAAAATAGTTGGCACAAAAAACTCGGCATAATCAGAATAGTTTCAAGACTTATGAGTAAATTTCGTACAGAGAATACTAGGGGAGAAAAGATGCGGGCAACAAATCAAAAATTGAGTCAAGTCTCATTAGGCTTGCTTGCCGTGAGCCTTCAGATGTGGTGCCCAGCTTTAGCACAGGATGCCCCTGTGCTCACTGTTTCACCTGGCGCAGCCAATTCAGCAAATGCCAATTCCGCCAATTCAACAAATACTACAAGTTCGATTAAACCGACTGCACCGTACTCTGCGCAAAAACCTGCTTTGGCTCCTGATCTATCGGCTACTCCTTCATTGGTTGGGGCATTGGCTGGTCAAAATACACCGGCTGCTCCACTTTCGCAGGCCGAGATTTGGGTGCGAGATCGCTTTAATCCAGGTGGACAAAGTGCTGCCCAAATGCTGCAGGCGAAGAAGCACCCAGTGAAGAGTTTCTTCAAGTCTGTGGCCAAAGGTACAGCGCAAGAGCTGGGAGCCAGTGCCCACGACATGGCCCAAGATATGGTATTTGTTTTTTCTGTGCAAGACATAGACCCTTACGATAAAACCAGGGCACCAAGCAACAAGCAATGTGTGGTAATGGAATTCACCATGGTTGACGGCAGTACTGCCTATTTGCACCAATTTCCTGATGGTAGCTATGCCATTGAGAACGGCTTTGCGGATGGCACGGTTATGGTGCCTACCAGCCCAACCAACTACATAATCAAATACCCTAATGGTGTCAGTGGCACTGTCGTGAGACAGAATGACCAAATCACCGTTTATCGCCCCGATCACACGATTACCACCGTGAAGAAAGAGCCGTCCGGTGATTACCGAATTTCAAACAGTAAATTTGGCTATATGGGTGAGGCTAGACCAGATGACACTGGTAACCAATACGGCTTGGGCGCCTGGAACTATCAGTAGACTACCAGTAAGCAGGAGTAAGATTTGTCATCTAAATTGACAGGCTTGGAGAGAAGCTCTTCCAAGTCTCATTCTGGGTTAGCCTCGAAGCCATATTCAAAGCACTATTACGCTTTGCTCGTCAACGTCATGGTGCTGGCATTTGTTGCTCCGCTGGTTGATCACAGTGTCTTATCCCATATTGGCATTGCCATTGTTTTGCTTGCGGCTCTTGTCGTTTCGACTTTGTCGGTGCGACGAGAAGAAGAATTCGATTGGAAGTCTATTGCCTTGGCCCTTGTCGCTGGTGCTGCTTGGGTCTTGGCATTTTGTAGCAATCTTGCACCGTTTAACACTGCTTATTTTCAGCTTCTATCCCTTGTTACTATTCTCGTTTTTTTCATCTATATTGTGCGCATTATGGTGCTCGACATTCTCACTGGTGAGGTCAACTCTAATCGCATCTGTGGCGGGGCCTGCGTCTATGTTCTCATTGGCTTTTGCTTTGCTCTCATTCATATGATGATTGCCATTGATAATCCTTATGCTTACAAAGACAACATAAAAGCAGACGAGACATCGATTGAGCATCAAGAGAGATACCCGTTGCTAATTTATTTCAGCTTCTGCACTCTATCTACCGTGGGTTATGGTGATGTGGTGCCACTGAGCCGATCTGCGCGGGTCTGCTCATGTCTGGAAGCTCTTTGTGGTCAGCTCTATTTAGCCATATTGGTGGCGCGCTTGGTCGGCATGCACACTGCTGTCAAAGCAGAGCCCAAGCGCCTAGAAGCCGAGCGTCAAATTGAACATGCTAAAGAGAATGCTTGACTAATACAATAGTTTGGATAGTTCTGATTACTTCAATGGACCGGGGGCCAATTGCTGATTGGCTTTAGCCTTCTCGTCAGTTTTGTCATTTGCTGCTGCTGACAAAGTCGCTTGGGTGTACTCTTTGAAAGCATCAAGAATCTTTGTGTGGAATGTTTCTGTCGCTGAAATTTGGCGGCGAATGTTGCTGGCTTCTGGGGTGCCTGGTTGTATCTGGGTGGCGCTGGCGTAGAGAGTTTTGAGCTCTTGGTCGATAATTTCGTCAACAATGTCGCATGCTTTCGAAATAACATGTTCAGAAGATCTTGCAGCTTCCGATGTAGAACCTGTACCAGGTCCTTGTGTAGAACCAGATTCTTTGCTTGGGCCATCGGCTGGTTGCTGGTAGCCTACTGCTACGTTCTCACCCAGTGTCGGATTCTTGTCGTGGCTGAATAGTTCAGCTTCAGTCATGACCCCACTAGATACTCTGATTAAATCACCAAATAGCTCTTTTGCTAGGGGCGAGATCGCGCTTAGGTTTGTTGCTTCTCCGCCAATCTTCCAGGTGATAGCACCGCCACTGGCAGCGGTGCGCTCAATTTCCATTAGATGAGGCATTTCGTCTTCACCAACTGAATCGTTGTCAAAAGCCATAACCATTGATGAAGGCACAACAAATACTGCAATTTTGCTATCGTGGCCGCGCACGATCAAAGCCCAATCCCGAGTTGTTAGGCGACACTTGTAGGTTTTATCAACAGGCTTATACCAGACGTCTTCATCGCGTTTTTCGAATAATTTTGGCTTCTCATATGAGACATATAGATTGGTGCCAACAGCCTTTTTATTAAACTCGTAAGATAGCTCGACAAACTGTTCGCAGAGCAGGTCTATCCACTTGTTTACATCGTCAAAAGCTGTGGCCGCAGCGGCTTGCACTTCTACTGGTTTTTCAACGTTGGCTGGGACTAAGCCGTTAAGCCAACGACCTGTTTCTTGTCCACGTTTGGCCCTAAGGGCATTAAAAATCTCTTTTGAATTAGGGTCTATGTCCATGTCGGGCGCTAGCTCTTGAGCGCGCGCTCTGGCTTCTTGCATGCGCGACTCATCAGCCTCTTGGTTTCTCTTCAGTGCGAACTTCCCGGATGCCCAGAGATCATTAAAGCGACCCATGTCTTTACCGCCTGTTTGTTGAAAAAGCTGACTTATAATACACTTAACTGACTATATAAGAAATAAGGTTTAACCATGGAAGATGACAGCACTAAAAAAGTCAGTATCGAAAAGAAATACTGCCCGCAGTGCTTTCAGCAGTACGAAGGGTTTATTGAGAACTGTCCTGTCGACCAAACGGTCTTACGTGGGCCGAAAAACGACCCATGGATTGGTAAAACTTTTGCTGACCGCTACATAGTTGAGTCGGTTCTCGGCCTAGGCGGCATGAGTGTTGTCTACAAAGCCAAACATAAACTGATGGACCGTACTGTCGCCATTAAAATGCTACACAATGTTTTGAAGCAAGATGTAACGGCCCTCGAGCGCTTTAAATTAGAAGCTCAAGCATGTAGTTTGCTTAGTCACCAGAATGTTATTACTGTTTACGACTTTGGTGTAACGCCAGATGGTGAGCCGTTTTTCGTTATGGATTGCCTTGAGGGCGAAAGTCTAAAAGACCTAATCGAGCGCAAAGGTCGTATCGCCTTCGATCGCGCCCTGTCTATATTTAAGCAAATTTGTGACGGTCTAGAAGCCGCTCACAAGCGTGGCATTGTCCATCGTGACCTGAAGCCAGCCAATGTCATTGTCACTAAACAAGATGACGGCTCTGAGCATGTGCGCTTGGTTGATTTCGGTATTGCCAAGATGCTCAAGCAAGATGGTCGGCAACAACAGCAATTAACCAAAACCGGAGAGGTGTTTGGCAGCCCAATTTATATGAGCCCCGAGCAGTGTCTTGGTAAAGAAATTGATGCTCGATCAGACATATATGCCCTGGGTTGTCTGATGTATGAAACGCTTTCGGGAGAGCCTCCATTTCTTGGTGCCGGCTTCCTTGAGACCATGAATATGCACGTCGGTGATAAAGCCAAGCCTTTAACTGAGGTGGTACCTGATGCCAATCTGCCTGTGGAGTTGGTGGACATAATTAACCGCTGTATGGAGAAAGATCCAGACCGTCGCTTCCAGAATGTTGGTGAAGTGCGCGATACTTTGGTTTATATCACTACTGCACTTCTGGGCTCTAGTCGCACCCATATATCGAGTATCAGTGCTGCTCGCCCAGCCGTTTCAGCGTCACAACGAAAAATACCGATTGCCAATATTGTTGCTGTTAGTTTTGCTTTGTTGTTCACTGGCCTTCTCTCCTTCTCTATGCTCTGGCCTGGTCCTGAAGATGATCGTGGTACCCCATTCAATAAAATCACATGGCAATTAACTCTTGCAGTAGTAGATAATGCAATTCAGCGCAAAGATTATCCGACTGCAGAGAACATGCTCATTTTTGCTGAGTCAAAGGCCCGCACATTTGGTGACAACAGAGCGCGCTTGATGAGCACATTGAAGTCAAAAAGTGATCTCTACGATAGCTGGGAAGGGCATGCTGAAGCTCTAGAGAAGACCAATCGTGAGATCACTGAGATTGAATTATCTAGGGTTAGTGCTGACGCAAAAACACTGGGCGAGATGCTTGATGAAGTTGGTGCGACTGCTAGCTCTTCTGTGCAAGAAAGTCAGTCGAGGCTGCGTTTTGAAGCGCAAATTCCAAGAATTCTTTCGACTGCTGTTAAGTTGGCAGGGAGGAGCATGTGTATAGAAGAAGATGCTCTACTAACTAAAGCACTAACTGTATCGAAGCGGAAACTTGGTAAAGACTCAGTGCAAACAGCTAAGATTTCTTCTTTGTTGGCAGACTGCTACTCTGACCAACGAAGATTTGATCAAATGCGTCCACTGCTTGTTGCAGCAGTGGAAGTTTATAAAAACAAGTCTGATGTTTACCCCGCTGAGTATGCCAGGGCACTAGCGAAGATTGGGCAGTTCGATGTTGATCGCACTGATATGGCTAAGGCTGGGCCTGAATTAGAAGAAGCATTGAAAATTGCCCGTTCGCTTAAGGGCAATCCTGAAGTGCTGATTCTTTGTTTGCGCAGTAATTGTGATTTTCTCAATCAGACTGGTAAGAAGACTGAGGCTGAAGCTTTGCGCAAAGAAGCAGATGCTCTAGAAAAACAAATTAAATAGTGATCGTTGCCACGGTTTCTATTTTCCATGCCGCAGCCGAGCAAGTACTTCTTTAGAAAAACTGCTCTGCGAGCCATGGCTTGACCCTGGGAGTAAGCTAGGCTGACTCGGGCTATAGGTGGCAACAACGGGACTGCTTTTAGTGGTGGCTAAAGCAGGTGTAGTAAAAATATTTGGTTTGGTGATTGGCGCTCTGCCTGAGCCGATTGGACGTGCCGGAGCTGCCGCAGGGGTAAGACCACCTATTTTCACTTGATTCAAGGGCCGTACATTTTTCTGAGCTGAGATATTTGTCTGGAAACCAGAAGGTGTTAGATGATTAGACATCATTCTCACTGATTGGTTGCCGCCAGATGATGAGCCGGGCACTGGGCCAAGGGGGATAACAAAGTTTTGCTCCGCTTCGTCTCCACGACGAAAGTCGCTTACCCGTGGCCGATCGTCAGTAATCTGAACATTCAGTGGCGCTTTGTACCATCCTGCTTGTTGTAGCTGGCCTTTTCTCAATGTGACTGATTGCTGCGCACCGGCTGGATTGGAGCAACTTAAAAGAGCTAACACAGCCAAAATAGTAAGTGTTTTCATGGTGCGTCTCCTGAGACTGAGGTTACAGGATAACCTGGATGCCAAGTGGGCGAACTGGGGTTTACCCTGAGAATGCCCAAATAAGAGAGGCCCATTGTGAAGCGCTGATTCTCTGTTTGCGAATTGCTAGTGACTTTCGCAGTCAGAGTGGTATTGGAACTCTTACAACAGTGATGCAATCAGGCGTTTCGGGTTCATGTAGGCGTGTTTGCAGGCATCGAAGTTAGTGACTTGGTGGCATGAGCACACAAGACTGCTATAGGCACTAGCATAGCGAGGTTCTCTACAGGGGAATCTTGTAGGCACCATTTTCTGCCTACAAAATCATTAGTCGGATTTTTGAATATTGTTACCTTGCGCCATATCACAGACATAGGTATTTGTGACCCTTTAAGAGCGTTAGTTCTAGGCTTTGAGATAGGAGTTCAACATAGTAAGGGGGCTGGAAAACCATTTCCAGCCCCTTATGAACTCGAAAATCTCTTCTTAGTGACCGATTCCGCTTACTTTTGCATTCAAACATTTCTCACCATCAACATACAGCATAGCGCAGGTACTTTTGCCCGTCGCATACATCATTTTGCTGTATTGCTTTGCCGGTTGCTGGGCTCCAACCTGAAATGCTTCCAATGGAGGGAGTTCAGAGGAGGTTTCAATAACTGCGTAGGGAGTACCGTATTTTGCGGTTATTGCTGACACCTTGTTGTTGTTCGAAAAAAGACATATCTGTTTTGCCAGCCAATATTGAAGCTGTAGGTCTTGAACGTAGCTGTAAATGAAAGCGTCTACGCACTTGTTGTCTCTAAAAACTACTCTTATCGGAATACCGGTCAAGCCAAAGTAGAAAAGCCAATTTTCATCCTGCGATTGCACATCACTCCAGCACTCAATGTTTCTCAGCTTGGCTCTCGGTGTACCTACGCAACTTTCTAATTCTTCTGGCGAGGATAATTTAGCAAGCTGACAAAATTGAACAGCTGCCTCATTTTCGACTTTTCTAAATTTCTCGAATCTGACATCATCGCTTACTGGATCATTTGATCGATTTAGTTTTTTGAAAGTCAAACCATCTAAAACCGTACCTCCAATGCTCCCAGAAACACCCAGTATTGGATGGGCAATGCCTATCCCTGAGTCTATTGAGACCGGTTTCGGATCTGTTGCGCATGCTGGATAGATGCTTAAGGCAAGCAGAAAGAGGAACACGCTAGCGCTAAACACTTTGTAAATGGTTGCTATTCGAAGAAAATTTGGAATTACTGCAACATTCACCCGTAAAAAAAAACTCCACACCAACCTTAAACCCAACACAAATTCATGTTTTTCTATCATACAAGAGAACAACTGCTTGTGCTAATGATTGATCGAACAGGCAAAATAAGCGATTTCGTGTCACTTATTCAGTCACTTTATCAATGCTCTGCAAACCTTGTAAATCCAATTAACTGACAATGCGTGTTCTTTGATTCGGCTTTGAAAAAAATGAATCGCCAGTGGCGCATCGACGTTCACTACTAAGTCAAATCCAGGAAATCAGAACTAAGACTGTACTCGAAAACTTTATGATTGAACTAATCAAATTTGTTTGCAGAGGTCGCCGCGATGTCGATCTCATTACTGATTCCGAGCGAGAATTGGACGGGGAGCATGGTATAAAACATAGATGAGTTGATGGCACGAGCTAGGAGCACTGTATGGTTATCACCCGTTGGCTTGGACTTTGTGTCAGCCTGTTGATTGTCACATATTTGTGCGCGCCGACTGGCGTCTACGCACACTCACCATTGCACTCGCTGGATGCCGCTTATGTGCCCTGGGGGGTGGATGAAGACCAACTCATTGGCTTGTCCAAGGCCGACATAGCAAACAAATTCAAAGACACATTGGGCTTTGATGAAGTGGAATCTAGAGTCTTTTTCGTCGACTACAATCGTCCGGGATATGGCCGACCCGGCTTCACTGTCACCTTTGCCGACGGTAAGATAGTAGCTGTCAAACGTCTTTTCATAGACGGTGGCGGTTGCCACATTGTAGGACCAGTTTTCAAAACAAAAAAAGAAGCTTTGAACTTCGTAATTGAGGGCTTGTCAAAGCTGACCAATCGCAACCCAAAAGATGAAGCCAGATTGATGGAAGCTCGCAAAAGACTGAGTGCCCTAGATAGTAAGTAGTACCTAAGGGCGGTAGGCGTCTAGCACATCAAGGGCACCACTTCGTGCGGAGCGATACCAGATACGTATCAAAGGGCGGCCGTGTTCATCTGGACCAATGTACTTGCTCGACACAATGGTCCAACCGTTCGGCATACCATTCAAGCCGCTAGTCCAGACAATGCTGTCTCCATTCATTGTGTAGGGCGCCATTCCGCCGCCATCCATACCGCTGTATGAATTGCCCTGAATAACTATGCGACCAAGCTCAATATCGGTGCCACCAGTATAGGTGCGCGCTTTGTGCACAATGTAAGAACCATTGGGCGGCGCGCCGAGCCCCTTGCGCTTCTCCCACTCAGGAGTGCCTTTATTACCGCCATTGTTTCCAGCCTTGTTGCCGCCATTATTACCAGCATTTCCGGCGTTATTGCCGCCATTGGCAGGTGGTGCATTGAAAGTATCTCCGGCATCACCGGGTTTAATCCAATCAGGACTGTTGACAATGGTGCGCCGGATGCCATCGTCGGTGAGCACATCGATAGAATTGTTTTTCTGATTGACGCCCACTACTTTCCCAACTGTCCACATGGCAGCACCAGCGGTGCTGGCCATAATCTTGTCGACTTTCACTAGGCTACCGACAGCAAACTTGCCGCCACCTCTTGCCCCACCAGCAAAGCCACCAGGAGCGGCAGGCATCGCCGGCATGCCGCCTTGGGCACCACCTGCCTGACCGGGCTGGTCTGGTTGTGCTGGTTGTGCTGCCCCTGGCTTAACCCAATTATCGTTGTTGATAATTGTCAGTTGTTCACCGTCCACATCTACAAGATACGAATTGCTGTTGCGATTAACCTGAATAATTTTCCCTGTGCGCCAGACTGCCAGCCCCTTGGTGCTCGATTGCAACTTATCTACTTCTACGGAATCACCAACATTTAGCCAGTGTTTGCCGGGTGGTTCGGCGAGGCCGGATACCCCTGCGCACAAAACAGGTAAAAGTAATCCGGTTACAATAATTCCCTTGAAGTAAATCTTGTTTGTCATCAGTAGCTCCGAGTACTGTTGGTGATGGTCAAAAAGGACGGCCAAAGATCATAGCAGAGAAGACACAAGTATTCGTGTAATTTTTGGCACCATCGGCAATAGTGTCAGCGGCACAAGCTTTACACTCACGAACGACATCTAGTTGTCGTGACTACTTTCCTGTTTTATAGGGTACAGTCAACTGGTAAAACAGTGAGCTGGGGATGCCTTCCTCCAGACTGTTTTCAACGCCAATCTTCTTAAATTTATCTCCGTTTGTTCCCCATTGATTGGACCACTTCACTCTGGTTATGGTTTCTCCTTCACGACCAGCGCGAGGGTCCGGAGCTTCGAAAACTCCATGACCATTAATTACATGTCCGCGGTTGAAGCCGCTAGTACTTTCAGTACGTGGTGCCGAATTGAACGGAGGATAAACGGCATCTACTGTGATAATAGCAGGCAGGTTTTTCTCTGACTCTAACTTCCGAAAGGCGGCAATCAATTCTTCTTCGCTATTGAAGCCGATTACGTCTGCATGTTTTCTGCCATTTTCTAGAACAAAAGTCTTGTCATTGAGGCCGGTAATATCATTGCCAATGTACTGAAGGTCAGTTGCTCCTAGTTGCGGGCTATTTAGCGGCCGATCGTTAGGTCGCTTTAACTCTTTGACTTCACCGTTTAACTCAATCAAAAGTCTTTCGGCGTCACGATTTGACCTTACCTGAACTTTTCTGTATTCAATGTCTCCCGGGTGAACATAGTGAACAAGCAAATTACCGGTTTCATCGAAATATTTGCCTGACGCGACCGATGAGTCTAGCTCTGTTTGCACCTTCTTGCCTGTAATGTCGTAGACCGGTTTTATGTCTGTGCTCTGAGTTGCAAAGCCTTGAAGTTGACCGTCCTTTGAGTAGACTGCCTTCAATTCGGCTGGATTTGTTACAGCAGTGTTATCGCCTAAATAATATGCAGTACCTGGTTCTATTTGTTTTGCTCGCTGGCCGCTTTCGTCATATATCAGTGCGACATTGCGCTTGTTGACAATTCCTAGTGCCTCTCCATTTTTGTCATAACGCATAGCCATATCCGCTTCGTTCAAAATACGGCCGTTGGCGTCAACGCTATTTACAGCGATAGTTCTTTTCCAGTGGCTGTTGACCATTGATGTCTGCAGTATTTCGCTTGAGAAGTCGCGATAACCTGTTGCGACGAGCGCAGGGGGTCCATGTTTAGGAAAGACATTTCGAGCCCAGAGATCAAGATCACTATTTCTATCGATAGACAATTTGCCGGAACTATTGCGTAAATCAATTTCGTTGCCGCTTGCAAAACGATACTTCCCTGTCTGGGCAACATCCGCCAGCAATTGCACATTCTTGTCAGGAGTGCGCCAGTAGATACGGTGCTCGACTGTGGTTACGTTGCAGGTCTTGTTAGCGCCCTGGCAAACCGTCTCTGGGTGTGCTGAGTGCTGTAAGGCTTCCTCTGCAATAATTAAACGCCGGTCGAGCGGAACCACAGCATCCGGATTTTCTGCAACCAGTCTGTTTAGTTGCTTGTAGAACAAGGCCTGAGTATTTTGATCCAGATTGCGACTGGGTTTTGTTGCCTCTTGCTCGAACTCGGCGAGATGTTTATTGATACGAGCCAAAGAATCTAGGCCTATTGCACCACTGTCAAGAGCCTGTTTGAAATTCTCTTGCAGGCGTGCCTTTTCATAGGTGTAGTTTGCCTGTTCATATTCGATTCGGCCGGAATGAAGAATCCGCTCGGAAGAACCATCGAGATTGTACCTTGTAACTTCAGCTCCATTTTTATTTGCATTTCCATTTACATCACCATCACCATCTATGGGGCGTTTTATTGCTTTGACGGTGCCGTCTGCGTCGACTTTGAGCTCTTTGCCAAAGCCACCGGTGATAGTGTACTCACCGTCGCTTTTGCTTTTTAGCTTGACTGACTCGATATCGCCGGTCGAGCCGTAATGGATTTCACGGGAGCTGTCGCCGTCAATAACCATGCGCAGACGATTTTCACTGTCAAAGGTGCGCATGATATTGCTTTGCGTATCCATGACATAAAGATAGTTGGATTTTTCTGAGCGCCAGGCTTTGAGGTGATTATCAGGATTTTCCCAGGCTTTTTCTCCGGCCTTTATCTCTTCCGCTTTGATGCCGGGCAATTCCAGGGGCCTAGATTCAAGTAACGACTTTTCAGGTTGTTTTGCTTTTATGGAAGTGCCAGGGGTATCGGCGGTGGTCGTGACGCTACCGTCGGCAGAAGCCTGTCGAGCAAGTACATTACTATCGCTCACCGTCTGAGTGACGCGTATGCGACTTTGAGCTTCTTGCTTTTGTAACTCTGAAAGCTGTTTGAATGCTGGATCAATCTGGAAATCTGGCGCTATATACTCACCTTGTTGGGCCTTTATGGCTTCAACAACTCGTTCTACTCTTTGTGGTGGCAGACCGTCTCGGCTAAGCACGTGTTCTGCGACGAGGTCAGCGTGCAAGGGCCGGCTAAGTGAATTGGCTGTTGCTCCATCTAGTTTTGTCTGCGCAGCCTTTAGCGAATTTGAATAGATGGATGCCAAAAGTGCATCCTCAGTTTCAGCGGCAGTGAGCTTGTTTGTTCTGGAGAGATCTAGCACTGTGCCTATAGCCACTTGCGTGTGTAATAAATTGTCGGGATCACCATTCTTAAGACCATCTCCTGTTGGCCTTCCTGTCAGGTGCTCACGAGCCTGGGCGAGATTGCGCAGGACGTTTTCCTTCTGGGCATGGCTTAAGACTTCATTTTTCATGAGACTGTCATAAACGGTAGAGGTCTGACCATCAGCGCTGCTGACTTTCACAGACTTCAGCTCAAGCGCTGTTTCCCTTATGGTGCGCGGATTATCAACCGTTTCAGTTGAAGCAAATTGTTGTTGAATAAATTTGCGCTGTTCTAGCGCTTCTGTAGACGATCTTGCTGTTGTGTCGGTTTCTCCAGCGAGCTTGAGATTAGCCGGTGGTTTCTCCCCGAGAATATCAAGGCTATCTGACCTGCGCACTATCAGACCACCGTCGGTAAGCTCAACTGTTTCTGTTTTGCCGAAGTTTGTTATTTTGTTGCCAGCTATGTCAATCTCCACACCGTCATGCGCGTCGTTGAGAAGCTTGCCGTTCTTATCCAAATAACTAAGCCTGCTCAGTGAACCGTCCGCTGCGTATTCGTAGATTTCATGTTGGCCATTGGCCTTTACCATACTGCTTGGCTTGCCGGTCGCTGCATCGATATTTGAGTAAGAGCCGTCTTTGCGGAAGATTTGTTCCGCTTCATGACTGATGTTCTCGTGAGGCTTTATGTGTACATTGCCGTCACCGTCAAATGTCACTTCACCCTTGATTGGTTTGAGTTCAACATCGGTTTTCGTCTTGAGCATCCAGCTCTTGCCGCCATCTTCGGAGCGTATGGTGTGTCCATTGGCGAACTCCATTTGAGAGAGTTTACCGCTGTTGTCATATTGATATTGGCTGTTATGCCCGTTACGTGCTTCGAAGGAAAGTAAGCGTCCATCAGCATCTCTCAGGTTGGTCTGACCGCTCGCTTTGTCAAATTCTTTTACCCAGCCTTCAACTCCCGAAATGGTTTTAGTGTTGCCGTTAGCTTGCCTGATTTGGATCTCACCAGTATGGCTTAGCGAAATAGCGCCTTCAATTTCACGTCCTTGTGAATTGCCGCCCTCGACTACGCGCCACTTGTCACCGCCCAGGCTCTCGTAGCTATTACCGTTGGCCATCTCGATTTTGTTTACTGCCCCTTGCTGGGCACCATTCTCGTGATAGCTCACTTTGATCTGGTTTAGCGCATTTATCTCAGTAATGCGGCCATTGGCATCGAGAATAAGGTCATCAGCTTTTCTTGATACATCAGAAAAATGCCCTCGGGCAAAGTCTCGAGTTTCGCGAAAGCCCGTGCCCAGGCCCTTTAGGCCGATGCTGGTCCCGCCTCCCATGACTAGACCCAGTGCAGCACCAGACAATGCCTCTTCCCCCACTAGTTTAAGATTTTCATCAAGTCTTTTTCCGGAATCCCAGTTTTTCACCCCTTCGATAAGGCCGCTACTACCACCGGCTACGGAGCCTGCCCCTGAGTTTAAAGCCACTTCCTGTAGGGTGTTTTTGAGCGCCGAGCTTGATGAGGCCACAGCGGTATCGCTAATGTTGAGCATGCGAGCCATATGACCGGGGCCAAGCACACTGGTGGCTCCTACCACGGCCCCAGATGTGGCATCAGAAAGCAGCTGACCGCCTTCGAAGTGATAGTCATCTCCCATGATCGACGACTTAGATCCGACTTTTAAAGCGCTTCCAGCCAGTCCAGTTGCACCTATTAACTCAAGGGACGCGCCCCCGGTATACACAGAACCGCCCACGCCGACAGCAATTATGGCACCATCGGCAATGGCGTCAGCGGCACCAGCCTTAGACTCGCGAAAGAGATCAAGTGATGATGCCAGGTTGGTTTTGTTCTGGACAACCTCATCTTTGGGCATTTCCTGATGCTCTCTGGCATAGGTGGTCATATCCGCGGCATATTGATTGAGCGAATCACGACTGGTATCGGCGGTGCCGTCCCAGTGGTTGCGCACGAAGCTACGACCAATACCGTCATTACTTTGATACTCTTCGTCGCGGGCCTGATTGAAAGATTCTCTGGCAGTCGAAAGCAGATTCTTAAAGTTGCGCACTGCTTCTATTTCATCTTGGCCGCTGAGTTTGTCGCTCAGATCTGAGACCAAATTTTTTCCGTACTGACGCTCATAGTCTTGCGCCAATTGCTGTCTTTGCTCTTCGGACAATTCAGAACTGAGTTCTTTGATGGTCTCCTTGTCGCCGCTCATGCCGAGGATTGCTGCCCGCATTTTGTCTTCGGGACGCATTGCGCCGCCTTGCTCGGCGACAGCTACGGCTAGCTGACGTTCGTCCTTGCTCAGAAATGGCAGCACATCCTCTGGGGCTGCTACAAGCTTGCTCCGGTCTTCCTTGCTGGCTGTTTTAATGGCGTTCAGAACTCCTTTGAGGTCGTCATCGATCAGGCCATCATTGATCTTGACTTTCTGTGACAATGGCAACTCGCCATTGTCTAGCAGCGGTTTCACGTACTGATCATAACCAGAAATGCCAAAGGTTCTTTGGCCATAGTCCTGGAATTTAGCTGCTGTTTCTTTGTCCTCCTCTGTTTGTGGATTGTGCAGGCGCTGCGCCAGTGAGCTGTCTGCTTTGAGTGCCGCTTCAACATCAGAAAGTCTGGCGCTTTTGTCATGGGTGAGGTCGAAAGCTTGCAAAGCTAGTTTTACGACAATATCTTCTTGCGGTTTTTCACCGGCGCTGATGGCTGCCAACATCCGTTGGGCCGCCACACCTTGCGGGCGATTGTGAAAGGCTGTGTCGACAAGGGTGTCAATTTGTTCTTTATATTCGACATCTTCGCGGTAGCGCTTTTGCTCTTCCACGGTCATTTTCGTTAGAGAATCCAGGACTGCTTGGTCATCTATGCCAAAGATACTAATTTTGTCTTTGAGAGTATCGACTGTGGTTCTGTTGCCATTTGTTTGTGCTTCTTCGAAAGTGTCGAATGAAAGTTTCTTGTTTAGAAGCTCCTTCGCCTGCTCTAGGTCTTTGCCACCATAGCTAGTGGCAATGGCTTGCTCTAGAGTCTCTCTTTGATGTGGATCTGTTTTCAGTCGATCAAAGTCGGACTTCTTCATATTTTCAATATCGACCAATAAGCTGTCGACTCTGTCATTTATGATGCCGCCATGAGCAGCAAGCTTGCCGACCAGGGTCTGGTCTTTATTGACTATGAGGTCATCCCAGCGCAGAACTTCACTTCCATTTCCGACCTTTTTGAGGGCATCGTGCACCTGCCGATACTGGTCGAAATCGCTCTTCTCTTGCTCTTTCAAACTGTTATAACTATCGGCGCTCAGCTGCTTTGATTCGGGCAGCTTTTCGGCAACGGCTTTGCCGTTTATATAGGCCTGGCGCTCAGTATCAGTCATTCCTTTTAAGGCGGCATCGATTGCTTTTTCATTGTCGTTGAAAGTGCCGATGCTCTCGTTGATTTTGGTAACAGTAGTTTCTTTGCCCTGGGCTAAGTATTCGAGGGCATGAGTCTGGTCTTCGTTTGTGAAAGCTTCTCCTACTTTGGCCACACCGGTCTGCTCTATATATTGTTTGCGAGCGCCGCTAGAGGCGTCGCGGAAAGTCTCCTGAAACATGTCCAGATTCTTTGCTTTCACAGCTATGTCGGCTAGGGCAAGGGTATCTTTATCAGTGCGGTTGTCGGCACCCTTCAGATAAATGGCCAGGGCTGCTTTTGTTTCAGGGCTGATTTTATCGTCGCTATTTATGGTGTCGGTCAAGCTTTTGCCAAAGCGCTCCTGGTAGTCTTTTTGTAGTTTGGCAATGCCATCGCTCGGCAAAGTGGCAAAGGTGTCACGCAAGTCTCTTTCGCAGTTGGCGCGACTGCGCCCTTTCCATGTATGATTTTCTTCAAGTGTTTTATTAAGGCGCTCGGCTTCATTTTTACTATCTACCAGCTCTACGTTTGGAAGATGGGCCGCGTTTCTTCTGGCCTTCTCCTCGTAGGCTTTTATGATAGATAGCGCCTCCGGACCATCTATTTCTCTGACGATCTTCTGACGAGTTTCAACACGATCATTTTCGAGCTTCGCTTCAGTCTGCGACTTAACTCTGTCGTGAGTCTGATTCTGTATTTCTTTAGTCATTTGGTAGTCAATTAGAAAATTAGGGATCCACGTAAATGCAAACAGACATGCCCTGTACGCGCAGTACAGGAGGCTCTGTCTGGACGATGAGCGATCGCACGCTCCACAAAAGGCGGAGCTGTTGAGTTGGAATCTGGATTGGTCTAGTAAGGATTGAGCAAGTTTAGTAAGGATTGGTCTGTTGCGATTGGAGACTTTATCTTAGGTCGGCAGCGTGACAAAATACGGACAAGCCAAAGCTCTCTGCAACGACTTGGATTGGCTGCCAGTCTTGCTAGTCTGTACACACACCCACGCCTTCTCGCCTACAAGAACTTGCAAACTGGTCTTTTCTCAAGGAGATTGATTGCTGTGCACCGACTGGATGCCAAGCGGACGAAGCTGGTTTTACTCCAAAATTGCACAATTTGAGAGGTCCCCTGGTGAGTGCCAAATCTCTGTGCGCGGCATTCGTGATTTTTTCATTCAGACCAGTTGGTTATCGGCATTTTGCCGCCAGCAGGTAGATGGAGCCGTGTGATTTGAAATTTTATTAGTCCACAGAGATTTGTATGTGGAAAAGCAAATCCTCGACTACAAAGTGCTATCTTATCCCTGCATTGGAAGGTTATGAGGCTGCAAATGAGATTCATAGAGTTCATTCTCATCAATTAAAAATGACATTAAAGTGGACGACAATTACACTGAGTCTAGCCTTGACCGCTACGCTTCTTAGCGGCTGTACCGCCCCAGACTTTGGCTCACATGAGCCGAAGTCTGACAAAAATGTATCGGCGCCATCAGCTGACAAACAATGGCCGCCGCCACCGATGATGGAGGTGCCGTTGCCATCACACGAACGGTTGAAAGCAGCGGGTCTGCCACCACCGCCACCATTTTTCGTGCCACCACCTTCGAAGTCTGTAAAAGCGAAAGTAAAGTTTAGCAGGCCTGTGCAGTTTGCCAAAAGAAAACTAGATGGCGTGACGTTCTATCTCACTACTATCGATATGACTGACCCGGAAACTTTTATTTCGATTCTGCTGCCACATGACGTTGACTTGGCAAATACTGCCACCATAGATCATGGTGCCGAAATATTCGATAGTTATGTAGCACAGCATCACGGAGCTGTGATGCTCAACGGCACTTTTTTCAGTAAAGACAAACAGCAACGAGTGATGGGAAATCTCGTGGCTGGTGGTAAATTCATGAAGTATAGTCAGTGGGAAAACTATGGTACTACTCTTGGTATTAAGTCTGGCAACGACCTAGAAATGGTAACAGCGCGGGCCGAAGGGCAGCCTCACTGGGATCAGCACTGGTTTTCTCTAACTTGTGGTCCGCGACTGCTTCGAAATGGAGAAATCTGGGTCTATCCAGACATTGAAGGTTTCACTGATTCACACGTACTAACTATTGGTCCCAGGCAAGCAATTGGCTTTTCTCAGTCGAGAGAAACACTCTATCTGGTGTCATTTATAACCAGTTTGTCTTTGGAACGCGCCGGCAAGTTAATGAAAAAGATTGGCTGTTATGAAGCCATGAATCTAGATAGCGGAGCGTCTCGCGCGCTGGCACACAACGACTCGATTTTAATTCACGCGGGGCGACCATTAACCAATGTCATCATAGTCTATGACAAGTTGCATCCCGCTCCCCAGGCGCTTGTCAAATCATGGCAGAAATTTCAAATAACCGGGAAAATAGCAACTGACTAAACTGCGGCTGGGTATAACCTGGGAAAGTGCTCTGATTTTGGGTGAGGTGTACTCGTGGGAAAAGAGGATCTCAAGGACCAGCTCCTAGCGATGGCGCGAGTCGGTCTGTCGCTGGCGATGCTTATGATAGTGATGGTGGCAGGGGTTGTGTTGAGCAAGAAGCTGATTCCCGATTTGAATCCATTTCTTCTCTTATTGACTGCAATTGGCTCTGCCGTCGGCACTTTTATCGCTTTTCCCAAGGTAGTAAAACGTCAGCGCACCGTTGCCCCGCCCGCGAAGTTTGCTATAAGAGAGGACTTCAGTGTCACTGATAACGCGGTGCCATTGGCGCTCGAAAAGTTGGGGATTTCTATAGATTCCGTGCAATTTGCAGACATACCCGGGCTCCATCTCGTGGAAAAAGATGCTAGATCGGTTATGTGGCAAAACGACGAAGGAGATATTGTCTTTTTGCGTTTCATCCCAGAACCAACTAGAAACCCGGTCCCATTAAGCGATATTGGTGGTGTGCGAGAACAATACAAGGAGATGGTGGCACAGCAGGGTGCGGCTATGATTGACCTCGATATTCTTCCCTACAGCGACATCCCGTGTATGGAGATGATTTCTAAGACTAGGATGCAAACCATGGGTATGGCGTACGCTGCTTCTGCAACCCTGTTGTTGCGCGACTTTTCATTCAACATCGCCTTTCATTCGCAGGAGCGCGGTGTGACCGGATTTCGCGATGCAATTGTGGCCGACAAGTTTCTCGCGAAGTATGCAAGCACGCAGGAGTTTGAAGCTGCTTTCTACGACAGGTCGTCGAACCCAGAGGCGGCACAGCGCAATCGTTCGGATGATCAGTGCTATGACGTCGACTTCCCAGATCACCCTCTGACCCGCTGTCGCAAATTCTTGCGAGACCTGCGTACGCACATCATTATCATGCCCGAAGTCAGAAACGCCAAGCCTTGCCAGATGTAGGCTTAGTCGCCGGCTTAATTAGAGGGCGCCATAGGGCTACGTATTATTTGTTGTCGGCAGCTAGTTTCTCTAAGCCCGCCACCCAGACTTTATTGTTCGCCTTTTGGGCGGCACTAATTAGCATTGAGTATGAATCTGCTGACTGTTGATAGGCTAGATATTTTTTCATGGTTTCGCGGCCAATGTCACCTTCTTTGAGAGCAGCGGCAGCTTCAAACAGTTCAAGTGCAACTTCTAAAAGTGCTTCAATAGCCGTCGCAAGGACCTCTTTTTGTTCTTCTTCAGAAGAGCCGTCATCGTCTGTTTGAGAAAGTAAAACCGATTCGTGTAGCAAAATTTTCTTCTGCAGAAAGGCCAGAGTCTCTAGATCTAATTCTTGGTACAGACCCTGCCTGATAAATTGTGCCGATTCAATTTGGCGAATTAGGCTAAGAGTTGGACCATTTTGATCAGAGTTGGCCTTTAGTTTGAAATAGATTTCTATTGTTCGCTCGGGAGCTAGCTGCCGATTGAGAGCCGCCCATTCGTTGACTGTAGTCCAATCTATTGTTGCGCCAAGAAGCGCGGCCTCTCGTTGATCTCGCATAATCGTGAGAGCCTGCATAGCCGGTTCATAATCATCAGCCAGCGCGGCCATATCGGCAAGTAAGGTGGTCAGTCGCTTGTTCTGCCACTCGGCCATTTCGCGACTGCCATCAAATACTTCGACGTAATGCATCAAAGCAGCTTCATAGTTGCCTTCATCAAAGTCGCTCTCAGCTTGCATGTGCAGATGGACTAAATCAGGCGCTGGAGTCACTGCTGTCGCTTGGGTCGGGTCGGCTATACTAAAATCAAGTTCTTGATCTTGCACTGGTCTCGAATTCCTAAAAACTAGTATCTAAGCATAATTATCTCACTGAACCCATGAGCTTTTTGATGAATGGTGTTAGTGCCGCTAAGAGCCCTGCCGCTGTTAGAGCGGCGATAGCCATGGCACCAAACAAGTACGACATTGCTCCGCTTGAATCAGATTGCAGATAACCACTGAAATGGCCGGCCATTCTGTTGCCAATCGCAGTTGAAACAAACCAGCCGCCCATAGTCAGGCTGGCTAGTCTAGCTGGTGCCAATTTGGTAACTGTACTCAAGCCAACTGGGCTAAGGCACAATTCGCCAAGCGTCTCAATAAAGTAGACAGCTATTAAGAAGATTGGGCTAACTTTGCCCTGAGCTGTTAGTATCGCTGCTGGTACCATTACGGCAATACCTATGCCAAGGAATAGCAGACCCAGAGAAAACTTGCCTGGGCTAGAAGGCTGTTTCTCGCCCATTTTTATCCAAAGCCAAGAGAATACTGGCGCTAGCAAAATTACATAGGTCGATTGCAGTGATTGGAACCAGCTTGAGGGAAATGACATGCCAAAGAGATTGTTGTCAGTTAATCTATCGGCGAATATATTGAGGCTTGAGCCACCTTGTTCATAGATGGACCAGAACAAAGCGTTGAAGACAAAGAGACAGAGCAGTGCTCCTAATTTCTTCAGTTCATCAGGCGTGAACATGGCTTTGTGAGGCGCTTTAGCAGACGCACTAACATCCCCTTTCGGCGGCTCTTTAGCAGGTTCTTTAGTAATTATTGTGTTGTCGGCTTCGACAGTATCGCTTTCAAGATCTTTGATGTCATGGGGGGCAACTTCTTCCTTTTCAATTTTGCCGCCAATTTTATCTAGCAGCTTCCACTGCATGACTAAATGCACCAAGCCTATGCACATGCCGACACCAGCGGCAGCAAAGCCGAAGTGCCAGCTAGATTCTGGTGACAAGCCAACTTTTGCTAGGACAGTTTTAAAGTGATCGCTTTGGGCCAGATAGCCGCATACAATTGGTGCTAGTGTGGCACCCATATTGATGCCCATGTAGAAGATTGAAAATCCGGCATCGCGTCTTGGATCGTTTTGGTGGTAGAGCCTGCCTACCATTGTGCTGATGTTGGGCTTTAGTAATCCGGTGCCGAGAACAATTAAAAGCATGCCGCCGTAAAAGGCACTTAAGGCTGGCAACACCATGGTGAAATGGCCTAGGGCAATAACTATTCCACCAAATAAAATTGCTTTGCGCGCACCGAGAATACGATCAGCTATGAAGCCGCCAGGTATCGCTGTGAGATAGACGCACATCGTATAGGTGCCGTAGATTTCAGAGGCATGCTCTACGCTGAAGCCTAAACCACCCTGCACCACCGGCGCTACCATGAACAAAACTAGAATTGCACGCATACCATAGTAGCTAAAGCGCTCCCATAGTTCAGTGAAGAACAAGACGTTGAGGCCGCGGGGGTGCCCGCCTATACCGCCTGTTTCTAACGCTTGGCTGTCAATGGCTGCATTCATTTATTACTTCGTTAACCACCATACATAAGGAACTATCAATCGTTGAGCTAGCTACGAAACCCTATAATACAGCCACTTTAAAGCCAGATGATTGAACAATAAGGTGGGTCATTAAGCATATGCAATTGACTCAGGCCTCATGTCATGGGCGTTAGAACGTTGTCTGCGAGCGCTTCAAGGCGGTTGTAAATTTCTTTGATTTGAAACCCTTGCTCTGTGACGCATTGGAAGAATTTATCTTGACGGGTCTGCGAGGCTTGATAGTGGGCGTTTTCATGAGGTTGATGCTTGTTGGGTTTCAGGGCTTGTATATAGCGCCGTTATATAAAGTGAGTCATTCATGCTGTATTGCGTTAAGTGTGAGAGCGGGCTTATGATTGCTGCATAGAAACGAAATCGAATCCCCTTGGTTCACTCCCCGCACCTTCATTAAGGTCGTTGATTTGTAACTTTTGGTGGAAACTGCAAGAGAAGCTTCCCCGAGCCCCTCTGACAGAGCTGTTTGTCTTACTGACATAAGCGCGTTTCGCTTTCTGCTTAAATCCCACAACAAACATACCGACTGCATTGCAAAGCTGAGCTTTGTGGTGCCACCGTCGGCAATACTAGGAGAAGATCATGAGAAATTCAGCAGACGTTTCGGAAAGAGCCGAACTTCATGAAGAAAAGGGTAACTATGTAGAAGCTGAAAGACTCTACAAGAAAGCCCTAGTGCTGAAGTCCAAAGAAACTGGTGAAGAATCTTTCGAGCTCGTTCCTTATCTATACAATTTGGGTATGACACAGTTTGCCACTGATAAGCACGATGATGCGCTGACCTCTTTCAATCGCTTACTCAATCTCTTGACCCTGCAACAAGCTGAAATCAGCAGCGAAATCAAAGAAGTTCGCTACTTGATCAGCGAAGTCTACCGCGAGCAAGACGAGGAAGCGATGCCTATTTCTGTAAGCGCCTAACTTATGTCTTAATGTGGCGGGGATTACATCCCCGCCTGAGCAGCGGTGGGCAACTTGCCAGCTTGAAAGGCTTGGCACTGTTCTAGGTTGGCAAGGTCCATTTTGAAGTCTATCCAGTTGTTTTGTTCGTCGAGAACGGCCATTTTCCATTCACCAACTGTTCCATTGGGAAATTCCCAGGTGATTTGCGCGCCGGCCTCGTTAGTAAATCCTTCACCTTGTACGTGAACGATGCCTGGTTCGAGCTTTTTCAAATTAGTCCAAACTTCGTTGAAAATAGCCCAGCCTTTTTCATCATAAAAAGCCTGATGGGGCTTGAAATTAAAAACCACCTGTACTGAATGCATATATTGACAAAGCCAGCGTACTGCTGAATGTGGCATGACTGGCTCTTTGTCGTCCAAAAGCGCACGTACAGCATCGGCAATATAGTCGTCAAATTCTTCTTCACCCCGCTCGTAGCGGTCAATTTCGGCTACAGGGTCGCCGTTATCTAAATAGAGGGCAATTTGCGACCAAGTGCCGCTGCCTTCTTCTTCATCACTTTCAATTTCGGCATCAACCAGCGCGTCGACTAGCCACTGGGCTACAGCGTCTGTTGAAAGGGCTACATTTTTTGTGCCAAAGAATTCCATTCTGCTAGTTATAGCCTTTTGGCCCTAGTTCCGGCAAGTGCAGCAAAGGTTTTACCCAGGTTGTCGACCAGTTCTGTAAACATATCGAGATCAATTTTGTCTGGGGTATCTTCTGCTGTGTGGTAATAGGGATAGCGAAAGGGTGCAGTGTCTGTAACCATTATTGCTGGATAATCCATCTGCCAAAAACACATATGATCAGAAAGCGAGACGCCGGGCGTGCTTTCTGGGGCAGCTATTGTTTGAAATGGAAAATTTGATTGTTCTTGAAAGAGCTTCTTTGTTTCTTCAAGCAGAGCCTTTGAGTTGATATTGGCGACGAAAGCAATGAAGTCGCCAGTATCTGGGTAGCCGCTTACCCCTGGCGGATATTTCTGACTGCCTGGCTCTTTGCTGAAATAGCCCATGGTTTCTAGAGAATACATGGCTATGACTTTCTCACCTCGCCCTTTGCAGGCTCTGGCATAATTGAGGCTGCCCATGCCGTCACCGGCAAAATATGGCGATTCTTCATTGGCAAAGGCGGCTAGCCGAATATTTCGTTTGGGTTGGCAATTTTTCAGCATGTCGGCCAAAGCAAGAATGGCTGCAATTCCTGTGCCATTGTCATTGGCCCCTGGCGAACCTTTCACAGTGTCATAATGGGCGCCAATTACTATTGTTTCTTGGGTTTCTTTGCTTACTTGAGTTTCATGAGTTGCTTGATATCCTGCACTATTGTTTGTAGCTGTGCCGGGTACAAGTACTTCGACATTGGCAAAGTTTGTCCCCTCAAAATTAAATTGCTGCCTTTGCGGTTCCAGGCCAGTTTGAGCAAATATTTCTTCAATATACTGAGCTGAAGCATCCAGCGATCCAGGGTTAGAAAGATTGCGCTCGCCGATACCTATGGCCAAGTGATCGAGGTAACTTAAAAGTGACGACTTTAGATTTTTATTCAATCGATTTTGTCTTTCTTCTTATTCAAGTTCGATTTAGTCAAGTTCTTCGTGGCTGCGGTCAATCAAGTGCTCAAGGGCAAGTAAAGTGTATCGTTCGAAGCGATCGGCTGAGAGTGCTTTGCCTTCGACGTTCCATGATATTTGAGGCTGGCTTTGAAAATTGCTTTCAGTGCTTATATGGGAGTTTCTCTCGTTATTTCGCTCTCTATTTCCTTCAAGGTTTCCGCTCAGGCCAATCTCGGCTTCAAATACCATCAGGGGCTGATGGCAAGCTTCTTCATTAGATAAGCCCATCACACGGTCGGCGGCGAAAATGAAAAATTCTATTTTGCCTTGCAGACCTCGTACTACCAGACTCAATTTGCTTGTGGAAAATCGACTGCGGTAGTAGCAGGTTGATTTTGACGGCTGCCTTTGCCTATCTAGTTCAATAGCTTCGCAAGAGCGAGTGGGGGCAACGCAGCTAAGGTGAAGTTCTTTGACGCGATTGATGCGATTAATCTCTTGGGTGTAAGGCTCAAGCAAGGCAAAAATGCGATCAACTAAGGCCATGGTGCCTTGATCTATGGCAACTCTTGCCTGTTCAGCAGATATTTCTGTTTGGCTTGCCCGGTCGGAGTAAGCCAAAGACTTTTGCGTCAAATAGGCAAGGTAGTCGGGGCGCACATTTTGCGACTGCGAGCGATAGTTGTCAATTATGGTTTGTTTTAAATCGACACTGCCGTGAGAAGCTGATCGCATTAAATACTCATTCGAAAGAAGAGGTTATTGCTTAAGAATACCTATAGTCAAGCGGTAATCGTAGTTAATAAATGCTCAGAGTCTTATGTATATACAATTAGGGTAGAGCAAGTCTCACGCAGTGTTTGAGCGATAGATTAACGACGGCCGATCAAATCAGCGACAATTAAGCAAATCTACGCCGACTAAGTAAATTAACGACGGCCAATCAAGTCGGCTGCAGCAATGGCATCGGCCACCGCCTCAGCGGTGACAACAAAGGGTTCATTGTGGGCTGTCTCACCAGGGGCTGTCGCCCGCGAGGCAATTTGCATGATTTGACTGCGGTTCAAATTGGCCAAACCGACAGCGGCCAGGTTAGTCGGGAGGCCTACGCTCCAGCAAAACTCAAGAACATCTCTCAGTACATCTTGGCTCTTGCCTTCTAAGACGAGTTGAACAATTAAGCCAAAGGCAACTTTCTCACCGTGCATATAAGCGTGGGTCTCTGGCATGGTAGTTAGGCCATTGTGTACCGAATGGGCTACGGCCAGACCACCAGATTCAAAACCTAAACCTGACAGTAGTGTGTTGGCTTCAACTAGACGTTCAAGGGCTGGTGTTACTGCCTGGGCTCGCACTGCATTTAGTGCGGCCAAACCGTCTTCTAAAAGGGTCTCATAACATAGGTGTGCTAGAGCTGCAGCACTAATAGTAGTGCCACCCCCTACTTGGTTAGCCTTTCTTGCCTCCATTACTGTTCTTGCTTCAAACCAGGTGGCAAGAGCGTCACCCATACCCGCTGTTAGAAGCCTTGGTGGAGCTTTAGCAATTACAGTGGTGTCAACCAAAACGAGATCGGGGTTGCGCTTGTAGAAGAGATAACGCTCCACGGCACCAGCCTCGGTGTAAACTACCGACAGTGCACTACAAGGAGCATCACTAGAGGCCGCTGTGGGGCAATTTATGGCCGGTAAATCAAGTTCGGCTGCCACAGCGCGCGAGGTGTCTAATACTTTGCCACCACCGGCGCCTATCACTGCCTTCGCTGCGAAATTCTCAGCTGTCTTTTTCGCTCTATCAATTTCTTCTCTGGAACATTCACCAGCAAAATCGAATATTTCATATTCAATTTCTGCTTTTTTGAAGGTTTCTTGCCATGCTGTTTCTAGGTGTCTCTTCGCTGATTTACCGGCAACTATAAACACAGGGCCAGTCAAACCAAGTTTTGCCATCTCTTGTCCAAGAGAATGGGTGGCATCTCGACCTTGCACATAGCGGCTTGGTGCACAAAAAATTGAGAGCATAGCTAGTTATCTCCAATCATCAATTACGAAAACACCTGGTCTATTGAAGCCATCATGTTGGGCTCTGAGCATGGCCACCCCAACTACTTTGATTTTAAAGCCATTTGCAAGCATGGTCTTGTAGGCTTCATGTCTAGCTGTATTTACGCCTGCCAACATATGAGTAACACCGACTTCGCAACTGAGTTTGAGGCACTCTGATAGCAGTCGAGCAAACTGCTCTTCATTGCTGGCTGCGGCAAATTTGATGTAACAACTATTACTAGTGGCTTCAGAGCCATGGCCATAGTGGCATACAGCAAAACCAACTGTTGCACCATCACTAGTATTTTTACTTTCACTCTCAATAAAAACAGTTTCGCCGATTTTACAGCTTGCCAGTGCATTTATTTCAACGCTTAAATCAAGGCCGGGATAAATACCATCGCATAAAAGTCTGGCAGATTCTAAATGCGCCTTTTGCCCGGCGCTATCTAATTGCGAGAAGCGAGTCGATTGGCGTTGGGCTGCTCCTGTGGCCGCTGAGTGTTTGCTAACATCTTGAGTAAGATCTTTGCTAACTTCTTTGCTCATCAGCACTGTTAGCTGCTTTGGCCAATAGTCAAACTTTTGATACAAAGCTAAATGTTTCGGGCTATTAGAAAATGTATAAAGTCCTGCTAAATCAATATTTTTATCAATGAAGAACTGATCAGCTCTTTCGATTAATGCCTGTGCCAGTCCAGTCCCCCAATATTCTGGCAGAACTACTAGTGGTCCGAAAAATCCAAACGAACCCCAAGGTGTGCAGAAAATTGCTGCCACTAATTTGTTATCGATGAAGGTTCCGAAGGCACCATCGGCTGCAACTGCAAAGCGGCTTGCTAGGCTGGCACCGCTGTTAAATAAGTTAGGATCAGCAATACCAATGTGCTTAGCAAATGCCACGCGCACAAGGGCTTCTATTTCAGACAGATGGTTTGTATCTAAAGCTTTAATTTTCATGATTTTATTTCAAGGCAAAATAGACTGGTTCGTTTCCAATTTTCCATTTTATATTGCATCCAAGGCTGGCTCTTTGATCTTCTGATACAGGCTTGTCGGCTAGAGCAGCATCAATGGCGGCGCGCAGATCATGGCCCGTCGGTGGAATGTTATTGCCTGGTCGGCTATCGTCGAGCTGGCCGCGATAAATTAAGCTGCGATCCCGCGAAAAGAGAAAGAAGTCTGGGGTGCAAGCGGCACTGTAGGCTTTTGCCGTTTCTTGGCTAGGGTCGTAGCAAAGAATGAAAGGAAGTGATTCTGCTATGGCGAATTGCTTTAGGCTTTCGGGCGAATCGTCAGGATAAGTTTCCGCGTCATTGCTTGAGATGGCTACTATGGCCACTTCTCTTTCAGAGTAGTCGCGGGCTAAGCGCAATAGTTCGTCTTTGACATGAACCACATAGGGGCAATGCTTGCAGATGAACATGACGAGCAAGACTTTAAACTCTGAAAATGTTGCCAGTGATATTTCTTGGTTTGTGAGGACATCACTGAGATTGAAATCGGGCGCCTTAGTGCCCAGTGCAATCATTGTCGATTCAGTTCTTGCCATATTTCACCTATTTTGTATTTCGACCTTAAGACTATACCTTGCTCGATATATCTTGATCGATATAGCTTGCCGAAAGTTCCAGGTTGCAACCACTAAACCCTCCAAACTGGCCGTGAATGTAGTAAAGTTCGCAGCTAGGTTGTAAGTTGGGTTGTAAAAGGGAAGATTTGACCTATGTCTGAAGTTAAGGTAACTCTACAGAGTGCAGCAGAGAAAGAGTTGCAAGAAAAGCTCGAAGAGATGGAGCTGCGCGTTAAAGGCATACTTGGCGCGATTCCCGCTGGGGTGGTCTTTATAACCCTTGACGGCCGCATTGAAGCCATAACTGAACAGTTTGAAATGCTCTCCGAGTATGGCTCAAGAGATATTTGCAACCGCAATATCAGCAAGTTTTTACAAACTGAGTTAAGCGACTCAGAATTGGCAAAGCGCTTGGCTGATTGCTGCGCTGAAGGTTTAATCAGTGCCGAAGGTCTGAAGAAAAGTGGTGGAAAGGTGCCCATTAGGCTGACTGTCTCTATGATAAATACAGCAGAAGGCGTGGGTATGATGCTCTGTGTTCTTGATGCATCGAAGCAAGGCGTTTTGTAGAGTAACTAATTTGAAGAATAGCTATTAGGAATTAAAGGGAAGCAATGGCATTTGAAGTTTATATTGCCCTCGGCGATTCGATGACCATCGACGAATATCCTGCCGGCGACGCTGAAAGGCTTGGTCTCAATTGCCGAAAAGATATTGGAGCTGCTGCACTACTTTACAAAAATGACCCGCAGCTCTTTCCTGAGCTAGAAGGAAAAGACCTCGCTTCGGCTCATCCGCGAATCAAGTTTGCTAATTTTGCTTACGATGATGCCACTACTGAAGACATGCTCTCCGAAGAGAAGATGCGGGCATTGCATCAGTATTCTACGGCTCATTGTCTTGTTACTCTGACAATTGGCGGCAATGACATGCTCAAGATTTTTAGAGCCATTCCGGCAAACAATGTCAAAGCACTTACGAGTGCCACCCAAGAAGTGCACACTAGATATTTGCAATTACTGAAGCTGATAAAGGCCACTGTGCCTGCCAGCACTATTCTGCTCACTACTCTCTATGACCCTACAGATGGTACTGGCATATTGCCCACTACAACCATGGGTACTGGTACTCTCCCGGTCACTTTTATTGAACAGTTCAATACATTTGTAGAGTCATGTGCGAAAAGACAGCGCGCTGCTTTTGCCGATGTCTATTCCCATTTTCGTGGCCATGGTGCTGAGTGTGGTCGCAAAGATAATTTTTGGTATTGCCCCTTGCAGCCTATTGAGCCAAGCTATCAGGGTGCCAGTGAAATTAGGCGTGTCTGGTTCGATACCTTGCAAGCTGAGAAATTTATTTAGGTGACCGATTTCGACCTTTATTTAGCGCTTGGTGATTCGATGAGTATCGATTTCTATCCTGCCGCAGATGCTGGTCGCGATGGTAATAGTGGTCGGGATAGTATTGGAGCGGCAGCGCTTCTGTACGAGAACGACTCTACCCTGTTTCCGTATTTTGTCGAGCGCGATCTTAAGAGTCTGCTGCCTTCTATTAAACACACAAACCTTACTTTCGACGGTGCCACTACATTTGATTTTCTGGATCCGGACAGACTGAAGAGCATCCCGAGTTATAGAGGTAAGACTCTGGTCACATTGACATTGGGTGGCAATGACCTTCTACAGGTCATTGGTAGTAAAGCTCGAGGCAATTTAGTCGACCTAACGAAGTCTGTTCGTGAGCTTGCAAACCGCTACGAAGAAGTGCTTACGATGATTCGAAAAAAGCTTCCGAACAGTGTGGTTATTCTTACCACGGTGTACGATCCAACCGATGGCACCGGCATATTGCCAACAAGCTCGCCTTTGTTTGAAAGCGCTCTGCCTATAGAGTATTTGCATACTTTCAATGATTTTGTGCGGTCTTGCGCAGCAAAATCTCCGTTTTTATTGGCAGACGTTCATAAACACTTCGATGGTCATGGTGCTCTGTGTGGCGCGGCAGAGAAGTTTTGGTATTGGAAGCCCAGCCCTATTGAACCGGGCTATCAGGGTGCCAGTGAAATTAGGCGTGTCTGGTTCGATACCTTGCAAGCTGAGAAATTTATTTAGGTGCATCCGGCTTTTCTCTGCTCATGTGCAACGTGATTTTTTCGTATTGCCACCATTGTTTTGAATTTAGCTATTAACTATAGTGCGGTGAGTAAAGCTCACTTGGTATTAGCCCATGACTGATCGCACACAAGAAATTGCAGAGCCTCTCCGTGAACTAAATGGGATCGTGCAAGCTGCCCAGCAGGCCTATGAATCTACGGTTACTCTTTCAAATGGCGATCGCAAGCTTGCAAGTCTCAAGGCTGTGGGCGCAGTGCAAGTCGATTGGACGTCTGCCAAGTCAGATACTGAAACTCCATCGGCCCAGCTGTGGTTCAAACAACCATCAGAAGCTCTTACAACCCTTGTAACTGACAAGCAGACGTTTTTTCAGATCGACACTCCACTGGGAAGGGTTCCAGGGGGAGCGAGGCAACATCTCTACTTCTACGATGAGGCTGGCAAGCTGCTAGAGCAATCTAAGGCTGCTGGACCAATTTTAGATGGCGTTGGCAACAAATTTGGCAGCAGGGGTGTGGCGGTCGACAAAAACAATTTAGTTCTTTGGACTGATGATAGGGGTGTCTTTCATAAACGCTCGTTGAACAATCAGCATTGGGTGGTTTCGGACTCACCGTTAAAGTAGTTGCCGAATCGGTAAATTCGCCTACTCTAGTACTCCCAGTGATTGCCTATCGGGAGTATAGGCTTTCGACTTGGGCTTTATCGTGGCATGTCTAGGTTATATGATGCGGTCCTGGGTCGTCTCCCGGTTGAAATTCCGGTCTGCGCCCAAGTTCTCTATTGAGGTCTCCTTGCAGTTGTGCCTCTGCCTGATCGGAGATTACCACCATTTGGAGTTTCTCTACTTTGAATTCAACTGATTGTAATTCGAGAGCCACTTCGCTCAGCGTCTTTTGCAGCTTGCCTTGATCTAAGTCGCTGCCACTTGCCAGCTTTTCAATCACTTGACGAATTTTATTGATCCGCTGACTAGGTGATGAAAGAGTCATGACGGCGTTGCCTGCTCCTCCATCTGGAGATGATGGGGCTTTGGTTTGGCGCGAAGAGCCCGGTGCTTCGCCTCCTCCACGTCTTCGCAGTTCTTCTTCAACCTCCTCTATCGTTATGTTGTTTACTTGCATGGGGCCTTGGCAGATTTCTTGCCAGGGGGCCCCGGCGATGGCCTGCCTCACTATTACTTCAAAAACTTGGCTGCGCACGCCAGCTCCATATTTACTACCATCATTATTGGTACTGGCAGTATTTGATAAACCCAATATCTTGCCTATCACTATTTCTGTTGCACTCTTGTGTGTAGCTGGGGTTTCTTCTGAGCTACCAATGCTTCTTAAATACTGTTGCATGAGGGAAGTCTCGTGCTTACTTGTTCCACAGTTCGGACAAAAGAACCAATCTGCTTGGAGATCATTTTTGCAGCTCTTGCAATTTTCACAGTTCATTTTGAAAACCTCTTGTCGTCATTCTCTAGTGGCCGAATAAATCTTCAGCCCCAGCCTGGGCACCTTTGTCCATGTTGAGTTCGTTGAAAGTTTTCACTGCCTTGAGGTTGACTGGTAGGTCTAGCCAATTCTTAGGTGGTGTTACTATCTGGCAAGATGTGGTCTCTAAGGCAATGTTGGTGTTGTGTGTCATCTTCTTGTAGGTGAAATGAATAGGTAATAGAGAACAGGAGGGCACGCCGTAGATTTGCTCTAAGATTCGACAAGCTGGTGCTGGTAGGTTGACGTTTGTGGCTTGATACTCAGCTGCGTATGGAGATGTTTTTTGAACTAGTCCTTGGCTGTACTGTTTGAGCTGATCCTTTGACCATGCTTTAGTAGTACTAAAGTTTTCGCAGGTAAATCCAGAATCTTCTTTGCGGCCGACATGCTCAACTGGAATCAACCAAATGTTGGGCAGGCCTAGCATTGGAAGCGATTTGCACATATCATTTACGGGTGCGAAATTTGCTAGTTTTGGTCGCCAAATGTTTCCTGAAAGTAGGGAGAAACCAATTGGATTCCAGAGCGGTGGTCGAGCAATAAAAGTAATTCCCGAGCGTTTACACGAAGCTCTTAGGCCGCTGCCGTTGAAAAAGACGTCAAATTCGCCGAGAATTAAGCTCTTCTGCCTAAGCGACCAGGCTTTCCCCGGTGGCAGCTTGGTAGTTTTGCCGTTAAATAAAGCACTTTCTGCTTTATAAGAAGGGCCTGAAAAAACCGGCTCTATGCTGATAAAGAGAAGCACAACTAAGAGTAAGGCTAGTCTTGTTTGTATCAATTGGCCTACGACCATTAACTCTATAGAACACGAACTAACTTGCTACTTAATACCCATTTTGACTGCCAGCCATTTCTTTGTGCGGGGGAAGAAGCGAAGTACATTCTCAGTCATGTCGTTATATCCACCGAGCATAAAGCCAAATAGCTCCGAGCAAGTCTCGCGAGGCCCCCAATCGTCTTCTTTCATGAAAGTAGCAAGGGTTTCAGACATTGGCGAAGAAATCGAGGCCTTGTCGGCTTCCCACTCTTTTCGCAAGGCTGGGTCTTTAGAAATAACCATGTTGTCATCGAGTAGTTGAAAACACATGTTCAATGTGGTTTGACGCAGATGCTTTGGTGGTCTTGGGTCGCTGAGCGAAGTAGTACCACTGATTCTGGCCCGCTCGTAGATACTCATATCTTTGCCGTAAATGCGACCAGGCAGTGCAGCTAAATCTACTCCTGATTCATCTGGACCTTCCTTAGCTGTATCTGGCCAGCGGTCAATCAGGTTAGGCGAGAGGGTGACATGAGCCTCTGCTGTATCATCCAGCTTTTTTCTCAGTGGAGTTGGCAAGGCAGCTATAGCGTCTTTTACAGCTTTGATAGAGGCCGGGCTCACTGGTGGATGGCCGAACTTAGGTGGAATAATATCGACGCGAGCCATCAGGCCTTCATCACCAGCTGTTGCAGTGCTTGTACCTGCGGCACCACCAGCAGGGGCTGCTGCTTGTGCGGTAGCCGCTGCTGGCAAGCCGAGGCGCGAGCGTAACGAGTCAATTGACTTTTCAGCTGTAGTTGCTTCACTTGTGCCTTTGAATGATTGGGCGATGATCTCATAGGTCTGTAAGGCCCGTTTGTACTGTCCCATAGCGACAAAACAATGAGCACTGTAAAGCCATACAGAAGCACTCTTGTTACCCCCCTGGATAGACTTACCAAAGTGATCCGAGGCCCCTTTGAAATTCTTCAAGGCATAGTCCTTCACTCCAGCTGAATACTCACTGTCGTTTGCCGCTACTAGGGGCAGTGGCAGCAAAACGGCAATTGAGCTACTCAAAAGCGCCGCAGTAAAAATAGCGGCTGCTGACTGAATTTTCTGATTTGTTTTCAACTGAGGGCCTCTTCTTTGGCAAACAACATGTTTGCAAGGACAAATTATAGACTGAAGTTTGGAGTGAATGTAGTCAAGCGATTGTTTCATTATTGATTGATTGGTCACAGTTTGGTCACTAAATAGTCACCGTTCGGTTTTGCGTCATCGCTATGGTTGATGCATGTTCGAACTGGAACCTAATCGCACTTACTAGTCGGTTCAATCAAAAGCAGACGAATCGCAGACCGACAAACTTTCTTTGAGGGCTATGCACAATGTATGACAGCTTAAGCGCTACAGATAATGTAGTTTCGCAACCAGAGCAAGCAGCGGATGGCAGTCTTCGCCTTCTGGATGAGGCGAGCAATACAACAATTTTTGCAAACCCAAGCGACGGTGTTCAGGCTACTCAGCAGCTCGTCGATGCTGGTCAGGTTCCCGCCCTTGAGATTGTTTCATCTAACAGTAGTGAATCGTTCAACGCTATGATTTCAACTGATGGACTCAACATATTCAATAGACCCGGCCGCGGCCATTCCGATTATTTTACAGAAGTCGATGGTATGGACGATCAAGGTTACATTTGGAACGGCACAGATGGTGCTATTACCAAAACTGGTATAGATAGCTTCATTGCTGAGGCAGATGCCACTCCTCGAGGACGCTCTATAAATCCATATAAAGACTCGTATGTCGACTCCCTCAGACAGTTCTCTGAAAATTGGGACAGCCCGGAAATGGCACCATTTAAGGAAACGCAAGATTCGATGACTAGAGAATCGTTTGCCGCTGGTCTAGAGTCACTGGCCACAGATGTAGAGCCAGTGACTGCAGATGTAGAGCCAGTGCCTGCAGATGTTGAGCCAGTGCCGCAAGATCAAGTACAAATTGCCGATGATATAGACCAGTCGCAGGTACCGATCGTCGAGGGTATCAACACCGACCCAGCAGAAGTTTCTGGAGAAGTTTCAGCAGAAGTTTCAACAGAAGTTTCTGGAGACACTCCAGCCGCCGTTTCGACCGCTCCAATAGACGGTCCGGTAGACATGCCAGCTGAAGCACCAGCTGCGACTTTGGCCCTCAGTGAAGAGACTACTGAGCTATCGCTGGTTCGGTTGGGCGAAGGACCATACCAAGTTGCCGAGCGTCTACTTTCTTCTGGCGACATTGCCACCAGCCACGATGAAGTGATGGCACTTGTGCGGGCGATGCAAACACAATACCGTGAAGAGCATCCAGAAGATCCAAATTTGGCAGGCTTGAAAGTAAATCATCAGTTTCTTTCACCTGAAAATCTAGACTCACTGTTGAACTCGATATCTGATCCGGCAATGAGAGACAGTATTGCAGCAAAGCTACTGACACCTGCCGAGACTGCAACTGGTGATGCGGTTAGTACTGATGCAGCAGTTACCGACTCAGCAACTGCCGAAGATCAATCAGTCTCGCAAGAATCAGACACACCAGCCGTTGAAGGTACTGATTATTTCAGTGAAGTTGATGGTATAGATTTTCAAGGAACAGTAGAAGACCGAAATGACGGTGTTATCACCAAGTCTGACATAGACATGTTCCTCAGCGAAAGTGTTGCTAATAACGATATGTCGTCAAGCTCCGGTGACCCAATGAGAGATCAGTTTGTAGAATCTCTTAGGTCAATCTCTGAGAATTGGGACAGCCCCGTATTGGCTGCATACAAAAGTGCTCAAGGTGCAATGACGAGAGAATCACTTGCTGCTTCAATTGAATCTTTGCCACAGCGGCAAGAAGAAGTTGCAGCTGAGAGTGATGCCATAACTGAGCATATTGATGCCAATCAACCAGAGGTTTCTCCTCTAGTACTCAGTGAAACAACTGCTGAGCTGTCCCAAGTTCGTAACGGAGAAGGGCCGTACCAAGTCGCTGCTCGCGTACTCGCATCTGGGGGGAGTTCTGCCAGCAATTCGGAAGTGACTGCATTGATGCGGGCAATGCAAGCTCAATACCGTCAAGAAAATCCCGATGATGCCAATATGGCTGGTCTAAGACAAGGACAGCAGCTTCTTACTACAGAGACTGTAACAAGCGTACTAGATAACATTTCAGATGCAGCATTGAGAGCCAGTATTGAAGCCAAAATTGCCCAGCAAGATAGCTGATTCTTGATGGTTCGATTGTGCTGACCTAGGGCCCTTGAGTTTGGTCACAGCTTGGTCACGGAACAGTCACCAATTGGTTTTACTGCGCCACTATTCTACTTACATAACCGCCGCACACCTTACTAGAGGACATACAAATGCCATCAGCTCAACACGAAGTCAATCAAGTTAGAGAAGCTCAACAGAATCCGCAAACCGATTCGATTCTTAAGGGTGCTTTAGATCAAATGATGAACGAAGTTCACTCTGATCGAGGCCCGAAAAACCTGAAGAATGATCAGGGAGAGGGTCCGAAAGAAGCCTTGAACGGTAAAGAAGCCCTAGATAAAGCTCAGAAGATGAACGAAAAAATGGACAAGGGAGTCCTTGAGTTCACTCCACTGTTCCCCAACAAACCAAATGCCGATGGCTGTTTGCCAAATCTTAGAAAGCAAGAAATGATGCAGCAAGCTTACGATATGAAAGATAAAAAGTTCGATGGCCAAAGTCTTCACAAGCAGGGTGCACAATCAGCTGAAAGTGATAGAAGATAAAATGAAACATGTTCCAGGGTACTATCAATTCTCAGGCATGTCTCTATACTCAGACATCCTGTGAGCATTGACTGAAGTGTTAACAGATACTGACTACCCTACGCAACGGGCAGTCAGTATTTGTCTTAATGACGAACGCGGATCAGTCTGGGTTCACCCTTTGCAAAAGCAGCGGAGTTTATATGGTTCAAGCGTTGTCACCGGATATTTTGCAGTGTTCAGACGAGCCAATTCGTATCCCGGGGTTGATTCAGCCCCACGGTGTTTTGCTGGCACTGCGCGAGCACGATCTGTCGATAGTGCAGGTCAGCGCATCTGCCCTTCAGCTGTTTGGCTTTGCTCCTGAGGAACTTCTTGGTCAGTCTCTGCAAATGCTTATCGGTGAACAGGAACAGTCAAACTTGTCTCGGGACCTCGCTGCCAAGAGCTTGGCGCAAATCAATCCCTTGCACTTAGAGGTGCTCTGTCAGTCAGAGTCAAAGCACTTCGACGCTTTAATTCATCGTTCCGGCGGCCTTCTCATTTTTGAATTTGAAGTATCAACAGAATCTGAACCTTTGTCATCGCTGGAGTTCTTTCGCACGAGCCGGAATGCTGTAGCCACGGTTCTCGAAAGTAACGACCGACAGGCGCTGCTTGATAACATGGCTGAATTCGTTCGGGAGTTCAGTGGCTTCGAGCGGGTAATGGTCTATTTGTTCGATTCCGAATGGAATGGCGTTGTACAGGCCGAATCTAAAACTGACACAGTTAAGGGTTATCTGGGTTTGAAGTTTCCGGCCAGTGACATTCCTGTGCAAGCTCGTGAACTATACCGACAAAATTACCTTCGCCTGTTGGTGAGTACCGAGGCAGTGTCATCACAGCTTGTGCCGCAGAATAATCCTCTGACAGGTTTGCCTCTTGATCTCAGTGGCGCTATTTTGCGCAGCATGTCCCCTGTGCACGTAGAATATTTGCAGAATATGGACGTGTCTGCGTCTATGTCACTTTCGTTAGTCTGGAATGGTGAACTCAAAGGATTGTTATGTTGTCACCATTCCTCACCCCTGCGAGTGGAATATCGTGTCAGGCAAGTTTGTGATTTCCTGGCTCGTCTCGTTTCGCTAAAGCTGCAAGATTTCGAAGAGGCAAAACGCTTTAACAAGCTGATGCAATTGGAGAGTATTCGAAAGGATCTGGCGCACCAGGTTTCTCAATTGGCAGATATTCCTGCGGCCATGACAAGTAGTCGATTGTTGTTACAATTGGCTGATGCTAAGGGCGCCGCTGTGATTTGGAATGGAAGGACATTGCTGCTCGGGAGCACGCCAGACGCTAACGAGATCGGCAATCTCCTCAACTTTGTTTGTGCGACGACCAAAGAATCAATCTTCTCAAGCGATCATCTAGCTAGCTCCTTTGCCGATGCAAAAAAATATCAAGATGTGGCAAGCGGCCTACTGGCTATGCGCATTGGCTTGGGTGATTCTCGTTGGATATTGTGGTTTCGTCCGGATCAGGTTAAGGAAGTAAGCTGGGCCGGAAAGTCCGAGCTGATCATAGATGAAGCCTCTATGCGCTTGCGACCGCGTAAGTCGTTTGAGGTCTGGAAGGAAAAATATGAAGGCACTTCTGTCTCGTGGGCTAGAGCTGAAATTCAATGCGTTGAGGAATTTCGAACTGGCATAATGGACTTGGTAATGGCTGCGGAAGAAAAGGAACATGCCGCTGATCTGGATGAGCAAATTGCAGAGTTGAATGCCCTAAACGAGCAACTCGACCATACATTGACTGAACTGCGAGTGGCTAGGGATGCGGCTTTGGATGCCTCCCGCCGGAAATCTGAGATAGTTTCGATGGTGAGCCACGATCTGCGCGCTCCACTGACTTCTATAAGAGGATCTCTATCGCTACTGCATAGCGGGTTAATCAATAAGCCTGAAGATGTGGCTGCACTCATTCGCATTTCTTATGAAAGCACTGAATTTTTGCTAAAGTTGATAAACCAACTTCTTGATCTAGAGGGTCTTGAATCTGGCAAGGTCTCTATTGTCAAAGCTGCGGTAGAGCTTCATGAGCTCGTTGAGCAGTCATTTCAGCTGGTCTCAGCTAATGCCGGAAGCGCTAAAATCTCGTTATTAAATACAGTCTCGAAACGCACCATTCTGGGCGACAAGCAGCGTCTTCTTCAGGTGCTAGTCAATCTTGTTTCCAATGCCATCAAATTTTCTCCTGCTGACTCGACAATTTTTGTCTCATCGTCTTCCGACCAGGCGATTCCCTGTATTAAAGTTACCGACCAGGGCCGCGGTGTGCCCGATGCATTTAAGGAAACTATCTTCCAGCGATTTAAACAAGTAGAAACCGAGGACCGAACCCACAAAGGTGGTGCCGGTCTGGGTTTGGCTATCTGCAAAAATATCGTTGAAGCCCATGGCGGGAGCATTGGGGTGGATAGTGAATTAGGCAATGGCAGCACATTTTGGTTTGCCCTGCCCGACAAATAAAATAGCATTGCTCATTTGACAACGAAGAGGCTTCGGTGGACGAATAGACCTTGGAAATTTGCAGAAATAGAGTCAATTGGTTTTACCCAGCTAGCTCTTGGGGATAAACATTTTATGCTTAGACCTGCTTCTCTTAAGTCAAAGATATTAATACTGATATCCGTGCCACTGATTGTGCAGCTGGCCATGCTTGGTACTGTTGCTCACTTGCAGAATCAAGCCGAAGATGAGGCCAAGCGGGCAGAATATTCGCGCAAAGTAGCCGATGAGGTAATCGCTATTACTCGTGAACTTGTTACTGTGAGAACAGATTTTGGTGACGAAGACTCCCTGAGGGCAAATCCAAATCTAACTTTGGCATACCAAAAGATGAGCGAGAACATTAGCAGGCATATTCTCAATATCAGAGAGATGACCAAAGACCAGCCAGACCTTTCTGCGTCAATGAACACAGCTCTCTTTAAGTTACGTCAATCAGAAGACTTGATGACTCAAATAAGGCAGCAGTATCGGGCCGCCAAACGTGCAGACAGCGCAGACCGCATGGTTCTGTGGCTAAAGCTTCGCGATGTCTCGCGCGACTTATCCAATCAGGTGTTAAGTTTGGGCGATGCTGGTAAGGCAGTGGCTGACGCTAGTCCTGAGAAGCAGAGGCAGTTTCGAGCACAGGTGCAGCAAGTCTTGATGATCGGAGGTGTAGCAAATATATTGCTAACACTAGTTTTTGGCTTCATTTTGACGCGTAGTATCGTTAGCCGACTCAACATCATGAACGATAACAGTTACCGTTTAGCTAGCAACAAGGCGCTAAACCAGCTTGTTTCAGGTGGCGATGAAATAGCAAAGCTCGATAGAGTTTTTCATAGGATGGCTAATCAGTTGCGCGAAGCTGTGAGCAAAGAACGGGTTATTCTAGAAAATGCCAGCGATTGCATTTGTTCATTTGACTCGCGTCTCAAGTTTGTTAGCGCCAATCCTGCGTGCGAAGAGCTGTTTGGCTTGACTGCCGACGAAATGATTTACACTAATTTTTTCGACTATGTTGATCCAGTAAGCAAAGATGAGGCTCGTGCTTACCTTGATCGAGTGAAAGATGGTGCCAACGAAAAATCCCTAACTCTGACTATCAACCGCACTGATGGTGAGCAACGGGAAGTGCTCTGGTCTGCACAGTGGGCGCAGCAGGAAGGCACAGACGACCGTGTTAAAGGTGACCGCAGTAAAGATGGGGTATTGATTAGCATCTTTCATGACGTCACTGATGAGCGCGCTGCCGAGCGCTTAAAGCAAGAAGTTGTGGCTATGGTCACTCATGATTTGCGCACTCCGCTTACAACTGTGCAGAATTATTTGCAGTTTCTAGGCGATGGAATTTACGGTGACGTAAGTGAGAAGGCGACGAAGTATCTGCCTGGCGCTCTGCGCAGTAGTGAGCGCATGATGCGGCTCATAGGCGACCTCTTAGATATTGAAAAAGTTAAGTCTGGCATGATGGAGATGAACCGCGAAAGAATCTCTCTGCAAAAAGTCTTTGAAAGCACAGTAGAACAGTCGGCTGGTTATGCTCATGAACTAGGTGTATCGCTTAGATTTGAAGCTACAAGCACTATGGTAAATGCTGATGAGCAGATGCTGCTGCGTATTTTGGCCAATCTAGTCTCGAATGCCATTAAGTTTTCGCCCAAAGGTGGAACTGTCAAACTATCGGTAAAGAGCAACGGTAAAGTTGCCACAGTAACAGTTGAGGATCAAGGCGTGGGTTTGCCGCCTGATATGCTAGAAAGTGTTTTCGACCGTTTTCAACAAGCGCCAAACCAAACTTCTCGCACCAGGGGTGGTTCTGGCCTCGGTCTGGCTGTCTGTAAGGCTTTGGTTGAATTGCATGGTGGCAAAATATGGGCAGAATCACAGCTTAACCAGGGCACTCAGTTTCGCTTTGAATTGCCGTAGTAGGCTAAGCCGATAGTAGGCTAAATGGATAGTCGTTTTACTAGTTCAGTATCAGTCATTTAGGAGTTACTTTAGTGGAGAGTGATAGTTCCAATATTTCTCTACTACCGCTTCCTCAAGATAGAGTTGTGGCTATCTGCCGCTGGTTGGTGCTTCTGCCTGCCTGCCATTTTGTCATGATTGTGGCAATCTGTTTTGCTGGTCTGCCGTTAGCAATTTTCGCCTTTTGCTTTAAATTTTTGATTCCACCTCACTTGCATGTATTTCTTATGCTGTTTGTAGTTGCCTTTAGCGCGTGCTTGGGAGCTATTCCAGCAGCTCTGCTTGCTTATATGTTGGTGCCAACGCATAAGTATCGAATTTATATGGGGGTGCCACTGGTTCTGCTAGCACCCTATGTCCTTGTACCGACCTATCTCTACTACGTCAGCGCCACTAGTCAAATCTCACTGTCTGACTATACTGTCGTTTCAGTCTGCTTAGCTATTATCACCCCTGTGATTGTATTTTGTGTTTTGAAAGAAGTCGTGAAACCCACAGCTGTTATCGACGCTTCATTGACTATTTTCAAAGATGTTCTAACAGAATTAGACAAGCAAGTACTCACTCTGCAGCTTGGATTGCTCATTGTTTCCAATAACTATTGGTCTATTATCGATTATTCAGCCAAACCGCTTACTTGGCTAGAGATCGTTTCTTTAGTGTTGGCTGCTCTAGCCACAATTGCACTGCCGGTAAGTCTGTTTCGCTATCGCCAGCAGCTCAGCCAACAAGGGCTTGATAATTCCAAACTACTCAATATCATCAATGTTGTCATTCATGCACCTCTTCTGTTTGTTTTAATTGGCTGGCTGGGAAGTGTGCAGAAATGGCTGTGAGTAAATAATGAAGGGTTTACCCTCTAATGAGAATCTCTCACTCCTGTAGACTTGTTATATAGCCGGTAGCTCAGCAGCAGATCGCGAATTTGCTGAGTGGAGAGCGACTGAGATCGCAAAGTTTTCAGTAGGCAAGTCAACCGCATTGATTCTCGAAAAGTTCGGAGTTCCTTCGGGGGATAGGAATTTAGTTGAGAGAAGTTTGGCTAGTTCGGCAAGTAATCGCTACAGATCTATAGGTTACACAACAGGCCATTCGACAGCTGTCGATTTAAAAATCCGGCGCGGAATTTGTACCGATGCATCCATCGGAATGATTGCTCACTAGGCCTTGGTCAGAGCCTCATCACTCGCTTTTCCTTTTAATTTAGTCAACGAAAAAATGTGAGTCTGCCATGGTGGCACATCTAGATACAGCCCTTGTGATACCAGGGTGCTGCCAACTCGATCATAGATTGCCTCACCGAGCTGATCTTGCAGACGCCATTGATTTTCGGACATGTTTTCGAAGGGCAGACGAACATAACATTGACCGTAATTCTCGGAATAATTTACGACAACGAGCAGCATCTCCTCATTGGGCCTTTGCCAGACATAGCAAACAAATGAATCAAATGAGCTGTTTCCATCCCAGGCTGGCAAGCACTCAAGTAGTTGCCACTCTCCCTCGCGAACAATTGGCTGTCGTAGCACAGTCAACAAGCGATCGTAGAATTTTTCCAGCTTATCATTGACAGCTTCTTTAGGTGCGCGAACTAGATGTGGCGATATGCGCTTTTGTCGTCCCTCAAATTGACCGTGATGAAAGAAGCGCAGACCTGGTGACAAAAAAGTTATAACGGCGGCAGCCTGATGAACTTTCGGTGCGAAGGTTGCTGCTGCCCGTGGCTCGTCGTGGTTTTCTAGAAATCGAGCCATCTTGCGCTGATAGTCTAGCTCTGCCATCAAATGTTGACGCACCGGCACGGCATGGCCATCGCGAAGACGATCATAAAGACGCTTGTCATAAGTGTAGTCAAAGCCTTGCTGTTGCAGCGCCCATTCCATATCCCAATAGACTTCAGCCATGAAGCAAAAGGTGGGGAATATTTCACGAACTCGACTGGTTGCCTCACTCCAGAAGGGCTGGCAGGGCCGACTCCAGGTACGCTCAAATACTTCTGGTAAAAGCAGCATTGCCATGTCGCAGCGCACGGCGTCACATTGAGCGCCTATCCTCAATAACTCGCCAATCATCGCTTCTTGCGTGGCTGGGTTGCCGTAGTCTAATTGCAGCGTGTCGGGCCAACCGTCAAAGTATGGGTCGCGGCCGTGGGCCAAGATCAGGTCACCGGTCTGGCACTTCACTTTTATGAAATTCTGTGGCGCCTGCGCCAGCTCTTCCTCGCTGCCAGCCACATAATATTCTGGGTGTTCTTCCACCCAGTGATGATCGATAGCTGTGTGATTAGGCACAAAGTCGAGTAAGAGTTTTAAACCACGCTTGCTAAGGCGCTCTCGTAGCCTTGCCAGAGCTGGTGCACCGCCTAGCTCTTTATGCACGCTGTAGTCACAGATGGCAAAACCTGAGCCAGCTATGTCGTCGTCTTTAAGATCGGGCAGCGTCTGCTTGAACTCTTGAAGCCATCCTTCATTGGTGCGAGAAACGCGCTGACCTGCCGCTCCAGTTTGCCAAACGCTGAGCAGCCAAACCCAGTCAAATCCGCGTTCTTTCAGTCTATCCAGTTCTGCATCGGGTATATCATCAAGGCTGGCAGGACGCCCAAGCTTTTGCGATATTTCGGTGAGCAACACTCGGGTGTTAAGCTGATAAAGCAGTGGATTTAGTGATGTTTTCATTTCACTTCAAGGGTAACTTTTACCCCGACAATCTTAGCAATGAAATCATCGTTGTTACTAACTAATATTTGCCCTGTCGGCAGGTGCGCTTTTCAGTTCCTGGTAAAGGTCTTTCATTGATCCGATGAACGTTTCGGCTGCTTTTTGGGCACTGCCAATACCAGCGTAAAAGTTATCAACTGTCTCAATAGAGGCTGCTTTGTCATCGTTTGCGCTCTGCAGCTTATTATTTGCCTGGTTTGTCATCGACGCGCCTCCAAGAAAATTGTGATCGCGGAAAAGTGCAACCGCAGTGTCAGTTATGTTAACTCTCACTTGTGTCTGAGGTGTGGCGGATCAATAGGACTAATATGGAGTTACGTATTGACGCAATTTAGGTCGTAGCTGAAGGTTCTTGGATTTCACTTTTCTTCTCTCTTATGCGCTTAATTAGCCCATCTAGCGAAATCGGTCCAGCACCAAAGCAGAAGGCCAGCAAGCCTGTCAGTAAAAAGAAGAAAGGGTCGGCATGGAGAAAGGGGTCTTGTTCCTTGCCAAAGTTAAGCACTGTCTTGCGATCGTCCTCGACACTGAGATAGGCCACCGTCATGTTGGTGGCGAGAATCAGACCTACCGGACGGGCCGCCAAGCCGGCAATGAGCAAAAGACCGCCGAAGCATTCGACACAGGCAACAAACCAGGCCGTTTCGTTGGGGTATGGTAAGTGCAAGCTAGTGAAGAAATCGACAATGTCTGGGTGATTGATGAGCTTGCCTTTACCATTGACGAAAAATTGCCAACCCCAGTTAAGGCGAAAGAAAAGCAGCAATAAAATCTGGCTCAAATCTCCAGCTTTAACTAGCCAAAGATAGAGCTTGACAAGGAGATCTGAGATCGCTTTTCTTGACATGGGGTCACCTTTATGTGAGGCACACCTGAAAAATTAGCCTGAGGGGATTCGAACCCTCGACCTACGGTTTACGAAATTGTAGCAGACCCGCTAATAAGGGTTTTGAGCTATTGGGAAAGGTTGGTAAAAATACTACCAAACGCCCACCTGTTATAAGCCATCTCTATTCGACTAATTCGTAAATTTAGGGGAGAACACTTCAGCGAACATTTGCTCCCCCTAGCTCAGAATGTCAACGAAATACTGCGACCTCTGCCATCGTTCCACTCTTGCTACTCTTGAAGCAAAACTTTGTTTAGCAGCTTCGTTTAACGGTCTGGTTTTGCTCCAATTTGTTCCATCTGCCATTAGCTTCTTGGCCAAGGTAGCTGCTTTTCCTGAACCGCTAATTAGCTTTAGTTGCTCAAGGGCTAATGCGGACACTCCAAAGCCATATTCTTCTTTCAGCTCCAGAAGAAGTTCGGTGAATCCTATTGGGCAGGTTGGTCCTATTTTTTCTAAAAGAGTAATCAGCACCTGCCAGGCGAAGAGCGCGTGTAGTTGAGATATTCGGGCTAGCTCTCTGAAAGACTTTGTCCAGCGAAGAATGGTGAACTTGTGCTCAAGCAGCAGCGCTATGTTCTCTCCAATTTTTGAGGCATTGACTCTCTGCTCCTCTACCGCGGCAATGAGAACGTCTAGTGCCAATCTTCGTACGTCATCATGCTTGGTCACAAGAGCCAAGCTCAAGAACCAGGATCCATTTTCATCAAGAGGTAAGTCAGGATCAAAGAGAATTGAGTAATCCTCTTGCCAGTCATTTCCGATACTGTTGATATTTTGCAGAATATTTTTAGCCATGCGAGCGAGCAGCGGTTCTTTGTTTTGGAGCCAATCGAGTGACCAATCATCGAGGTTACTATTTCGAAAAATGCCGTGAACTTTGAGAGTCGGGGTAAGGTGCTGTGGGTACATCACAAATTTTGTTTCGTCCCGATTAGCCTCTATCCCTTCGCCTAATCGCTCGAAAGAATTCTGCAGAGAGGCAGACGCCTGGCCCAGCTGCTTAATGGTCAGAAAGTCTGGAAGCCTTAAGGCTATTATCTTATAACGATCGTTTGTAAATTTGACGATCGCATCCGAATTGTAAGTGTACTGAGCTGGATAAACGACGTCCGGTAGATGCGGCCAAGAATTATCAGCAAGATTGGGGCACGTCCCGCGTGGAGTGTGTGATCTGAAGGCTGCAACGGCAAAGGGTGGTTTGTCAATCTCGGTAATGTCGCCTCCACCCAACGCAAAGCGAAGTGTCTTTCCGGCAAGACCAGTTATCGAATGGGCTTCTTCCAATGCAACGGTTCTACCGTCTGGTGCTAACCTCAATAGCGCTTGGATAAGCTCAGCATCGTCGTTGCTATAGTCATCCTTTGGTTTGGTGAAAGCCTTGATGGTATTTTGAATGAGCTTTTGCCAACCAGAAGCCTGGTCTGCATCGACTAATCTTCCCTGCTCTTGATAGTCTTTCAGCCTCCGAACCAAGACCAGCGGATCTATCCATCCACCATTGTGAGTCGGCGTAGCTAGCATGGGCAAAACCAGGCCAGCATGCATACGTTCTGCCAGGCTGTAACAGCGAGAGGCCAGGGGAGTATTGCCTAATCGAAGCTCAATTGCTTCACCTCTGTCGGCAGTTAGCCAAAGGTGGGCGAGTCGGCCCATTGGGCTCAAGCCAATGGGCACTAGGGTTAAAGGGTCTATTTGTTCTAGTGTGTGTCTGAGACTTTGAGTTTTTTCTTCAAAATTGTTATCTCTTATTTTCCAAAGCCGAGCAATACCATCGAGTATTAGTTCAAGTTGAAGAGCCGATGGTGCTCTGTTCAAATGTGCCGATAGCAGAAATACTAGGTCGTCGACTGTTTCGACTAAATTGATTCTCTGATCTGCGTGCAGCCTTGGCCCATCCATCGAGACTAAATTAACCGGTGCGATTGCTGCGGCGGCTAAACCTTCCTTAGATGTTGACAGCGAAGCGTCACATAGTGATGTGATACCACTCAGGTCCATATACTTAAAGTGCAAATTTACCGGAGCATAAAAAACGGTCGTATCTTCGTCGGGAGAACCTGGTGTTTCTTCAGCTGGTAATTGGGTCTTAGCGCCCTGTTGTTGATTTGAAGAAGTCAGCAGCTTCGTAGCCGAGCTTCTGTTGATACCTTCCAACAAATCAAGACTCGCAAATAATTTCATTTGAGTTGAATCGCTTCTATACAATTCATATTTCTCTAGTAGTTTTATTGCGTCTTTGTGAATTGCCTTGCTTTTGTGATTGAATGCATCGATGGCAGCCAAGCCAATTGCTTCACTCTGCGCGCAAGAAGTACTCGCAAGCTTTCTCAAAAGGCTTATTGCGGCCGCAGCTGGAGCTTTGTCACGGTTATGAAAGGCGAGGGGCAGATTCGAGAAAATATCGTCTAATGGAAGATCAGTAGTTTTTGCGTCAAGAAAGACATTGGTCGCGTAAATTGATACTTCACTATTGGCGGCGCCGAGGAGCGAAGCGTATTTCGCTAGGTATGCATTTTTATCCGGACAAAGGGTGTCATTGAGCGAACAAAGAAATTCCGCAATTGATTCTTTCGGAAGATAGCTTGCTGTGCGTTTAGTCGCTTCTTCTGATGCATTGGAGAGTGCTTGGAATGAAAGATTCACTATTTGCTTTCTGTCAAGTGTTCCTTGTTCAACTAGGTTAGTGATGCATCGAATCCAGCGCTTGGGATGTTCATTTAAATTTGTGGTGTCGCTTAAAGAGGCAGACATGTGCCTCATGAAATTATTGATTTCTATTGGGCGCAGCACTGCCGATGGTGCTGCCATGGCGCGAATTGTTGTGGGAGATGCTAGAAATTTATAAAACTCTTTTATCAGTGCTGGTGAATCATTGATGAATTTCTCCATGTCACTTCTCGATGGCAGGCCAAGTGCCAGAGCCTGATAGTAATCGAGGGTATGTTTAAGTTCAGTCTTACAAAATTTTTCAAGCTCGACTATAGTGTGCCAGTATACGGTTGGCCACGTGCTCAACGTGATGCTGCACCACTTATCTAACCAAGCTGGCTTGCGCTCTCGTAACACATGGAGGGCTGTGTCAGGTCCTGGTAAACCATTTGGTCCTGCTGCTTTTAGTTCTTGAAGATCGCAGCAGTAGAGCACAATCGCTTTGGCCGATTCATACCACTCTTTCGTTTGATTCCAGTTGGCATCATCGATAATGCCGTTTGCAGCGCGCAGCTCTGGTATCGAGGGCCTTGCCACCATCTCACGAAAACGGAAAAATTCAACAGTTCTGATAGCTGTCGCTCTTAGGGCAACTCGTTCTTCTTCCGACATCGATTTAAGAGTTTGCAAAACAACGGCAGTTCCATTCTGTTCTACAAATTTCTCAAGGTTCTCAGCTGTAATCATTTTGCTATCTCTTGAGCCTTTAGCTCCACTGCAAGCACATGACTGCACGGGCCTCGCTGACCCTCGTGTTTAACATGCCAATCGCAAGTGCAACGAAAGCTGTTCTCTTTGATTTGCACAAGATATTCTGAACTCTCGCCACGCACATTTGCCGTAATTGAGTTCTCGCTGCTATTGCCTGCTATTTTGACAGCTCCTTGTTCGACGAGCTTTCTAGCTTTATTCAGCCTCGGATGAAGATCCTCAATCACCGATAAATCGAACGGCAGTTCGCGATGGAAATAGGCATTATTCGAGATATCGAAACCAACGAGACCTCTGGTACCTAAAATTTGCAATGCATTTTTTATGTCAGCGGCGCTGAGGCTGAGCTTTTCAGATAGATATTCTTGATTTAAGTTAGTTTGCCAAGCAAGTGTGGCCCTGACTTTGGCTACAACGGCATCAGAGACACGCTCGGCAAGGTCAGATAATGCCTGGCCTTCTCCAGAAAAACCGCGGGCAGCGTTAGGGCTTAACACGAGAAAGAATTTGCCTTCATCTAAAGTCAGTTCAAAGGCGCTTACATTGGCTTCGCTTGTGTATGTTTTGATGTTGGACACATGCCGCAGTATTGGTTCTAGTGCTTTTAAGCGACTAATGGCACCTACGGCAACTGATTCGGAACTAGGTCTTTGACTCAGTCTATAACCTTTAGAGATTGGTGTTATATAAGTGACGACCCCTGCCTGCATGATGTTTTGTTGTGGCAGACATATAAGAAGTTTTTGCAGCTCACTGGGTGCTATTTCTATCGAAGGTTTAACCAGTGCTTGGTATGACTGTACTTCAACAAAGCTTCTCAGCCAGCGTACCGGCAGTTTAACTTTGCGTTCGACTACTGTTTCCGAATCTTTTATTAGCTCTACAGAATCGCTGCCAATTTTAAGACCGACTTGATCTGAGTTGTTGAGTGCCAAAAGAGCGGCTCTCATTGGTGGGTTAAAATCTACATTTGTGGTTCCCTTGGACAGCCAAGCACCATCTAAAGCATTCCCGGCAAGATCAAAGCGGGCATATACGCCACAACAAACCGAGAACACTTCGAATCTTAATTGAGTGCCATCGCAGGTCACTACTGGATCAGCAGCTGCGAGCAGGCGTTCTCTAATAGCTCCGGGAGAGAAAAATCTAGTGCGGCTGATTGCCGAGAGAGTAAGCAAAATGTCTGCAGTTCGCTTAGGATTTTGCAGCCGGCCGTTGAAGAAGTAAGGATTTTTTTCTAGTCCACCACTTGTCGCCAGTTTTAGGCCATGCCGACCACCGTTTAGTTCGACTGCTGAGGCAAAGCGATAGTCGTAGCTGAAATTGATTGCTGATGACAAGCTTCAAGCTCCCATTAGATCCTCTAGGCTATTGACTCGAAAGGTATACGCCTTGCCAGTTATACAAACCTGAAGGATCCTTCAGGTTTTTCATTAAACCAATTGGTGACCACCAGACGATCTTGACTTACTTGAAAACTTAGCCGACGAGGGGATTCGAACCCTCGACCTACGGTTTACGAAACCGTTGCTCTACCAGCTGAGCTACGTCGGCATATTTGGCATTATAAGAGAACACAATGCCGAATTCCAACTGCTGGCAGATTTCAGGGGGAACCTTGTCGAACGTGAAATGGGTTCTGTTAAGCCACAGGGTGTCCTTTGTATGTCGAAATGATATGCAAAAGGCGCAAAGGGGTAATCGGTTGGATATCTTTAGGCTTGATTGGCTCTCCACCGCTATTCCAGCTGCTTAGTAAATCGCAATGAACGCCATCGGCTCTAGTAACGGGCTTGAGCAGGCCCGGGGCTGCGATCCTTAAATCAAAAACGGGGTACTTACGCTTGGGCTCAGGGCTTGATAGATTAGTTACATACGGTGAGTGGCTAAGCGAAGTGGCCACTTTGAGCCGAGGGGCGCTGTAGAAACATCAGGGAGACGTCTTCCGGAAACGACAGCAGATAGCCCGCATCGCGTGAAGGACTGACTGAATCGCGGTGAAATACTGAGTCCAGCAACGGACAGTCAGACAGTAGCAACAAAACCGCCGCGACTTGTTCGGGTGGTTTTTTTGTTGTTAGCTATGAAATGGCCATAGTGCTAGAATATTCATTCCCATAAAGCGAAGACGATGATTCGGACTACCTCTCTCCCAAACGGGGCAAGAATAGTGACCGAGGTCGTGGAGTCTGTTTATTCAGCTGCCATAGACCTCTGGATTGAAGTTGGCTCGGCCTATGAAACAGCATTGAACAATGGTGTTTCTCATTGCATCGAGCATATGCTTTTTAAAGGCACTGAAAAGCGCTCAGCTGAGCAGATAGCTGAAGATATTGAAGATGTCGGCGGCATGCTCGGTGCCTCCACTTCAAAAGAACTTACTAAAATCTACGGTCATGTGCTCGGTGAACATTTGCCAGTAGCCCTCGATATTATCTGCGATATGATTTCGGCACCGCGTTTCGATGCTGCTGATTTGCGCCTTGAGAGAAAGGTCATTCTCGATGAAATGCAGATGTACGAGGATGACTCAGCAGATGTAGCGCAAGAGCTTACTTATCTCAATCTGTGGCAGGGTTACGCCCATAGCTACCCTATCATTGGTACTGTTGATACCATCAACGGTATTACGTTGCCGATGATTGAAGAGCATTATCAGCGCTTTTATCGCCCTGAACGCATGGTAATTTCTATTGCTGGCAATTTCGATGAAGAAGCGACGATTGCTTATCTGACAGAAAAACTAGGAAAGTTGACAAAAGGAAACGGGCCGAAACCACCGACTCCTCAACCTCGTATATTCAATATTGTGCGCAACAAAGATGTTGAGCAAGCGCAAATGATGTTGTCGCTGCCGAGTTTGAGTCACAGCGATAAGCGCATTGATGCCTTGCAGGTGCTCGACCTATGTTTAGCTGCATCTGCTTCTTCTCGCCTCTTCAGAGAGATTAGAGAGCGTCGTGGACTGGTTTATACCGTAGCCAGTATGCAACATTGCTACCGCAATTGTGGTTTGTTCGGAATTTATGCGGCGATGACACCAGAGAATACTTCTCAGGTGCTAGAGCTGATTGTCAGTGAACTTGACCGTGTCAAAGTCGAAGGTTTTACTGCTGCTGAGATTAAGCGGGCTAAGACCCAATTGCGCAGTGACCTATTGATGGATTTAGAATCAATGAGTGCGCGCAGTACAAACAATGCTTCAGACTTAGTGCACTACAACCGCATTGTCCCTCTCGATGAAGCGCGCACAGACATAGAAAACATTACCAATGAAGCAGTTATTGAATTAGCCAATGATCTCTTCAAAAAAGAGTCTTTGTCTCTCGTTGTTGTGGGGCCAAAGGAAGAATTGGCCGAAAGCTATCAAATGAAACTTAGTTGAGTGGAGGAAGAACAAAGATGATCGGACCAACAGGAGCTGTGACCTTAAAAGTCAAACGATTGCCTCATTGTAGGGCCCTACCGAAGTACGCCACGGCCGGTTCTGCTGGTCTTGATTTGACCAATGCTCTGGCAGAAGCCATAACTCTTCAGCCAGGCGAGCGCTGTCGCATTCCGATTGGCATCATCGTTGAGATTCCACCAGGCTATGAAGGACAAGTTCGGCCAAGATCTGGTTTAGCTGACAAGGCTGGCATTAGTCTAACCAACTGTGTTGGCACCATCGATAGTGATTACCGCGGCGAAGTGCAAGTCTTGGTCGTTAACCATGGACAACAGCCTTACACTTTTGAGCCCGGTGAAAGAATTGCGCAACTGCTAATTACTCCTGTGCCAGAAGTTGAAGTGATTGAAGTAGAAGAATTGTCTGACAGTGTCGAGCGCGGCGCTGGCGGCTTTGGTTCTACTGGTCGCCACAGTGAAGGCCAAGAAATTCTAGTATAGGAGTTCTGGTTTAGAATCTCTGATGAGCAAGAGGTATAGCAGTTGATTATTCAATCGGATGCCAGAATTAAAGTTGCCGTTGCCGGCATCAATGGACGCATGGGTAGAGCTAGTCTTACACCTATTCTTAAAGATGGTGCCTTTGAGTTAGTTGGGGCCTTTGGCCGCAGCGGTGCCCCATATGTAGGTTGTGATCTGAGCGAGTTTACGGATGCTACAGAAGATCGCAGTCAGTTAGGTATTCCGGTCTGCTCGTCTTTTGATCACCTGCTAGAGACGACTTATCCTGATGCAATTATTGTGCTCATGGTTGCTGACGCTTCCTTTGCTTGCGCTAAGAAGGCCCTTGAGAGTGGTATTCGACCTGTTATTGGCGCATCTGGCTTGAGTAAAGATCAAATCGCTGAATTGTCTGTTCTTGCTTCTGAGAGAAAGATGGGGGCACTGCTCGTGCCTAACTTTTCTATTGGAGCAGTTTTGATGATGGAGTTTGCCAAGCAAGCGGCGAAATACTATGGTAATGCCGAAATTGTTGAAATGCATCACACTAAGAAGGTTGATGCTCCTTCTGGTACTGCCATGCATACGGTCAACAAAATGGCTAGTGGCGGCAAAAAATTCAACGTCAAAGAAGTAACTGAACATGAGTCAATGCCCCATGTTCGTGGTGCCGAACATTCATCAGGAATTAGAGTGCATTCGCTTAGGTTGCCTGGTTTGATTTCCCACCAAGATGTAATTTTTGGCAGTGATGGTGAGCTGCTCACAATTAGGCACGATAGCTTCAATACTAATTGCTTTTTGCGCGGAATTGCACTTTCATTGAAAGCTGTAATGCAATTGAACGAACTGAAGATTGGTCTAGAGACAATTTTAGATTAGTGAGGAAATAGAATTGATTAGTACAGATGGAAAACTCTTTGGCAGAATGATCACCGCAATGGTCACTCCTTTTGATGAGCATCTCAAAATCGATTTTAAGGCAGTGGAAGCCGTTGTTGAGCATTTAGTCAAAACCGGCACCACTTCTATAATTGTAGCTGGCACTACAGGAGAGAGCCCAACTCTAGAGGATGACGAGAAAGAAGCTTTGCTCAAAGCTGTCATTGCCGCTAGTAATAAACGTGTCAAAGTGATCATGGGCACTGGTACAAATGTCACTGCTAAGTCTATCAAGGCAACACAGAAAGCCGAGAGTCTTGGCGCCGATGGTGCATTGGTTGTGGCGCCATACTACAACAAACCCAGTCAAGCTGGCTTGCTCGCTCACTTTTCGGCCATTGCTCAATCTTCTGCTTTGCCACTGATTATCTACAATATACCGGCTCGCACTGGTATCAATATTAGTAGCGAGACCATGATTTCTTTGAGCAAGAATGAAAAGACCATTCATGCGCTCAAAGATTCTACTGGCAATGTTGATCAAGCCTCTGACATTGCTGCTGCTGCCCGAGAAGATTTCTTAGTTTATTCTGGCGACGACAATCTTACTTTGCCCTTCTTATCTATTGGTGCATCCGGTGTGATTTCGGTTGCCAGTCATGTAATCGGTAGTCAAATTATGGCAATGCAAAATGCTTTCTTTGGCGGCAAACTAGATGCGGCCCGTGAATTGCACTATCAGTGTATGCCTATGTTTAAGGGGCTCTTTATTGCTCCAAATCCTACTTGTCTAAAATATGTGCTGGCCAAAATGGGTCTCTGCACTGAACATCTCAGATTGCCATTGGTGCCACTCGATGGCAAGCAACGCGAGACCATGGACGAGCTGATTAAGACCTACAAATTAAATCAAAGTCTGCAACTCACTTAGAGAAACAATAACGAGGAACCCTGTGACAGACCAAAATACTAAGGCGATTAAGCCAGAACTAAAGACTTCGACGGATGGGTTTTCTACCAGTAAGACGCTCAAAATCATTGCTTTGGGTGGCCTAGGCGAAATTGGCAAGAACACCATGGCTATTGCCTATGGCGAAGACATGATTCTCGTTGATGCCGGTTTGGCATTTCCTTCTGAAGAAATGTTGGGTGTCGATTTGGTTCTACCTGATCTCTCATTTCTCGCAAAAAATCAGCAGTATTTGCGTGGTTTAGCCATTACCCATGGCCACGAAGATCACATTGGCGGTATTCCCTTTCTCTTGCGCGACGTTACTCTCCCGAGCATTTACGGGCCAGCTTTGGCTTTGGGCTTGCTAGAAAAAAAACTGTCTGAGAATGGTCTGCTTGGCCGTACAAGCCTCAAGCATGTAAAGCCGCGCCAGCGGGTACAAATGGGTTGTTTCAATGTCGAATTCATTCGCTGCACGCACTCTATTGCCGATGCCTTTTCATTAGTCATTAGAACGCCAGTAGGAGTGATCGTTCATACCGGAGACTTCAAATTTGACTTCACTCCTGTTGACAATGAACAGTCTGATATTGCTAGTTTAGCGGCCGCTAGCGAAGAGGGCATTCTGCTGTTAATGAGTGACAGTACTAACTCTGAAAGAGAAGGTTTCACTCCATCTGAGCGCACAGTCTGGGCCAAGATTAATGAGTCTTTTGCCAATGCTAAAGGGCGTATCATCGTCACTACTTTTGCCAGTAACGTAAACCGGGTCAAACAAGTACTGCAGGCGGCGATGATGTATGACCGCAAGGTGGCAGTGTTAGGTCGCTCGATGCTTACGTTTGCTAGCATTGCTCGCGAACTGGGCTACATGACCTATCCTGATGGTCTGCTTGTGCCAGTAGATCAAGTCAATCAGTTGCCTAAAGAGAAGGTCGTAATTCTCACCACTGGCAGCCAAGGTGAGCCAATGTCGGCTCTCACACGTATTGCCAATGATGAACATCGGCAAATTAAAATCATTGCTGGCGATACAGTCATTATTTCTGCCACACCGATTCCAGGCAATGAAAGGTCTGTGGCCAATACTATTAACGCTCTTTGTGTTAGAGGGGCGAAAGTTATCTACGGTCGCGACGCTGGAGTTCATGTATCGGGACATGGCTGCCAGGAAGAGCAAAAATTGATGATCAATTTGTGCAAGCCGAAGTTCTTTATGCCTGTGCACGGTGAGTATCGCATGCTGGTGCGCCACGGCGAACTGGCGGTTGAATGTGGTGTCAGTGCTGACAATATCTTTGTCATGGAAAATGGTGAAGTGCTCGAACTTACTGCCGAGCAGGGCCAGCTAACTGGGCTGGTTGAGTCAGGTGTGCTTTTGATTGACTTCAATCGCGACTTCTTTATTGACGAAGAGATAGTTGCTGATAGACAGAAGTTAGCTGATGATGGCTTAGTTGTTATAGCCGTTACGGTTGACCCTAAGGGAGCCATTGTGGGCGGCCCAGACGTCACCTTACGTGGTGTAATCTTGCCTCGCGGTATACCAGTTGAAGATTTTGTGCAAGAACTGCGTCAGAGTATTGAAGGCATCATTGGCAAAGCTAATGCCTCTGGGCCGGTCACTCCAGATGAAGTAAGAAGTGTTTTGATTGAGAAATTAGAAGCGCACTTTGCCCGTGATTTGAGATCAAGCCCGTTGTTGCAAGTCATGGTAATGCGCTCAGCTAAGGCTAGTGCTGAAGAATTGGCAGCAATAAATAATGTGAAAGTTGACAAAGTGGTTAAGTCTCTAAAGGACAAGTAACAAAGAGTAGATTATGAGCTGGCGCGAAATTACTGCCGAAGATCTCAACAGTCTTAAGAAGGCAGTGATTGTTGATGTGCGCTCTCCGTGCGAGTATGTAGAAGAGCATATTCCTAATGCTATCAACGTGCCTTTATTTAGCGATGAAGAGCGTCAGATCATAGGCACCATTTATGCCTTAGAAGGCGAAGTCGTCGCCCGACGTCAGGGGCTGAAAATAATTTCGCCTAAAATACCAGAGCTTATTGATGAGATTTTATCGAAGCGCATAGCCTCGACACCACTAGTAGTGCACTGCTGGAGAGGCGGGCTGCGCAGTGAGTCGGTTGCTAGTTTGCTCAGCATCATAGGGGTTGATTGTTGGCGCCTCACTGGTGGCTATAAAGCTTGGCGAAAAGAGCTTCTGAGTGAGTTTGAAGACGACCCCTATGCTTTCGCTATGGTGGTTTTGCATGGTCATACTGGAGCTGGTAAAACTGAAATACTTAGCAAATTGAAAGAGATGGGTCAATCGGTGCTCGACTTAGAAGACCTTGCCAATCATCGTGGCTCAGTATTTGGTGCTTTGGGTTTAGGGCCACAGCCCACACAGAAGAATTTTGATGCTTCTATCTGGCAAGCGGTGCGCACATTTCCCCCTGGCCTTGTCTTTGTTGAGGCAGAAGGAAAGAAAATTGGTCGCCTGACTTTGCCAAAGTTCGTTTACGACCGCATTCAATACGGGGCCAGAGTGCTAGTTGAGGGCAGCCTTGGTGCTCGCTGTCAGCGCATTGTGCGTGATTATACTGAGGGCTCAAGGCAGCTTTCTAGCGCGACCAAAGAGCAAGCGCTGCATTCTCTCGATGCTATTAAGGAGCGCCTCGGTGGGCAGAAGTTGGCCGAGGTTAAGCGCTTGGCTGAACTCAATGACCTGTCGTCAGTGGTTGCAATTTTGCTGGCCGACTACTACGACCCCCTCTACTCTAAGGCCATTGCTAACTATCAGCCCTATGAATTGACAGTAAATGGCGATGAACCACAGCAAGCCGCCGAGGCTATTGTCAAGCACTACTCGACCATTCCGGCCTTGAAAAATCATTAGATTTTAGGCACTGGTGGGCATCGGCGGCTGATAAGGTTTTTTTCGGCCGCTACTTGGGTATATATTATGGGCGAGCCATGCTTGACCTTTTGACCTTTCACTTGGCCCCTCTGCAACTTTGATTAGGGAGACATTATGGGCAACGATAAAATTGTTTGCGGTACAGACGCACACAAAAAAGCAGCGGAAGCCGTGAGAGATTCAGACCGCGGTGCCTTCGATTGGGTTATGGACCAGATGGGTTTCCCAAAAGAGAAGGCTGATGTTTCGAATGTTCCATGTATTCCAAAAGAGCAGCACGAAGACTCACTGCGACCAAAGCTTAATTCAGAGCAGAGGGAAAAGGTAAACAAGAACGTCGGTGAGTTTTCTAAGGCTATAAATAGCGGTGATTTGACAGCAGTTGGCGAGCTATTTAATCGTTTAGCTCCTAGGGCAGAAAATGGTGCAAAGCCAGACGAGTTTAGAAATAGGTCTGGTGTAAAGATCGCCGACGAGACTTTCTATCAGCTTAATAAGCAAATGGGCCGTCATGGAATCGACTTCGATTACCGCTCTATGGGTATCTTTAATGGTGACCGGTCGCCGTCACTGATTATTTCTCGTGAGCGTCCACTTGATCAAAGCAGAACTGAGCATTTGGAGCTGACCCTGCAGGGCGGCACCCCTAAAGACTATATTAAAAGCAGTACTGCCGAGAGATTAATCATTCGTGATCTTGGTGACCATGGTTTGCCATCTGAGATGATTAAAAACCCGGTCGAGGTCGTCGGCGGAAAGACTCCAGCCGAGACCGCTTATCAGGAAATTATGCTACCTTACCGTGCCGCTCACCGGCAAAAATAGCTCACTGCATTTTTTCAAATAGTTTGCCATTAATCGAAAGTCTATCTGGTGACTTTAGGCTTCGATTGTCTAAATGTTGGGGGAAGATCGTACTTGAGGTACGGCCATCGCCAAAGTTGAATTCAATGTCGTTGCCAGACAGTTGATAGATGCCACTTCGTTTTTGCACTGCAAGCTTTGTGTCTTTCTTTTCTAGACTTACTTTGCCATCGGTAGTGAATGAATATATGACCGGGGTTACTACTGGCTTTCCTCCAACGACAATAATTTCTGGATGAGCATAAGTGCCATCGAGTTTGGCATTGTTGGGGAATGCTGGGGCCCTATCTGCCACCATACCGTTAAGTTCTAGATTGTTGCCCTTTCGTCTGAGCTTCCAGGTAACAGTCTGGGCGGCAGTGCCTTTCCATTGAAAAATAATGGTGTCGCCAATGATGCCATAGGTGCCGCAGAGATTTGGACTGTCTTGGATGGCTTTCGACCAGTCTAGATGGGCAGGCCCCTCTGGTGGCAGTCCATGATAGACCCGGCCATCGGGAAAGAAATAGAATTGCTCCTCTTGGCAAATTAGACTTTTGCCCTCGAAGCTCTGGCCAAAGCGCGTGAACAAGCCACTTAATACTTTCGCTTTGTTGCCGGCTGCAGCCGAAGCAGACAAGACTGTTCTATTTTTCTTGCCAATCGATTCTGTAGTCTTGATATCTTTGCTCTTGCCAAAATCTGTATTGCCTGCGATTTCTACTTCTGCTTGAGTTGGAAACACTAGTTTAATTTGTCTGGCCGATATAACGAATCGTTCGTTGCCTTTGAACTGATAAGAAGGCAGCATTTGCACAGTGTATTTATTTTTGACGATGGCAATGATGGTGGCAGGCAAGGGAATTGTGGTATCAGATGTAGTTACTGTCACTTGGTCGCCGACTTGAGCCGTGAGATTAGACTTTGCCTGGGCTACGTTGCTCTGACAGCAGCAAGCTAATATCAGTATTAGCGAACCTAAATGCGTGCCAATTTTTGCTAGTGACATTGGGTCCTCAAGAATTTCTCTAAGCTTAAATGAAAAGTGCTTAAAACAGAACTTCCCCCTCGTTGGACGAAGGGGAAGACATGTTGTGGTGGATTAGGTAAGGAGGAGGCGGCACGAGCGGTGAACCCGCCGGTGCTTCATATTTCAATAATACCAGCGAGGCTTAGTGGCAGCTGTTAAAAAACTTGAAGAAGGACTTTGCAAAGGCCGCAGGGCGAGAACCTTAGATTTCTTTAACAACCGCTGTCCGGTTTTACGAGTTAGTCCAAGGAGAAGTTGCTTGGGTTGACCCTTGTCCGGCCACTTGACTATTTCTGCCTGGATAAAGGAAATCGAGAGCGCCGAGGCCGAGATCTGAATTTAGTGATTCAGATGGCGTAGGCATGCCAGCAAGAGTATCGCCATAAGGCACATACGGAGTTTCGACTACTGGTTTAGCAGGCGGAGTGATACGAATATTTGAAGGGCAAAATACATAAACTTGCTCGCTCAGTTTATGGAAATCGCCGTCTAGAGCAGCCGAGGCACCAGCGACAAAATCAACTAGCCGACTAGCGTCTAGCTTTTTCATGTTTTCTAGCGAAATTGTGGTGGCAGCGCGCGAGCGCAAGCACTCAACAATTTCTAGAGCTTCTTCAAATGATACTGGGCTGAATATTGAAATCTGGGTGCCTAATCTGGTTGGTGCGTTCTGGCGAACGGAACCCAATGCCATCATGCGACGATCTTGCAGGGCTGGGAAGAGATCGATTTCTCTTTTGCCAGACTTGGTCTCGTTAGCAAATATAGGTTTGTCCTGTGGGCTGTCTCTGTAGTCGTCAACCATGGCTTTCCCTTTTTTATGCTTGGAAATAAATACTGATTGCTATCAATTTTAGTCTTTTCTCCAAAATGCGCAAGAGGCACCACAAATGGTGACACCTGAGGCGAGAGATGCATTTTGCTATTTATTGTATATGCACCGCTGGTGGTTATAAAGGTGTATCAGGTAGATAAAGAGAGGCAAGAAGCTCACAGGCGCGCATGTCATCGACAACAGTAACCTTAATGTTGTTATTTGAACCAGCAAAAATAACTACTTCGTGGCCAAAATGTTCCAAAATTGCCGCATCATCAGTAACACCAATACCGAGCACTGCTGCCTCTTGGTGACACTGCCAGAGTAGGTCAAAAGGTGCCGCCTGTGGGGTTTGCACAGCAAACAAATGCTCTCGGTTAATTGTCTGGCAAATTTTATCTTGTTCCACTCTTTTTAAGGTATCAGATACTGGCGTGGCAATTGTACAGGCACCTCTAGCGGTGACTGTCTCTAGGGCATCGTCGATTGTTTTGGCTGAAATAAAGGGCCTGGCGGCATCGTGCACCAAGACAAAGTCAGGCTTGCCAAGATCGGATAGTTTGTTCAATCCTTTATATACAGATTCTTGCCTGGTGCTACCGCCAGCAATGACTGATATTTTAGAGCTAGACTGATCGGGAAATATTACTTCTAGTTCCCGCCTGATCTCATCGACGAAGTATGCCGGAATCGTCACCACAATGTTCGTAATTTTGTCGTTTTTATATAGCCTGGATAGCGACCAGATATATAATCGATATCCGTTAAGGGGCTGAAACTGTTTCGGCTCAGCTTGAGTATCTGAACTAGTACCCGATCTAGCTGAACCCGATTGACCAGCAAATCTGCTACCAGAACCACCAGCCACTAAGACAGCGCTATAAGAAAACTGTCTTGGTTCTGCTATTGGCTGCAACAATTTGACCCTAACTAATATCCGTCACTAATATCCGATAGTTGGTACTTCTTGCACAGGCATAACTGATAGAGAATCTACTTTAGTATTAGCTTCTGCTTCACTATTGGGTTCATCTGCACTAGGCGAGGTGTCAAAGACATGATTGTCAGCGTCTACGGCTGCTTGAATCTGTGCTTCTGTGTCAGGGTCAAGTCCATTGTTTGATACTGGAGCATCGAATAGCTCCAGCTGTACATCTTTTTGCAGAGAAACTTGCTCTTCTTCTGGACGATCTTTATTGGTGGCAGTTTCTAATTGATGACGCCAGGTTTGGCCGTCTTTAGATAGCCTGAAATATTCTTGGAACTTTTTAGTGGTAGTGAGCAAAGGAGAGCGACCGTCTTCACGACGATGGATTAACTCGCGTGCAATCAATTCTTTAATGTGATCGTAGGCACCAGCTCCACGTAATTTGATTACTTCAGATTGGGCTACCGGTTGCTTGATAGCAATTGCTGAAAGAGTTCTCACCAAAGAAGTTGGTAGTTCAAATGGTGCAAATTCATCAACGAGACCGGAGAACTCGTCTTTGACCTGCAACATATAGCCGTCTTCATCAGCAATTTCGAGAGCGCTATTGCGAGTCTCGTAATCGTTGATTAGCTCAAGCATGGCTTTGCGAATGTCTTGCACGTCTTGATTTAGCGTGCGAGCAATTACTGCAGCCTTGATGGGCTTATCGGTTAAAAACAGAAGTGCTTCAATGTGATTTTTTAGGCTCATGGCGCTGTCAGCTCTCTGGGATGGTACTACTGCTAGTGCTATTGCTATTGATAGAGCTATTGCTAGCGAAAACAGCAGTGCTAGATGGACCGACTGGTAGAGTCAAGAATAACGGTCCGTAGAAAGTCTCTTGCTCTAGATCTATCTTACCTGCATTTGACAAAAATAGTGCGGCTAAAAATACTTCAACCCAGTCTTGCTTTACAGACAGTTTTAAAACTAACTCAAAAACTTCTATACCCTGCCCACTGAGCATATTTTGAATGATCCATTGTTCAATCAATTCTATTGATTCTTGAATATCTTCATCGTGAGCAAGATCAAGAATATCGTCGTAGGCATTTACTTCATGGTGATCAGATAAGTCGATAGTAGCTTTTGGCTTCTTCTGCTGTCTTGTTTTTTCGACTTTTTCCGCTTCACGCAGAGCTGCGATCAGTTGTTCGAGAGTTACTTTACGTTCGCGAACCTGGGTCTTCTTCCTCTGTGCTCGTCTAACAATCGCCCCTTCTAAATCTTTGAAGGTAAGCTGTCTACCAACTTCTTGTTTGTTCGAGTCATAAAGAATCGGACCGCCTTCATCATCGAAATCAAGAAAGTCGTCAGCAATCGGATTGAGACTGCTATTAGCTAAAGATAATAGTGCTTCTGCTTTCATGCGCAAAAGTACCGCCGCATGGAAAATTACTTTGCCACTGAGACGCAAACTCTCTTTAGGGTTAGCGGCAATGGCTTTAAGGAACTTATCGCAGACGTCGATGATATCAACGTTCTTTGGATCGATTTCACCTTTTTCGGCCATCTTTACCAGAATCTCAATACCTGAGTCTGGTTCGCTTTTGAAGGCATAATCGTTACCGGCACGAATGACATCGGTCGATTCTGGCTGCATCAAGTCTGTGCCAAGACCGGCTGCTAGCGGTGCTAAAGCTGGATCGGCCAGGAGCTCGCCAGTTAACTCTGCTGGCATTTGAGCAAGAATTTCGGCTCTGGTTAGAGGAGCGAAATCTGAGGTAGGAGATGGTGGGGCAAAAGACTCAGTGGGAAAAGTGCGGGTGCTGAGCGGGCTCGCTTTCTTGCCAGCGGGCTTTTTCTTGGCGCCCGGCTTGGGTGAATCAGCACCATTTTCGGAATTAGACGAGTCTACATTGCTTATGGCTGTGACTTTTTTTCTGCCTTTAGTAGGCGGCTTGAGTGCCCCCGCTAAATTCTGAATAGTCACATCGTTAAATATGTCACTGCTCATGCACTAAGCTCCAGCTGCCACAGGAAGTTGCGACTCATCAGGCAGCTGCACCTCTTTGATGCCGACAACCCGTGAGAAGCCATCAGCTCTTAGTGATACACCGATAGCATGATCGGCATTTTCAATCATCGGACGACGCAGACTAACGACCACAAATTGAGCACTGGCTGACTGAGTCTTGACCATGCGCGCCAAGCGCTCGGCATTAGCACCATCAAGCATCATATCGACTTCGTCGAAGGCATAGAACGGAGCTGGGGCGAAACGCTGGAAGGCAAACACAAACGATAGAGCGGTCAACGATTTCTCTCCACCTGATAGGGCTTCGATGCGTTGCATCTTCTTATCGCGCGGTTGCGCTCTAATAATTAAGCCACCTTCAAATGGGCTCTCAGGATTTTCTAACTCTAAGCGGCCTGTACCGTGAGAGAGTTCAGCAAAGATATCTTGGAAGTTAGCATTGATAGCGGTGAATGCTTCCATAAAGTTTTCTTTTTTCAGTTGACCATAGCCCAAAATGCGGTGGTCAATCTGTTCACGTTCGTCACTGAGAGTCTCTAGATTTTCAGCTAGTTCTCTTTGACGCTCTTCTGTCTGGTTGTAATCTTCTAGAGCCTTCATGTTGACTGGCTCTAAGGCGCGCATGCGGCGCTCTAACCTTTCTACTTGCTGCTTGAGCTGCTCTACAGTACCGGCATTAGGTGGCTCGTAATTAGGATTTTCAGCCAGAATCAAAGCAATCTGTTCTTTGACTAGAACCAATTGTTGCTCAATTTCATAGTGAGTCATTTTGCGCTCATTTCTATGTTCTTTGACGCGAATTAGTTCTTGATCAATCTTTGTGCGCTCAATTTCAGAAGCAGTCACTTTCTCGTGAATGTCTTCTTTAGCCTTACGCATTGACTCAAGCTCATCAGAGATAGCCGAAACTTTCTTCTCCATTTCGCCAATGGCAATACGCATGCCAGTGATAACGGCTTCGTGAGTCGGTCTTTGTCCTTCTAGTTCATCTAGCTCGGCACCCAGTTCGTTGGCCTGCAGCGTGAGATTCTCGCGGTTGTTGATTTCAACGCGCTCTTCTGTCTCTGTGACGTCTATTAGACGTTGCAGCTCTTTGAATTCAGTTTCAACAGCAATTTGCGCTTGTCTTAACTCTTCTGATTCGATGATCAGTTTTTCTAGGTGGGTCTTCTTGCCTTTGTCCCGTGCGCCTTCGAGCGAATCTTCGAGCTTGGTTATTTCAGCTGTAAGCAGCTTAATCTGGGCTTCGACTTGCACGGCTTCTTGATCAATGACATCCATCTCATCGCCCTTGCTACGCAATTGCGGCTTGATGCTCTCGACATCGTCTTCCATGTTTTTGACAGACTTACGATTGTTGTCAAGCTCGGCAGACTTCTGCGCCAAAATTTGACGAGCACTATTGAGCTTGCCCCGCTCATCATTCAGTGCGGTCTCTAACTCTTTCAGTGAATCTTTAAGCCAGCGCACTTGGTCGGCCAAACTCTTGGCGGTTTGCTTAAGAACAGCCAAATCTGTTTCGCCGCGATTGCCGAAGTGCAGTTTGCCTTTGTTGTCGTTACCACCAGAGATACTACCTGATTTGTCAAATAGCTCTCCGCCGAGAGTGACCATACGTGCTTGGTTGAGAAGCTTTCTGGCATTCTCCATGGTGTCGACAATAATTGTCTGACCACAAGCGTATTGGAAGGCTTTGACAAATTTAGGATTGAAATCAATGAGATTGTAAGCAAAATCAATGATGCCTGGACGATTGGGCAGTAAACCCGGAGGCTGAGTTTGAATCTTATTGAGCGGTACGAAAGTAGCACGACCGGCTTGATTGGCTTTCAAATATTGAATGCAGTCTTGGGCCACTTGGTCATCGTCGACAACAATATGGCCTAACCTTGGGCCAATAGCTGTTTCTAAAGCAGTAGTGTATTGATCATCCACTGTGCCCAGTTGGCCAATGGTGCCGTGTACACCGGGAATATTGGCCGACAAAATTGCTTCAACCGCCCGGCCATAGCCAGATTCGCCAGCTACTTCGCGGGTGGTCTCAAGTTCGATTAAGCGGCGATTAACTGTATCTTGGGCATGGCGCTTCGATTCGATTTCTTCGCGTGTACCAGCTAGCTCGCCTTCATACTGTTGTAGTGAGCGCTCAATACCGGCTACTAGAGCTTGGTGATCGACGAAATCTTTTTCTTGTTTGCTCAGTAAGCCCTTGGTCTGAGCAGATTTTGTAATTTGCTCTGTGGCCTTAGTGCGCATGGCATCAAGCTCACGCTCAAGCGATTCACGTCTCGTGCGCAGTTCTGTTTTCTTTACTTCAAGAGTGTGACGATCGTCTCTGAGCTTTTGCAAATCACCATGCAAGTTCGAGATTTTGTCAGACGACTTATCTTTCTCTTGGCGTAAGACTTCAATTTCGGCCATCACGGCGCTAAAGGCGCCTTGCCGCTCCATCAAGCCGACGCGCACAGCCTGCTGGTCTGCCTGGTGCTGTTTTTTCTGTTTTGAAATGTCAGAAAGATGCTTGTCGATGGCCTTAATTTGGCCGCCAATTTGTTTCGACTGCTTGGATTTTTCACCAATGACGCCGTTCAAATTAGAGAGCTTGTTCTCTTCACGAGTTAGTTCGCCTCGTTTAGTCTCAAGTTCTTGACGCAATAGAAGCTGCTCATTGCCGCCTTTTTCGCGAATTTCTTGATCGATGCGACCCATTTCGGTACGAAGGCCCAGCAAGTTCACTTCGGTTTGGTGAAGCCGTTCAATTAATTCTTCTTCTTTTTTATTGAGCTTTTCGATTTCTCTAAGCTCAATGGCACAGCGGTTCTCTAGATCGGCAGAACGGACAAAGACGAGATCGCGCTCGACTACTTCTTTTTGGTTCTTCAGCTCAAGATACTTTAGAGCCTGATCTCGGTCTGTTTTTAGGGTCTCGAGTCGAGAGAGAATCTCAGTGAGAATGATTTTCTGTTGTTCAATTTTTTCGCCTACTGACTCAAGCTCGTTTTGAGCCTGATCAATACGACGGTCGAACTCAGCTACACCGGCCAGTTCGTCGATGATTTTACGACGCTCGGTGGAACTCATGGTGACGATGCCGGTGACGTCACCTTGCATGATGACGTTGTAACCAGTGGGGCTGACGTTGTATTTAGTCAGCTCTTCATGCACTTCAGTTAGAGTGGCAACGCGACCGTTCAATATATAAGTAGATGTATAGCCGGTATCTTTGACGCGAATTCTACGGGTAACTTCAAGCTCAGCACCGTCGTCGTGACAGAAGCGCACGCGCACTTTGGCTTCGGTTTTGCCGCTCAGGTTATTGAGCAGATCGGGCAGTCTTTCAGCCCTCATAGTTCTTGTGGAAGATAAGCCCAAGGCAAATAGCAGGCTGTCAATGATGTTTGACTTGCCTGAACCGTTGGGCCCGGAGATGGTCGTGAAGCCATCTAAAAGAGGGACTAACGTTTGCTTCCCGAATGACTTGAAGTTATCAAGTTCGATTTCTTTGATTCGCAAAGATACACCTGAATGATGCTAGAGATGGCACCCTATTGCCGCATTAGACTACACACTGCATTTAGTGTCAAGAGTAGACAATACTTAGCATGACAATTTTATCCCGAAATTGCCGTGCTGTCATCATTTTGGCCAAAAATAGCCGGCTTTTCTCTGACTTTTCTTTGGCTGAGCACCACTTTTTGATCGATTGAATATCTGTTTGGGTAGATTTGGCAATATTTTGCTTGCCTAGCCCCTAGACTGTGTCTATCTAATGCAAGCACCGCTGGCGGTGAGGAGTCATTCAGTAGTTTGTCTGTTGTTGGTTGATATTCAGGGATATATCCATAGGTGTTTAACAGCTACTTTATGCCTTCTTACATATACTGAGTCGATAGCTGATCCGGCTAGAATTAAGCTAATTTTGAGTTTTACAGACTATAGAAAGAGTATGGCCAAACAGATATACTTTTCTTGTAGCTATTTGGTGTTCCGGTGTCTCAATCTCATACTTCCAGTCAAATTGGTGATCTGCTCGTCGCAGCAGGTCTTGTTTCTCCAGACAGTATTGAAGCAGCTCTGGTTATGTCGAAGGGGCGCAAAAGCCCGCTGGGTAAGGCCTTAGTCGAGTCCGGCCTAGTCACCGAGCGAGAGCTTAATGGCACCCTTCAGGCCCAGAACCTAATTAGAGAAAGATTAATTAGCCCGGATAAGGCCGGCGAAGTTTTGAAGCTTATGCGGGTCAATGGGGAGACATTTGTCGACAATCTCTTCTCTATTGGCTGCGAAATTGAGCACATTAACTTTGGCCGCAATCTAGGCAAACTTTTTGTCGATGCCGGGGCCATTTCTCCCCACAAGCTTTCTCTCGCTCTTGAGACCAGTATTTTGTCGGGCCTACCAATCGTGCGCGTGCTGGTATTGCAAAAGTCAGTCAATGAAATGGTGGCCTATGCTGGTTTGACGGCACAGCTATTAGTTAATGAGCGCAAGATTGGTTATGATCAAGCCGTTGGGGCTCTAAAGCTATCTCATATGCATAACGAGCATATAGAAGAGATTCTTGAATTCGGTGGCTTGAAGCGCTATCGCGAAGAAAATTCAGTACGCTTGGGTGAGCTATTCGTGCTCTCTGAGCTCATTTCAGAGCTTGATCTGCTTTCTTGCGTTGAAAAAAGTATGGCCGAGGCTAAGCCTTTGGGTCAGGTTTTAGTAGACGAGGGAATTATCAGTGAACTGATTGTTTCATCGGCTTTGCGGGCCCAAAAGTATATAGCCGAGGGTACTGTCGACCCTGTTCGTGCCGCTCAGATGCTTGGTTTGTGCGCTAGGACCGGCCGGCCCCTTGAATTTTCAGTAGAAGAATTGGCAGCCATGAAACCAGTTATGGTGCGACCATTTAGCGAACTAAAAGAGAATCTTAGCCTCGTCGATATGATCGAAATTATCGGTATCGTCAATAGCGCAGAGCTTGAGCAGGTAAGGCTTGTAGAGCAACGAGAGAGTGAGCAGCTTGAGCAGTTTTTAGTTAATCGCGGCTTTGTTGATCAAGAAAAACTTGATGCTATTAAAGCTGGTCATGCTCTTATATCTCAAGGCGTGCTTACGGCCGAACAGCTTATTTTTGCCTTCCATGTCTGGCTCTGGCGGCGCGGTGACTTTGTTTCGACCCTCAACCTCTTAGGTTGGAAAGCTTGATCGAGTTTTTTCTTGTCCATTAGTTCTAATGCTATTCCTTATATAGGGCGTATGAATTGCCCAAGAAAATCATAAAGAACTGCGTCTATGAATTTGCTGTGACGTTGACGGCTCAATTGGCTGAGCTCGGATTTTGCCAGTTGGCGCCAGTTCTTAGCCCCGCAGCTCAAGCTTTACTAGAGATTGCGGATAGTGAATTGATCTACTTAGAGCAGTCAATTCTTGACTGGCAAGTTCGTGGCGAGTCTATTGCCATAAGCATTTTGCGCAATGGCGAGACCGTGATTGTTATTGATGTAAATGTGCGCAAGCCTAGAGGTGGCCGCTATCACTATGGTGTCTATATGACTTTGGTGCACATTCCAACTAATCGAATTCTTTCACAGATTCAGAAACGCCCAATAGATCCTCTTTACTGGACCCATTTGTGTGGTCCAATTGGGCAGTATTTCAGAACGGTAGCCAATGATTTGCCTGAATTCTCGTCCAGTACTTTGTCCAAAGAAATTTGGCAAGAGCACGGTGCAGTAGTTGTCGACTATTACCTAAGGGGCATCAAAGACGATTTAATGCCGCAGGTTACGGAGCCCTGGCTGGCGAAAGACCTTTTTCTCTTCTGTCAAAAACACATAGATGAACAGGCGGTGAGAAAAGTATTTCCGCAATTCAATAAATATCGTCCGTTACCGCCGCCTTCGCCTTATAGACCTGAGGTAAGACCTGTTGGACGTGTGTCTGAAGTTATTTTGTCTGCTCTGGCTGGCTATCCAGACTTTGGCGTGGAGAAGATAGAACATATTTTGGAGGAGCAGGAGAGGAGGGAGGCAATGGTGCCAGATCCCGAAACGCGCAGAAGAAGCTTCATTCCAGTTGCCGGAGATATGGAATATATCGATGACAATTTTCTTGATCAGTTTCTCGATTTAGTCAAAACTGTTCCTAAAGAGTCTTGAACAGTTTTTCCGCTTGTTCTTTTTCAGCTCCACTGCTGTCTTCGATGAAGCGCACTAGCTGTGCTTTTGCCTCTTGTGGCTTTTTCTTTTGTACATAGAGTAGCGCTAAGTTATAGCGCGCTTTGCTATATTTTGGTGCTAGAGCAATAGCCTTTGTATATTCTTCGATTGCTTCATCGAATTGTTTTTTCTCTGCCAGGACAAAGGCGCGGTTGTAGTGACAGACAGGTTCTTGCGGGTATTGCTTGACCCATTGCGAGAGATATTTGAGCAAGTCTTTGTCTTCATTCATGATGTCTAGCACTTTCATTAAAGGCAAAAACACTTGTCTCCTTTCGGCAAAACTAGTGCTCACTTCTAGTGCTCTCTCAAATTGTAAGCGCCCGCCAAGAAACTCTTTATTGTCCATATGCAGCTTGCCTAGGGTCATATGAGAATCAGGGCTCTGAGGAAAATCGCGGGTAGCAAGAGTGGCTGTTTTGATTGCTTCGTCAAGATCGCCCATTTTAGACTGACACTGGGCTAGTTTTATCAGTGAGTCTGGGTTGGCTTTGTTGAGGCTGGCTGCCTGTTTTAGATAGACAACAGCCTGTTTGTAATTTTCATTTTGCATGGCCAGGTCACCAGCCATGGTGAGAGCCCCGGGGTTGCTTGGGTAGCGTTTGACTATTTCTATTACTATTGCTTGTGCCTTTTCCTTCTCTCCTAATTGGCTGTAGGTCATTGTTTTAGCTCGAAGAAGTGCTAGACCTAGTCGGCCCGGCAGAATGATGCCCTCGAATCTTTCAAGAAAACTCAAGGCCATCGGGGCATCTTTGTTCGCTAGTAAAATATTGGCTTGATTGAGAAGATGGACTGGATATTTAGCTTGGTTATAGCTCCAAGGCGAAGTGCCGTAGGCCTTCTTTATGAAAGTAGCGGCAGTAGCAACGTTGCCGCTCAGTGCCAAAAGGCAGAGTTGGTTATTCTCTATGCGCGCTTGTGCGGTGGCACTAAGTTTCTGATTGCTTTTGATTGTTTCCGACTGTTTCGCTAAGGCGTCGGCCATACGGCCTGCCAGAGCCAAGTCAAAGGCTTGCACAAGATTGCAATCGACAGCATTGATCTTGTTTAAAAGTGTGCCTTCTCCTTCTGCTACTGGCGGAGAGCTAAATTCGTCTAGTACTTTCACATCATTGGCAGCATTGCCTAAAATCATTTGCTCTGCTTGAAAGCGTGTCTGAGCAAGTCTTTTGTCGTCTATTGAACCTTTTAATTTAGGGCCAACCGTTGGTGCATTTGTCTGGCCAAAGGCCTGATATCGTCCCAATAGCAAATGCAGTTGTTCAGACTGAAAGGGTAAGCTGGCATAGACATCGGCGCCCCCTTCTTCTTTTGCTAAGAGATGCACGGCCAGACGCTTATCGCTCTGCAGCCTACGCTTCAATATGCGATTGGCATATACCGCAGCGCTGTCTGTTTGCTTTTCTTCGCTAGAACCAGGTTCTGCAAATGTAAATTGCGCCCAGGTCGGCTGAGGCCAATTCAGCTGAACCATAATCAGCAGGCAGCTAGTAGTCATAATTGAGTGAGTAATAAAAGCTTTCATCTATTTGAAATTATATCTATACTGTCCCCTTTAGGCTTAAGCCAGTTTAGGCTTAGAGTATTAGCTTAGGGTACCTTTTTGAACTACGCAGTAACTTTTGAACTTGAAGCTGAGTGTCCTTGGTCAGGGGCAAGAGCAGGTAAGTTTCACACCCCTCATGGCACGGTGGAAACCCCTGTATTTATGCCAGTGGGTACCAATGCGGCCTTGCGCGCTCTTACATTTGAGCAAACCGCCGACTGTGGCGCTCAAATTGTGCTTTCCAACTCTTATCATCTCTATTTGCGCCCCGGCCATGAGCTAATTAAAGAAGCTGGTGGCCTGCACAAATTTATGAATTGGCATAAACCAATTCTCACTGATTCAGGTGGGTTCCAAGTCTTTAGCCTTGATGAGTTGCGCAAGATAACCGACAAGGGTGTCTTCTTTAAAGACCATCGGGGCGGCCGCGAACACTTTATCGGACCTAGCGAATCAATGACCATTCAAAATGCCATTGGCGCCGATATCATCATGGCCTTTGACGAATGCGTCAAGAATCCGGCGACCTTTGAAGAAGCGCAAGCGGCCATGGAGCGCACTCACCGTTGGCTCGAAATTTGTGTTGATAAGCACGAACGTAGTGCAGACCAGGCCCTGTTTGGTATTGTTCAAGGCAGCATATATGAAGACCTGCGGCGCCAGTCAGCTAAAGAAGTTACTGCCTACGACCTACCAGGCTTTGCCATAGGCGGAGTGGCTGTGGGTGAGGACCGTAAAACCATTGAAAATGTGGTGCTTTATACCACTCCTTTATTACCACGTTTAAAGCCGCGGTACCTAATGGGCGTCGGCACTCCCTGGGACATCATCTATGCCATCAGATGCGGTATTGATATGTTTGATTGCGTTTCGCCAACCCGCTTAGCTCGGCACGGAGCGGCCTTTACTAAAGATGGGCGCATCTCTCTGAAGAACTCACCATATAGAAAAGATTGGGGTCCAATCGATAGTGAATGTACTTGCTCAACTTGTGCCAACCACAGCCGCGCATACTTGCATCACTTGGTTAGACAAAATGAGATGGCAGGAGCAATGCTGCTCTCCATTCATAACGTTAGCTATTTAATTGATGAGGCGCAGAATTGTCGCAAAGCTATACTAGAAGGTCGTTTCCAAGACTATTTTAGTCGTTGGTCTTCAGTTCGTGAACATCCTGAGCTTCTATAGATTCGACATTTTTGGTTTCAAGTAGAACCGGATCAAGGTTATCTTTGTCGCTGACAATCAGCTTTGGTTGATCGCTGCTACTGCTAGTAGGAGCGCCCATCTGCCCTTTGAGCATCATCAATTCCATTTCGATATCGGTCTTGCCTTCGAAATTCTTGAACTGTTTATCGAGTTGGTCGCTGCCCAGTTCGCCTAAGGCGGCTGCTTTGGCCTCACGCTCTAACACTTTGGTTTCCATGCGTTCTATAACGTTCAAAGTACCATTCGAATTGGTTTTCGAGAGAATTTCGTTAGCTTTCATGGTGGCCTTGGCGGCCTTGTCGCGGGCAATCAAAACTTGCTTTTTGGTGTGAGCCTTTTGCAGCTCATTCTCAAGCTCAGTGAGGCGCTGTCTCAGGCCCGAGGTAGCTTCCTTTTGCACTTTGAGCTGCTGCTCTAAGTCGGTGGATGCTTGGGCATATTGTTGCTTTCTCTGTAGAGCCTGACGGGCCAGCTCATCGTTGTTCTGTTGAACAGCCATGGCGGCGCGGTTCTGCCAGGTAGCCGCTTGGTCTTTATTCTTTTGCAACTGCTGCTCAAGCTGCTTTTCAGTGGCAATCGCTTGAGCGACAGCCTGTCTCACTTGAATTACATTGTTCTGTAAGTCGTTATAGGTCTGTTCTAGCATCATCTGCGGATCTTCTACCTTGCCCAGAATGGCATTGAAGGCAGCCTTGATGATTTGTGCAAGCCGATCGAACATCTACTGATAACTCCTATCACCTGTCTAGACTAATCCAGACCCAACTAGACTAAAGTCTATTCTAAAGATAAAGACTTAATACTCATAGCATGAATTTGCTCTTAGCATTTCAACTGCCATTGGTAGGTCTCTACATTTTCACTTATGCCCGGTTTTGGCGCTCAAAAGCTGTCTAAATCTAAAACATATTGTTTAGGGTGTACATTAGAAACAGCTCCGGTATTTAATGCCAATTCCCATAGGTATGTTGAAAACTTTATGAAGAATAAAAGCGACGACGGCATGGGCGGACTGGGCGCTCAAATTATGATGGCCTCAGAGCTTGGCTCGGCCATAGTTGTTTTGACAGTCGCTGGCTATTTCGCTGGAGCATGGCTGGATGGGCGTTTTCAGTCTTCGCCCTATGGCGTCATCGTGGGTATATCGGTAGGTTTCGGCCTGGGCATAGCTTTTGTGATAAAACGTTCAAACGATATGGATAAGAAGACCTAAGCTCGTCTGCGGCGGTGCTGGTGGCTCTTTAACAAATTTTCGCTGGAATCAAAGCTGCTTTACTAGCGCTGATTCGCTCAGAGTCCATCTGCTATCATTTGGAGCGTCTTTCCCTTGATTCCCGCTGTGCAAGCGCGGATGTAATCAAGTAGAGAGACCGACAGAAGCATCTAGTGCTTCAAAATTTTTGTATGACTTACCTCTAAAAGAGCGGGAAATCTGAATGTTAGGCGAGAGTTTACCCTTAAAAGAATTGATTCACGACCCATCGATCACTGGCATACAGTTGCCGCTTGATATGGGAACAGTGGGCGATATTCACGCCGACACCATCATTCTAAGTTGGACTGCCATGGCTCTGATTCTCTTGAGCTGCTCAGCAATCACTAGCAACCTCACTGTTGAAGGCCCTGGTGGTAAAGGCCAAGGCATTCTTGAGGGTCTTTATACATTCATTCTTGATATTGCCAAGGGTTCAATTGGCGATCATCGCTACAAGCCTTACATGCCGCTTCTCTGCGGTCTGTTTATGTTTATTTTGGCTAGCAACTTAATTGGCATTCTGCCTTATCAAGTGCTTGAGCATATGTCTTGGTGGCCACATGTTGATGGCAAGCATTTCGAAGTGGCTGCTGCTACCACTGATTTCAACGTTACAGCTGGCCTAGCTGGTCTTGCTATCGTCACTTATCTGGCATCGGGCGTTATGGCTCACGGCCATCATTACGTTGGTCTTTTCTTCTGGAAGCCAATTGCTCCACTAGAATGGCTCGACCTTGTGGTTCGCCCTGCGACACTCGCTCTTCGTCTTCTTCTAGTTATTACCGCTGACGAAATGTTGAGAAGTGCCTTCTTGGGCATGTGCCCCGTTATTTTGCCTTCGTTTGTTATGGCCTTCGAAGTTTTCATCGCTGTGGTTCAGGCCTTCGTCTTCACTCTCCTTACATCTATCTACATCGGTGCCGCGGTTGCCGACCACCACTAGGTCGACTTAGTCGTTCACTGTGTTTAAAATTTGTCATTACCGGTAGCCAAGAACTCGTTGATCGCAGTGGTCTTGGCTACTTGCTATCTAAATTGGCTGCTAGTGCAGTGTTTAGTTACTAACTTCGTTAGGAAATTGTTCACTTTAATTAGCGGCTTTCACCGACTGATTTTAACGAGTTGGAATGGAAAGCGCTTGGGCAGCCAGTTCTGCTGCTGCTTAATCGCTTTTAAGCGCCAATGGAGCGATTTTGGGGTCATGCATCGACTGATATAATCAGTACGCCTTTTGAATTCGTTCCGCTACGGAGCGACAGTTCAAAATAGCTGGCGAAATTTTTCGATTGTGTTAAGGAGATTTTCTGTGGACCACCAACTGATTGCCCAGGCCGGAGCCGTCGCGGGCGGAATTGATAGTCAAACTGTGATCAGAGCAGCAGCCCTCATCGGCGCAGGCTTGGGAGCTATCGGCGTAGGCGTACCTGGTATCGGTATCGGTATCGCTGCTTCTAGAGCTCTAGAAGGTATGGCTCGTCAACCTGAAATGCAAGGCAAATTGCTTATCAACGGCATCATTTTCGCCGCTTTGATGGAAGCTCTTGGTCTGTTTGCTTTCCTAGTTTCACTTCAGCTCTTCGGCCTTGGCAAAACCCCGTAAACAGCGGTGTTAGTGACCAAAGTTGGAATTAAGAGTTAGTAGTGGAATCAGAGAGTAATTCAAAAAAAATGCTCGAGCTAAACGGTACAGTCGTCGTCCTTTTGATCAGTTTTCTAGCCTTTATTTGGGCTCTAGACTTGGTCTTTGTTAAGCCCGTGGCCAAAGTTCTGGAGGCACGGGCTGCCAAAGTTGAGAAAGATTTGGAAGCTTCTAAAGCCTCGCGTGCCGAAGCTGATGTGGTTCTGGTGGAATACCAGAAGCGCTTAGCAGAGGTGCGCAACGAAGCCCAATCAATTATCAACGAGGGCGTCACCGCCTCCCAGAAACTGCGTAGTGAAGAGATCTCGAAAGTGCAAGCTGGCGGTCGTCAAAAACTTGAAGCTGCACGAGTCGAGTTGGCTACTGAGAAAAAAGGTCTGGTTGATCAGCTTGTCGATCGTGAAATCGAGTTGGTCAATATCATGATGGGCAAGCTAATTGGTGCTAGTCATGTTGCCTCTGGCCTTGATAGAAGCCAGGTGAAGAAAGCTCTAGAGGAGGCCTGCTAATGTTTTTGTTTGCTGAAGTCGAGCATAACCAGCTTTTTGCTATGTTCGAAAACAATGTCATTAACTGGGTTTTGCTTGTCGCTTTCTTCTGGTGGGTGATGGCCAAGAACCTTCCGCCTGTCTTCCAAGCTCGTGACGAGAGTATCAATGCCACTTTGGCAGCAGCTCAGAAAGCTCGCCTTGACGCTGAGGCCCTTCTCGAAAAGCAAAAGGCAGCTGTTGCCAACGCTGAGAAAGAAGCTGAACAGATCATTGTTGAAGCTAAGACGATTGCTAAAGAGATGCAAGCCAATCTTGAGGCTCAGACTAAAAAAGACATCGCTGAAATGTTGGTTAAGTTTGAGAATGCTGTGGCTGGTGAGAGACAACTACTGGTAAATGAGTTGCGCCAAGCCTCAGTTAAAGCTGCTATTGAACTGACGCGTGGACAGCTAGCATCTCAGACCAGTGCTGAAGTGAAAGCTAATTTGCTCAATCAGTTTATGGAGCAACTTGAAACTCTTAATACTAAGTCACTGGTTTCTTCCGGTTCCCTAGAGTCTGTTTCAAAATAATCTGTATCTAAATAAACCAGTAAGTAAAAATAAGGCCGTTGACTAGATGAATACCGAACTACAAGGAATAGCCAGCTCATACGCCGAAGCGGTGCTTGATCTATCTAGCAAAAATGCTCAAGAAGAAAATGTCTTGAACGAATTGAAAATGGTCAATGCTGTCTTTGCTTCAGATAAAGATATGAGCATTATCATTAATCACCCAGCCATTCGTGCCAATCAGAAGAAAGAGATTTTGAGAACCGTCTTTAGTGGCAAGGTCTCTGAATTGACTGATAACTTGATCAATCTTCTGGCTGACAAACGCCGACTAGACCTCCTTCCTTTTATCGAGACCGGCTACCGCGAACTTCTCAACAAGCGCAAAAACGTTGTTAGTGCACTTCTTACCTGCTCTGAGACCATGGCTGATGCTAATGTCGCCAATATCAAAGCGCAATTGACAGAGCACTTAGGCAAGCGCCTTGAGCTCGAAGTTAAAGTTGATCCGACACTGATTGGCGGCGTAATTCTCAGGCTCGGCGACCAAGTCATTGATGGCAGTTTGAACGGCAGATTGAAAGCTTTAGAAAAAGCTCTCATGGCTGTTTAAACAGCACTTCGAATCTAGGCAGTTCTACAAACAATTCTAAAACCACCATTCAAACCAAATTAAAAACTGACCAAAACAAGCAAGCAAGTAACTTAGAGGTTAAAGACCATGGCAATCAGGCCCGACGAAATCACATCAGTATTGAAACAGCAATTAGAGCAATACCGTTCTGCATTGAATGTCAGCAACGTCGGTAGCGTACTTCAGGTGGGCGACGGTATTGCCCGAATCTACGGCATGGAAAAAGCCATGGCTGGAGAATTGGTCGAGTTTGATGATGCTGATAAAACTCGCGGCATGGTTCTCAACCTAGAAGAAGACAACGTTGGTGTTGTAATTCTTGGTGAAGGCAGAAAGATTTCGGAAGGTATGGAAGTTCGTACCACCGGCAAGATCGCTTCAGTGCCTGTTGGTGAAGCTCTTCTTGGTCGTGTCGTTAACCCAATTGGTATTCCATTAGATGGAAAAGGCCCAATCAACGCCACTGAAACTTCACCAATCGAAGTCAAAGCTCCTGGGATCGTTTCCCGTAAATCAGTTCACGAACCAATGATGACCGGCATCGCTGCCATTGACGGCATGATTCCAATCGGCCGTGGTCAGCGCGAACTTATCATCGGCGACCGTCAGACCGGTAAGACTGCTGTGGCCATCGATGCCATCATCAACCAGAAGAATCAGCCTAATCGTCCAATCTGTATCTATGTAGCTATTGGTCAGAAGAGTTCGAACGTCGGTAAAATCCAGAAAATTTTGGAAGATGCGGGCGCTATGGAATACACAATCATCGTTGCTGCTTCTGCTACCGATGCTCCAGCCCTGCAGTTCTTGGCACCATATGCTGGTGTGGCAATGGGTGAGTACTTTATGAAGAAAGGCGGACACGCCCTTCTTGTTTATGATGACTTGTCTAAGCACGCTACTGCCTACCGCACAATGAGCTTGCTGCTTCGTCGCCCACCAGGCCGTGAAGCTTTCCCTGGAGACGTTTTCTATCTGCACAGCCGCTTGCTTGAGCGTGCTGCAAAATTGTCTGATGCTCTTGGTGCTGGCTCTCTTACTGCTCTTCCGATCATTGAGACTCAAGCTGGAGACGTATCTGCTTACATTCCAACTAACGTAATTTCAATTACCGACGGTCAAATTTTCTTAGAAACCGACTTGTTCTACGCTGGCGTTCGTCCTGCGATTAACGCCGGTATTTCAGTAAGCCGAGTTGGAGGTTCTGCCCAAACTAAGGCGATGAAATCGGTTGCCGGTAAACTTCGTCTTGACCTTGCCCAATTTAGAGAATTAGAAGCATTTGCTCAGTTTGCCTCTGACCTCGATAAATCAACACAAGACCAAATTCGTCGTGGTCAAAAGCTTACTGAAGTACTTAAGCAGGCTCAGTATCGTCCACTCAGTTTGGCTGAACAAGTTTCAATATTGTTTGCTGCCAACAAGGGCATTCTTGATGATGTTGATACCAAAAACATCACCAAGTTCAAAGTTGAATGGTTCAAATATCTTGGTGCTCAGGCCAAAGATCTCGAAGCCAAACTGCTCACCGGCGACAAACTCTCTGACGCTGATGAAACCGCACTTGTTGACCACTTGAACAAATTCAAGACCAACTTCTTCAAACCATAATTTAGAGAAAACAAAAGATGGCTAACCTCAAGGCAATACGTCAAAGAATCAAGAGCGTCCAGTCGACCCAGAAGATTACTCGGGCCATGAAACTGGTAGCTGCAGCAAAAGTAAGGCGCGCACAAATGCGTGTGGTTGCTGCTCGACCATTTACTCAAGCAGTTGTCCGAGTGCTTCGAGAAGTGGTGGGCGAAGTCAGTCCAATTGACGTGCAAGAGTTGCACCTGCTGACTAGGCGTGATGTCAAAAAGGTAGCCATCGTTGTTTTGTCTTCAGACAGAGGTCTTTGCGGATCGTACAACACCACAGTATTCAGGGAAGTAATGGCACGCATAGCCAAGCTTCAATCGGAAGGTAAAGAAGTTGGTTTGATTTTGGTTGGCCTTAAGGCAGTTTCGTTCTTCAAATCAATCAAGATTGAGAAGCTCAAGACTTTTACTTTGTTGCCAGCTATCCCCACTGTTGAAGAAGCTAAGTTGATTGCTAACTATGCTTGTGAGCTTTATACAGAGAAGAAAGTTGACTCAATCGAAATTATTGGTACCGATTTCATTTCGATGTTGCGCTCTGAAGTTGTGACCACAAAGTATTTGCCAATCGATTTGCCACCAGCAGAAACTAAGACTCAGTTACAGCCAATTCGTCTTTTCGAGCCAAACATTATTGACGTAATGGAGCGCGAGCTACTACCGAAGTATGTCCAAAACGTCGTTTATCAAGGCTTGCTAGAGGCCTCAGCTGCTGAGCTAGCTGCCCGTATGAACGCTATGACCAATGCTTCTAATAATGCCCGCGATTTAATCGCCGGACTTACTCTTGTCTACAACAAAGCTCGTCAGTCTGCCATTACCCAAGAATTGCTTGAAATCGTTGGCGGCGCCGAAGCCCTGAAAGGGTAAATTAGGTGCCCTGAAAGGGTAAATAAGAGCCATCAAGGGCTAATTTAAGAGATTAAAGCGAGCTAAAAGTTCTTAGAACCCTCAGAGTACTCAAATAGCAAAATAGTTGTATATACAACTATTTTGCTATTTGAGTACTCTGGTATCTTTTCGCTAGTAAGGCGCCATATTACAATGCGATATTGTTCAGTACTCAAGTATTTCTTTTTGGCACATACCTAGCAGTATCAAAAACTCTGCAAATCTGCTGGCTTATGAAATCGCCTATACAAAGTTGCTTTCACCGCTATAATTGTGAAGTGGTAGCAATGTCTTTAGAAATTTGCCAGCAAAGCGATTTGAGAGCATGAACAACATGAATTTGTCAGTTACTGCAAAAGATACATGCTCGTCAGCTGCCAGCGACGACGAAATGGCAGCAATTGCTGCCGCGGTGCAAGCCTATTTATTACAAGAGCAAGAACTAGAACTTTCTGATAATAATTCTGTCCCATCACCGACCTCGTCGTTGTCACCTTGGGCGGTGGCGAGTCGCCGTGAAGCTAGTGGTACCAGCAGTAACAGCACTAGCTGGGGTCTGAGTGATAGACAGATTTGGTCAAAGGGCAAACTTTGGGGCAGTTCTCTTGCAGTGGCAATTAGTCTGGCTGTGGCCAATCTGCTAACACTAAGTGCGCCAGCTCAGGCGGCCGATAAACAAATCAGGGTCTGTCTATCTACTTCGACTACCATTCAAAGAGTAGATCTCGATTTCCCCGATGGTGGCAGTGTTTATAGTGTTGCCGACGGAACTTTGGTTGGTAAGATTGCACCACAGAGCGCTTGGAGCTTAAATCTGGCTCGCTCAGCAACGAAGGGCAACAGCTCAATTGTTTTTCTTGGTAAGAGTAGCAGAGACAGAATTTCTCCAGCATCGACAATTGCGAAAGCAGCCTTTGTGCCCAGCACTGGTAGCTTCTTTGGTACAACTAGTGACTCGAATCAGCTGGCTTTGCCCCTAGTTGCGCCTATTCGAAAAGGTGGCGTAACAGCTTCTTCTTCTTCTTCTTCTTCTTCTTCGGCTATTGATGCTTCCCAGGGATATATAGCTGTACCCGATCAGGTTTTGGACCAAGTCTCTAACGAAGGCAATGGGCGTGAGCCTAGCAGTGTGCCACTCATCGGAGTGAACGGCAAGCTTTATCGCGGAGCTGTGGTGTTGCGACCCGTAATGAAAACTGATAGCAACGGCGTAGCAGATACCACTGGTATCAATCTCATCAATGTTCTTGATTTAGAAGATTATCTTTTGTCAGTAGTACCATCAGAAGTGCCTTCACTTTGGCCAAAAGAAGTCTTGAAAGCTCAGGCTATCGCTGCTCGATCATATGCTGTAGCTAATTTTGGCAAGCACAGAGCTGAGGGCTATGATGTGAAGGCTACTGTTGACGATCAAGTTTATCGTGGTGTCATTGCTGAGTCTGCTGAGACCAATGCGGCAGTGGCTGCTACATCTGGTTTAGTGTTGAAAAACAGCAATAAAGTAATTTCAGCTTTCTTTCATAGCACTAGTGGCGGTAGTACGGAAGTTTCTGAAAATGTTTGGGGCAAACCATTACCCTACCTCAAGAGTGTTGTCGACTATGACGATGCTGCTCCTCAGTTTACTTGGCGCAAAACCATAACATCCCAGGACCTAGCCAAAGCTCTTTTGGGCTCAGCTCAAGAAGCTCAGGTACTTCTTGGTGTTTTAGTAATCGGCCGCCACCCGGGTGACTCGCAGCGAGTGAAAGACGTGTTGGTTGTTGGCCAGAATTCAGCAAGAGTGATTGCTGGTACTGAGTTGCGAAGATTATTTAACCTACCGAGCACCCAGTTTAGCCTCTTCCAGTCTGACAGCAGTTACATCTTCAGCGGTCGGGGCTACGGACACGGGCTTGGTCTTTCTCAATGGGGAGCGAAAGCCCTGGCTGATAACGGATATAATGCAGAACAGATTCTGTCGTACTACTACAAAGATGTCACGATAGAACCTCTGGCCCCAGAAGGTGCTATCTAGCCACGCTAAATAGACAAAGGCCAGTCACCTCAAGAGGAATTGGTCTTGGAACAAGCTTTTGGTATTTTCATGATGCTCGCCATATTGAGCACATTGATCATCGTTCACGAGTGTGGCCATTTTCTGGTAGCCCGTTTTTTTGGTTTCCAGACACCGGTTTTCGGCTTCGGACTGCCATTTGGGCCATCCTGGACGGTCGGCAAACGCTGGAACACAGAATTTCGCATTCACGCTTGTATGCTGGGCGGCTATGTAGCCATTCCTGAACTTGGTGACGAAAGCAACGCCTCGGCTGAGGTTTTCGGCGTTCAGCTTGCTCCATTCAAGAAGTTTCCTATCTGGCAGCGAGCCTTGGTTGCCGTAGCCGGTGTCACTTTTAATGTGCTCTTTGCTTATCTGGTCATGTTGATCATGATGACTGCCCTGGGGCGGCCTATACCCCAAGGTGTATTCGTCGGAGAATTGCCAGCAGCTAATCCTATTGCCGCCACTGCTGGGGTGCAGACCAACGATGAATTGCTTGGTGTTGACGACAAGACAATAAAAACACCAGAAGAATTTATCTCTTATCTGGCCTCCAAGAAACTCACTCCAATTGTTCTGCATGTCAAGCGCGAAGGGCAGCCCATTGACCTACCCATGACGCCAAACAAAGACGGCAAAGTGGGCATGGGTTTATCGCCTAAAGTTCAGTACGTCAAAATTGAAGGCAGCCCCATCGATGTGGCCACTATTGCCGCTACTGAGCTGACTAATTCGACCGGGCAGATGGTTAATTCTATCGGTAGTCTTTTCCAAGGGGTCTTTAACAAAATTATTTCCCCTAATGCCAAGAGTAAAGATGGCAAGCCTCAGCCTGGTATTGAGAGTTTTCATGGTGTCATAGCCGTTGTCAAAATTGGTGCCGATTTTGCCAAGGAAGACTGGCGACAACTTTTCATGTTCACTATTTTGATCTCAATGGATCTAGCAATTGTGAACTTACTTCCTTGGCCAGCACTGGACGGTGGCCATTTGGCCTTTATGCTTTTAGAAGCAGTGCGAGGCAAACCTATGGAAGAACGGGCCCAAGGCGAAATAGTTAAATGGGGATTTCTCAGTTTGATTGCACTGATGGTAGTGGTGCTGGTCAACGACGTCTCTGCCTGGGTGCATGGTGATCTCGACTTTAAGAAGAAAGATGCTAAACCAAAGTCTTCAATTTCGGCGCCGAAACCAGCTCTAAATCCAGCGGTAAATCCAGCACCCAAGCTAGAAGTAAAGCCTGAAGTGGCTCCAGCAACAAAGCCTGATTCTGTCCCTAATTCTGTCCCTAGTTCTGGGCCTGATACTGGGCCTGATGCTGTACCTGATGCTGTACCTGATGCTGTACCGAGCGAGTCTAAATAAAATGCCTAGTTATGATTATCGCTGCCAAGAATGTCGCGTTGCTTTCACTGTCGAGCGTTCAATGAACGACCCATCTGATACCAATTGCGCTGAGTGTGGCTCTGCCAACGTTTCTCGTATCTGGAACATGGTTTTGCGTTCGTCTGGCAGCACCCCCGATGTTGGTCAGAGTTCTAAGAGCTCAGACAGCAAAAGTGGTTCTGGTTCTAGTTCTGGTGGTGGCTGCGGCTCTTGCAGTACTCATTCGTGCCATAGCTGCTGAAAAAGCTATTGTTGAATCAAACTAGTTTTGACTTAGCAAATCTCGCCAGTGCTAACGCTTTCAAGAGCAAGTTTTCGCTTCAATTCTTCTTCTTCCTCTTTGGGGAGCAAGAATGATTCTGATGCATTAGGGAAGTTTGTCGACTTAACATCTTCAGCATACTTACCGACAGCGTCTTGGCAGACCTGGCTCAAATCAGCATAGCGTCTCACAAAGCGCGGCAGAAAATCAGTAAACTTGCCCATTAAATCGTCAGTAACAAGGATCTGACCGTCGCAAACATTGCCAGCACCAATGCCGACAGTAGGTATTGTCAGCCGCTCTGTCACGGCTTTAGCGACTGCAGTTGGTACCATTTCTAATACCACTGAAAAACAGCCGGCCATCTCAAGGGCACGGGCGTCATCAATTAATTTAATTGCTTCATCAGCAGAGCGGCCCTGCACTCTGGCACCACCTAAGCCGTGAATGGCTTGGGGAGTATAACCAAGATGGCCCATGACAGGAATACCCATGCCTACCAAGCGCTCAATTATTTCAAGATTGAGCCTGGTCGCTCCTTCTAGTTTGACAGCGTGAGCCTGAGCTTCTTTAACGAAACGGCCAGCATTGGTGATTGCTTGAATGACATCAACTTGGTAGCTCATAAATGGCAAGTCGGCTACTACCATGGCACTGCTCACACCCCTGGTGACAGCCCTAGTGTGGTGCAGCATTTCTTCCATAGTTACAGCATGGGTGGTGCGATGCCCTAAGGCCACCATGGCGAGACTGTCACCAACCAAAATCAAATCGACACCTGCTTTGTCGAGAATTTTAGCCATTGAGTAATCGTAAGCAGTGAGGGCAACTATCTTGCGGCCGTCACGTTTATATTTTTGGAGGGTAAGAGTCGATACTGCTTTAGTCATGGCCAAATTTTAGCATTGCCATTGCTGTAAAAGTCGTGGGAGTCGTTGGCCGCGCCACTTATGCTACTTGTTCTGGCCGCGAACCCGCTCACGAGCCAGTTCTTGCTGAAGCGAAACAATATGTTTCGGGTCATAGGGATATTTGCCAGAAAGCTCATGAAAACGCTTATACCAGGCGCCGGCCTCAGCTTTCATGTTCTCTTTTTCTAACAAGTAAGCCATGTTGTAATACAAGCCGTCGTACTTGGGTTTGAGATCAAGAGCTGCTTGATATTGCGCGGTGGCATTGGCCAGATCGCCTTGGGCTTCGAGTATGCCACCGAGATTTTGATAAGCAAGAAATGACTTGGGATCCAGCTCAATGGCTTTGCTAAAGCTAGCCTTCGCGCCATCGAGGTCGCCATTCTCAGTTTGATGAATGCCTTGCGAAACTATCGCCTTAATCTCAGAGGGATCCACTCCTTTGGAGTTTCTGCGACTGCCACTCTTGGTCAGACGACTAAGCTCGGCAATATGCTTAGTGGTTTGGGTATTGTTGGCTGTTAGGCTGGCTACATCTTTAAGCGATTCGATAGCAGCCTCATAGTTATCGGTCAGTTCTTCGCATTTCGCCTGTAATTGTTTGACTTTAACTCGGTCTATAGAAGGATATTTTTTTCCCTCTGTATAAATTGGGCTGATTTTTTGCGCTTCTTTTAGCTCAAAAAGGGCGCGGTTAGGATCGCCTCGAAGATAGCGCAAACGTCCTAGTTCAAAATGAGCTATAGCCAACTTAGGGTCGAATTTTAGGGCCTTGCGAAATTCAATTTCGGCTTCGTCAAGATTGCCATCACAGCAATAAATATTGGCTAGATGATGGTGAATCATAGGATTTTGCGGTACTAGCTGAGCTGCAACTTCTAGTTTCTCTAGACACTCGGAAATCTCGCCGCCATCACCTCGTTCGAATTTTTGGAAGATCGCTAGACCAAGGTCGCGGTTGGCTTCAAAATAGCCAGGATCGAGGCGAGTGGCCGTGCGAAAAGATTCTATAGCCGAATCGAAATCACCTTGATCGAAATAGACTGTGCCTAAGTTGTAGTGAGCTTTAGGGTAACGCGAATTTATGCGAATGCAATCTTTAAATTGCTTCTTGGCGTCATCAAATCTACTCATTTTCTTCAGTAGTATGCCGAAATTGTTGCGACACTCCACAAAGTTATAATCTAGACTTAGAGCCGAAATAAATTGAAGTTCGGCATTTTTGTTGTCGCCAAGTTGCGAATAGGCAAGAGCCATCAAGTGCGGTATCTGCTTGTTGCGAGCATCACCAGTCTGCGCTTGTCTAAGTAGATTGACACAGTTTTGATAGTCGCCAACGGCAAACATTTGGGTGGCGCTGCGATATTTTGCTTGAGCTAAGACCAAGCCATTTTGTTCTTCATATTGAGCAAGAGCTGGCCCGCTATTAATAGAACCATTGCCTGTCAGGCAGATAATTGAGAACAAGGCCAGTCTAGCTAGCCGCAAGCCCACCCCTATCCCTATCAGACGGCGCTTGAACACATTTTTTTGGGGTTGTTGCTCGGGCTTTTGCACGCTTTTTCTCACGTTTTGCTTACGCTTTCGCTTACGTTCGAATGACTAAAAACTCATAATAGCGCGTTTTTAGCTTTATCTTTATCGTGCCTAAGGTCTATTTCTCTGGTTGACCTGCAAGTATCTGTTTACCAGCTTCTTGCATGTAAGCAATATTACTTAGTGTTCTATCTTTCAGCGGTGTCTTAACTGGCGCTGTTGGTTCAAAGCTTATTTTAGGGAAATTGCCATTGCTTGAAGCCGTCGCTTCTCTTTGTTTTTGTGCCTCCATATTTCTTATGTAGTTGCCAATCTCGACTGAGCCCAGAGCTCCGCCAAGTGATGATGTGCGGTCTCCAAGGCCGTTGAAGAAGGCTGGTGTCTTGCCGATGGCTATGCCGGTGTTTTCTGTCGCTGCGGCTGCCACACGTCTGCTTGATGCGGCAATATCTTTGGGCGAAGTCAATCTGATTGCTTGCAGTGTGGTTGGTTTTAGTGGGTCAACGTGAGGGTCATTGTCGTGATAGAGCGCACGCAAGAAGTCTGACATCTTGTTGACTGCTTTGTTCGCTTCTGTGGCGTCCATACCTTGGGCCACCAGTCTCATGGCTGCTGGCATACCAGCACCAAATACTTGGTTAATTGAATAGTGCTGAGTGTCGAAAGGTATCTCGTTTGGCTTTTTGCCCTTATTGACAGCATCGACCATTAGACCAGCTAGATTGTCCATCTTAGCCATATGAGCCGGTAGATCAGGCAGGATGTCACCAAAAGATTTGCCTTGCAAAGCTGGCAAAGGAGTGTTCATTTGGGCGTCAATTAAGTGTGGAATAACATCTTCGAGATCTTTTCTGGTGATTGTGATTGTTTCACCAGGCTTGTCCATATTGGCGAAGACATAGTCTCCAGGTCGTGAAGCTTCATCTGAATACCGCTCTAGCGCTTTAGCGTAATCAAGTACGTTCTTGTCGCCATTAGCACGGGCTCTCATGGTGGCAGCAACGATTTTTGGTCTAAGAGCATCAAAGGCGTGTACTTCAAATCCAAGTGGATTGTCTGGGGCAATAAATTCTTTGCCGAAGACATTTCTGGTCTCAAGCTGTCCGCCTTTTCTTAGCGACTGCAATAAGATACCGAGGGCTCCGCCGCCGTTGTGTCCAGTCCAAGCTGCACCCCAAATGTCGGCTGTATTTTCATCGGCTTGTGCTTTGAAGATATGTTCAATCAAGTCAGCTTTGGTCATTTCGCCATGGCCAGGCACCGTCACTTTATCTTGAGCGCGAGTGCCGAGTCCTTTTTCTACAGCTGTTTTGATGACGTTTTCACGAATTGATTCTTCAAACTTGAGGATGCCACCGTACTGGTCGTGTCCAATTTCGTGGCCATGAATACCACTGGTGGTGACGCTTCTCACCCCAACCATGTTGCGTGGATAGAGCACGTGGTCAACGTTCCAGACCCCATCTATTTGGCGCATGGTGTGAGGGCCGGCGCCACCGTCGTGCATGATCGAGAAGATTGGTGGGTTTTTCGAACGCAGAACCTGGTCAGGGTCTACTCCAGCTTTTTTCATATTGCGCACTAGAGTACTGTGAATTTCTTGAGCTAGCAGATCAAGCTCACGTTTATAGTTAGCTGTCTCGCTTAAACCTTTAGAGATGTGTTGGTTCGCTGCTGAGCTGAAGCGACCCAAGAGTGGATCGATATAACGATAGTCTTGCTCTGTGCGAACTTGGCTGCCTAAGCTAACGGCTTGGTTTCTCGCTTGGGTGAATCCAGGATCCATCTTTGAGCCACTAGGGGTAATGGCGGCGTGAATTGGTCCAAGTGCTGCTTCAACAGCATCGGCAATTAATACTTTGTTGTCTGGCCACTCTTTCATTTCTTTGGTGTTCATTTCAGCCAGTTTTGAAATGGTACCAACGTTGAGTTCTTGTTCGGCCTTGGTGACATAAGGTTTGCCCACAGCCGCTGCTGGAGTGACCTCCAATGGCCCCTCTGGCTTACTTGAATCAGTTGGTTTAACCGGAGGCACCAACTCATCAGGTGCATGGCCTGGCTTTTCATTGGGCGCAATTATAGATTTGGCGACGTTATTAGGTACCACCTCACTAGAGTTTGGTCTAATAGTTAGGTCTATGGGTTTAGCTGTGACCGTTGGTTCTGCGGTTTTTAAGAGAGCCAAAGCTTCATTGCTTGACAGTTTTCGTGGGTCATGACCTCCAACAATCAAATCTATTGACTGTGAGAATCCGAGAGGTTGAGAGTCAGTTGTGGCCATGCCTTTGAAATGCATATTGGCATTAAGAGTGGTGTAGGCGTTTTGTTCTTTCACTTCTGCCATTTTGCGTACGGCTTCGTCTAGCAATACTTTTGGCTCTTCTGGTTTGCGCGTCATGCGTTCCGAAACAGAAGTAAGGACGCTACTTATTGGTCTGGTTATGTTGTTTAAAGTGCGGCCGACTATGTGTTTATCAGAAGAGAAGAAGTCAACTTTTGCTTTCTCAAAATTGGAATAGCGGGCTGTGCCAAGTTTCGCTTCGAGGACATTGCCGGTCCATTTCTCTGCTCTCAGACCGACTTTTGCACCGACCCAACTGTCCCAAGCAAACTGACCAACTCCATCACCCATTATCTGAGCGGCTTGGTGCACTGAAGCCATGTCGTTGTTCGAAGACTTTAGATGGTCCATGGCATTCATTATTGGATGCAAGGCATCTTTGACCATGTAGCCAGCCATTACTGTGCCAACAATAGCCTTACCAACTCCGGCCTTGGGCAATACGGTCTTCATCACTACGCCGATAGACCCAGCCACTGCTACTTTTGCGGCCAAGTCTAGGGGATGAGAAATATCATGGGCGACAGCTTTGAGCGCTCCTGGCACAGCGTAGGCGAGTCCTTCAACACCAGCCATGCCATATCGCGCCACTTTTGAGTCGCGGGCAAGGCTATCAAATACGTTGCCATCTCCGTTTTTTATTTTTGCTTGGGCAATATTTTCGGAGACTGAGCCAAGGGTGCGGTCATTCTTCTCAGAATTCAAACCACTGAGCCCTGCTAGGCCCACTAAACCCTTGATTTCTGTGTGAGCGACAGCAGAAGTAGCAGTAGAAGTAGATTCAGGTTTTGTTTGAGGTGCGAGATTTAGTCCCTCGTGAAATTTTGCTGCTACATCGGCCTTTAATTTGGAATTGTCTTCATTGGAAGCTACAGATTGGTCCAATTTGCCATCAGCCATTTGTTTTGATTCTCCAGATTCCTGTTTTCGCCTTTGAGACGTTCAATCATGCAGGGGTGCACGACATCCGCCCACCTTTGAGCTAGTGCTAACTAGCTTTTTTTGGTATGGCTTCTCGACCGCTCGCCGGTTATGTCAAGAGATTAAGGCAAAAGATATCTAATGTCACTAAGGGGAAACCTCATAGCCTTCGTATTTCCCCCACTTTTGACCAGTTTTGGCGAAACATTTATTTAAATAGCTGTGAGATTTCTTGTTTGGCGGGTAAAGCCCTGTTTCTTTTAAACTCAGAGACGATCTCAATTCGGAGCTGAGCCGCTAAATTAAGGGTGCACTTTTGTATCTTATCTAAAAGGAAAAAAGCATGGGCATGTTAGCCGACCAGGTGGCGGTAGTTACTGGCTCAGGACGAGGAATCGGCCGGGCAATTTCGCACTCTTTGGCAAAAGAAGGCGCCAAGGTAGTAATCAGCGACATAAATGAAGAGCTGTGTAAGCAAACTACAGCCGAATTCGAAAAAGAAGGCTTTCAGGCAATCGCAGTGCCTTGCAACGTTACAGACTCTGCCAGCGTGGCAAAAATGGTGGAAGCCATTGTCGCCAAGTGGGGTCGTATAGACATCTTGGTGAATAACGCTGGTATTACCCGAGACAATCTCTTTATGCGGATGAGTGAAGAACATTGGCAAGCAGTTATCGATACTAATTTGACCTCGGCATTCAAAGTTACGCAGCCAATCATTAAAGTGATGTCCAAGCAACGCTCGGGTCGCATTGTCAATATCGCTAGCACCTCTGGGGTGCACGGTAACTTCGGTCAGGTCAACTATGCAGCTGCCAAATCTGGCCTAATTGGGTTTACCAAAACAATTGCTCTTGAATATGCCTCGCGCAATATAACCTCCAATGCCATTGCTCCTGGATTTATCGACACTGATATGACCAAGGCTTTGGGTGAGGAAATTATAAAGAACATACTTGACCGGGTACCGCTTAAGCGTATGGGTACTCCTGAAGATATCGCAGCTGCTGTGGTGTTTCTGGCTGGCCCGGGTTCTTATGTAACTGGCCAAGTCTTGGAGGTTTCGGGCGGTCTTTATACGTAATATAGAAATACACAATTAGAAACTGGTTTTCTGACGTGATATTCTAAGCATTCCGGATCGGGCCTACTTGGTCCATTAGTTTTACATGCGGTTTTCAAAGTTTTTTAAAAGAGGTAGACAGTACTCATGGAAGAGAAGGAAGCCTTCGAAAGAGTAAAGAAGGTTGCTGTGGCCCAGCTCAACGTTAACGTTGAAGAAGTGACCATGGAAGCTAGCTTCACTAAAGATCTAGGCGCAGACTCACTCGACACAGTCGAGCTCGTCATGGCTTTAGAAGAAGAGTTTGGAATGGAAATTCCAGACGAAGATGCTGAAAAAATCACCACTGTTGGTGAAGCCGTTAAGTACATTGCAGGTCACCTTTAGAGCCAGGCTTTAAAAGGTGATACGCACGAAAAAGTGAACGGTTTTGTATCCAAAGTGGACCACGTTCAGTGGTCCACTTTGGATTGGTATTAACTAGAGATAAAGTAGAGTAATGACAAAAGAGCGTGTAGTCGTTACCGGTCTGGGGCCCATATCCGCAGTCGGTACAGGCAAGGAACAGTTCTGGGAAGGGATAGTCAGCGGTAGATCTGGCGTTAAGTTGGTTCAGCGTATCCCTGAGAAGCTCAGGCCATCCTGCAAAATTGCAGCTGAGATGTATGATTTTGATCCATCGCAGTATATGGATTACAAAGCTGTAAAACGTACAGATAGATTTATTCAATTTGCTATTGCTGCTTCTAAGTTAGCTTTAGCGGATTCAAAACTCGACCTTAGTAAGGAAGATCCCGAAAGAGTTGGGGTTGCCGTCGGTTCGGCCGCCGGTGGTTTTCAATCTATTGAAGACCAGTTCCATGTTTTGATGGAGAAAGGCCCAGACCGTTGCTCTCCATTCACTGTGCCTATGCTGATTGTCAACATGACAGCTGGCTGGGTATCGATGCTGCATAACGCAAAAGGTCCTAATACTTGCACCGTCACTGCTTGCGCTACTTCGGCCCATTCAATCGGTGATGCTTACAGAATTATTGAGCGTGGAGAGGCCGACATTATGTTTGCTGGCGGCTCAGAAGCGCCTATTGCAGCCTTGGTCATGGCCGGATTTGCTTCCGCGCGCACCCTCAGCAATCGCAATAGTGAGCCTGAAAAAGCCAGCCGACCATTCGACAAATCTCGTGACGGCTTTGTTATGGGTGAAGGTGGCGCCGTATTGATGCTTGAGTCGCTCTCTCACGCCACTGCTCGTGGTGCTCACATATATGCTGAGATCACAGGCTTTGGTAGTACTGGTGATGCTTTCGATATTGTTCAGCCATGCGCTGATGGTTCTGGTGCTGCAAGAGCGATGAAGATTGCCTTGAAGCAAAGTGGCATCACTCCTGAAGAAGTTGACTATATCAATGCTCATGGCACTTCTACACCACTTGGTGATAAGGCTGAGACCAAAGCAATCAAGACTGTCTTTGGTGAGTATGCTACATCTCACAAACTGCCCATCTCATCAAGTAAGTCGATGACTGGACACTTGCTCGGTGCTGCTGGGGCTATAGAAGCTATTGTCTGTATCATGGCTATTCAAGACAATATAATTCCACCCACAATCAATTTGCACGAGCCCGACCCAGATTGCGACCTCAATTACACACCTAATACTGCGGTGCGTAATGCCAAAGTTGATATTGCTATGTCCAATAGTTTTGGCTTTGGTGGTCACAACTGCTCACTTATATTCAAGCGCTATAAAGGCTAATTTATGTCATCTGCAAAAGGCACTTTGATTGGCAAAACCATTTCTCAATTGAAAGGTTTGCTTGCTGCTAAAGAGGTGTCTGCTGCTGAAGTATTGGCTAGCCATATCGACCAAATTGAAGCTCATGAAGGCGATATCAAAGCCTTTTTGAGCTTCTCTTTTGATAAAGCTCGCGGCCAGGCCGAAGATTTAGACAAGAATTTTGATTTCAAGGCTAATTCTACTGAAGGCGTTTTAGCTGGTATACCCGTAGCTATCAAAGACAATATGTGTGCCATCGGTACCAAGACCACTTGTGGCAGCAAGATTCTTGAAAATTTCGTGGCGCCTTATGACGCTCAAGCAGTAGTCAATTTGCAGAACAGTGGGGCGTTGATTCTAGGAAAGACCAATCTAGATGAATTTGCCATGGGTTCTTCTACTGAAAATTCTGCCTATCAGCGCACAAAGAATCCGTTTGATACGGCCTATGTGCCTGGAGGTAGCTCTGGAGGCTCAGCTGCTGCTGTAGCTGCTGGATTCGCTACTTCCGCCCTTGGTTCTGATACTGGTGGCTCTATTAGGCAACCAGCCAGCTTCTGTGGCGTCGTAGGCATGAAGCCCACCTATGGCACAGTTTCGCGCTATGGATTAGTGGCATTTGCCTCTAGTCTTGATCAGATTGGTCCTTTCGGACGCACTGTAGAGGATGTTGCTCTTACGCTTCTGGCTATTTCTGGTCATGACAGCAAAGACTCAACTTCGTTGAAAGATCCTTACACAAGTGCAGCCAATTCTAAGAATTTTCCTCAACTTACACTGCCTTTTATACAGGGCCTGAGCCAGCATTCTTCTGAAGAGCTGCTTAAGGGCACTAAAATAGGTGTGATCAAAGAGCTAATTGGCGATGGTATCGAAGATGGTGTAAGAGATTCGATTTTGTCGGCCACCAAACTTCTTACTTCACTTGGTGCCCAAGTGGAAGAGGTTTCAATTCCTCATGCTAAATACGCCCTGCCCGTTTACTACATCTTGGCCACTGCTGAGGCCTCAGCTAATTTGGCTAGATTTGATGGTGTGCGTTACGGCCTAAGAGATCTTGCAGCCACCGACATTCTCTCTATGTATAACGAGACTCGTCAGGCTGGCTTTGGTGCTGAGGTAAAACTGCGCATCATGCTTGGCACTTACGCTCTAAGCTCTGGCTACTACGATGCCTATTATAAAAAAGCACAACAGGTCCGGCGGCTTATTACCTCTGACTTTGACAAGATTTTTGCAAACTACGATCTTGTCCTCTCTCCTACTGCTCCTTCCACCGCTTTTAAATTTGATGAGAAAACCGGCGATCCACTGCAAATGTATCTCTCTGATATTGCTACAATTCCGGCCAATTTAGCGGGCTTACCTGGTATTTCGCTGCCTTGCGGACTGGCAGCCGCTGGTTCTAACTCAGCCAAACTACCAGCCAAATTACCAGTGGGACTACAATTGCTCGGCGCCCCTCTGTCCGATGCTGTACTTATAAAAGTCGCCTATGCCTTTGAACAGGCTTTAAAACTTGATAGTCGTGCGCCGATGCTGACTAAAGTATTAGCCTAGATAAAAATTCTAGTGAATTCAAAATATTAGTCCTATTTAGAGCGGCTTCAGCTGTCAGCCTATAGACTATTGGTAAGCAACTAAGTAACCGAAATTCATGTAAGAAGGAAATGAGAATGCTCAAGTCAATAAAGCTAATTCTGGCAATTGGGTCGGCAGTTCTGTTTCCGACGGCCGCCCTGGCTGGTGCCAATGATTTCTTCGGCAATTCCCTGCCAGTAGGCGCTGGTGGCCCTGGTGCCGCTTCTTCTGAGCCTGCTGGTGGTTCAGCCTCAGCGAACCCCACTGATTTCGCCCCACCGACTTCTGGGGGAGCCAACGATTTGTCTGGCGATGAGAAGCGCATGCAGAAGAAGTACCGGGAGATGCTCAAGCATTGCCAGGGGCTTATCGCCAAAGGCGACAAAATGATTAAGGATGGCGAAGCTCATAAAGATGACAAAATGTTAAAGAAAGGTAAGGTATTGAAAGGCATCGGCGAACGTAAGTATGCCGAGTTTAAAGCCAATAGCCCCCTGCCTGAAGACAAGAAACTACCTGACCTTCCAGTGGAAAAGGCCGCCGAATAGAGCAGGTCTTATTAACTGAGACGATCAAGCGAGATTTTATGCCAGCAAAAAAACATGTGTTCGCGAACCTTCCTTCGGCGGTAGGTCGCACACCCTTAGTCAAGCTCAATCGCGTAGTAGCAGGGCTTGATGCCACTATTCTTGTCAAAGTCGAATCAATGAACCCGCTCGGGTCTGTCAAAGATCGCATCGGCATTTCAATGGTGCTGGATGCCGAAGAAAATGGACTGATCGAACCCGGCCGCACAATTTTGATTGAACCGACCTCTGGCAATACTGGTATTGCTCTGGCTTTTGTCGCGGCAGCTCGCGGCTATAAATTAATCCTGTGCATGCCTGAGACTATGTCGCTGGAACGGCGCAAAATGTTGCAAGTGCTCGGGGCAGAGTTAGTACTCACACCTGGAGCTGAGGGCATGAAGGGGGCAGTTGCTCGCGCCGAGCAGATGATTGCTCAAACTACAGATTCATATATGCTTCAGCAGTTTTCTAACCCAGCCAATGCCAAGGCTCATAGGCTGACTACAGCTCCAGAAATTTGGCATGATTGCGGTGGCGATATTGACATTTTTGTAGCTGGTGTGGGAACTGGTGGTACTATCACCGGTGTCGGTCAGACAATCAAAGAAAAGCGCAAAGAGCTAGGCAAAGATTTAACTGTTGTTGCTGTTGAGCCGGTAGATAGCCCTATTCTGTCACAAACCCGTGCCGGTTTGGCTGTTAAACCGGGCCCTCATAAAATACAAGGAATTGGCGCTGGCTTTGTACCAGCTGTGCTTGATATGACTTTGCTTGATGATGTCGTCACTGTGACAAATGATCGGGCCTTTGATATGGCTCGTCGGTTGCCTAAAGAAGAGGGGATTTTAGGTGGTATCAGCAGTGGTGCTAATGTAGAGGCTGCCATCGAGTTAGCGAAACGCCCCGAAAATCATGGCAAAACTATAGTCACTGTGATTTGCAGCAGTGGCGAACGCTATCTCTCCACTCCACTTTTTGACTTCTAGAAGAGATTTAGGCACTATTTTCGTATTCTCCCGATTGGCTCGCCCTAGAGCTTGGTCTATTCTGGCAATAAGTTCTCCTTAGTGAGTGACAGCCAATTGCCTGCCCCCGAAAGCAATCGACAAATTCGCGATGTTAACGGCAACAGCCAGGACGTTTTGGCGAGCCAAGAAACTTTGGCCTCCAAGCTATCGAGAGAGGCACAATTAATTTCAGCGGCCGCCAGCGACGCCTATAGTGTCACCAGCAAGACCATTCAAGAACATCCGGAACATTTAGTCACTACTTTTGCCGCCTCGGCCGTTGCCGGTGCTGGCCTTGCACTCTTGCAGCGGCGAGCTGGCTGGATGGCAGTATCCGCCGAGGTTATTGGTGCTTCACTGGCCGTTCCTGCCTTGATTGATGGTGGTAAGCGGGTTCAGGATGGTTACCGGGCCATTAACAGCACGTTTAATAGCAAGGGTGGATTTGAAGCTGACCGCAGGCAGCTCTCTTCGGCATTGGGTTCTCTCACGACTGACTTTGTCGCGGCCACAGCTGGCGGACTGCTTGGGGTTTCAAGTGTGCGTCTTATGGGTTTGCGCTCAGCTATGACTTCACCAGTCAGTACAAAATTGGATAGTCAGGCTAGTAATGGGCAAGGGCGTGTCTCTGCCAATTCAGAGACTGCTCTCAAGCCTGGTGAACCTGTCCCTATAGCAGATCCGGCTAAATCACCGATTTTTGATATCAATCGCATTGATAGTCACCCTGACAAGGCCACAACCGACCTCTATTGGAAGGCCTGGCCCAGCATCATCAAGGTTCAGACAAGCAGGACAAGTGGAGATAGTTTCGCTACTGGCTTTTTGGTAAGTGAGAAAGGTCATGTGGCCACAGCTTTCCATGCTATTGCTGACGCTGAGCGTGTCAGCTTCTTGCGCGCTGATGGCAGCAAAGTCTATGGCAAGCTTGAGGCCGTAGATCCCGGAGCTGACCTGGCTATCTTTAAAATAGACAATATAGTTTATAAGCGCAATCCGCTAACCGGTCGCTCTGAGCATGTGACAGAGCCTATGGAAGCCTTACCTCTGGCCAGCTCAGAATTGCCCCTAGCAGGCACCAAAGTGGCTAATATGGGCTATGCCACAGGTGTTGAAAATGTTGGAATTTCCACTGGGCAGGTCAAGAAAATCGTTGATGGTACATTGAGAGTGGACGGCTTGCCTGCTCCCTTTCACGCCGCTCAAGCAGTGGTTAACACTAGTGTGAGCACTAGGGGTGGGTTTTCTGGCGGACCACTCTTAAATGAGAGTGGTGAAGTTGTTGGCCTTCATTCAGCTGGTGACAAGGTCGGTAACAGCTACGACATTCCTGTGTCAGCAATCATGGCCTCGCTGCACAATCGTGATCTGCGGCGTACTCCCGAATTTTGGCGCGGTATTGTGCCTCTAATCAAGAATGCTCAACGCTCACCTGAGCCTGATGGTGGCTTTGCTAGCGATCTTAGTAGTATCTATGCTAGTCAACACCCGCGTGTCTTCAAAATCAAAGCTATTTCAACTAAGTCTGATCAGGTCAATAGCGGCACGGGGCTTTTGCTAAGTGATCAGAATCACTTTGTCACCAGTGCCAAATTGGTGGAAGGTGCTAAGTCGATTCAGCTCAATGAGAATGGCATGTGGAGTCATCATCTGGCCGTTGTGAAAGTTATTCCTGAGTCAGGGCTAGCTATTCTGAAACCAAGCATGGGATATAACCCCTATAGCAAGCCTCCAGTGTTCAATGATTTGTTGTTAGGTAGCGGCGCTAAGACCCAAGAAAAACAAACGATTGTAGCGATGGGCTATCCAGCCAAACTCTTTGAACTGCACGCCTCGGTAGGACAATTTGATCGCTTTGCTGGCAAGGCTCAGACTGTTCCTGTAGGCAAACTTTCTATGCCGACAGACCCAGGCCTAGAGGGCGCACCATTGTTTAATCGCAAAGGCCAATTGGTGGGAATTGGCACTACTGCCGAGAATGCATCAGGCATCGAGTCGATAAATTCGTTGCCTACTCGTGGTTTGATTGACGTGATGCAAGAAATCGCAGCCAGAAGCGCTATGCTTCGGCGCTAGCTACTGTTTTACTTTTGTTCTTGGACGACGGTGACTAGCGCTGCGAGTATGTTGTGATAGCACCGCCACTGGTGTCAGCTCGGTCTTGCTCAGGCTTGGGGCCATAGCAAGAGTGGCTGGAACTGGCGTTGGCAAATCCGAGACAACCTCAACTTCAACAGGCTTATGTGGGCCTTTGTATCTGGTGTTAATGGTGATTTCATTCATCCAGCTAACGAGGCCAAAGGCTTTCATAATTCTGATTATCATCCAAGATGGATCGATTTCACTGGCTTTCAGCCCATGTCTGGCAGAACCCGGGAAAGCATGGTGGTTGTTGTGCCAGCCTTCACCAAGGGTAAGAAAGGCAACCCAGCCAACGTTGACACTTGTGTCTGCAGTGTTGAAATTCTGATAGCCAGCCTTCGGCAGGTGACAGACTACGTTGAGGAGGAGTGGCATTTGCTGCACTAATAATGCGGCAAACAGACTAACTGCTGCTACTTCCCAGCCCCAAACTAATGCCATAATTCCACGCAAACTAAAGTTGATGAAAGAATTGAGCAAATGGGCTTTGTGCCAGTTTCCGCCTGCATCAAGAAACTTGTAGAGGGGATCATTGATCATATCTTTTGAGCAAGTTTCAGGCTTGAGATGTTCAGCATATGATTTATGCAAGAACCAGCCAATGTAAGCTTCCCAGATACCAAAGCGTGGTGCGTGAGGATCAAGTCTGGTGTCAGTGTAACGGTGGTGTGCCCGGTGCAGAGTAGCCCACCACATTGGTGAACTAGAGAAACCAAGGTAACCAGCCATCACAAAAATGTATTCTATTGCCTTCGGGCATTTGTATGAGCGGTGTGCCAGGAGTCGATGGTATCCGACAGTAATTCCGGCCATGTGCACTACATAGAAGCACACAAAGGCTATTGATAGGCTGATAAGCATTGAATCCATCCTAAAAAGGGCAACAGCCACCGTCTCAATTACGTTTGCTGAATTTAGCGGCAAGCTAAAATCCCGAAATAACGTGGGCTAATGTAATCTTCGCATAGTTGGAAAGGGGATGCCATACATATTGCATTTCCGACATAGATGTTAATGGGCGTCAGGCTAACTTAAGATTTTCTTAGCAGAGCGCGCACGGTTTCTCGTGCGCGCTCATATCAATATTTATGCCACTACTGGTAGTGCAGTTTTAGAAGCCGGCTACAGGAGAACTCGTCGATGGCAAAGTGAAGGTAGATTGCTGACCGTTTAGTTGGTTGAGCATGCCGGCCGCTGCACCTTGTTGTGAGGGAAGCAAGCGGCCGGTTCTTCCACTTAGGAAGTCCGAGACACTTTCGCCAGGGGCCATCCAGCCCATAAGTTCATTGGTCTGAGTGTTTTGAACTGGTCTCATACCCGGAGTAACAGCGTAAGGCACTACAGCAGTTGCCCACATGCCGAAATTGCGAATGAAATCTGGGGCATTGCGGTCGTAATTGATACTAGGGTCGGCAATTCGCACCGCTGGCATCTCACCAGGTCTTTCAGTACCAACACCAAGACCAGTTGTAACAGAGTTCAATATTCCGCCGGCGGTAAATGGGCTGGTTGGTACGTAGTAAGGCAGTTGATTGCCGCCTTGGTCGCCGGTTCTAACCCACTCTGTGCCGTGACAATACTCATCACCACCCCAGGCGGCAGGCATGATACTGCCGTGGCCAGTGGTCAATCCTGCGTTTCTGGTGCCGAAAATACCAGAGTTAATGCGGTTTTGCGAGGTGAAGCTGTCAATAGGGGGAAGGCCGTTCACTCCTTCATCGCCATAAATGTCTTCAGCCCTACCGCCGGCTTGATAAACAAAACTATCGAGATTGGTTGGCGGTAAGCCTCGGGCGTTGAGAGCAGGGTTGCCACCGGCTTGCCCTGCCACTCTAACTAAGGCTCTCAGTTGAGGCGGTAATAGGTTATAGACAGCTGGCGAGACAACCTGACCCGGAATAATTGAGTCCATGAAGCTCTGAGCGTTAGCTGGTTGGCTCATGGGGCCTACCTGGCAAATAAGGTATAGCGTTGCTATAAGGGCTAAACCGCGTAATCTCATATTAAGTTGCTCGCATTAGTAAGTAACTGCTAGTAAGACTCTATAAGTAAGAATCTGGCACCTGCAAAAGGCTTGTGGGGGCAATTATTCAGTGTGAACCAATAATACGACCGCTTTCAGGGCTTGTCAATAGAACTTAATGTTCTATGGCAAATGATCTATGCTATGGACAGATCTCAGGTTTGTCACTGCTTGTTTTTTATTTTATCCATGAATACTAAGTTGCGCTGGTTTTTATCGATTCTTGTCCTAGTACTTTTAAGCTGTACCTTAGTTTCTGAGGCTGAGGCCAAGGCTCCACCTTCTAAACTTCCACCTTCTAGACTCCCATCGGCTAACCCACCAGCCAAAGTGCCAATTAAACGGATCGATGCCCTAGCTCTTTTTCAAAACTGCCGCATGTTTGGCGACTGTGATGTTTATCTCAGCTCCGCTGGCATAAAGATGATAGTGAAAAAGCAGGGTCTGATCTGCTTGCTTTTGCCTCCATACAAAGAAGTGGTTTGCTACAGTGGAAGTTCGGGGAAAATCTACCGTGTTCCCTTCGAGAAATTTCGCAATTGTTTTAGTACCTCTATGACTCTCTTCTCTTTCACCCTTGAAGACGTGAAACTGCAGCCAGCTGGAGAGACTACAAAATTTGGACTGCCACTGCGTAAGTTTGAGAGTACTGCTGCATTCTGTAAAGCTCAGAAGGCAAAGTTTGCCAAGCATGAGACCAGTGGTGGCTCTCCACTTAAGCTAAACTTCATTGGCTCTGACCAGCTTGCTTACAATAAGAGTCAAGCCGCAATGATGGAAAGGCTGTACGCTCTGCCGAAGGTGGGATTGTTTCCTTTCACTGTTGACTATGACAGCGCAGAAGAAGTACACGTAAGCTATTTGATCACGGCAAAAGTATTTAAGACCACTCTGCCACTGTCAGATTTTGCTATTCCCAACAATCTCAAGCCAGCCAAAGAAATGCAAGAGACATTAGAATCAGGTAGCTCCAATGAGGCTATGGAGCTAATGATGGGCAAGTAGGTACTTGTCTACAAAGGCCTTAAGCGTACTTTTATATAGTTCTAAGTCAGTGCCGTCCACTATGCCATGGGGGCTGTGGGGCAATGTCACCAGCGTTTTTTGACCCGATGCTAAGACAAAAAGCCGATCAGAATGGCTGGTGGGAATGACCTGATCATTGCCTGGTTTTAAAACAAGCACAGCGCCCTTATAGGCTGGAAAAAGAGCCTCGACACTGAGAGATGGAGCTAGTATTAGTTGCTCAGGAAAAATATGCAAAGCGGCAATGCGATCTTTAGCCCAAGTGGCTGGTGCCAAAAATGTAGAGTCGAGAATCAGGGCACACGAATCACCGTGTCTGGCAATTTCAGAAGAAACACCACCACCAATCGATTCACCATAGAGCACTATTTGGCTTGGTTTGTAGTGCATGGTGTTAGTTAGATAGTCATAAACGGCTTTGCCATCTTCTGCCACCACGCTAAAAGAAGGTTTGCCGACACTCTTGCCATAGCCTGAATAGTCGTACATCAAAACTGAGAGGCCTGCCGCTCTCAGTGCCTCTGCTTTATAGGCGCGATAGATCATCGAATCAGCATTGCCGTGGGAGTAGATGCAGACCAGGTTAGAGTTGGGGTTTTTGAAAAAGAGAGCCGAAATTCTATTGTCGATTGTCAGTCTATCTGGTGCAAATTGCTTCAGGTAAGCCTCTGTATCTTCTGGCTCCGGAGCTGGATGGAAAGCAATTTGGTTGACTAAGTCAGGGTGAAAACGCGGGGCTAGAAAAAGGTATAGTGCCAGAAGGAGACAAGCGGTTACCGCCAGAATGATATTCAAAGTCTTACTCTTTAGTAACTTCATGTTGCTGTTGCTACGGTTGCTGTTGTCGTAAATTGGTGAGCACGGCAATGAAAATATCAACTAAAAATGGATCAAACTGAGATCCAGCCCCTTGTCTAAGGGTCGCTACAGCTTGATCGTGTGTCATTGCTGTGCGGTACGGACGATCTGAAATCATGGCATGGTAACTATCTACGATCGCTACAATTCGGGCTGCAAGAGGGATGTCTTCACCTTTGAGACCGCTAGGAAATCCTGTACCATCCCAGCGTTCGTGGTGATTTTCTAGAATCTCGCAAATATCCTTTAAGGCTCTAATTGGCCGCAGGAGCTGAGCACCAAGCACTGGATGCTGATTGACCATCTCCCGTTCTTCACTAGTGAAGTGGCCTGGTTTCGTCAGTAGTTCAGTGGGCAGCTTCAATGTGCCCACATCATGCAGCAAGCCAGCCACACGAATTTGCTCTATTTGAGTGGCTGACAGCCCCATGACTTTGCCTAAAAGCTCTGACATGCGCGCCACCTCTAAATGGTGCGCTTTATTGTAGTCAGAACGGGCATAGAGATTTTGAGCAAGAGCTTTGACCATTTCTACAACTTCAGGTACCAGCTCTTCTTTGTTCTGCGCTTCAAGTGAAACAGTTGGGGCGACAAAGTCTTCTAATACCAAAGTGTGTTTGCCGTCTGTCGTAATTTGAGATAAGACTTCTTCTGCTGATTTCTCACCGCCGGCCTTGAGTTCACGTGGCTCGAACATTAAGTCTGAGGCTGTGTGTACCTGGTTGCGACCAAGCCGCTTGGAGAGATAAAGGGCTTTGTCTGCCAGTTCTAACAAGTGAGCTTGATCGGCGGCGTCATCCGGAAATATGGCAATACCAAGGCTAGCTGTCACTGATAGATTGATGCCGTCGTGCAATATTACTTCAGAGGCCAGTGACTTTCTAATACGTTCTGCCACCACGTGGGCGCCTTCTTGATTGACTTCAGGTAAGACAATCATAAATTCTTCGCCGCCATAGCGAATAGGAGTATCAACGTCGCGGCAGTTGTTCTTGATTAGCCTGGCAACGGCTTTGAGCACAGTGTCACCAACCGGGTGTCCGTAGTTATCGTTGATTGATTTGAAGTGATCGACGTCAACCATTAACACCGCAAGATGTCTTTGATAGCGCTCGGCCATACGCAGTTGCTCTGTCAGTTTTTCTTGGCCGGTGCGGTGGTTGTATAAAGTAGTAAGACCGTCTGTGGTAGCTTGCCTTTGCACTCGGGCATAGAGTCTGGCATTGGTTACACCCGAGGCCACTTGGTCGGCCACTGATTTCATAAAAGCTTCGTTGACACGGTTCCAGTTGGCAGGAATTTCGCCTTTGTAGCCAACCAACAAACCCAGTAACTTTTCACCGTAGTGCACAGGAATATAGAAGAGAGAAAGGATGTTATAACCTGATAAGACCTCTTCTCTGAAGGGGTCAAGCCTACGGTCGTTGGCAACGTCATTGGCGATGATTGCTTGGTCGGCCTGGAACAGTTTGCTATAAAGTTCAAGAGTTTTTAAATCGCGTCCATATTCGACGATGCGGTAAATCTCATCAGTGACATATTCAACTCTAAGCGAGTCTTCTGGCTCTTCTTCTGAAGGCAGAACGATAAAACAACAATCAAGGCCAAAATAGCCAGACAGCTCTTCTAGCATTTCTGCCAGATTTTCTTTGATAGTGAATGATCGCCTAATGGTATTGCTGATGCGGTGTAATAGCGACTCTTGATTGCGCAAAATGTCAGATTCTCGGCGCAATTGTTCCAGCAATGTATTGCGCTGTAGCTGCGACTGTCTATCTTGCGAGAGCTGTTCATGGGCTTTCTCAAGCCTTTGGGCATAGTCTTCTAAGAGTTGCAATTGCACAGCTAACTCTTTTTCAATTTTTCTATGGCGCAATGAAGATTGCACCCTTGCCATTAGCTCAGAGTCAAAGCAAGAATCGGTGAGGCAGTCGTCGGCACCAACTACAAGGCCTTCTACTCGGGCTGATGGGTTGCTGTCTGGAGTGACGATGATCACAGGAATGTGTTTGAAATCGGCGGATTCTTTGATGACTTTGCAGAAGCCAAAACCAGTGGATCCAGAAATATTGCTGTCGACGATAATTAAGTCGACTCTGTTTTCAGAAAGAATTTGCAGGGATTTTTCTTCTGAGTCAGATTCAAGCACTCGATATTTTTCGCCTAGGGTGCGAGAGAAGCGGCGCCTTACTACTCGATTCGAGTGCAGAATCAAAACGTGATCTATGTCTAGCTGCTCTGCTTTTGTGGCAGTTGGTTGCAAAACTTTCTCATGTTCTCCAGCTGCTTGGAAAAATAGCTGGGTGCGATTGGCCAAGTGCTCGCCCATTAAGCGCAGTGTCTGCAAATCTTGGTTAGTGACTTCACGAGATGCATCAAAAGAAATAACCCGAATTAGGCCTTTGACATTGCCGGCTCTCTGCGATGAATCTGCCATCACTGGCACAATGGCATAAGGAAATTCTTGGGTTTCGCCATCAATAGTTGAAAAAGCACGGCCTAACCAAGGGCGCAAAGTTGATTTGACTTTTTGTGCCACCAATGAATTTGCCACCGCTAGTGGTTGTTTATTTTCATCAGTCAAGTTTTTTACTGACTTACGTGCTTCTTCTTCGCTCTTTTCGTCTTCACCGGAGAAAGTAATGACATTTACGATCTCGTGTCCTGAGACTAAATCGATAAAACCAAAATCAAAGCCTAAAACTTGGCAAATATGGCGTTGCACAGCATCCAAGAATTCTTCCTTGGGTACTGGCCCAGCGGGTGCTGGTTCGGCCTGTCTGCTTTCGGTTTCCACAAATAATCTCTTTTTTGCTTCTTTTCTTACTTGTTAGCCATTAGACGAAGAATTTCTTCCACCACCACTGAAACATCAACAGTGTCCATAACTCTTTGCGTCTATCGGCTTTTTGACTCATGTGCTCTTGAACTAGACGATTGATGTAAGGCCACTGGAAAATGCCCTGCCGCTTTATAAACGACTCTCCTAATAATTCATCTACCACGGGACGGAACTCATTCCGCAGCCATTTGGCAACAGGGATGCCAAAGCCCTTCTTGGGTCGCTTCATGATGTATTCGGGTAAATAGGGCGCCACGGCCTTCTTCAGTAGATATTTGGTTGTCAATCCGTGTACTTTTAGCTCTGGCGGTAACTTTAAGGCAAATTCGACCAAGGGATAGGCCAAGAAAGGCAAGCGTACTTCTAGCGAGGCTGCCATAGAAGCCCTGTCTGACTTAACCAATAGGTCGTCTGGTAGATAAGTCGTCATGTCAAGACGCATGATGTTGTTAATAACATCATGGACGCTGCCCCTTGGCGAGTGACCATTGAGGTGCACGAGTGGCAGGTCACCGAGAATATTTTCTTCCATAGTCTCAGTCAAAATTTGGTGTTCTGGCATCAGTAGCTGCGGCTGGTCGGCCATTCTAATTGAGCCCATCCACCTGAGATGGCGGCGCACAGCTGGTTCTGCCGCTGCCCCAATGAAACGCTTAACCTTAAAATCGAAACTGAGGTTGTTCATATTTACAGGTAAAGAATTTAGAGCTGGCTCAAGCAGGCCTTGACGCAATGCTTGGGGCATTAAGCCCCACATTGGGGCAAATTTATGGGCCTGATAGGTCGGATAACCGCCAAACAGCTCATCGCCACCTTCTCCAGCCAAGGCCACTGTGACGTGCTTTTTCGTCATTTTAGAGAGTGAATAAGTCGGCACTATGGAGGCGTCGGCTAAGGGTTCATCAAGAACTTCCCACAGCTCTGAAAGTGTTTCAAAGCCAAGTTCTGGCGAGAACGTCACTACTTCATGGTCAGCTCCGATATGTTTGGCCACGGCTAGAGCATGAGATGATTCGTCAAATGACTTGTCGTCAAAACCAATTGAGAAGGTTTTCACTGGCGAACTAGAGAATTGGCTAGCCAGGGCTGCTATACACGAAGAATCAATGCCGCCCGAGAGAAATACACCAAGGGGCACTTCTGAAATTAGTCTTAGTTCTATAGAGCGCTTGAGTAGGCGTACAAGCTCTTCTTGAGCTTCGCCCTCAGAAATTTTCTCAGTTTTAATATCGGGCAGCCAATAACGTTCAATTTTGATTTGGCCGCTTTCAACAACCATATAGTGAGCCGGTGGCAGCTTACTTATTCCCTTGAAAATTGAATGGGGGCTGGGCACATACTCTAGGCTTAAATATTTCTGCATAGCCAAGCTGTCGAGTTCGCGCCTGGCTTTTGGATGAGTGAGAATGCCCTTAATCTCAGAGCCGAAAATAAAGGTGCCGTCGAATACTCCGTAGTGCAATGGTTTCTCGCCTAGGCGGTCGCGAGCAATGAAGAGCCTTTGTTTGCGTGAGTCAAAGATGGCAAAGGAGAACATGCCTTCAAGATATTGCAGACAACCAGTGCCGTATTCTTCGTATAGGTGCACTATACATTCGGTATCAGACTTGGTGACAAGAGTATGGCCCAGTGAGAGAACTCGCTCTTGCAGCTCTTGGAAGTTATAGATTTCGCCATTGAAAACAATCCAGACCTTACCGTCTTCGTTGCCGATGGGCTGCTGGCCACCCGAAACATCGATGATTGCCAGGCGCGTCATGCCGATAGCGGCTGGGCCAATCAGCTTCATCCCTTCTTCATCTGGGCCGCGATGGGCAATGCTGTGGCACATCGCACCAAGGTGATTGTCTTTTTCGGTGAGTGGCTCACCATTTAAATTGAGGTACCCGACTATGCCGCACATAATTGCTATCCTAAAACTTGTATGGTGCTTTCAATTGTCCTGTATTTGAGCCGATAGGGCATTAGATTTGAGCCTTTCTACAGTTTTGTAGAAGTTTATTGTCAAATAGATATAGAGCCGATAGCGAATATGGTCCCTAAATCTCTACCTGATGATTTTTTTGAGCAGCCCACTTTGACTGTGGCTCGAACTTTATTGGGCAAGACTTTGGTGCGGCAATTTGAGAAAAGTAGAATTGAGGCCGAAATTGTTGAAGTGGAAGCTTACACGGCGGATGACCCGGCTTGTCATGCCTATGGTGGTCGCCGCCCTCGTTGTGAGGTGATGTTTGGACCACCTGGGCACGCCTATATTTATTTTATCTATGGCATGTATTACTGTCTAAATGTTGTTACTGAGGTGGACGGCATTGCCGGAGCGGTACTGATTAGGGCCTTGGCAGAGCGGGAGAAAATGGGCAAAGAAAAGCTACTTAGCGGCCCGGGTAAACTCTGTCGGCAATTGCAGATTGATTTGAAATTTAATGGCCTGCCACTATTTGATGACAAGCAGCAGCTCTATATCAAGGCCGGTCGTAGTATCGCCGATGAAGATGTAGCCATAAGTTCGCGCATTGGCATTAGTAAGGCGGTCGAAAGACCATGGCGTTTTTACCTCAAGGATGACAACAGTGTTTCAAGGCGGAAGTAAGTCATTCAAGTTTTTTTTCGGCCGCTCTTTCTTTTGGGGCTTAGCCTTGCTTTGGATGGCTGTGATATTTGCTTTCTCTAGCCAGGCCAATTCTGGAGCCTACACCGAAGCCTATCTGCAAGATGCCAACGTGCCTATTCGTAAGCTTGCTCATATGTTCGAATTTGCTGTATTGGCAGTGCTTTATCAAACTGCTCTAGTTGGTTCTTTGATGCCGCAGCGCGAAGCAGAACAAGTAAAAGGAGCAGAACAAGTAAAAGGAGCAGAACAAGTAAAAGGAGCAGAACAAAAGCCGAAGAACAACCTCAAGAACTATTTGCTTGCTTTCGCTCTAGCTGTGATCTATGCCCTCTCCGATGAGTGGCATCAGGCTTTTGTGCCCGGTCGCAGTGCCAGCTTGTTTGATTCTGGAGTAGACGCCATTGGTGCTCTAATTGGCTTGAGCACTGTCTACTGGCTTCGCCAATTTCTATCTAGTGGTGCTCGGGAGAAACAGGGCTTGTAGTTGTAGCCGTTTGAGATGTTTCAATTGCTGCCACCGTAGCTTGTTCAGTAGCTTGAGAAGTTATATCTTTTTGTTCGCTAACAAGCAGTTTGCCACTGGCATCTTGGATGATTGATAGGCGGATTACGACTGCTGTGGGTGCCGTTCCTGACGCTCCGATCAAATTTCCTTTGACGTCTACTTGATAATTTCCGGGCGAAATAGTCGTGGGCACAACTGATTCTATCCGTACTTCTTGATCTTGAGGCAATGCTCTCAATTGGCTTCTGCTGAGGGGAAAATTGGTTTCATTCCAATAGCGCGTGGCTAAATCGGGAGTCATCATTGCCATCGCCTTAATTTGTGCCTGGCGATAACTATCTTTGCGGAAGTTAAGCATGTCGAGAACGAATGTTCGAGCAGTCTCTTCTAGTGACAGACTGCCTGCTAGCCCAGCCTTAGTAGCGCTAGGTGCAGAAGCGACTGGAGCACCAGCAAATGGTTTAGAAGTGAGGAATAGCACCGTTGATACGGCAGTTGTAACTAAAACAGCAAGAGCCAAGCCAGCTAAGAGCAACAACTTTTTCTGGGTGACCAGTTCAAATATTGCCTCGGGAACACTAATGGGGAAAGCTTTTTTGATTCGTCTGCGTTGGGCCAGCTCTGGATATTCCCGAGCAACAAAAGAATCGAAATCGGATTCAGCTGGTGGGCGTTCGGAACCGACAGCTACTCGCTGTCTAGAGGCTGGCTCTGGAGAAAGTTCGCCCACTAGGTTAGAAAGTCTTCGCAGCTCATCAGGGGTGAGAGTGACAGCGCTTGATGGCGGTGTGCCAACCTTGCGTCTCACAGATAGAGTAGCTTTGTCTTTAGCGCCTTTAAATACCAGCATGAAGCCTGACTGAGTCTCTAGCTGACATTCTTTGTCGAGCAGCAAGTTAGCATCACTGGCGACATCATGGCTTCGATAACTGCTATGGGTCGGAAGCGGTTCAGCACTCAAGCTTGAGCGCGAGGCATAAATGGGCCTCTCTTGGCGTTCGCCATAGAGATAGTCGAGATCATCGTCTAGGCGATTAGTTCCAAGATTCTCATTGTCGTCTTGCCCAGGGTTATTATTAGAGCCGTCGTTATTGCCAAAAATCATTGTGCACCTACAGTTGTCATCTAGTATAAGAGCTAAGGCAAAATGTGCGGTGCTATCAACTAGAAGATAAAAAAGTATTAGGCCCGGTCTAAGTTAACCGGGCCTAATGATTCTCTTTAGAGGTACTCTCTCAATCTTGAAGAGCGGCCTGGTTGTCTCAGCTTTCTTAGTGCTTTGAACTCTATTTGTCTCACTCTCTCACGAGTTACGGCAAACAGTTGACCAACTTCTTCTAGTGTTCTTTGACGACCATCATCTAGACCGAAGCGCAGACGCAATACATCGCGTTCACGTGGGGTCAATTCATTGAGCATCTTGGCCAAATCTTGGCGCAGAAGCTCATGGGTGACAGTGGTTTCAGGTCTATCGGTTTCAGCATCTTCAATGAAGTCACCGAGGCGTGAATCTTCTTCTTTGCCGATTGGTGTCTCTAACGAAATTGGTTCTTTTGCTGCTTTGATGATCTCGTGTAGTTTTACAATAGATACATCCATCGACTTGGCCAACTCTTGTTCTGTTGGTTTGCGATTGAGTTCTTGAGCCAATTGTCTTGTTACTTTCTTGAGCTTGTTGATGGTCTCAACCATGTGTACAGGTACACGTATGGTGCGTGACTTATCTGCCAAAGCTCTGGTGATGGCCTGACGAATCCACCATGTGGCGTAAGTTGAGAACTTATAGCCTCTTTCATGGTCGAACTTTTCTGATGCCCGAATTAGACCGAGGTTGCCTTCTTGAATTAGATCGAGGAAGGAAAGACCGCGTCCAATGTACTTCTTAGCGATTGATACAACTAAACGCAAGTTAGCTTGTACAAGCTTACGTTTTGCCATCATGTCGCCCTGCAAAATTTTGCGGGCTAGTTCAATTTCTTCGTCTGGTTTTAGAAGTTGTATGCGTCCAATCTCTCTTAGATATAAGCGCACTGAATCTTCGGTTGCAACTTCTCTGGCAGAGGGCAGCTCTACTGGTTCATCATCATCATCAAGATCATTTTCTTCATCGTCTAGGATGGTGAATTTATCATCTTCGTCAATGAGGTCGAGCTCTTCTAGCTCGTTTCTTTTAGCGATGTTTTCGTCCTCTACTAGGACGCCATTGTTCATGCCGCGCTCGGTATCCGGGGACTTGCTTTTAGCCATGAGGTTCCTCGTGAATTGCTTCTGTTACTGGTGCCAACGAGTCTGTCAAAGCGTTTACCTGTGCATCCGTTCTTTATATGACTTCATGTCCCCGGAAGGACCATTTGATATGGATGAGGTAAGAGTTTTGAGTAGTTAAGGTTTGATCGACAATTTCATCCTAAGTGCGTTTTACGTATCCAAGTGGGATCTAAACATTTCCGTAATTATTCAGGGAAACACCATTGGGGTAAATACGTAAGAGCCTCCAGATTTATTGCTTGGCAACGCCTTAAGGCTAGTATAAGTGCGCTTTGGTTACTGTGCCCGTTTCGTTAAGTGAGTTTAAATGCATATGCAAAACTATTGCAAATCCCGAAAGGCTTTGCTAGCTTTGCTTTCGCAGATGAGCCGAGCGTTCATGTAAGACTTTTAATTGATCTCTAAGTTCGGCAGCCAGTTCGAAATTGAGTTCGCGGGCCGCATCTTTCATCTCTTTTTCTACTCGCTTGATCGCCGTGCGCAAATCTTTCTCGGTAAGTTCCATCACCGAATCAGCAATCATTCTTTCTTGCTCTTCCTTGGTAGACGGCAGCCTGAGGCGCTCGACTAGGTCGTTGCCATCACCTTTGCCTCGCAAAGCTTCGAGTAGGGAGTTCCCCGTATCTTTTACAATAGTAGTAGGGGTAATACCATGCTCGGTATTATGAGCAATTTGAATTGTGCGCCTTCTGTTTGTTTCTCTAATTGCTTTGGTCATCGAATCGGTCATCTTGTCGGCGTACATAATGACGCGACCTTCGGTGTTTCTGGCTGCTCGACCAATGGTTTGCACAAGTGATCTTTCTGCTCGCAAAAATCCTTCTTTGTCTGCTTCCATAATGGCGACCAAAGTTACTTCAGGAAGATCTAGCCCTTCTCGCAGCAAGTTTACACCAACAAGCACATCAAAAACGCCAAGACGCAAGTCACGCAGCAGCTCAACTCTTTCTATGGCTTTAATATCAGAGTGCAACCAGCGCACCTTTATACCTAGTTCAGAGAGGTATTCAGTTAGGTCTTCAGCCATACGCTTTGTTAAAGTAGTGACTAATACTCTTTGATTGGCAGCAGCACGTTTTTTGATTTCGCCAATTAAGTCATCTATTTGTCCAGTGATCGGACGCACTTCAATAATCGGGTCTACAAGCCCAGTTGGTCTAATTATTTGTTCAACAACTTGTTGGCTTTCAGCTACTTCCCAGTCACCAGGCGTAGCCGACACGAATACTACTTTACCCACTCTCTCGAAAAACTCATCGGGTGTAAGCGGCCTGTTGTCTCGTGCGCAGGGCAATCTGAAACCATAGTCTATGAGTGTATCTTTGCGCGCTCTATCGCCATGAAACATGCCGCGAATTTGGGGAACAGTGACGTGCGACTCATCAATAAAGGTGATGAAGCCATCTTTGCCGTATTTGCGCACAAAATAATCAATCAGTGTTTTAGGCGGAGTGCCCGCTTCTCTTCCTTCTAATATGCGTGAGTAGTTCTCGATGCCATTGCAGTAGCCAACTTCTTTCAGCATCTCTAGATCAAAGCGAGTGCGCTGTTTAAGCCGCTGAGCTTCTACCAATTTGCCCTGGCCAATCAATTCATTAGTGCGGTCTAAAAGCTCAGCTTCAATGGCGTCTATGGCGCGCTCAATATCTTCTTCTTCGGCTACATAGTGCTTAGCTGGATAGATTTTGATGTTTTCTTTGAGCTCTTCGATTTCGCCAGTGACTGGATTGATCAAAGCTATTCTTTCTATTTCATCACCAAAGAACTCGACTTTGACGATCCGTTCTTCATAAGAGGGAAACACTTCAAGAATCTCTCCCCGTGCCCTAAAGCGCCCGCGCTCAACCACCATGTCGTTGCGGTCATAATGAATGTGCACTAGTTGACGCAAAACATCCTGGCGGTCTACTTCTTGCCCTACGGTCAAATCAAGAGCTGCAGCGAGATAGCGTTCTGGCAGACCAAGACCATAAATTACCGAAACAGAACCGACTACAACTACGTCGTCGCGCTCCCATAAAGAGCGTGTGGTTGAGTGCCTGAGCCTATCTATCTCATCATTGATACTTGCTTCTTTCTCAATAAAAGTATCAGTTGAAGGAATATACGATTCTGGTTGGTAGTAGTCGTAATACGAAATGAAGTATTCCACTGCATTGTTGGGGAAATACTCTTTCATTTCATTGCAGAGCTGAGCTGCCAGGGTTTTGTTATGGGCCAAGACTAGAGCTGGCATTTGAGTCTCAGCAATGAGCTGGGCCATGGTCATAGTTTTGCCCGAGCCCGTTACTCCAAGCAAAGTCTGATAGGGCATCTGTGCTTCGATGCCCTTTTCAAGCAGAGCAATTGCACGAGGCTGGTCGCCAGCAGGCGAGAATTTGGATACGACTTCAAATTTGGCCATTAAGTCTGGCTGTTAGGTTCCGTGTTTTCAGATGGAGCAACAGGATTAGCTTCGATTGTCTTGGGCTCGATTTTTACTGCTGTAGCTACTTCTTCTTGAGCATCGGTTAAGGCTTTTTTGAAGTTACCGATACCCTGACCAAGAGATCTGCCTAGCTCGGGCAATTTTTTAGGGCCAAAAACTAGCAGTGCGATGCCAAATAAGACGCCAACGGTAACGGGATTGATCATGACAATTTCCTCAATGACACTAGTAAAGATACTAGCACAGGCTACTTTTAATTCCTTTTTTTACCACTTTTGTTTGCGCTATCGGGAGAGCTATGGGGTTTTTGCCCAGGTGATTTAAGCGGAGCTTTGAGTGGCGATTTAGGTAGGTCTTGGGCCTTAGAATTAGTTCCAGGCTTAAGTTTCTCGCTCTCTTCTATGCCTTCAGGCCCCATGTCATTGAACTTCTCGGCTTTTGAGGCCGCTTCAATGGCAGCTTTATGCTTAGCTTCGGCTTCAGCCTTAGCTTCAGCGGCTCCGTTGTTGTAAGGGGCTAATGGTTGGCTAATGGGATAGACCAAATTACGGGTTTTCAGTCTATCGACCAACTCTGCAACTATCGCTTGCATACAGACATAGTCGGGAACTGTTCCCTCTGGCTCAAGTTGAGTCAGTAGGGCGGAAGGGTCTAGGGGATGATTTGGTTTGTTGTTGACGAAATTGAACGCGCTCATTCCAGAAATAGCCGCCACATAGCAAGGGTCTGGGTTTAGCCTCAACCAGCGCACTTTGTTTGTCAAAAAGAGATTGTAGAGAAAACATATATGAGGATGATCAAGTTGCTGTTGGCTATGATCAACCGCTGAAGCAAACATACTCACCAGCAGTTTGGGAAATTTGCTTGTGATCTCTGGGATGTACGAAGAGCCGTCGCGCTCGCTGAAGTACTCTTCAGCCTGGACAACTGTGGCTACGTTTGTCGGCCACTGATCGCCGAAAACTTTCAGCCTCTCACAGGCAGCCGTGACCTGCGGTGGGAAATATTGCTTGGTCAATTCTGTATCGAGAGCGGGGTTGAAGGCATACTCTTTCGACTCTTCCCAGATATCGTTGTCGTTATCGTCAAAGAAAAGCACACCTTTTATGCCAGGCAAACCACGTTTCTTTCCTGAAAATTTATTGGGATTGCGAAAAGCACGTTCTTTCCATTTCAACTTGCGATAGTCGATCAAAAGATTGCCCGTAGCTGCCGAGCCCTCTCTGTAGTGCTTGTTGCGCAGTAAATCAGATGCAGAGCCTAAATTGGCAGGAGAGAACATAGAGCCAACAGGTGCTTCATACAATGCTAGCCATTTGACGAAATCTATAACGTCCTTCGGTTGCGCCTCTTGAGCCGAAGCCTCCTTTAGGTTTATGCCAAATTTAGCCAAGGTCACTAAAGCAATGTTGCCACCATTATCCCAACCAACAATGCCCAAATTAGACGGATTTACCTTAATAACTGGAGCCATTAACTCTTCAATGGAACGACCTTTGTAGTCGGTCTTGCGCCCACCAGCAAATAGCAAAACATCGCGAAAAGCCTCGACAGAGCGTGTGCCGCGATTGTCGAATGTGCCTTTCGTGCCAAACTGAGGGGTGCCGCCTCCAGGAAAGGCGAAACGTACTTCGACAGCTCCTACTTGTGCGGCGTGCATGTTGAAGCCGAGCCCGTCAGCTCCAACCCCACCTGGTGCCACCACAGCAACAGGGGCACCATCTTTGTAGCGAGCTTTGGCGCAGTAAATTATATTGACGGCTATTCCTGATCCTTCCGCTGCTTCAGAAGGCACATAGGTGCTAACTGAATTCTCCTTAGCCAATAGAGGCACGCACATTGACTCTGGTGGCAGATCTGAATTGATTGCTGATACTGGGGAAATCAGAACTAGATTTAGTATGAGCATGAGCGCTTGGGCAAGCGCTAAAGCTAGTGCTGAAGCCGGCGTTTTTTTCTGCGCCAATGCTGTTTTAATTTTGGAGCCAAATTGCAAAGTCATTTTTTATGCCTGAATGCTGAAGTAACCTCAGCCTTGTAAATTGCTTTAGTTAGTCAGTGCCTGCAGTTTTGTAAAGTCTGCCAAGGCGCGGAAGTAGCGGTCGATATTCTTGAGAATGCCGTGGCGATTATTACGCTTTGCCAAGTCCTCATCGTTGACTAAGGTGTCTTCAAAGAAACTGTCAATGTACGGTGTGAGATTGCGCAATAAATCAAGTAGTGATTGATATTCAGCTTCTGTGCTTGGCAGAGTGAACGAATCGGGATTGCTGCCGCGCTCCCAATTAGCCTTAACATTTTTCTGGAAAGCCTCCCAGAGTGCTTTCTCGGATGCGCCGCTCAGGGCATCTGCCTGCACTATATCTGGTGACTCGGGCTTGAGGATATTTCCTATTCTGATTCCAACTCGCATAAGGTCACCAGCTCCAGGAGCTGAAACCATGTGCTTGACCGTATTCATCCGAACCATTACATCGCTGATATTGGCCAAAGGATCACGAGCACCAAGCACTGCTTCAACTATTTCTTTGCCATAGCCACAATCAAGCAATTTACCCTTGAGGCGCTGCATAATAAAGTCTTTGACTTCTGCTGCAGTGGCTTCGTTGTCGAATTTCTTCCCGTTTTTGTCTTTGCCATTGCTGTCAGCGTGCGACGGTCTTTCCAGAAGTGGCTCAAAGGCCATGAGCAAGCTTGCAATCAAGGTTGTGATGTTGATTGGCAAGTCAGTTAGACCGTCGACAACAATGTCAATTAGGCCTTGGGCATTGCGTCTCAATGCATATGGATCGGAGGACCCAGTAGGTTTTTTACCTAAGGCGAAAAGTCCGACCACGTGGTCCAATTTGTCTAGAAGCGCCGCTAGCTGACCAAGACGATCTTGGGGAATGGCATCATTGCTGGTGCGCGGAGCATAATGCGAGAGAATTGCCTGCACTACTTCAAACGGTTCGCCTTCTCTTTTGGCGTACCAGCTGCCGACATATCCTTGCAATTCAGGCAACTCTCTCACTAAATTGCTGACTAAATCGAGCTTCATCAATTCGCAAACTCTCACCAAGTTATCTTTTTCGTGATTTGAGAGCACGCTGCTAGCCGGTTCGCTATTGGTTAAAACAGTTGCTAATTGGCTCAATCTGTCAGTCTTGTCGCCGTAGCTGCCGAGGCCTTCTTGATATGTCAATTTAGCAAGCGCAGGTAAACGGTCTTCTAGTTTGGCCTTACTATCATCAAAGAAGAAGAACTTGCCGTCGGCGAGCCTTGCTCTCAGAACTCTTTCGTTGCCTTGTTTGATATGAGGTGCCGCTTCTGTGCGGTTGTTGTTAGTGATAGTGATGAAGTAAGGTAGAAGCGTTCGATTCGATGGATCGTTTTGCTCTTTGGCTTCTACTGGAAAATAACGCTGGTGATGAATCATGATCGTTTCAATCAATGTTGCTGGAAGCGTTAAATAGTCATCTTCGAATTGACCAACAAGAGCGGTTGGCCATTCTGTTATATTGACAACTTCGTCAAGCAGGCCTGATTTCAGTTGCGGAGCTGAGCCGCCTAGTTCACATGCTCTGGCGCTTACTTGGACCTCGACCATTTCTCGGCGCTTGGCTGGATCAACAATAACAAATGCTTCTTTCAGAGTTTCTTCGTATTTGTCTGCATGGGCAATGGAAACTTCACCTGGATGCAAAATGCGGTGGCCTCTTGTTAAGCGCCCACTTTTGAAATTAGCTACAGTAATATCAACAAGCTTGTCATCTAGCAGGGAGACTAGCCACCTAAGCGGTCTAGAGAATTTGACTTCACAATCACCCCAGCGCATCAGGCGCTCACCTGAAATTTGACCTATAACTTTGTTTACCAATTCAGGCAATACTTCTTGTGTAGCCTTGCCGCTGTTTACAACTACTGCATGCAAGTACTCGACACCGCCAACCTCTTCACGCGAAAGCTCTGCTGCTGTTAAACCATGCTTCTTGGCGAATCCTTCAGCTTGAGGTGTGGGCTTGTTGTTGGCGTCGAAACTACTTTTGACAGCCGGTCCCTTTACCTTCTTTTCAGTGGTGGTCTGCATGGCAGCAATCTCTTCAACCAAAGCGGTTAGGCGCCGCGGGGTTGAATAGGAGCGAATCTGCTTGAAGGCAATATTGGCTTCGGTGAGGTTGGCTCGGAGTAGTTCTCTAAGTCTTTCTTCCGCCTCCGGTACAAAGCCCGCTGGCAGCTCTTCCACACCAATTTCAAGTAAGTAATTAGCCATTTATATCTTTTGTAGTATCTCTCTGCGGTAGTAACACATCATACAAAACACCAGGGAAAAAGACTCTGCACTGTAAATGGTGCAGATCTTTCAAGATCTTGGACAATAGTATCCAAGACAGCTTATTATTTGTATGGTCGCTCTAACTAGGAAAAAAGAATACTCAAGATGTCGCGAAATTTTAAGCACGTTAATGCTAGGCACATTATTACTTCACTAATGCTAGTGATGTCACTGGGAGCCTGCGGCAAGAAGGAAGAGGCTTCACAAGCACCGATAGAGTTGGGCCCTAAGTGGGGTTTTATTGATCACACGGGCAAATTCGTCATCAAGCCTCAGTTTCGAAGAGTATTGCCTTTCTCTGATGGCTTGGCCGCAGCCGACCTTTCGTCACGCTGGGGTTTTATTGACAACACTGGCAAATTTATTATTGAACGGCAATATGAAGAAGTAACCCGCTTTTCTAAGGGTTTAGCTGCAGTTAAAGCTTTTAATGGCAAATGGGGTTTGATTGACAAAACCGGGACTCCAACTAGCCCAGCAACCTTTGAGGCAATTGGTGAGTGCGGTGAAGCAAATAGACCGCTAGAGCCGAATACCATAATTTATTGCTCTTACAAAGAGGGAAACAAGTGGGGTTTCATCGATAAAACAGGCGCGCCTAAAGTGCCTCCGGCTTATGATGCTGTCGGTCCATTTTCAGAGGGTCTAGCAGCGGTCAGTAAAATGGGCAAATGGGGCTACGTTGACCCAACTGGCAAAGTCATAATTGATTTCAAATATGACCAAGCCAAGCAGTTCCATGACCGTGTCGCCGAGTGTTACTTTGGCTCAGATTTTGTCATCTTAGACACGATTGGCACTATGTCTATGAGTGATGCTTTGCAGTCGCGTAATTTCTTCCATGATGAGCTTGGTTTGAGCTTGAAGCGCGGTAAGTATGGCTTCATGAACAAGAAAGGCAAGACTGTTATCAAGAGAAGATTTACTTACGCTGAAGATTTTTCTGAAGGATTAGCTTTAGTCGGCGTTGCCAATGCTCGCCAGGGTTACATCGATACTAAAGGCTTAATTGTTATCCCACCTGTGTTTGATGGCGCCCAGTCATTCTCTGAAAAATTAGCAGGGGTGAAGATTGACCCCCGCCTAGTAGCTGATGATGGCTCGATTTCAGCTTCCGCTGTTGAGGAAGCGCTTAAGTATGACCCTCATGCCAGCACCATTAAGGCTGAGCCAGCCACTACTGTCGAACCGGAAGTTGAAGCCGGCAAAGAAGGCGAGGCTGTTAAAGATGGCGCTGCTGTGAAAGACGGAGAAGCTGGAAAAGCAGGTGAGCCCGCCAAAGATGGCGAAGCAGCAAAAGACGGGGATGCTAAGGCCGATGCGGCTGCTGTTAAGGATGGCGATGCAAAAAAAGTAGAACCTGCGAAAGGCACTGAGGCGAAGCCTGCGGATCCTAAAGCTGGAGACAAAGCTCTTAAGAATCCTGATGCTACCGCCAAACCAGAAGCTAAAGTAGAGACCAAGACAGAAGTCAAAGTAGAGTCCAAGGCCGAGTCTAAAGTTGACGCTAAAGCAGCAGCCAAGTCAGAGGCTAAGACTGAATCAGCCAAGGCGGCTCCTGCGAAGAGTGGCAAATAAAATCTTTGATTTTGGATAGAAAAAGGGTTTAGTCACCCAAGAGCTTTGGGTATTCTAAAAATTAGCCGGCGGTTGGCTTGCTGCCTCGTTTAGACTATCTGTCATGAGGGCGCCTCCACCGGCACTTTTTTGACTACTGGCTAGTTTCAAAATGTCCGATTTTCTTGAGAAAGTCGGACATTTTTCGGCAATTCAAATAGAGATAAGAGCACAATAAAAAAGACCGCCCAGATTGCTCTGCGGCGGTCTAATTACTATCGTCTGACTGCCTATTGCGTAGGCTCGATATTTCTTGCTGCTTCAAGTCAGAATCCACAGCTAGCGGGTTATCACTACAGTTTC
>JBAYTY010000014.1:0-149892 GCA_041675385.1 Candidatus Obscuribacterales bacterium
CGACCTTGCTGGTGACGCTCTTACCGCACCGTTGCACCCTTACCGCATTGCTGCGGCGGTTTTCATTTCTGTGGCACTATCCTCACGCTCACGCGCACTGGGAATTACCCAGCAACCAGCCCTATGGTGCCCGGACTTTCCTCACCGGCCTTTCGAGCCGACGCGACAGTCTGCGCTACTTCATCGCCGATTATACGACGAGCAAAAGATTAATTGCGCGTTAGCTGCGCTAGATGTTATTAGCGTAAGCTCACGAAAGCGACTATAGACAGTTGCCAAGAAGTCTGTTACACCATACTTAGCAATTTAAATTCGGTATCCAATTTGCTTCAACGGTTCAAATTCTGACTCAGAAAAGAGGCATGAGATGGAGATTTCACTAGATATAGTATTTTTCGGCACATTCGGTGTGATTGGTTTTGTCTCAACAGTTTTACATCGCATGCATGCCATCCAAAACCTTCACCATAAAGGTGACGTCACCGCCAATTATTGGGGCACCTATGCCAAGGTCGAAGAAGAACCAAAGAAAACTCAGCCGAAAAAGTCGCACTATCCCAAAATGACAAACAAAGGCACGTTAACTTTGCCATCAGCTTCTAATCAAAACATGTCTTGTATCGCTGGAAAAGTAACCAGTCGTGGAAAGTAATAATTGATGGCACAAAGTTCGCTTAGGCGTCATCATATTAGAATGGCTGCCTGGGGAAAGCTTAGAAATGAAAGACGTCAACGAACAGATAGACGTGCAAACTGAGCCGCAGTTTGCTGAGAGTCACTTTGACGCCGTTTACGCCAAAGCCCGCGAAAGTGGCACCTATGGAGATTTCGCTACCGCTGCCGATGAATATGCCCAGGCTGCCTTTGTCGCTCGCTCATTTGGTGAAAGCGACGCCCGCCTATCTGACACTTTAAGTCGACTGGCCTATTGTCGCTACCGCCTTGGTGATTTATCCCAGGCAGAAGAGTCTTATCTTGAGGCCCTGCGCTTACTAGAAACATTCCATGCCCAAACCCACCCTGAGCGCCTAGCATCGGTGTTATGGTCGCTAGCAGTCTTGTTATCTGACCTTTTGCGCTATGACGAGTCAGAAAAGTATTTTCGCCGGTCTATGGATGTATCTGAAAACTGGGCCGGGCCAAAAGATCGCTTTGTCGCTGATTGCCTTTGGGGCTTGTCAAAATGTCTCACTAATAACGGCAAGTTTCTTGAGGCTGAAGGTGCGATCAAACGCGCTATTGCCATCTACGAAACTTTGCCTGAAAACTGCGACGAATATCTCTGCACTAACTATGCCAACTTAGGGGCGCTACATCTGCAAAGAGGAAGTTTCGAAACAGCCTGCCAACATCTGACTAAGGCAGTTACCATGCGCCGCTCTCTGGCCGGCGATATGGACGCCGGGTTAATCAGCCTCACAAGCAAATTGGCCCTAGCTCTGATGCAACTGAAGCGCCTTAAAGAAGCAGAAAAATATTTGCGCCTGTCTCTCAAAATTTCTGTGGCCATATACGGCGACAAAGATTTAGAAACCGCACGCAAATATATTGCCGTAGGTAACTGCTTAAACGGCCTGGCCAAATACACTCAGGCAGAAAAAGCACTGAGCAAAGCCATTGTTGTAGTGCGCGCTCAAAGCACAGACCCTGCTCTCACAGCAGCTTGTCTCTATGAGCTCACTACTAGCTATCAAAAGCTCAACGAAAAAGCAAAAATGAAAAAGGTGCTAGAAGAATTAGCTGAACTCTACTTGCAGCCTCACGCCAAGCTACCCAAACACTCACTATACGCCGATGCCCAACTCAAACTTGGAGCTATATACGAAGAGGCCTGCTTGTTCAAGAAAGCACGAATTTGCTACCAAGGGGCACTGACAGCCCGCGAATCTGTCTTCGGCCAAGAGCACAAACTCGTAGCTGAATGCCTAATGCGCCTAGCTGGCTGCCTCACCAAAATGTCACAGCATAGCGAAGCACAAGAGCTCTATCGCAAAGCTGAAACAATGCTTGCTGATTTGAAAAAGAGAGCTTAGAAAAGACGAAGAGAGCATTTCTAGCCTACATAATAATTGCCTATGCAACCCAAGGAATTGCCCAGCATTTCTGCTTGGTGGCACAGCCCCTTGAGTTTTATATGCTCAAGACTCTTGCTATGAATGCAGCACAAGTAGCGGCTCTGCTTTCAGTGTTAATGATTCCTTGGATGATCAAACCGATCTTTGGCATATTGAGCGACTCATTGCCATTCGCTGGCTACAGGCGCAAGTCTTATCTCACTCTTTTCTACGGCCTGAGCGCCAGTTGCTATCTCGCAGCAGCGGCGCTACAACTGACCTCAAGTCCTCAGTCACTAAGCTTCCTTGTAGCCGCCCTGTTCCTCACGGCCATGGGTATGGCCGCTAGCACAGCAATCATCTGCGGACTCACCCTCGAAGTTGGCCGCCCCCAAGCTGAGACACGCAAATTTCAAGCCGTGCAGGCGGTTAGTTATTACAGCGCCAATATCGGCTCATTTCTTTTGGGTGGCTATTTGTGTGGTCACTTAGTTCCCAGCCAGGCCTTAACTGTAGCCTCGGCCATAGCGGCCATTCCCTGCGCAGCAACAGCCGTCTCTTCTTGGTTTTTGCTAAAAGAAGAGAAAACAAACTGCAGACCGCCATCATGGCCAGCCCTGCGAGCCAAACTAGCACCAACACAATTTAAAAGGTTGCTCTATGTTGCACTATTCATGTGCTGTTGGAGCTTCAGCCCGGGATTTGGCACCCCGTTATACTTTCACCAAACTAAAGACTTGGCTTTCAGTCAAGTCTTTATCGGCCAGCTCGGAGCGCTGCTTTCGCTCGGCATGATCGCTGGTGCTTTTTTCTACAGCAAGATTTTAGACAAGAAGACCAGCCCACAAACACAGGCCAAAATTACTGTGCTGATTGGCACCACAAGCACCTTGGCCTACTTGCTGCTCGGTTCTCCTACTTCAGCGGTGTGTTTAGAACTGCTACGAGGATTTGCTGAGATGCTCGCCATCCTTCTTGTTTATGGGTTAGCAGCCGATGTCAGCCCAAAAGACTTTGAGAGCACCACCATTGCCGTTCTAGTAGCCTCTTATAACATTGCTGAACAGATTTCAATAAACATCGGTGCCCGGCTCTATACCTATGTTTTCAAAGAGGTCTTTGCTCCGCTAGTTGTCGTCAGCGCCCTAGCAACCCTTGCCTGCTGGCTACTCGTTCCACTTCTGCCCCAGAGCGATCAGCACAAGGAGACTGTGCTTGATCCAGCAATCAGTTCTTAATCAGCTTGTCAGCAGTACATCGGCGCCTAAATTAGCTACTCGGATCATCTTAACCTAGCGGCCAAACCGTGTCTTAAGAATATTCACCACTTCGCCCTCTTGAGGAAAGCGACCCAGTAAAATTTTAGAGAAGATCCGCTCTTCACCTAAATCGACTTCAAACACACCACCAGTGGTGCGGTAAAGCTCGGTTCGAATGCCAACCTCGCTACCAATCTCGGCTGCCAATGCAGATGCCCGCTCTTCGTAGCCGCAACCACCGCAATAAGTAATAATGGTATGTTTACTTTCACGATCAGCTAAGGCACTGATTTCGCTATTGATTTGTTCCTTCAACTCATGCCAAGATTTAGTTGAAGAATCTTCACTAACCAATCGACTTACCAGCGATATTAAAATTCCACATGAACGGCTGTCTGTTAGTGCCATCCTTGCGCTGAACACCTTCATACTTCAAGTGTTTGTCTTCGAATCCACCAATGACAGAAGAAGCGGCGGCAATACCAAAAGCAGCCATACCAGCATATTTAACTTGCGGAATTTTGCTTAAAATGCCAATGCTCAGAGCCAGGCCACCAGCACCGAAACCAACGTCTTCAGCAGCTAACCGACCGTGCTGAGATTTAAAATCACCGGCACTGGCAGAGCTGTAATTGCTCAAATCAGAGGGCAAATCAGTCAACCGTTTCAAGCCATACAAAGCCGGTGCTACGCGATTGACATAGGGCAACATGCTACCGCCAATCATGGCGTCGACGCCCAGAGTCTTAACTGGATTAATATCAAAATCGCTTTTCTTGCTGTAGAGAAAATTGAATTTGCCGTCCATATTGAGCAGCTGAGCAACTTTGTCTACAGGCGTAGCTAGCGAATGAGAATCACCAGCACTGTCTGTGATAACACCGACCAATCTGCCGTTTCTATCGACCTGCATACTGCCAGATTGACCAGGCAAGATACCTTGAGTGCTCGCCAAACGTTTGCCCAGAACATAGTCTGTAGCGTCTAGCTGCAACTCTTTAATGCCCGTGTCAAAAGCGCCCTGCAGACCTGCAAACGAGCTGCTACTACCCATTTTGAGAATATTTTCAAACTTAGTTTGGCCCAGAACTGTTCCGGCCGACATCACTTTCTCTTCATTCTTCAACCCAGGCGTACCTAAGGTGAAAATCGTTTCCCCGGTCAAATCTCTATTGGAACGATCCAACTCAATTGCCCTACTAGCATCAGGAGCCAAACCTTCAACTTTCAACAAGGCTAAGTCGTTGATATCGTCGTAGTTGGTAATGCGAGCATCAAGCAGTTCACCACTCGGCATTTCAACTTTTACCGAAGTCGAATTCTTAACCACATGCCCGGCTGTGACAATCTCATCGCCATTGCGCACGAAGAAGCCGCTACCAGCATCAGGCTGAGAGCCTCTTTCGGTTCGAATTTTGACAGATTTTCCTAAGAGATCTTTGTAGGCATCGAGCACAAGCCCTTTGCCGCAATATTCATTGTGCTCAACCTCGCCACCAGGCTTAACTTCGGGCACAATTTTACAAGAATCACTATCACCGACCATGATGCACCTGGCTAGGTTCTTATTTCATACCCTAATCATAGACAATAGCCACCCCACGGTCATTGGGGAAATTACGCTCTTACCAAAAGCGCCTACGAGCGCTGACATTATTGGCCAATTTTAAGCCTAGTCCAGTCAGGGCGGTCGCGACACCTTTTCCGTGGCTGCCTATGACAATTGCGCCTATCATCAGACCATCTCCCAAAACATTAATCGTTTCGCTCACTTTCTCAGCTTTCGTACCCGAGTAATAGGCCGCTGCTAGCGGCGTCAGATCATGAAAGCAAAGCTCGGCAGCCCCCAGTACGGCAGCACCCAGTCTTGCCGATTTGGCATAACCTGCCATTTTTGTCAGGCCAACGACTGCCACTTCTGATGACAAAACTGTAGCCTGAGTTCCCCAATGAAGCTGATGGGGAAGGAAACTCGCATAACTAGGAGCACTCGTTAGTCCAAGAGACTGTCGAATGGTCTCAACTGGGATAATTTGGTCAGTACCGCTGTTACCAGAAGACGTAATGCCCACCACTTCGCCATTTTTATCCACCACGGGACCACCGCTATTGCCAGGCTCAACATGCATTCTGGCCTCAATCAAGGGCAGAAGGTTGTTCCTTCCTGAAGTTTCAATGGGCACATAACCCATTTCGTTGGCCGGTCTTGAAGATACAAATTTTCCTGGAGCTATGTACACCTGTGGTGACTCATGAGGATGACCGAAGGCTGCGAGACTATCGCCTTCCCTAAGGTCTGAAGTCTTTTCTCTAAACTTTAGAGCGGGAAAATTGAGCTTGTCACCGGCAGGAGCCTCAACCTGTAAATAGGCTATGTCTAGACTTGGCTTTACGCTTACCACCTTGGCAATATAAGTCTTATTGTCAGCGGTGATAACTTTCATCGAATCCTGAAATTGCACACAGTGATAGGCCGTGCTTATTTTTCCATCCGCTTCGATGAAGAACCCACTGCCATGCGGCTCGTGGTCTTTGGTGTAAAGCTGCACGACAGCTGGCTTAGTCTTGGCATATAGTTTGGCCAGATCGCTGTTAGACTGAATCTCAGTGTCGCTGAATATACCGATCCGCTCCCCAAGCCGAGCTACAGGAATAGTAACGCTATCATTTTCAGAATGAATATCAAAATCACGCACTGAGAATAATCCGCAAGAGTGAACGTCGTTTGCCTCAGGCTAGAATGCAACAGGTGCTCAAATGGAGCAATGGTGATACTACGTGCCCATAGAACTGTGTGGCCAACGGTCTTTTAGATCTACAGAGGCCGCAAGCGATAACCCACTCTCGAAATATTTTCAATTACAGACTTAGAGAGGTCATCGCTTTCATCAACAACCTTACGAATACGTCTAATGGCCACTCTCAGACCTTCAGGGGTAGCATCAGAATCGTACTGCCAGACCCGCGACAAGAGAGTATCGACACCAAAAATCTCAGTGGGGTGGCGCATTAAAAATTCTAGCAAGGCAAAATCGCGGGGCAAAAGCCGCAATTCGGTTTCTCCGCGAGTAATGCGAAACTTAGTGGGGTCAAGGGTCAAATTGCCATGCCTTAGAACATTAGCCTGAGAAAGCGGTGGGCGCCTCAATAGCGAGCGAATGCGCGCTGCTAGCTCCTTCAGATTAAAGGGCTTGGTAACATAGTCATCAGCGCCAGAATCAAGCCCTTGCTCTTTCTCGGCAATTTCACCTTTGCCCGTGAGCATGATTACTGGTGTGTTTCCCCCAGCAGCCCTGAAATTCTTGAGAATATCGATGCCGGCCATACCGGGCAAATCCCAGTCGAGCACAATCACATCATACTCAGTCATTTTCAAGGTATCGTGACCATCAAGGCCGTCGTTGAAAGTCTCAACCGTGTGGCGCTCAGCGGTAAGACCATCGCCGATAGTCATTGCCAGGTCTACATCGTCTTCAACCAACAGTATCTTTGCCAAGGGTAGCCTATCTTTCAAGCAACACGGAGTATTTTACCCTATCTGTTTTACCCGGTAAGCCATTGGGGATAAGAGTCACATGCGCTTGCATCTCTCGCTAACATCCAAAGTTCTCATTTTTGTCTCTGTGCCGCTCTTGATTCAACTGGGCCTAATCGCCTCGCTTGCTTCTCTTCAGAGCCAGGCCGAACAAGCCTTGAGAGTCTCAACTCGAAGCGGAAAAATATCAGACGCTATTAACAAAATTACCAATGATGTTTTCGAAGTTGTCTCTATTTACGGCAATGAAAAATCATTGGAAGAAGTTAGTTTTGACACTCAGACGGCCCAGCAAATGATGGAGCGGATTCATGCAGACTACGACGTTCTTCGCGTAGTCACCCAGGACCAACCAGAAATCACAAAAGCTATAACCACCTCAGAAGAAGCTTCGAACCGCTGCATGAGGGTACTCAAAGACATCAAAACTTCTTTCGTCAAAACTGGTGGCGAAGGTCGAGACGAACGCAAAGCAATGTGGCACAAGCTGCGCGAAGAGATGAAAGGTATTCTCTACAACGAGCTGCTCAATATCGGCGATGAGCAGAAGCGACTCTCGCAAAAAGCACCAGAAGTACAAGCCCTATATCGTGAAAAAGCACAGTCAATCATGATTGTCATTGGTCTATTCGACTTAGGTCTAGGCCTAGCTTTAGCTCTATTTTTAACAAAGGGAATCACCACAAGACTGCACCGCGTCAGCGACAATACCTACAGACTAGCCAGCGGCATGCCACTGCACGAGGTAATGCACGGCAGTGATGAAATTGCCAGACTAGACCAAGTCTTTCATAAAATGGCCAATGAAATCAAAGAAGCATCGCGCAAAGAACGAGCAATTGTCGAAAATGCCCGCGACTTAATTTGCACTATCGATACCCAAGGACGCTTTCTGGCAGTCAATCAAGCGGCAGAGACATTGTTTGGCATCGAGCCACAGAATTTGCTCGGCAAACACTTCATCGACCTAGTAGTCGGTTCAGACACAAGCAAGGCCTTGGACTATCTAGAAAAACTCAAACAAGACGACAACCTTAATGCCACCCCCCTCGAAATTGAGATGCGCAGCAACACGGGTGCCACAGTAGAAACGCTGTGGTCTGCCCACTGGTCGGCCGAAGAAAACTCATACTTCTGCGTCATACATGACATGACCGATAGGCGAAAGGCCGAAAAGCTCAAACAAGAAGTAATGGCCATGATCACCCATGATCTGCGCACACCACTTTCAACTATCAATAACGTCCTAGATTTTTTCGAAAACGGAACATATGGAACATTTGACGCCAAAGGTCGCAACTATGTGTTGATGGCAAAGCGCAATGCTGATCGCATGGTTGCCCTAATCAATGATTTGCTCGACATCGAAAAAATAAAATCTGGCATGATGCAGCTTGAGATTGATACAGTCTCACTGAATCGTTGCTTCAGCGACTGCCAGGCCGCCAGCCTCGGCCTCGCCGAAGAAATGGGTGTAAAGCTAGAATTTGCACCCACTGACATAGCTATAGAGGCTGATGAGCAAAGACTCGACCGCGTGCTATCGAACCTCGTGGCCAACGCTATTAAATATTCTCCCAAAGGAGCAACTGTCAAAGTTAGCGCTGAGCAACAAAGAAACACCGTTGCTGTAAGAGTAGAGGATCAAGGGCCGGGCATACCTCCGGATATGCTCGAGGCAGTCTTCGAGCGCTTTCAACAAGTTGGCGGCAGCGCCAAATCAAAAGGTGGCTCTGGCCTCGGCCTTACTATATGTAAGGCAATAGTGGAAATGCACGGTGGCAAAATCTGGGTAGAAAGCCGCGGCCAAGGCAGCACATTCATTTTTACTCTGCCGACAAAGTAGTAATAAAGCCGAGACTAATAATACGGCCGAGACTAGTTATATGCCTGAGACTAGTTATAAGGCCGAAACATTCTAATCACAGTTCAGTAATAACTTTCTTCTAGATTTGTTCTCGTAGCGCAGGCCACAAAGGGTCAATCAACCCCCAAACCGATGAACCTGCAAATGAACCAAATTACTAGAGGTAGACAATCATGGTAAGAGTAAATAACTTGGCTGAAACCGATTCTTCAGACAACACCGCTGTCAAAGGTCTTGAAAATAAATCGCAGCAATCAGAAAAATTTGGCAACATCGCTGTAGATTCATGGAAAGACATGGAGAAAAATTACAAAGACAGCACAGGCAAATTCGGTAAAAACGGCTCTAGCAAAGACGGACTAACCAAAGAGGATCTGAGCAAAGATGGCCTAAGCAAAGATGGTCTCAGCAAAGATGGCCTAAGCAAAGATGGATTGAGCAAAGATGGATCAGCGCTGACTTTCGATGACCCCTTCAAGAAAGGCAAGAGCGACAGTTCATCAACACTGCAAGAAAAGAAAATGATGAGTGATGAAGACGCCATCAGAAACAAGAAAGAACAAGCGCTTGACGACGCTAACATGATTCAAAAGAAGAAAGAACTTGCTGCCGATGACGCTAATATGATCCAAAAGAAAAAGGAACTAGCTGACGGTGGACCAAAAGACCTAAGCTTTGACAAAGACTTCTATTTGCAAATGCTCTAATTCTGACCTGTTTGCAAAACTAAACAACAAACTAAACACAAAAAGAAGATCTCGCCCGCCAGCGAGGTCTTCCTTTTGTTCGAAATAAAATGGTTTCCATGGAAACCATTTTGAAATGGAAATGGAGCACATACACTTATGGCAACAGTTATAGATTTAGTTTTTGCCATCGCTATAACTGCAGGCACAGTTATACTAATTTTCTTCAAAATCGCTTTTGAGCTGTTCTACTAGGTCGCGAATACCCTTCCAGTTAGGGTCGCTAGCATCGATAGCTGTGACACGCTGTAAGCAGTCCTCAGCGGCACTGAAGTTCTCTTGGATTGCGTAGACACGGGATAAATGCAACCAACCATTGATGTAGTAAGGGTTGATTTGAACTGCTTTGACTAAAAGCTCCTGGGCCTTTTCCAGGCGCCCTCGTTTTATCAACAGCGAGCCAAGATTGCCGTAGGGCCATTCAAAATCAGGATAGTCTTTGACAAGATTCTCAAACATTCGTTGAGCCTCACTCTCGTTCACAAACATCTGATTGTAGCCCTGTATATTGAGCTGTTCAGCCATGAGCGGTACGGGATACCGCGGTATTTTCGAACGCAAAAAAGATCGACATTTAATCCCTACTGGGCCATCTCCATCTAGCTCTATGGCAGTAGTCAGTGCGTCGCGAGCCTGTTCTGTCCATCCTACCTGTTTGTAGCGCACAGCTAGCTGCCAGTACTCTTCTGCTGTCAAATCTTCTGGCAGTTCACGCGGCGGTGGCTCAGCTTGAGTCATGTCGGCCAAAGCTTGGCGCAATTTTTGCACATACTCTTGCGCTTCATCCTCAGACAATCCAATTGAAAGTAACTGTTCTTTCATTGCCGTAAGCGGCTCATCGTTATCCGAATCATCACCAGAACCAGAATCTTGCCCAGAATCTTGCCCAGAGCTCCGTCCAGAATCTCTGTCAGAATTTTTTCGAGAGTCTTGGCCAGAGCCTTGACCCAAACCTTGCCTCAAGTCTGCACCGGTACCGAGCTTATCATTCTTATCAACGGCCTCAATGGTCAATTGCTGCAAAAGCTTGAGCAACGCCTGGGCGAAGTTAGCACCAGCTTGGTGACCCAATACATACTGGTCATGAGGACCTACTACCAAACTCTTTTCACTTTCACCAATTCCACTAGCATTTGCACCGGCATCATTAGAACTTGCTCCGGCATCACTAGCACTTGCTCCGGCATCATTGCCACCCGAAGCACTATCGCTAGCTGGCGAACCCTGATTAGACGCCTCTGGTTCATCGCTCAACATCGACTCTCGCAGACCTGCCGCCTGCAACTTCTGATCGTTTTCCGACAAACGAGAAAAGGCCTTGGCTGCATGATTGTGGCGGCCCATTAAAGTGTACAGCGCAATCAAGCGTTGATATTCCCGAGCACTAAGCCCTTCAGGCACTTCTTCAGGGGGCTGACTCATGCAAAAGAATCCTTGTTGGACTTTGTAGGGCCAAAGTAGGGCCAAAGTAGTGGCTAATGGCGACCAATTCTCAAACCGTGCATTGCACTGTGAATCGAACTTGCAGGTAGAGGTGACATTTGCCCACTACTAGCATTTACCCGATCTACCAAAGACCAATACAAAGGCTCACCTGATCTTTGTGGTTGTGCCGCATCAGTGCGCTTTACATGGTTTAAAACGGGATCGCCTTTGAAGAAATCAGTACCCACTTCGTAGAGTGCCCTGGCGCCTACCAGGCCGTAGCCAACCATCCGAGTCTTAGGAATTAAGCTAAGCACGCCACCGGTAACGGCAGCTGCGTCAATTGCTGCGTCTTTAATATAGTCACTACGCCTGCCGTAGAGGTCGCTGCTTGTAGCCAACTTCAAATCGTTGTAAAGATCAACAGAGTAGGCCGCGCCAAGCAGCGGGGCAGCTAGCGGTCTGAATTTGTAGCCAAGACCCAACAATGCAGCATCTTTGCCCACAGTGAGCAGTGGATTGCGATCAAAATTAGTCTGTGTTTCGTAGTTGAAAGAAAAGCGGCTATTAGGGTTATTAAGCAAAGAGACAACATTTTCGGAAGGCACAAGAAAAGCCTGACCGGGTCTCTCTGGCGAAATATTGGTGGCAACACCAATGGCCTCACCTTTAGCATTTTGCACTACACCGCCAGAACTACCATGGTCAATTTGGAGCGTGGCATCCACTCTAGAGGCTGCCAAATACTTCTCGGCCTCGCCAATATAAGCTTGGACAAAAGCATCTTTTCCGTAGAGAACCGGAACAACATTGCGCCATTGGTCGGCTTCATACTTCGGTATCACCCCGCCGTAGGTGCCCATACCCCTAAAGGCACCCTCAGAGACCTGTGCTTGCTCAACACCATTAGGGTGGCCAACGGCAAATAACTTTGAGTACGGCTTAAGCTCAGTTGTCGAGCCAAACTTAACCGCCCGCGAGCTGTCGGCGTTCATGCCATCAACTTGTAGCAGAGCCAGGTCGCTAAACTCATCAACCTTAGTGACGCGGGCCTTAAAATGCTCTCCGCTTGGGGTGGTGATATCAATTGAGCGCGCGTTGCCTATGACGTGTAGGTTGGTGACAACTTCATTGCCAGAACCAACGATAAAACCGCTACCAGTGCCGCGAGGGCCTTCAACATTGCTAGTGGTAATGCGCACAGTAGCTTGTTTGGCATGCTCAACCGCCGCATCTGAGATAACTTCATCGGCCAGCTTCTCACCGCTCAACTTGGCCGCCATATCGTGGATATGGCCTGTAATCTCACCCGTCTTCAATTGTAGGCGGTCGTCTACCATTGGGCACTCTTGAGTCTTTAGTCGTTGGTTTGTGGTCTCTTGTTTCTTGTTTCTGGTCTCTGGCCGTAAGTCTTTAAACTTTAGTCTTTGACCTTGAGTCATTAATCTCTGCGCGCGTTCATGGTAGTGGCAAACAATCTCCAAGTCAGTGGGGAAAATACGAAAGAATTTAAACTCTCACGTCTTTTTCACCTTCTCTTTCATAAAGTAATCTCAGCATCCACCCCTGCGCCACTACTCTGGAATGGAGAAAACGAATGTCAATCAGCGCACCCTTAGAAAGCCCTGCCTTATCTTATGCTCCGGCTGTGAGCGCTCCACCACTAAGCACATCTTCACACGGCACGCCTGCACCAAGCACAAATGAAAGCTGGAACAACTTCAAGCTTCCCCAAGAATTTCTCTCCAATTTGCGCACATTTGCCAACCCTAGTGAAACTGAAGAATTTACCCCTAGACCAGCCAGAGCCACTGAAGCTACAACCGTCTTTGGCCCCGAAGCCAAAATCGCCAGCAAATCAGGCGACCACTTACTAATTCGCGGCAACGATCAACTCGACGCCATCAACAAACACTTAGATGCCGTGCCATTGAACAGAGTAATCAGCGGTGATCTGGTTGTATTAACAGGTCGCCCTGGCCGACGCGAACAATGGGGCATTGTCACCCAGGGAAAAGATGGTCAACTTTTTGTTCACCATACTGACAGCCGCTACTGGTCAAAAACTTCTCTGACAGAGTTAGCAGAGGGCTCTCGTTTGCTAGAAGCTTATCGCCCTCAAGCTAAGCTCTAGGATTTTTATCACCAAAGCTATAGGATAGTGGAAAGCTAATTGAGGCTGTCACTATGCAGACCAGGCAACTCACAACGGCAACCTGGCTTGCTTCGTGCGACCTCTTTCAATTTAAAATCAGGGCATGCGCCAAAGGCCTGCCTACAGCCTTACTTGGCTCTTTAGCAGTGATGCTTAGCTCGTCTGTACTCTCGCCAGCTATGGCAGAGAGCCAACAGCAACAACAGCAACAAAGTGCAGCGATAAAAAAACAGGCTAGCTATCGGGTGCTAGAATGCCCGGAAAAATTCTCAATTGGCAAACTGTATGTATTGAACAATCTCGACCTAACAACTCCAGAAATCAATACAAACAAAGCAGTTCGTGAGGACGCACAAGGACAAGTCAGAATCACACAGAAAGGCTATTCGTTCTTGCTCGGAAACTACGCCTTGGGTGAAAGTCTCCAGCCCCTGCAAAAATTGAAAGGAGCCGACTTACAGGTCTTAAGACTAAACAAACTCACTTTCAATCAATCGGATCTTCAGTACCTGACCGGACTTACAGGTCTCCAAAGAATTGAACTAGACTCGACTGACGTGGACGATAAAAGTCTAAAAATACTAGCCAAATTACCCAATCTAGTTTTCATAAGCATGACGCGATCGCTTGTTACCGGTAAGAGCTTAGCCGATTTAGCACCATTAAAAAAGCTGACAGTTCTGCAACTTGGTCACAATGCTCTATGCGATGGAAATCTCAAGGGAGTGGCCGTTATTACAAGCCTAAAGGCCCTTCGAAGTCAGGCATGCCAGCTGCGCGACAAAGATTTAGAACCAATCGGTCTACTGAAAGGCTTAGAGTCTCTGACTGTGCACGAAAACAAATCGCTCACAGACAAAGGCATAAGATACTTGGCTAAAATGCCGAACCTACACTATCTAGACATCGGCCAAACCAGCATCACAGCTAGTGGCATAAAATCCCTAAAGAATTGCCCATTGACTACGATTCGAATTGAGATTGGACAATTCAAAAAAGAAGAAATAGCACAACTAAAAAAGGTTTTCCCAAAAGCGCATATAGCAGTAGAAAACTCCGGAAACCGCATGGATCCCACATTGTTCGCTCCATTACACTGACGATTTGTCGTCATTCTGACTATCGCAGGATAAGTCGCTATGAGAAATTGGCCAATTGCAAATGCACTAAATATTCTCAAGAAGCCAAAGGTAAAGTACAAATCAGAGATAAAGGCTGGGCTGTACTGACTGGAGGATATCAGCTAGCGGAAAACATGAGTGTCTTAAAAAGTCTGCGGCCTGACGATGTGCAAGTGCTTGATATGTACCGAACCGACGTCGAAGACAAAGACATACAAAACATCTCCGGTCTAACTGGCCTAGTTGGACTGCAACTAGATGAAACCGAAGTTGGTGACGAGAGCCTGAAAACATTCTGCCATCTGCCTAACTTGAAATTCCTCAGTCTTTCTAGCACCCAACTTACTGGCTCTAGCCTAGCTAGCCTGGTAGCACTGAAGAACCTAAGAAGACTAGAGCTGGGCCACAATGTTCTAAAGAAAGAGTACTTAAGCGACCTAATCAAACTCAGGCAAGTAGAGAGACTTGGGCTACAAGGCTGTCACATAACCGACAAAGATTTAGAGACCATTTGTAGGCTGGACAATTTGAGCTGCTTACTATTGCTCGAAAATCCTCAAATAACAGACCTGGGCCTGAAAAAAATTGCTTCTCTAAAAAAACTCATGGTGCTCGAAATCACTCATGCCCGAATCACACCAAATGGCCTAAAAGTGCTTGTGGACCTACCAATTAAGCATCTAATCATCAGCAAAAGACAATTTACTCCATCGCAAATAGAGCGCATCAAAAAAATGCTTCCCAAAGCAGAAATTGCAGTCCGCGACAATTCCAATCGCATGGATCCAGAATTGTTTAGGCCTCTGCACTAAGTAAGCCAAGTTTTTTAGGTTTATAGAGTTAAGGGTATCGGCGAAGAATATCAATAATGATGTGGCTCTCTTTTTTCTAAAAATAAATGGTTTCCATGGAAACCATTTATTTTTAGAAAAGTAGACCTAAGCTTCTCGACCCAAGTCAACCAATTTCAGTGACTCTAGTTAGAGGCGCTGCCCACGGCCTCCACGTACCACTTTCCGTTTTGAACTCGCAAAGTATAGAGCCAATCAGAATTGTAACCAGCAAGCCTAAGCATTTTCACTCTTACTTTAACCAGGTCGCCCTGTCGCGGACTAACAGAAAAATCGCTATCAGGTGGTGATGTACTGAGCCAATGGTGACGCGATACTGAAGTAATATAGGCAGACTGCTTATTGCCAAACTTGGCCTTGTAGGCCGGCGCCAGGTCATCCCAGGCTATGTCAAACTCTTTGTATGCGATGGCGCGAAAATGATATTTCAGAAACTCACTGGCTGTGGTATCGCGCACAGACCTAATTCTATCCATTGATGAACTAGATGAATTACTAGACGAACTAAATGAATCGGTAACACGAGGGCTGCTTGTTGTCGCCGACACTGGGGTTGCCACAGTCTTTGGTGCCGGAGTGCTAATAGCAATAACTTCTGGACGTTTGATCGTTTCAGACGCAACTTTCGGCTTGTTCGCCAACTTCTGATTACTCAAGGCCGCTTCGAAATCAGGCAGACCCGGGCGCGGCCGCACAGGCTGGCAAGCAATAACTAGATCTTTGCCTGTCCATTTACTTGACTCTAGAACTGGCGTCTGCAGCACACCACGCTCTTGCACTACCTCTTGCTGCACTTTATCTTTAACAAAACTGAAGACATCAGAAACATCACTAGAGTTGCCTTGCTTTTGCAGGCCTTCAATTAAACTTCTAGTAAAAACAGAATTGGGATATTGCTTAGACTCCCACGAGGTCTGGTTCTTATCGCTTGAACAAATTACCAACTGCCCTGAGCCCTGGGCAATTGTGGCAGCATCAGCATTGGCTTGGCGCACAATGCCTTTACTTTCACTGGCACCACCAGCGTGGCAAGTGTCTAGAACTACCAAAACGCGGTCGCTATGCACTCTTTCACGAATGGTATCAGCCAGATGCTGCATTGGAATTCCAGTAGTAAAAAGCTTTGTTGGATTAGTATCGTGAGCAACAACATAGTTGACGCCCCGAATATCGGCGTCAGACGAGCTGCCATGGCTAGAAATGAAAATCACGACAAGGTCATCAGGCAGAGCTGCACGCGGTAGCCAACTATCGCCGAGTTGATCGAGAATATTCTCTTTAGTGGCCCTTTCGTTGAGTAAAAGCTTGACGTGATCTTTGGCAAAGTTGCCTTTGCTAATCAAATAATTGTAGAAATCTTGGGCATCTTTGGCTGGATAGCGCAGATTCAAACTTGGGTCAGAAAATTTACTAATGCCAACCACCAAGGCCCACTTATCAGTCACTGGCCGATTGGTGCCAGGTCTTTCACTACTTGCAGGATCTGCAGCTCCGGCAGCCCACGCCGCAGAATTCCATGAGTTAGAGGGCCATGCGACAGGCCCAGACACAGCCAGCAAGACCGCGGCAGGGCCACACACAGTCAGCAAGACCGCCAGCTTCATGGCAGAAGCCGCAACCCTAGTATTTTTGGCATTTTTGAGCTTAACCAACGAAAAACCTAGACGTGCCAATTTAGTTGTGCACCCTCCACGAAACTGTAATATAGAATTCCACATCTAGACTCAGGTGAAACCGTCAATATATGTCACCAGAAATGTCACCCAAAATGTCAACAGCACCCTTGATTAAAACCGACAGACTATTGCTGCGCCGCTGGAGAGAAGCCGACCTGCATCCCTTTGCCGAACTCAATCAAGATGAACTGGTGATGGAACACTTTCCGCAAACGCTTAGCCATGAAGACAGCAATGCCATGGTAGAGCGCATAGAAAAGGCGTTTGAAGAAAATGGTTTTGGGCTATACGCTGTTGAGCTAAACGCCAACGAAGAATTTATCGGCTTTGTTGGCTTGTCTGTGCCGCGCTTTGAAGCATCATTTACGCCCTGTGTGGAAATCGGCTGGAGACTGGCCCACAAGCACTGGGGTTACGGCTATGCCCCCGAGGCAGCGGAAGCCGTTTTAGCTGACGGGTTTAATCGAGTTGGCTTGAAAGAAATAGTCTCATTCACCGCCACCTGCAACAAAAATTCAATGCGCGTCATGGAAAAAATCGGCATGACTCGCAAACCAGAAGATGACTTTTTGCATCCATCTTTGGCCGACAATCATCCACTCAAGCCGCATGTGCTCTATCGTAAAGATAGAGGCTAATAATGACAGATCGTCCTGGCGGTTTCTCCAGCAATCCACCTTGGTGGTTCAAGACATTGTCTTGGACAATGCCGATTTCGTCGGTAATCATTGTTGGTTGTTTCTTGATGACGCTCAGTTATTGCCTGAATATGCTGGGCTATCCACTAGCCGCCTTTATCGCCAGTGGCTCTCTAATATTGCTACTCTTTATTTTCCCTGTACTGTTTTACATACACGCGATCGCCTTCAGCAATTGGTACAGGAAAAACGTCGTAGCTCTAATCTGCGTCAACATCCTCTTGATCATGTCACTGGGTACAACGCAGGGAGGGCTGTCAAACATTGCTTGGCACGTCTGCGGCATGCCCATTCACTGCACGCTAAAAGAGGCAGAGAGTTGCTCAGAAGGAATGTTTCTACCAAACCGCTGTGGCAAAGAATTGAACAGTCGGGCGAGTGCAGTCTTAAGGCGCATGTATGAAAAGCCACTGTGCAATCAAGTCAACCCGGCCTTCGTCTGTCGATTGCTTGCCATCGACCTTAACTGCGCTCCGATTTGTTATCGCATAGAAAGGACAAGCAATGGTGGCGAACTTTACTTCAGCAGACTTGATCACGAGCCGTTTACAGCTTACCCACAGAAGCAAAGCAACTCAGTTGAAGCCGGCACCACCAACAAGATTTTGATGATGTCACCAGCACAAATGCTAGAGCTTTCCAAAAATCTTACCCGTGCTAAACACTTCTACAGCCAAAACAAGTTTCGCACGGTCGAATACAGTGAAATTCAAAAGCAATACCTATTGGAGTTTCAAGTGGAAGGCAAACACTATTACTACAGCTTCCATGAAAACAATCGATGGCAATATGACCCGAAACCCACAAAGCTAGAACCAGAGTTCATCGTGAAAATCAGAGAGATTTGCGAAGACGTCGTTAGGTCAAAGTAATCGCAGTATTCACAAAGCATCGAGAAATTTGCGCATGGCCTTCAAATACATTTGAGCGTCAGTGACTGCTACATAGCAATGTGCTGAATCGGGCATGAATAGTGACGTTGCAGGGGCAGAAGCAATCTTTGTCGGTAAATACTTTTACTACGGCTTCCTGGAAGACCAACCGCGACGCTCAGACGCGAGAGCCGCAAAGCTAGAGCCAGCCTTCATCAAGGATATTCGCATTGATATGCGTTGACGTCAAAATTATCTTGTCGAACTTTGATTCTATTATTAGTCTGCCCACCGAGGATCAATTGGAGATTTTCTAAATACTTTGTATCCGAGCCTATCTTTCACTTCAGATCTAAATTTTTCGAACTCAATTTCATTGTCTATAGAATCCATTATTGACTTTGTAAGTTGAATTCTAACTAAGTCATCATTAAGCCACTCTATCTCGTAAGCTCCGCAGGAATCGATAGCTTCCTTGCCGATTATACTCACGTAGGGGTGACCAAGATACGTGCACCAATAGACGTTGGGGATCCCCCCGTTAAGGTGAACAGGAAAAATACTGAGACCCAAGAAAGAATCTTTTTTACTACGAGTATAGGAACCGATTGCTTTGCCGCTTAAATATTCGTGATTGTTCGGTACATGCACATACCCAAACTTTGCATAGTTTGCCACAGCTACTTTAGAGATAAACTCGACACCCGAATCTTCTCCATTCTTGACTAACTCGCCCTGAAATGTGCAGCCTGAATCTAAGCGGTCCGAAAGACGAAAAGCATCTGGAATTGAAATACTGGAATCGAACCGTGGTATGCCACCATTTTCAAAAAATACCAGCCCTTTCCAACACGACTTTATCTCAGGCAAGCGCGTTATATCGAGCTTCCGGCGAAATGGCTCAATGACGCCATATCGAACAGGAAAAGACTCAGGAGAGCAATCCTTCCAAAGCTCGAAGAACCGTTCAACTACATCCCAGTCATTGAATGACAACACGGTTACAAAACCAGAACTGATAATTGGTTTATTTCCAAGACTCAAAATTGTTCTCACATTCGAACTAACGCGAGTTTAGAGCATAATACAAGCTCCACGGAGCAGTTGCACCACTCCTGCATTGGTTTCCCAAATACCTCCATCAGTTCGCCGAAGCTAGAGGCTACTTTAATCAAATACTCTGGCCCAAGTGAGCCACCCGGGCAGACCACGGTTGTTTTCCATAGGTCACTGGATTCGTCTGAAATAATCGTTACCTCCACAGCGCAACCAAATTATAGTGTTAGCAAGTAAAAGGGAGAAGTCTAGATGTAGTTTCGTTGAACGGGAGCCATTTCTACAAGGGCATGACCATACGAAGGAATAGAAGTGCCGGAAGTATTTGCAGCAAGTTCTAATTCTCTCAAGATTGAACGGAGCTTTTCTTGAAATTGTTCAAACAAAAGAGCCGCATCTTCAGAGCTCTCTTGCGAAGATAAGATGATCACATCAAGGTCAGCTTTGGCGGCGGTAATTTCTGCTGTTATGCGAATCTGTTGGCTGTCTGGGATATTTTCTAGTGCGCTCAGAGTTGGCATGTACCATTCAAATTTCTTGCTGTTTTCTTGCTCTTCCATTTGTTTGTAATTCTCAGAGGCCGCTATTCGCTTCTGCTCAGCCTCCTGGGTTTTTCCTTCTTGCCAAAGCTTGTAGAGATCGAGGGCGAGCCTACGGCCGCTGACAACTATATTTACAATCCGCAGTGTGTCTAAGTTCATACTAGTCTGATCCCATTTTGATTTTCTTATCCGCTATCTACGGAGCCCTGCCAAGCCTAAGTCGGCCGCTCATCATGAACCGGCATCGTCGCAAGCTGCAAGGATTTGGCTACGCAGACTTTGCCTAAAGATAGCAGTCAATGGAAATTGACGTCTGGAATCCTTAAACGAGTCAGCAAGACATTTCAAATATAAGATATTGTCCCCCATCGAGTTAGCGAATGGAAGAGTCTCATGGATTAAGCAGACGTCAAACCGTAAGTAAAATAAGCAGTCGAAAAAAGCATTCCAATTACGTCCAAAGTAGCCAGGAAACGCTAGACCGTCGGCAAAATCATCCCAAAACTTCTCAATGTCTTGGTATTGATGGTCAATAGTCAGGCACCGCGTTTTTGAAAGGTCCAAATGGTCTTCGCAACCGTCAAACGAAAGGTACTTCATGAAGTCGAGTTCGTTCTTCAAGTTATCTCTCCGCTGAATATGAACCCATGCATTGTAGTCAAATAGTGCTTCTAATGGCAATGCCCAGCCTACGCATCTCTATCTCCGCATTCCGATATCGAGATTCACAAATCACCGAGAAATTTGCGCATAGCTTTCAAATACATTTGAGCGTCAGTGACTGCTACATAACAATGAGCTGAATCAGGCATGAATATTGACGTTGCCGGTGCTGAAGCAATCTTGCCCAGAGTCACTCCTTGCCTTGGCGAACAAGTAATATCTTGTCCTTTGGTGAGAATGAGCAGCGGTGGGTGCTTTCCTCTTACAAAAACAGAATTATCGTAGCGCGGCTCAGAAAACATCTGAGTGGGATAGACGTTAAGAAGCGGTATCCACTCTTTCAGCGTGACTTCGGGAGAGATAAATGGTGAGTCTAAAATCACGCCATCAACAGGCACTCTAGCTGCCACATACGCAGACACCCCGGTGCCCATCGACATTCCGTAGAGCACAATAGGCGTGGCCAATGACTGACGCACAAACTCGTAAGCTGAAAGCCCGTCGTTTCCAAGCTTCTTGTAACTTGCCGTTCCTTCGCTGTGACCAAAGCCTTCATAGTCATAGAAAAAGATGTTATAGCCCATTTCCAAAACAGTCAAAGCCGGCTTGCAGTTTATGTAGTTTGTAAGGTTGTATGAATTGCTGGGATTCATAATCACTGTGCCTTTGGCCGTGCCAACCTTAGTATGAAAGTAGACACCGTGCAACAGTATTGGCGGGCCTGAATTATTCAAAACCGGAAAGAACATATGCTCGCCGACACAATCACCCATGATCATAGGCTTGTACTCATCGGAAAAATCTTTGAAAGGATGAACAGCTAAGAACTCGTATAGCGGCTCGTTTAAGGCCGGGCAAAAAGCGGCATAAATGACCGCGACGAAAATAAAAAAGGCGACCCACAATTTCCGGCCGTAGGCTGCTTTCTTTATTGACTTAGGTTTGCGAAAGGTTGTGAGCATACTTATCTAGCCTAGATTTTGACAGCCAAATGAACTACCCCAACCAATCACTTAATGAAGTGTTGGTTCCGGTTCAACTCCTTTAGAACTTTGATTTGATCCTGCGGATAGAAGCTGCGGTCCTTTGGCACAACTAAACCAGCCTCTTGTGCAATATACAAAACGAAAGAAACACAGTCATGGCTGCCTGCTTTGAAGTTAGCAGTGTTCCAGCGATCTCGCACAATCAAAGTATGGTTATATGTTTCAGGGCTCACCACAACCGTCAAACTGTCAAGGTTCCGCTGATTGTACATCAAAGCATTTTGATGCAGCATACCTGGAACAGTTGTAAAAACTGAGAATACTTGATCATTGAACTTTTGCGGTATGTAGCCCACAGAGCCTGAAGCCGGCGGCAATGCATCGGCCCGCTCTGTCCAATTGACATAAGCATGACCGGGAAACCCCACAGGATTACTAGCCAAGCCAGAACAAAAGGAAATATAACGAGCAGGCTGCAACTGATCTTGTCGCAAATCAACAGTCAGTTTTGGCGAAACCGGAATACGGTACCAAACAGCCCACCATGAAGTGTATGCAAGTAGAAAGCAAAATATTAGCGCTCCAGTTTTGCCAATTTTGCTAACGCCAAAAGGCATCACAGTCTTTCTAAATATCAATAGTCGAACCTGATTCGCTTAGCTTGCTGGTCAACGGTGTATCCACGATTGAAAACCTTAGGGCCGATCAGCGGGTGAGACAGCCCACTTGCGTAATCAACCGGCAAGCCAATTTTAATCATGTGGCCAACCTCCACACGATCCGCCATACCGCGTCCATAGCCTTGACTAGTGACAGCCAAATATCTGTTCATTGAGGGATGAATGACAAGCCCTTCAGCACCACACCCCGTATCAAAACAAGCTTTAATTGGATGGCCATTGACCAAAATCTCAACCATCATGTTGTTCCCTAACTTTTCAAAAGGCAGAGAGAATTTATCGTTTCTATCAGCCTTTGCCATAACAGCAACACTACGGCTGGTGGCAGCCGTTTGTTCATCACCTTCAAACGGTGCCTTGGTCAGGCGCAAATAATAATCATCAACTTGGTATGAATACTCTTTGAAGAAATTTTGGCCAATAACGCTGCAATTGGGCTCAGATATAAAACAAGTATCAATCCGGCGAGTAATGTCCTGGATAGAGATCTCGGTTTCAACCATTCGTCCCGGGATGACACCATAAACTCGATGAACAGCAATGACTCTTCCGTTCTTTAGTTGCTCTTTCGAAACCAAGCCAGGGAAATCTACAACACTTAGAAAACAGACCTCTGCACCAGTGTCAAACACGACCCGACAATACTGCCCATTGATCTTTGCCCGCACCCACAAATGACCATTAGCGCGCTCGAGCGGAATTCTGGTCTTCTCCGGCAACTTTGCCCATTCAGCCTTTGTCAGAGGTCTTCGAAGCTTCGATAGATTATCCAAAATTTTTGCAGCAAGAGCTGAACTAGCCTTATCTCTCTCAGCGTCAGCAGTCTTTCCTGTCGGGCTCTGCGAAGCCGCTGCCCCCGCTCCACCTAAATAGCTGGACGCTTGCTTAGCCTCGGCAGAATTTGGCCATATTTGAATCAAGCGTTCAAAGATAACTTTGGCATGAGACGTATGGCCAAGCTGGATGTAACAAAGACCTAAGTAATAGTGCGCTGTCGCTCCTTGCTTTGAATCAGCCAGGGCGCGAAAGGCTAATGAGGCTGCTTGATAGTCTTTCTTCTGAAAGAGAGCAATAGCTTTGGTCATAGCATCTTGAGCAAAGACAGCTCCGCTAGAAAGCAAGAGAGTCAGCGCCAGAGCACAGGTCACTGCCCCTGAGCGCTTGAGCTTTCGGCATACATTTTGGGAAATACCAGGAAAATTAGCCAATTGAGCCGCCGTAAATTGGGATATATTCTTCTGCTTCAAATTGTCTACTATTGTACGGGGGATTCTCATTGTACACCGCTCTCTACAGGCCGATACAATGTACCAGACGAAGGTGGTGCACTTGCTCCCTCCTCAAAGTGAATTTTGCGTAGGTACTCACCATAGTTGTCTTCAACAGACCTGGGGGCAAGGCGGTGACCGCGAACTGCCACTTTGGCCTTCAGACCCACATTGACTTCATCTTTGGGGTGCAGGACTAAATCACTGATGGCATCAATAACAATATCGGGCTCGTGCATCGCACCCGGATTAATCTTATGCCCCGTGTAGTTAGCACCGTTGGTCCAAAACGGCGTATTAGTTGGCAAAGGATTGACTGTGCAAACATGAATATCTTTGAGCTTATCGGCCTTAAGCTCGGCTCGCAAAGCGTCATCAAAACCAACCACACCAAACTTGGTGGCACTGTAAGTGGCGTAATAAGCTATAGGAATTTTTCCCGCCATCGATGCCACGTTGATAAGAGTACCGTGGCCCTGCTTTTTAAACTGGCTGACGGCAAAGTGGCTGCCGTTCACAACTCCAGTCAAATTAATATCAATCATACGCGCTTGATCAGCTAAAGGAATATCAGTAAAGCGCCCGAAAGCACCGACTCCAGCATTGTTTATCCAAACATCTATATGTTTAAATCGAGCCAGCGCTGCTTCAGACAATGCCTTCACTTGCTCAGCCTTACTAACATCAGTGGCCACCACCAGAGTATTCGGCCCACACTCTGCCGCAATCTTGTCTAGCACATCGCCCCGGCGAGCAGCCAAGACGACGTTTGCGCCCCGGGCAGCAAAGGCACGGGCCGCGCCTTCACCAAAGCCGCTAGAAGCCCCTGTAATGACGATTGTTTTGCCCGAGAGGTCCCTCTTAGCGGCCTTGGCCTGCCCCTTGGCTTGAACTTTGACTTGAGCCTTTTCTTTGACGCTGTCACTCGCAGATTTAGCTGTAGCTGCATTAGGCCAAAGCAAATAACCAGCCGCGAGAACGGCTGCCAAAATAACAGCAGAAGTAGGTATCCGAGTCGATGTCTTTACGAAAGTAGACGTGTTCAATAAATCTCCCTGGCCAGTCGAACAGCAAACCTAGACTATTGCCCGAAGCGTCTATCATAACCCCTCGACCCAAACAGTTAGCCAACTGTTTGCTCGCATCCGATTGCGACCAATTTAACAAATAGAATCGGAACTAGTGACCTGAGACTAGCAACCCGAAACTAGTAACCCGGGACTAGTAACCCGGGACTCTTAGTCTGAAAATTTTGGCGCCCGACCTAACTATTAATAAGCAACGAGGCAAATAAGTGACCAAATCTCGATTGAAATTTGTCTGCATATCAGTTGCACTAATTACTTCAGCCATATTTGGCTCATCTTTCGCAGCCGTCTATTTAACACTTTCACCAAAGGAACTAGCACCTTATCTGCTCTTTCCGCAAAAGATAAGCAACAGTTACAAAGATATCTACCTTAAACCATTCGGAGTCGCTGGCGAGAAAGTGACCATTCCAATTACAACGGGAGGTCATCTTAGCGGCTTCTACTTTCCTAGGCCATCGGCACCGTATACAGTGCTTGTTAGCCATGGCCAAGGCCAAATGTCAAATCAAATTGGCCTCGCCCATGCAGCACTGGCCAGCAATCTCAACGTGCTCATTTACGACTATCAAGGCTATGGCGAGAGCACTGGCAAGCCCAGTACAGCCAACGTGCTTAGCGATGGCATAGCGGCATTCGACTATCTTGTACACAAGAAAAAGCTCAAACCAAATCAAATTATTTCGATGGGCAGCTCAATGGGAACAGGCATTGCCGCCAATACCGCCGTAAACCGAGATTGTGCCGCAGTGCTTTTAGTTGCACCCTATGCCAGTCTAGCGCAGGCCGCTTGCGACAACGTCAGCTTTTTCAAAATCTATCCCTCTTTTCTATTTCCCCAACCTGACCTGACGTGCATGCCACTGATGGTGAGCAACAACCGGCCAGTGGTTATAATTCATGGCGCTCTAGACCAAAGAATTCCCGTAACCCACAGTAGACAATTGGCAGCAGCGTATAAACTAAATCACCAACCGAAAGACCAAGTAAAAGCTCATGCGCTAGGTCAGCCAAACAAGCAAGACCAGGACCAGAACTTCCGCTATGTCGAGCTTGCCAACTGCCATCATGGCGATATTGCACTCAACATACTCACAGAAGAACTGAATGGCATAGTTACCCGACTAGAAACATCGAAGAAAACGCTCTTATCAACAAAATAGGCGACGGCCCAAAAATCACGGAGCTTCTATTTTTCTCGGCTTGCCATCTCTATCTAACGATATCGAGAGATCAGGCAAAGTTATGCCGCTAAGCACGGGCTTGCCGTCGACAAATGAAGACCATGCTGTCACAGACTTATCGCCACACTTATAAGTTGTATTGCTCATAACTGGTGTCGGCACAGGGTTATCGGAATCTAAGCGCAACACTTCACTGCGCGGCCCTTCAGTTAAAACAAGAGTGTTAGCAATACCGCGCTGTTGCTGCACGACCGCCTCAGCACCAGGCACAGACTGATCTTGAATAAAGACTTTAGTGTACTTATGCGCAGCCTCCAGCTCCTTCGCTACCGCTGGCGCTTCTTTCATCAATTTACTGCCCACAATGTGACTGCCATTAATTTCCTGGAGAATTCCCACAAGAGCATTGGCATCAGCGAGTTTTGACTCTTCGCTTAGCCCCTTCACAGCAGCTTCAATGCGGTCGCAATCTGACATTGTGAGTAAACCTCAAAGAAATCGCAGGTCTAGATTAGCCGCCGCCAGCCACACGGGCAATACGTAATTTCAACCGCTTGGGCAAAAACACGACAATAATCGAAAAAGCAGCCAACCTGCCATTTGCTCTTTTTTAGAATAAAAATGGTTTCCATGGAAACCATTTTAAAAGACAAACTAACTACCTAGCTTTACCGCGTGCAAATCAAAGCGCTTCCTGGCCTCTGCCACTCTCTCGGTCTCACCAAGCTCCACCAACTTACTCAAATACCAGCGCAGAGCCCTAACAACATTTGGGTGCTTTTGGCCAAGCTGATACTGCATAGCGAAAATGCCATCCTCACCCTGGGTCATGAGATCTTCAATACCTTCTTGCTGACAAACGCTGTAAATCATACTGGCTCGCATGTATTCAGCGTTTCCAGAACCAAGAGTGAGCTCCAGCAGCTCCATAGAAGAGAACAACAAATCTCTTGCATCGGTGAGCTTGCCATCAGCTGCGTACATAACGGCCAGGTCGCTCATAACATAAGCTAGCTGCACAGCACCGTCTCCATCTAACTCTTCGAGAATTTGCATGGCTTGACGCAATTCTCGTTCGCAACTGGCATGATCGCCCAGCTCCAAATAAACTTGAGCATGAAAGCGCAATGCCACAGCATAAAGCTCTCTCAAGGCCGGCTCGCTAGCGCCGGAGAGAGCGTGCATTGCTTGATCTAAGTGTTTCTGCGCCTCACTCAACTTCGCAGTGGCGATATACAAAGCTCCAAGACCCACGTGACAAGCGTTAACGGCGAATTCGTGTTCTTTCAGTAATTTGCCCTGCTCTATGGCCCTAAACAAAAGGGTTTCGCACTGGCGAAACTCGCCTTGTTGATAGGCGCCTTTAGCCGCACTGATACGCGACTTCCACAATTTTGTTGGGTGGTCAGTCGATACCATTGCGTCAGTAAGGCGTTTTTGAGACATGAATTGAACCTTCAAGTGGCTAACAATCAAGACCCACGAGGTAGTAAAGATACCAGAAGTTATCTCTATTTATCATTACAACGAGCTAACTGTGAGGAATCGTGATCATTTATCAGGCTTCAAATTGAATTTCCCTCGTTCGCTCGCCCTGAATCGCAAGCGGGGCGTAGTCAAAAGCTTCACACTTGATCAAAAGCAAAGGCCTATCGATTAACTGCAAAGTGCCTTCGGGATCAAGCAAGAAATCGCCGAAGACCTTCCGTCCACGCGAAATCAAACCAGTTAGTAAATTTTGAATATCATCATTACTCCAATCTTGACCTACAACGAAAGGAACTTGCGGCAGATTGCTCGCTAAAGCACGCTGTTTTATTTCCGAGTGCATGAAGGCAAATGCTGCAAGCTTATCGTCTGACAAAGCTGCCAAGGCATTCCAATAGCTCAGATAGTGATCTTCAAGAAAAAACGACGTTGCTGGATCAATCAGCGCCGAATCAACTATTTCCCAAAATTCTTCGTCGGTCATTGAGAACTCAATTTCCTGGTGGGCCAATTGGATCGATTAGTTAAGCCTTAACCTTTTCTTTCCCAAAACAGGACTATAACGTAATTACGAACGTTGGAGTCCTAATATGAGTATTGTAATTACCCGCCTTACCGAAGTAGAAGTTGCATCGCCAGATTCAACGGAAGTGCTGTGGTTGTCAGAATCTGAGATTGAGCTGTTAAGCAATCGACTAGTTGAAATCGTCTACGAAGAAATGGCAAAAAAAGAAAGCAATCTTCTCACCAAATTAAACTATCCAGCCCGATAGATTGAAATCTTCAGCCCGGGTATATTAGCCCAGTAACAGTAGTTGTAGACTGTCGCAGTATGGGCTGAGAGGTATTCATGGGCAAAACTGTTGGCAGGCGAGCATTGTTGACTAGAGCGCTCTTCCTCGCTGTAATTCTAACGACCAACTCTGCGGCATTCGCGGCCAATATAGACAGTGCCTCACTAACAGCAGACTTTGCCGCACGCGACGCTATGCCTGAATCACGAGTGCCACGAACAAAGTGGTACGAAAAGGGGCGCTTCGACTCGTGGGGGCCTCACGCTTCAGAATATCCGGCCGCGAACATCCCCAGTGGCTGCGACCCTGTTCAATGGCAACGGGCGCGAGTTATTGCTGTGGCACAAAAATACATTGGCCTTCCCTACAAACATCATCACATTCCCGCCTGGTCACCTGATGAAGGACCGGGCCTAGACTGTTCCAATTTTACGGCTTGGGTCTATAACTATGGCCTTGGAATTAAATTCAACAGCGACGTGCACAAGCAAGCTGACAGTCCGGCCTCACCGGGGCGCAGGCTAAATCAAGGCGAACCTTTTGTTGCCGGAGACTTACTCTACATACTCAAAGGCGACCGCTCAGAAGTTTCGCATGTAGTGATCTTTATTGACGAAGGCCACATCATCGATTCCCACGATGGCAGTGTGCAAATACGCGAGTTCAAAGGCTGGTATCGCACACACTTGTCGCATGCTCGACGGATTATTGAGTAAGTCGATAAAGCACCGACAATACTGCGCACGAGCCCATTTGCTCAGCCGAACAAATCTAATTCACTGCTGAGTCGAACCACCGGTAGCGCTGGCAGCACCGATACAGCTCATCTTCGATGTAGCATTTGGACCCAGGCCGGTGCCAACAGGCAGCCAGACTTTGACCCGACAAGCAGATGGTAAGTTATCACCGACAACACTGTCATAGTTAGCATTTAGAATTATCCGAGCTGGTGCCACAGTCTTCATCACAGGGGCTGAAAGTGCTGCGATTTTAAAGCTCAAATCGCTATCTGCACTAGGCAGCTTAGCGTCGATGTCGTGCTTGTAGAGCTTCATTCCGGCAGTGGTGGCATAGCTTTGCTCTAGGTCATATGATTCTAGCTCAGCAATATTCTTTAGCATTTCAACGTTCGACTCAGTATTGACCACGCGTCCACACTGCCAACCAGCCAGCAAAGGCTCTTCAACCTTCATCCAGGGCAGATACATGGCGTAGGTTTTGTTGATCTCTTCGAATTTCTTTTCCATCGCCTGTTTGGCTTCTTTCTTTGCCACTATAGATAGTTGCTTACGTTGAGCTTCAAGAGTCTTAGCTGAATCACGTGACTCATCTAAAAGCTCCTCTGCCAGCGAGGCTAAGCCAGGATACTTCTCTTTGCACTCGTCAAACTGTTGCCGTCCAGAAAATACTAGTTGGCGATTGCGAGCAATCATGTTATTCATTTGCCCAATGCGATCTTTATCGTTCAACTTGCGAGCTGCTGCTAGAGCCATTTCATTAGCTGACGCTTGCAGACGATTATGCTCGAAGAAAAGGCCGCCATAAGAATAACCAATCAAGAGCGAAACGGCCAAGAGGCCAATCACTACCATGGCCAGCACCAGCACAGAACCGTTGCTGTGCCTCATTCGGCGACTAGAATTACCATTGAGCCGAATCTTGTTTTTTCGAATGTTAGTGCAAGCGCTCATCTATATTCCTTCCAATGCTAACCAATGCTAATTGCTGTTAGCGACTATTCGTTAACGAAATACTGAGAAGTAATAGGATTCCTGCTGAAATTTTCCCAGGGCGATGAGGTATGCAAATGCAAAGTAATCGGGCTAGTAAAACCGGGCAAACCGGCAGCTGAACTAAAAAGTGGAGCAATCGAACAATCAGCAGATAATTCCATACTATAAAGACTGGGTTGAAAACTACCATCAGGCAACCACTCTGCGGGAATGGGAACGCCGTTAGGCACAGAGATTTGGCTTGAGCCATCTTTAGAAACAATTGTCAGCTTCAATTTTGGATTGGCAATAGTGACAGAACACTTTTCCAGAATTGAGGTAAACCAAGGGTCTTGAGTAAACATAGCGTAGGCCTCAGTGCGTTTCTCGCAGAGAACCACACGGTGAGACATCTCTGTCATTGCCCCTTCAACAATTAGATAGCGAATAGGAATGATGGCGATGTTGAATAGCGGTGCGAAGACGAAGGCTATTAGAACAATCAAGCCGACAGCAAACTCAGTAATGGCATGACCACTGGCTTTTCTCTGCTTTGCTCTATGACTTCGAGAATCGAGGCTTACAGGCTTAAGGTTTCCGCTGGTTTGAATGCCATTCATGGTCAACACCCTTTTTGCTAGTAAGAGCAATACTGCCGCGTTAGTCGATTTAGGGCGGAAGGCTTGAATTTTGCTGGAACTAGATGAGAACGTGAATAAACTTTACCTAGAGCTTGCCTAGCCAGTGACAGATCTTTTTCACAACTACCACTAATTAGTGAGCGCTTGCGGTCATACCTAAACACATACAGCGCTCAATAGACAGGATGAGAAAGACATGACTAGAGCAAGCAAGATACTAAGGCACCCAATCACAAGCCGACCAAGAAGCGGCCAGGGCATCGTCGAATTGGTGACTGCTCTTGTCTGTCTCGTACCTGTAGGCCTAGTGCTAATAGACTTAGGCATAGTCGCTATTGGTGCTGGAATCAACGACTCTGCCTGTCGCGACGCTGCTCGCGCTGCAGCCTCTGGAGCGCCTTCTGAACTAACCCTAGCTGACAACCGAGTGATTGGACCAGACAAATCGCCTTACCAGCGGGCCCAGTCGGTAATCAAAAAAATCTATGCCACCAATGTTCCGGCCAAGATACGCCCGAACATTGAAGCGATTGAATCGGTAAAAGACGTTCCCCCAGCCGAATCTGGTGGGGCAGTTGATGGCGAAGTCAGCGTCAAAACCACAATAGATATTTACCCTCCCTTTATAGTTGGCACAATCGTTGGAAATAGCGGCATCGCTCTTTCTGCCAAACACATTGTTCCAATTACTTATGTCATGCCAGCCTCAGAGCCTTAAGCCAGGGCCACCAATTAAAGTAATCGCGCTGGAGCGAAAGAGGGTCCACAAGAAGAAATAGTAAAAGGAAGAGGCAGACAATTAGTGTCTGCCTCTTCCTTTTAGTCTGCTATCAACTGTAGCCTCGTTGCGTTTCTTAGTCTTGTTGTTTCTCTTAGACTTGTTGCTTTTCCTAGACCTGCTCCTTTCCTTAGACTTGCGGCTTGCTTCCTCTAGCGATACAGCACTGTCTTCATGCCATCTTGCTCAGAATAAATATTGAGAATTAAGTCTGCACTATAACCGCCATCATTCTCATCAGCGTTAGCAGGCGCTTCTTGAAAGCCACGACTAATGATCTCATTGACTATATCGGTATAAGATTCGTTTGGTAAGCGCACTTGAACTATTGGATTCTTATTCAAAAAAGTATCCATAGCCACGCGTAAAACTGCATTAGCGGCCGCTTTACGCTCTTCACTAGAGGAGCTGCCAGCCTTGTGCTTAACCTTTAGGCAAACACCTTCACCCTGAGGTAAATCGAATTTGCGTTGCTTTTCCATGCCATAAGCCTTTCCGCTGTTGAACCAAAGATACTCATAGGCTTTCTTCTCATCTTCTTTGCCTGGTGCATAGTAAGCCACTTGCACTTTCTCGACCTTCTTAAGAGCAGAGCCTTCATACTGAAACTGTCTTTCCAAAGCCTTTGTCTCTAGCTCCACCACCCAGTCATAGGGGTTAGATACCATACCATCCGCCATTACCTGCGGTGCACACGAGAGCGCTAACATCAATGCTACTGCTAACGAAGGGATACCCGCTAGGTGGCCAATACGCGTTGTTCTCAAATGTGCTCTTCTCAAATGTTCTGTTATCAAACTCACATGTTTCAAGCTCACTGATTTCAAACTCACTGTTCTATCCTCAAAACTGCCACTTCTAAATTCTCAGGATGCCGCGCTTCTCAACTTCTCTTCTTTTCTTCTGATAGGAGAGGATCCTCTTGGACCCTCTCCTCCTAACACTCTACGATCAGAACTAAAGACCGCCAGTAGCTAAATCTACGGCTTTCTTAGCGTCGGGCATACCCCAACCGAAGTAGGGATTCCAACCAGGAACAGAGTTAACGCAGCTGGCTTTGAGAATTTGCTCGACGGCCACGTTAGGCAGCGCTGGGTTTCTAGAAAGAATGAGAGAGGCTACTGCAGCCACAATCGGAGACGAGAACGAAGTACCATTTACAGTTCCTTGCGTGCCATCAATGTTGGTGACTACAATTCCTTTACCTGGAGCGGTGAAATCAACTGATGTACCAAAGTTTGAAAAGTCAGCTAGACTGCCGCTTGAGTCGATGGCAGAAACAAAATTGATGTATGGGCAATTAGGGGTACCGTCAAAGATTCCGTCGTTGCCAGCAGAAAGGAAGAGCAAACCTTGACGAGCATAATAGTATTCAGAAAATATTTTGTGTAAAGGGGCATGCATTGCGGCATTGTGGAAGCCATAGTAGGGTCCACCGTAGCTAAGGTTGACGATTCTGGCGCCAGAAGTGAATACTTTAAACATGGCGCAGGCGATAGATAAATCGTCTGTCATAGCGGAAGTACCAGGAGCACCATCGGCAATTCTAATCGGGTAAACGCTTCCAGCTGGCGCAATACCAGCAGTCACTTGCGAATTGTTCATGGCGGCAACTGCACAAGAAGCAACCCATGTGCCGTGTCCATGCTGGTCAGTATTGGCTCCAGATGAAGCTTCTGCGGCGATAGCACCAGCTAAATCTGTCACTCCGGGCAAACTACCAGAAGCCATTAAAATACCGCCAAGGGCCTTAGCAGCAGGCGTATTGGCATCAAAGCCTTTTTCAACTTTACCGCTTAGGTCGGCCACGCTGGCTTGGCAGCCAGAGTCAAGCACAGCAATCTTGGCTCCGCCTTGCCCCTTATCCCAGGCTTTGGGGCAATTCATTGCCGACAAGTGCCATGAAGTAGCAAAGTTAGGATCGTTCGGCACCACATTGGCGCTATAACGATAGTTGCGACCGACAGCAGCAAAGTGCTTCTTGTCGCCAGTCAATTTCTTTTCGGTTTCGGCGAAGTGACCCTTTTCAGTTCTGACCACCAGCATCTTCAGGCGACCATCTCCAAGAGTAGCAACAACTGTTCCGTGAACGCCTTCTAGTGCTTCTTTGATGTCATCGCTTTCAGCTTTCATATCAGGGCAGATAAGTAGAGTGTCGGGCTGCCAGGTGACATTAGGTCTGACCTGCTTCTTCAATGATCTATTAGTAGGGGTTTTCAATTTCATTTCTGAACTGAGAGCTGGCAATTGCATCGCTCCCAAGATCATTGAACATGACAGAGCTGTGGCAAACAGCCTTTGACTTTGCCTGGACACCAATCCGGTAACTTTGCTAATCATCTCTTTGTGCTCCATTGGTAAGTTAGGACTCCCCTCCGTACGAGAGCCTCAACCGAGCACACAAAATAATTAGGCCGATTCGTAAAATGCTGGCCTAATTATTGCGATTACTTAATTACCGATAGGGCAACGGCACCCTCCAGGCACCTTGCAGAAAGCAGCACTTTGCAAGAGCACCCCAAAGCCGTAAACTATTTTATGTACAACTTCGGTGCTTCAATGACAGACAGCTCACATCCAAAACCCGTTAAAAAGCTCGACGAGGCAGAGGCGCGCGCCAAGTTCAAGCCTAAACGTCAGCTAGCTGGCTCCGCTGCGCTTATCTGTGATTTAGAAAGGGCTAGCACTGAAATTAGTACCTCTATCTTCGAATCTATTGCAAAATCAGCGGACGAGTTCATGCATTAGTCCACACCCTGCGCCACGGCCTTCACCTTAGCCGTACCGGTGCTGCCGTGAGAAGTCTTGGCGTTGACAGAAACAACCGGGTCAAACAGCGCCAGCGCATCCTCTGCATACTCTTTGCTGAAGCTCTGCATCTCTTCTAGCGTCAAAGTCGAAAGAGAGACATTTTTCTCGCGGGTGAAAGCCACGAGAGCCGACACTTCTTCATGGGCTTTTCGAAAAGGCACCGCTTTATTGACGAGATACTCAACTAGATCGGTTGTGATCATATCGGGGTCAGAAGCCGCTTTCAGCGTTGTCGCACTGTTAACAGTCATACTATTGACCGCCACTGCCATGACATTCAAACATCCAGCAAGCTCTTTGCTAACCTCAATTGCCGGGGGTTTTGTCTCTTGCAAATCGCGGTTGTAGCCCAGAGGCAAGCCTTTCAAGGTGGATAGAATATTGATCAACTCACCCATCATTCCGCCAGCCTTGCCACGCACAATCTCGACTGGGTCAGGGTTCTTCTTCTGTGGCATCAGACTTGAAGCAGTGGTGACCGCATCGCTAAAAGTGACAAAGCCAAACTCTCGAGTTGCCCAAATAACGAAAGTTTCAGCCATCTGACTTAAGTGCACAGAACACATTGATGCGGCAAAGACATACTCAGCCACGAAATCACGATCGCTCACAGCATCAATTGAATTGTTGAAGCAAGTAGGCATTCCCAAAAGCTTGGCACTCAAATGCGGATCAATTGGAAGACCTGTACCAGCCTGAGCGCCAGCACCTAAAGGCGAGACCGCCGTGCGCTTCTCTAAATCGCTGAAGCGACCAAAATCGCGCTCAAGCATTTCCATAAAGGCATGCATGGCATGGGCGAAAAGCACTGGCTGTGCTCTTTGTAAGTGAGTATAGCCAGGCATTACAGCCTCGATATTATCGAGGGCGCATTTAGCAATTGCTGACTTGAGCACAGTGATTTGCGTCTTGTGCAAAGCAATTTGACCAAGCACAAATAGCCTGAGATCAAGAGCCACTTGGTCATTTCTACTGCGGGCAGTATGCAACCGCAGAGCATCTTGACCAATCAACTGCTCAAGGCGCTTCTCGACATTCATATGAACATCTTCGAAAACAGGATTGAGCGTAAACTTGCCCTCTTGGTACTCGGCCAAAATCAGCTTCAATCCATCAACAATGTTTGTACCCTGGGCCTCCGTGAGGAGACCCTGTTGGCACAACATAGTGGCGTGGGCGATACTACCCTGAATGTCGACTTCAACCAAAGCCTCGTCGGCATCGACTGAATTGACAAAGGCAGTGACCGACTGATCAAGCTGTTGCGTGAACGCTTTTCTTAATACTTGCATTTTTCTGGCTCCAGGCAGATAGTCTAAGACCGTTGATATTGATGAAACCGCCAGAGTCAGCGGGGTTGAAGCTCGACATGTTCTCAAAGCTTGTCATTTTTTCGCTGTACAGAGACTGCTCAGATTTTCTGGCCACAACCATTGAGTTGCCCTTGTAGAGCTTGAGCTTAGCCACACCAGTAACACAAGTTTGCGAGTCTTTGATGAAGTTATGCAGCAGTTGAGTTTCAGGCGCAAACCAGAAGCCGTTATAGGTTAGTTCAGCAATTTTGCTCACCAACGACTGCTTCAGGTGAGCCACTTCTTTATCGAGAGTGAGCGACTCAACAGCCTGGTGAGCCTGCAAGAGAATAGTCACACCGGGAGTTTCATACACTCCTCTAGACTTAATGCCGATGAAGCGGTTCTCGACCAAATCAATACGACCGACACCGTGGGCTGCAGCGATCTCATTGGCTTTTTCAACAAGTTCGACTGGTCCTAATTTCTCGCCATCGATGGCCACTGGAACACCTTGCAGAAATTCAATTTCAACAAATTGCGCTTTATCTGGAGCCTCTTCTGGGTTCTTTGTCCACAGATAAATATTTTCAGGAGCCTGTTGCCATGGGTCTTCTAAAATGCCACCCTCATAGCTGATGTGCATCAAATTGGCGTCCATTGAATAAGGCTTTTCTTTAGTGATTGGCAGTGGAATGCCATGCTTCTCAGCGTACTCAAACAAATCAGTACGACTTTGATATTCCCACTCACGCCAGGGGGCGATGACACCAAGCTGCGGAGCCAATGACTTAACGGCTAGTTCAAAACGCACCTGGTCGTTGCCCTTGCCAGTGGCGCCATGGGCAATGTAATCGCATCCTTCACGCAAAGCAGCTTCAACCATACCTTTGGCAATACACGGACGAGCAAGCGACGTGCCCAGCAGATAAACAGCCTCGTAGACTGCATTGGCTTGAATCGATGGGAAGATAAAGTCTTTGACAAACTCAGCTTTGAGGTCATCGATGATGCACTTCTCAGCGCCAGTCTTCAGGGCTTTTTCATGCACAGCATCGAAATCTTCTTCTTGACCAACATTAGCGCAATAGGCCACAACCGGCACATTGTACTTCTCTTTGAGCCAGGTCAAAATGCAAGAAGTGTCGAGTCCGCCGGAATAAGCTAGCAATATTTTCTTCATTGGGTTCTCCGAGTATTTGTGGGTTTGATTTGAATGGTTATTTCGAATTTTTCTTGAAACTGAGGACTTGTTATCGCGTCAATCTGAAGGGCAAATTTCGCCTTTATCTAAATTCTGTCTTCTACAACACAAGAGCCATAATGGCTTTCTGTGCGTGCAATCTGTTTTCGGCTTGGTCGAAGACTACTGAGTTTGGTCCATCAATAACTTCATCTGTAATCTCTAAACCACGATGGGCAGGCAAGCAGTGCATCACTATGGCATCAGGTTTAGCGTGCTTCATCAGCTCGGCATTTAGCTGATATGGAGCAAAGATCTTTTCTCGCTCTTTGGCCTCAGCCTCTTGGCCCATTGACGTCCAGACATCGGTGTAGACTGCATCAGCATTGGCGACTGCTTCATAAGGATCATTGGAAAGAGTTATTTCTGCACCTGAGACTTTTGCCAGCTCCAAAGCTTTCATCCAGATTGAGGCCTGAGGCTCATATTTGTGAGGGCAGCCCATAGAGAAATCGACACCAAGTGTGGCAGCTAACAGCAAAAGTGAATTGGAAACATTATTGGAATCGCCGACATAAGCGAGCTTTATATCTTTGATACCTTTGTGCTCAATCAAAGTTTGGAAGTCAGCCAAGGCCTGACAAGGATGCTCTTTATCCGAAAGACCGTTTATTACTGGAACATTGGCATTGGCAGCTAGAGCCAAAACTGTCGAATGCTCAAAAGTGCGAGCCATAATGCCGTCAACCCAACGCTCAAGATTTTTGCCTACATCGGCAATGGTTTCGCGCTCACCAAGCTTGGTTTCAATATTGATGGCGTGACCGCCGAGCTGGGTCATTCCCGCTTCAAATGTCACTCTTGTACGCAATGATGGCTTCTCAAATAGCATCGTCAACGTTTGCCCCTTGGCAAAGAGTGTCTGTGTGGCATCAAACTTATTAGCTTTGAGCTTCGCAGCTACATCAAGTATCAGCAGTAGCTCTGTGGCGCTCAGTTGCTCGATACCAATAATGTCTTTGCCCCGCATGCTGTGCTCATCGAGGACAAAGGCCAAAGGAGAAACGCCTTCAGGGTTAGCCATACGCTGCGGCTTAGAAGATTTGGCCACGGCTCCACTGACTTTGCCCACCTCAGATGCTTGCTTGATTGATTTAGTCTGGGTTTGAGGAGTCTCATTTTGAGCAGTTAGGGTCATTTGTCTTTCCTTTTACTGTGGGTTGAACGGTTGGCTATGGGCAAACTATTGTGGGTAGGGAACCGTAAGCCTGATGTTTGGAAGGTCTGAACTGAATTTGATGGCTTAAAGCAAAAAAAAATCCCCGGGCGATTAACCCAGGGATGACATTCTTGTTGCGCTTTATTAGCTATGCAAGTCGATGCCCCGGGCTCAGTGAGAACTCGCGGCGGCGTCGGTCAGCAGCGTTAGCAGAGCTGTTGATGGCGGTAATAGAAGTAGAAGCAAATACGAGCATTTCTGCGGATGCATTCCATAGCGGTAACTTGTTGAAGGTTAACGGCGACCTCCCACTTTGTCAACGATCTTTTTCTTCAATCGCCATTTTTGTTGCGAAATAAATAGTGACCTGTGAAATCATCGCAGTAGATGAGGCAAGGTCAACCTCTCCTTTGTATTTCGAGGAAGGTCAGGTTTTAGATGAGTCAATGCGCTGCCACAAGAGGGAAGATTTTTTGCAAAAAATCTTCCCTCTTTGAAAAAGTCCAACACGAAGGATTACGGCGACTGAAACTGAAAGCGCAAAAACAACACTAGCTAAGTGCATTCAAGCTAAGGTGCATTCAAATCGCAATCAGCTACCCAATTGCCATGGAAGCCGTAAGGCACACGCACAGGCAGATGAATAGTAGCGACTGGAGCAGCCTCAAAATCTTGCGCGTCTAAAATCACGACATCAGTTCTATTGGTATTTTGATCATATACATAAGATAAGAGCCAACCCTCATCTTCAGCGATTGCATTTGCTTTGGCCACAAAAACCGGCTCCATTGTCGCTCGTCCTAAACCAAAATCATGGGTCAGAGTCTCACCACTAATCAAATCATGTTTGTAGGCAGAACCAAACTTGAGATCAGCAGTGAACTGCGCCGTGTAGCCAAAGCGATAGTTCTGACCGACTCTACTATCGTTCAAACGCGGAAACTCCACTGATTGCTCAGCAAGCTGCGTTTCAGAGAGTCTTCCCGATTGCAAATCTAGCGCCCAGCGCACAAGTGTAAAGTGCTCTCCCTTTTGGTTTGCTTCGCGCTTAGCCGCTGAAGCATCAAAGTAAGTTGAGTTCTTAACCACGTCAACAACAACTCTACCGCCGTCTTCGTAGGCATTCATGATGTGATAGACATAGCACTGTGGTGCTTCAAACCAAATCATCGAATGAACATCACCGCTTCGAGGCAACAAGCCAATACGCGCTTGCTGCTTGCGATTCCACAGATAGGGAAACTTACCACTGACCGCAGCGACCAGGTCAAATGTCATAGGCAAATCAAGCACAACCACAAACGAAGGTGTGATCGCAGTATCGTGAATCATGGGCTGATGCGGAGCGTCAATTTGTGCGGCGGTGCGAGCCATTCCGGCTTTGTCTACAACCAAATATTCAATGTACTTCTTGCCAGGCTGATAGGCAAGAACATGCAACTCACCAGTAACTGGATCTCGGCGCGGGTGAGCGCTGAAAGCGCCTTTCAATGTTCCATCAAAATCACTGTAAGCCGCTGTCTGCAAATTGCCGTCTAGTTTCATCGGCAGTGCGCCAGCCTCAACTAGAGCATAAAGCTCGCCACCAATCTTGAGCACATTGGTGTTGACGCTTCCACCGTGGGTTTTACGCGGGTAGGGCAATTGCGTACGCTTCAAATCACGAGCAGCGTTGTCGGTCAAGACATAACTGTTTCTGTACCACTCAGCCTTGCCACCTTTCAAGCGCACTCCATGCACCATGCCGGTGCCCAAGAACCAGTGATATTGCTTAGGGTTAGGCTTTGATGACGGGTTGGGGCCGATACGCAAGAAGCGACCTTCTAACTCTTCAGGAATCGTGCCGGTGACCGCCAAGTCAGTAATGACATTCTCATCGGCTACCGGTGCGAAATTAGCTACGAGAAAGGGATTAGCAGCAGGCTTACCTGCCGATTTGTCTGAAGATTTTTCTATGGCCTTCTCGTTGGCTCTGTCCTCTACCGTTTCTTTGATTGCCATACTCATTACCTCTCTAGCGGAACCAACCGCCCATAAAACTCTACAAACACCTGCTGTCAGAATTTGCCAGAGACAGACTCGACTGATATAAGACTACTCCTATATCAGAAAAGTACAATAGTCGGCACGTCTAACATTACGACGGTTTAACAATACCCTGGAAGGAATCAAACGGAAGCTATTGAGCGAAAGCTGTAGCCAGTTCCTAGCGCTTAGCGGCGCGTTTAGACTTCTTGTCCATGGCCTTGATTGCTTCAATGGCCTCGTCCAGCCAGTCTATATATGCTTGCTTCGATTTAAATCCAAGTTCAAGGGTGAGACGGGCGGCAAGCGTCTCGTAGTCACTACATTTAGCGATAGCTGGAAGATTTACCGCCTTCAGCGCAGCCAAACATTCTTCGTGCTTGACCTTGGCGCTTTTGAGCACAGCAATCATAGTTTCGCGGTCAATGAAATCGCTAAAGAATAGCTGCACCAATAGCGGGTCTCTATACATCGGAGGCTCTATCACTTCGCTCAGCCAGCGCTCAAGCTCAGCTTTCCCCTGCTTGGTAATCGTATAAACTTTGCGATTGGGGCGGTCAGACTGAAACTCGATTTCACTAGTAGCGAAACCTTGCTCAACAAGTTTGTCGAGAGTCTTGTATATCTGAGTTTGATCAGCCGGCCAGAAATAGGCCACACTCTTGTCGAAGTGCTCGTTTTTAAGCGTGTATCCAGTTTGCGGTTGTTGGCGCAGAAAGCCAAGAATCGCGTGCGACAGTGACATTGAAGATCTCCCCAAGCTCAGACACTAATAGGATACCTCCTATATAGGTGAATGCGGAAATAGCAGCAATAAAATGGCTCAGAAGAAATCACGGGTGACGATTAATTGACAGGTCCATTGCCTAAAAGAACTTAGAGTCGGTATCTTTCCAGAAAAAAAGCCCTAGACAGATACCCATTGGTACAAGAAACAATCGTCCCCATTGCAAGTCTTCAGTCATTAAAGTGGCAAGCGATCCGCCAAACATCATGAATGGAAAAACCTTCACCAAAATTGGCGGAAACTCAAATTCAGGAATCTGGCTCGGTGCCAACAACTTGACGCCCTGCTGCGATTCAATCAATCGCATAAAACACCAGCCTTTCACCACAAAGAAAAGGAACACTGGAAAAACAATCAATTGGCTAAGTTGTGGCAAAAACTGACACGACCAAACCATCACATCCGTTGCCAGGAAAACAAAAACATACGGCCCAAACTTGGGTAAACCCTCTGGTTGAAGAGCATAAAGCCTGCGTCCGACTCGCTCGACTCCATTTGAAGCAATTTTCGTCAATTGTTTGACTGTGTTCGGCACTTAAGGGCCTCAAATGCTGAGCTGATTATCTGTCTATTCGCCTGCAACTATACCAGGCCAAAAATATTACAAGTGGAACCATCAATACCCGCATCAACCGCGGCATCGCCCCGTAGAATAGAGAAATAGACAAACAAGCGCTTCCCAATGACAGTGCCATTTCAAAATTTCGCGTATTAAGCTCTGATTGATACTCTTCTGATTGCTCATACTGCTCGCGCGTTTGGCATTGTGACTGCTGGCCGGACTGACCAGGATGATCAGACTGACTAAGTCGCTTCTCGGCCTCCGCCTTTGCTATCGCCTTTTCAATTGCCCTAATTCGCCAACAGCCAAATGATACAAAAATTACATAGCTCGGAACAAGAACAGCGAAGGTCAAAGGCGCAATGTACGGTTGCATAGAAACGAGAAAGAAAAGGGAAACCGAAAAAAATGTCGAGGCGCCAAACCTAATCCAAAAGCTGAGCTTAGGTGGCTTAAAATCAGGATGGTGGTGACCAACACCAACAGTCAGTTTATGCAAGAGGCGTTCGGTTCTTAAATCCACAACCCACCTCGTGTCGCTACCAGTACCTTAATCTTAACCTTCGCTTACCTTAGCAAACAACAAATTCAGACTTTCCGCCATAGTCGGGTGCGAAAACATCACGTTAGCCAAATCGGTGTATGGCATTTTCGCCAGCATCGCCACTTGAATCACCGAAACAATCTCTCCACCGGCTGCCGACAAAATTGATGCCCCAAGAATCTGCTTGGTCTCAGCGTCTATCACAGCCTTAAGCAGACCCTTTGTCTCCCTCTCGGTCTGAGCACGGGGAATAGATTTAGCCTCAATCTTGGCCACCAGTATCTTGTGCCCGGCTTGTTTAGCTTCAGCCTCTGTCATTCCCACCCGCCCCAGCTCGGGATCGGTAAACAGTGTATAGGGAACGATTCGACCGTCGGTGTTGCGATATTTTCTCTGATCATCGCCCTTTGCGTCGCCTTTTACAGCGCCCCCTGGAGCAACGAGGTCAAGCAATGCATTGTCGCGCAAAATGCGATAGTCATCCCATGACAAATGGGTGAAGAATGGCCCGCCCTTGCAATCGCCAATGGCGAAAATACCTGGAACATTTGTTTCTAAGCGACTATCAACCTTGACGAAATTACGTGAATCGAGAGCGACACCAGCGGCGTCTAAGCCAAGATCTTCAGTATTAGGAAGACGACCAGTAGCAACCAACAAGTGGCTCACTGACAGAATCCCCTTAGCGCCAAGATCAATATCAGTATTTTCGCCATTTTTCTTCAGCGACTTAATTGGTGAGTCAAAGAGAATCTCAATGCCTTCATCCAGCAAAATCTGTTTGACACAGTTGGCAATCTCTTCATCTTCTCTGGGCAAGAAGTGATTTCCGCGCTCAACAATAGTAACGCGACTGCCTAAGCGCCGAAAAATCTGAGCGAACTCTAGAGCAATATAGCCACCGCCAACGATGCCTAGATGTTCAGGCAACTTCTCCAATTCCATAATTGAAGTGCTCGTCAAATAGCCACATTCTTCAAGACCTTCATATGAAGGAATCAAAGGCCGGCTGCCGGTATTGATATAGATTCTATCGCCACTAATTTGCCGCTTGCCACCGCTATTCAGTTCGATTTCTATCGACTTAGCTGAAACAAATTTACCTTTGCCATAGAAAAAATCTAAATTGTCTGTGTAGTCAAAGAGCTTCCAGTGGGCATTTACCATTCCTTCAACCACCGCCCTCTTGCGAGCAAGGGCAGCTTTCAAATTGGCATCACGGACAGCTTGCGTCTCTAGACACTTATTTGAATCTTGAGCTTTGCTTGCGTCTTGGGCTTTGCCTGCATCTTGGAATTTACCTGCGCCGTGCTCAGTGAAACTAAAACCCTCTTCAACAGCCAGCCTGGCAGCGTTAACTAGCTTGCTCGAAGCAACCAATGTTTTTGTGGGAATACAAGCAACATTGATGCACGAGCCGCCAATCATTTTTTCTTCAATTAGGGCAACACTAACTCCCTTTGCCGCCAGCGCCAGAGCCAAAGACTTTCCACCTTTACCACCGCCGAGAACAATGGTGTCATAGTGCTTGGCGTCATCATCAATTTGCATGTCTTTCTCTCACTTTGTCGTTTCTCAAAAAATTACTGCTGGTTCAGTTAGTGCTTTGTTGGTTGCGTCTGTGGTTGCTTTACTGCTTGCGTCTGTGATTTATTTAGGGGCTGCTTCAGCGCCTTCTCAATCACGTACCAAGCTGGTTTTGGTCTACCAGAAGCATCGTGGACTCCAAGAGTACAAAGAAAGCCCCTAGCACTTGCTCCATTGACGAACCAACTGTTCATGCCATAGTAGTTGGTAAGCATGTCACAAACCTTCGGATCAAAATCGTACAAAGCAAAAATACTGGCTAACTTAATTTGCGGTCGCGCCTTTATGGCTGGAATAATCAATCTAAAAAACTCAGCCTGCATCGCTTCAGAAGAGCCAATCGCTTTGCCGGAAGAATAGCCCACCTCTTGCAAGAGCACGTCTTTATTTTGCGCGGCAGCAACAAGCTGATCGAGCAAGGCTGGTGTTTCAGCTGGTGGTGTGGGTTTTAGATCAAAAATAGGATAGAAAGTAAAGATTGCTGCATCGCTTGCCTGAATGGCTCTTGCTATAACACCCCGACTCTTATCTTTACGCAGACCCTCGAAAGTAACACTCATCCCCACTTTCGCCCGTGGATAGCGAAGTTTCACCAAGCTCCGAGCTTTGCTATAGAAAGCTAGGTAGCTGTCAACTTCATCGGGATGCTTCTCAAAATAAGAATCGACCTCATTACCAATAACAAAATAGGGTAAGTCTCGCGGCAACTCTTTTGCCGCAACCTCCAACATCTTTGCAAAGCGCGCAATTATGCGCGGATCGCTCCAGGCTGCGCCTAAAAGATCATCCGGCATGTCGCGCTTAACTGTATTGATTACGCTCACGCCAAAATACGGAATCATTCCTTGCTTGGCAGCATAGCCAAAACCACCAAGGCGGCCCTTAATGTCGTAAGTTTCTTTACCAGGCTCCAAATCATGCCAACCGAGCAATGTTACGTTGACTGGAGCAGAGATGGCCTGCACTTTCTCAATAGCCTCTACCAAATCAGAGGGCTTCCCCGCCAAAGGATTTCTGGGGTAAGGTAAAACACCCCAATCGGTAGCTAAGCATGGCAAGCAAAGTGCTGTGCCAGACAAAACAGCCAAGCAAATTCTCATCAACCACAAACTTTTCAAGAGAATACTTTTCAAGAACTACCAGGGATAAACCCAACAAAATGTCCAACTAGAGCATCGAGCTAGAAACTCAAGGCAGAACTTCAAGATTTTGGCCCGAACCTACAGATATTTCAATCCTTTGCTTTGTCGAAATGGTTTCTTCCAAAGATTTTCCATTTCAGTGGCGAAATTACTGGGTAAAAGAAAAATGGCCATATAAATTGCGTCTTTAGAAATTAGAAATTAGGAATCAGAGTTCAGAATCCGAATTCCAAGCGCCAAGTTCAGAATCTAGCTTTCAGAGAAAACCATGACAGCCGCCAAGCTCCACAAATTATCCGCCCTGGGTCTAGCCCTTAATTTAGCACTCACTGCGACTGCCGGGCCGGCGCTTGGCCTAGACGAAGATATCGACGAGGTACGCCCTCACGGATTTACCTCGGGCATGCGCTTTGGCTCGAAGAGGACTCAAGGAGAAAACTGGCACGAGATGGAGCTTTCTTCGCCAGAGCAGGCTAAAAAAATGGCCGATACCATGAAACTAGCTCTAGATAAACAACATCAGAAGTACGACTACAAGCAAGAAGGGTTCACACACACTGTATTTGTTACATCAACAAAGAAAACCATGGTCTTCACAGCAGCCAGTCCTGATGCTGCGAAAAAAGAGTTGCGCAAATCCCAGGCTCTTGCTGAACTTTTCCCCAAAAATGAGCAAATAGCTTCGCTACTCAGTCGTATGTATGAAAACGAACGCAACTGGTCGAAAGCATTAGAGTACTACCGAAAAGCCAATAGCCTAAGCAACCCTAACACTCTTGAAAATATAGTGGCCGACTTAGACACAAAACCAGCAGCCAAAGAAGCTAGGCAGCAGGCACACTACGCCTACTTTGAATTGATGATGAAGCATTATGAAACGGCCATCAGAATGCTTACAAAAGCAATTCAACTGCAGCCAGAGTACCTCACGGCCTATAGCAATCGGGGAAAAGCCTATCGGGCCTTGCACAAAGATGACCTAGCAGCCAAGGACGAGAAAAAACTAAATGAACTAACGCAGAAGGAAAGGCAAAATACTTTGTCAACGCAGCCGGGGCGCGAAAGCACATTCATGGCGCTCTTCTTGATCGAGACTAACGCACTAGAAGAAGCCCTGCGCAGTGCCGAAGCAATACTAAAAAAGGAACCAAATTCAGCTTCTGCACTCCTTGCTCAAGCACGCGCCAATCTGCGCTTAGGACGATACGCTAAAGCGCTTGCAGACTACAAGAAGTTAGAGTCATTGACAAAAAGCCCGGCCTGCCTGAAAGCAGAAATGGCTCCAGCAGCGATTTATGCGAAACAGGGGCCACAGCCGTACGGAGATATCACAGCAATAATCGATGGAAGGCAAACAAAACCTGAGCAGCATCACGGCCTACACCGTCATGGAGACTTTATCCCGCCTGCTCCACCGAGAAAACTTGCAGCAGATCACAAAGGCGATTACCGAGTATACATAGCAATTTGCCTTGGACTAAAGGAAAAATCGCTGACCAAAGCCCTCGACGCCGAGCTCAACAAAGTGCTTGCGCTTGTGCCCGACGACACCCTAGCGATAGAAAACAAAATTGAAGCAACCGAAGCCATGCGCGATTGGCCGAGCTGCGAGAAATACAGCAATCTCTATTTGCAGCAATTGACCCAGGGCCAAAATGGCCCCATAAATACCGATTTTGTTCCATACGCCTTCACCGCAAGAGCATTGGCCAGACGCGCTCAAAAGAACCTTGCTGGAGCAATTGAAGACGACACTGCAGCGATAAAGTTGGCTCCTGAATCAGCCTTAGCCTATCGCGACCGCGGCGACTGCTACAGACTGAGCGGCAAGTATGACTTAGCCCTGGCCGATTACACCAAAGCCATCCAACTAGACAGCACAAAAAGCAGCAGCAACTATTGGCGTCGGGCCAAAGCCTATGAGAAATTGAACAATGCCAATTTGGCCAAGCAAGACTTAGAAATGGCCAAGAAGCTAGATTTAGCGCAATCTAAGATTTAAGTATAATTTTGGTAACAAATAAACGAGCTTGAGCCATAGTCTTCAAAGCTAAGCGCATTGACAATCTGGACTTTTGCACAGAGATTTTGGACTAAAAAACATGGTTGTCGCCACTTCTGATTGACTATACTGCACAAAAGTCGCCCTTTTGAATTTTCGCAAGAGAGCCGCAAAATCGCACATGCTAGACCCACCCAGTTAATGCCGCCCCCGTTAAGTCCCCCCTTTTACACCCACCCGGTCAAATCCAATTAGAGAGTCTAAATGAAAACAAAAATCAGCAACACCATAGTAATGCTTGGCCTCCTAACTGGCCTTAACAGTGCCTTCAGTCAATCAGTCCAAGCAGCTGAGCCAGTTTGGAAAATCAATCCAGAAGCTTCTAGCATGAACTTCAAGCTCAAGAACATGGGCCAGCCCGTAGACGGTAAATTTGGCAAACTTTCAGGCGACGTCACTTACGACGGCAAAAACTTGGCACAGGCCACAGTAAAAGCCAAAGTCGACACAGCCAGCGTTGATACTAAAAACGAAAAACGCGACGACCACCTGAGAACCAAAGACTTTTTCGACGCCACTACTTTCCCTGTCGCTGAGTTTAACTCTTCAAAAATCGAAGTGGACAAAGGCGGAAATTTCAAAATTTTAGGCACACTAAACCTTCACGGCGTCTCACAGCCAGTAATTTTGGCTGCTGGCCCACTGAAAGAAAGCGTTGACGGCGCTGGCAAAAAGCACTTGCTCGCCAATGCCACTACTGAAGTAGAACGCAAGAAGTACAGCATCGGCGGACTGGCAGCTGCAACCATCAGCAATGAAGTTGCTATCAATCTAGTAATTGACCTAGTGCAGCAGTAACATTAGCGGTAGCGGAAATTTGCTTGGCTCACTGGCTCTTCGCTGGGCTTAGTTTGCTGTTCTCAGCTCGCCATGGAGCGACCTATCTCTTCGCGTCTTTTGCGACCGGCTTCAGAGTTCTCATAAGCGCGCCAGGCGCTGTCAGTGTCTTCCGACAAAGTCAAAGCAGGCATTTGCTGCTCATTTGAGTTGCAAGAATTGGACAATTCGGAAGAACTAGGAGCATTAGAAGAGTTGGAAGTCTTGAAAATGCTGTTCCAGAGCTTGAGCTCCTCGTTGAACTCTCTCTTGCTCACAGGCATGGGCGAAATATTAGCCATCATCTCTTCGCCGAGGCGCTCGCGAACTGACTCGAATGGGGATTTTTCAGCACCGTGATTTGTAGGGTTTGCCATTGTGGACTCCATTGGTAAGGTTGACGCCAACATTAACATCGATGCCATTAGCAACATCGATGCACTGTTCTATCCGCACCCTGAAATTTCTCGACATTGAAAATGGCGAGGGAAGATTAAATCGGCATGGCGAAAGCCGCGACTATTAATAGTCAAAATCGGCCATTTTTAGATGACTTTTCACGCCAAGATCTCCCACTGGTCAGAAAAGTGGGTACTATAGGTGCAGGCGCAACCGAGAAGGTTGATGATGGTAAGTAACTTGATGACGGGAAGAAACTGCGTGATGGTATGACACGAGTTAATGTCAGTTCTAATATCATTGATTGGGCACTCAGACGAAGCGGTCGGTCAGTCATGCTGCAAGAAAAGTTTCCAAATCTAGATGCCTGGAAAACAGGCTCTATTCAGCCAACAGTAAAACAGTTAGAAGAATTTGCTAGATCCTGCTCTACGCCATTGGGCTATCTCTTCTTAGAGACCCCTCCAGACGATCTATTGCCAATTCCACATTTCAGAACCATTAAAGACAAGCAGGTATCTCAACCAAGCGCGAATCTTCTAGCAACAGTTCACACAATGGAACGCCGACAAGAATGGATGCGCCAATATTTAATTAGCCAAGACGCAGACGAAATTATGTTCGTTGGATCTGGTCGCCAAGAAATCGACATCAAAAGAGTCGATATCAAAAAAGCCGCCAGAGATTTTAGGCGAGCACTAAATCTGGAGGATCATTGGGCATCAAAGCAAGCGAATTGGACCGCTGCTTTAGCCGAACTGCGGCAAAAAATTGAAAGTCTCGGAATATTAGTTATCGTAAACGGCATAGTTGGCAACAACACTCACAGAAAGCTTGACCCGGCCGAGTTTCGCGGATTCGTCTTGATAGACAAGTTTGCTCCGCTGATTTTCGTAAACGGTGCTGACTGCAAAGCAGCTCAGATGTTTACCCTCGCCCATGAGATTGCCCATGTATGGCTAGGCACCAGCGCAGCTTTTGATTTACAACAACTAGAGCCTTCTGCCGACAACATAGAAAAATTCTGCAACCAACTCGCCGCTGAGTTTTTAGTGCCTGAAAACGAGCTAAAAGCCATCTGGCATATAGTCGGCAAAGAATCAGATAATATTGAACAACTATCAAAACACTTCAAGGTCAGCCAACTAGTTGCAGCACGAAGAGTGAGTGACTTAGGCCTTGTTAGCAAAAGCTGGTTCTACGATTTCTACAAACATTACTTAGAACAAGAACACGTTGCCACAAACAAAATTGAAAAGCCTGCCGGAGATTTCTACAAGACCCAGAACTTGAGACTGAGCCGTAGATTTGCAGAGACCGTTATTACAGCTACAAGAGAAGGTAGCCTACTCTTCAACGAGGCCTATCGGCTGACCGGCCTGCACGGTAAAACATTCGATTCATACGCAAAAACAATTCAGGTAGGTGAGTGACTGAGTCAAAGCTCTATTTACTAGACGCCAATGTGTTCATTGAGGCACATCGCAGATACTATGCTTTCGATTTGGTCTCGTCATTTTGGACCAGCCTAGCAAGCCTTCTTCAAGACGACAGAGTTTCCAGTATTGATAGGATACTAGATGAACTAGAGCTAGGAAGAGATGAGTTGAGCGACTGGGCAGCTGAAAATTTCATCGGGGGTTTTCACAATGCTTCCGACAGCAAAACGATTGAGGAATACAAGCTGCTACAAACGTGGGCTCAGAGCCAGACTCAATACACAGCAGCAGCTAAAAGTGAATTCGCCACAGTAGCTGACGCCTGGCTAATTGCACATGCCAAAGCGCAGTCAGCAACCATCGTTACCCATGAATATTTCAATTCTAGTACAAAAAAACGTATACCAATGCCGAATGTGTGCAAGGCTCACAATGTTCACTACTGCAACACTTTTGACATGCTCAGAAAACTGGGAGTTAAACTAAGCTAGTGGAATACAAGGCAGAGTCTCAATGAGTTTTCCTTATAGAAGTACATTCTGGAAAGAGAAAAGGCCTCGCACTCTATCGCGTTCTGAGATTTATCGCCAAATTTTGAATGGGCAATTGTGCGACGACCTAGAGCTGCTGCCTCTGGAACAAATAGCATTAGAGGCCTCGCTAACTTTCAAGAATACCAGTCAACACGCTGACGTTGTTTCATGGGTCTATGAAGGAGCGCTGCATCAAATTCTGCTCAAGCCACAGTACTTTCAATACGGCAGCAAACCACTCCCGGATAAACCCGCTCTCGAAATCAGTTTCGAAAGTACCAAACTACCGGCTTTTGCAGGCAAATTCGGATGCCTTATGTATCATCCAGAACCAGACCCATACCTAGAACGGCCGCTCGGATCAATAGTGTTGGAGCCCTTAAAGTTGAAAACTCATGGCAATCAAACCGCATCAGATTCACCCCCCATCCAACTCCCAGCCTCAGTACTCCGCGGACCAGACAGAATATACGCAGCCGACACCGTGGCTACAATAGACAGAACCATTGAAGAGCTGGAAAACGCAACTAGTCTAATATTTGAAGACGATTTTGATGACTTAGACTACTGCAAACTTGCAATCCTTCAAATCGGCGACGAAAAATATCTCCTCGAACGGCACCTAAATGAAACGCCTGGAGTAATGGTAGTAATCACAGACAAGTGCGCCTCACCAGGCGAAGCCGTTGACTCAATGCTCACAGCATTTGATATGACAACGAGCGACCTCAGTTGGTATCACACCTCAGTACACTTCACCCCGCACGAGCTATGGCGCCAAGACGACAACGGCAACCAGGTCTTAATCGAAACCTGCATCTGCCGAGCTGACGCGCTTCAAAAGGCCCGCATCTTTACCGAGCGCGGCCACAGGCAGCTCTACTGGGCAAAGCGAGTGAAACAGGTTACCCCAAATGACTGCTGTCCCTGAAATTAAACTACCCCTCCTCGGCGTTGAACTCGACTCCGGTGACGTCAACATATTCCCCACAGTCGCGGCTGCTCAAAGTTACATCGAATCATACGACCTAGATACCTGGCAGGTGTTCGGCGCCGACGGCTTAGTGTTCGCCCTAACAAGCAATGGCGCAGGACAGATCGTCACCATAAAACCCACCGGCGAACGCGACACTATAAAACTGAGGGAGTTCATTCAACGGTATTTAGATGCTCTCGGATACAAAGCAGACGCTGAGCGGGCAAAGCTAAATACGATTCTAGACACCATAACTCGTTTCTGAACCTGTCAGATTTTTTAAGAAAATATGACAGTTTCAGAAATGGCAAAACTAAAGAGAGATCTTATTGCGGCGTCTAAAACAGATAGATTTTTTCGCTAAAAATCTTCCCTTTTTGAACCGCACACACAGCAACAACAATATCAACAACGAGAAAAACACAGCCTCAAACTTAACCTTGAGCCAAAGCAATTCTGGGTACATTCAATGAACAGCCTCAGGAGCATAAGATGAAATTGCAACGCGCTACGACCTTTTCGCTGCTCACGCTGTTAATCCTAGCTACTCTTGCCACGACCAATGCATCGCCTTCCCGTGCATGCCCTCACATTCGGCAGATAAATTACATCGCCACCGGCGCACCTTGCAAGATGCACCAAATCTGCACATTTAGCTGCAACGAAACCACTGATGGACCAGCAAAAGTGATGCCGCACGCAGCGAGATTCTACGCCCAATGCGGCGACAAAAAAGTCGCTGCCCACGACTTCATCGGCGCCATCGACGACTACACACGCGCCACTGAACTCAATCCTACCTTTGCTAGAATTTACGCCCCCGAGACTGACAATTTTCTGGTCAAGAGCAATCTTGAGCAGCTACTAGCTGACTACAATCGTGTTTTAAAAGCCGAGCCGAACAACCCATATGCTCTAGCTCTACGCGGCGAAATCAAATTCAGCCTTGGGAACAAAGAAGGGGCCCAAGCTGATTTCAGAAAGTCTATTCAATACAAAAGCGATCTCTACTTTTCCAATCTAAGGCTTACTGAAGCAAGTCTTTTCCTTGGCTCTGAGAATATCTCTGAAGGTATCTCATCAGCAGATTTTGACACGGCGCTGCAGCTCTTTCCAGACAATGCCCGCATGCATCACAACATGGGCCTTGCCCTTGGTCGGCTTGGATTTTCAGAAATGGCCGCCGCTGAGTACAAGGAAGCTAACAAACTCAGCCCTGAGTGGTCACGTCCCTATTACATGATGGCTTTTGCTGACTTAGACCGGGGCGACAAAGACGCAGCCATGGCCGATCTTAACAAATGCATTAAATACGAACCAGACTGGGCGTGGTCCTATGTCATTAGAGCCCAACAAGAGTCAAAAGCGCACAATTATAAAGCGGCAATAGCAGATCTAGACCAGGCCATAGAGCTTGTGCCTGACACAAATTGGTTAGAGACATGCCACGCGCGGCTAAGAATCTCATCCGGGGACACACTGGGTGGCGTTGGCGAGTTCATCGGCATTGCTAGCAGGAGAAGTGAGTTTCATATCCTTTTGGCCATGTGGTTTATTCTTGGCCAGCTCAAGCTGGCTAGCTTGGGCAGAGAAGCAATTAGGCGCAGACTGCTAATCAACGAGTAGTTGTTATCTAAAGAGTTGCTTTCAAAGTAGTTGCTTCGAAACAACTGTTCCCGACTTAGCCCTATTGAAGGGCGTTAGATCGATCTGCCAATGGAAATTTCAAGAATTTACTTTCTGTTTCAAAAAAACTGTTGCGAACACTGAAAACATCTGCTACAAATTAAGTATCGATGTCACCACTGTTCATTGTGTTCAATGTACTGTTCTGGTCCAAGTTCGATGTACTGTTCAAGTCCGATGTACTGTCCAAGTTCGATGTACTTTTCGAGTTCGAAGTACTGTCCTTGTAATTGTTCAGTTCATTTTGATGTTCATGTCCTCCTTCATGTTCGTGTTCATGTTTCTGTACGTGTTCGATTTCGAGCTCGAAGTTCACTGTCCGTGTACTTAGTTCGTGTCCGATGTACTTAGTTCATGTATTTAGTTCGTGTTCGTGTCCAATGTACTTAGTTCATGTATTTAGTTCGTGTATATAGTTCGATGTATTTAGTTCATGTACTTAGTTCGCGTACTTAGTTCGACGTTCAGTTCAATGTGGTGACATCGATACCAAATCTGTTTTGTCGAATGTTTTAGTTCAACCCGTCCGATGTTTTAGTTTAAACAGTTCAATGTTTTAGTCCGAACCGTTCAATGTTTCACTACACAAGGCACCCTGGTCACGTCCGGGGTGCCTTCCTCTTACTTTTGCAAAGCTTCACTGCAGCGGAGCTTTTACCTCAATCAAAACATCCTTGGCTGTAACAACCCCAGACAGATTTTTCAAATCATTGCTGGCAAGATCCACAGAACATCTAACTTTATACCGACCGGGCGTGGCTAACCAGAAGGCGACAGGTTTGTTGTTAGGCGTTTTATAATCCAGATTGCCATCGTAGACAACAACCTTCATAGCCTCACAAGTGAACACTTCACCAGGCTTGAGCGTTTGTCTTTCCGGCACAACAATCTGATTGAACTGCGAGATAGACAGAACAACGCGCTGACTATCTTTCAGAATCACAGGCTGGATAATCCACGGTTTCATGTAGGTAAAGCTCACAGTGCTTGCACTGCGATTTCTAATCGTCAGCTCAGTATTGAGAACATCACCAAGACGCAGTTCCTTGCTGCTAACTTCTGCTTCAAGCCCCAAGTATTTGCTTGCTTGCATGCCGCTAGCAATCCCCGATGGCAACCCATGTTGGAATATTAGACTTAGAGCCACCGCCATAAATCCCAGACGAATGTAACGACCAATCACTACTCACCTCTAATCACCCCATGCCCCTCTCCCAAATGTACGCATTTTGAACTCGGGGTAAACCCCTGAACCCCTGAACACCTGAATCTTTTGGCAACGTTGCCTTTACCAAAATCTTAAACTCGCCACTTAAACACCTAAAACCAAACCCCACAAGGCTTTTCGCGCATTCGAGGGGGTTGACAAGCTACTGATAATACAGCGCCAGCTTGTATTTGTCAGGCATAAGAAATATAGTGATAGTAGCTTATAGCTTGTCAACGGCTTAAGGAGCCACGTTAGTGCGTCTACGAACCTTTTTACTAGTGGCATCAGTCATCCCACTCTCAATTGCAACTATCGCACTGGTTCCATCAGTGCGGACAAAGGTGTTCACGACCCAACTTTGGCCTTGGCCCCTGCCTTTCGACACCAACGACGACGAACTCAACATGCTGCAAGACCTGGTTGAGCCCGGAGATATTATCGTTGAGGCCAACTTGCACAGCTGGCAATGGATAGCACTTTGCACTTCCACTCTCGGCTCTTCATGGGTTCACACGGCCCTTGTGGACGATGAAAAGAAACTTTTGACCATGGATGGCGTTGCCGTCCAAACTGATTTCGGTATCTTCAAAAAATGGTCAAGCACCCGCTTGGCAATTATCAGACCACCTTACAGAGACAAGAAGCAAAGACACACTGTGATTGCTTCAGTCAAAAAACACCTAGGCAACGCCTACGATCATACATTTGTTAATCCAAATGGCTATTGCAACGGCTTGGTTGGCGCCGCCCTAAACGCCGTGGGCATTCCTGTCAAAACCGTTCGCACATGGGGCAAAGACGTCTACTCAGCCCACAATTTCTTCAAAATTCCAAACGCCATAGTTGTTTGGAATAGCGATCATCATCGGCCGAAACCAAAGAAATTAAGAAGCAAAACACGCAAACTCAATTGGCTTGGGGCATAACCTAAAATAACGCTGGCACTGGAATCACTCTAAAAACTCTGGAGATTCTTATGCAAAACAGCCGCGCAACCAAACAGGTACCGGCTTCTGCAGGATTGCGGCTAGGCGAGCTGATTGGCGGTCTTGGCCTATTAGGTAAACGCGAGCTAGCTGAAGCTCTCAAAGTCAGCCACGAGACTGGCCTGCCCTTGGGCAGAGTGCTGGTTATGTCTGGCTATCTCAAAGACGACATGCTAGCAGCAGTGGTCGACGCCCAGTCGATGATACGCGAAGGGCTTATCGACATCGCCATGGCCAAAAAAGTGCTAGCGGTGGTGAAGCAGAAAAACTGTACCCTAAACCAAGCCCTGGTCGAAAGTGGTGTGGATAGCGAAATCAAACGCAGCAACCTGCTTGGCGATCTGCTCATGGAAGCCGGTTATATCGACGAAAAGCGCCTCAAACTTGCTCTTGAGCAAAGTGCTGCCACAGGCCTACCTCTGGGACGCACCCTAGTCCTTTCTGGCTTGATTCCAGAAGAACTGCTATCAATTGCCATTAATGCCCAGGTGCTACTGCGAGACTCTCGCGTATCGCGTGCACAGGCCACGCAGAGCTTGCGCTCGGCCTACAGTCGACATGTACCAATTGAAGTGCCATTGGCCGAAAAAGGATATTATGCCCTACCCACCAGGCAATCTATTCGCCTCGGTGAAATACTTCTTGCTGCTGGGGTGCTCTCAGAGCAAGAGTTGATGACCGCTCTAGAATTTGGCCTTGCTAACAACAAACCAGTCGGAGAAGTGCTGACCGATCTACGCTTTATTGAAGAAGCAACCATCAGCGCCGCCTTGGTCTTACAAAAAATGGTGGCCGAACAAAGCCTCAAACTAGAAGACGCCACCCTTGCTCTCTCCGCCATATATCGTGACGGAATCACCCTCGAACAAGCACTGAACAATAACGAACCCAAAGATTCGCAGAAGTCTAAGGCAAAAAATACAGCAACTCAGACTTTCCCAGAGTTCTTGCAACTGACAAAGAACGTTACCACCGATGAGCTAAGAAAGGCTTTTGAAGCTGTTCTACTCAACCCACAAATGGTAGCTAGAATTCTTGATGTCGCTGGAGTAATTGACAAAAACGTTTTACAAGAAGCACTGAAAAGCTATCAACTATTCAAACAAGGTCGTCTATCTATCGAGCATGCCTGCGTAGTTTTAGAATTCTGTCGCAAGAACCAGGTATCAGTCGACGACGCCTTGAAAGCACTAAATTGGCAACAGCTAGACCAAATGCAGAAGCCACTCTCAACAAGAGAATATGATCTTGCCAAATGGGCTGAGGCCTGCCGAACGGCCTATGCAATTTATGAACTAGGCGACCTCGATCAAGCTGAGCAGATGTGGGCCGAAATTCTTGATCGCGCCGAAGAAATTGAAATAAACGATGTCCGCCATCCCCGCGCTAAAGAAGTATTGGCAAAGATATACGAAACCCAAAATCGACACAATGAAGCCCTCGATCTCTTCCTTGAAAGCCTCAAGGCAAAGAGAACATTGTTTGAAGAAAATCACTTTGAAATCGCCGCAACACTGAACAATGTAGCTAGCCTGGCCTATCGCATCAATGACTTGAAATTGTCAGAATTCTATAGCCGTCAATATCTGGTAATGCTTGAAGTTCTGTCCGGACCAACCCATCCAAACGTGGCATCAGCTCTCGACAACCTTGGCCTGACATGCCATTTGCAAAAGCGCTATGAAGAAGCCGCAGCCCTCTATCAGCGCGCCTTAGAAATTTGCACAAACACTCTAGGTTCCGAGCATCCTTCTACAGTTAGAGTGATGAGAAAGTATGCCACCACACTAAAAGCTCTCGACAAGCACGAAGAGCTCTCGCGCCTCAACGGCGTTGTTGCTGGCACAATCTCGGGCAGCTGGAAAACCCTTAAGCTGCCCACACAGGATAGTCTGTTTAGCGATTCTTCGGTTAACTGAGACCTTTTAGCTAGAATCTGCTAGCTAGAATCTAGCAACTGAAATCTAGCGACAAAATCAACTCACCAAATGCATTAACTAAAATCTAACGGCATTTTGGAGCGTCACGATCTTTTCACGTGTTTGCAACTATTGTCATAACACAGATGTCCCGAAGACAGTCGGCAACGACTAGAAAGCGCGACAAATGTTCTTTTAATAACTTACAAAACCAGTAAACCAGCGTGTTTACACATCTTACATTGGAGATCAACATGTCACATTTTGAACAACATGAAGCCGTAAAATCTGCCGAAGCTGGCGCAGCAGCCGCAGCACAAGCTGGTTCAAGACTATTCGAAGACAGCTACGGCAGCAATCTAAAACCTGGCGGCGGCGGCGGTAACAGCAATGGCAATGGTAAAGGTGAAGCGTCACAAGCAGAAACTAAGCCTGCAGGTGGTAGCAGCAATGGTGCCAGCAACGATAGCTGCATAGAAATGAAACCACTAAAACAGTCTAAATAATGAAATCACAAATGCGATGAAGCTACTGATAGTAAGCTTCGAACAAAAGGGAGCCCCGAACACAATGACCTACTTTGTCGCAGTGATTTTTCCCTCAAGAAATCTAACTGCCTCTGACAATTGATTGTCGTTAGCAGCACCGTAATCAAGATTCTCTGCTGATGTAACTTCAATGTCAGGCGTAATCCCGCGATCTACATTTGAGCTGTGGTTTAAAACCGGCTTCTGATCAGAGCTAGTTGTTTTACCATCCTCAGACTTAAGGTCCAAACTAGGTTCTGACGCGGGGTCAGAATCAGACTCTGTGGGTTCGCGTCCGTCCCCAAGCCACTTTCCATCTGGAGTGTAATATCGACCTGCTGTCAGTGACAAGCAGGTCGATAGTGGCATATCGTAATAAATCTGAGCTACTCCCTTGCCATAAGTTCTGACACCAACTAAGGTGGCACGTTTGTTGTCGTGCAGAGCAGCAGCAAGCATCTCTGAAGCACTGGCAGAGTTATCGTCAATAAGCACAACTATTGGTTTGTTTTGCCAGAGATTAAGCTGCCTTGGTCTTGCCTCTTCCTTTACTTCCTTGCCCGGCTCTTCATTCAGCACCTTCATAAGGCTAGGCTCTAAGCGATAGCTTACAGTCTGGTAATCGGTAGAGCCAGCTGTGCCGGTATCGCGAGCACCAGCACCTGTGCCTGAGCGACTCTTCATAGACACGAGGTCACCTGTATCAAGCATCATACTGGCAATAGCTAGGCAGCTATCTACGCTTCCCCCTCCATTGCCACGCACATCCAAAACTAGAGCCTGTGCCTCTTTCAGCTTCTCAAATTCTTTCTGAACGAGGGCAACAATGTCGCTGTGAACAAAATTCTCTAAGCGCACATAGGCAATTTTGTTCTTGTTTCTCACACTAGTGACTAGTTGCGATCTTACTGACTGCACATTCATTTTGCCAGGTATCATGGCAAACTCTAGTTCCTTGCCTTGACGGCGAACAGTAAATTTGATCAGCTGGCCCATGTGCTGGCGAGTGTAATCACCAATTTGGGTAGCTGGCACCTTCAGGCAATCCAAACTATCTAGGCGAAGAATCTGATCACCACGCTTTATGCCCGCCCTCTCAGCCGGACCACCAGAAATAAGCATGCGCACCACAACGGGCTTCTTCTTGCCATTCATGATCATGCCGACACCAGAATATAGACCGTTCTGAGAGTCTTGCTTCTTGGCCACCTGCTTGGAATCTAGAAACTTAGTAAATGGGTCATCCAATGTCTTGAGAATTTCATTGGCGTATTTGACAGCATCGGCTTCGTTTTTGATTTTGTCGTCATACTTATGCTCAAAAGCCAACCAATCTTTCATAGCGGCTTGATCAAATAGATTGTCTTGTGTGGTTTTCCAAACTCGATGGTAAAGGTCGTGAGGCGTACACCAAATCCTTTGAAAAAACCAAAACTGAACAACATAGACAGCGGCCACCATAAGCATGGCGGATTTCAACCGTGCATGTTTGCCCAAAAAACTCTTTCGTTCCTGCAGAATTTCAGACTGTTTAATCGGAGAATCACTCATATCTCGTCTCTAAAATTATTGCCTAACAATGTATCAACATTAGCTGATTGTGCCCTGAAATGTTAGAGACTGCATTAGAATTGACTCCAACAATTGACAATTTAGCTAGCGCTACTGATTTTAGGTCAGCAACGCTCAAGGGGGACTGATGGACGCAGAGAAAAACGCAGGACGCGTAATTCCTGTTTCCATTCAAGGTAGCTCTATGTCGTCAGCTAGTTCAAGTTCTTCAGCAAGCTCGCCAGCCTCAAACAGTCAATCAGCAAGCCTGTTTGAAGATCCCATTTGCCATATGCTCGTAGAGCGAGAAACAGCCGCTGATGCAGTTGTATTTCAAGGCAACACTTACTATTTTTGCAATTTGAACTGCTCGGCCAAATTTTCACGAACACCATTGCGCTATGCGAACAGTGCAGAGCAAGCAGAGAAAGAGCAAGCCGAAAAAGACCAGGCCAAAGCAGAGCTAGCTCACAGCGAACAACCTCACGGAGAACAACCAGAGCCCACCAACCAAGCCAAGCAAAACCAATTTACTTGCCCGATGCACCCCGAAATAGTTACAGCCAAGCCCGGCCCCTGCCCGCTCTGTGGCATGGCTCTAGAAAGCCTTGATGCCAGTCAAGCAGGCGAAGACGACAGTGAACTAATCGACATGACTAGACGCTTCAAATTGGCCCTGGCTTTTACTGTTCCTCTATTTATTTTGAGCATGCCAGACATGCTCCACCAACCCAATCTCTTCGGAGGACAACTGGCCAATCTAAAACTGGGTAACCTGCAACTGAATGGTCTACAGCTAACAAACTGGCTGCAATTTGCCTTGGCAACGCCAGTTGTTACCTGGCTAGCCAAACCATTCTTTGAACGCGCCCTAGACTCAATCAAAAACAAAAGCTGGAACATGTTTACTTTGATTGGCAGCGGCGTTGGTGTTTCGTATCTTTACAGCGCCGTCGCCACAATGGCACCGAATATAATACCAAAGACATTCGGCATGCACCACACAACCGCCGCATATACTTACTTTGAACCAGCAGCAGTGATCACTACTTTGGCTTTGCTGGGTCAAATACTTGAACTTAAAGCACGAAAACAGACAGGAGCGGCCATTCGTGAACTAATTGCCTTAACTCCGCAAATTGCCCATTTCATCAAAATCGATGAACGCGAGATCGACATATCCGTAGCAAAACTAGAACGCGGCGACAGGCTCAGGGTGAGACCGGGAGAAAGTATCCCCACCGACGGAACAGTGCTCAGTGGCCAATCGACAGTCGACGAGGCGATGCTCACTGGTGAGGCTTTGGCCGCCAACAAACAAACTGGCGATACCGTTATTGGTGGCACCATTAACCAAACAGGCTCTCTCGTTATCAAAGCAACAAGGGTTGGCAGCGAGACAATTGTTGCTGGCATCATCAAACTGGTAGCCCAAGCCCAGCGTAGTCGAGCGCCAGTACAGAAGAGGGTCGACCAAATAGCTAGCCTCTTTGTGCCCATTGTCGTCGCCATTGCCGCTGCTACTTTCATCGCCTGGGCTCTCTTCGGTCCACAACCATCCTTCGCCTATGCTCTCCTTAACTCGGTGGCGGTGCTTATCATTGCTTGTCCTTGCGCCCTTGGTCTAGCCACACCAATGTCAATTACCGTGGCAATAGGCCGTGGAGCCAAGGCAGGAGTACTGGTCAAAGATGCGCAATCATTGGAAGAACTAGGCCTAGTCGACACGTTAGTAATCGATAAAACTGGCACACTGACCGAAGGAAAACCAACCGTTACGGCCATAGAGGGCTGCAGTGCTGAAACTGAAACGAGTGCCGCTGAACTGTTGTACTTCTTGCAACTAGCCGCCTCTGCCGAGGCCAGCAGCGAACACCCTCTAGCACGAGCCATAGTTGCCGCTGCTCAAGAAAAAAGCACAGAACTACTGCCAGCTCAAGATTTTCAAGCCATACCAGGTGAAGGCGTCAGCGCCGTTGTTGCTGGTAAGAAAATTGTGGTCGGTCACTTCCGCCAAACAAGCGAAACACGCACCACAAAGCACTGGCAAGAGCGAGTAAATTATTTCAGCGAGCAAGGGGCAACCGCGGTATTGCTAGAAATAGACGGAGTCATTAGCGCCCTATTTGCCGTCAGCGACCCGATCAAAAGCACCGCCTTACAGTCTATTGCCAATTTGCAGAAGCAGGGCATAGCGGTGCACATGCTCACTGGCGACAACGAAAAAACAGCTCGGGCGGTGGCCCAGAAACTAGGCCTAGAGACCATTGCCGCCGAGGTAACTCCAGCCGAGAAGCACCACTATATAGACAGACTGGTTAAGTCAGGAAAAAAAGTAGCGATGGCCGGCGACGGTATCAACGATGCCGCTGCACTAGCTCGAGCAAACGTGGGCATAGCCATGGGAACCGGTACCAGCGTCGCCATTGAGGCCGCGGGCATAGTACTGGTCAAAGGCGACTTGCACGGTATTGTCAGGGCAATAAAATTGAGCCATGCCATGGCCAGCAACATCAACCAAAATCTGATTTTGGCCTTCGGCTACAACGTGCTGGCTGTGCCGATTGCCGCTGGTTTACTCTATCCAATTTTCGGGCTGTTACTGAACCCAATGGTAGCCAGCATGGCCATGTCACTAAGCTCTGTCTCAGTTATAGCCAACGCTCTGCGCCTGAGGCAAATTAAACTCTAAATAGCGACACGCTAACAAATAATAGGATTCGCTAAGCGATATGCCTAACCGACAGCAATTGGCGCCAAGGCATTCATCATCTGCACGCCTGTTGCACCCAGCTCTTTCAGCCTGTCTTTGACCTTGTCGCTATTGAGACCTTGCTCATTGAAAGAGCTGCCTTCAGAGTATACGAAGCGCGGAATAATAACGCAGCGAAAATCAAGCATCAATGAATTAGCAATACTCATCACAGCCATGTAACTAGAATGACCACCAGCAGCACAGACAAAGCCTACAACTTTGCCTTCCCAAGCCTTGCCTGTCAGCTCAATCAAGTTTTTCAAAGCAGCCGAGCAAGAATAATTGTAGACAGGAAAAGCAACGAGAATGCAGGATGCTTCTTTCACTTTACTTTGCATCTGAGAAACCAGTGGATTGGCGTAGCATGCGCCAGCATCACAAATCGGTAAATCGTAGTCGCGCAGGTCAAGAAACTCTTTGTCAGCATTAGCAGGAAGTTGGGCAAAAACCTCACTGGCCATGATCCGGCTGCGACTAGCGGGATTGAGACTGGCGCTAATAACTAGAATCTTGTTTGACATATGCTTCTCCTTGTGGCCGGTCAATTATAGCGCTTATAGCTGACTGGCTAGGAACCCAAAAGCTCAGATTGTTACGCGGGGCAACTTGCAGCTCTTGAAACGCTCATAAGGAATCTTGCCATTCAACAGAACTCCGCCATAAGAAGTACTGGCTGCGCTCTTAGAGCCAGCACAAATAGCTTCTTTTGAACGAACTAAAATAGAACCTCTTTGCGAAACTAGAAATTCACCATAGTAGCTATCATCAAGCTCAATCAAGAGCCGATCGCACTTCTCTTTGTTGTGTACAACTTTACCAATCAAACGCGCTTGGCCAAATGGTTCTAGCACAGGCGCTACAGAAGGGGCCTTAAGGGAAGACTTTATAATGGCAGCTGGACCATGCTGACCAATTTTAGCGAGTCCGATTTTGAAAGCATCACTAGATTTAGTTTCAGCAAGTGATTCAACACTCGTCTTGCCGCCACTTATTAGACCGCTCAGTTTTTCCAACCAACCTAAGCGGCTATCGCAAAAGCCAGCCGAATTGCCATCACTAGCTGTTTCATACCACTCACAGCGAAAGAAATCAGGTTGCTCAAAGTAAGTATAGAAGCGAATGATTCTGGCCGCTTCGCCTGGTTCACCGACTTTCTCGCGCATTCTCACCACACCAAAATCTTGGTATGTTTTCAGATTGGCATAGCGCTCGCAAACGCCGATTATTATTTCGCGACCAGTTTTGGCCATGAAGACTCCCGCAATACCTTACCCATAATAGCAAGTGGTAAGGAATAGCCAGTAACAAAATTGCCACTAAGAAATATACCAGCAAGCAATAGCCAATAAAACTTACAAAGTAAGCAATAGCCAATAAACAAGAGTCAGTTTAATCTGACTCACACAGCTTAACTAGCTGCTGTTTCTAACCCTCAGGCTTTGGAAAAACTCTGCCAAGAGTGGGGCAACCTCGGCAACATCACCGTAACTATTCACCTGCACTAAGTTACAACCAGCAATCATTGCCGACAGGCGACGATCAGGCACTGCCCGATAAAGACAAAGCACAGGAATCTTAGTTTTTGTAGCTAGTCCAATCTCATAGCCGACACCAAGGCTTGGGTTGGTCACCTCGGCCACAACACAATCAGAGGCCAACAACCAAGCGACATCGCGATCATGAATGGCTTTGTCACTCAAGGTCTCGCCTTCATCTAAAAGATTCGGACTACCAATTAATTCTGTAGCAATTGTGCCGTATTTTCTAGATATGCCAGTCAAATGAACTCAAGCTAGCAGCAACCAGAGAAAGCATAAGCATTGGTTGCCTCCTCACTAAATGAGAAATAGTTGTATATACAACTATTTCTCGCCAGAGCAGGTATCGAGTCAGACCGTCTCGACCAATTGACCAAGTGCCAGAAAGTTAGATCTCAAGAAGTTCGGACAAAAAAAATTTAGTTCTAAAAAAGTTAGGAAATTGCAGGAAAAAGTACAAAAATTAGAGGGAAAAGGCCAAAAAAGTGCCAAAAAAAATGGAAAAAGGCCAAAAAAAAAGAAAAGCAGGAAGAAGCTATTGCTAGCTTCTTCCTGCCAAAGAGATGACTTAGATTCTAATATACATTGGCATCATTTTCAAAGAAGCGGAAAACTTGCACCATTTCTGGTGCAAGTTTTCTTTCGACCACACAAAAAACTGCACTGCGTACTTACACCACCGGCACGAAATCGAGACCGGTGATGGTGAGGCCAACAGCCGACGGCTCGGCGGTTGTGTGGGTGATCACCACTTCTTTGATCATGGCCAGTCCGACCATGGCGGGAAGCGGCACTTCGATCACTGCATCTGCACCACCTTCGGTGGCGACGAGTTGAACAACGATTTCCTTCGGGATCTTGGTAGCAATCCCGACAGGCTTGAGAGTGATTACCGCCCCTGCCATCGCCCCAGTGGAGCGATAGCTGAGACGAAGCTTGCACCCTGACAGATCCGCTCCCGTAGCAGCGTTCGTGACGAACGCCAATCCGAGAGATTGAATCTTGTCACCATTGACACTGAACGAGCCACCGTTGCGAACGGAGGTCAGCTGAGCATTTTTGGCAGTCCAGGCGAAAATCTGACTGTCGCCTGACAAAAAGTTGTAACCCGTACCAGCTTTGAGGTGGTCCGACAGGCCGGCGGAGATTCCGGCGTAGTCAGCGTAGCGCTTCATGTTGGCAGGTCCTGTCGCCAGGATTCCCACCGCCAGTGAAAGCGTGTGTGCGGTTGTCTGGAAATCGATGGTCTTGTTCGTGGTCAGGTTGTGACCTTCCCAAGGGCCATGACTGGTGAACAGCGCCGAAATTGCCGTCCAGTTTGCGGCAAGGAAATTCTCCACTTCCACCGGCGAAACCGTGTAGGCAACGCCGAGACAGTAAAGCGATGCCGCATGTGTGATGCGATCTTCGGTCATGCAGGCAATGTCGGGAATTCCGACTGCGCCCGTGTACTGCATGCCGTCGCCTGTGTAGCACTCCGAAAGGAAACCAGGCAGCTTGCGCCGGCTGGAGAAATCGCAGTGAATTGCCACTGCATTCTTGAGCAGCTGTCTCCAGCTCGGGCTCTCCATGTCTTGCCCCGCGAGCCCCAGTCCGAGAGACTGAAACGCTGAGCCGTCCCACGGTGCCAGAGCATAGACCTGCTCTCCGTCCTGCTTGGTGTAAGCCTTCATCTTGAAACCGAGATTGCCGACGGCATTAACCGGCAGCTCGAACAGAGCAGCGACAACTACCGCTGGTGCCCGGAACTCGTTGACGAAGTAGTCCATGTACCCAGCCTGGAAGTTACCCTGAGCGTCCGACCAACCGATCAAACGGTCTCTGGTTGCGTCCCAGCCGAAGTAGAACAGGCCCGCCTTGGGGTCATACAGGTGCTGATACCCCTCCTTCTGCAGATTCAAGAATGCCTCAAGTTCGCCACGAATTCTGGCAACCTCAGGCTGATCTGCGATTGATGCAGTCAGTAGCGCCCCGATGGTGTGTGCCACCGACGTAGTCAGATTGGCGTTGTCACCGAAACAGATGAGCACGATGCGCTGGTCAAGGATAGCCATGACTTTGCGCCGCGTGTCTTCCTGAGCAAACCCGGTGAGTTCACCATCAAAGAAATTCCAGCCGTACTTTTCACCACGAATGACAATCGCATCCGTGGAGTCGAACGAGTCAGCCTTGAGCCAACCCTTGAGCTGGAGAGCCGTCCAGAGAGCGGCGCCTTTCTCTTCACCGAAGGCAGCGACGAAGGTCGCCTTCTTCACGTCAGAGGTAAGGTGACCAAGCCGCTTGCCATTGTCGAGGCCCATGAAATTGACCAGCAAGCCTTTGGCGGCCAACTGATCATCGCGCTGGTCGCAGCGCAGAGTGCGCACGGCCAACGACAGAGCCTTGAGTGCGCGTTGGCGCGAGAGGTCGACTGAGTCGGCCTGACCAGCAACAACGTCAGCCAAAACCTCCATGTATTTGCCGATGGCCGTCAGCTGGGTGAACGTCCGAAAATTGACGCCTGGAGCGACATTGGCATTCCAGTTCCAACCTTCGAACGGATATCCCGACTTGGCGTCGATGGTGCCGCTATCGGGAGCGAGGAAGCGCATGGCGTTTTCGAGCAGAGCCAATGCGTGGGTGTGGTCAGGCGAAACCGTAGGAAAGTGAGCCGCCGTAGCGATCACTTCCACCGGGGTGGGGGTCGGCTTGGGAGCAAACTTGAGGCGAAGACTTGCAACCAAACGAGACAGCAAGCTCGCGCCCTTATTTGCCTTGATCATGTCCCTGTACCAGATACCGCTGTCTTTGACGGTTCTCTTCAAGGTGCTGCGGTCGACGTGGACGATGCCGAAAGTCTTCTCAAACCCGAGCGACCACTCGAGGTTATCCATCAGACTCCAGGCGAAATAGCCGGCGATGTTGACTCCAGCTGCAGTTGCACTTTCGAGTGCGTTGAGGTGCTCGTGAATGTACGTCATGCGACCGACATCCTGAATGCGGCCGCCTTCGATTTCGTCGTCGAGGGCTGCACCGTTCTCGGTGATGTAGATCGGCGGCAGGTTGTACTCACCGTTCATCTTGACCAGCATGCGGGTAAGTGCCGGCGCCTGCATTTCCCAACCCATCTGCGTGGTCAGCGCACCAGGAAGGTTGTCGATGATGCGGCCGTTCTCGTCGACCACATGCCTAAGGTACCAGTTGACGCCCAAGTAATCGATGGGCTGAGAGATGATCTCCATGTCGCCGCTGCGAATTTCTACCCCAGTGGCGGCAGCTTCAGCAAGGACAACTTCCGGATAGCGAGCTTTGAAAATCGCTTCCAGGTAGAGCGCGTAGTTCTTCAACCAGTGCGTTCTTGCCCCAGCGACACTGCCAGGATTGGAAGCGTTGTTCGGCTCGGCCGGCACCAGATTCAGTGTCACTCCCACCTTGAACTCCTTGTTGATGGCGCGCAAGGTCTGTACAGAAAGACCGTGAGCCAACATCAGGTGATGAGCAACCTTGACGCGCAGGGCGGGGTTGCTGTAACCCGGTGCCAGACCATCACCGGTGTAGCCGGCGACGATTACTTCAGGTTCGTTGAGGGTGCCGAAATATTTGACGCGATCGCCCAAACGATGAGCAATCACCGCTGAGAATTCGGCGAAGGCGACGGCTGTGTCACGATTCAACCAACCACCGTTGTCCTCGAGCGCCTGGGGGAGATCCCAGTGATAGAGGGTGACGTAGGGTTCGATGCCGTTGCGAAGCAATGCGTCGACGAGACGGTCATAGAAAGCCAGACCCTTCTCGTTGATTGCGCCTCGACCCAGAGGGATAACGCGGGGCCAAGAGATGGAGAAGCGATAGGCTTTCAGCCCAAGCTGCTTCATCATTCGCACGTCTTCTTCCATACGACCGTAGTGGTCGCAGGCGATGGCACCGCTTTGAAGATGCGGCCGCTGTGCGAAGTAAGGCTCCCAAATCGAGGGGCCGCAGCCATGTTCGCTGCCTGTGGAGCCTTCGATCTGGTAAGCAGAAGTCGAAGCACCAAATACGAAGTTGGAACAGAAGGCATACTTGCGGATGGGAACGGGACTGTTCCGCACAACCAAGCTGCCGGTGTTATCAGAGTTTACGTTTGACATAAGAGGTCTCCAGGTCCGTTGAGGACTGAAAAGCAGCGCAAGCGGAAGTGAGAGCAACGAATTCGCTCTTACTTCTGCTGGCCGCTGGTTAAATGAAAAGAACCGTATTGGCGAGTCACCGATTGCAATAGAACTGGTGCTTATGCAACCGATTCGCAGTCTTGGTGATGTGGTTCTGGGGTTGAAAGACGAAACTTTAGAAACATGGCCCACCTATAGTTGAAGGCGGGTCGATAGAAAAGGCTTGCTAGGCGCTCGAAAGGCAAAGAGGTTACCGCTCTTAACTCAGTCGTTCACTAATTCACGCGGGGTGAAAGAGGAAATTGAGTGATTAGAGTCGGGGGTAGATTCTATTTGCGTGACCAGAAGTTTAAAGAGAATTTGTATATAACTCATGACTATCACCTTTAACTCTCTAGTCTCAAGGTGACGACAGGCGCGCAACATACTAAGCTAATTATCAAACTGACTACAGCTAAAACTCGTTAACTCTGCACCAGCAATGACTCTCGGATTCTGACAACGTCGCCGCCATTCTTCTCATGACATCAAAAGTGCTTAAAGTTTAGATGTCATGAAACTCCGGTGAAATCAAACGGCATCTTTTCACGCTGCGATTGCATTTCGGCAGAGTTTTATGGCACGCGCTTAAGCTCAGCAGTAGAACAATTAGCAGTGATAGCGTCAATAAAAGCTCGCGGTAGCAGAGATAGGATCATTACAAACATGAGAAGCCACTGTACACGCTGGTATAACATAGAGTACTCATCCACCATGCGTGGAAGGAGTTCTTAAGCCGTCGGCCACTGGTCGACTGGTTTTGCTTCTTAGTTGAACCACAAAGCAAAACCAGGAAAATGACTGCCGAACTCGCCGCGAAGATCTCTCCAAGTTCGTCCCTTGGTTAGTTTGCCTTCTTCTAGATACGGCGCAGCAGCTGAGCCTTGCACCCAGAGCACAAGATCAAATTGTCGCGGCTCCAAAAAGACCTTGCGCAAATTGATACCACGCCGATCACTCTCGCTTCCGCGCCAAAATGGAATCAACAATTCTCCTGACAGTATTTTCTCACTCTCAGTCATAATTGAAGCCCAAGCAACTACCATCTGCTCAGTCACACGAGCGTTAGGAATCACCCCAGTTTGACGTGGATTGGGCAGCCATTCGTGATCATCATCCTCTTCTGCCATGATCCACTTCCAGGTCTCGCGACTCTGATCAATCACAGCTTGAAGATGATTCAGTGCTGAAGCCATTCTCTTTGGCTCAACCACGTCACACCTAAGTAAATGCACAAAAGCGATCAAGTCAAAAACCTCTAGATCGCCGCCACCGATTGATCGAATAGGCTTGGCCTTGCTCAAAAATGCATACGGTGAGTCAACCTTGGTGAAAAACAAGTGAGCCGTGCGGTCAAACAAGTCTTTACTATCATGAGCCAAATAGATGTCGCACACAGACGACAACAGATGGCAATAACCCCTTAGCCAATGGACATCTCCGCGATCAAACTTGATAAAAAATTTCTCTGCTTTTTCGACTGGAATATTAGTGTTATTAGTGAGCTTGGCATAGACTTTCCACAAGCTTCGGTTGTCATCGCTATTCTCAGCAATGTGCGATTGCTTTGTACTGTCATGATCGAACTGGGCTGACTGATTGGGAAGAGGCGAACGGAGCTGATGGAGCTGATGCCCAGTGCCATTCAAGTCTAATTTGATCATGCCAAAATGCAATGGTAATTTGACATCACCATCACTAATCGGAGCCAGTGTAGCTTCAGCCTTCATCAGCTGTTTCTGAAAAGTATCAACAATCTCGCGCAGCTTGAGGTAATCAATCTTCTTGCAATTTTCATTGGTTGTGGCTGGTAGTCGCAAAAACGGCAGAACGAAGCCACTGTTATTGTGGGTGCGAACTCCGTAGCGGGTGAGCGACTGGCCCAGGCCCTCCACCGCACGCAGAAACTGCAATACACCTAGGCCAAAGCGCGCTTGGTCGTCGCTGGCATGTTCTTTCAAATGGTTTGAAAGTGCCACATCGCCTTCGTTTAGTCGACCATCCAAAAGATATTTTTCTACTAGGGGCGCTTTGTCTTTGACTGTTGCTGACACTTCTATCACTTCCTTCTTAAGGGCTGATGTTACGCCTGGCTCTACTGACGCGGCAAGGGCACCGGCTGTGTAGTTAGCACTAAAGAGCGTCGCCAGCAAACCTGCGCTCACGGCTCTCTTAAATCTGCTCATGTTTGATCCTTTCTGAAAATGTTTCGCTTTCATCTGCGTCGGTTTTCAACGCCTGTTTCTCATAAGTCTAGGCAATCGCGCCAAATAAAAGATGCGAGAAAGAACAGTTGACGAATTGATCACTGAGCCAATTCTTACAACGTGAAAGTACTGTGACAGCCAGTTTGTATGAGTTCATTCACGAGTTTTTCACGATCGGTGGGTGACTATGAGCAAGTTCGAAGCGGCACCGAACTACAAATCTAAGTCTATGAATCTAAGTCTATGAATCTAAGTCCGCAAATCTAAGTCCACCAATTTAAATCGCAAACTTACTAAGCAAAATTTGGTTATAGAGAAGGAGCTTGTTCATGAGTGACAATGTCAATCAGTCTCAGCCTATTGAAAATGTCCGCGATAGCGGTGCAGAAAGAGCAGCAAGTTCATCGGCCGCTGAAGCCTATAGCCCTGGTATGCGCCCTGAAGCAGCTAAAGGAGCAGACACTTCCGCTGGCGCTCTACCTCCCGCTAGCGTAGACGACAAAGGCATTTCCTTTGGACCAACTGATGGCGGCTCCAAAAACAATATGCAGAATACCTCTAAAAGCAGTGATGGCACAAGCGTGCAGACCAGCACTGCCAACGATGGCACTCGTGAAAGCACTAGATTTGACGAAAGCGGCAATAAGACTAACTCTGAAACAAAGAGACCTGATGGCAGTTCTATAAATACTAGTTACGAAAAAGATGGCAGCAAAAATACTAATGTATTCGATGCCGACGGCAATCGCACTCAGTCAGAAAGCAAGAAGCCAGACGGCTCTTCAGACAATTCGACCTATCGCCAAGACGGCACACGTGACACCAACCACTTTGACAAAGATGGCGTTCTCACAAATTCAGAGACCAAGCGCCCTGACGGTAGCTCTATCAATACCAAGCACGAACCTGATGGCAGCAAAAACACCAATGTTTTTGACGCCGACGGCAATCGCGTTCAGTCTGAGAGCAAGAAGCCAGACGGCTCTTCAGACAATTCGACCTATCGCCAAGACGGCACAAGAGACACCAACCACTTTGACAAAGATGGCGTTCGCACCAACTCAGAAACCCAAAGACCTGATGGTAGCTCTATTAACAGCAGCTACGAAAAAGATGGCACTAAAAACACTAACCTATTTGATGCCAATGGCGCTATCACTAATTCCGAAACAAAGCGATCTGACGGCTCAAGCACAAACACCAGCTTTGACAAGAATGGCAATACCATCATTCGCGACTTTAGCCCTAATGGCGACCTAGTGCGCGGCGGGTAGAATCGGCAGCGATAGTAAGAGATAGAATATGCCACGAAGACTTAAGCCCTGAAAGCTTGATCCTTCGTGGCATATTTTTGCTTTTCTGGCCCGAGACTTAGCCGACCTTTAATTTTCTACTACATTCTATAGTCTTACAGAGGCCAAAAAATTGGTTTCAGAGACAAACCAAAGAAGTAGAAAAGCACAATAGAAGAAGGTCTTGATGCTGTCGCAAGAAAAACCAAAAAAAGAAAAAAAAGCGGAGCGAACAGCCAATGCCATTCGCCCCGCCTCCAAAAATTGCTTTTTGAAACTAAGTCCCGAGAGACTTAGCTGTAGAAAGCCTCGCCGCGCTTCGCCTTGTCGACGATGAGCTGAGCGGGCTTGTAGTTGTCACCAGCCACCTGCGAGAGGTACTGCAGCTTCTGATGAATGGTGCGCATGCCGACCTGGTCAGCGTAACCGAGCACACCACCCAAGAACGGAGCAAAGCCCGTTCCGAAGATCATGGCCAGGTCCAGCTGCGACGGGTCGGTGATGATGCCTTCCTGCAAGCACAGCGCTGCTTCGTTGACCATGGGCAGGAAGAGGCGATCCTGGATCGCTCCCACCGTCATGACCTTGGGCGCAGCCGTGATGGCAGCAGCGATGTCGGGGTTGATACCAGCGCGACGACCAGTCTTGGGGTCGTACAGGTAGAGGCCCTTGCCACCCTTCTTGCCGAGCAGCTTGGTGCTCTTGATCATGGCGATCATCGGCGGGGGCGCCAGACGGGCACCCAGAGCGGCGTGCATGACGTCGATGACGTGGGCGACGATGTCGAGGCCGACTTCGTCCATCAGGGCAATCGGGCCCATGGGCATGCCGAACTTGGTGGCAGCCTTGTCGATGTCGTCAGCGGAGACGCCTTCCAACAGAAGCGTGAACGCTTCCTTCATGTAGGGCGAGAGCACGCGGTTGACGACGAAGCCCGGGCCGTCATTGGTGACGACCGTGGTCTTGCCCAGACGCATGCCGAAGGCCTTGGCCAGAGCGACGGTTTCAGCAGAGCTGTCTTCCGCCTTGACCACTTCCACCAGCTTCATCTTGTGCACCGGGTTGAAGAAGTGCAGACCAACCACGTTGGCGGGAGTGCGAGCAGCCTTGGCCATCTCGTCCATCGACAACGAAGAGGTGTTCGACGCGAAGACGAAAGGCTTGGTGATCACCTTCTCCAGCTCAGCCAGAACCGCCTTCTTCACCACCATCTTCTCGACCACAGCCTCGATCACGAGGTCGCAGTCAGACATGTCGGCGTAGTTGACGGTGGCCTTGATGGCGCCATACTTCATGTCGGCTTCGGTCTGAGACATCTTGCGCTTGGCCACCAGGCCATCGAAGAGTGCCTTGATACCGGCCATGCCCTTGTCGAGCGCAGCCTGGTCGATGTCCTTGAGCACGACTGCGTAGCCAGAGTAGGCAGCCGCCTGAGCGATGCCTGCACCCATGACACCGGCGCCGAGCACACCAACGGTGCCGACCTTGATAGCCGGCTTGATGCCTTCGGGCATGCGCTTGCTTTCGGTTTCGGCGAAGAGAATGCCGACCAGAGCACGAGACACCGACGATACCGCCAGGCGCGAGAAGATCAGCGATTCCATCTCGAAGGCCTTTTCCTGCGGCATGTTCCAGGTCTTGAGGATGAGCTTGAGAGCCTCCAGGGGAGCCGGGTACTTGCCCTTGGTCTGAGCCAACACCATCTTGGTCGCCATGTTGGCGAAGACGGCGCGACCGGCCTTGGTTTCGATGCCAGCGTCGATCATGCGCTGCTTGAAGGGCTTCTGGAAGCGCTTGGGCTTGGCACCCGAAGCGAGTTCCACAGCACGCTTGACCAGGTCAGCGGGAACGGCCGTTTCGTCGACGAGACCAAGGCGCCAGGCCTTGAGACCATCGACACGGGAGCCCGTGGAGATCATCTGGAAGCCCTGCTGCAAGCCGATCAGCTTGGGCAGACGGATGGTACCACCCCAGCCAGGCAGGAAGCCCAGCTGAGTCTCCGGCAGACCGAGCGAGGTCTTGGGAGAAGTGGAGGCGATGCGGATCTTGCAACCCAGCGACAGCTCCAGACCACCACCCAGGCAGGTGCCATTGATGGCAGCCACGGTAGGGTAGGGCAGAGCAGCGATGCGGTTGAAGACACCACGGCCGTGCATGGTGGCATCATAGATCTGCTTCGAAGGCTGCGACTGGAGGAAACGAATTTCCTTGACGTCAGCGCCGGCGAAGAAGTTGTCGTCCTTGCCAGACGAAATCACGAGGCCCTTCACGTCAGTGCGGGCTTCCAGGTCGCTGAGGACAGCAGTGAACTCGCTGAAGAAAGCCTGCGAGAGCACGTTGAGTTTGCTGTCGGGGGTGTTGATCACGACGTGCGCGATGCCCCCAGGCAGCATGTTGAGAGTGACGATCTTGTTAGTCATATTACTTTCCCTCGAATTCGGGGTTGGAAATGAGAGTGGCAATACCCATGCCACCACCGATACAAAGAGCAGCAATGCCCAACTTCTTCTTACGGAGCTTCAGCTCGTGAGCCAGGGTGAGGATGAGGCGAGCACCAGAGACGCCGATGGGGTGACCCAGTGCGATGGCGCCGCCGTTGACGTTGACCTTGCTGCGGTCGAGACCGAGCAGCTTTTCGCAAGCCAGATACTGGGTGGCGAAAGCTTCGTTCAGCTCGATCAAGTCGATGTCAGCAAGAGTGAGGTTGTTGCGCTCGAGCAATTTCTGGATAGCGGCAACAGGGCCGATACCCATCTGTTCGGGGTCCACACCAGCGGTGCAGCTGTCGACCAGTTCGGCCAGAGGCGTGGCGCCCAGCTCCTTGGTCTTCGCTTCCGAGGCGATGACGAGTGCACAAGCACCGTCGTTGATGCCAGAGGCGTTACCGGCGGTAATCACCTTGGTGCCGAGCACTGGCTTAAGTCCGGCAAGGGCTTCCTTGCTGGTCTTGCGAGCATGCTCGTCGCGGGTGAAGAAGCCGCGGCCGGGAACTTCAATCGGGTCGATTTCGATGTCGAAACGACCGCTCTTGATGGCCTCGTTGGCCAGGGTCTGTGAACGCAGAGCGTACTCGTCGGCCTCTTCGCGGGTGACGTTGTAGGCGTCAGCCAAGCGCTGGGCAGTGCCGGCCATGTAGACCGTCTTCATGTCCTTGAGCAGCTTGGTGGGCGCCAGACCATTGTCGGCCAGGGCGAAAGGCGTGGGACGAGGGCCCATCTTGGCGAACTTGACGTACTTGGCGATCAAGCCAGTCCAGCGCAGATAACCTGGCAGGAGATAGGGAATGGTGGACATCGACTCAGCGCCGCCGGCGAGAACCAGGTCGGCATCGCCGAGGGCAATCAGGCGCATACCGTCGTTGACGGCCTGCATGCCAGAGCCGCACTGGCGCTGAACGGTGTAAGCGGGAATTGATGCAGGCAGCCCCGACTCAAGCTGCGCGAAACGCGCCGTATTGGGCGTGTAGGAACTCTGGTAGCCATGACCAAGGATGATTTGGTCGATGGCATCGGCGACGATGTTGGCACGGCGGATGGCGTTCACCATCGCGTGACCGGCCAACTTATCGACCGTAACCATTTTCAGGCTGCGGCCAAAAGAACCGATAGGGGTACGACTGCCAGAGAGAAGATAGACTTTTGATCCGGATTTCATGGGATTCTCCGTAGATTTAGGTTTTATTGTCGAGCACCCTCAGGCGAATAGCAACTTCTTGCCAAAGCCTGAGAGTGTCTCGCCTGCCAAGCGGCAGAGTTTTTGTTGAAGAAATTCAGCGCGACCAGAGGCCGTTCTCTTGCAAGAGAGCCTCGGTGCGGCTGGTGAGGACACCTACGGGTGACTTGCTACTGACGCAATCCGCGACGATGGCATTGAAGTCGGCGGTCACCTTCTTGGCCTGCTCGAGAGCAGCACCAGTAAGCAAACCAGCCTTTTCCAACGCCGGAACAGAACCCATGTAGCCAGACATCACCGCTTGCCATTTCTGGTCGCGAGTGAGAGTGAACTGCAGGGAGCTGAAGTTTGTGATCGTCGGCAGAATGAGGATGTAGCCTTTGTCGGTGTCGAGAGGCTCCGGTTCGAATCCGGGCACGCAAAGCTTGCCGCAGACCCAACGCCACAGTGTCATCTTGCGATTCTCACGACGACGTGACTTTTCATCGTGGGCACCGTCGCCGACGTCACAGACGATGATGTTCTGAGGCTGGGCGCCGTAGAACTTTTCGGGAATGCTGACGGGAGTGCGACCTTCTTCCGAAAGGGCACCATCGTGCAGCCAGAAGTTTTCACCACCAACTTCGATCGGAACAGCATCGATGATGCCAGGTACCGCGCAACTGCCACGAATGGAAGCCCCGAGAGGTCCCGACTCGGTGTTGAGCAAGCGGTAGCCGCCGTTCTTGCGCATCTGGTGAACGCCGGTGGAGTTGAAGACCAGCTGGTCATCGCCGACATTGGCCATCGTCCAGTACTTGGTCGGCCAAATGGGCGAACCCATCTGCTGGCCAACGACTTTTTCGATGAACTCGCCCACTTTTTCAGAACTGAGAACACCGAAGCGGGGGCGGCTGGTCTCATAACGACTCTGCATCAGGTATGCAAAAAGAATTTTCAGCATGCTGCCGCGACGGGTGAGAAGACTAGAGAAGTCGACGTCGATTGCAGTGGTTACCGTGGTCTTGGCATCCATACCGGAAGCCATCATGACAGTGGGCAAAGACCCACCGCTGATGCCACCGACAGATTTCCAGTTGTTGATACCAGCGTGGTCACAGGCGAGGATAACTCCAGCACCTGCAAGGATGGCCCGGGAACCGCCGCTGGATACAAGCAAATGCATTTGGGGTGGAGTGTCCGCGTTGGACGGTACCACCATTTTTTTAGTATTGGCACTCATTGTTTGCTCCATGAGCTTTAGGGCCGCAAAAAAATTGCAGCGAACAAGCCTCTGACCCGAGCAAAAACCACAGACACCAGTCTGGGGGTCTGTGTGGGGCGTAAGGCATAAGGGGGAAGAGAAAAAGGGTGTTAGAAAGACCTGTTTGTTTTTGGTTTTGAAAGAAAGACGTTCAGATACTAGTAACTCCGCGTTACCAAACTCAACGGGAAACAGGACACTATTAGCTTTTAGTTCATGACATTAGGTTAAAAGCATATCTAAATTAGATCTGCAACATGCTTTTTGGTGCAACAGTTGGCAAGCCTGCGCCAAGGTAACTAGTTACGCTAGCGATGTTACAGAAAAACGCTTGTCAAGCGGCTATTGGTGCGGTTTCTAGGGCAATGAGCAGAGATTCAAAGAAAAGCTTTAGATAGTAAATCTAGGATGTTCTTGAGATAGAGCGACAAGATCGCATAGGCTTCGGCCGTCATTCTTTTTTTTACTCAAATAAAAAACAAACAAAACAAACAGCTACAACCTACACAGCACTTCACTAACACCACATCAGCCACGCTCTTAAGGCGCCCGTCGGACACCAGTCACTCATCGGTAACGACAGCTACTAGCGTTGCTATGCACTTGAGCCAGATCAACCAACCGATCAAGAGACACAAGGCACAGCAGAGCAAGCAATCAAGCGCCACGTAGTCAAGAGCAAGTCTAGTCCCCAATTTTCTCTAGCAGCGAAAAAGCGATCAGGATATCGCCGGTTTTCGCTTGGCAACCACATCGACGGAGTCCAATATGATGAGCAATCAAAACATGCTTGTTGGCCGCTTCTGGCAACACGTATTTACCATGCAGGACGCGACAGCAGTTCTGCTCAAGAACCCAATCACCAAAACCGAAATCATCACCACGATGGTTGGCCCCATGGGCGGTGGCGGTGTTGTCGTCGTACAACCTCGCCCCTATGTCGAACTGCCCTGGAAACAGGTCGGCGAAATCGTGGCCGAGATGATCGTTACTCTCCAGCAGGCTGGCGTGAAGCGCGGTGACCGCGTCGCCATCCTCTCCTGGAACTGCCCCGAATGGGTCTGGACCGACATCGCCATCCAAACACTGGGTGCAGTCGCCGTTCCCATCTATCCCAACAGTGCCTCTGAAGCAGTCAACTACATCGTCAACGACTGCGGCGCCACGCTTTTGATCGGAGACGACGGCAGCCAGACCAAGAAGGTCGATGCCAACGGTCCGGTCAAGACCCTGCTGTTCTCTGATCTGGCCGGCAAGTCCGAAACCTATCAGCGTCGCGTCAAGGGCGTCGAAGCCAAGCCAAGCGACGGCGCCTTCGGTGAGTTCGAACAAATCAAGGTCAGCGCCGAAGCCAAGGCAGTCCTCGACTTCCTCCATATCGGCAGCAAGGCTGGCACGATGTCGAGCGACAAGGCCGTCGCCTTCAACGAAGTCGTGGCCGCTGGTCAGAAGTCGCACGGTGTCCGCATGAGCGACATCTGCACCATGATCTACACCTCTGGCTCAACCGGCCAGCCCAAGGGTGTCGCCCTCACCAACGCCAACATCACGGCTTCCTGCCAGGGTGTTCACGACCACGGCTTCGACTTCAACGAGTCTGATGTCTACCTGAGCTATCTGCCTCTGGCACACTGCTACGAGCGCATCAATGGCCAGTACATCTGCCTCTGGAACGCCGTTCCCACAGCTTTCTGCAAGGTGGAAGAAGTGGGCAAGGTGGTGAAGATCATCCGTCCGACGATTCTGCTCGGCGTGCCCCAGGTCTGGCGCAAAATCAAGGAAAAGATCGAAGGCGAAATCGCTGGCGCCAAGGGCTTCAAGGCCAAGCTGATCAAGTGGGCCTTCAAGCAAGAGTCTGGCTTCTCGCACTGGGTCGCCGACAAGCTGGTGTTCCGCACCATCCGTGCTGGTCTCGGTGGTCGTCTGCGCATCATGGGCTCTGGTGGCGCCGCCATCTCGCCCGAGGTGATCAGCTTCTACAAGAGCATCGGCCTCAACATCGTGCAAGGCTATGGCCTGACTGAGACCTGTGGTGCCATCGCCGCCAACAGCCCGACTTCCAACAAGGTCGGCACCGTTGGCAAGATGATTCCCGGTGTCGAAATCAAGTTCGTTCCGCTGCCCGGAGCCGGCCCTGACGCCAAGGGTGGCATCATCTACCTCAAGGGCGGCCCGGTCTGCACTGGCTACTGGAACCTCCCGGAAGACAGCGCCAAGTCGTTCAGTGATGATGGCTGGTTCAACACCGGCGACATCGGTCACCTCGACGAAGACGACTGCCTGGTGATCACCGGCCGCGCCAAGCGTCTCTTCAAGACCGAGGGCGGCAAGTACGTCGCTCCCGAGAAGGTCGAGAAGGCTTTCGATGGCGCCGCCATCATTCAAGCGATTGTGCCGGTTGGCAACGACCGTCCCTTCATCAGTGCTTTGATTTTCGTCAATGCACTGGCTGCCAAAGAACTGCTCACCGCCAAAGGTGTGGCTTGTCCTGCCGGTTCTGCCGAAAGCGTGCAGACTTTCCTGGCTGGCCATGACCTTGTCAAGGAAGCAATCAAGGCGGCAATCGCTGAAGGCAACACCCGCCTGGAGCACTGGGAAACAGTGAAGAAGGTGGAAATCATCGCCGATGAAGCAACCGTGGCCAACGGCTTGCTCACCGCCACTCTCAAGATTCGCACCGAAGAAGCGATGAAGCGCTACGCCGATCGCGTCGAGGCAATCTACGCCAAGCCGGGCAAGTAAGTCGGTCCTAAGCCCGACAAAATAACAAGGCCTGGCTAAATAACAAGACCCGTAAAAAGGTCACAGTCGCTCGCAGGGGGGCAGTCGCAAGACTGCTCCCTTGCTTTTTCATGCTGCCAAAAGCAGCTAGCAAGTTAAGGAATTTATCGTGCAACACAACAATAATAATATGACTGCAATCGCTTCCGACATCACCGTTCTCGGTGCCAACACTTCAGACATCACCAGCGCCAACATCCACGTCGAAAGACTTGGAGTCGTCGCTTCTCCCCACGGCCGCTTCCAGGAGGAAGGCGTCCTCAACCCCGCGGTTTTTAGCGATCGTGAAGGCAATCTCGTCATGATCATGCGCTCTGTTGCCGTCGGCAATCAGTCGCGCCTTGAGACTCTTCGTCAAATCTGGAAAGATGGCAAACCCGCTGTCGATGCCAGTGGCAACGAAGTTGGCTTCGAACGTGTCGGCTTCGCCCTCGTTCCTCAGGCCAAATATGAGCGCCGTCGCCGCGCCACCACCAGCGGTTCATTCGAACTGGTCGGCGGTGAAGGCTGCGAAGATGCTCGTGTCACTTTTATCGCTGAACTCGACCTTTTCGTCATGTGCTACACCGCCTTCGGCTTCGATGGTCCGCGCATTGCGCTGGCTACGTCGCAAGATGGTTATAAGTGGAAGCGCCTCGGCTTGGTCCATATTCCTTCTGTCTTCGGCCTGGCCAAAGACGACAAGGATGCGGCCTTCTTCCCCGAACCCGTCTTCTCACCCAGTGGTGAAATCTGCCTCGCCATGTACCATCGGCCCATGGTCAATGTTCCGGTCTCCGGGACTCTCGACCAGATTCAGTCGACCTTCAAGGCCGACCCGACCGAGCGTCAGTGCGTGCGCATCGCCTACATTCCGCTGGCTCCCGTCAAAGACAACCTGATCAATTTGCTCAACGTCACCGAATCTGACCTCGTGCTTGCTCCTGGTGCAAACTGGGGCTGCTTCAAGGTTGGCGCCGGCACTGTGCCGATTCGCATCAAGCAGGGTTGGTTGGAAATCTTCCACGGCGTCGACCAAGTTATAGACGAACGCACTGGCCGCTACCACAGCTGCTACAGCGCTGGTCTCTTGCTGCACGACGGCGATGAACCACACCGCCTGCTCTACGTCTCGCCTACCACAATCCTCAAGCCTGAAACTCCCGAAGAGTTGTCTGGCGTCGTCAACAACGTCGTCTTCCCCACCGGTATGGTTGAAAGACCTGACCTGGCAAAGACTGCTGACGAGAACGTTTTCGACATCTTCTACGGCATGGCTGATCGCTTGATCGGCAAGTGTCGCCTGACTGTGTCGTTCAACTAAGCCTGACAAATAATACTGTTCTCCTATCCGATAGTTTTTCTGCAATTCGCTTGCAGAGAGGTTATCGGATAGGCGGGACTTTATTTCTTACCTCATATTTTCTCCAAATTTTTAAAATTTGAGCTATAACTATATTCTATAATATTAGAGTTTTCTTTTTTTTGAAAACTATGAAAAAGCCGATAAGTTGTCCTTTTCGAGTTTTTAAAACGGATAGATTTTTTCGGAAAAAATCTATCCGTTTTTGGAAACAGAAAAAGTGACGAGTAACTAATAGAGAACAAATTCCTGAGGTGGAACAGGAATTATTTCCATGGTCAGCTCTGCTTTCTCAGCGGCGCCAAGGTAGATGCAACCCGCTTGAGCAATCGTCCACAGAGGCGAACCGGATGCACTTTCTTTTGTACCAACCATCCAACCTTTGTTGGCTAGATATTGCTGTGTGGCATTGCTGAGGCTCAAGCGTAATAAGGCAAATGGCTCAGCAGGTTGCTTGGCAAGAAATTCAGAAATGGCATCTTCGCGATTTTGATAACCGCTAAGTATTTTGCCAGCAGCGTTGAGCACTCCATTCTTGAAGGCTGCTTCGCGATTGCAGAAGATCCACGTAGCGCTGGAGCTAATCGTGGGCACGAAAATTACTGTGTTCATAAAAGTGTTTTTTTGTTGTTGATGAAATTACAAATCGAAGCAAGCACTACGCCTTCTACGCAAAGGCTATACCAGAGTGAAAAGGTTCAGAAAAGCTGCTTGTGTAATTGTTGGGGCTTATGCTTAGTTCTTAAATGATGAATAAGTAAGTAAGTGAATATACAAACAAACTAGCTAACACAGAGCCACTATAACAAGGTTATTCTATGCTCAGGGATTGCTTCTACCACGATTTCAATAGAGTAGCTGAGTTACTTTACATACCGGCAGTAGTTTTCTAGAATCAGCATTTCAGACTATGAGTATGCAATGAAAGTCAAACTGTTCACATCCCTCGCCCTCCTCGCACTAATGTCCCGCCCCGCAGCGACATTGGCTCACAAACAGTCAGAAGGCCCCTTGCCTCTCAAAGCGGCAATAACATTGCCGCTAACGACGGAGGCTCTCACTTTAGACATCCTCAGCTGTGATTTTCGTCTAACCCACGAACAACGCGACAATATCGAAGTGCGCGTAAACTACCCCAAGCATTGGAGCGTGGACGACAAAGGAATAGTCAAACAGCTCAACGTGGCACGCTGCCCCACCGGCATCTACCATACTCAAAACGGCCACAACCTTATAGGTAGCGGCACCATTCCAGCAAAATGCTCAATAAATATAACTGGTGATGGCGTCTTTCTAAATGGAAAAAAATTGCCAGTAGAGCGCAAAGCCACAAAGCCAGGGGTCATCGGCACGGAGTTCACTTCAGAAGGTATTTTCATCAACGGCCACCGCTTGCTAGCTGGCAATACAGACGCAGGAAGCGATAGGGAACTCGACGTCTTGCAAGTAGCAGTGCCAACTAATTATCAAGGCTCTCTTACCGTGCAGAGTAAGGGGTCACTACCCGCATCAATTGACTCTTGGTCTGCGGCAAGCATAAAAGTATTAGCCGCTGGCAAAGGAGAGCTGACAATTGATTCAATTAACCCGATTAATTCAATTGATTCAAACAACTCAAACAATCCAATTGATTCAAGCAATTCAAGAAATTGCCAATGCGAACTTAGCTGCGAAAATAGCGGCAAAATAGTCGTCAACAATCTCAACAGTCAAGATTTCAAAGTCAAAGCTACAGAGCAAGGCAAGATCAATATTAAGAAGGCCAACTGTTCTAAAGCGGTGCTGTACGTTGCCAACGACGGGGTAGCCTCTGTTGACAGTGGCACAATCGAAAAATGTGAGACCACTGCCAGCGGCAAATCAAGCGTAAATCTCAAAATGAAGGCTCGCTCTGTCACTATCAATGCCGACGGAGCCAGTAAGATCTCTATTGCCGACGGCGCAGTCAACTATCTCAAGATAACCCGAAGCCAAGATGCGAAAGTAAATGTAGCTAGCGAAATTGGCTGTCTAGAAGAATTTAGCGGAGACCATGCCGGCTTGATCTATACCAATCCACTATTTAAGAGTACTTTTGAACAAAGTTTGCAAAGCACTCATCCAACAAAGAGCGAAAATTGAAGATGACAGAAAACAATGACGATTTGGTTCCAAATTTCTTGCCAACACTGGGCCAACGGCTTGCTTTAACTCAACAATCTATTGGAAGATTTCTAAGTGAAAAAGAAATCTCAGATTGCTTAGATGGTGCAGCATGCATGATGGTAAAACGCTCACACAAAGTGGCACAGGAAAGAAAACACGGCATTGTTGATATCGATCCAGATAACGTTGCACTTGACTGGAACAGCCGCCGCATAGAATTCACTGAATCTTGCTGGCCGTCCATTGTCCTATATGTGTTCACAGACCCAGACTGTATAAAAAATTGCCAACAAGTTCTAGACCAAGCCAAAGTAGAATACGAAATAGAAGTAAATGACTCAGACGCAATCGAACACGTCATTTCAGAAGGAAGCTGGTATCCACCAACATTGAGAAGTAGCCCACAAGATGAGCTAACAAGAGCTAAGAATTATTTTGTTGTTACTAGCGAGTCTTTCACATCTCATCAAGCAATAGAGGTTAGTCGCCGGTTCCTTGAGATAATTGCAAAATTATTCGACAATGGTGCAATCAATATTTCAGTTGAAAGTGGCAATCTTGGCCACTCTAAAGAGGTTTGGAAAGAGATACTGCGTGATCGTCTTGAACAGCCGCAGCAAAGCCTCCTGATGGCGTTCGTTCAAATGCCACTTACCTATGATGATTTTGTCTATTCATGCGGAATGCATCACCTCGGCCAGCAGGATTTTGTGATTAGCCACGACACACTGATTAAACTAGGCCACAGCGAAGATGACTACAGCCTGGCAGCCTATAACATTTTTCAATCACTAGCGCTTTATCTATTAAGTGAAAATAGACCGAAAGTATTTCGCTCAGGCAATACTTTCAGTATCGAAAACGGCACTCTACTCAGAGCAACAGTCGAACCATACATGGTCTTGAAAGAGACTGATATCCGCTTCAACCAATTCGGAGTTTGGCGCATAACATTGCCTGAGACAGTATGCTAGGAGCCTACCAAATGACCGAAAAAACTCTCGACGAACTAATCTGCCTTGATGACCCAGGTTGGCCAGAAGTTCAAGAATGGCTTGCTGAAGCAAAAAATCAAGTTGAGGTACTTCCCCCGAACCTCGCGGCGCGCAGCGAGGCGCTACTAGAAACTCAAGTGACGACTCGTTCAATAATGGGCACTATCGTCTACGAAACCGGTGGTCTGCTTATTGACCATGGCTGGCTGAGAATTCTGGGATCTGGCCACGAAAAGCTAAGACGAACAATGCCCCAGTGGACGCTAGAAGCAACTGGCATTCGCCTACTTGAGTCACCAGAAATTCTCATTGGCGACGACGTCATGGGTGGCTTCTATGCCATGTGTGCCGACGAGGAAGGTCTCCGCAATCATGTCTCGTACCTGGCTCCTGATACTTTGGCGTGGGAAAATATGGGCCTGACCTATAGCGAATTCATCTACAGCTTCTGCCTAAATGGAGACCTTGAAGATTACTACAGCACGCTGCGCTGGCCGGGTTGGCAGTCTGTCATTGCCGAAATGCACGGGGATCAATGCCTCTCTGTCGTGCCGCCACTGGGATTCAAATCGGTTGTCAGATCTGAACGAGTTACTCTTGAGAAAAGAGCGAAGAAACCCGTACCCGCACTTGACGCTTATCTTTTTGCACTAGACATGGGCGCCCAGCTCGCAGACGTACCAGACGGTGCCACAGTAGTGTTTAAGGATATGTAATCAGAAACCTTGAGTCCACACAGCATTGGGGAACCTTGCTTTTGCCACTGACCGCTGGTGTACGAGTAATGACGCATGTTCTCGTAGCGCCGCACAGACACTAAAGATTTATATTGAACAAGCTCTCTCACAAAAAGCTTTTAATTAGCTTCAACGATCGTTCGACTTCACTATCTAAAAGCTCTCGATCTCCGCTGCCAATTACATAGACTTTAACATCGGTTCGCTTGTGCAGTTCATAGTCGAGCGAACGCGCCCAAAAAGCTGAACTTGGCTTCCCGTCCCGCGGCGACTTTTCTAAGGCCTTGCAATAGTGGAATGATTTTCCAGCAATGGTGGTCTGTCCTTGCTCCCAAATCTTTACTGCGTACATCGGTATATCGGTACCTGCTAGCACGACTTTTTCGGTGCCTATATCAATGGCTCTATTAAATTCCATTTTGACTCCTTGCTGCTCAGCAAACCAATCGTCCTTTAGCTCAGTAGGGAGCCAATGACGTTTATCGCCAGCTAGGACATGACTGCCTATGACCATAAAAGTACCGCTAGTCTTATGTCTCATATTGACACTGGTTGCACCCGACATAAAGTGTTGATAGGTATCTAGTTCAGCTTCATCGATAACAATCAGTTCAGCAAGCTTTACCTTTGCCCGTCGAGTATTAGTCAAACGAAACCAATAGAAGCAGCTCCCCAGAACAGCAACCAAGATAACGACCAGAGTTACTACTAATAAAAAAGTCCCGATTCCATTCACAGCAAACCTCTTAATACTCAATCTGAGAGAGATTGAGAAAACATACTTGGGAGCATTATTATCACCGATACTCAGCTGACATTACATCTTCCACCGCCCCTCTCGCCAGGCTGGTACAATTAAAAGCCACATGAAGGGCCTCAGCGAGCGCCCGCCTCGGGAGTTCGGCATTGGAAGAAGCTAGAGAAATGGAACAAACTACAGACATAGATCAAACTAAACCAAAAGAGCAGGCTGAGCAAGAAGTTCCTACAGAACAAAGAAATGAGCCAACAGAAGTTCTTGTACCTCAGTTTGTGGTTCCACTGGGCACGACTTTGGCCGAGCTAGAAACAGCAAAGCAACGGCTACTTACCAATGAAGAAATCATTGAATGCAGAGACAAAGAACCCTGCGTCATGATGAAAGCCGAAGATGTTGAAAAGCTCAGCGCCGTGCGTGAATTCGTTGACATTCATGCCGAAAATGTCTTGGCTGATTGGCACCGCCGCCGCATTGAATTTTGCGAAAGCTTCTGGCCATCATTGGTTTTCTATGTTCCGACTAAAGGTGAAGTGACACAAGATTGCCGCGAGTTGCTCGATGCCCGCGAAGTAAAATACGAGATAAAGCCGCATAGCAAGACCTTGCACAAACACTTTGAAGAGCAAGCATCTTGGTACACACCAGTTGCCTCCGGTGAAGAAATTGCTAGCATCGCCGAGCACACTGATTATTTTGTGCTTCGCACAAAACCATTCAAAAGCAGTCAGGCACTTGAAATTTCCGCGCCATTTATTCCGCTAATTGGCGAATTGCTCGACCTCGGAGCACTTGGTGTTTCACTTGAAACCGCCAATTTAGTTCATTCAAAAGAAGCGTGGATGCGGTTCGTGCGCAGATTCAGAGAACAGCCACTTGAGACTTGCGTTTTTTCGCTTGCACAAATGCCTGTGACGACGCCTGATTCGATTATTTCAATCGGCATGCACTGCCTTGGCCAGCCAGACTACAGCATCAAAAAAGAAACACTTCTGAGCATGGGCTTCACTCCAGAAAACATGGGCGAAGCGGCTTGCAATCTCTTTCAATCTCTGGCCACCTACTTGATTGGCACCTGCCCACCAAATAGTTTCATTTCAGGAAACACTTTTAGCATCACAGCTGACGCGCCCCGCTTGAAAGTAGATATTCAAAATTGCAATCTCTTTAAAGATGCCGACATTCGCTACAACCCCTTTGGCGTGTGGCATTTGAGTAGAGAGTGAGAAGCCGAGGCTTCACCACAATTTGCACTAGAAACTACCAAACCCTACATAGCCAAGGAGTATGGCATGGTATCGCCGGACAAAGAGGAAGAACTAGTTACTTGGTTTATAATCTCGCTCGGAGCGTCCCTCTCGCTGCTTGAAAAATCAAAAGAACGCCTTCTCACCGAAGACGAAATACTTAAACACAGAGACGAAGCGCCATGCATCATGGTCACGATGGAAGCTGCGGACAAAATGAAAGCTTCACGCGGCTATGAAGATATTGATCCAGAAAATGTACTAGTTGATTGGCAGCGTCGTAGAATCGAATTCGTTGAGACCTATTGGCCCTGCCTCGTATTCTATGTTCTAACGAAAGACTCGGCTACAAAAAAATGCTGTGATTTGCTCGAATCGAAAGGCATCGATTATCAAATCGAAGAACGCGACGAAGCACTACCTGCGCTGATCACCAGCTATGCAAGTTACTACAATCCAATGATGGAAGCAAAAGAGCGCGAGAGCCTAACTACCCACACAAACTACTTAATTGTACGTAGCAAACCATTCAAAAGCTCTGAAGCAGAAGATACAACAAAGGCTTTTCTTCCACTAGTAAGTGAACTATTCGACATAGGTGCATTGGGTATTTCACTGGAAAGCTCGTCCATAATGCACTCCAAAGGCGCATGGAAACTCTTTGCTGAAGAGCTAGAAAAGAATCCACTTGCCTCAATGCTCTGCGCCTTCGTGCAAATGCCAGTGAGTATCGAAGGAGCATACATGTCAGTTGGAATGCAAAGTCTTGGCCAAGCTGACTACATAATCGAAACAAAAACTCTAAAAGCCCTTGGCCATAGAGATAAAGCTGAAGAGTTGTCGATTGCAGCCAACGACCTGTTCCAAAGCCTGGCTTTCTACCAGCTCGGTGAATGCCCAGCCAATGGATTTCTCTCAGGCAATACCTTTAGCTTAACCGCAGACAGTCCACGCCTTAGAGTGCGCATAGAACCGTGCAAATTCTTCCAAGAATCTGACATTCGCTACAACCCATTTGGCGTATGGCGACTGAGTCTAAAGTGAGAAGGTAGAATGCGAAAACTAATATTATTGAACCGCGAAGAAATTGACGTATGGATAGATCCAAGGCTATCAAACGGCGATAGCCCATTCGAAGACTTGCCGACACTGGAAGGTTTTCCTGGAGTTATTAAGGCTAAAGAAGCCATCTCTATTAACATCTTCGACTTCTCTGAGCTACTTTATCGAAGATCAATTTCAGACCAGCCTAAGTATCTCTTCGCCCTTTACCGCGTCCCGCTGCCACTTGATCGAAACGAAGTGAACGGCAGCGTCTGGAAATCTTCATTGGTCCACCCAGCTAGGCCGGTTCAGAGCAATGAATAAGAAACTCCTCGCAGATTTTGCAGTGTATGCTGACAAGAACGATCCCACAGGCACTGGTGCCAGGATAGCTGGAATTTTTCTAACCATTCTCAGATTCGAATACCAGTACAAGCTAGCGAGATATGACTACGTACGTATATTGCCTACTGATGGACCTCCCGGTGAGCTCAAGATTTCAGGCTTGAGCCCAATCTCTAAATGCATATTCTTTGTAGAAATGGGGCGATTCAAAGACTTGACCGAGCCTATGTCTTTCGACTACTGGCTCGACCTGCTTTCAAATCTACTGAAGACGTTAGCTCAACAAGAAAATTCTGAAATTGAACCAATTGAAGAAGCACGATTGAGAATCAGTGCCGATAAAAATTGCACGACGGTCAAAATGACCAAGCTTGTAAAACAAACGCGTAAATATTTGATCGAACCAGAGTTGAAACTCAAAGCCAATTACTTCGGCCTCCTTCTCTATGTGCGGCTCACAGAGCTCACTACAGGCCTGGTTGCCTATCGGTTCGTAGCGCAAGCTGGTTATCTAGACATTATTGGGATGTGTGATCATTTCTCGATAACTGAAAATCAGCTAGTCTTGCACCACAAACCACAATGGTCGGGATTGGCACATTACAGAGGAAGAGGCTTCGTTGCGCCTCTCAAAATCCCACTAGCAAATTTTCAGTTCTCAAATCAAACCACTATTTGATTTATGCAATAGAGCGATTTTGCTTGGCTGGAATCACTCGACCTGAGCGCTCAGCTGGCGCAGGATGAGCCGCTAAAGAAATGTCGTAATTCAATCGCAAAAGGTAACTCGCTATACGCTCAACAGAGAAACCAGACATTTTATCGTTTTGGATTTTTGAAATTATTGGTTGATCTACACCAAGTCGTTTAGCGATCTGAGCTTGTGTACTTGTCTCAAGAGCCTTAGCAATAGCTTCCTGCAGTATAGAAAACAAGCACGACTTGATAGTCAGCTCAGCGGCTTCCTCTTCAGAGAAACCTAAATCGACGAATACATTGCCACTACCTGTAGTGAAAATTTCTTCACTCATAACCTAACTTCCTTCTTTTATCAACCAACCGTTTGTATCGCTCTTTGGCAATATCAATGTCTCTCTGTGCGGTTTTTTGCGTCTTCTTCTTCGAAATCACATGTATCACGTAAATAGCTTCTTTGAATTTAGCCACGTAGATAAGGCGGTACTGGTCGCTTCGCTCAGAATGACGTATTTCATAGACGCCGCTGCCTATAGTAGCCATAGACTTAAAATCTGAGGCTTGTCCGCCGTACTCAATTTTGTTCAGCTGCCGCCCAATTTCCTCGGTTACCTCTTTTGGCCACAATCTCACTTCGTCAAGTATCGAAGCCGAATACCAAAGCGTCGGCTTCTTCTCTGGTTGTTTCTGACCTGTCAAATCGACCATATAATCACATTATGTCAGATTTGACATGTCTGTCAATCAGGCCAAACCTGCCACAAGTTCCAATAACGCATCACCAACAGGCAGCCCAGAGTTCCACTCTACTTTTTCACTTTTGGAACCTTCAAATACTTCGATGCCAAAACCTGTACCATCAATTGTGCTCGGCAAGCGCGCAACACTGCGAACATGCTGTAAGGCCCGATTGGCCTCATTGTGACCACGTTCAAACATTTCGACACTGATGTGCCGATCACTAAACGACAGTGTCGGAATGGGCTTGAACTTATCCACATGCTTTATTCCAACGTCCGGAAAAGAAAAACGTTGAGCGTCTTCGTGCCTCTGCCACACGGTCTTCAGCAACAAGATTGGATGATACTCAGAAGTCGTTTGAGGTTTGTAGAAATTCCAACTTTGGGAATCTCCAAACGATTCGAACATCCAGAATCGCAGACTCAGCGCATAACCGGCAGGCAGTGGCGAACCACCAGACAACTCTGGCATCTCCATCGCGGCCAGAGCTTTCAACTCAAGCTCAGCCCAAGTTTCTTCGTATCCTTTCATCCGCTCACCCCCCACCCATCAACGGCCCAACTGCTCAATTTGTCCATTCTGCCCACAACAGCTGTCCGCACGAGAATACACCACCAAACCAAGCCCGAAGCACTAAAGAAATGTAGCAATTGACAATCCGATGCACCCAGTAGCAACAGTCTTTAGGCATAATATAGCTCTTCAGGAGCACAGGAAAACCATGTCCAATTCAATGCACGGTCGGCGAAAAGAACTAACAGTCTTCCCCCAAGGCGGCGTGACAGTTAACTGCAAGGCGATTCTAAGCGACTTAGATGGCACCCTGGTAGATTCTACAATCTGTGTTGATTATGCCGTTGCTGCCTGGGCAGAAGAGCACAATTTGCACCTCGGCGATTTGGTCGAGAAAGCTCACGGTCGGCGCACTATCGACATAGTCCAAATGTTCACACCTGAGGCCGATATTGATGAAGAAGTAAAACACCTAGAAGATCTTGAAACCAGCTGCACAAAAGGGCTTGTTCCTATCGATGGCGCTGTTGAATTGCTCTCGCGCCTATCACCCCATCATTTTGCTGTGGTCACTTCAGGCAGTCACAGACTGGCTACACACAGATTGACCCACACCAAGCTACCAATACCAAAAGTTTTTATCACCGCCGATGATGTCACATTAGGCAAGCCAAATCCTGAACCTTATATTCTTGCTGCCAATCGCTTAGGCTTAGAACCAAGCGATTGCGTCGTTTTTGAAGATTCCCCAAACGGCATTAAGGCAGCCAAACAAGCAGGTATGCGCGTCATCGCCGTGGCTGTTCGCTCGGCCGACCACAATATCACTGAAGCCGATTACGTTGTGCACGATCTTACTTGGGTAACTGTCCGCGTCAAGCCAGACAGCTCCCTAGAACTAACTCTGCAAAGCGCAGAAGAAGTTTAGCGCTAGCATCACGCCATCACAGCAAGCACCGAAGTTGACTCGTGCCCATCGAAATCAGGCGATCTGGCAACCTACCCTAATTCAATTCACCTAGAGTGTAAGCCTTGATTACAGTCGTATTCTCTGGCCTAAAGAGATGATCAGTCTTGATCAATTCCATCGTGTCAAACGCCAAAGCGCCTAGGTTCTCATTGGTGTGTTCCAACACATAGTCCAAAAGCTCACGGGGCTGATTTGGCCCAAGCCGAGCAGCTGTGAGCCAGAAAATTTCGGTATGCAAACCAATCATCTGAGTTATGTCGACTCCGTCGCCATAAAGCTCTTCTGTCAACTCAATTAGGGCGCTCTTGTTGAACTGCAACAAATTACCGATTGGGTCAAAAGCTTTAAAGACCAGCGTATTGCCCACAATCGACAAGCCGCCAAGGGGAAGGGTGACAGGCTTTACAGCACAAACATGCGAAGAGAGATAGCGGTCGAAGTGACGATGAACCAAAGGGCTGCTGTCAAGATTTGGCAAGCCAAATACAGTCAAATGCAGATTTTTCTCACCATAATAGATATTATCGGTAAAGCGCTCCGCCACCAGTCGCAAAGGCTCAGCCAAGAGCTCACGGCTTTCTTCGGAGGGACGCATTATTAAGGCAAAGCACTGTTTGTCCAACTGCGAAGTTGTATACGCTAAGGGTGGCCAATTAGCCTGAGCTTCTTGCAGAAGCTTTTCAAAGTACTGGGCCTGAAGAGTGACGCAAGAATCTATAATGTGCATCTGATAATGGTAGCAAGGCCGGTCAAATTAAAGTAAGGCCGTTTATTGAGGTTGTTATAAGTGAAATCAGTGGCCATATTTTGCGGAGCCAGTATGGGCAACAATCCCGCCCACCGCGAAATTGCCGTACAGACAGCCGAACTGATTGCTGAACGCGGCATGACTTTGGTTTACGGCGGCGGTAATGTGGGCCTCATGGGCGTTATCGCCGATGCGGCCATGGCCAAAGGTGGAAATGTCATTGGTGTCATTCCCCACTTCCTTCACCGAAAGGAAGTCGCCCACCAGGGTCTGACCAAAATTCACTATGTAGAAACAATGCACGAGCGCAAGGCCTTAATGGCCGACCTCGCAGACGCTTTTTTAGCTCTTCCTGGCGGCTACGGAACACTTGATGAGTTTTGCGAAATTCTCACTTGGGGCCAACTGGGACTGCACAAAAAGCCCATGGGTATTCTCAATGCCTACGGTTACTACGACTCACTGCTGTCGTTCTTCGACGATGCGGTCGCTGCCGGCTTTATCTCAGCCAGCCTAAGGGCGACTATTCTTGAGGGTTCTACCCCAGAAAATATTATCGAGCAGCTGGCCATGCACGAGAAAACCCGCATCTCTTAGGCTATGGCCTTACTTACTCTCTTCCTCTGGCTTAACCACTCCACCAGCTTTGACGATCTTATCGAGCACTCCGATTTTACCGGACCACTGGGCCTTCTCCGGCGATAAAGCTGAGGCAACAACGTAGCAATCTAGAGCTTCTTTATAATTTTTTGCTTTCTCAGCAATCGATCCGCGCATGGCCCAAGCCATAGCCTGACTAGGGCTTGCTTTGGTGCAGCGGGTAAAATATTCCACTGCTTTCTTGCTATCGCCAATGGCATCGTATAACAAACCATAGCCAATCAAAACTCGCGGGCTCTCTGGCCTTAGCTTATTGGCTTTATCAAAGGCCTCTAGAGCCATTGGCACGTTAAGCAAGCGCGTCTGGAAGAGACCTTTATTGACGAGCAAATCATAGTCGTCTGGTTTTTCTCGCAAAAAGTACTCATTGATTGAATCAGCGACAAAAGGCCCATTCGGCTCTGTTGGTGAGCTAGCAAGAGTTTGTACAGGCGGTACGAACTCGTCTTTATCAAGCCGATGCAACACACCAATAAGGTTATCCCAAGCACCTTTGTGAGTAGGATCAATTGATAATGCCATCAAGTAAAAGCGCAGTGCTTCGGCATCATGAAGGCCCATGCTAGTATCAGCATATCCAATCGATTCCATATTGCCAATTTCATAAACATCAAGTTCATGAGAGCGCAGAAAAGCATTGCGAGCATTTTCCATTTTGTCTGAGAACTGATATGCGGTACCCAGGCTATTCCAATAGCCCTTTTTAGTGGGATCTAATTCACAGCTTTTTGTATAACAATAAATGCACTGCGGCCACATTTGCTTAGATTGATAGTCAAAAGCAAGTTGGGCCCATGCTTCTGGGTCTTTGTCTTTCTTCGGCGGGGTAACCGGATTACTTTTCAAATCTGGCACATCAAACGTAAACACTTTTGATTCTGTCAAACCATGTCTATCAGATTCACAGCCGGTCAAAGCAAAAGTGGTGCAAATCAGAAATACTGGCAAAGATTTCAAAAAAAGGAGTTTCAAATTTGAGTCTCGCATTGAATAGTTAAACACTCATCAGTATCAAGTTGTAGTCGAAAATTCTTAGCACTGCGTCAGTCTAAAGGTCTATTTTTCAGAAAAGGGAGCAGCGTTAGCTGCCCCCTTTAAATCAATCATTTTATTCTGCCGACATGACTTATTCGACTGTCTCTTTCTCAGACGATTTCTCGCTGTCTTTAGACTTAGAGGCTTTCTCTGGCTTGTCTGTTTTCTCAGTCTTGCTAGTTTTGGCTTCTTCTTTGTCTTTATCTTTATCGCCTTTCTCAACCGGCTTAGATACTTTGCCAGGCACCTTAACGAAGACGACTTTACCGTCTTCAACCATGGTGTCGATGACGTCACCTTCTTTGAACGTTCCTTGCAGAACTTGCTCAGAGATGGCATCTTCAAGCATGCGTTGAATTGCTCTACGCAACGGTCTGGCACCGTAAGCAGGGTTGTAGCCTTCTTTGGCGATCAGGTCTTTGCTCTCGGTAGAGATGACCAATTCCATTCCGTTTTGCTTGATGCGCTTTTGAAGATCGGAAGACATGATGTCGACGATGTAGCGAATTTCTTCTTTGGTCAACTGTTGGAAGACGATGATTTCGTCAACGCGGTTGAGGAACTCTGGTCTGAAGGTCTTCTTCATCGAATCCATAACAAGATCTTTGATCTTCTTATAACGCTCAGAGTGTTCAGCGTCTTCTGTCTGAACTTGGAAGCCCAGTGTGAGAGACGTTTTGTCGATGAATTGAGCACCGACGTTGGAGGTCATAATGATGATCGTGTTCTTGAAGTCTACGGTGCGACCCTTACTGTCAGACAAGCGGCCATCATCCAAAATTTGGAGAAGAACGTTGAAGACATCTGGGTGAGCTTTTTCGATTTCATCGAAGAGCACTACAGAGTAGGGTTTGCGACGAACAGCTTCTGTCAGCTGACCACCTTCTTGGTAGCCAACATATCCAGGAGGTGAACCAATCAACTTAGAAGTTGTGTGGTGCTCCATGAATTCTGACATGTCGATTCTGATCAAGTTATCTTCTGAACCGAAGAAGTAACCAGCCAAAGCCTTAGCCAATTCGGTTTTACCAACACCGGTAGGACCAGAGAAGATAAAGCTGCCGATTGGTCTATCTGGATTCTTCAAGCCAACTCTTGCGCGGCGAATAGCTTTGCAAACGGCTTCAACAGCGTCATTCTGACCAATTACTCGTTGGTGCAATACATCAGCCATGTGCAGCAATCTTTCCGATTCGCCTTCAGTTAGCTTGAGCAGCGGAATGCCTGTCCATGCGCTAACTACGTGAGCAACTTCTTCAGGAGTAACTGTTGGTTTTTCTGATTCTTGCTTGGCTTTCCAAACAGCTTGAATTTCGCGAATCTTCTCGGAAAGCTTGGTCTCTTGCTCTCTCAATGAAGCTGCTTTTTCAAACTCTTGGTTGCGAATGGCCATTTCTTTGTCGCGACGAACAGCACGCAATTCTTTCTCAACTTCTTTGCCTTCTGGTGGCAAGCTAGAAGCTCTCAAACGTACTCTCGATGAAGCTTCGTCGATGATGTCGATAGCTTTATCTGGAAGGAACCGGTCAGAGATGTAGCGGTCAGAAAGTTTGCAAGCGCTGTCGATTGCTTCATCAGAAATGATAAGTCTGTGGTGCTCTTCGTACTTAGGACGAAGACCGCGCAAGATTTCAACAGTCTCTTCAACAGAAGGTGGATCAACAATTACTGGCTGGAATCTACGTTCTAGAGCCGCATCGCGCTCAATGTGTTTGCGATACTCATCCATTGTGGTAGCGCCGATGCATTGCAACTCGCCCCGAGCAAGAGCTGGCTTGAGAATGTTAGCAGCGTCGATAGCACCTTCAGCAGCACCAGCACCAATCAAGGTGTGAAGCTCGTCGATAACCAACATGACGTTACCGGCAGAGCGGATTTCGTCCATGATTTTCTTCAGGCGTTCTTCGAATTCGCCTCTATATTTGGTGCCAGCTACTAGCAGACCGATATCAAGCATGACAATTTTCTTGTCGAGCAAGATTTCAGGAACGTCAGAGTTGGAAATGCGGATGGCCAAACCTTCTGCAATAGCGGTTTTACCAACGCCCGGTTCACCAATCAATACTGGGTTGTTCTTGGTACGTCGACCAAGAATCTGAATAACCCGTTCAATTTCTTTTTCTCGACCAACCACTGGGTCAAGTCTGTTCTCTTGAGCTGCTTGGGTCATGTTGACGCCAAACTCATCAAGGGTAGGGGTCTTAGAGCGACCGGTTGAAGTCGAACTGCCAGAACCAGAACCAGTAGTAGCAGCGCCACTTTCGCCAAGTAAGCGAATGACATGACTTCTAACTTTGGTTAGGTCAACACCAAGATTCTCTAAGACGCGGGCTGCAACGCCTTCGCCTTCACGAATCAAGCCAAGGAGCAGGTGCTCTGTACCAATATAGTTGTGACCTAATTGGCGAGCCTCATCCCAAGACAATTCGAGCACTCGTTTGGCTCTAGGTGTAAATGGAATTTCAACAGCGACGAAGCCGGAGCCACGACCGATGATTTTTTCTACTTCGACACGTGCATCTTTTAGGTTGACGCCCATAGACTTGAGAGTCTTGGCGGCGATACCGGTGCCTTCACCGATCAAACCTAGAAGAATTTGCTCTGTGCCCACAAAATTGTGACCAAGCCTGCGCGCTTCTTCTTGTGCGAGCATGATTACTTTGATCGCTTTTTCCGTGAACCTTTCAAACATGGCGTTCAGCCCCCGAACAGTTAGTTATCCCTAATCGTGATTACATTCTAACATCATGCTATCTACTTATTGCCAGCGGTTACGGCCCAGTTACGGCTAGATGGGCCAACTTGAGAATGGCCACAGTTGGAAGAAATGATGAAGAAATGGAGTTTTGAACATGTCAGTTGGTAAAGGCGGCATTCGCAACTACTCCGCGAAACCAAGGCCTGCTGCTAATTCTGGCAAGAACCTCTAAAATCCGCCAGACACTTGGCAGCCGCGTGCAGCAAATTCTGGCAAGGTTAAATCGTCGAAGCACACAGCTTAATCTTGTTAGTAACCTCGGAAACACAGGCTATTCGCTTATTGCCAAGTGTATATTTCTTGACAATAGGGGCATCTGCGGCAGGAAGAATGGCAGCGCAGGGAAAACTAATATATTGGGAGAACTAATATATGAAGAGTTTGTCTCCGATCTTCCTCACCCAAAACGCCTCTGCCTTGCAGTGGTCTTTTGCATTGATTGTGCTGGACCTGATAGTCGGTAGCTTCTTTGCTAATCAAGGCTATTGGGACATTGAAAGTACAACAGCAGAAGTTTTTTTCAACATTCTGTCTGCTTACCTGTACTTGTGTGTTCTCTATCGCATAGCCAAACCCAAGGGAGCTGAACACGCACAAGTAATGATGTTCCTTCTCTTGCTACCCAAAACCGACATTGCACTGAATTTTTTGCTTCAGCAAATTCTCGTAGCAATGATTGTTCTACTGCCCTTTCTGAACCGCTATCAAATCAATTCACTAGTGCTGGTAGCGCTCACAGCTCTGCCAGCAGCAGGCATGTTGGCAATCATGCCTATACAAACAGGAGAGTTCGCTTCTTTCCTCTGTAGTCCAACGGCAACAACAAAAAACGGAAAACTCATTTCTTCCATAGATCAGCTCTACAAGCTATATTGCTTTGAGAGAGGAGACTTGCCACCAACTTACAGGCTACTTCGAATACTTCCTGTCTGCCCAGGCCTTAGTCTAGTTAAAGAGATAGACGAGATGACCTCGGCAGCCCCCGTTCAAGTGAGCCGCTCAGAAGCCGGAAAATATAATATCGAGACAAGCCAAACCACACCTGAAAAATAAAAGGCTTCAAAAATCCCAGGGGGCCATAGATAGTCACCGCATATAGTACCAGAATAAATGAATAAGCTTAGCAAACTAGCCACATTTTTTACGACCCGAGCCAAACCGTTGACCTGGGCCATGGCTCTAATAGTCGTCAACCTACTAATCGGCGGATTCTTCGAGCAACAAGGCCACTGGGAATTTGGCAACGAAAGTGTCGCCAAAGTTTCCTCGTACCTTTCAATCTTTCTCTACCTATTTGTCGTGTTTCGATTGATCAAACCTAGAAGCGCCCAAGACCTTCAGGCAGCAATGCTGCTTCTAATACTGCCCAATCTTGATCACCCGTTGATGGATCTCGGCAGACAAATACTTTTGGCAATCGTCTTAGCCTCTCGCTGGACAAGTTTTTCTAGGGTTGTCGGCGTAACAGCAGTAGCGCTTACGGTATGGTTGAGCTCAATTGCCACCAACTGCCTCACCGGAATTTCAGTCGCCATACCTTACTCACCCAAGACTGGTGAATTCTGCAGCAAAACCGATGGTGTCTACTTCTTATACAAGTATCACTACAGCTGGGTTCCAAAACCTGTATACGGACTTTTTCGGCAAGTACCGATCCTTCCAGGAGTTCAGCTAGTCAAACTAATTGACTACCTTGATAGCCGCAGAAATGTGTGCGTTTGCCGCACCCCAGAAGGCAATTACACGATAGTCGACGGCCCACCAGAAGTTTACAAATAGAATTGGCCGGAGCTACAAACCCTACTCAGCGCTCAAATCGATAAATATCTGACTGAAGCGGGCATAATGGCGCAAAGCAATGGGCGCAGGTGACGATGGTGGCAGAGGCAGCAGCAAACGACCAGAGCGAACGGCTACTAAAAGCACCGGAGAGCAAGCCAATGGCTTCTTCTGACGCCCAGTCGATAGTCAACTCTAGCGCCAGAGACAAACAGATAGTCGAAGCAGATCGCACAAACCAAAGCAGCGGATCTTTGGCAGAGCTAACGTTGAAGAATCAAGGGCTAACCAGAGAACAGATTGCCGCTCGCATGCAAGAACAAGGCGACAGCATCAGCATTGACTATGGCAATGGGCGGGATGCCTCAAGAAAGTCGGGTTTGAAAGAAAAAGATCTGGTGACTGTAGACGAATTAGACAAGCGACCAATCAGAGACTACGGCTGGGGCTTCAACTCTGACATCCCACCAAAAATAGAGACAGGAGTAGAGTATCAGGTCGGAAGCCAAATAGAATTTAAAGCACAGCACAACAAGGCAGAAATAACAGACCAAGCTGTTTTTGAGCGAGTTGCCGCAATGCCTATAGACAAGCAAGCGCAGATACTGAGCGCTGGCATCCAGGCGTACCAACAAGAAATCAATCACCAGCAATTCAGAGTAGCCGTAGGCGAAATAACAGGAGTTGGGGAAAGTGTCGTAGGCATGGCTCAGGGAGTCGATAGTTTAGGTAAGTCAATTTGTGATGTGGCGCAGTTTAGCCGGGACCTTGCCGAGAACAACCCACGTGCGGCAGACACAGCCGAGCAAGCGAGCAAGTCATTCGGCAAACTCTTGGTAGGTGGTATTAGGGTAGTTGAAGTAGCTGATGGCTATTTGGGAAGCTTGGGTGCGGCTTCTTACGAAGGCGACAACACAAAAGCCTTTAGGGACATATCAGGCCTCGGGCAGCGAATCAATCAGCGCTGGTCCGAAATGAGCACAGAAGAGAAAACCTCGCTAACCACCCGACTGACTTTGGACAATTTGGGACCGATTGCGGCCGCAGGAGCGGGGGCAAAGCTCGCAAAGAGTATCGACGTTGCAGGAGCCTTGCAAGACTTGGGAGCAAGTGCCAGTGTCTTCGGTGGCAGAGAGAGGGATAAGTATAGTCGGGTGATAGGCGAGATGGTGGAGAAGCTAACACCTCAGCCAATGGGTGTTACACCAGACGGACGCTTGATGCCGATACCAAAAGATCGGCTGAAAACGGACGGCAACATGCTAATGTCAAAGGCGGATGATAGCCTACGTGCCAGTACTGGGAAGCACAATGAGTTACAACCTGGTAAGCCTGAAAAGCCACTAGAGGTAACGAAAGAAGCCTTGGACAACCCAGAGGGTTTGGCCAATTTAGCCAAGAAATTTGGCATTAACATGCCACCAAAAGATACTTATGTGTTTGCTGGAGAAAAAGACGCTGTATCAGCAGAAGCAGCGGCCAAGCGACTTGGTGTCACCAAAGAGCAATTGGAAAAGCTTGACGAAGCGGTGTTAGCAGGTAAAAGACTTGAAAGGGTTGCGGATTATAGGGATGCTTTCTTTAACAAGCACCCTGGCTTGATTCCTGTTGCTGATAGAATCTATGTTCATCATGCAATTCCAAAGTGGGTTTTGAAGGATTATGCAAACTTGTTTACAGCAAAAGAGTTAAATGAAATTGGCTTCTTGCGCGGCATCACTAAGACAGACAACTCATTGGTGCACAATAAAGACATTCACAACGCTTGGAATGACTTTAAATTGGACTTTCCAAATCCAACAAGGCAACAAGTACTAGAGAAGGTTAGGACAATAGATCGTGATTTTGGAGAGTACTTTATACCGCCAGTTAGAGGGCAATGAAATGAAATACTATCTTCTGAGAGTTGAGTCTGCTGGCGATTTTGGCGATCACGCAGTAATCGAAAATATAAAAGAAAGACCGCTGAAAATCTCCAAGTTTCACTACGAGCTTGACATGTGGCCTACTGATGACTTGCTACAAGCGGTAGGCGTGTTTATGGTGTCGGAAGCTTTAGCAGTCAAGCTAAAAGCTATGACACCGCCAATCACAGGGGCTTCGTTTGACAACGTTGAGGTTACAACGTCGGCCAAGTTTGATGAGTGGCATTCAAATCCAGCAATAGAAACTTATAGAGACAAGAGCAAACTGCCAAACTATCTCTGGCTCAAAGTGTCAGGAACGGCAGGGTCGGATGATCTTGGCTTGGCTACAAATTGTCTTGTTATCTCAGAGAGAGTGTTGGATGTCATGAAATCGCTAACGCTCCAGTATTGTAAGGTCGAAGAATTTCTTTTTGATCAAAAACTCCAGACGGCTGGGTGAGTCTAACTTGTTTGGTCCCCCAGAGGGTAATTGATAATGAGTTTTTTTGCCTTAGGACCCGAAGCGGCTGGTGATTTAGGGAATGCGTGTGAGCATGGAGACATTACCGAGCGGCCAGTGCGAATTTTCAAACCAGACTTTGAATTTCAGTTCTGGCCTCATGATGACCTGCTGGATGGTTTTTATACCTATGCTTGCTCTCGTCGGCTTGCAGAGGCTTTGAGCCAAAGCAATTTGAATGGTTACGAGCTAGATAAGCTCAATGTGAGCTTTGAGGAAAGATTTCATGAGTGGGCTGAACTTCACAAGGATGAAGAGCTTCCTGAATTCTTGTGGCTCAAGGTATCTGGTCGAGCTGGTGTTGATGATTTTGGGGAAATCATGGGGCCTGCGCCTAAGTCTTTGGTGGTTTCGGAGCAGGCTTTGCAACTTCTAAAGCAATTCAAGCTCACCCATTGTGAGATTGAGACTTATATTCCTCAGGAGTTATCAACCACGGGTTGTGTACGATCGATGCGGTTTAGTATCCCAAATGGAATAACTAAATCTCTAGTCGAAACACCGCAGGTAGTACCAGCGTAATGAATAAACCTAGCAATCTCACACCGCTCTTAACGACCTACGCGCAGCCATTGAAATGGACTTTGGCTCTAATTGTTGTCTATCTCTCGACTGTACTATTCGAAGCAGAACATGGCAGGGTGGTATTCGACAGCGAAATTGTTGCCACAGTCTCAACCTACCTGTCCTGCATTCTCTATCTATTTGTAATTTTCCGACTAGTCAAACCACGCGGTGTCGAAGACATACAGGCCCTAATGCTTCTGGTACTTTTGCCAGACCCTCCCTTTGCCTACGTAGTCTGGACCAAACTGGTATTTATACTGATCATCCTTGCTTTCCGCTGGACAAGCCTGGAGAGAAAGTTGGGCCTAATAGCTATTGCACTGCAAATAGTACAGCTAACAATAGATCTAGGCAGCTCAACCTGTCGCCTACCACCTTACTATCACTACCTTGCGGACTCACCAGCAACAGGCATATTGTGCAGCAAAACAAATGATGTGCACTATCTCTACAAATATCCAACTGAAAACTCACGATATAAGCGCTTTGTGCTTTTCCGGCAAGTGAAGCTTTGTCCCGGTGTTAGCCTTGTAAGAAGACTTGCCTGGCGTACGAGCAATCAGGGGAACTCCGCCCGCCGCAATCAAGATGGCTCCTACACACTTTTCGACGACCCAGCCCTCCACAAATAGAATTGACCAGAACTACAAACCCTACTTACTGCTCAAGTCAGAGACGATGTGCTTAGTGAGAAACTTTGCGCCCTCTATGGATGATGCCTGACGACGATCGGCTCTACCTAACATCCATTGAACCATGCGACTACCATCGTTCTTATAGTCATGCAAGCCATGCTCGCCCCCTTTAACAATGTACTCTTTCACCTCACCAACCTTACAGCCAGTGTAGTTGCGCTCAGTAACATCACCTTGAGTTTTTACTTCGACTGGTCCATCGCACTGATTGGCCTTCTTCCAAACTTCAGCTTGCATGTAAGGTGCTGACTTTTCTAGGTTGGTACCGACCAGCCAATCCATTTTGCGGCTGACAGAGCCCATTCCGCCTTCGTAAGGTAGAGTCTTGTCAGAATCACCGTGAACAATCATAGCTGGCTTAGCAATTGCTGGTGCCTTCTCACCTTGCATCCAAGTGCCTTCCATTGAAACAAATGCTGCCACTCTGTCAGGTCTGTCGGCGGCATATATTTGGGCAAAACGTCCGCCATCTGAAAAACCAAAGAGACCGACTTTCTCTGCGGTTTTCGACTTGGTAGCAAGGTCATCTAAAACGTTGTCTAGATACTTGCGATCATCGGTGACGTTGTCGACGGCTGCTGGCAAATTTATGCGACCAGGAGCATTCCAGGCCACACCAGTGACATTGGTCACACCGATATCAAACTGTCTAGGTTTCGAATAAGCAAAGACCACAATGGCACCGGTGCGCTCGGCGTCGGCTGTGAGACCAGATTCTTGAGCCATTAGCCCGATTGAATCACCGGCAGAAGCACCATGCATAGCGACGATTACCGGAGCGCGTTTGTCAGCATTTTTTGGAACATAAACATCATAACGACGGCCATCAGCCAAAGTAACAGCATTGATTTCACCAACCTTGAGGTTGCTGCCGGCCTTGAGCAACTGCTCACCGGTTACTCTTTGCTCTTCGGGAACATCATTGTGCTTTTTGCTCTCAATCAATTGCCCCAAACGCGCATCAACGCTAGCTGCTTTCTTCTCTAAAGAACTGCCCTTCTCTAAAGAGCCGCTGGCAGCTGGGCCAACAAGCTCGCTGTAAGCTTTGTCCACAGCCTTATACTGCTCGGGGGTGACGTTCTTGAGGGTATTGAAAGCCTTGTCGCTGTCAGCTCCAAATTGCAGACTGAGAAGTTTGGGATTGAGTGCTTGGTGCAGCTCGGTGGCAACGGCTGTAGCATCAAATTTATTACCAGCGGTTTTACCAACGGCGTTTGCATCAGCCTTGGCGGAAGTGGAAGCAGCTTTGCTCTTTCCACTCTCGGGAACACTAAGGTCTAGACCAGAAATCTGAAAATCTTGGTTGAAGCCAGCTGGCAGCCCTTTAGTTCTATTCTCGACGGCGGCTAGACCCTTGTTCGAGTAGGCAGTGCTTGCTTGCGCCCAAGCTCCAAAATCTACGACAGGTAACTGTTCGCTTACTTTTGTTCTATCAGCAACACTGGTATTGATGTCAGCCATTTCTCAAACCCGCTAGTAAGAAAAGAAAAATTGCTCAAGTGCAACATCATCAATATACGGGGGCGAACCGGCAGGCTCATGGCGCAAGTTTGGCATTCTTTTGGCATCGAATAATTCTCTGCAGCACAAGACCAGACCAAGCACCAGTCGCGCTCTAGCCGCTAATTAATTGCGCGAAGTAACCACATCACGACGAATATAAATACGGTGGTCATCCACAACACCAGCGAACTGATACTGTTCAAAGATTGGGTCTTGCATAAACCTAGAATCTTCCAGTATGTCCCACATGCGGGTGCTTTGAATCATTATCAACTTGGGCTTAGTGCGGAGAATATCTGCCTTGTAATCCGCCAAAACCTTGGTTCTAAAACCGTCCATTTTAGCTGTAACCAATTCAGAGCTGGCATTATCACTGGCATAAAGCAGAGTGGGCAATAACATGCCATGCAGATAGCGCGATGCTGGCTCGCGCTTAGTTTGCAACAGTAGCGGATATCCCGGTGCGATGCTTCTCGTGATAAACAGAACCGGGTCCCCAATTTTCGTATAGCGAAGAATGACAGCACACAGCGTTTCGCTATCGGCTCTAGCAGCTTGACCTTTGTAGCCCACCAAAGCTAAATCTAGCTTATCCGCCTCAGCAGCCCGCTGCATCTGCTCTGAAATTGCCTGCACAGCAATTTGCCCCTGCCAAATAACAAGGGCGATCATGCAAACAATATCAAACCTACGGCCTGAGCCCCTAAAAACAGTCAGCGCATACTGCCGCAGCACGCAAAAAGCAATAGCCGCCTCAACACCCACCAGCATGTACGAACCAGCAACAAAAGGCAGAGCGTGATTGAGCCAAGGCTGCCCCTGCAGCAGATATGAAGCCAGACCAAACAAGCTAAAAGCTAACAGCGGCATAATCAAAGTGGAATAGCGCATCATCGCCATACCAAGCGCACAAGCGGTGATCAGCAAATAAATGCGGTCATTCCACATCTGCGCCCAACCCACAAACTGAAACATTATCGAAGTGCCATACTCGCTATAACCAGCAGCGAAGATTGGCACCATAAAAGAGAAATAGCCATCCTTCATGCCTTGCGGCATAGCCAAAAGGCAGCAAGCGTACAACACGCCCAAAACCGCACAAGCAATCGTTTCTGGAGCCACGAGATTGCGCCAGCGCGGCTTTTCCATAAACCAGAGCAGTTCAAGTATTACCGCAGCACCAAGATAATATTGTTTAAAAAACAGGCCTATAGCAGCAAAAGTTCCAGCAACGATTGCGGCTTTAGGGCTAGTGGCATGGCCATTCCAACGCAGCCACCTGACTATAAAGAAAGGGAAGAACAACAAAAGGAATAGATGCTCTCTTTGACCAAACTCATCCATTTGCGAAAGCCAAAGTGTCAAACAAGAGAACGACACCACCAGCGGCACAAATAGAAAAGCTTCTTTGTGCCTGGATTGCCGCCACAACAGCCACAGACTAAAGCCCACGCTATAAAGCCAACATGCGATTATGAAAAATCCAAACGCCTGTGGCGCCGGAATGACGAATAACCTCGATACCATGGCTGGTACCATATGGACATAAAAAGCCAGAGGAGGGTTAACATCAAACACGTCTACATAGAGCCGCTTGCCTTGCAATAGCAGCTCACCAATGGCAACGAACATAGATTGATCCGGTGATATTTGCAGAGGAAACAAAAGCGGAAACGTCAGCAATCGCACAAAGACAAGCAGCAACAGAAGGCCGCCGAGGACGAACATAGAGTTTCTAGTGGAAGTGTCCATCACTAAAGACAAAGGTCGCTTTTTCATTGGTGCTGCCTTCGTAGCAAGAAGACACCAATGTTGTAGTTAAATCCAGTGTGCTCAACAGGCTCTGCATTGGCACCCTTCAGACGAGCATGGCCTCTCAGCTCGTAATACTTGTGCAGAGTCTCGGCTACATTGTGTTTTTTCAGCAAATCGTCCATGGTCACGTCTTGCACAAAAATCATCTTCGCCCGCCGACTGGCAATGTCGCGCTCAAGGCGAGGGTACAGATTCTCGGCATAAGATTGAAACGTCTTTGGTTGAAGGCTTTCACGCTCGCAAGCCTCCAGCTCTACCAAACAATCAGACTGCAATAAATAGCCACTAGGTTGGCGGTTCATCTGCAACATCAGCGGATAGCCAGCCACTAAACTATCGGTGAGAAACAAGACCTCATCGTTTTCGCGAGAATACTTTGCCAGCCAAGCTGCACAGCTGGCAGGTTCTGCAGTTTCTCCTGCAGAGCTTTGTCCGGCTAACGAGCTTGAGGCCAGTTCAGACTTCTGTCTTGCGATCTCCTCAGGAATTACTTCAGCGACCAGTGGCAACCCGCGACCAATTTTACTTTCTTGCTGCTTCAAGAACGCTCCCGCGAGCAGTAAAACGATTACGGCATAGGCAATCAAGGCTACCTTGCCACCAAGGAACTGCATCCAACCACCGCTACCAACACAACCAGAGCGACTATTTCGTAGAATTCGTCTAGCAATAACTCCAGCTATAACGAGGTCGACTGAGAGCAAAAAAGCAATAGCAAAAATCATCGGAATGGCGCTGTGACTCAAACCTTTCAATTGACTCAAGTACAGACCGAAACCAACCAAGAAAAGCACAACCAGTGGTGCAGCCAAGCTGGTGCGTCTTCTGAAAGGCAGTACAAACAAAATGGCAGCAATGGCAACGTAGAAAATATCACGCCGCTCAGGCACGCTGCCACTGCCATAAATAGACCAATCGTGGCACTGGTAGCCCAAAGAAAGCATTGGATAAACCAGCGAAAGATAGTTATTTCTTGCCGCTTCTGACAGAAATAAAGCCGAAAGCAAACAAATAGATGCAGCACAAATGCCAGCACGAACTTCAAGCGCCAATAGAGGTCGAATCTTGCGCAAAGAGAGCAGCCAAAAACCATCTAGGCTCGCCGCCATAAGCAAAAAGGCATCCCACAAGCAGAAGCTAAAACCAGCGAAGACCCCAGAGAGAATTGCTTCCTTCCTAGAAACCTTGTGACCATTCCAACGCAGCCACCTAATGAGAAAATATGGAACGGCAACGAGCATGACGAGATGTTCCCGCTGACCAAGCTGAAACAGCATCAAGACATTGGCCAGAGCAAGGGCCACTATAAAGAGCGGGAAGCAATGCCACTCTCTATGGTGCCGCCTCGGCAACAGAATAGCCGCACACGACAATACAGAAACAAGCGAAAGAGACCAGACAAGCAGATTGGCAACCAAACTAGGTGGAACGCCAAGAGTTTGCGCAAACAACAATGGCACAAGACTGCCATATAAAATCAGCGGCGAAGACAGACAGAAGAAGTCTACATATGGAATTTTGCCCGTGGCAATTAACTTGGCGGCTTCAAGGTTGAGAGCCACTTCTGGGGCGATCATCAATGGATGGGCACAGATAATCCCAAAAACCAACGCGAACAAAATCACAACCAAAGCCAGGCTAACTAGCGAATATTTTGCCTTATTGTCTAACGGCATTTTTGCTACTTTGGTCTGCATTCATAAAAACTTTGACCTATGAACCCATTCACCTTTTCTTGGTTCTCTCATGCTTAGCAAGTCAATACTATCAACAGATAACAAACTTAGATAACTTCTGTTATTGACAAGAGCCGACTCAAACAGCCACTGAAAAACAAACATCGTTCTTGACAAGGATAGCGACTTTCTTGGCAAAATCGAAGCACAAACCGATTGATTTCACAGATAACGTATACTGCCGGATCTGATCGCTGCAACCTGCCATGGAGAACTTTCAATGTCGCCAGTGTCGCTAATTTCGCTAAGGAAAATAGTCTCTACTTCGGCACTCTGTGCACTAATAGCGTGCACTACGAGTTCCAATCTGGCACAAGGGGCAGAGCAACAACAACCTTATCTGGTCATGAATCAAGCCAACAAAATCTCTCCGATGCTAGGCGCAACCACATCAGAGAAAGACCTAATTGCCTATTTCGGCACGAAAAACGTCAAACGCAAAACAGTCCACGTAGCGGAAGGTGAAACCAGCAACGGCACTGTCATTTATCCTAACGACCCAAAGCGACGAGTTACATTTATCTGGAAGAACGTCAAAAAGCGTGATCTCCCAGAAGTTATTCGCATTGAAGACCAGCCCAGTCTATGGATTTTGCCGAATAGAATTACAACTGGCACCACATTAATTGAACTAGAAAAAATGAATGGCAAAGTCTTCAAAATGTCAGGCTTTGATTGGGACTACGGCGGAAATATATTGTCATGGAACAATGGCAAACTGGAATCGTTGCTCAAATCTAAGTCTGGAAAAGTCAGTGCCACAGCATGTCTAGCGCCACCCAAAGACAAGAATAGCTCGGACGAACTATCGGGCGACAAAGAGATACTATCTAGCAATGCCAGTATGCGTAAGTTGAACCCAGTGGTGGTAACGATCTCGATACTGGCACCCTGATTTCGAGAAGAAGTTTGAGTACCCATAGCAAATGTCAGCCAGAGCCTAAATTTACGGCCCGCGGCCAACAACTGCCCCTGTCGCTCTCAGCCCTGGCCGCCTCAGCGATACGCAATCTGATGGGCTGTTCCCTTCCACTCTATCCAGGCTCAAACAATAATGCATAATAGTAAGTGTTATTGGCACTGGGTTGGATTCAATTTTGCGCAGTTAGGGCCGATTCAAAAGCTTACCCGCTGGACAGAAGCAGTCTGTTGTTCTATTTCTGAGCTATTCGGAATTTCTGGAGGTCCTCTATATATCCTAGAATCAGAATTACCACTATCTGTCGCTGAGATAGCGGAGCAAATGAACTTAGGAAGAGCCCGCGCTCTTGGTTTGGACCAGTCAATTGAACCAAGCAGGTGAGTGCGCGACCGAGAGCATTTGCACCGAGACTAGATGGCGCTAACTTCTAGACATTCGAGAGCATGACTAGAAGCTTGTGATTGTTGCAAAACCTTGGCGACAGTGAACTGTTATCAGCGCCAGATAGTGGTGGCCGCAAAGAAGGTTACTCAATCTTTCCGCCTCTGCACCACTATAGAGCGCTTACCTCGTCTGCTGAGCCATTAGCTAAGAGTCAGCGCACCATATCTGGCACCTTTCACCTAACGTCTCATAATCACCGTTTGTTTCACTGGACACTCCAAGCCCACCTCTGCTGCTAGAATCAACTGTCGATCGCGCGGAGAGGAACCATGCCAGAACATCCCTCCCGATTGGTAAGAATTGCTCTCGCAGCCTTTCTTGCATTCGCAATTACAACACAAACAGTTGCCGCCAAGTGCGTCTCACTTGATTTTCAAAATCCGAATCGCTCTCTAGACAAAGCCCTCAAGCCATACCACAAGAAGATGTGAGAACGCATCGAAGCCGAATGGCTCCTTGTTGATCCCCATTGCGGCCAAACTATCGTAGTCGAATTTCTCGTCCTGTCTCGCGGCAAAATAGTTATTCCGAAAGCGGAAGAATACGCAATCAACGAAGACGAGGACTACGATCTCCGCCTTCTGCCAGTTACCGCGCTGCGAGCAATCAACCATTTACCCGATCTTCCAGACGGCCAGGTCGACCTTGCCGTAACCGGAGAATTCATCAGCCTTCCACCACCACGGCAAGCAAACAACAAAAATGGCACTGATCAAGGAAGTGACGGCCAAACCAGACAGCGAATCAAAAAAACCTTTTGATACTAGCTGGCCTTGCAGCCCTTGGCGGTACTGTTGTCGGCCATATCGCTCTCAACCGCTCAATGACCTACGGCTCCTCCGCAAACGTGAACCCGGATATTGAGTGGGTCAATTACCCTCACCGAAGAGCGATAGACGGTGCCTGGGTGCAAGGATATTGGAGGACAAAGGCAAACGGCACCCTAATAGACAATTTCAGCACCCAGGGGAATATAAACCCATTTACCGGCAAACCCGGCTGGGTGAGGATGCCATAACACGTGAGCTGCCCCGAGCGAACCTACTGCCCCTTAGAAGTTGTAGGTGCATTAAAGGAGTCCAACTGTAGACCTAGAGAACATAAGCAAGCCTAATTTTCAAAACGTTATTTTACAAAAACCGCAAAATGCAAAATAACAACCAATTTCCCTATTGCATAATCATAATTCCTGCAATATAGTGAAGCGTATCAGGTTTTATTTTACAAAATGATGATTTCTTAAAATAAGGGGCGCAACATTGCGAGCTGGTCAATATGAAGTTCAAGTAGGCGGCTTCAAGGCCTTTATTCCTGCGGCGCTGCCCCCTGACCCCCCTATTATATGGGATGACGAGCTAATCCGGCTATTGCACAATGCCTGTCTGGCGCTGGGACGATTAGACACTGCGACGGTCAATCTCCCCGAGATAGACAAATTTATATCGATTTTTGTGCAACAAGAAGCGGTTCTGAGTTCACAAATTGAAGGTACACAGTGCACTCTCGAAGATGTATTACGTTTTGACGTAGATGAATCGGAAGCGTCAGACGACAAGAAAAAAGACGACGTTCACACTGTTCTCAACTACACAAAAGCTTTGCGCCATGGTGTGAGCAGACTCACTGACATAGCTCAGCCACTGCCTCTCTGCAACAGACTGCTTTGTGAATTACAGTTAGAATTGCTGCAGGGCTTGCGAGGTAGCGAGCGTGTACTCGGTGAGTTTCGAAAGAATCAAAACCATATTGGCACTCCTGGTTCATCAGTCTTTATGGCTTCCTTTGTTCCGCCTCCGCCTGACGAAATGCTGAAAAGTATGGCATCGTTCGAAAAATTTCTGCACACTGATCAAATCCCCGCCTTGATCTTGATCGGTCTAGCTCATGTTCAATTCGAAACCATTCACCCTTTTGAAGACGGCAACGGGCGTGTTGGTCGTTTGCTTATCACCTTGTTTCTCCTCGATCGCAAGATCCTGCGCAGGCCTCTTCTGTTTTTGAGCCATTACTTCAAAGCGAATCAATCGGAATACAACTCACATTTGATGGCAGTACGCCACAACGGTGATTGGGAAGGCTGGCTCAAGTTTTTCTTTCAGGGAGTGATTAAGGTCAGCGAACAAGCTCTGGCCAATGCAAATGCGATAGTAGATTTACGCGCAAGACACATAGAACTTATCAAAACCAATCGAAAAGCTCCGCTGCTAGAACTCGGCTTGCTGGACTATCTGTTTACCAAACCAATCGTGACCGTTCAAAAAGTGAGCGACCATCTCGATTGTGTCCACGCAACCGCAGGCAAACTAGTTGAACGTTTTGTCGCTCTCGGTATTTTGAAAAAGACAACGGAGCAAAAGCGCAATCGTAAATTCGAATACGCCGAATATTTGCAGTTCTGGACGCAGGCCAAAGACAACTATCAAGATTTAAAAAACACTGGAGTAATTCCTGCTAGGCAACCTGATTTTATGCCGGAAGAAGGGCAGAATGCTGTTCAAAATGTGCGAAAGCGAATTCTCACTTTTTCTGAAATTACGGAGAACATCTTCGTTACTGAACCTTCGCCTTGGATGACAATGATTTTTTCAGCTGATGGAGTTCAAAGTAATGCTGAATACATTACTCTACTTCAGAATACGGAAGTTTACATCAGCAATGATGATTTTGTCGGAAATGTCATTCTAGAGCCCGGTTCATATCTCACCATTCGACTGACGAAAATGGGCCAACCCATTGCAACTGAAACATTTCGGTTAAAGAGAAGCTCTGAGACTTGGTTTTGGAAACAAGTATGGACAAATAACCCTTTAGTCAAACCGCTTTCATCTGCAGAACTCGGTCTCAAGACTGCACAGAATCTCATTTCCTATGCCAAAAGGCTGAACAAGTTTTCTGGCAATCTAGTGTCCAATTGGATCAATGATGAGAAAAAGCTGCTCGTTTTGCTCGACGAGCGTGGACAGATTGCTGGAGCTAAGATCGTTCAAGATCCCGAGCTAGAGATAATTATTAAAGACCTAAATTTTGTTGATCATTTAACCAATCTGTTTGGCCAGCAAAACTATTCAAGTGGTAACTACTTTGTCAAACTGAATGATGCCTCTGTTCAACTTCTGAAAAGTTATGGATTATTTGGGGTTGAAAACAATCAGCGAGAGTTTGAAAGGGCAGGCAAAGATTGGATTTTAGACAAGTTTGCGGCCTTGCGCTTAGTCAACTCAAAACGTATTGATGGTAATGCATTCTGGAGCGATGTAGATTCGGGGAGTCGTCTCGGTTTTACAATCGATGGTCAACAAAAATCTTGTTTTTTCGATCTAAACGAGATTCGACAATGCGTTATACATCCGATTTTGCAGAGACAGCTGAGCGAGCGATTAAACCTGGAAGTGCAAAATCTTCCACCCATAGCTTGACATGTGAATACATACAACTTATAGTGGGTCTATATAGTCGTACACTACGTCAAATTGCACCAATACGTGCAATTCGGAAGGTCTAACAATCAACGAGTATGAGCAACTACGTGAGATTCAATCTGGCGTTTATGAGGGTAGTTCGCGGCAAACTAACCCAGCGTGACGTAGCCCTAGGTACAGGCTTGAGCCAAAAAACTTTAAGTGCTCTAGAAACAGGCGCCAGTCAAGGTGTCGAGTTTGGCACCATTGCCAAATTGTGTGATTATCTAAAATGCACACCCAATGATCTTTTAGTCTTGGAGTCAGAAGCTGTTTACGCTCCCCCTTCTTCCGACTCACGAAAGAGAGCTGACGAAATAATTGCGCGTGGCTTAAAGAGAGCAATGCAAGAACCAGAACAGACCCCAGAAGAGATCTGGAGTGAGTTTGATGCTCTGCGCGAAAAGATGCGCAACCAAGGCTCAAGAAGCAGAGCAACACGCACAGCGCAACCAGCCTAGTACCAAAAGGCTGTAAGTTCCATACAAATTACCGCTCAAAATCTCCGGTGCTGACAACGCTGTCGTTAGCGCTACTGCTAACTGTCTTCTTAGCGCCATCCTCAAGTAATCTAGCTTCGGTTTCTTCAATCAACTTGTTTAGGCTAAGCCCCATGTCCTTAAGCACTCGAGCAGCTACTCCGTGCCCTTCCCGCAGAAGTCCGAGCAGTATATGACCTGTTCCAATTTCATCATGCTTAAGCCGCTGAGCTTCATTCAATGCTAGGTCGAGCATTCTCTTAGTGCGCGGAGTAAACGGTAGCTCAGCACCAGCAACACAAGGCCCCTCTCCGATAATTTCTTTCACGCGCCGACGCAATTCCAATAGAGTCAGTCCATGACTTAGCAGGAGCTGACCGGCAACACCATCACCAGCTCCAATTAGGCCTAGCATTATCTGTTCTGTGCCAACGAAATTGTGACCCATTTGCTTTGCCTCATCGGCTGCCAGCTTCATCACTCTTTCAGCAGTAGCAGTAACACCAAGAGCATCTTGATTTAGGGCTGTCTGCGACAAAGTATAAGCAGGAGCTGGCTCACTATGGGTCGCTGACTTCAGATTCGAACCACCAACGAATACGTCAGGACGCAGACCGATAGCTGTCATAAAGGGTACGAACTTTTCATCCTCACTCTCAATCAATGCCAACAGTAAATGCCTGGTCTGCACCCAACCAACGCCTTCAAACGCAGACAGCTGGAATGCCCGCAAAAGAACCTGATCAGCTAAAGCACTAAAGCCAACAAAAGCTGATGCCGCTCGTGGATCTGTTACGTGGAGTATCTGGCCTAACCTATCTCGAAGAGCGAATCTATCTAAATTGAGGACTTTTAAATGGTTGGCACAAGAGTTTGTATGCAAATTGAAGAGAGCATACAAAAGCTGTGGTGCATCAACAATACCTTTGTTGCGATTGCACGAATCGGTCTTGGCCATGTCTATGACCGTGCGAAGATTGGCCGTAAAACGCTCTTTTAGAGCAGCCCAATCACCTTCATTTTGATCGCACTTTTCCTCATGAGTCAGCCCTTCAAACATCTCGCAAACAGATTCTAGACCCGGTTCCTGACCTAATACTTGCGATTGATTGCCAGACTCAATCAAAGCTGCTTGATAGTCAACAACTGGAATGAGCTCTGAGATAGCTTCACCTGATCGCTTGGCCGCAGCTGCCTTTTCTACAAACTCAGAAAGTGCTGTCTGCTCCTCGGCCATAATCTCTTGGAGCTTTTCTACGTCAATACCGGCACGTCCGAGAATTATGCAGGCAAGATGCCTCTGATTGCTAATTATGCTTAATAGCAAATGTTCAGTGCCTACTTTTCCTTCGACAAAATCAGCACCACGCCTTGCTCGATTAAACACACTTATCGCTTCAGTAGTGTACGGCTCACCGCCATGTGAAATATTAGAACCTGTCTGGACAAACCTATCGATTTCAGCCCTCACTCTCTCAGCTGTCACTCTCAGGTCTTTCAGAATAGCTCCAGCTTTGCCTTCTGTATCAAGAACCATAGCAACGAGAATTTGCTCGGTCCCAACCAAGCTAAGACGATTCTCGCGCGCCACCTCATGGGCTATGAGCACGGCTTTAAGAGCATCAGCTGCAAAATTATCAAAGCGCTTGATTGCTGCTTCAGAATAAGTAAATCTCTTTGATTGCGGCAGCGGCTGAACTTCTGTTGGTGTGCTGTCAGCGTTAAAGCCTAATCTACCTGCTGTACTGTTCGAAGGTGTCATTCTATCTATAACGAGTCGACGCAAGTAACCAAGATCAACACCCAGACTTCGCAAGATGGTTACACCAGCGCAGTCTTCACGACTAAGAGAACCGTAATCAACTATCCTCTGTAGACCGAGTATACCGATGAGCAATTGGTCCACACCTATGGTGGAAGAACCAAAACTCTGCGCAGACTCAAAAGCTTTTTCAAAGGCTAAGATTGCGTTCTTACTAAAGGGCAAGTCACCAGCTGCTGGTGAATCAACAACCCCAAATTCTTTTTCAATGGCGGTCCGAAGTGAACTACGGGTGATACCAATTGCCTCCAAGGCAGTAGCTGCCACACTATCCTGCCCTGACAGAATTCCAACTAAAAGGTGGTCAGTCCCTACTTGGGCTCGCTTCAAGCGCCTGGCTTCATTAACAGCAAGTCTAATTACATTCTGAGCAGTGGAAGTAAAGACCCGCATAACAAGCTTGTCTGTGCTCCCTGTGGCTCGTCCAAATAACTTATCTATATCAGTGTCAGTCAGCTTGGAGAACGGTGGTGGGGACGAAACAGCAGGAATCGTTGCAACAGTTGGATCACCTGAAACACTTTGAACAGTTGCTTCCGAAGGAAACAAACTTGGGTGATTGGCCTTCAGTAGCAATAAGACCGTTTCTCTGTAGTCTTTGTAGTCGTAACCTAGATCGCTAAAAAGCTTGAGACAACTATGATCCTTGAGAATTCCAATCAGTAAATGATCAGATTCAATCTCAGCGCTATTACAAAGTTCAGCCATTACACGGGCTTCCACCAAAGCATTCTTAGTCAATTGCGATACTATGACTCGTTGTCGGCGCGAAACAACGCTACCATTTAAGCGCTGAATACCCATACGCAAGCGATCAATCGACAGCCCAGTTATGGCTGCAGCCCTTGCCGCCAAGCCAGAGGGCTGACTCAAGAGACCCAAAAGTATATGACAGGGCTCCAGTAGCTCTTGCGAAAAGGACTGCGCTTCTAACTTGCCGTCGAGAATGGCATCAATCGCGCCCCGACTTAGCAACTCACAGACAGAAGCGTAACCAGATTCAAGCAGCAGCCTCACGGCTTCTACACCAGAGACAGCAAGAGGATCAAGCTTTCTCTTTTTAAGCTTAAGAGCAGTATTGGCCCTCAATCTCTCAATACTGACATTGAATTGCTTTAGTAGAGCCGAGGCTGGTCCGCTTTCTTCGAGAATGATACCGACAAACAAATGCTCTGGCCTGATCACCTCTACCCCTGAGGCAACGACTGTGTCAAAAGACCAGCACATGGCTTGCAGTGAGTGTTCGCCAAAAACTATCTCGCTTCCACAATCGCCCTCACCGTGACCAGTAAGGTGTTCAACTTCGAAGCGAAGATCATCAAGGGAAATGCCAATTTTTCTTAGCCGCTCAGCTCCTTTATTTAGTCTCTCGTCGCAAATACCAAGCAACAAAAACTGCGAATCAATCTGCGAATGACCGAGCCTAGAGGCCTCTTCTTTTGCGAACGTCAACGCCTTGATTGCTTCATCAGAAAAACGCTCAAAGCCTTTTTGCTTGGAAAGAGGCACTAGGGCTGAATACTTCGCACCCAATTGCGGCGGAGTATTGGCTCGTTGAAGCATCTTCTTTAGTCGATCTAGGTCAATCGACAAATTGCGCAGCACCTTAAGGCCCGCGCTCTCTTCGTCTGCTAATAGAGCCAGCAATACGTGATCTGTGCCGACATAGGTTCGCTTTGCTTCTCGTGCCAGCTGCCGTGCTGCCAAAATCAGTTCGTTAACCTTAGAACCACACTTAGACTCACACGGAGAATCACACTTCTCGCGTCCCGGCATATTCTCAGATTCTTGGCGTAACTCTTTAGTCTTCACATCCCAGACATGCAAAGCCAGAGAGGCTAAACCATCGACTTCTGTCATCAGGCCAAGCAATACGTGATCGGTATCAACCTCAGCATGACCAAGCCTATGGGCTTCTTCTCTCGCCAGAGAAATGGCGTGCTCAACCATGGTGGTAAGTGCTAACGTGGACTGAAGTAAATCGGCAGTCTCAACCTTTTTCTCTTCCTCAGCAGCCGTCTTATCTAGCTTTTGCTCGGCCTCAACAACCGGACTATCCGCTTTGGCCGATTCAGCAGTCTTCTCTTCCGCAGCAACTTTCTCTTGGGCAACAGATAATGCCTTAATCACTTTTCGCAGCTCATCCACAAACAGCTCAATGTTCACACCGAGCTTCTGTAGACCCTTAACCGCTCTACTTTCCTCATAACTTAATAGAGAAAGAAGCAAGTGCTCTGGAGCAATAAGCGAACTGCCAGAGGTACGTGCGGCAACCGAAGCCATTTCCACGGTAAATAAAACTTGTTTAGACAATTCAAAATCTAGAGACTGTGATTCAGTTGGTTTTTCGACTTCCTCTTGCGTGGTTGCCAATCTCAACTCTTCAAGCGCAATAGACTGCCCAGAGAGAAGTCTAGCGGCCTCGCTGCTCCCCTCCGCGAGAATACCCAACAACAAGTGCTGCAACTCAAGCTTCATACTGCCGACCCGACGAGCTTCTTGTTGAGCTAACTGCATTGCAATAATGGCAAGTTGAGAAAAGAGATCGGAAACATTTGACTTCGCCACTTGAGCTTTAGCTGATTGACTCGCCACTGGGCCTTTAGCCGAGCGAACGAGGGCCTGAGACTTAACCGCAACACCAGACTCAACCAAAGGGTCAGACTGAATCGGTGAATGAGACAACGGCGGCAAATTTGCAGGCGCATGCGCCGGATTCGCACTGCCCATTTGCTGTTGCTTATTAGCAATCTGGATGAAATCTAGAACATCGATCTTTACTTTTTCAAGATCTACCTTGTGTTTATCCAATGCTTGTTTAGCGACTCCACCATCAACAGCAAGCAATCCAAGCAGCAGATGCTCAGTTCCGACATAGTCATGTCCCAAATCGCGTGCAGCATTCCAGGCAGCTTCAAGTAACTTTTTAGCCCTTGGCGTGAACGGAATTTCAACCGAAACGTTTCCACTGCCTTTGCCAATAATCCCAAGTACAGTTGCTCGTAGGTCTTTCAGTTTGACATTGTGAGCGCGCAAAACTCGCGCTGCAAGCCCTGTGCCTTCGCCGCACAAGCCAAGCAATATTTGCTCTGCGCCGACAAAGTTGTGACCCATCCTGCGGGACTCTTCCTGAGCCAGCATAATGACTTTAATGGCTTTCTCGGTGAAGCGTTCGAACACTAAACAACCCCATCGGGCGGATTAATCTCATCTTGCACCCACTGCTGCAAACGGGCCATATCGACCTTGAGATTGCGCAGAGTTTTACAAGCAACACCATCGCCCACACGCAAAAGACCAAGAATTAAATGCTCAGTGCCAATATGATCGTTGCGAAAACGACGAGCCGAGTCCCAAGAGAGCTCAAAAACCCTCTTTGCCCTTGAATCAAAAGGCATTTCATCTGTGGCTTTTTCACTACCACGACCAATTTCTTTCTCTACAGCTGACCGCAGAGTGTCCAAAGTAACGCCTTCTTCAGTCAATGCCTGAGCAGCAATGCCCTCTTCTTGCGCCATCAAACCCAATAATATTGCCTCTGTACCAACGCGATTGTGACCCAATGCTGCGGCTTCTTGCTGAGCCAGCCTAATAGTCTCAATAGCGCCCTCGTTAAAACGCTCAAACATCAACTGAACCTCACGGGATAATGCTCATAAAGCTTTATGCCCAAGACGCCCCAACCCAGATCACCCCTGGTCACTTCTTGACAATTACCAGTATTGCCCCTAACATTGCCAGGTAGACAATTTAATCCCCCACGCCGGCATAGCAGCAGACAAATTAATGCCCTTTGGAGAAACACTTTCAGCGGTAGACCACTCTGAATCTGCAGCAGAACATTCTGCATCGTCAGATAAATCAGACTCGGGTTTGTCTAACGCTCAGCGCCTTAGCCGCGAAGCAAATTTACTAGTTGAAGTCGGTCGCGGCGTCGTCAATCGTGTCGACGAACTGACCGACCATCCAGGCCAAGTTGCGGCTGAATTGGGCGGCTCAATGCTGATTGGCGCCGGTTTAGCTTTGGCCCAGGGAAAAGCCGGGGTAGCCCGCGAGGTGGCCCAGATAGTCGGCGCTTCAATGACCGCATCTTTTGTCCTAACCTCTGCCAGACAGCTAGAAGTAGCAAAAAACTCTATTGAGAATACCTGGAAAAACCCCACTGGTGAAAACAGAGAGGCCAAAAACGCGGCGAATGCTCTGGGCGCATTTATTGCCGATAGCGCAATTTTTAGTGCGGGTGGAATAGTTGGTGTAAAAGTTGCCCGCAACTCTAGCGTTTATATGGGTGTGCATCACAGTATCGACAAAGCTCTGGGTATCCGCACCCAAGAGCAGCACGCGCTCTTGCGCCAGCAGATGTTGGGCTATCACCCACTCACCGCCCACCATCAAGATCGCGTCGGTGACATGAGCCGACTTATCGCTGAAGGCATGCGGCTTCCTCCTGCCTCTGTTGAGAAAGCATACCTAGCGGGAAAAATGCACGACATTGGTAAGCTCAAAACACCAACCGAAATTCTCAATTCACCGGGCAAATTAGACGGGCACGAGCGGGCCGTGATTAATCACCACGCCACCGACACCGGTATCATTCTCAGAGAGAAGGTTGATTACCCCAAACGCCTTGCCGATCTGCCCACTGTGGCTCAAAATCACCATGAACGCTTGGATGGCCGGGGCAGCCCCAGTCAACTTAGTGCTGAACAAATTGCAGTTGAGACTAGGGTCAATACTGTTGCTGATGTATTTGACGTACTCTCTCACGGTCGCTCATACAAGACTCCTACACCGGTTTCAAAATTAATTGACGTGTTTGACCGGGGTCGCGGCACTCAGTTTGACGGCAAAGTCTTAGATGCTTTTCTGCACCAACCGGCCTCAAAGGTTCTGCCCCTGATGCTTTCAGAAGGCGGGAGCATCACTAGAGTAGCCCCTACTTTTAGAAAAGTTGAGATTGGTGATCTTTTGCGCTCAGTAAAAGACCACAAACCTGTGCCAGGCAGTTCAGTGACAATGGATCAAATCGGTCAGTTCAATTCACTGTATATGGGGCCGCAAAGTTGAACTAAGTTCGGCTGAAATGATGCAATAACCTTGAGAGGGACAGAAAATATGTCTTCTGTCCCTCTTTTTCTTCTTCATTCGACTAATTGCCATTTAGGGTTTGCGATCCGGTAACCGCGCACCCTGTATTCTTTCCAATGTTGATCGGCATCAGAAAACAGAACATCGATGTGATAGATGTTCTGTTCGAAAGGCTCTATAGACAAAACATGAAATGTCCAATAGTAAGCTTTATCATCATCTTCACCCTGAGGCCCAGCGAGTTCTCCAAGCATATCTTTCGACAGAGTTTTATTTAACTGCTTCATTGATGGAATCTTCGGATTTAGAATGAAGAGTTTTGCAATTCCGTTCACGTCGATTTGTAGAACCCCAGCTTGAGTTCCAATAGTTGGCTTTCCATCCAGATCAAACCGATGGATTGGTAAAATTTTGGGCAGCAAGTATGCCTGCCCCTGAGTGATTGTCGATCTTGATAGGTGCCCAGCATGCTCAGCTGCATTTAATGCGGCATTGCTCAGCAACAGCGAACAACTGAGCAATGACATTTTGACTAATGTCGCTGCTTTGAGTCTTGAATCTTGACGTTTCATACGGAATCTCCAAAGCAAACTATTTATCAGCAATCACCGATGGTTCAAGGTGCAAAACCTGGGAAAGCCTAATCTGCCTATGCTTCCAAACTACCAAATTGCTCATCAGCCAAAATCTTATTGCGCAGCGCGCCCTTATCTACAGCAAAATCTTCAAGGATGCGGCCGGCCACACCCTCGTGTTCGCGCAATAAGACCAAGAGCACATGCTCTAAGCCAATAAAACTATGATGCCATTCCAACGCTTCATGTGCAGCCAAGCTCAATAATTTGCTGCAGGACGCACTCCAAGACAATGCCAGAGTCGAATCAGGCGCTACACCAGAGCCCGGGCCAAGAATGTTAGACAATTCCTCATCAACTTGATAACGCTCGACGCCACACTGTGCCATAACTCTCAGCGGCATTCCTTTGTGCATCGACAGTGCCGCCAAAAGCAAATGTCCGCTGCCCACGACATCATGGCCATGATTGTTAGCAGCTTCCTGAGCCAGCTTGAATAACTCAATGGCATAGGGAGAATAAGGCAAATCAACTAGTGATGCACCGGCCTGCAGGCCCTCCGTGAGCAATTTCTCAGCAGTCGCCAACATCGCTAGATCGCCCGGGTGTGCAAAGTCCTGTGAATCTGTCAGGCTCCCGTGGCCAGCAAGTTCACCCGCTGCAAGCTGCACGCTTACTCTTTGGCGCCGCGCTTTTTCAAAGCGAATCTCAATCAGATCTTCTTGATTGACCCCTAGGCTCGAAAGCACAGCTGCTCGCAACTGACTAAAATCATTCAAGCCTAAGCGCTCCAAAATACGGCAGGCCACCCCTTCATCTTGACGCAGCAGGGCAAGCAGCAAATGCTCAGGCTCGACCTTTTCAGTGCCTGGCCGTTTACAGAGATTTAAGGCCTCTTCATAGGCAAGCAACAGCAGAACCTCCGCCCCTGGGGTGAAACTGTAGGCAGAAGCCCTCTCACCAGCCCCTGAGCCGGTAATTCTTTTGACTTCGGCCCGCACTTTGGCAGCCGTCAGATTAAAAGCAGAGAAATTTCGTGCGAATTTCTCTGCTTTCTCAAAATTACTATCAGCTGCTTCCGCCACAGCATTATCTGCCGCGCCTGAAGCCTCGGCCCAAACAAGCAAGCCCACCAGTATTTCACCAGTGCCCACACGGTCGTGCTTCAACGCAGCAGCCTCGCGGTCAGCTAGCGCCATTACTTTCATTGATTGTTCGCTAAAGTGCTCAAACATGCCAGTCAGATTTCCAGGCAACTTTTCCAGATAGCTTCAAGACGCTAGCCCAAAAGTTTATCCTATCTATTCTTAGGCGTGCACTTCCAAACCAGTAATCAATTCAGCGAAGTCGCACTCTTTAGACGAGCAAGCCACTTGGTCGCCACGCTTAAGTGTCTTGTAGATAAGAACGCTTGAGCATTTTGGACAAAGGTTGTCGCCTTTTGGACCGCCTGAAATCACAGGTGGGTACCAATAAGCCGATGTGCACTGATTGAGTGAATAGTTGGAACAACCGAAGAAGACTTTTCCGTGTCTAGATTTCTTCTCAACAATGGCGCCGCCACAAGTATCACGTGGGCAGGTAACACCGGTGTATTTAAGAATTGGTCTTTGTTCGGTACATTCTTCTGCTGAGCAGGCGAGATAATCGCCGTAGCGTCCGTAGCGAATCAACATATCAGAACCGCAAGTTTTGCATTTCTCTTCTGAAGGTCTATCTTCAGGAACTGGCTTGCCATCTTTAGTTAGCGAGATCTTGGTCTTGCATTCAGGATAGCCGACACAACCTAAGAATTGACCGTAACGCGACGAGCGAATAGCCATAGGCTGTCCGCATAGTTCGCAGAATTGGTCAGAGAGAATGAGCACCTTGTTCATGTTCTCTTCGGCTTCTTTCAAGGTCTTATTGAAAGGCTCGTAGAAAGCTTTGAGCATGACGCGCCAGTCAGATTTGTCTTCTTCGACTTTATCTAACTGAGTTTCCATTCCAGCGGTGAAGCCAACTTCAACGATATTGCCGAAGTGCTCAACTAGAAGAGCATTAACAGCTTTACCTAGAGTTGTTGGTACCAGTGCCTTCTGCACACGCTCTACATATTTACGGTCAACAATTGTGCTGACAGTCGCTGAATAAGTAGATGGTCGACCAATACCCAATTCTTCTAGGGTTTTGATCAAACTTGCTTCTGTAAAGCGGGGTGGAGGCTGGGTGAAGTGTTGGCCAGGCTTCATTTCTTTGAGCTTGAGCTTTTCGTTTTTCTCTAACTCAGGAAGATTTGGCGCTGCTTCTTCTTCATCTACTTCATCTGCTACCGCGTCAGAATCGCTTGTGGCCATGTCTTTGGCCAGACGGTCATAAACGATGGTGAAACCAGGGAATTTCTTCTCAGAAGCAGAAGCTCTAAACATGGCATCGCCGGCGGTGATTTCAACAGTTCTGGTGAGAATCTCAGCTGAAGCCATTTGGCTAGCCATGAAGCGTTCCCAGATTAGTTTGTACACCTTCAGCTGATCGCTGCTCAAGTATTGCTTGATCGATTCAGGTGAACTTTCAGGATGGGATGGACGAATCGCTTCGTGGGCATCTTGCATCGACTTAGCTTTGCGAACGTAAACGCGCGGCTTGTCTGGATAATATTGCTTGCCATAACGAGCAACAATGAAGTTCTTCGCCTCATCAACTGCTGTTTGCGAAACACGAGTCGAGTCAGTTCTCATGTAGGTGATTAAACCAACTGGGCCTTGTGAGCCAAGTTCGATACCTTCATAGAGTTCTTGAGCAACTTTCATTGTCTTCTTAACAGCAAAACCTAAGAAGGTCGCTGCCTCTCGTTGCAGAGTTGAAGTGATGAACGGAGCCTGCGGCTGGCGCTGGCTGGTCTTCTCAACCACTGAAGCAACACTGAAGTCTTCTTTTTCAATTTTCTTGACGATATCGTCAGCCATCTTTTTAGTGTCGATGGTGGTCGATTGCGCTGTTGCTTTCTCAGAAGCAGCGATAACCCGCTTGCCTTTCCATCTAGCTAAAGGCGCAGTGAAGAATTGCTTAGAACGAGCGCGAGATAGCTCGGCCTTAATCGTCCAATACTCTTGCGGAGTGAAACCTTCAACTTCTGCTTCGCGCTCGCAAATAATGCGAACGGCAACAGATTGCACACGGCCTGCCGAGCGGCCGTTAACTTTGCGCCAAAGTAGTGGGCTGATCTTGTAGCCGACCAAACGGTCGAGTACCCGGCGAGCCTGTTGGGCATCAACTAAACTTTGATCGATTTGCCGTGGCGCCTTAATCGCCGCTAAAACCGCTTCTTTCGTAATTTCGTTAAATTCGATGCGATGCAGCTTCTTCTTAGGCAATTCCAAAATTTCGGATAAGTGCCAAGCAATTGCTTCCCCTTCGCGGTCAGGGTCGGGGGCCAGATAGACTCTATCTACGCCCGCAGCTGCTTCTTTTAAGTCGGCAACTGTCGGTTCTTTATCCTTCAATACTTCATAAAGGGGTTCGAAGTTCTTGCGAACGTTCACACCCAATTTATTTTTGGGGAGATCCCTCACGTGGCCATAACTGGCCTTAACCGTGAAGTCCTTGCCAAGGATCTTTGAGATCGTTTTGGCTTTGGCTGGAGATTCAACTATAACTAACGATTTGACCATTTTTCTCTGTAACGCTGTGGTGGAGCTACTCGCGGCCTGTCAAGATACGCCGACGTCGATGGAGTATAACACGATGACAAATGTCGGCCTCGGCTTAAAACTATATAACCATATCAGGAAGAGCGCTCTGAAGTCTTCCGATAACTTGCGAAGATTGTGGGCCATGTCCGACCAGATTGGCGATTCTGGCCTCACCCACCCCATCCTTTATAGGGTTTTCAGCCTCATATGTTTCTTGTAACACTTTTTCAGTTGCACCCTCTTGAGAGCCCCTTACAACAGGTAGGAGGTTTCCTTGCTTGACAAGGTCGAGCGAAATTTCCAAATAATCTTTGTCGGCTAAATAAGATTCGCCATCAACCAAGAAATATAGGGGCCATTCAATCATCACCAAAGCAGATGGCACGCCTACTCCATGAGCTGAACCAGCATTTAAATCATCAAGCACTTCATCAAGTTCTAGAGCCAGCATTGATAAGTCTATGGATTCGCCGGTCTCACCAGCGCGATAGAGATCGAGGTGAAACAGAGAGAGGCGGCCAGAGTGATACTCATTGAGCATGGTGAAAGTCGGTGAGCTAATCACTTCAACCACGCCCAGGCCCTTGCCAACAGCCTTTACCAGGGTAGTCTTTCCAGCGCCCAAGGTGCCACTCAAGGCAATGATGGCGCCATCGCCCACTGCATGCGCCAACTCATGACCAAAGCGATTGGTCTCAGGTAAGCCACCTAGGTGAAATTGCATTGTCATCCGTTTAAAATTGGTCTCAGTCCAGAACAGGTGCGCGTTTTGTACCCGGGATATACTCCAGGGGGGGAACCTCCTAACTTCTGTCCGTTTCCTTTTCCAACTCTAGGGGCTTGCAAGAAGCATGAAGCTGGTTCAAAGGTATACGTGGAAGTGTCGAGCGGGATCCCCGTATGTTCAAACTTGTAGGACAAAACTTTTGAGCTCTGCCCCAGACCGAGACTAAAGAAATCATATCAAGCGGCTGGCCTCTGTCAATCAAGATTTTAACGTAAAGGGTTAATTCGTCTTTTTGCTTGTATTTCTGGGCCAGTACCAACGGCTCAAGTTAATATATGCAGATGTCGCAGATACCGCAGATATCGATGAATATAGCAGTGAAGCAGCCCACCTTCATATTGATAAGTCTATTTATTCCAGCGTTTCTTTTTATGGAAAGCGCACAGAGTCAATCTGCGCCCCAAATAAAAGGCAGTTCGCCTTTTGCACCATATCAACCCGAACCGAAGTTTGCTCCAGCTAGAGAGCCACAAACTCAGCCTAGAAGTGCTTTCAGCAACAAAGAAGACACTAACGGCCAATCTTCTGAGCCAACCGGAAATCAGACAAGCAATCAATCTAATAATCAGTCTAATAGTCAATCTAACAATGAGGTCAATGGCCAAGAGCCTTTCAATGTCACCCCCGATGGCGTACCCGCACTAAATATAGTACCAACCGTTGACCGACCTCCAATTCCTCCGCCACCAAATGCTGCTCCACTAAGACCAAGCGGAAGCGGCATAGCACGCCCGGCGCAAGCATGGCGCGTCAAGGCATTTCAACTGTTCAAGCAAAAACTAGATCCTAAGACCACTATAGCTTTAGTGTTAAATGCTAACTATGACAATGCCTTGCTAGCCTTACGCCAAGCTTTTGAAGACAATGGCCTGACCGTATCAGGTATAAGTTCCAGTTCTGGTCACATGCTCGTTACCCTTAATTCTAATAGTAGTTCTAGTGTCAATAGCTCTAGTATCAATAATTCTAGTGGCAGCAGCTTGAGCGGTACTGAGAGCACCAGCAGTCGCAGCGAAAAAGCTATTGTTGCCATAAGACCAGCTCTAGCAGACGCCACAAAAGAAGCCGCAATAGAAACTACAAACGCAGCCACCAAAGAAGCTGCAAACGACGCTGCAAGAGTGGCAAAATCAAAAAAAAGACCAGAAGCCAAAACAGAGCTGCGAGTAATGTGTGAAAGCCGCAATAGAAGCCTGACCTCTGTGCGCCTGCGAGAAATATTGAACAAACTACAAAACAAATTTGGCGACATAAAAACAGATGCAGAAACGCTCTAACCCCAATGGACCAATTATTTTAGGAATTACCGGCACAATAGCGTCAGGTAAATCTACTGTCGGCAGGCTTCTTGCCGAGCGTGGCATTGCCGTAATCGATACGGATCAGCTCACCCATGACGTGCTAACCAACGACATCAGCGTCAAAAAAGCCATAGTCGAACAGTTCGGACCTGGCGTTTTAGAAGGTGCCTCTTCAGAAAGTCCCTCTTCAGAAAGCGCCTGTTCCGAAGGCAATAGCGCAAAAGGTGACAATGCAGACCGGCCCATAGATCGCAAGAACCTGGCCAAAATCGTCTTTCAAAATTCTGATTCGCGGCGCAAATTAGAACAGATTGTCCATCCCAGTGTTGTTCTCAGCTGCCGCCGGCGCATTAAAGAGCTGAACAAAGAAAAATTGGTGGCAGTACTAGTACCCCTGCTTTTTGAAGCCAATATGGCTGATGAGTATGATGAAATTTGGACAGTTTTTACCTCAGAAGAGGTATTGAAACAACGTCTTGGGGAACGAGATAAATTAGACGCCATAGAAATTCAACGACGTTTGCAAGCCCAATTGCCTCAAAGCGAAAAATGCAGTCGCGCCGATCAAGTGATAGACAATTCTCATAGCGAGGCCGAAACTGCTCGGCAAGTAAACCTCTTGATCGAAAAATTGCTATAGCAAGGCCGAGTCCAATATCCAAATCATTCACTAGGTCAGTAGGTACAATTATCAATCAGTTTATTGAGTAGGAAGAATGCAGCCATCCCCAAAAATCTCTTTTGTTCTTAGCCTGCTAGCCTGCTTCACTCTAAATGCCTCAAAGGCCCAAGCGGATGATGGCTACTGCAGCTATCAAACAAGCTCTACCATGGGCGATCAAGACACTTACGTAACTAATTCTGCTGTAAAAATTGTCGACAGAAGCCACGGCACTGTTGTTGTAGCAACAGCTCCAACATGGAAAGTTTACGCTTTTAACAACCGCACCAAGCGCATCTGCTCATTCTCGTCTCCCCGAACATTCACCGGCATCGGCAACAGCCTTGCCACTGTCACTGGTGGCGTTACGCTATACAATATTCCACTCAAGCAAACTGGTAAAACCGTTCTACATGGCATCAACTCTATAGAACTGCAAACACCCAAGAGTTTCGTGGACAAACAAATAAAAGACAAAGAACACGAATCAGCTGACCCGAGGTTTGTACAATCGGCGCAAATGCTAGTAGCTGAAAAGGTCATACTACCAGTAGAAGCGGCCACAGTGCTTTCAAAATTTTACGGTGTGCCACTACAGAGAGCAATGCCACTGCAGTTTAAATATATTAGCTGTAGAGGCGACTTGAACACTATTCTGCTCACTTCTGATTTAAAACCAACCAAACTAGTGGCAGCAGATTTCGAGATTCCTAAGGGCTATAAGACTGTTACTGATTTCACTAAGCTTGAAGATCGGCCAGTAATAAAAGGTCCGCCTGCTCGCAAGATTATTGAAACTATCAAAAAAATCTAGCGACGCAACGCACGCATCAAATCATCAACTAAGACCCAGGCGATAACTCCAGGAATGACGATATCGAACAATGCTATTTGAGTCATGACTAATTCTCCTTTTGGCCGCGGTTAACCTTGGACATATTGCAATATTAGACCGGTCGTCTACAAATTGTCAACCCCCTAATTCAAAATGCTCAATCGTACAATAGGCAAATAGCCAGCCAGAGCAAAAGCCCTAGATTCGACCAAACAACTGACCATAGATTTGACTAAAGTACTGACCAGACAGGTAGATTTGACCAACGATATCAAGCCCACAGCTCAAGCAGAAACAGGCTTTCAAGCAAAGCGGTTGGCTTTAGCAGTGGCCAAGTCTCTGATATTCCTGTTTCTTGGCATATACGCCTGCCGCCCGCTATTTGCAGCCATTCCAGCTCTTCTCCCCACAGCATTCGCGCAATTTTTCACTTACATGCTCTGGAGCATAGCCCTGCTCTGGCTCGTCGGACGCTTCATTGAAAAGCGCAAGTTAAGTGACTACGGCTTGGGGGCGAAAAGCTTCTGGGACGGTCTTGCCGAGTTCTATGACGGTAGTCTGATTGGTAGCTTAATGGTAACCAGCGTCACACTAATTCTGGCCGTCATCGGCTGCTACGTGCCCCTGGCAATAAATAGCAGTTGCGATTTGCTAGCAATTGTCCCCGCTCTCATTGTCGCTGCCATATTTGAAGAAATTCTCTTTCGCGGCTATGTCTTGCAAACAATCGAGCGAGCCAGCAATACCAAAACAGCTGTAATAATCAGCTCGCTGCTGTTTGGCGCGGCCCACCTACCTAATTTTCACGGACGTGAGCCACTACTCACCCAAATAGCCTCTTGTACGGCCCTGGGCCTCGATGCCGGTTTGCTCTTCTGTGCGGCTTACCTACTCACCAGGCGGCTCTGGATGGCAGCTGGCTTACACGCATTCTGGAATATCTTTGAGGGACCCATATTTGGTACCCCTGTTTCTGGCCAATACATGGGCGATCCACTGATTATAGGTAGCCTTGATGGCCCAGCGCTGCTCACCGGCGGAAGCTTCGGACCAGAAGCAAGTATCATCGAACTGACTATTTGCCTGCTCCTCGCCTGGTCAATGTGGCGCAAAAAGCAAAGCCAATTAATTCATTGATTCGCCGACATAGGTGACACGGTAAGAGACCGGCTGCACTGATATTGCCGCAGCCTGTATTTCTTTCATATGAGCTTGAATTTCAAGATTTTTAGAAACTACGCGATAGTGAATTTCACTTTCCCACTGCACATAGCTGGCCACATGCTTACCGTCAAAACTCTGATGAACACTGGCTGATACAAACCCAGGCTGATGCTTGGTCACTTTTTCAGTGACATCTTCGAGCATATTAGCCAGTATTTGCTGCTTAGTGGGCTCAACTTCAAATGTATTGATCAGAGTGAAGATACTGCGTTCGGTTTCTATTGTGGCCATGAATTTCCCGGGGATATTTCTCTAAAGATATTACCTAATATGATTTTCGAATAACTAAGCAATGAGGCCAATCGCCCGCCATCACTGCTGTCTCTGTTGATGGTAGACGATAACGCCCCCAGACTCAAGCATCTTGAACTGTAGCTAATCAAGAAATAAATGCTGTAAAATGCTGCAAATAGTGCTGCAATTAAGCTTGCAAGCATGCATTTAGGTCAGCAGTAATTCTTTGGCGACTATCTTTTCAATGAATCTTTCAATACAAACAAGACAAACACGAGCATTTGCCCTGACCACCTCGCGAGTCTCTGCAACTTTGATCGCAGCCACACTCGCTTTTACCACTTTCTTTTGCAATGCCATATTTCACAGCGTCCAAGCTGCTGGCAGACAGCAAATTACCACCAACAGCCATATGAATGGTTCGCCGGTCAATACCTATTTCATACCACCAACTCAACCGAACGTCACCGGACCCAGCACACTGATCGTCTACCATCACGGCATGACTTCAAACATCGACGAACCCTTCGTCGTGCCGCCAGGCGCTCCAACTGGGCCGATTATGACCAGTATTTATCCAATGTACGGCTTTCTCTCCGTCGGCCTCGCCCACACCTGGGCCAATCCAGCGGCTCTGCAAGATATCGGCGACGCCATCAGCAAGGTTCAAGACAAGTACAAGTTTGATCGCATTATCTATATTGGCGCTTCCATGGGCGGTTGCAACCTGCTTTCATTCATAGAACAAGCACCCCCTGAAATCAAAAGTAAATCAGAGTGCATACTGGTAATTGTCAGCTGTGGTGACTTGGCAAACCTCTACAAATTGACGAGCGAAAAGCTCGTGAAAGAATCACTAAAGAATACTCTAGGCGGTACACCTGCTGAAAAGAAGAAAGAGTACAAAGCACGCAGCTTTATACCGAACATCAAAGAGTTTCCCAAAACAGTAAAAGTCGTGATCATCTCACATATGGAAGATACGACCATGCCGCCGAAATTACAAAATCAACTCTATCGAGCCCTTGTCGCTAACGGCAATCCTACTAAGTTTATAGAAAGAAAGGGCACCCACGGCACTTGGCCAACAGCGACACAATTTCAATATTATGTCGACCACATAATTCACAAACGGCTGATGTGAGCAAAAAAATACTAAACGCTGGCAACCACCGCGTCTTTGTCGACTGCGATCGGACCTTGGTTAACACTGAGATCTATCCCTTATTGTCCAAGCATACGTTCGACCGACGACCTAAGTTTTTCTTTCGCTGGAATACTGTGCTTACTGAAGCCAGACCAAGCGCTAAACAGTTTTTACAAGAATTAGGCAGCAAGTATGAAGTGGCAATGCTTACCCTTGGTCACTCTAAATTTCAAGCAAAAGTCTTAAAAGAATTGGGACTAGCAGACCTTGTTGGAGATATTTACGGGCCTGACAATTGCGACAATGTACCTAAAACAAACGGTTTTGTTTTAATCGATGATATGGAACCACACTCTCTTGCTATTGCTTACAAAATGCGTTGGCTGGGCCATCAAAAAGGCTTAGAAAATCTAGAAATTTGGCCAGAAAAACTAGCACTGCACATAGTGCAATGCCAGCCGTTTACAGGCGGCCTTGAAGATAGTGAGCCGCTTACTGCCCTGCTTCCATCAGTGCATGTGCGCATGGCCCAGATGATGGCTGAACGAGAGCAGCAAGAATAGGAACAAAACAAGTACAAGTACAAAGATAAGAAAAAGAATTAGGGGTCAGCGCAAAAAGGCCGTAGGCAGTCAAAACAATCACACGTAGACCGGTCTACTATAAAATCAGACAAAAACAAGTTTACCTTGTCTAAAAAAGGCTCCCGCAGGATACTGCAGGAGCCTTTTCACTAGCCTACGGCGATATTAAGCTGCAGGGCGCTTCCAGAGATACTTGAATAACAGCGCCACTGGCACGTTGGCAAAGATTAGAGGAATCTTGATCCAGCCAGCAGCAGCACCTGAGAGCTTGAGAGCGTAGAAGACAGACTGATAACCAGCCAAGCCCTTGCTCAGACCTTCCTGATAGAAGGCAGGGAAAGTATCGCTCATTGCCCAGACAGGCAGAGCAATGAGAATTACCACCCAAACAATGAGGATGGCGATGGCGAATTTGCGGTTGTTTGACATGAAGATGTCCTTGTTCGATTTTTGTTTCTGGTGAAAGGCAAAGGCTACTGGCCTTCACCCAAAGGAAGTTATTGATTTGCTATTAGCCCAATCACGATCATGCTGTTGTTGAGTACATGAGCGATCACCGGTACAAATAGAGTGCCAGAGCGCCTATAAGCCTCAGCATAGACAGCTCCCAATGCCATGCAAAAGGGCAGAGCAGGTAAATTCATATGCATGAGACCAAAGATCAAAGCGCTACCAAAAATAGCAACCACTGTCGCCAAGGCAGCGCTATCAAACCTCATAGCGACAGAGCTTCTGAGCAAGTTAAAAAGAAAGCCACGAACCTTGCAAGCTTCTTAAGTCAAAAGAAAAGGGAAATCAAAAGACAAGCGAACAGTTCGCTTAGCCAATTGCTTCCACAATTTTCTGAAAAGATTGGCAGCATGTGTCATGTAAACTCCATAGTAAGGTCAAAAAAACAGGCCCGAATTGCTAGCTATATTTCTTCAGAATGGCTCTCAATCCAACTGCCAGCCTGCAAGCATTTCCAAAGCTAAATTGAACCCGAGCGATTTCATGGTTTATTGCTACCAATCACCCGTAATCGTTTTCAATAACCACGATAAGCGTCCCAGCCAAAGTACTGTAACTAGCAGCTTTGTCATAACCCCAGGAATCATCTAAAAACCAGTCAGACGATTTGCAGCCCCCAAACAAAGAACATATATGTGTGTCAATCTGCTCCAAAGAAGCGAAAACACCCATCTCAATCAAAACGCCTCCATCTACTCTAAACGCGCGAATACCCATGGCTACTCCCATTAAGTTTGATCATTGAAAATTATTGTGTGTGAATCTAGTGTTGTTGCAGCGAAGTTCTAATTTGTCATAGTCGTTTTACCGGTCTCGGCACCGCTAGATACTGTGGCGAGAACACAAGCTCCAACAGACCAGATATCACCACCCTCACCTACACCAACACACTGCTCGACTATACTCACCAATGCCTCATTGGCCTTCCAACAAGGAAGATCAAAAGATTTGAGAAAGGCAACTGATTGGTTTGTAGAGGCGTACTCAAATTGAAAGAAGTATTGAAGGCAGACAAGTAGTTCTATGCCATAAAAGAGCAAGAAACCGAGTAAATTAAAAGAAACAAACTAGCGCAAGTCGGAAGCATTACCAATGGCATATTGTTATTTCTCTATCCAGTAAAGCGCCATAGGCTAGCGCGAGAAATAAACTAGCACGTAAAGCAGAAGTACTATTTTTTATTGCAGCTGTTAGAATCCAATAAGTTTCCTTTGTTTTAGCTCTTCAGCACCCCGGAATTTCCAAAGTGACCTCATCACAAGAACGCTTGCCCACAATTTCGGAAATCGACTTTGCCGTTAGCGCAGCTGCACAAAACGGAAAGTTTGGCGCCAGAGATGCAACGATAATAAAAATGCTTCACCAATTTGGCCTTCGCCCTCAAGAATTAGTAAGTATTCGATGGCAGAACATTGACTTCAAGAATGCGACCATATCGGTTGATAGAATCAAAGGCTCGGCAGCCACAGAGCACACACTAGACAAGAGCCTAACAATAGCATTCCGGCAATTATTCAAAAAAATACCAGAAAGCCCAACTCTAGATGACTTCGTATTCACCAATGAGCAAGGGCAACAACTAACTACCCGCAGCGTTCAACTAATAGTCGAAAAAGCCGGTAAGTTAGCCGACCTAACATTGAAATTAAACCCTAGCCTCTTAAGACGAACCTGTGCTTTTGAACTGGCCCAGACAAACGCAAGTTCTAGACAAATGAAAACCACTATGGGATTCAAACATTCCACCAACGCCGCAAAACTTATGCGAACAGTAGCAAACACTGCCATTCGACCTGACAATATCCCAAAAATATTTGCACAAAATCGACCCAACACTTTTCAATCAAATTTGGAATCTAGCCTTACGCTACAAATACCAGCTAGCACAGCCAATTTAGGGCCAGGTCTAGATACTTTGGGCCTAGCATTAACAGCCTATACGACGATGACTTTCAACCTACTGCATGAAGACGATAAGTCAATTCCGCGTATTACTCTGTTAGGTGATATTGCCAACTTAAGCCAAGAATCAGACCGTGGTCATATTATAAATACCGTCTTGAAAAAGCTACCAAACAACAACATCTCTCTTACTAAACGGCTTCGAATCACTATAGACAGCGATATTCCGCTTGGCTGCGGCCTAGGAAGCAGCGGCACGGTGATACTAGGAACGGTACTAGCCGCCAATCTTCTTACCGGCCAAATACCAACCAGAGGCGCCTTGCTTAATCAAGCCTTCGACATCGAAGGCCACCCAGAAACCATGGCAGCAAGCCTATGTGGTGGCTTGGTGGCCTGCTCGCCATCAAGAAAGGAAGTGTTTATGCAAACAACCCCGTGGCCGAAAGAATGGCTGCTTCTAGTTGTTGTGCCGCAGTTCACAATGAAGACTCTTGCTGCCAGGGCGGTATTGCCAAAATTAGTGCCCATTAGCGACGCCATATTCAACATTCAAAAGACAGCACAACTGATTTGTGCCGTTTGGCGTACCGATGAAGGAATGTTCAAAGAAGCACTAGCGGACCGCCTGCACGAAAGCTATCGCAACCCACTAGTACCAGATCTTGCCGAGCTAAGGCACGAGCTGAGAACACAACCAATCCTAGGTTGTGTTCTCAGTGGCGCAGGTTCATCAACGATGATTGTCGTTCATCAACGTCACCTTAGCGGTGTAACAAGAGTGATTCAAGACTGGATTTCTTTTAAAAATCAAGGCCACCGCCTCTTGTCTCTTGAAGCAGATCAGGATGGCATGAGAGAGTTAGTCTTCAGCTAGACCTTCGCAGCAGTCAATTTATCTAAAGCAGCCTGATAACGAGCGGCATGGAAAGCTTCCACCCGCTTGAGGGCACCAAAACGCTTGGCCGCTTTTTGGAAAATTCCAGCATGCTCCAGTGATTCTTTTGCTTGTTCTTGAAACTCAGCCACAGCAGCGGCATTGCCTTCTTCAACGGCCTCGCGCTCAAAATTTGGATACATGGTGACGCTTTCATACATCTCGCCTTCGGCAGCTAGTGCCAATACTTTCTCAACAGTCATTTCGGCTGATGGATAAATTAGCTCAAGGTGAGCGAAAGCATGAGCAGTTTCATGGTTGGCTGTTTCTTCAAAAAGCTTGGCCACTTCTTCATTGCCTAGCTTGCGAGCAATTTTAGCGAAGTATAGATATTTGCGGTTAGCCATTGATTCACCACCAAAGGCGGCCATTAAGTTAGCGGCTGTCTTAGTGTCTGCTGGAGCGGCGCCTGACATAGCCGTTGCGTCAGCGCTAGTCAACTCAGCTAAAGTAGCTTCTGAATCTGTTAATTGGGGTGCCTTATTAGGTGCTTGGTTAGATGCTTGATTGTTTGACATGATAAATCCTCCTAGAAATAGTATATTTTTAGATTTAGTCTAATTACTGGGTAAAAAAACTAGTTCTGCTCTAGCTCAATAACACCGGCTTTTTTGAGGGCATTGAGAGTGTTCCACACAGCTGCTCGAGAAAACGCGACAGAAAGGGCAGCAGGCACGGCTGAGAGCACTTCATCTGCTGTTCAGGGGTAACTTTTTGTCGCTAGCTGTATTATCGGCCATGCATTTAGAATACGTCTAAGTTGAGACTTCGTCAACCCTACTTTTTCTAGCTATCCCTCAATAACTGCCGGAAGCTTCAAAAATAGCGGTCGCTTGATGGCGTGCCCAAGTAGCACTATCAATGATAAATGACCCTTCTTAGAAATCGAAAGGTTATAGATAGGGAAGGCACCAGGAAATGCTCTTACACTCTATAACCACAGCCACCATTGATTTACTAGAGTCGCTGACAAAGTATACTTGCTAGCCAGTATAGGCTTACAGTGCATGATGAAAAGAGCCCGATGACCACAAGCCCTAACTTGGCTAGACAACAACTTACCAGCAGAGCGGGCTATTGTCAGGTGACCGTGGCCGTGATTGCCATAGTCTTCTTTCTTGTTTTACATTTGCTCCTCCGTCACCCATCTATGATTGCGCCCGAAGCTGCACTCAATCTGGAGGCTGCTAAATTAATCACAACAGGCAAAGTTCCTTATGTAGATTTTCTTTGCCTTGTTTCACCAATTCTTCTCTATGGCAGCGTCATACCTTGGTTGACGGCGCAATTTCTAAATATTGCCCCGAGCTTTGTACTGAACCTCACAATCTGGCTGCTTGCTCTAGGTTCTACTGTTGCCTGTGCCAAGATTCTTCTACCAAGAACACACCACCGAGAGTGGCACATTTTCCCACCATTTATAATTGCGCTAGCCTTAGCGAACGTACTAATGTTGTTTCAGCTTGGCCAAAGCGAACAGCTCTTTATGCTTCTTCTCATGCCATATCTATTAGTCAGGTGGCTGCGCTGGAATGGATACCATATCTCAAAAACAGAAGCTATTGCCAGTGGCATATTTGCTGGTATTGGTGTTTCACTGTGCGACCTTTATGTGGTTTTTCTAGTACTACTTGAAAGTCTCTGGCTTAGCACAAGCCTCAAAATTGGCCCACTAGTGGCCCTTGAAGCGCGCACTTGCCTAAGTACAATGCTAGTCTACGGCCTATTCATGCTGATGTCACCAGCACCATTCACAGCAGCTTACTTAAGCACGGTTGCTCCCATATTCGCATCCACTTCTGACTATTACGACATGGCTATGTATGGGCTCGGCAGCGTACCAGAAAGACGTGACATTTTTTATGCAAGCATTGCCGCAATATTATTTGCCATACCTAAGAATAATCGCTCAAGTTTGTCACTGACTTTGATTTTATTGTTTTTCATTAGTTTCTGGTTCTACCTCAATCAACCCACAGGCTTGACTCACACAGCCATTCCTATGATTTTTTCTGCCACTCTACTGTGGGGGGTCAACCTAGGCGTACTCAGTGCCACCATACACCGCCTTAAACTTCTCAAGGGCAGACGTCGCGCTCTAGCAAAGCTCAATTTTTGTATATTGTGCTCCCTTGGCGCCATTCTCATAACCCTTACCGGGGCCTTTCTCAATCATCAAACAAGCAAGATTGCCGCTGCCTTTCCGACAATTACCGACACGACACCAGGCGAAAACGTGGTGCCAGCTGATTGTGCTTCTTGGGTTGCCAAATATTCAGAGAAAGGTGATGAACTACTCTTTCTAACTGATGACGTACTGCCAGGCTATCCCTTGATTTTGCAGATGAGTAGAAACCCTAGTGGCTATTTCCTAGAATCTACATTCTTTCCATATCTTGATCATGCCCAGCACCCCGGTGAGAATGAACGCAAATATAGCCAACTATCAGAGAAATTATACAATCAACTAAAACAAGACATAGCCGAGCAGAAAGCCAAAATGATTTTTGTCCAAGATGCCACCATTCGCGATCTGCTAGTGAAAAACCAAGTAATGCCCACGCTAGAAAAGTACTATGTATGGAAGGGTGGGGCGCGCCTGAAGAAGATCGATGAAGAAGATAAGGAACCCCTAGAATATCACGGTGTTCAATACGATCTTGCTGTCTTTGTGCAGCGAAAAACGCCGCTATGAAAAACTCATTGCCATTATCTATGACAATGGACAACTGGACAAGAAAAGTGATGCTGATCGGCGGCACTTTTCTATTATCGCTGATCATGTGGCGCCTACTTACTATTCCCGCCATTCACCCCCTCAATATTGCTCCCGATCAATCTATGTTTGTCGCCATTGGCGATTTACTGCTACAGGGTAAAAAACCCTATGTTGATTTTTTTGACGTCAATCCACCACTGGCATTTTATGCTCACATAGCACCAAATCTAGTATCTAAATATTTTGGCGTGACACCTCCACAAGCATTCTGGTATACGACAATCGCTCTTTGGTTCTACAGCGTCGTCTTTAGCCTCTGGCTCTTGTGGCGAGAGTCGAAAAGCCACGAATCATTTGTCTTTATGCCTCTTATATTGTCCTTTTCATACCTGACACTATTTCTCTCTGGTCAAGACGAATTCGGACAACGAGAACATATTTATTTGCTACTTTTTCTACCACTATTCATAGTGCGCTGGCTGCGCTGGAAGAGCTCATCACTACCTCCAGCTGCGGCGGTCATTGCAGCACTGTTAGCTTCAATTGGCCTCTTCCTAAAACCAAGTTATCTGATTGCGGCTATTGTACTTGAAGCCCTTTGGCTTAGAGAAAATCGGCGCTGGCGCTGCCTCATTGCTCCAGAAACGATTGTTTGTATGTTATTCGGCCTCGCCTACGCCGGCTGTCTTTGGGCTATGCCCCAAAATATGAAAGACGGCTACTTTGGCATGATGGTGCCGGTCTTTACGCTAGGCTACGGTGAGTATGGCACCTCGATCATGTTCCAACTGATGGGCTGGGGGCCATACTGGAAAAACTACCTACTGCTAGTAATATACACCTGCAGCCTTGGCGTCATACTCAGCCGCTTTTCCACCTTAATTATGCCGCTCATAGCCTTCAGCATATTAGGTCTTGCATCTTATCTACTGCAAGGACAACCTTGGCTCAATCACGCGTTGCCTTTTCTCGCTGGTGCTTACATGTTAGCCGGTGTCGAAGCGGCAATCATACTTTTCATTTTGCGCCAATTTATCTTCAAATTCCGGAAAGCCTTTGACGCAATCTCTGTCAGCGCCCTTTGTCTATGGCAGTTTCAAATCAGCCTGGGCGAAATATCCATTCAACGGAAAGAAGCGGCTGACTCCCCTAAGCTAGCAATGCTGGGCATCGGTTACACTGGAGACGTTCCCAAAAAAGACTTAAGTGCACTCGCCCTTGAGATTCTCAAATATACCGATGCCGGAGAGCCCGTGCTCTTTATGACCCGCAGCATCGCCCCCGGCTATCCTTTGTTAGTGCAAACGAAACGCCAACCAGCCTCACGTTATTTGCATGCCATGCTCCTTCCCACCACAATCTACGCCCGAGACGTCTCCATGTCTTTCGCTATTAAAGCCAAAATGAATAACTTTAAGACTAGAATTTTGGAAGAATATAAAGAAGATATTGCCAATCACAAACCCAAGTTGATTTTCATTCAATCGACACGAATATGGGACATTCTGCAAGATGGAGTACTTGAAGAAGCAGCACTGCTAGAAGACTACCAATATGCTGGCACTGTAGAAGACCATCGCATCTACGTGCGCAAAGATCTTCCTAACTGCCCGCCCCCTTTTAAAGAATAGCCCCTGGCAATTTGAGACATTTGCATAGTAAGCTTAGACATCCATGGCAGCGTTGCTGACCATCCCCTTGGAGCTACTATATTGCGTTGCTTGGCCCTCTTCCTGGCTTTGTCCCTGACAATTATCATCCCTCAGCAGGCTGGCTCTGTCAGCGAGCGACTCTATGGCGCAGTGGCCACAAGCGATGCCAAAACTTATACAGTTCGCACCCAGACTGACATTACAATTCCTACAAAAGGCCAGCCCTGCACAAAAGTAAGAGTCTGGCATGCTATCGCCGCTTACAAGCCCTGGTCGCAAACAACCTCCCCGCTCGGTGCCAATGACTTGCGCAGTGCGCCAACTGCCAAAATTGAAGCAGAAGATGATAAGCGATCAGCCCACTTCTACTTTGAAGAAAACCGCAATTTTGCTCCTGGCACAAACCTTCGCTATGTCAGTTCTTTCAATGCAATATCAGTTAAAAGATCGTTCAATCCCAGCGCCTTTCGCTGTAGTTGGAGCGACTGCCAGCAATATTTTAGTCAAGCTCAAACAAATGGCCAAAGTCAAATAGCTAACGATCCCGAAGTAATGGCTCTAGCAGTCAAACTGAAGCAAAATCATGATCCGGCAAACACAGTTATAGAATTTTGTCGTTGGCTACATCAAAATATTGAATACGACGATAAAGTGCAACACAGAACAGATGATTTGACGGTGACACTGCGAAATCACCGCGGTCACTGTGGCCATACGGCTCAACTCTTTCACGGTCTTTGTCGCAGTGTTGGACTCAAAACTCGAGATGTTCTTGGTCTCAATCTCACCGATGCCAATGGTAAGAAAACCAACTTGCCCAACGAGTGGGGCAATGTGCATAACTGGGTAGAGGTCTATTTTCCCAAAATTGGTTGGATTGAAGTTGAACCAGTCAATGGAGAAAAATGCTTCACCATTCCCGCTACCTTCATTCAAAATAACACTTCTTTTCAAAACGCCGCCGTCTGGGTGGTTGAATCAAATAAAGATAGGCAAGCAAGTTGGGGATACAGAGACGGCCGCTACCAGTGCGACTATAACGCGGTGACACGCATCACCTTTAGCGAAAGCAAAATGTAGAAGTTATTTGTCTCGCTCATTTTTTTCGGGTTTAAGGTGTTCGACATACCATGTGTCACTTAACTAAAATTCTCTGGTTTATAGAACATTGATAAAGTGACTGGATAAGTGACACGAAATCGACTGTTTTTGCTTGAAATTTTGGTGTCTCGCAAACGGCCGTATAAGTGACAGCACAAAAAGAGAGGCAAAAAAATTGCTAATAGGCTATATGCGGGTATCAAAAGCAGACGGCTCCCAAACCGTCGACTTACAGAAGGACGCTCTCGTGGCCGCTGGCGTAACGAAGAAGCGAATGTATGAAGACCAAGCCTCAGGCAGAAAAGACGACCGCCCTGGTCTCGACGCTTGCCTCAAAGCGCTGCGGGAAGGCGACACGCTAATTGTTTGGAAGCTCGATCGCCTGGGCCGCGACCTAACTCACTTGGTCAATCTCATTCAAGATCTCTCAAAACGCGGAGTCAAGCTCAAGGTGCTTACTGGCCAGGGCGCCAGTATAGACACCACCACAGCTTCCGGCAAAATGGTTGTAAATTGAGGAATTAAATGTCCCATTTTTTGAGGATTTATTTGTCTCATTAGACCGGTCTATTACAATCCCAGCAAATCATCGAAGATATCGATAAAGGGTAGTAAAATGCACCCCAAAAACATCCGCTGTATATCGGATTGATTTACCCTGCTTCAGTAGCCTTCTTGCAAGCTTAAGTTGTTCGTCAGTCATTTTTGCAGGTCTGCCAAACTTCACTCCTCTCTCCAAAGCGGCAGTGCGTCCAACATGTGTCCTGTCACGAATCAAGTCTCTTTCAAACTCTGCTAGGCCCGAGAAAAAGGTCATCACCAGGCGGCCAGTGGCAGATGTGGTATCAGCCCAAGGCTCTTCCAACGACTTGAAGGACGCGCCCTTTTCCTGTAACTGTTCGATCGTTTCGAGCAACACCTTAGTTGATCGAGCAAGCCTGTCGAGGCGCCAAATGATCAAAACATCATCCTTGCGAATCTGCTGCATCATCTTCTCAAACTCAGGCCTGGTGCGACCCACACCAGAAACCTTTTCTTGATATATCTGCTTGCATCCAGCACGCTGGAGTGCCTTAATCTGTATATCCAGACTCTGATCTTTTGTAGATACTCTTGCATAGCCAATTTTCACGGCCGCACATTCACCTTTTTATTAGCAAATCTTATATCTTTAGTTTCAGGTTTCGCGTCAATCTTTTGCTAGTCTTTCCATGCCGCTTTCAAGCTGGTAACAGCTTCTAGTACAACTTAGGATTTTCGCTACTAACTCTACTACGGTTTTGTAGTTTTGACAGATATTCCAACTCCTGAAGAAGAGTACGTCCTTAAGCAGTATGAGCTTATCGCTCCGTGCATAGAAGAGGGTGTCAGCCACAAGACTAGAGCTACTGAAACTGGCGTCGACAGAAAAACAATTAGCCGCCTAGTCTCAAAATTCAAAGCAGGCGGTATAGATGCACTGTGCCGTAAGACCCGCAGTGACAAGGGCTGTGCTCGCGTTTCCTTCAACACCTTTAAGTTTATAAAAGGGAAACTACTCACTTATCCTTCGCTAAGTTTTGCCACCATCCAGCGACAGTTAAATAGGTTAGGCACTCACACCGAAGAATATGGTGCTAGCTACCAGCAGATTCGATCTATCAGAAAGAATCTGAGCGAGGACCTGGTTGTTCTCGCAAGAAGTGAACGTGAATTTGAAGAAACCCGTGAACTCCTGCTCCGGCATGAAGCTGAGTTCCCAAATGATATGTGGCAATGCGATCACAAGTTTCTAGATATATTTGTGTGGGATAGTGATGGCACTCCCGTCAAGCCTGTTCTCACAGTGGTTTTAGATGATTATAGTCGCGCCGTCATGGGCTACTATCTGGATTTAGATCCGCCTTCGGCACAGAGAACTGCTATTGCTCTTCGGCAAGCAATCTGGAAGAAGGAAAATCAGAAATGGCTTGTTTGCGGCATTCCTGATCACTTCTATACCGATCGAGGTACAGATTTCCGTTCACTCCGAATCCAACAAATTGCAGCAGATCTTACCATTCAGCTTAGGAAAAGACGTAGTCACAAGCCTCAGGGTGGTGGAAAGATCGAGCGCTTCTTCCTGACTGTCAATCAGCTATTGATGAGCGAACTAACGGGTTACACGCCAGAAGACGCTCCACCAGCGACACCAGGTATGGATATCGGGCAGCTACAAACTCTTTTCGATCGCTGGGTTATCGATGAGTACATGCACAAACAGCATTCTGAAATAGGCACCACTCCGTTTGAACGATGGTCTAGCCATCATCAACATCCGCGCTTAGCACCATCTCTTGAATCACTGGATATCCTTTTGATGACTGTACCCAATGATCGAACTGTGCATCAGAGCGGTATTCGAATCTTCAAGAATCTGTATTCCGCCTCAGAGTTCAACGGTTTGGTTGATGCGTCAGTAACCATTCGCTACGATCCACAAGACATCTCTTATGTCTTGGTCTACCTGAACAACGAATTTATTTGCCGGGCAGTCTGCGCAAAGCTTGCTGAGCAAAAGCCAAGCCTGAAAGAGCATATGAGAGCAAGAGCTTTGTATAAGCGCGGCCTTCGTGATGATATCAAGGCTTCAGTCAGCTTCTCTGATTCTTGCACTGACTCTCAGCGAAAGATTCCGGAAGTACAGCCAGCAGTCAAGACACCAGTTTCAAATCACAGTCGGATTAGGAGGTATAGCGTTGACGAGTAATCACCTCAGGCCAAACTTTATAAATACTAGGCAGCATGTGCGTTTCGTTGAATTTTGCAATTCTTGCCACAGGAACCGATATATTGGTGTCTGCACTGGCCGTTCTGGCGTAGGTAAGACGAGATCGGCTGAGGCCTATTCAAACTGGCAAATAATCGAACCACTTCTCAAGGAGGCTCCTACCCGCAATCCTTGTCCTCCGCCAGTCCTTGAGCACTGTTACACCGCCATCTACACTCCCGACGTTTCGTGCACTGTGAAGCGAGTAGAGTCTGGACTAGCTATTCTGAGAAATCGCTTCGACGATCTTGTGAAACATTCCATGTGCTGGCATAATTCAGAAGGCTGGTACAAGACACAGCGTCAGCGCTTTCTGGAATTAATAATCATCGATAAGGCGCAACGGCTGCCGTCAAAATGTTTGGAAGCAATTGCTGACTTTGGCAAAAATCACAAGCTCGGCATCATACTTATTGGACATCCTGGCTTTGATCGGCGAGTTCGTAACTACGAGCCAATCGACAATTCAATTGGCTTCTACCATATCTTCAACACACCACGCACCGAAGAGCTAAGAGCAATATTGGAAGCTCGTTGGCAAAGCCAACAAGTAACCATTGAGGATAGCGCAGTGCAAATGCTCGAAAAGGTCACCAATTCAAACATTCAAAAGCTTGTGAACATTAACACTGAAATGAGCAGAGTTTGCGAGTTGAATTCAATTTCTATCATCACATCGGATCTTGTCGAGCTAGCGAGCAAGACATTGCTCTTTGATACCAAGTGAAGTGGCAAGTTTTGCCCGAGATCAAGCCTTTTCTGGTCGCAGTCAAGCACACCTGGGACACATACATATATCCGTGGACAAATAATTCAATGGGACATTTATCTCTTTAAAAAAAGGGACAAATAAATATTCAAATCACAATGGTGTTCGGAATCTTCTGCGCGCTTTCAGAGTATGAGGCCGCGCTTATCTCGGAGCGAACACGGGCCGGGCTAGCAGCCGCTAGAGCCCGTGGACGGGTCGGTGGTCGTCGCCACACTATGACGCCAGCGAAAGTGCACATGGCCAAGACGGCAATGGGCAAACCAGGTACAGTAATCAACGATCTGTGCGAGGAACTGGGCATAAGCCGCCAAACTCTCTACCGCTATGTCAGCCCTACTGGGGCGCTTCGGCCTGACGGGAAGAAGCTTCTCAAAAAGAAGTAAACGGCAAAGCCTCTCTTGGAAAGATGACCTAAAGTGCTTATCGGCACCCCTCGCTCTAAGCTACTCAAACCCGCATGGTTGCGTGGTAAATTTCCGGGACTTAGCCTAAGACGTTCATTTTCGGCTAGCCTCAAATCAATCTAAAACACTCTATAGTAGAAAATTTTCAAGAACTAAAAAAATTGATGCGCCACCAGCTACGGTGACACATCAAAAAAAAGCCGATGCTCCATCCCTGTTACGAGAAGGAGCATGGAGCATCTGTAAAGAAACTCAGTTAGACGCAAACTTTGGCTCAGACAAGTATATAGACTGATTTCCTTACGCAGAAAACACCCAGATTATCATGACTACCGCAAGGAAAGTGACATCACCTGATAGCAGTCCGGTACAATTCGGATGGATGCAAAACTAAAGATTTAGGCGTTACTATAGACTCAGGAATGAGCAAAATAATACAGAGATGCTTGTTGCCAAGCTATTACTATTCCACCAAACACGGGACCACCTAATATGTTGAAATCTATTCAAGGCCTCTTTCTCTTGTTATTGAGTACCGCAATACTGGCTAAGCCAGTGTTAGCAGAAGAACAAAAAACCAGCAGAGTCAACACCGAACATCAAACACTAAAACTGTACAAAGGTTACTTTCCTTATCAGGCCTGCCTTCTGGTCACCATCAATCAGGTAGTAAGAAAGCCTGATCGGGTATTGCTGTTAAAGGCAACGGTTGAAGATGTTTATCTTGGCAGCTACAAAAAAGGTTCTCAGCTTGCTGTTTCACTTTACTACGATGATGAAGGTCCGAATTCATTTTCCTTTCTGTCAGCTCGGAAAAACGCAAGGCAGATTATTGCATTTAACCATTGGACCAAAGACTCTGATTATCTCCAGAAGCTAATAAAGGTGTCCAAAAACCCGATTAGAGATCTATGGATACCCTATGCTGGAAAGGATTTTCAATCAACAGACATCGGGCAAATAAAGGCCTTAACCAAAAATGCTCCGACAGAGCCAGCTCAAAAGAGAGCCGCCTTTCAAAGATTTCTTGAAACGAAGTGGACTACAAATCGCATCAATGACTTCTGCAGACCTGAAACGAGAAGAACCTACGGAGAAGCAACCTGGCACGCTGCAAACTATAAGAATGATTGGCACGTTAGCCCCATGCATGCCGACAAAAAAGCAGAGCTTGGAGGAAAGACAGTGGACTGGCAGGCATCCGTAGATAACAATACCCCTACTCAATACAACATCACAGTTTCCTCTCCAAGTACTGGCTGGGATCTGGAGCATACAAATCCATCTTTAGAAGTGTGGACAGACGAAAACTTCCTGATACATAGAGTAGGTTATTCAATCAACCAGGCGGCATGGGCTCACTGGATTCTCAACCATGAACTTCATCCCTCATCCACAGAATATCGTCATTTGATTCTCGATCGCTCAAAAGAAACTGTTGTAAAAGACAAAACTGGCAACGTGACTAGCTATCAATGTCGTCTAAGTGATGGCAGAACGCTAACAGCCATACTCACAAAAGACAAATTACAATCGATAGAAAAAATCCTCATCAACGGTAAATTGGACTCTGGTTGGACTGATATGTATAAAAACAACCTGAGCAATTTGGCTAAGTGCAATGAACATTAATCAAAATAGGGCCTAAGCCACCCAATTGCTAGAGCGGCTTAGGCTAGACAGAAATAAAGCTAACCAAGTATTTGAGCTTTACTTCTTAGTGCACTTGGCGCACCAGATCTGGTTATGATAAGGCGTGGGCTCTTTATCACTCTTTTCGTCTATAAAATACGGCTCTTTCGGATTGCGCATACTATCTTTAGTTGGCTGCCCATTGAGAGTATACAAATGGTGCGTTTTACCGCACGCCTCATAAACTTGATAGATATAGTTAGGCTTCGGAACATTCTCTATCGGATATCCATTTCCGACTGTGCTTGGATCTACTTTGCCCTTCGGAATTTCTCCAGCCAACCTTCCCGACTTTGCGAAAATAACAGCTTTGCAGCATTTGTCGTTAGCATTAAGTGCATCTCTCACTGCTTTGGCTTTGATGAAGGCCAGTTTTCCAATGAAGCAATTCGCACCAATCTCAGGAAATTCGCGAGCCTTAGGGTCCCCCAGAAAATAATTGACAAGCGACCGGCAGCCATCAGGTAGTTCATCCTCAGGTTTAGGTGATTCCAAAAGAAGCTTTTGGACACCAGGCCAGCTAGGATCTAAGCCGAAAGCATCGACGAGCCTTAGCGGATCATTGTTAGCGTAAGTGTAGAGTCGTGCCCCTACGAAATCAGGCTGAAGGAACCGGCCAAGAGTTGGAGAGTACTGCCTATTCTTGTAGTAATAAAGCCCTGTTTCAGAATCAAACCGCTGTCCCGTGTACCCAAAAGTTGTTCCATCAAGACTAGAAGTCTCGCCAAAGGGTCCATATGAGTTCTTGTTCGTCACAACACCAGAATTGTCTGATGTGGCAATAATTGAACCTAAGTGGTCTGCATGCAAGAAAGTTAGGACACCAGCGTTGGATACCTGGATTAAAGGTTCGTCCAGTCCTAGACCGTATACATAGCGATTCTGAAGAGTGTCAGTAACACCATCGTAGTCAGCTAGTCTTTGCCACCCTGAATAGATATAGCGAGTTTTCGTGGTACCAGAAATGGTGACAGATTTTTCGGCTTGCCTGTGGAACGGATCATAGACAAATGCAAGGCTTGTGCCAGCTTTGCTCGATGAGAGCAAGTGATTTTGGGTATCATAACCGTGAGTCCAGATACCATCACTTGCTAGGCAGCCATTTGCGTTATACCCAAAAGGCACTCCGTTAACCTGCGGGTATTGGTTTGTTGTGGTGGCCGGATCATAAACAACAGTTTCTGCAGCCCCTGGGTGCCAGGAATAGGTATCATCGGAAAATGTTTGGCTGGTAATCCGATGTACGGAGTTGAAGCCATAGGTCACATCAAGATTAGAGCCAACAAAATTGTTGGTCAGACTCGTCAGATCGTTGTTGAGCTGCCAACCATAGGCAACCGAAGCCCCAGAGCTGAACGCCATGTTCGTGCGTCGTGACAACTGGTCATAGCCAAAAGACACAGCATTGACTGTATCGCCATTCAACTTGATAGCCGAGAGACGATTGAGTTCGTCATAATCCCGCGTCACAAAGTAGCCGTCCGGATAAGTAATCTTGGTCACTTTGCTGTTGGCGTTACGTTCGAATGTCAAAGCCTTCGAATCTGGATAGATCTCCCTGAACAGCCGACCAGCGGAATCCCACTGCTGCTGGAATAATCCGGAAGAAGGGTCTCCTGCCACAACAGGCTTACCTGCCGAAAGCAAACGTCCAGCCAAATCGTATACGAAGCTAACAGTGGGTTGCCCTTGAGGGCGCTCAGTCAAAATCCGATTCAAAACATCGTAAGTGCGAATTACCGTATTTCCAGACCTGGTTCTGACATTCAGAAGGTTTCCGTTTGCGTCGTAGGACTGATTTCGCTCAAAAGTCCCATCAGGATAATTGGTCCTGTTGGGGCGATCAAATCCATCAAAAGTAAACGTCGTTATGAATCCTCTCGCGTCCTTTGCACTTCGGAGCCTGCCATTATCAGTATATAGGCCAGTTTCGCTGACCGCACCGGTTGGATCCGTGACTGTTCTCAAGCGGCTCAAGGCATCGTAACCATAGATATACTCTTGGTTTTCAGCATCTCGAACACGGCGCAGGCGATCAGCGCCATCGTAGAACCAGCGTGTGATATTGCCAGCCGGATCCGTCGCACGAATTTTCTTGTCAGAAAGGCTGTAGGCAAAAGTATTTATTTGCCAGGGAGTTGCCACTATCCCTGTCTGCCTTCTGATAGACAACAGATTGTTATTCTCATCAAACGCAAAACGCGTCTGATGGTTAAATGGTGCGGCTTCCGTTCTACGCGTCATACGGCGCAGGCTATCAAAAATGAACGTGGTTGTTCGTCCCATAGGGTCTTGAACCGAGGTAACGTTGCCAACAGAATCGTAACCGAAGTTTGTGGTCAAATTGAGGTGTGGGCTAACTCCGAAGTCGTTGACTTCTGACAGCAGCTTTTCTGTCGTGGCATCATACACCATACTCGTCACAATTCCAGTTTCATCAGTCTTTGTAAGCATCTGCCCACGACCGTTCCATGTCATGTTGAAAGTCGGAGTCAGACCACCAACGGCCGGAGCTTCAATCTTCAAGACATTGCCGGTAGTGGCATCATAAGTATAAGTCGTGGAATTTCCGCGAGCATCTGTTGCTACAGAAACCATATTCCAGACAGGATCAAAGGTATTGGTGCGTACAATATTTGCCAGAGTAGAGCCCGGTTTGGGAACCATGGTCTCAGTCAAAACGTTGTTATTCAAGTCATACTGCCAGGTTGTGAAGTTGCCTTCTGGCATGATTTCCTTCACGAGGCGACCGAGCCCATCGAACTCTCGAAGCCTGACATTGCCGAGGGCATCGATGTTTTTCACTGTGTTGCCGGCACCATCGAAGTACTTGATACTCGAATTTCCGACCGGGTCAACAATCTCGGACCGCGAGCCAGCAAAGAAGAAATTCTTAGTGTGCCCGAGAATATCAGTCTTGCTCTGAACTCGTCCCAAACTGTCGAAGGTGGCAGTAAAGCTGGCATCCGTTGGGTTTTTCGGCTTGAAATACTTCTGCAATCTACCCGGTGAATCATACTCAAAGGTATAATTCTGAGCCAATGCATCAGTAACCTGTGTCAGCTGATTGGAACCATCTACGGTGTAGCTCACAGAACGCCCGGTGCCATCTGAGACAGAAGACAACAAATTACCCGTGTAGTTAAACGTAAGAGTGCGCCCCATGCCGTTGTCGACAGATTCCAACTTGCCAGCATTGTAGGTCAGCGAAACTACCACACCAGAAGGATAAGTGATAGAAAGAAGCTGTTGCTTGTTAAATTGGTCAAAGTCATAGGCAATCTTCTGAGGCGTGGTCAGGGTGTAGTGAAAGAAGAGCCGGGTGAGAGTATAACCGTTGTCGCGAGACGACTGAAAGCTTCCGTCTGGCAATACAGAGAAGACCATATCTTCAGCAGCCATCTGAACAGTGACAATGTTACTTGTCATCTGATCAACCCACCATTGGTCACTGAGGTGCGCAATGGTCAGCTTGTCCACAGGCAAGGTGGTGTCACTGAGAATATCCAGATTGACAAAGAGCTGAGTGATTGAAGCAACAGCACTAATTGGTGATTCGCTGCCGAGGCCTAGAAATCCATCACTATAGCCAAAGTGCTCAGGAGACAGCTGCACTCTAGACGCCCAATTGTGCGTCCAGCCTAGGCCAAGTGGCCCGTTTTCAAGCTGCAGACGCGAATCATAGCTTGGAGACATAGGCAACGAATAAGGAAATTCACCACTACCAATTGTCAATCCGCCGCCAGGGCTAAGACCTAAGTCACCACTCTCGGTGCCAACATCCTCATCTTCACAGTTCTTTTTCTTCTTTCTGGGCTCAGCAGGCCACCAACCGCGACCGAGGCCACCGGCCCAAACTCCGAATATCAAGCCACCAGCGCCGCCTTGAGGGCGAATTATCGACCACCCTTTCAACGTCCAATGCCCACCATTGAACAAATATCCGTTGTTCTGAGGAAGAAGAACGTTTTCCCCAACGGCAAGATAGTTGGTATAGAGATTATTCAAGTCACCGGCGTTGTAGTTCGTCAGTGAGGGAACAACATCACTGGTCCAGTTTGCAGCGGTACCCTTGAAGATTTTTGCTCCTTGGCTAGCAGCAGTATCCATGAGCCTGGTTGTCGACACTGCCAGATAGGTATTACCAATCGACGTAATAGCTGTTTGCTGCTGGATGGCCAGCATTTCAGCAGCGTAGAGGTGCATGCCGCGCAAAATACCTGCTGCGGCAAGGTTGGTATTGGCACTATTGAGATTTGACCAACTGCCAATTTCGCTCTGAATATCGATGCCAGAGAAACTCAAGCCACCAGCTTCAAGACGATAAGAGATCAGGCAAAGAATGTGGTGATTCTTGTACGTTGTGGCTGTCATCCGGTTGATGAGATCGGCAACCCGCGATAGCTGAGCGGAATAACTCGCCCAATGAGCAGCCATGCGTTCACCCAGAACTGGTTCGGCTAGAACAAATTCACCTGCTCCACCGGCATTGAACTCGTTCTGATACTGAAGGGCAGTGTGATGGTCGAATGAACCCTTGCCAGCGGGGCCAAAGGAGCTACCAACCAGGTAAAAGACTTCAGCAATACCAGTAAGCCGCGGACCTTCAGTAAACTGGAAGAAAGTCTGGTCACTATTTGTATTTGGGTAAGCGTGGTGGGTTACCGTAATCTGAAGATAGTACTGAAAGAATTGACCCACAGTAGTGCCTGTAGCAACAGTAACACCATCAAGGGCCAAAGTGGGAATCCAATTAGAACCGGATGGCACGAAGAACAGTGTCAGCCGATGGCCGCACAGTTGATCTGAGGTCAACGTAACGTCAAAGCCAAAATAGACCAACCGAACGGAAGTCTTGTAAGCCGTCGAAAAATCACCCGTAAATTCGACTGGTACATCCCCAGCAGCCTGATAAGCCAAGGTTGCAGGGAAAGTAATCGGCAGAGTCACCGGCACAATTTGACGACCGCCAACGATATCGTCTGTGGTGGCACCTGGGAGGTTGGAGCGAATCCAGTTGGCCAAGTTCATCGACAGCGTAGACAGATTATTTCTGACATTGTTGCGATTTAGGTTCTGCACCCAGTTGCCAGACGGGTCGATGGAATATCCAGCGCGAGCATTGCTGAGAAACGTAGCAGCCGAGTAGCCAGTGGCTGTCGCCAGGTTAATTGCAGTTTTGGTTGTGTAGGTTTTGAATGACGGGTCCATCACCACCCAGTTAGGTATGGCAACGGTACCGATATTCACCTTCAGCCAACAGTGAGTCAGCAACAGCTCTTCATTTGGAGCCGTTCCAACAACACTGACGGGAACACCGGCGTTCGCCAAAACGGTGCTGGCGGTGGCAATGTTGTTGTCAGTGATGCCAAGCCAGGCAACAGCCTGAGCGAGCGTAATTTGAATCTGGCCCACTTCATAGTTGGCCTCAAAGTTCGCTTGGCGCAAAAGTGCAGCCAAGAGCGAGCATAAGTCAAAGGAATTGCCGCAGCCGTCCAAAAGTGTGCCCAATGGCCCTTTAGCCAAACCCATGCCGACATCATGCTCGATGTTGTTATGCACAAACTCGAACATTAGCGATGGATCATTCTTCAGTGCCCGCGCCATTTCAACAATGGAGGCAGCACCTTGGGTAGTATTTTGGGCAAGTGACCTGACAGTCGGTGGCTGCCAGATAGTCGGTACTGGCCGACTATTGATGATTTGCTTGGCAGTGTCGGGATGCACTGCTGGCATCTGGACGCCTTCGTGGCCAAGCGGGGCCGAAGTCGACGGAGAGGGAGGCTGGAAGGGATTTACGGCTTGTACCGGCTGTGCGGGTTGTGTTTGCGTTGTCATTTTGTTTGATTCCGTTTGATTGCGTTTGTGTGTTTTTCACGACATCGTCACAGAAGCTAGACAAGTCAAGGGCTTGTCTGCTCAAGTACGTTGCCAGGTGGATTTCTCAACAAGTGCCAGATGGGCATGTAGAGACGGTTGACGTGCGATTGCCAGCGGCGTCATACGAGTAGGTAATTACCGTTCCGTTAGTGAAGGTCACGGTTACAAGACGACCGAGGTTGTCATAACCGTATGTTGCAGTGTCAGCTGCCATGGTGTTTCTCCTTAAGAGGGGGTGAGTTTGTTTTGCCGAAGAGAGTGCTAAATGCATCTTTTCGGCCATTGGATTTGAGGCATTCTTCAAAGGGATTGTTAAGGCCGATCGAGGATGCGGGGCTGACTGTAGATCAGCCAGTTAGGTTTCGGAAAAATTGGTTGGAATTGCAGGAACGAGTTCCGGTCACGAGGGGTTATTTGTCTCGACATCCGAAAGTGTCAGCTGCCAGTTAGAAAAATGGGTGCGGAGAAATGAGGGATGCTTGGCTGGCTTGAGTTTTCAGGCATAGCCACGAAGTCAATAAGACATAATCGGTCGTTCTCAGACTCATGACTTCCTAGCTCTATCAGTCGTTTTCTTAGCTTATCTGAGCTTGATTTCCGCGCTCTATCAGCCACTCCCTGCTAGTTCAAGCTTCCTTTCTCTGCTCTTGTCTTGAAGACATCTTGCAGGAATTACTTCTTCTGCGGGGCAACCATAGGCACCACATTCAGTGCCTCTGGAGGTATCGGCGCTACCGGCTCATCCACAAGCTGAATCCACAGCTTTCGAACAGCGGGATCTTTCAGGGCCTTGGCCAAGTCCGCCTTGTTCTTCGCCAGCTCAGCTTCTGCCAACTTGAGCGAAGTCTGCATCACCTGCTGATACAGCACAAAGATCTGCTCAGAACTCAAGTTCTGATTCATACCTTGCTCGCAAAGCCTAAACAGTGCCTCTCTTTGGAAACTTATGAATTGACTTTTGCGAGCCAAATCGACTACCGCTGTCTGGAAATCAAG
>JBAYTY010000015.1:0-138741 GCA_041675385.1 Candidatus Obscuribacterales bacterium
AAAGAAGATTCGAACCTAAAGAAGATTCGAACCTAAAGAAGATTCGAACCTAAATAAACGCACACTAAATACGGTGCTTAATTTCTCAACTATGCCTTAGGCAACTGGCACTGATGGCACTTTAGCTGGCCGACGCAGAACAGTTATGCGTTTATATTCAGTTGAATTGAATTTATCAACTGATTGAATGGCCATGGTTCCTAGATCGCTGTCATTGTTGAATATTTTGCCATTGCCCATATAGACTGCGGCATGGGAATAGTCACCACCAGCCCTATATCCTAAAATCACGTCACCCGGCTTGAGATCAGCAATTGCAACCTCGGTAAAACCATTCTCTTCACGCAGTTCCTTTTCAAATTGTCGAGTATTGATCTCATTGGTATTGAGACCATAACCTTGGTCAAGCAGCAGACTAGCAGCCTTAACGCAACCTAGACGATCGTTGGGAAGGCGATTGTCGTAAGCAGTGGTGTGTTTACCGACAAGGCTCTCGGCCGTTTTGCAGAGCTTTTGATAAACAGCCCAATCATATTCACTCATGGCATTGGTAGGTAGGGTGCGAGTGGGTTCCCGCTGCTCTACTTCGGGCTGGCGTTCCACCCTATCGCGTCGATAGCGTGGTTCAACCTCAATCTCTCTTTCTGGCGGACAAGTCCGGTCGCAATCAGCGACGCCTGTATCCCAATACGATTGGGCTCGACGTTGCTGCATGCGCCAATCTTGAGGCTCTGGCAAATACTGTTGGCGACGGCCTTGGGGCAACCAACCTCGTTGCTGTATATAAGATGACTCACCGAAATCTTCGTAGCCTTTTCTGAAGTTGTAGTCTGGCGTGAGATAGGGACGACTTACAAAGGCTCCGTCAAATCGTAGATTGTTATTCTGCCAGCGATCTTGCTGATATCTCTCTTGTTGATAGCGATGATGATTTTGGCCCCTATAATCGAAATCTTGGCGGTTTCCGCCAAGAAACATGTCAACGGGCCCTAGAGATACCGACATTGCCAAGTTATTGCGATTATCACCCCTATATTGAACGGGCAGTGCATAGTCTTGGAAAGCGCCATTCTGATAGGCAGCATCTTGGGCGTAACGTTCTTGTCCGTAACGATCTTGCCCATATGAGCGCCGATTTGAATTGTCTTCTAATGAATTCCAGTTCGACATAGACCCTTTGAAAAAACCTGTTTGCTTGAGGGAGCGTAATACTTGACCACACAACTACTATAGGTCAGACCGATTAAGCCTTACAATATGGCTCCCCCGGTTTCTCCCATAAAACGACTGGAGAATTTATCTTGGTAGCGTCAACAAAAGAACTTTGTCTTACTTTTCCCAGCAAAACCACCCTGGGAAACCTCTATCTCTCAAAAAAAACATTTCCCCATAACCGTTCTTGGGTGGGCCAGGCATCCGGAGAGGTCAGCTTAAGTGTGCCAGACCAATCAATGGTCGGTCTGGCTATGGCTCATGACGTCGATAGCCGCACGGCAGAAGCCAATGCCGTGGCTTTGGGCCAAATAGCCTCAATGGACTTGTCTACTGCCCAATATTCACCAGCATTTCTGGCGACAATATTAAAACTGTCAGTTCTTGCAGAGTTACGTCTCGACTTTCTCAACTTAGTAAGCCAAGACTTCGTTAATCTCAATGAAGCCACTGCTCTTGAGACACTCTGGCTCACCGGTAGCTCTATTAATGACCAAATCTTGCCATTGGTTCAGGGTGTTAAGACTTTGACCAGCCTCACGGTTAAAAGTACAAAAATCACTGACGCCAGCATGAAAGCTCTAGCAGCTCTGCCCAATTTAAAAAACCTACACCTGCCAGCTACGATTGGCGACAGCGGCGTAGTTGATCTGAGCACTTCAAACAGCCTTGAAGACCTCGATCTATCTTATACAACGATTACCGCCAAGGCCCTAGCATCCCTCAGCAATCTCAAGAGTCTCAGTACCTTATATGTAAATGACACGACCTTAAGCGACGACAGCATGGCCGAAGTCAAAAACATAAAAGGATTGAAAGTACTTTTCTTAAACGGCACTAAGGTTACAGACAAATGCCTGGAGCAACTGGCTGAAGCAACTCAGTTAGAGCACCTAGAACTGCGCGATACCAAAGTCACCGAAATCGGCATTGCTCGACTGCGCAGCAAATTGAAAGACTGCGCCATCTTCGGACCATAAAGATTAGACTTAAATCTAGACTTCGGTGGTTGGCTTGACAGCATCATCGGTAGTTGTGCGTCGTTGAGCAAACAACCAGCGCTGGATTTTCTTCCAGATTGTGCCTTTCTTCTTCTCTACCTCACTGCGGACGCGATGAAGACGGAAGCGGTCCAGTTCAAATTTGATTTTGGTTAACTCAGAGCGATAGTCTTCCGTTTTTACTGCCACCATCATGGCGCGATCAGCTTGAGCTTGGAGGTCGGGAAGGATATTGAGTTGTGTTTCTAAACCGGCAATACGAGCGCGGTCTTCAACTCGATCGGTAAGTAGTTTGATAATTGTGTCTTGAGCTTCAATCACGAGATTACGCAGCGATTCAATTTCGGCAGTGCGATCATTGACCTGTACGTCTTGAGCAATGGCTATAGAGGTAGAAGAGCCAGAGCTCAATGGAGCCGGCAAATTTGGCGTATCTGTCTTGAGGATGCTGACAAAGCCTTCGAGTAGCTGTACCAGATCTTTCTTGGAAACACGATCATCACCGCTAACAAGTTCCTTTACGGCAGTGATGCTTGTATTCTCTGTGGCAGAATCTTGAACTTCTCTATTTTCGACAGCAAAATTTTCTAGATCAACACCATCGACTGATACACGCTCTGCAGTTGACTCTTGCAAATCATGAGGCAAACCAGTAGATGCAGCTAGAGATTCGGCCGACATTGCTTGAGCTTGACTGGTCATAATTTGCCCCACATTCCATAAAACTATGGCCTATTATCACCATAATCAGCGTTCTTGTCTAGTTTTTTATACAGAGAAAACGCCTCTATATATGGTGCATATAAACACTTGCGCCAAAACAGTCTTTAGTGCCTACGTTTGGGTTTTGCTACCGTAGCAGGCTTGGCCACGACTTCTTTATCTGTAGGCAATGGCTTACTAATAGAGAAAAACTTCTCTAGAACAACTTTAGCCAGTGGTGCGCATGTACTACCACCGTGGCCGCCATGCTCAACAAAGCAGGCAATAGCAATACGAGGCTTATCGGCCGGGGCATAACAAGCAAACCAAGCATGGGTCTTACTTCCAGCTGGTGGAGCTTCAGCGGAGCCGGTCTTGCCCGCCACTTCGACATCACCCAACTTGGTAGCACCGCCGGTGCCGCTAGCAACCACGGCCTTTAGGCCATCAAGCACAACTTTCAGATAGACCGGGTTTGTCTTGACAGTCTCACACTTGGGTGCGGGAATTTGCCTATCGGCTATTTTCATCACCAGATGTAAATTTGGCACTTTGCCTTTCATTCCCAGGCCGCCAAATATCCGTGCAGCCTGAGCTGGGGTGACCTGCACATAAGTCTGACCAATAGACATGTGAAGCGTATTACCCGGATACCATTTCTCGTGATAGACCCGCTCTTTCCACTCAGAATCAGGCACAAGACCTTTGCCTTCATGACGCAACTCAAGACCAGTGGGACGACCAGCCCCAAATTTTACGGCCCATTCCTTGATTTGCTCGGGCTTCATTTTCAATGCCATCTGATAGAAGGCCGAATCTCGTGACCAGGCTAGACACTTAACTAGGTCAAAAAGGCCAGTGGTACCAGTCCAATCGCCGAAGAAAAATCCACCTAGAGATATGCCACCAGAAACATGGAGTTTAGTATCAGGCTTAACAGCACCACATTGCAGTGCTGCTAGAAGGGTTAAGGCTTTCCATATTGAACCTGGGGGATAACCAGACAGGGCACGATTGAAGAGGGGATGGTCTGGTGCGTTAATGCGCTTCCATACAGCCGGAGTGATGCGTTTAGTAAAAACATTGGGATCATAACTTGGCCGTGATACCATGGCCAATACCTCGCCATTTTGAGGGTCAATGGCTACAATCGCGCCCGAGCGAGCCCCAAGTGCTTCATAGGCAGCCCGTTGTAGATCAAGATCGATTGAGACCACTAGGGGCTTACCCGGTATCGACTCTTTGGTAATCTGTGGCTTGGATGTGGCGGCAGAAAGAGAATTACCCATAGCATTAACGCGCACACGTTGCTCGCCGTCCACACCCCGGAGCTGATCGTCATAAAGGCGCTCTATGCCATCTTGACCGACAACATCACCCATTTTTCGAGCCGGCCGGCGGGCCAACTGGGCCTGAGAAATAGAACCGCAATAGCCGAGAACATGCGCTGTTACTTCAGCATTAGGATAGCTGCGGCTAATGTCTGGCAGAATATCAATACCAGGTAAAAACAGCTTATTCTCAAAGAAACGAGCAACAGTGGTCATATCAACGTCATGGTCAATGACAACAGGCAAGACCGAACCAGAGACTTTAGCCTTCAATAGCTCTTCTAATATTTTGGCCTCTGGCATGTCTATTACTTTCGCCAAGCGAGTGGATAAATCTTTGACATTATCAAGCTGAGCCGGAATAGCTATCATCGAAAGAGACTGTTTATTAGTAGCTAGCAAATTGCCATGGCGGTCATAGATGTTGCCCCTTGGGGCTCTCAAGAAAGTAACCCGAGTAGAATTCTCGACGGCCTGATTTTTATAATATCCATTTTGCAAAATCTGCAGCCAAACGAGCCTAGCAACCAGCGCACCCATAGCTAAGACAATAATGAGCGACAAGACAAACATCTTCGGTCGCATGTCACGACTGGCAGCGGCATTGCCACTATCAGTATTGATAAAAGTGCGGTCTCCGCTCATTACCACTAAGAAACTGTCCTCATCACTTATATAAATTCTACTCGGTGGACATATGACGCCAGCGGGAGAATTCGAACCAACCGCGCATAGGGAAGAACAAAACAGGAGCAATCAGGGCGTTTAATAGTGCTTCCGGAAAGCTGACGATAGCAAGATGGCTGAATACCTCATGCCTCCCCATTAATGATAATTGCACAGCCATAATTATTTCGCCTAGAAAACTTAGGAGAAAAACCAAAGGAATGCAAAGAAAAGCCGCCTGATTGAAGTTCTTCAGTGAAAAATAACCCGCTGTCCAGCCAATAATAGGATAAGCAAAAGGATAAGCTGGAATCACCGACGAGGCAAGTGCTGCAAAGAATGCACCAATTATTGCTCCTGATGGAGATCCAGAAAGCAGCTGCCTGACAAGAATTGCGGCCAAAGTTGAGACTCTCAATTCATCATTGGTAGGCTTAGGCATGGGTGAGCCAAAAGTTACTCCCCAAACAATAATCATGGTCAACGGCAAATTACATAAAACATCGCCAAAGCGAAACTTGCTGAGCAACGCCAACTGAATCAACCAAACCACCAGCACAAGAACGGCTGCTATGCTTATTTCACCCAAGCGCTTGCGGCTGCGCGCTGAACCTAAAATCATAGCCCCTTCCTTTCTTTAATTCTCTAAGGGAGGAAGAACTAGCACCTGACTAATGTCATAGCAGTTCTCGGAGAGCTTCACGTCAATTTGCATTGAAGCGCCATTGGCATCACGTCTTACCGCTGCCACAGTGCCAACTGGATGATTGTCAGGAAAAATACCAGCCTTTCCCAAAGTGACAACTTTATCGCCCACATCAACGTTAGTACCGATTGGTACATAATCTATGCGGGCTAGATTTTGATAATTGCCCACCAGCGTTCCCGTCAATCCTAGCTTAGTAATTAAAACCCCTTCTTTCTGCTCAGGGTCTGTCGCCAAGCGCACTACACTGTCGTGCTCAGAGACACGAACAACCTGACCGACTACTCCGGCAATTGAAATTACAGCAGAACCAACAGTGATTTTGTCAGCAGAGCCTTTGTCTATTACGACTTGCTCAAACCAATTATCCGGATTGCGTGCCACCACTTCAGCTGAAACCGTTACGCGGCCTGCTTTTGATTTCAGACCAAGTAGACTTCTCAATCGATTAGTATCGCGCGACTCTTGCTTGAGACGCGCCAATTCAAGTTCATTGTGAGCCAACTTGCTCTCTAGTGTGCGAATGCGAGTCGAGGCATTGAGCAGCTGCTCTGCCAGATTTTTAGTAGAGACAAATTGATATTCGCCCTTAGCATAAATCGAAGAGAACCAGCTAGAGACCGACAAAGCCATGCCGCTCACCGGCACAGCCACCATTAGCACTAACATGATCAAGAAGAGATACTCAGCAACCGACTGAGATTGAGCCTCTAGATCAGACTCATTTCTAACAGCCACGTTCTCTCCTCTAAATCAAATCTAAATCTAATCTATTTGTGGCACATGCATTGTTCGAGAACGCGCCGATAAGTTGGATCTGTAAGCATTTTGCCAGTACCGATAGCAACAGAAGAAAGTGGATCGTCAGCCACAAAAACAGGAACTTCAGTCTCGCTCGAAATTAACTCATCAAGGCCCTGCAATAGGGCACCACCGCCGGTGAGGACAATACCGCGATTAAAGATATCAGCGGCCAGCTCTGGCGGAGTGCGCTCTAGTGTGCGCTTAACAGCCTCTACAATTGACCAAAGGGGCTCTTGCATGGCCTCTCGTACTTCACCACGACTAATAGTAATAGTGCGTGGCATACCATTTAGCAGACTGAGACCGCGAACATCAATTTTGTCGTTGTCCTTTGTTTTAAAGGCCGAACCCAAACGAAACTTGATTTCTTCGGCTGTGCGATCACCGATAGCCAAGCTATGCACTTTTTTCAAATAGAAAATAATACTGTCATTGAGCTCATCGCCAGCGATGCGAATAGATTCGTTGACAACAATTCCTGACAAACTAATAACTGCAACTTCAGTGGTACCGCCACCAATATCGACAATCATTGAACCGGTGGGCTCAACGACAGGCAAAGATGCGCCAATAGCCGCAGCCATTGGTTCTTCTGGTAAATAAATGAGATTAGCCCGAGCATTTTCTGCCACTGATTTTATAGCGATACGCTCAACCGATGTCACACCAGAAGGTACGCCAATCGCCATATCAGGGTTTTTAATGCCGCCGGCTCCGGTGACACGCTCAACAAACTTCTTCAGCATGATTTTGGCGTATTCAAGATCAGCTACAACACCGTCTTTGAGCGGTCTAATGGCGCGTATACCTTGAGGTGTGCGGCCAATCATAGCCCGCGCTTCTTCGCCTACCCAGCGCACGAGATTAGTGTTTTCGTCTACGGCAACCACAGAAGGCTCGCGCAGAACAACACCTTTGTCGTGCACATAAATGAGCGTGTTGGCTGTGCCGAGGTCAATACCTAAAGCCGTGCCGAAAAAACTCTTGAACCAGACCACTGATACTCCAGAATAACAAGGGTGAGAGTGTGTGTAACGAAAGCCTACTAAGCAGAGCCTTAGTTTAACACTATTTGGCCTTCTTGGCTCTATAACCTAGTATGGCTGAGCGCAGTAAAGTCATCTCAGAGCCGTCATCTTGCTTGATATGAAAGGCTTCTTCATCGAACCAGCGAAGAGCACCAATATATTTACTACCCTTGCCGTCAAGCGAGAAAAATTCAAGCACTGTAAGCTCTCGAATAAACTTCTGTAGCTCAGCAGTCGTAGGCGTTTTGTTATCTTGAGTGAGCGACATTTAGGGCTTAGTCCGTGACATCTCGACTGACCAATTTACCGGCTCTAGATTTTTGATCAGAGATCTGACCGTCTTCATTCTCAATAGTTTTATGCATGTTGACCACATAACGACGCCCCTTCCAATTGACCTGGCCACCCGTATGCACCAAATATGCGGAATGTATATAAAGCAGGCTCATGGTCATACAACCGAAGGGAGTAAGCAAGAAGTGATACCACTTCAAACCAGCATGATGGCAAGCGGTCAGTCGATTCCATAGAGCAAGCACACCGATTTGTGCCACTACAAGAGCGGTCAAACTATAGAGAGACTGATCGATATCTCCTCTAACCCAAAGAGATACAACGTAGGCGAGGAAAAGCCAAGGCAGTACAACAACACTGTTGGTGAGAATAATCATCATCACCAAATTAGATACTTTACTCTCTATGAATGAATAGAGATTCTTTGTCCACCCCATCCACATCGATTCAAGATCGGTGTACATCCGCACAGAATAAAGAGTCTTGCCATCGGCAACTTCAATTTTGAAGCCTTTTTCTTTGAAAACCCGGGCAATGGCGTGATCTTCTACAATCTCGTCGCGCACACTCTGGTGGCCACCCACCGCTAAATATGAGCTGCGGCGACAAAGTATATATTGACCGTAAGCGTAAGCACGAGCGGCAGTGGCATCGTTAACAGTGTGGAAAGGGTCGCCAATCAAAAAGGAGCTAAGTAGAACGGGCATTACTAGGCGTTCAGAGAAGCTACCCAGCTCTTGCATGGGCACAAATGACATCAAGTCGATTTTATTGTCGATAGCATGGCTAACAGAATCACGCAAAGAGTTGGGATGGTGATAGGTATCAGCATCAGTAAAAATGAAAAATTCACCAGAGGCGTAGCCAACCGCATGGGCCAAAGCATTGCACTTGCCAATCCAGCCAGCCGGGGCATCCTTGCCACGTACAAATTTGAGCCGATTGTCCCGCTCGGCAATTGCCTGAATAATATCGCCAGTCGAATCGGTAGAACGGTCATCAATTACTACTAGTTCAAAATTTGGATAATCTTGGGCAAGTAGCGACTCGACGCAACGGGCAATCTTCGTTTCTTCGTTGCGAGCCGGAACCAACACTGAGACAAAAGGCAAGTCGCGCTCGGCCTTCTTACTACTTTCAACTGGCTTCAACAGCATGTAATAGGCCAAAGTAAGGCCATACAGAGCCACAATAAACAATGTGCTGATCAGGAAGACACTAAGTAACATGTCTAATTAACCACCGTAATCATAGAATCCCTTGCCGGTTTTTTTGCCCAAGTGCCCAGCCGACACCAACTGCTTGATTATAGGGCAGGGCCTGTACTTCGGATCTCCAAACCCCTCTTGCAGCGTTTCAAGAATATGCAAACAAATATCTAAACCAATGAAATCGGCTAAAGCTAAAGGCCCCATCGGGTGATTGTAACCAAGCACCATGCCTGTATCAATCTCTTTAGGAGTAGAGAGCCCTTCCATCAAAGCAAAAGCAGCTTCGTTTATCAACACTAGACCAAGCCTGGTAGTGATAAAGCCGGGAAAATCTTTAGAGCAAATCAAAGTCTTGCCCAGCTCTTCGCCAAACTTTTTGACTTTATCCAAAGTCTCATCAGAAGTATCGTAGCCAGGAATTAACTCGACCAACTTCATAATGTGAGCCGGTGAGAAGAAATGCATGCCAATAAACTGACTAGATCGCTTTGTCGCAGCCGCAAGGCTGGTAATCGAAAGCGAAGACGTATTAGAAGCAAAAATTGCCTCTTTCTTGCAAATATGGTCAAGGCGCTTAAAGAGGTCTTTCTTCAGTTCTAGGTCTTCAGCAATGGCCTCAATGACAATATCGCTATGGGCAGCTATTTTTTCAGACTTAGTGGCATGAATACGCTTCTTCACATCAATAAACTGATCAACGGTGAGAAACCCTTTCTCTACCGAAGACTTCCCAAACTTTTCTATAGTTGCTTCAGCCTTAGCCAGCTGAGCATCAGATATATCGTAGATTTGGACGCTTGCTGAGGTCTTAGAAGCAACCAAAAAGGCTATGGCTGACCCCATGAAACCGCTACCAGCGACAAAGACGGTCCCAAATGTACTGGCTCCTGCCATCATGAACTCCCAAAGTGACCTTCAGATCGTACCATCTACATATGGGCCATTATGCCGCAAGCAACACTATGACAACTGTCATGGCGCTGGCATCGCAGAGCCGAAACCAGGTAATCAGGAGGAAATCATAAGATCTGCTCATTTTATATAAATGAGTTTAAATCCAGGTCATAGTCAATGAAAGAATATACCAATGCTATCGAGTACTACATTACAAGCCAACCAGTGTAGTCAAGAGCAGCGTAAAACGTTCACCGTCTAATTGGAGAGGCAAATGTTCAAAAAGGTTCTTATTGCCAATCGCGGCGAAATCGCCGTTAGAGTTATTCAAGCCTGCCGCGAATTGGGCTTAGAAACTGTCGCCATATTCTCTGAACCTGATAAGGATGGCAAACATGTGCAGATGGCCACTGAGAAATGGCGTCTTGAAGGCCAGCCAGCAAAAGTTTATTTAGATGGAACGCAAATTCTCGATATCGCCAAACGCGCCGGCGCCGACGCCATTCACCCTGGCTACGGATTTCTAGCAGAAAATGCCGATTTTGCTCGTCAATGCGCAGAAGCCGGAGTGAAATTCATCGGCCCGTCACCTGATGTCATCCACAGGATGGGTTCAAAAATCGAATCGAGAAGAGTAATGGACAAAGCTGGTGTACCAGTTGTCCCCGGTACCACTGACCCAGTAAAAACAGCATCAGAAATAATCGAACTAGGCAAAAAATATGGCTATCCCATTGCCATTAAAGCCAGCGCCGGTGGTGGCGGTCGAGGCCTTCGCGTAGTACGCAAAGAAGAAGATGTAGAACAAGCACTAGCAGGAGCTCAACGAGAAGGAGCCTCATATTTTGGCAGCGATGAAGTATATGTAGAAAAATATCTTGATCAACCCCGTCACATTGAAGTACAAATAATTGCCGATGAACACGGCAATATCGTTCATTTATTTGAACGTGATTGCTCTAGCCAAAGACGCCACCAAAAGCTGCTAGAAGAAGCACCCGCAGCAAAACTAGACAAAGATTTGCGCGCTAAACTCACTGCCGCAGCAGTTAAAGCCGCCGCCGCTCTCGGCTATTCATCGGCGGGCACCGTAGAATGTATGGTCTCTGGTAACGAATTCTACTTCTTAGAAGTCAACACCAGAATTCAAGTCGAACACCCAATCAGCGAATTAATCACTGGTATCGACATTGTCAAAGAACAATTGCTGGTTGCCGCTGGAAACAAACTGTCATTCACACAAGAGCAAATTATTCCTCGCGGACACGCCATTGAATGTCGCATTAACGCTGAAGATCCATTCAAAAACTTCATGCCTAGCCCAGGCACACTCAACCGCTTCGAACTGCCCCACCATCCCTGGGTAAGAGTTGATACCGCCTGCTATCCTGGATACACAATTTTGCCCTTTTATGACTCACTCTTGGCTAAATTAGTGGTCTGGGGAAGAACCAGAGAAGAAGCCATTGCCCGCACGAAAGTGGCTCTCAAACATTTCATCATTGAAGGTGTGTCAACCACTATTCCGTGGCACATAGCCATGCTGGAAGACTCCGCCTTCAAAAGCGGTGATGTCTTCACCACTTATGTAGAACAAGACTTTATGAAACGCTTCGCTGCCATTGCTGCTGAATTGAATTTAGCTCCAGCAACAAAGCCTGTAGCCGGTTCAACAGGAGCAGCAAGCAGCAGTGCAAATGGCAATGGCCATCCAGCCAACGGAGCGGCAACTAGCGGAGCAGCGGCTGACAATATCATCGAAAGATCTGAGACTCGCAGTTTTGAAGTTGATGTCAATCAAAAGGTCTTTAAAGTGGCCGTGACTGAAATGTTTGACCCAAGCAAACCTCGCCCCCAGGTCAAACTGAGTTCGAGCACTAGCAGTATGAGAAGTAATAGTTCTGGCTCTAATTCTGGTTCTAGTTCTGGCAGCACCTCACAAAAAGAGCGCGCCGCTAAGACTCTAACGGCCACAGCCAATGCAGCTGGCAGCGGCAAAGTACAATCGACGATGCACGGTCTGATTAAAGAAATTATGGTGAAAGAGGGAGCTGCTGTTAAATCCGGCGAGAAAGTGATGATCTTCGAAGCCATGAAAATGGAATCAGATATCGTTGCAGACCGCGATGGCGTGGTCAAAGAAATCAAAGTAAAATCTGGCCAAACAGTTGACGCCCATTCACTTTTGATGGTCATCGGCGACTAGGGCGTCGGCGACTAAAACTATTAGAGGTATCAATTTGTCTTCAACAATTCGCATCGGCCAAGGCTATGACATTCACCAATTGGTTGAGGGTCGCCCACTAATACTGGGCGGCCTCACCATCCCCTTTGAGAAAGGCCCGCTTGGCCATTCAGATGGAGATGTTCTCATCCATGCCATTATCGACTCTTTGCTTGGAGCGCTTTCATTAGGAGACATCGGCCAGCATTTTCCGCCATCGGATGAGCGCTACAAAGGCGCAAACTCACTGGATATGCTTGCCCAGGTTAAAGGCCTAGTCACGAATCAAGGCTTTGTCATTGGCAATATTGATTCAACAATTATTGTAGAACAGCCCAAGATGGCACCACATTTAGAGTCAATTAGAACCTTGCTAGCTGAAGTCTTGAATATTGAGCTATCGCGTATAAGCGTCAAAGCCAAGACCCATGAAGGCCTAGATGCTATCGGTCTGGGCAACGCTCTGGCATGCCAGGCGATAGCTTTGCTCTATCAAGAGTGAAGCGTTGCTTTATCAAGAGTAGATAATCGACATAATTAAAACGAGCCTAGCCTCAGTTTATGTTTTATAAAACAGTCAGATTTTCTTGAGAAAATCGGACATTTTTCACGCACGCAGACACACTTATACAACGACAAAAGCAAAATTCAAATAGGGAAGATTTTTTCGAAAAAATCTTCCCTATTTACGAAAACGTGCAATACGGCAAGCGCAAATTTGAGCAGCACCTGAACTACTCAGGCAAGCAGAATATTGGTCTAAATGTATTGGTAGCGGTAAATGAAACAGCAGAGTCTAGCCATTTTTGCATTCCTTCATTTTCAACAGAACGATGAGGCACAGACATGCGTTCAATCGAATGCGATAGAGTAAGCTCGTCGACACTTTCCATCACTGTTATGTACTGCACAGCTTTTTCTCTATTTGCGGATTTATCACTAGCAGCTTTATCACCACTAGATTTATCGCTACTAGATTTATCGCTACTAGATTTTTCAGCGCCTGCCTTCGCACTGTTGTCGACACTGGCATTGGTCCAAGCAGCATAACGGCGACAGCCACTAAGTGTGGGCACGTCTGCCATTAGCCTAGGCAAATAAGAGAGTTGATACCACTGGCGAAAAGCATCGGAATCTTGCACTTTGATTTCAGAACTAAAGAAAAGCATAGGGCAGCGGCCAAAATGACCATTGTAGGCGCGACGCTCATGCTCGTAGATAGGTTGGTAACTGGTGCGAGAGAAGTTCTTCAGAGCAGACTCTTTCCATTGCCTAAATTGAGCCAACTCTTCGGCAAAGCCAGTGCGCTCAAAAATTTGTTCGGTTTGCTTGAGGGCATCACTGTTAGCAAGTTCATATATAGTCAAATACTGCCCAGCAACTGTATTTGCCGTGGCAACGTTGTCAGCTTGATAACGGGCAATATTTTTGATCTCGGGTGAGATCGAAAGCAACTTAGGCAAAAACTGATGATGATAGAAGCGATCGAAATCGGCTTGCTTAGAAGCTTCGACAGAAAATGAAACAATCATCAATGGCGCGCTGGCAGACAAATCAATCACTTACTATCACCTTCACTTACTATCACCTTCACTTACTATCACCTTCACTTACTATCACCTTCACTTACTATCTTCATTGCATACTATCAATTTCTGTCTAATTCAATTTCCGCAAACTAATCAACCTGGGCATCCATCACAGGGGCATCCCACCGTTGATAGTTGCCTACAGCAAAGCGCACACGCTTAGAACCAAAATCGCGTAAAGGCTTACCGTCAGCCCCAGCTCCCCAAATTATGAATAGGTACTGGTCGTTTGTTATCACTGTAATGGTGCCTGGCTTGGCGCGCCAATCAACTGGAGGATCAGCACTATATTGGTCAACCTCAAGCACCGTCAAACCAAAATCGCGCACAAAAACAATGCGATCGCTATCTATTTTGGAATCAGCCATCGGAGGAGTCGCTTGCTCACCTTCCGCATTCAAATAAGCATTGTCTACTGTTTGACCAGAGACCATATAAGCACTGCCGGCGATATAAGGATTATTAGGAACGAGCTCATTTAATTGCTGCAGAGCATAAGTAGTTTCATCGCCAATTTCAGGAAAGCGATGGTTCCAAACCACCCAATTATCAACCCAGTTAGCCACCTGTCGCATCTGACTAAACATTTGACCGTCATTGACAGCCATCGAATTCCTCAACTCGCTCTGACGCACAGCCTTGTTGACAGCTTCTAGTTTTGCACTAGAAGCTTGCGCTGCTTCTGTTTTCTTGACTTCATTGTCATTGAAAAGATCGTCATTATCAAAAAGACTTTTCTTCGAGAATAAATCATCGGCGTATGTAGCAGGGCAAAATTGAAGTGCAGAAGTGAGCAGACTAAGGATGACCACTAGTGGCCAGAAAGGCTTACATAGTTTGTTAAATCGAGATTGCTTCATACAGTTGCCGCGATTAACCAAAATTCTGTCCACAAACCGAGTAAGGCCAGTATACATTGCCTTAAGGAATGGCAGCGGATTTGCATGCTAGTACAGTCTGGCTTTTGGATTGGCTTTAGTATCATCGCCGTCTGAATCGTAAGCATAGTATGGCCCGAAAGTCCCAAGCGGGCCAAAGTGTCCAGCTACGACTACCTTTTTGTAGCCAAGAGCGCAAAAGTAGCTCGCAATGGGCTCAAGTTGCAGAAAAACTTCTACAATAGGAATTGGGTATTTGCTGGCCTTTTTGGCAGTATACAAGATGAGCAAAGGGGATTTCTCAGAATTGCCTTTCAGATACGCTGGTAGTTCTTCCTTAGTCAGTTCTCGAACACTTTTAACAGGTCGTTGTGTAGCCACGAATATCTCGTCATCCGAGCGCCACATAATACATTCGTCGTAAAGATGTCCAAATTCATTGGACGGAAACGTCGAAACCCTATGCAAATGATTGGGAAGCGGTAAGACTTCCTCAGCATGCGCACTTGGGCACAAAGCAAGAGTGAGAACAACTGCCAGCATAAAGTAGGCTGCAAAAACAGCTTGTTGATTCGCCAATCGAAAACAGAGCCTAGGCAAACTTGTCTGTCGCTTCTATTAGATGATGCAAAATACCTGGTTCGTTGTAAGCGTGACCGGCATCTTCAACCATTTTCAATTCACTGGTGGGCCAAGCCTTGTGCAAATCGTAGGCTGAAATTGGTGGACAGGCCATGTCATAACGTCCCTGAACAATTACTCCAGGTATGCCCTGCAATTTGCTGGCCTCTTTAATAAGCTGACCATCTTCCATCCAACCAGCGTTGGAGAAATAGTGATTCTCGATGCGAGCAAAAGCCAAAGCGAAATGATCATCGGCAAAATGGGCACTATTGTCTTCATTAGGCAAAAGAGTTGTGGTCTCGCCTTCCCACACGCTCCAGACTCGAGCGGCAGCTAAGCGTACAGGTTCATCGCTGCTGGTGAGAAGCTTGTTGTAAGCCGCAATCATATCGCTCTGCAAGCCCGAAGTTGGTTCAACGAAGCGTTGCCATTTTTCAGGGAAGAATAGAGATGCGCCCCACTGGTAATACCACTCAAGCTCAAAGCGTCTAAGAGTAAAAACACCACGCAATATCAAAGCTTTTACTTGCGAAGCATGCTTTTCAGCATAGGCCAAGGCCAAAGTGGAGCCCCAAGAGCCACCAAAGACAACCCACTTGTCAAAACCGCAAAGCTGACGCAATTTTTCAATATCAGCAACAAGGTGCCAGGTCGTATTGTTTTCTAAAGAAGCATGGGGCAGAGAGCGACCACATCCTCTTTGATCAAAAAGCAAAATATTGTACTTAGCCGGGTCAAATAGCCGTCGATGAGAAGCTGAGCAACCGCCACCAGGACCACCATGTAAAAACACAGCAGGCTGACCAGATGGGTTACCGCATAACTCGTAATAAACTTCATGACCATCACCGGTATCAAGCATGCCTGTTTTATATGGTTCTATTTCAGGATAGAGGCCACGGCGCAGCGTGCCATCTGATTGTCGCGAGCGGTCTATAGACATGGGGCCTCACTATATAAAGATTGCAATGCCGATGATAGAGCTAAATATTGTAGAGCCTTGGCTAGAGCAATAACATAGGCTGACCATACAAAAAATACTGGTTTGGGTAGATGGCCAAGACTTGCAGCAAAGCTATGATCAGATAGTAAGCAAGCAATTGAAATGCAGTCTTCACTTACTTGCTTTAGCGATGGATCAATCCTGAGTCCTGAGTCCTGAGTCCTGAGTCCTGATCAACCGAGCAGTGCAGCGAATCTCAAAGAGAACCCACATGTGGCTACATGTTTTTCTTTTTGAAAAAAGCTCAGTGAGATTCACTGCCCCTTTGGAGTCAATTTGCTTTATTGGCTCCCATGCAAAAGGCGAGGACAATGTCCTCGCCTTTTGGCTTTTGATTTGCTTTCAGCTTTAGCTTTGAGCTCTCTCTAGAAGACTGTTTTCACAGTGATTTAGAAGTCGCCCATTCCAGCGCCGGCTGGCATTCCCATGTGTTTCTTCTCGTCTTGAACATCAACCACTAAAGCTTCAGTGGTGAGGAACATAGCAGCGATAGAAGAAGCATTTTGAATGGCACAACGCTCAACTTTAGCTGGATCGATGATACCGGCTTTAGCCATATCAACATATTCGAAAGTCATAGCATTGAAGCCGAAGCCTTCTTTCTGCTCTTTGACACGCTCAACCACGACTTCGCCAGGAAGACCAGCGTTATCAGCGATTTGACGGACAGGAGCTTCGAAAGATTTGACTACGATTTCGAAACCAGTGCGCTCGTCACCGTGCAACTTCTCTTTTTCTTTTTCAAGCTTTTTGGAGATGTTTAGAAGTGAGGTACCGCCACCAGGGACATAACCTTCTTCAACAGCAGCGCGAGTAGCATTCAAAGCATCTTCAAAGCGAAGTTTGCGATCTTTGAGTTCAGTTTCAGTAGCAGCACCAACTTTGATAACTGCAACGCCACCAGCCAATTTGGCCAAGCGCTCTTGTAGTTTTTCTTTGTCGAATTCACTATCTGAATCTTCGATTTGGCGTTTGATTACGCTGATGCGCTTCTCAACTTCAGCCTTGGTTTCGTTGCCAGCAACGATTGTGGTCTTGTCTTTGTTGACGCGAATTTGGCGAGCTTTACCAAGCATTTCAACAGTGACGTTTTCGAGCTTGATGCCAGCTTCTTCAGATACAACTTGACCGCCGGTAAGAATAGCAATGTCTTTCAACATTTCTTTTCTACGATCGCCAAATCCTGGGGCTTTGACTGCGCAGCAAGGAAGTACTTTGCGGAGGTGGTTAACAACCAAAGTAGCAAGAGCTTCGCCTTCTACATCTTCTGCAATAAGCATGAATGGACGGCCAGCGCGAGCAACTTTTTCTAGAACTGGAACTAGGTCGGCAAGCAAGTTTACTTTTTTGTCGATGCAGAGGATATAAGGATCATCCAAAACTGCTTCCATTTTTTCACCGTCGGTGACGAAGTAAGCAGAAACGAAGCCTTTGTCGAACTGCATGCCTTCAACAACTTCGAGTTCTGTTGAAAGTGATTTGGATTCTTCAACGGTGATTACGCCGTCTTTGCCCACTTTTTCCATTGCATCAGCAATAATCTTGCCTGTTTCTTCATCGTTGCCAGCAGAGATGGTGGCAACTTGAGTGATCTCAATTTTGCCTTCAACTGGCTTAGCAATGCGTTTGATTTCAGCAACAGCCATTTCAGCAGCTTTGTGAATACCACGACGGAGAACCATCGGATTAGCACCAGCAGCGACGTTGCGTAGGCCCTCTTTGACCATAGCTTGAGCAAGCACAGCAGCGGTGGTTGTACCGTCGCCAGCATTGTCATTGGTTCTGGAGCAAACTTCACGAATCAACTGTGCGCCAGCGTTCTCTAGACGATCTTCAAGTTCGATTTCTTTAGCGATTGAGACGCCATCATTGATGATTTGTGGAGCGCCAAATTTCTTCTCTAGAACGACGTTGCGACCGGCTGGTCCCAATGTCAACTTAACTGTGTTGGCAACATGGTCAAGACCACGCTCAAGAGCGCGACGTGCATGTTCGCCATAAACAATTTGCTTAGCCATATTTTCGTTTTTCCTTCCTAATCTTTATAGGGTTTGATTATTTGATTGAGCTTTAAGACTTGAATTAACCGACTACAGCGAGAATGTCACGCTCAGTCATGATTAGGTATTCAACGCCTTCGATTTTGACTTCAGTACCAGAGTATTTAGCGAACAACACTTTGTCGCCTACTTTTACTTCCATCGGTGTACGGTTGCCTTTATCATCAACACGGCCAGGTCCTACGGCCAAGATTTCGCCTTGCTGCGGCTTCTCTTTGGCAGTATCAGGAAGGACAATGCCGCCTGAAGTTTTGTCTTCAGCGTCTAGTTTTTTCAAAACAACGCGGTCAGCCAATGGTTTCAGTTGAAGCTTGTTCGCAGATGCAGTAGCCAAGGTTCTATCCTCCTATTACGAAGAGTCACTCGCAATTTAAATGTGTAGTGGAGCCAATCTACTCGTTCGCCTTAATAGAGGAACAGGGAGATTGCTCACAACATGAAGTGTATAGATGAAAACCAAGACCAGCGCTTGTTTGGCTATATTTCTTAAGAATTAGCCATTACCTAAAAATACAAAGCCCCAGAACACTTTTTAAATGCCTTTCTTCTTACCAACCAGACTACCGGGCTTTGCTAGCCAAGTAGCATATTCTGGAGTGGCAGTGAGGCGGCTCTGCAAGCGCGCTTGCCTTTCAGATATTACGGCCATCTTCGCTTGGCTAGCCAGATCATTCCAGGACAGTGAGCCACTTTCACTATGGCTTCCAGTTTGAGCACCCTTAATGCGGTCTCGCCCTTCAAACTTGGCTACATTAAGTGCTTGCTCAGCATCTCTCAATATTGCGGCGGCACCATCGGCATTGCCCGGAAAGGTTGCCACGCCGATTGAGACAGTGATTAAGCCAATGCCAGGAGCTGGTGATTTGCGCACTTTCTGACGCAGCCTCTCAGCCACTTCAAGAGCACTGGCGTGGCTGGTTTCAGGCAACATAATGGCAAACTCTTCACCGCCATAGCGGGCAGGTAAATCAATGTCACGCAAGGTAAGCTGAATCGTATTAGCGACATGCTTGATTGCCTCATCACCACGATTTTGACCAAGCATGTCATTAATCTGGCTGAGGTGATCGATGTCAACCAAAAGCAGCGCCATCTCACGGCTATGGCGCTGAGAGCGATCTATTTCTTTAGACAAAGCTTGTTCAAAATGCACCCGATTGGAAAGGCCCGTATGGGCATCAAGAAAAGCAGCAGAGCTATTCGACTCATGAGAGAGGGCAATGTTGAGAGATGTCGAGACTTGTTTGGTGAGCGACTCAAGTAGCTCAATTTGCTCACGCTGAAAAGCACGAGAATCAGTTGAAAACACTTCAAGTACACCAATTTTGCGCTGATCAAATACAAGAGGTAGGGCCACCGCACTGGCAAAAGGTCGCCCACCCATAGCCCGAGGCAAGCCAAATGGCTCTCTAGAGCCGTCGCCGAGAACCTCTGTTTTGCCTGAACGCAAACAACTGCCAGCAATTGACTTGCGAACACTCATATCAAACTCGCCCAAACTCTGACCATCCAGACCTTTGAAAGCAGCTAGTTGAAAAGAGTCATTGGCCTCGTCCAGCAGAACAATGGCACAGCTTGGCGTATTAGCCAAGACAAGGGAAGTATCGGCTGCCACTTGCAACACCTGTGTAATCTCAAGAGCACTGTCGTTCAGGGCACAGGTAGCGGTGTACAGTGTGGCCAATCGCTCGCGCTCATATTCGCTGCGGCCAAACATAACGGCGTTAGCTATGGCGATAGCGCAGAGATCGGCTAATTCTTGGAGAAACTCTTTCAGCCCGAGCACCTGACTATTATTTACTTCCATGAGAACTGCGCCCACGAGCATGTTGGCAGTACTCATCGGTAGAGCTAGTTGGCCGTTAGAAGACTCGCGCTTCATAATGGTAGCGCTAAAATCAGGGGCCGAAGCGGCATCTACAGCAGCAAAACCAGTGCGTTTCTGATAGACATACTTGAGCAAGCTCTCGAGGTTAAAAGGAACGATCTTGAGCTGGTCCAAAGACCCCTCGGTATAACCCTTTGCCGCCATAAGCTTGAAAGACATGCTTTCATTGTCGGCCAGAAAAATGGCTACTTTTGCGCCACCAGCCAAATCGGTGAACATAGCAACAACTGAGTCTAATACGTCCTTTAGGCGAAGAGATGAGGTCAGCGTTTTCTGCAATTGCACGAAGCGGGGCAGGATATTCCCATCACTTGTCATCTAATTCACTCCAAACCTTATATAGTTTCTCTTGGCTTTCTTCCACAGATCACCAAGAAATTCACCCTCACTTCACTATCTGAGATTTTGTCACTTAAAAGGATAAACTCTCTGAAGAAATAGTACTTTCTTTTTTTACCGACTTAAACAAGGACACAAACTTGAAAGACAAACTAGAAGAGAACGAAGAGACAAGTAATTGTCTATTTTGCAAGATTGGCAGCGGCAAAATTAGCTCTACTTTTATCCATGAAGACAAAAATTGCTTTGCCATCAAAGACATAACTCCTCAAGCACCCAACCATCTATTGGTTATCCCCAAAGCGCACTATCGAAATATCGCCATGGTAGACGACAAATTGTTGATAGGTGAATTGTTTCAGCAGGCCGCACTAATCGCGGCAAAAGAAAAACTAGAAAATGGCTTTCGCTTAGTAGTGAACACCGGAGCTGATGGCGGTCAATCAGTGGGCCATCTGCATATACACATTCTCGGTGGGCGCAGCATGCTCTGGCCCCCAGGCTAACCAGTCATGTTGAAGACTAGCTAGGTATCTGAGTTTCAAATCACGGCCAGCGGCTCAATGAAAATTTGTATAGCGCCAACCAAAACTGTCGGTTTCGCAGCCCGCTGATTTGGGTATTACTACTTTGTAGGGGAAAGGCAAAAGTTCAAAAGAACTACTAGCACGACGGGGATGAAGGCCATGGTCACCAAAGAAACAACAGATCAAGTTCTCTGGATGGCAGACTGCTACAGCCTCGCCAAACGATTTCCTAATCCCCATACCTGGCTCTCTTTGCTAGAGCCCGTTGAAACGCTTGACATTGAAAAACTCAATCCTTTTCACTATTGGCTTTGGATGGAAATCTGGAAAGCCGCACAGCTAGCTGAGAAAGATAATGCTGACTATGAGCCAGCAATTGCCGTTACTGCAAAAAAAGCAATAGCAGGCCCAAGTGCAGCCAAGTGCCCTTCCTGATCTTATATATTTGTGCTGGCGTTGTTATATAGCTGATTAAACGCAGGCCCCAACCGACTCAAGTATTCGGATTTGGACCTGCGTTTGATTAGCAGGTCCCAACTTCTTTGGGTCGGCGGTCACTCTGCCTTCATCATTTTTTTCAACTTGTACCAGACCAGCTGGCGATACTATGGCGCCATCAAGGGTGGTTGCACTAGTGATTGTGCTAGCGTGCCACAAAATTGTATCAACTAGCCTACAATCAGCCTCAACTACACTGCCTTCACCAATCACAACATTGCCGCGCAGGATGACACCAGCTTTGACCTCAGCGTTCTTACCGACAATTACGTTGCCAACAATTTCAACGGAGCTGTCTACTACAGCACCATCAGCTAGATAGAGAGAATACGGTCCTCGTTTCTCATGACGATAGCCAGGAAGATTGGTTTTAAATTGACCAGATAAAACGTCAAAATTAGAGCTTTGATACTGTTCGATCGTACCGACATCAGACCAATAAGACTCAATTGGCACACCGAGAACAGGCAAACCAGCCTTAACCAAAGCAGGAAAGAGCTGGCGACCAAAACCGTAGTCGCCACTTTCGGGCATATGCTTAAACACTTCTGGTTCAAGAATGTAAATCCCAGTAGAAGCCAGGTTTGAAAGCGCTTCTTCTTTACTCGGTTTTTCCTGAAAACCAACTATGAAATCATTTTCGTCGAGCACTGCAACGCCAAATCGACTGACATCTTGCACTCGCTTCAAACCAATTGAAGCTATGGCCTTTTTGCGCTTGTGCTCGGCGACAATATGGGAGAGATCGGCGTCAGTAAGCAGATCACCCATCAAGACAATGAACGTTCCGTCTTCTAGAAAATCTCGACAATAACGAACACCACCGGCATCGCCACTAAGCTTTTCTTCGACCCGAAACTGTATGTTGGTACCAAATTTCTTACCATCACCAAAATACTCAATCAAGCATTCAGGCAGATAGTGCAAGTTAGCTATAACATCGGTGAAACCATGAGCCTTGAGAAGGTTTAGCAGATGTTCCATCACTGGAAAATTAGCGACCGGAACAAGCGGTTTGGGCAAACATGCGGTGAGCGGGTCGAGCCTTGAGCCGACTCCTGCCGCTAATACCATCGCCTTCATTGTGTAGGGCCTCCAACAATCTCTAAATTAGACCTGAAGCTTAGATAAGACCACACAATTGACAATCTACCTAGCTGATCTATCTAATGTGCAGAGCCCATGGGCCTTAGCCCCAGGTGAAGATTGCCTAATGTCTGGTTTGCCTAACTGAAACAGCTAAGCAGCTTCAGAGCCCTCGAACACTCGACGTGTTTTCTCAATTTGTGCTTGGTAGCGACTAAAGTCTTGCTGATAGCGCGACTGAACATCATCTTTCTGCTCAGGCTGGGCGTTTGGGAGATTTGCTCCAAGCGAATACGATTTATTTTCTTTCTTATTTACTGCCATATCAATGTTCTCTACGTTCTGAATAGTGTGCGTTCTAAATTTATAAGTGATGCCTAGGTAATGCTCTTAGTGACGTAAATTGGCCGAAACAGTTTCAATATGTGAGTTCTGTGTTCTCGTTCTTATTTTGTGACTGCACTGGATATAAATACCGCAGACGAAGTTAAGCAATCACTAAGAACCTGCCAAAAACTTGAGCCAAAAATAATATATCACGAATATACGCACCAGGCCACACTTTTCAAGCGCTGACCAGGATGAAAAGCGGGATTTAAAGCAGATTTAACATCATGCCAAGTGCTTACTTAAGCGGCCGTAGCGGCTCCCGGCTCTGTTTCAGGAAGCTTAAAGCTCATTGCTACAACAATTATCATGCATAGCCCACCCGCGAGGTAAGGACTGAAATATCCAAATCTCTCAAAGAGAGCACAGCCAACAATTGGTCCAAATATTCGGCCCAAGGTTGAAACCGATTGACCCAAACCTAGAACACCACCAACAGTCTCTTCTGGAGCCAGTTTTGAAATGATACTTTGGTTGCAGGGGTTGTTTATACCAGAACCGATAGAAAGCAAAGTCATTGCCAGTGCCAGAACTATCCAACTGTTCGTCACCGGTGTGAGGAACAACCCAGCGGCTATCAAGAACGAGCCAACGGTAATCAGTTTCTTCTCACTGTACTTCTTTGTTAGTTGGCGAATCATTCCACCTTGGACAATGACAATGAGAATACCTATATAGACAAAGAGCAAACCATTTTCTTTAGGACCCCAGTTGTAAAGCTTACTGGTCAGCAGAACGAGAGTTGCTTCCATGTTGGCGAAGGCGAAAGTAGAGACAAAGAAAATCAAGAAGGATATACGCAACTTGGCACTAGTGACATTCTTGATATAGAAATCTATACCTAGACCAAAGCGATCGTTGCCAAACGAACCGCGCTCTTTTGGCTCGGGCAAAAGGAAGAAAGTCAAAACCAAGTCGACAAAGCTAAAGCCAGCGGCAACAAAACCGACAAAGCCTAGTCCATGGTCCACTAATAGGCAGCCCAAAGCTGGTCCGAGGACGAATCCCAGACCAAAGGCAGCTCCTACCATGCCCATGCCCCGGGCACGGTTCTCTTTGGTGGTGATGTCGGCGATATAGGCCTGCGCCACAGCAATGTTGGCGTTACCAAAGCCAGCTACGATACGGGAAGCAAATAGCCAAATCAGCGAAGTGGAGAAACCCCAGATTAAGTAACCGACCAAAGAGGCTGCCAAACTTATCAAGAGCACTGGTCTTCGACCAATTCGATCTGACAAACGCCCCCAGAAAGGCGTGAACAAGAATTGCATGATCGAATAGCTGGCAATCAAAAGACCAACCATAAAGTCAGAAGCCTGCAGTTGTTGAGCGTAGGTTGGCAGGATGGGAATGACCAGCCCAAAGCCCATAAGGTCAATGAAGACGGTCATGAAAATGAGCAAGAGCGGGGTTTTACTTTTTGCGGACGACAAAATTTAGGTCTCCTGAGAACTGGCGGTTTTCTTGAACCCCGGTTTTTACACCAAGGATTTATCTGTTAATTCTGTCCGCTTGGCGGTCACTTTGCTACCTTGGCAAACCTATCTGAAGCAATTTAAAGGCCGATGAGAGATGTAAAGGCCAGCTCTGCTTTGCTTTACCCAGCCAGTTAATATTTGCTTTTCTTCTTTTGAGATATTAAATTAGGCGAATATACGATATTCTGGTCTTAAATAAGGTTTTTGACACAAATGAGTTTGCAGATTCCCGCTCTGGGTAATTAAAGTAAGGATGGCATGGGGGAATTAGCCTGTTGGCAGGTCATTTACTACTTACTAGAAAGAACTGGCAGCGCTAGCGAATTTGTATGAAACTTTGTCTGATTTGTAATTTTCAGACTGCTGGCGAACAAGACATCTGCCCACGAGATGGTTCGTCAATGGTCACCGTTGGTGATGATCCCCTGCTTGGCATGGTGGTGGAGGGTCGCTACAAGATTCAATCGGTTATTGGCCAAGGCTCTGCCGGGACAGTATATCGAGCCGTTCAGGAGTTGATTGGTCGCGAAGTAGCAGTCAAAGTTCTACATGACTACTTAGTATCCGATGACGAATTCATCAAACGCTTTAAACAAGAGGCTAAGGCATCCAGTCGCCTCAATCATCCAAACATCATTACCATTTACGACTTTGGTGTAATTCCGCAGGGTGGTGGTAGACCTTATATCGCCATGGATCTGCTCAACGGCACTCCGCTCTCCGACTTCATCGCTGACGTAAACCATATCCCGCCAGTTGAAGCCGTACCAATTTTCACTCAAGTTTGTGCCGCCTTAGCTGAAGCACATAGACAAGGAGTGGTGCACCGCGACATCAAACCAGAAAATATTGTATTGGTTGAACGGGGCGGACAAAAGAACTTTCCTATTGTGGTCGACTTTGGTATCGCTAGGCTGGTGCAAGAAGAGTCAGACCAGGCCAAGATTACACGCACAGGAACTGTCTGTGGCAGCCCTACATACATGAGCCCAGAACAGTGCACCTCAAGCAAAGTAGATCACAGAAGTGACATCTACTCTTTAGGAATTGTTTTTTACGAATCACTGACTGGTGAAGTGCCGTTCCAACATGATGAGTTGGTGCGAGTTATGGCCATGCATCTTTCAGACACACCACTACCACTAAATGAAATGAGACCAGATCTCAATTTCCCTGAAGCACTGATGCAAGTGGTGCACAAAACTCTTCTAAAAAATCCAAACGATCGTTATCAAACAATGGACGAGCTCTCTCAAGCTCTAGAAGACGCCATGAAAGAACCAGAGAAACCCTCTGTTGCCACAACCCAGACTGTACACAAAGACATTGCCCCTGGCCCCTTGGCCCAAGACGAAACTCTGCAGCATCGCAAAGAATCGCGCGAAATGCTACAACAGCGTCCGCTTACTCGCGAAATGCTGCAGCAGCAGAATGCCACCAACCCTGCCGCTTTAGGAACTGGTGCAGGTGCTGGTCAAGCTGGTGAAGAAAGTCGTTCGATGAGCAGTAATTATGCTGATCAAGTGGCTGCTTATAGAGACGCTCAGCGACATGCCGATGTATCCAACAGTCAAAACCGCAATTCTACAAATTTTTCGGCAGGTCGCGGTGGCGCCTCTGGTGCATCACAAATTCTTCGCCTTGTGCCGATTTTAGTGACAGTCTTGTTGATTGGTGCAGCTGTGGTATTTGCACTGACTTCTGCCCAGTTCCAGGCCATGATGCCGTGGAACAAAGGCTCCGAAGTAAAAGCTGGCATTGAAGATGACCCAGAGGCCCTAATTAAGGCTGGTAAATTAGCGCAAGCTGTTAGTTTGATGAAGGCTCAAAAAACTCAAGGCAAACTACCACCTGAACTATTTGACAAGTACTACACAACTTGCGTCAGCCTGGGCAAGCTCTATATGAAAGACAAGAAGTACACTGAAGCCATAGCTGTGCTACAGCAAGTGCCTTCAAAGTCGAACCAAGGTCAAACCGCTAAGAATCTATTGGCCAAAGCTAAGAAGCAAGCTCACTAAACTAGATTTTTGCAACTAGACTTAGTTTGCTTTAGCGGAAGCTACCAAAGCGTCTGAACTTATCTTGACGATCTTTTCTCACCTGCTCGGGCGAGAGCTTCATCAACTCGGTCATTTGGCTAACGATGGCTTTCTTGAGATTTTCAGCCGCGGTTTGATAATCGTGATGTGCTCCACCTAGCGGCTCGCTGATCACCTGATCAATAACTCCTAGCTGGAGAATCTCTTTGGCTGTCATTTTCATGGCCTGACAAGCTTCAGATACTTTGTCATTAGAGCGCCAGAGAATAGAGGCACAACCTTCTGGGGTGATTACAGAGTAAACAGAATGCTCAAGCATTAAGATACGGTTAGCTACACCAATTGCCAGTGCTCCCCCAGAGCCACCCTCACCAGTAACAGCTGCCACCACCGGCACTGTCACTCCGGCCAACTCCATCAAATTTTCGGCTATGGCCTGCGATTGATTATGCTCTTCTGCTGACAGCCCTGGGTAAGCACCAGGTGTATCAATTAAGCAGAGAATTGGCAAATGGAACTTGTTAGCATGGTGGAAAAGGCGCAGTGCTTTGCGATACCCTTCTGGCTGAGGCATACCAAAATTGCAATGCTGCTTATCGCGCAGAGTGCGTCCTTTTTGCGTACCGACAGCCACCATTTTGATACCATCAATTTCTAGAAGGGCACCAACCATAGCGCCATCGTCTACACCTTTACGATCGCCGTGCAGCTCTACCCAACCTGGATCCCAGGTCGAGAAGTAGTCACGCGTGTAGGGCCGCTGCGGGTGACGAGCAATGGCCAGGTGATCGATTGGTCTAAGATTTGAATACAAGGAACGTTTAAGCGAATTGTACTGATCTTGCATGCGCTCCAGATCGCCTTCCAGCTCTGGATTGTCTGATAGCTGTTTTTCTAACGCTTCCATATTTTGAGCGAGAATAGCCAGTGGTTGCTCAAACTCTAGTGGTATCGGTTTTTTTTCGACAGTAGCCATTGCACTCCAGCTTATTGATTGACTTAATGATGTTGAGGGGTGAGAAAGCGAAGGGTTGAGTTCTAAGTTCGCCCGGCGGTTGAAGGCTCACCGCTAATCTTCTTGTCAGACTTGTCAGACTTGCCAGAAACAACTTGAGGAGCTGGTTTGTGAAAAGCAATCAAGCGGGCCAAGGTCTCTTTAAGCTTATTGCGGCTGACAACCATATCTACTTGACCATGCTTGAGCAAGTACTCAGCGGTTTGGAAATCAGCGGGCAATTTTTGCCTGATTGTTTGTTCGATTACTCGCCTACCGGCAAAGCCAATTCTGGCACCTGGCTCAGCGATAATAAAGTCGCCAAGCATGGCAAAACTGGCAGTCACTCCGCCAAAAGTAGGCTCAGTCAAAATTGATATATAAAGGTTGCCAGAATCGGCAAATGACTTGAGCGCTGAGCTAGTCTTAGCCATTTGCATCAAGCTCAAAATACCTTCTTGCATTCTGGCACCACCAGAGCTACTGACCACAATTAAGGGCGAATTGCGCTCCATGGCGGCTTCGGTCAGGCGTGTGACTTTCTCACCCACCACGGACCCCATAGAGCCACCAAAGTGGCCAAAGTCCATGCAGCCTAGTGCTGCTTCATGCCCGTCAATGCGGCAAAGACCAGTCAAGACAGCTTCGCGCAGGCCAGATTTGCGAGTGGCTTCGTCTTGTCTTTTTACGTATGCCTCAGTGTCAAAGAATGTCAAAGGATCTGACGAGCGCATGTCAGCATCTAGCTCATCAAAAGAACCTTCATCGGCCAATTGTTCAATGCGATCTAGGGCACCAACTCGAAAATGATAATCACACTTCGGGCAGACATCTAAGTTAGTGCGCAAGTCGCGGGTATAAAGCAATTCCCGACATTGGAAGCACTGCTTCCAGAGAGCGCAATACTCGTCGGTTGTCAGGGGCTGCTTGATCACTTCCTGAATCTCTTTACGCTTTTGCCGGCTAGCGAACCAGTCTTTTAAGTCCATCTCTTCCAACTCTTCCATATGATGGGCAGTGACACAGATTACTGCTACCAGCAATACTGACAGTAATATACGCAAAGGGTGATTATAGCACTACGACACCTGGCCAATTTGCCCAACATCAGCACTGTGGCTGTCTTTAAACAATATTGCAGGTAGAATGCCCGTAGAATGATGCGAACTTAATCAAATCGGCCCCTAAGAACAGAAAAGACAATGTCAAAACGACACCCGAACACAAGCAGCAGCAATAATCACAAAAACTTGTCTCACTTCTTTCTGCCGGAGCAAGCATTTAGCAAAGGTGGTGGGCAGATAGCTAGCCTAGTGGAGCTCGATGATGCGGCAACAGCCCACCAGTTGATACATGTGTTGCGCTTCGAGCAAGGTGATTCAGTCAAGCTTTTAGATGGCCTGGGCAATATGTGGCAGGCGAAAATTTGCCGCATAGCCCGTAGCCTTGTCACTTTTGAGCTAAGTGAGTTATTAGCTGACGCTCGGGCAACAAGTCAATCGAAATGCCAAGTCGTCAGCATGCTACCGCTGCTCAAAGGTCCTCGATTTGAATTGGCCCTCGAAAAACTGACAGAGCTAAACGTCGATCGCATTATTCCTTTTTCCACCACACGCACTGTCGTAAAAGTAAAAGGGCAAGAGGAGAGCGAAGGCCGACAAAAGCGCTGGCACAACATCATTAAAGAAGCTGCCGAGCAATCAGAAAGGCTGCTTTTGCCCATACTCGACCAGCCAGTTGCCCTCGCCGATCTGCTCGAATTAGAAGACACCGATTCATCAAAAACAACGCTGAAGCTACTTTTGAGCGAGCGCGACCAAGCACCAAATTTGGTTCAATATCTCGAACCTATTATCGCTAACAGAGTCGCACTTGACAGCCGCAGTAGCCTTAGTATCTCTATTCTTGGTGGCCCAGAAGGTGGCTTCACTGAGGAAGAAAAAACTCTGATTTTGAAAAGTGCTTTCCAAAAAGTTTCACTCGGCAGCAATATTTTGCGAGGTGAGACGGCTGCCATTTTGGCCGCCGGAATTGCTTACGCAATAGCCTCAACCTTAGACTAAAGAAATTTAGTGCACCATTGGAGATATCACAGCAGTCTTTGCATAAGGCATATATTCAGCACCAATTAAATGTAAGCAGCACAACCCTGGTAGCTAAAACAGATATAGAATCCACCCACTGACAAAGCGCCACTGGGCCACCACGGCAAAGATAAATTTTCTGTGGAGACTTGACAAAGGGATCTTATCCGAGCGTTAATAGTAGGCGTCGGTGGTGGCATCGGTGGTGATGCTTTTTTTTCAACCGCCACAGACCTAAAACTTCTGGTCGCACGGTTTGCTCAAAGAAACCGAAAGTAGCTCGCTAGCAAAATGCCTGACCAACCCAGTAGTCACCAAACACCTCGAGGAAACTCCGCAGTGGCCGCCAATCTCGCAAAAGTGAGAGAAGCTATCGACGATCAAGCCGTGAGGTTGATCGCCGTAACCAAACATGCCACCAACGCTCAAATCGAGGAAGCATTTTCACTTGGAGTTAGTGAGTTTGGTGAAAGTCGCATACAAGACGCCCTAAAAAAGCGCGACGAGCTGCCACCACACGTAGCACTAAATTCGAATTGGCATTTTATCGGACACTTGCAGTCAAACAAAGTCAAGCAAGCTGTTGGCAACTTTGCTTTGATTCACTCAGTTGACTCTCTTAGCCTGGCTGAAGAGGTTTCTCGAATAGCTTGCCAAAAAGGCACCACTCAGTCGATTCTCCTACAGGTCAAAATTCTGGCTGACGATTCCAAATCAGGATTCACAAAAGAAGAACTTCGAAAAAATCTTTCAACCATCCTGGCTCTACCTTCTATAAAGGTAGAGGGCTTGATGACAATCACTCCTCTAACAAATGACGTAAAGCTATGGCATGACAGCTTTAGCGGTCTCAGCTCACTGCGCGATCAACTCAATCGCGAGTTTAGTATTTCCCTCAAAGAACTGTCAATGGGAATGTCAGATGACTGGCGAGAAGCCATCATATGTGGTTCAACTATGATTAGGCTCGGTAGAGCAATTTTTGGCAATTAGCCACATACAAGTTTTCACAGCGGGAAATTGAGACGTAAAAGTAAATACGTAAAGATAGACAGAGTCAGCGGTATAGACAATTTTATTAGACCAATAGGGTAAGGAGGAAAGTAGTGAGCATCGTTCAAAAGTTCAAAAGCTTCTGGTTTGGGCCTGCAGATAACTACGAGCGCGAGGATTTCGAAGATCTTTTTGAGACTTCCGACGACGTTTACGCTACCAATGGACAACTAGCACTCGACCCGGTTGCACATGCCCAAGAGCCTGTGAAGCCAGCAAGAGTTCACCAAATGCTTCCTGGCACCGGCGCCAAGATATTGGATCACCCCAATGCCCAAGCCGTCAGCGAAGTTCTGGTAATTGAACCTAGACAGTTCGAAGAGTCATTGGATATTGTTGAACATCTTCGCGGTCGCAAGTCGGTCCTACTCAATCTTCATATGCTCGACAACGAAGGCTCTCAAAGAGTAGTAGATTTTCTATCCGGTGCTTGCTGGGCCATTGATGGCCACCAACAGCGCATTGGTGATGGTGTATTCCTCTTCGCTCCAGCCAGCGTGACAATCAGCTCTGAGTCAACCTCCTCAAAGGCTATCAAAGAAGCCTTCTGGAACAAAGCTCAACCCATGTAGTTCTAAACTACAAAGTTCAGGAATCCCAGGAGTCCCAGGAATCCCGGAAGCCAGGAATCAAGTAATCCCGGAATCACATAATCTCGGAAACCATTCAGGAAGCAATTAGTTCAAGGCGCAGGTAACACAGCACTTTGGTAACAGAAAAAGGAGCAAGCAATTGCTCCTTTTTTTTGTTGGCTAATACTCAACTAGAAAGCTTTGAGATACCACTGGCGTGGATTAGAGGCGACTTTGTTGCAGTAGATACTAAAATGCAAGTGCGGTCCGTTGGCCCTTCCCGTTTGGCCGACAGCACCAATTAACTGCCCTGCATCCACTTTCTGGCCCAATTTAACATTGATCTTCTGCATGTGAATATAGAACGAAACTACACCCTGCCCGTGGTCTATGGCCACAGTATTGCCATGCAGCTTAAAAACACCTGTACTGGCCAAAACCACCACTCCTGGTGCACAAGCAACAATGGGGCTGCCCTGGAAACCAGCATAATCTAAGCCACTATGAAAATAGTCGGGCAAGAGCTTGCCGTTGACGATGCGGCGCAAACCAAAGCCAGCCGACAACCGTGCTTTTGAAGGAGCATTAAAATTCTTATTCCAGTGACGTATTGATGAAACAGTAGCTTTTGCCTTGTCGACTGCTTCTTCTTCGCCTTTGGCCATATTGAAATTGTTCTTGGACGGAGGAAGAGTTAGTCTTTGCACTGGATAGTGAGCATCCATAACAATTACGCGTGTTGACAATGGCCCGACAGTAACTGCAGTCGACCCCACTTTCTGCACCACCGGCACCGTCAATAGTGCGCGATAGGCGACCCCATCTTCAGTATCAATGGCAAAGAGCCTATACTTGTTGCCCAGAAATTCGACAGCTGGAGGCTCGGCACCAGGCTCAAGAGCCAAATCTTTTGCTAAGACGCTGAGCTCGACTACCTCACCCTGCTTAGGGCGAAAAGTAGAAAGTTTTATCGGCGAAATCGCCGCAGCCTCATCAATGGAAGAAAGCTCTTCAGTCTTCTTAAGAGAATGACCTCCGCTCGGGGCAGCCCCTGCGGAGGTCAAACTTAGCACTGACAGAACTAACGGAAGAATACCGAACAAAGCAGTTTTAGATTTTTGCAGCAAGATTTTTAGATATTCCTTCAGCTTAAGGTGCGCACCCAATCAAGATACTAGCTAAGCATACAGGTTTTTCTAGATATTTAAGCTCTACTCTTCAGCGGCTGCAGGTACCAGGCGATCAATTGCTTCTTTCAAAGCAGGTATTTTATCGATAGGCAAAGCAATGCCCTTTTTAGTGGGCTTCTCTTCTTGGTCTTTATCCACATACCATTCGCGAATATGGAGATATTTAGTACCGCGATATTCACCGATGTACACGTTAATAGTCTCACCACGTGCTTTCTCGTGGATTGTGATTCTCTCTTCCAAGTCCTATCCTCCTGGTCTTAATAAGTATTCTTGCGGCCATTCTTTAGTGCTATGAAAAACTCAAGGGTCCCAGCTATTCTTGATAGCTCTTCTATCTGCCACGCAGACAATCAAAACCAAACAGATCTAGAGTTAAGTATATATAAATTATTTTCTAGTTAAAGGATCTGTATAAGATCTATCTAGTTATCAGACAGATCTGAGAGCACTTCTGAAAATGAGCCAAAAATGAGCCAATTGATAGACCAAGTAGAAATAGAAGTGCTGTCGGGTGATGGTGGCAACGGTGCTGTCATGTGGCGCAAAGAGAAGTATGAGCCCATGGGTGGGCCTTACGGCGGCAACGGTGGTCGGGGCGGAAGCGTTTATCTAGAGGCTACCAACGACTTGAGCACCCTGGTTGATTTTCGCTTCAAGCAAAAGTTTGAAGCACAGCCTGGAGCAAAAGGTGCCAACAAGAATTGCCACGGCAAAGCCGGAAACGACATAACCATAAGAGTTCCGGTAGGAACTGTTGTTAGAGATTTGAATACCGACCGGGTAATTGCCGATTTAATAACCGACAAGCAAAGAGTGATGGTGGCCGAAGGCGGCTACGGCGGCAAAGGCAATTGCGAGCTAGCAACACCAACTAAGCGCGCACCGCACTATTGCGAACCAGGACAACCAGGCATTGCTAGACGCCTACAACTGACCCTCAAATTGCTAGCTGACGTCGGCATCATCGGCATGCCAAATGCGGGCAAATCCACCCTCCTGGCGGCCGCTACAAGGGCAAAACCCAAGATTGCCGATTATCCCTTCACTACCCTCGAACCCAACCTCGGCGTGGTCAAACCTGAACGCGGTCCAGGCTTTGTCATGGCCGACATTCCTGGCCTAATTGAGGGTGCATCTCAAGGTATCGGCCTTGGTCATAGCTTTCTTCGACATGTTGAGCGCACCAGACTGCTAATTCACATGGTTGACATCACTTCAGAAAACCCCTTATCTGATTTGCAGACCATCAACAATGAACTTGCTCTTTACGACAAAGACCTAAGTACACTGCCCCAGTTAGTTGTTCTAAACAAGTCTGAGATGATGCTTGAAGATGAAGCCTTGGCCATCAAGGAGGAAGTTGCTGCTGCCCTCTCTAAGCAGAAGCAAAAAACGGTGTATGAGGACGATCTAAAGCTCAAAGAGAGCGTCTTTTTGATGTCGGCTTACTCTCGGGTAGGTGTACCAGAATTGCTTGAATTAACCGGCAAATTGGTAACCCGCCTTAAAGAACTAGCAGCAGCCGAAGAGCCTGCCAGTATCGAAGAAGACGAAGCAGCCGTAGATCACGGTAGCACTGGCTTTGAAGTAATTAAAATCAAGGGTGGCGGATTGCTGGTCGAAAGCGATCGGGTCGATCGCATTATTCAAGTCACCAACCTAAAAGAACCAGAGTCTCTTTTCAGCCTCTGGCAACGTCTTAGGGCGATGGGCGTGATTGACGCATTGATTGAAGCAGGGGCAGAGCCTGGTACAGATGTCACTGTCGGCGGCGTCATATTTACCTTCGGCGAAGGCATGCAGTAGTTAAAGAGCTATAACCCATAGCAAGAGAAAACTTCCTCCAGATGCAAACTCTGGAGGAAGTAACATTTTTTTGGACTTAAAGTCTTACTTGGCAGCCTTTTGAGCTTTAGCAGGCTTACTTTCAACCTGGCTAGCTTCTTTCACAAGTTTTTTCACTTGGCGAACAACAGCAGCTTTCTTAGCCACAACTTTCTTGCGAGCTCTTTCAGCTACCTTGACTGCTCTTTTCATGCCTTTTTGCTGAGCCATCTCTGGATCTCCCTAACTTTTATATTGAGTTGAGCATGATACTACACCCAAAGATTGCCAAGATACCTGATGCACCCTTTGGTTGAGCTAGGTAACGAATCGATCACAGTTTTTCCCACCGGTGGAAAGAGCGTAAGTGAGGGCAGATCTTTGATTGGCAGGTAGTCAACAGCCGCAAGAACAGGCTCGTCACCTAACTTCAAAATGCCGCCGACAACATGAGCTGTAAGGTAGACGTTGACAATATGTCTGGAGCGGTCAGGAGCAATTGCCTCAGAAAGAAATACAAATTCATCGACCTTTACGTCTAAGCCTGTTTCTTCCTTCATCTCACGCACTGCGCATTCTTCAAAAGTTTCACCGTATTCGAGCCGACCGCCAGGAAGCACCCAATATTGACGATTGCCTTTTCGGTGCTTAACCAGCAAAATCTGTTCACCATCAACCACAATCACCGATATACGCGTGGTCGGAATATTCTGGGCTGCTCGCTTGGTATTTTTGAATCTAGGTCTTGGCAAAGTGACTCCCAAAAAGCGCCTCAAGTAAAGACACACATATATTATGACAATTTCTGTCTAGAAAAATTGCAAATCGCAACGACTGTGAGCTTTCCAAGGTAGTCTGCCAGACTCATCTGCTAATCTAAACAAAAGCTCAACATTACTCAGGTTAGCAAGATGGAAGCTCAAGAATTCGAAACCAAGATCAGCGCTCTAGTTAAGAGCGCCCTAGCAGCTATAGATAATGCCCCAGACTTAGACAGCCTAGAAAGTCTTAGGGTGCAATACCTAGGCCGAGAAGGCGAGCTGACAATAATGCTGCGCGGTTTATCCAGCCTTGATAAAGCTATTCGCCCTAAAGCTGGTCAACTAGGTAATCAAGCCAAGATACAAATTGAACAAGCCCACGACGGCAAACGCGGCCAGCTATACGACAGCAATCTCAATCAGCGCTTGGCCCAAGAATCAATCGATGTCACCATTCCTGGCAGCAGATGCCTGACCGGTCACAGCCACCCGCTCAGCCAAATCAGCAACGAAATTATCAGCATCTTTTACAGCATGGGCTTCACAGTAGCCGATGGCCCTGAAGTCGAAACCGACTACTACAATTTTGATGCACTTAATACTCCAGCCTCTCACCCAGCCCGCGATGAGCAGGATACTTTCTATACAAATATCGGCCCCTCAAGCCTGTTGCGCAGCCAAACTTCTACAGTGCAAATTCGCGTGATGGAAAATACCAAGCCCCCATTGCGCATCATTGCCCCGGGTCGGGTTTATCGCAACGAAGAAGTCAATGCTCGCAAATATCCACTCTTTCATCAGGTAGAAGGTCTTTTGATTGACAAAGACGTCAATTTTGGTCAACTCAAAGGAACACTTTCAGCCTTTATTCAAGCCCTTTTCAAAAAGCCGGTAAAAATTCGTTTTCGTCCCGATTTCTTTCCATTTACAGAACCAAGCGCCGAACTTGACAGTGAATGTCCGTTTTGCAGCGGCAAAGGTTGCAAGACTTGTGGTGGCAGGGGTTGGTTAGAACTACTCGGTTGCGGCATGGTTGACCCTAACGTTCTCAAAGGTGTCGGAATCGATCCTGAAGAATGGAGCGGCTTTGCCTTTGGTATGGGGCTAGAACGCCTGGCCATGCTGAAATACGACATCAATGACATTCGCAATTTTTATACAAATGACATGCGTTTTCTGGAGCAGTTTTAAATGAAACTTTCGTTCGACTGGCTATCTGAGTTTGTCGACTTGAGCGGGCTAACTGCTCATCAAGTAGCAGAGAAGCTCACCATGGGCGCTTTTGAAGTAGAAGAAGTAACTATAATCGGCCCCGATTTAGAAGGACCGATAGTCGTTGGCGAAATACTTGAAATTCATCAGCATCCCAATGCCGACAAAATTAGACTGACCAAAACACGCATCAAAGACGGCGAAGAGCCCCTCGATATCGTCTGTGGTGCTGGCAATATTGAAGTAGGGCAGTTGATACCAGTGGCCCTACCAGGAGCAAAAGTAGTAAACCGCCATGATGGCTCGGCTCTCTTGATTAAGGCTTCAGCCATTCGTGGTGTCAAATCTAATGGCATGCTTTGCTCACCCCCAGAACTAGGCATTGCCAAAAATCTGCAAGACCCAGGCCAAGACGAAGGCATCTGGATCTTAAACAAAAATGGCAACAAACCAAGTTTAGGCAGCGATGTTTTGGCACTATTGCCGACGAAGGCTGACTACATTTTGCATGTGGAGCCCCGCTCAAACAGAGGCGATGCTCTTTCAGTCATGGGCCTAGCCCGCGAAGTAGCAGCCCTTTTTGGTCGCCCACTAAAAAAACCAGATTGGTCACTTAACGAGCTGACCAAGACCCTCGGCGACAAAAAGCTAAGCAGCAAATTTAGCCAAGCACTTGTAGAAAATAGCAGCGATTGCCCTTACATCACTTTACGAGTGATTGAAGGAATTACAATCGCTCCATCACATCCATCTATTGCCGCCCGCATCGAAGCAATCGGTATGCGTACAGTCAATAACGTAGTTGATATTACTAACTATGTCATGCACGAACTAGGACAGCCTCTACACGCTTACGATGCCAAACTTTTGAAGGGTGATAATTTAGCCGTGCGTCGCGGCACAGACAGCGAAACACTCACCACCATTGATGGCAAAGAACGCAAACTCAATAGTGAGATGCTCACCATTGCCGACGACGATATTATTGTCGGAGTAGCCGGCGTAATGGGTAGCAAAGACAGCGAAATATCAGATCAATCGACTAGTTTGGTGCTCGAAGCAGCCTGCTTTGCACCAGCGGTAGTGAGACGTGGCTCGCGCCTCTTGGGTTTATCAAGCGATGCCAGCCTCCGCTTTGAACGCGGAATAGACCCAGCCAGTGTGCGTCATGCCGCCGAGCGCGCTGCCTACTTAATTGCTAAGTATTGCTCGCCCGAAGGCCAAGCAGTTATCGGACCATTGATTGAAGCTGGGTCAAACCTAATCGAACCAGGTCAGGTAACTCTGCGCTCTTCGCAGATAAAACGAATTCTCGGCCTAGAAATTAGCCCCGAGCGCATCAAAGAACTACTGACGCCACTAGGCTTTACTGTCAAGGGCAGCGGTGAAAGTATTGAAGTAAGCGTGCCGAGCTTCCGCAAAGAAGACGTAAAGCGCGAAATCGATTTAATAGAAGAGGTTTGTCGCCTCAATGGCTATGATGCCATTGTTCCGTGTATGCCAGCAGCAACCATGGCTGTGGCAAGGCCAGACGACAGTTTAGACTTGGCAAAAAATGCCTTAATCGGTATGGGTTTATCAGAAGCTTGGCTCTCCAGCTTGGTAGCAGAAGACCAAGCCGGAATTGATAAACAGCTAGCGGTGGAAGTGCTTAATCCACTTTCGAAAGACCACCAACTTATGAGACAGAGTCTTGTGCCAGGCTTAATCAATGCTTGTAGTTACAATCAAGATCGGGGCCGCAAAGACGTTTGGTTGTTTGAGCACGGCCGGGTCTACTACAAGGAACAACAAAAAGACGCCAAGAGCACCGGCGTGCGTGAAGACAATCACCTGGCCGCTTTAATATCAGGCCAGCGCTTTAAGGCTGTCAATCAGACAACTCAAGCTGTCGACTACAGCCTTGCCAAAGGTATGGTGGAAAATTTATTGAGTGCTCTAAATATTGATGAGCGCAAGCTGGCCTGGCGATCGATCAGCGAAAGTGAAAGTGCGGTCCTACCATGGCTACATCCTTATAGAACGGCTGTCCTCACCCTCAATCGCCCAGCCAAGCCCAACGCCAATAAAGAAGCTGCTACAAGCTTGTTCGAAAGCAATATCACTCTTGGCTACGTGGGTGAGCTACACCCTCGTTTTGCTGACAGTAAAAACCTGAGAGAGAAAGCCTTCGTTTTTGAACTTGACATTGATCGCCTAAAGAAGGAACGCAAGCAGAAAAAATTTGCCGGCATTGCCACCAGCCCTGAAATAGTTCGTGACATCACGGCAGATTTTGATGCGACCGATAAAGATGTTTCGTATGAGCAAGTTTCAAAGCTGATTTGGAAAGTCGCTGGCGGAAATTTGCGAAGCAGCGAATTGGTCAGTGTTTACAGGGCCGAAGCCGAATCAAAGAAGTTTTCTATGACCTGCCGCTTGACCTTCCAACACCCAAGCGAAACTCTTACGAGCGAAGAAATCGACAAAGTTCTTACGACCATTCGCGAAAGTTTGAGCCGCGATTTGGCTGCGTCGTTTAGACTATAAGCTTTAGAAAGCTTTTGAATAGCGAGCTGTTAGTAATTGCTTCGCCGGGTATAAAAAGTTTGGGACAACTATTAGTACACAAAATAAGTACGCAAGACTAAGTACTCAAGATTAGTAGACGGGAACAGGTAGACTAGCAAAGGTAGACTAGCAAAGATTCATGCACAGGCTCAGATTCCGGAACAGTTGGATAGGCTTACTGGCTTTGGTCGGTGGAGCAATCATCATGGCCGCGATTCGTCTGAATCCGTTCAGCACAGGAACGACCTTTGACTTGCCGTGGTATCTGATAATACCGGCTCAAGTTTTTATACCTTTATTTGTCGCAATGTATCACCTCCGAGCCTGCCCGAGCATTCAACAGGTAGCTGGTTATCTATGGCTCTGCTCAATGATCCTCTTTCTGGGAACGCTTGGCAATTTGTTCGGCGACCCCATGGCAATTATTGGTAGTTTATCCGACGGCCCCATGGCATTCCTTCAGAAAGCGCTTGTGCATTTCAACGCCGTACAGCTTGGTGTCATGAACCTGGCAGCATTGATGGCTACTATCAATTTATTGCAGGCAGAGGAAATGTCCAGCTTCGCCGACGCCAAAGTGGCAGAAGCTCAGCTTGGCCGCTTGAAAGCTGCCAAAGTTGACCCTGATGCCCAGGTCAAATGGGAAAAAGCAGCATCCCACGCCCAAGCTCAAGCAGATGGTCGCAGTCTTCGCTCGACCATGACTAATCTCAAAGCGATCAGCTTGCAAGATCCGTCGCAAACTCTTGCGGCCTCGTCATCTATGCCCAAAGAGATGCCAAAGAGGCCAGCAGAGCCAGCCGGAGAAGCAGGCAGTTTAGCCAGCCTGCTCGACCGCATCGGCGACGAGCCTGCCGCTGTGGCCGGTGAAGACGTCTTAGAAATCAATGAGTTCGAACCGACTCCGGCCGTCGAAGCCGTTGCAGCCAAAGCGGACACAGTAGAACCTCAGTTTGCGCCGCTAGATGGTGGCTCTGAACTTGGAATGGCAGCAAAGCTCGGCGAATTATCCGAAGCGGCAGAATCGGCAGCGCCTATAAAAGAGCCAACTCAAGGCAGCGGTATGATGGGCGCCTTCAAGTCCACTAGCCAATCGACTAAAGACCCAACGCCAGCAAACCCTGTCGCCACTGCTACTTCCAATGCCAGCCCACAAGCTGCAGCTCAAGCCGCTTCGCAACCCAGCGCGGTTACGACACAGCCAGCAAACACACTGGCACCGGTAGATTCGCAATCTCCGAGCGCATCAAGCACTCGCCTGCAAGCCATGAAGCGGCGCAACACCAGCACCTTCACCAAGCTACAGTCGCTTTCTTCCAGCACTTCACTGAAACAGCAGCCCTTAGACACTACTCCCCAGAACGAGCCAGACAGCCTAAAGAGCTTGCTTGACAGGCTTGACGATGATCATGTTCAAGAACCAGCTCAACCTCTGACACCACCAGTCGAGTTAGTTTTAGACACTGTTTTCAAAGAAGATGGTCACCTAGAAATAGCTGCGCCAGAGTCTGAAAAAGCTGTAGCAGTCGAAACGGAAAGTGTTGCTTTAGTAGCAGAAACCAAAACAGAAACACTTGAACCTGCTGCTGAATCGGCTACAGCTGGGCATACGAGTATCAGCGAGCGCTTATCTACGGCAGCAGAACCATCTGCCGATGTTGCCGCGGAGGTTCCATTCCTCGCCAATTTACTTGACTCCGCCGAAGCAAATATCGAGCCAGAACAAGTACTAGCGCAAGATGAAGTACTAGCGCAAGAACAAGTACTAGCACAAGAACAAGTACTAGTAGAAGAACAAGTAGCAGAGACACTTTTTGCCGGCGGCGTCGATCAAGACTTAGACAATCTCTTCGCCGACCTCACTCCTGCAGAAGCACAAAGAGAAGTCAAACCTTCTAAAGACTTAGACTACGACCCAATAGCAGCCCTAGAATTTGCTAAGACTGTCGAAGTCGATCTCAGCCCACTGTTAAGCGAGCCTCTAGAATCTGCCCAAGAAACTGCACTAGATTCGGCACAAGACACAGAGCAAAGTTTAGCTGAACCGATTCAAACAGCTGAAGAAGCAGAAGAAGAAATTTCAGGCAGCATCTTTGATGGCGGCCTCGACTCGGACATCGATAACATATTCTCTGAACTAGCGCCACCAGAAGCACAGCAAGAAGTAGTACGAGCGGTAGAAACGCCAAAAGCAACGCTAAGACAAGCTGCTGAAGAAGATAGCGAAGAATCAGAGACTACGCTATTTGATGGTGGAGTTGATTCAGAAATTGACGATATCTTCTCTAATCTAGCTCCGGCTGAGGCTCTCAAAGAAGTTAAGGATGTTCTCAAGCCAGCAGAAACTAAAGTAGCGACTAAACCAGAAATTAAAGCTGAGCCAACAGTAGAAACCACGCCCGTTAGCAAAGCTGAAGATGAAGATGAAAGTGAAGATGAAGAGGAGAGCCTATTTGGCGAAACTCTTGGTGAAGATCTAGACAACATATTCTCGGGACTAACTGATGGCCAACAGTTAGAAGTCAGCCCGGAAACACTAGCAAAAGTAAAACAGGCTTTGCCAGAAGGCTCTCAGATCGAGGAACCAACACCAGCCCCATCTCCTCGCGCCACCGGTGACATGCCTGCTCTCAGTGCAGAGAAAGCAGAAGAGATTAAGGCTCAGGCAGAGCTAGAAACTAAAACAGAAACTAAACCAGAAACTAAACCAGAAATAAAAGCAGAACCAAAATTATCTAGCAGCGACAAGAACTCGCCCGACTACAAAGAAGTAAAAGAATTCGGCCGTCTGTCCACTAGGTCAGGCTCTCTCAAGTCAGGGCCAGAGACTGTTGGCACGATGAAAACCATTGGCAAACTTTTGCTAGATGTGAAAGCTGTTGAGAACATCATCAAGAGCGGCGAAACGAAAAAGATAGGTAGTGGCTTATCAACCGCCAAAGTTATCAGCGCGGCTCGCGGTGAAGGAATTAGAAATATTCTAGTCGCCATTGACGGCTATGAAGGTGTGGCCGGTAGTTTGATTGTTGGCCACGACGGCCTCGTAATTGCCTCCACTGTTGGCACTGGTTGGGACAAAGACATGCTCGGAGCCCTATCAACAGCCTTGCTTTCGACTTCAAATTTAGCCACCAAAAAACTTGAAATCGGCAAGCTCAAACAAATGGTTCTTTTGACAAAACTGACAACTGATCAAGGCGACGTCATGAAAACCACGGTACTAACCGATGTTGAAGTGGGCATTTTGGCAGTATTTCTAGAGCAAACAGATCTAACTAAAATCGATGGTTTACTAACCACCATTCACTCCACCATCCACGGCACTTAATCTCTAGCTTTATCAGAACCTTTATCTTTTTAGATCAATTACCAATGCGCTTGTTCTGCAAGAATGCTCCTAACATGCTCTAGTTAGGAGATAATCACATGACATCACCACAAGCAACCACCGAACTATTGAAAGAAGGCGCAGTAGCACCAGCTTTCGATTTACCTGCATTCGTCCATGGACAAAAAGTTGGCAATATAAAATTGGCTGACTACAAAGGCGCTAAAAACGTCATTTTGGCGTTCTACCCCAAAGATGACACCCCAGGTTGCACCAAAGAAATGTGCGCCTTTTCCGAAGACCTTGAGAGCTTTGCCAAACACGACACACAGTTACTTGGCATTTCCACCGACAGTGTCGAAGCGCATGAAAAATTTGCTGCCAAGTTTACCCTGAAGCAGCCTCTTTTAGCTGACCTCAATGGTTCACTAGGCAAGCTCTACGGTACAGTTACTGAAGGCAAAGCCACTGCTAGCCGCGTACTGTTTGTCATAGACAAGCAGGGCGTAATTCGCCATGTGGTTGAAGGCATGCCAACTAATGCCCAGTTGCTAGAAGTAGTACAGGCTATAAAATAACAAGCTCTATTTGCTCTTGCCAGCCTTGTTCAGCTCATCTACAACTAGTTGAACAGTTATCACTTCAGGCAGAACGATAGGCGAATCGGCTTTTCCTGCTGGAAAAATCACATACAACGGAACTCCTGCGCGACCAAACTTGCTCAGGAGTTTTGTTATATCTGGATCTTGCCGCGTCCAGTCAGCCCTCATTTTCACCACATTGAGTTCTTTCAGTTTATCCTGGACAGCGCTATTGCTTAGCACTGTTTTCTCATTGACCTGACAGGTTTGACACCAATCAGCGGTGAAATCAAGCAACACTGTCTTGTTTGCCGATAGTTGAGCGTTCAGCTCTGAAACACTAAAAGGTTGCCAGCCTGAGGTGTCACCACTGGTGGTGATTCTTTCACCGCTGCCACTTGGGTTTAATGCTGCCATAACCTGAGGCTGGGCAAAAATACAAAGCCAACTAACAGCACCAAGAACAAGTGCGGCGATAGCATATACTTTCATTTTTCTTTGATTGGTACTGGTTAAATCAGTAAAGGTGGCAACGATCCAAGCAGAAAAAGCAAGAGTCACCAACCAATAGTTGATAAAGGAAGCAGGCTCAGCACCAATCTGCCTGGTTAAGACATAGTCAAGCCAAACCATGGTAGCAAGAAGAATAAAGCCCATTGATTGCTTGAATTTTTCCATCCACGCACCAGGCTTAGGCAACTTTTGTAGCCAGGCCGGATTGAGCGTCAGCAACAAGTAAGGAAGAGACATACCGAGACCAGCAGCAAAAAAAATAGATAGAACAATATAGGAAGGCTCAGCAAAAGCAAAGCCTAACGCTGGAGCCAATAACGGTGCCGTACAAGGCGTAGACAAAACTGTCGCCAAGACACCTTTAAAAAAAGTACCGACAAAACCTTCACCTTGCGAAAGCTTATCTATTTCGCCTTGACCAACAGTGATGTTGACATAAAAAAGTCCAAAAAACGAAAGTGACATCAAGAGCACAACCGCACACATGATGATCAAGAAACCTGGATACTGAAATTGGAAGCCCCAGCCAATTGACTGTCCGCCGGCCTTCAGGGCGATTACAACAAGCGCTAAAGCGAGAAAGGAGGAAATAATACCAGCTGAAAAAGTTAGCCCGAGAAGACGCACGCGAGCAGGCGAGTCTTGCGCTTGCTCAAGAAAACTCATGACCTTAATAGCAATAACAGGTAAGACACAAGGCATGATGTTGAGAATCAGACCACCGACCAGGGCAAAACCAAGGAACGTAAAAAGTGAGGCACCATCACCAGCGGCACTTCCACCGTCAATTTTGTAGTTAGAATCTAATACTGATACTTCTTTTGATTCTGTCTTTGCTGAGTCAGTACTGCCTATTTCTTTAACCGAACCGGTAAAGCCAGCACCAAGCTCTTTAAACTCTTGAGCTTCAGGAGACGAATTAAAATTAGAATTAGTAGCAACGGGCAAATGAAGCTCTACCTCACCCTTGCCAGGCAAGCAAATCTCTTTGCAAGAAAGCCACTTAACTTTAGCTTTAAAATCAAGTTTGTCACCAACTGTCAATTTCGCTGGGGCTGTAACCACCGCCGCCAACAATACTTTGTCGTGGTAACCATAAGTAGTTATACCAGCTTCAATAAATTTCTCAGGTTTTTGCCAAATTAGCTCTGACACCTTAAAACCAGGAGGCAATTGCCAATCAATACTGGTTTTCATGCCGGCATCGCCGGGCTCTTTGTAATAGGTGTGCCAGCCTTGAGCCATGTCGAGATGGACACCAAGCTTGAACGACTGACCGGCCACCACAGCACTGGTATCTGATATCAAATGCGGTGTGACATAAACAGCGTCCTCGGCCCAAGCCGGCGTGAAAAAGCTAAAGAGCATAGCAGCCATTGCCAGAAATAGCGTCATCATCTTTGACTTGTAAGAATTTCTCAAAACTACCTCTCTTAGATACGACCGATTAAATAGCATTGTTCTTAGCAATTTCAGCATACACTTTAGCACTTGCTCTGAGTATCCGCTCTTGCGTTGGATAGCTGACACGAATCAAGCCAAATCTAGCTTTCAGACCTTCCGCCCATTCAAAATTATCGAGCAGTGACCAGTGCAAATAGCCCCTTACATCAACTCCTGCAGCAATGGCACGGTGAATCTCTTGCAGGTGAGTAACTAAATAATCAACTCTCTTTTGGTCGGCTAGCGACCAATCGCCCTGATCAAGGTCAGCAGCAAACGAACTAGCATAGCCATTCTCGGTAATGATAACCGGTCGCCTGCTACCGTCTAAATTAAACTGATAAGCAAGGGTATCGCGTGTCAGCAGATCGAAAAGACCCTGTGGATAAACCTCCCAGCCAATATCATTAACGGCCAACTCACGATCAGGAGAACTCTCACCGAATATGTCTATTGGCCAAGAACTACGAAAGCGCGAAAGCTCACGGGTATAGTAATTGATCGCCAAATAATCGCACTTTCCCTTTAAGCCTTCCACCGGCCCAGAAATTGAAATAATTTCTTTGTTGAGATTAATAGGAAAAGGAAACCTTACTTCGCCACTCTCAAGAGAGCTTGAGAACAACTGGTTGAAAGTAAAATCGCGATAAAAACGCACCATGTGATCAAGCGGGTTAAGCGGATTCTTCGGCATGAATGGCCGCCAATGGAGCGTGTAACTTACTTGGGCATCAGGTTTGACAGCTTTTATGGCATCGTAAGCAGCAGTATGACCCTCTAACAAGCGCCGCACGGCCTTGAAGGCCGAGAGGTAGTCAGACTTTATACCGGGGGGCCAAAGACCGGCAACATAACTCTGATAAACATAGGCCAAGGGTTCATTTATTGTAATCCAGTAGTCAACAAGGTCACTAAATTCAGCCACAATCAGTTCAGAGAATCGCTTGAATTCACTGACAGCATAGGCAGTAGTCCAGCCCCCGGCGGCAGCCAACCAATCAGGCAAAGTAAAGTGAAAAAGAGTAGCGAAAGTGGTCACGCCACTTTCTTTTAAACTAGTCAATATGCGGCGATAATAGTCCACCTGCTTTTGGTCAAGAACACTGGGTGCCACACTTGTACCCGGCGGATCCTGCAGCAACGCCGGCCAATTAAAAGAGAGGCGAAAGGCATTGAGATTCATGTCGCGAATAAGGACGATGTCATCTTCATAGCGATGATAGAACTGGCAGGCTTGGTCAGCCGAAGTACTGTCAGAGATTCTTCCCGCTTCATTGGTCCAGAGAGCCCAGTCAGATAGCCTAGACGCAATTTCCTTAGGATGACCCTCCACCTGAAAATGTGACGTGGCAGCACCCCATAAAAATCCATCTGGGAATTTAAGAGAACCGTCACTCAACTATGTCATCCTCCAATACCTGCTGTGAACACTATAATAGCTCTGACCATGAACGTCACACCCCAAATCAATAGACCTCCATTCAGCGCTGAGCCCATCGAGAGCAGCTCTAGGCTCTTTACTGCCCTAGCTCTGGGGGCAATTATTCTGGTCAATCTATTTACTTTTAGACATAGCTTTGGCGGATATTTCCTGGCTGACGACTTCGTTCACGTCGATTATCTCTATCATGCCATCGATCAAAACTTCATGCCCCTGCTAGCCAATTTCTGGGGCAATTGGATGCAGGCGCAAGGCACAACCTTCTATCGCCCCTTAATTTCACTTTCTCTCGCCCTAGACTACCTCATTGGTGGCCCCAATCCGCTGGCTTTTCACATATCCAACTGGCTCTATCAGACTATGGCTAGTTGCCTTATGTTCCTGGTCGCTGGCCAAATTGGGGAGCAATTTAGGCCGGCAGAGAAAACCCTCAACCGCTCTTTAGCCTTAGCCTGCGGCATCATTTTTAGCGTCTATCCGCTGCACTGCGAGGTAGTCAACTGGGTAATTGCTCGCGTTGACAGTATTGCTCTGGTCTTTTGCCTAATGTCTTTTTGGCTCTACTTGAAAAGCGCAGAAAAAAAAGAGTCTGTTACCTACAAACTTAGTCTGCTTGCCTTTGTCTTTGGCCTAATGTCAAAAGAAATGGCTGTAACACTGCCACCGACGTTGCTGCTCTTGCATCTAACCAGCAACGTCAGTACCGATATTAAAGGTGCCAAAGGGCGTTTGCTCTCGGCCCTAAAAGAGACAAAGCATTTTTGGATTATTCTCATTGTCTACCTGCTATTTCGCCTGGCTGTGCTTGGCACCATATCTGGAGGCTACGACGGTTCAGTCGGTCAGGGGCTTTCTAACAGCCTGGCTAAACGCTGGCTGGACGGCTCACTCTTGCGTATTCTTTTCCCTTTCAATATTGACGTCTTTGGCAGCAAACACAGTCTCTCCGTGCAACTCAAGGCTGTTTATCTAGCCATGCTAATCAATTTTTCGGCAGCATTGCTCATGGCAAAATCACGAAGAACCGCACTGCGTGGTTTGATTTTTGCCTGCGGCTGGCTAGTTTTAGCACTTCTACCCACCTACCAAGTGTGGAATCTCACGCCAGCACTGCAAGGAAGCCGCTTTATCTATTACGGAACAGCTCCCATTGCTCTAATTTTTGCTTGGCTGCTATTTCCCGTAGAAGCCCGCAACTGGCCAGTATTAAGCAGCTTGCGACTGGCTGCAGCTGGTTGGTTTAGTGTGGTTCTGCTAATTATCACCAGCGGCAACAATCAGCCCTGGAACCATGCCATGAGAGAAGTAAGCAGATTTAGAGAGGCTGTAGCAGAACAAGCACTAGCCTTGAAGCCCGAGCAAAAGCTCTGCCTATTGAACGTCCCCCATACATATCGTGGCGCACATATGCTATACAATGCCGCCACCATGTCGGTTCTCTTAAGCAAGCCACTAACCCCAGAAGCCATCTACAATCGGGTTATCAGCTTTGAACCAGCGACCTTTGGCGATCCTGATTTAATCAACATTTCGCGCTGGCGCAGCAAAGCCAAGCCAGGCACAAAACTGTTTCGATGGGACCGCAATAGTATGACTCTCGAGCCCATTGTCTTTGCGCCAGAACAAAGCGCAAGCATAAAGCTATCAAAAGTAGATCTCGACAATCAGACAAAGTCTATCTCTAAAGAGCTAGCACTCAACGCCCAGAACCCAGACTACATCGACGTCTTACTTAAGCCTAGTCAAATCAAGCAATACCCAGAAGCAGTTATTACTCTAACCGCCTTAGCTCCCAGTAACCAGAAATGTCAATTTAGTCAGGCCCTGACCTTAGCAGAGTCAGTAGCTCTAGGCAGTCGCCTGCGCTTTGAGGTATCAGAGCACAAGCAATGGCTGGCTCTTGGTCAAATCAACCAGATCAGCTTAACTGCTCAAGGATTAAATGGTGGTGATAATCTGCATGTACTAGGAATAGATAGTGGCGACCTGCACGGCCAAAGACCAACGATAGAGTGCGACGAAAAGACACTAGTTGAAGATGGAGACGGCATTTGTCGTCCGCACGGCAAAATGCCGTCGTTCAATTACGACGCCACCATGGTACCGGGTGCAGTATCAGTATATGTCGAAGTCTCCAAGCCCAATAGTTGGTTCGAACACTATAGCGGTAGCTTTAGAGCGAAGAGCAAAAGCCCTGAAGCACAGTTCTCCCACACCCTCGGCAAGCTAAAAGGTAATGGCGTACCAATTACTTTTACTGGTGTCAAAGGGCCAGGCTTCTTTCAGATGCGACTAGCAGCTCTAGATCAAGAGGACAAAATAATTGGTTATTTCAGCGACCCTTTGAACTTCCAACTTTGATGCCGAAATAGAAATAGGAATAAGAACAGGAACAGGAATAACATTTGTCTACCTCCCCAAACACCAGTAATGCTAAGCAAGAGCAAAGCTCCAAGCGCCAGTTAGAGCGTGCCAGAGTTGACTTCTCATCGACCAAAACTCAAATGCTGGTGGGTGCCCTGATCATCGGTGTCTCGTGCCTGGTAGCATACGCCCAGACAGTTTTAGTGACTTTTCTTGGTCAAGATCTCACTTATATTCAAGCCATTGCCGACACTCTACACGGCTCGTTTGACCAAGTTCTGGCCAATCCCACCAGCATCTTGCTGCTTGATTATCTGCTCTATCACACCAATACTCTTGGATTTCACGTAAGTAATATTCTATTGACTGCCAGCTGCGCTATCGTCGTAAGCTTGATTACACTAGAACTAACTGGCCGCCTCGGCAATCGCAATGGCGCGCTCAGCGCCGTCTGGGCCGGCCTGCTTTTCTCAGTCTATCCCCTACACGCTCAATCAGTAGCGATAGTGTCAGGACGAATCGAATTAATTGCTAGCTTGTTCTATCTGCTCAGTGTCTTCTTGTTTCTGCGCTACCGATTAATAGAAGAGAAACAATATCTCCCACTCTCTCTAATTGCTGCCGCCCTGGCTCTTTTGATCAGCGCTCAGTCGCTATCGCTGCCCCTTGTGATTACGCTGTTGGCCTTCCACCCCGGTCGCAATCGTTTCGCTCGACCGAAAAATGCACTATCCGATGTCACCACGTGCAGTGGCATCTACTGGCTCATGGCCGCATTCAGTTTCTTTTTCCATCCATTTTATCTAGGGCCCGTCGATAAGAAGACATTACTCTTGCTGTTTTTCCCAGTAAATGAAACCGTAGTAAGCGTGGCAAAGATAGTGCCACTGGCTTTAATACCACTAATCTGCGCCTTACTAGTGCTACTACTAAAGTCACAGATAGCTAAACTAAGACTCAATCAGACGGCTCAAGCAGCCCGAGGAGCGCACCACCCTACCCCACCCAGCTCTACGATAACGGCCCTGATTTTAGCGGCATGGCTCGGCTTAGCTATATTGCCCTTAACCGCCCATGACAGTCACCTGTTCTTAGCGGCAGCACCATTTTCAATATTGATTGCCATACTGTCTCTAGAGAGCGGCAACACCAAAGACAAAGACGCGAAACTTCTCACCACCTGCGGTCTTGTGGCCATGAGCTTGCTTTATCTTTCTTGGAGTTATCTGCTAGCAATAAATTTAAAACCTACAGTTGACGGTAGCCTGATTGTCGAAAATTTCCGCAGACAACTAATCAATACAGCAACAGCAAATCAAAATTTTACTCTAACGAATTGGCCCAAGAGCCACCAGGGAGTGCCCTTAATTCATGCAGCGGAAAATCTAAAACTTTTTGTCGCACCACCATTTATCGACCGCGATTTATCTGCTGGCCTAAAGGTAATGAAAGAGATTCAGCCAATTAAAGAGAACAACAAAATTTATCAGTGGCAACAGGCGCATGGACTGCTGGCTGAATTGCCACAGCCAGTTGCAGCCCCACCATTTTCAGTGAGCACTATTACCTGGTCGGCTAGCAGCAAAGACTACTTTGTCACTCTACTCAAAGGCAGCGAATGGCAATTGATTGACAGTACTAGCGAAATAGAACAGCTAGTTAACAGAAGCGCCCCCTTAGTAAGTTTACTGCACAGCACCACACGACTCTGGGCTGGCGATAAGCAGGCCATAGTATGGCTCACAGACAAAATTGAGCAACCAATTCTGCAACCAGATCGCTGGATTCTAAAAGTCAAATTGAGCGATGGCAGCGCCTCGTCAATTGAGCTGGCAGTGCGCAATTGTTCAGCAGAATCGAAGATAACCAAGCTTGCCGGCAAAAGAGTAGGGGCCGATGTATTCTTTGACCTAAGAGAACTGGATGACTATCTATTCAACGGTGAAGGCCAGCAGATTGGTATAGTTGTGGCAGCAGGCGAAATCGTTTCAATTTCTAGCGTAGAGTTTGTCAGTTTAAAATCGGTAGGCAATCAATGATTAAAGACCGCAGCGCTCGGCTAACACTATACATATTTTTAACGGTTGCAGCTGTTTATATAGCTATTCAGCTTGAAGGCCTTATCATTTGCCTGATTGCCTCTCTCACTTTGGCAGCGGCCCTTGCCCCATTGGCCGAACGACTAGAAGAGCGCAAGAAGCACAAGATACCTCGAGCGCTGACAGTGACGGCCGTCTACTTACTAGTGGCCGCACTCTACGCAGGCTTGGGTTCTGGCATAGTACCCATATTGAAAGAGCAGGCCGCCAGTTTGTTCGACAACGTACCAGGCTACGGTTCTTGGCTCATGGAAAAGGCCCAAACTCTATATGACATGGGCGGCCCTGACCTCACCCATGCCCAAATTGCTGCCGACGACGTTAAACAGTTGAGCATGTCGACTTTAACTAAACTTTTGAAAGTTAGTGGTTCAGTATTCGGAGTGCTAGTCAACGGCCTCTTTATTCTCTTTCTTACTTTCTACTTCGTCGTTGCCGCCAAAGACATCAACAACTCACTACTAAGCTGGCTACCAGCCCCACAGCGTGAGCGTTGGGCCAGCCTAATCAAACCAATTGAGAACAGACTGGGCGGCTATGTGCGCGGACAACTACTCGTTAGCCTTGCTGTTGGTAGTTTCATTGGTATTGGCCTGGCTCTAATTGGTAATGAAAAAGCTTTGATTTTAGGGGTATTAGCAGGTTTGCTCAATCTTGTGCCCTTTGTCGGCTCGATGATTACATCGGTATTTGCCATCATCATCAGCTTCGTTCAAGCACCGTGGATGGGAGCGGCAACAATAATTTTATTTGTCATCGAACAATGGTGCGAAAGCAACTTCATTGTGCCCAACCTCTTGGGCAAGCAAGTCGACCTTCATCCACTTATTGTCATGCTCGCAGTGATCATTGGAGGCAGCCTGCTAGGCATCAGCGGCGCACTAATAGCGGTGCCGGTAGCAACTGTGTCACTGTTTCTGGCAGAAGAATTCTATAAGAAAAAATTGGATGAGCCAAAATCAGAATCTAAGCCAGAAGCTAAACCAGATTAGCAGCGACAAGGTCACCTAGCTTCTGGTTACCAACCAGCTCGCTCACAGTTGTATTTACTTTAGCAAGAGCCAGAGCCAAGTCTGCCAAAATTTCCATAACAATAAAGGGTCCATGATAAACCAAAGCAGTGTAGAGCTGCACAGCCGAAGCGCCAGCAGCAAGGGCGGCAACGACCTCAGCGGCAGAAGCGATGCCACCACAGGCAATGATTTGCTGCTCAGCATCTTTTAGTTCGTTTAGTTTTTTCACCTGAGCCAACATAAGCAAATTAAGCGGGCGCCCACTAAGCCCTCCTCTGCCAATACTAGCCAGGCGTTCAGCGGACGTAGAAAGATTATCTCTGGCAACTGTCGTGTTGCCACAAACAAAACCAGCTATCGGAATATTTAGCTCCCTAACTGAAGCCAAGATCATAGAGATAAATTCGTCTGTACTATCTGGCGAGAGCTTGAGGAATAGCGGAAATTCTTGCTGATTAGAAGCATTTATGGCTTTGAGAATTTCTCGAAATTGAGATATTTCAGAAAGAGCACCATCGTGAGTATTAGGGCAACTGGTATTGATGGTTACATAAGCCAGCCTGCTATCTTGAAAGCACCTAAACGTAGAAAGCAAATCGGCAACAGCTGCATCCCCATTCAAATCGGGCAAATTACTCTTGGCAATATTAAGAGCAATCGGGCCAAGGCTCCGACTGCGGCCAGCTTCGGCCAAACGCTTAGCAATAGCTGGCGCTCCATCGCCGTTTAAGCCCATGCGATTAATAATTGCCTGATCTTGAGGTAGACGAAACAGACGCGGCTTTTCATTGCCCAGCGAGGGAGCGGCTGTGACCGAACCAATTTCAACAAAGCCAAAACCAAACTGCGGCCAGAGCGACACGAACTTAGCATTTTTATCTAAACCCGCGGCCAGCCCAACCGGGTTGGCAAGAGAATTCTTAGCCAAGGTAGTTGCCAGTCGCGGCAAAGCAGCTTGGACTTTCTCCCCCCAAATGGCCTCTTTGCCAATATTGAGCAGCGGGGCTGAGGCTGGCAATAAGTTGGCAACCAAGTCATGAGCATCCTCGGGGTCGAAGAGAAAGAGGCCAGGGCGGATAGCATTGCGATAGAACCAAGTTGCCAGCATCAAACTGCCATATAAGATTAATTGTTCACGACTTACACAAGTATGCCACGATCATTTCCTAAAATCAGAACACCCCCAGATCAGAGATAAAGATAAGCTGACAGGTTCGAAATGCCCCCCACGGACAAAGACGATAGCGTCAAAAAGCCAGACTTGAAAACTCTTAGCTTTGCCCCTCCCGAGGGTGGGCTGAACACGCCCCGAAAAACCGCGCCCGAACAAGCCAGTAATGCAGAAATGCCTATTAGTGCACTAGATGTAAATCTCACTGGCAAAGTCGTAGCCGGCCATTTTCAAATTTTGTCTAAGATTGGTGAAGGTGGCATGAGCATCGTCTACAAGGCGCGCCACATGCTGATGAATAAAGAAGTAGCCCTAAAAATGCTGCATCCCCACATGATTGGTCGCGAACAATCACGGGAGCGTTTTCGCCAGGAAGCCCAGGCGGTTAGTCAAATAGACCATCCCAATGTGGTGCGAATCTTTGACTTTGGTATTAGCGAGGACAATCGACCATACATTGTCATGGATTTTCTCGACGGGGTTTCGCTGGGAGACATAATTAAAGCCTCCGGTCCACTAGAGCTAGGGCGGGCACTCAAGCTCTTTATTCAAATATGCGACGCCCTGTCCTACGCCCACAACAAAGGCGTAATCCATCGCGATCTAAAACCAAGCAACATCATAATTTTAGAAACCGAGCGAGAAAAGAAACAGATCAAGAGAGCCAATAGAGACTTTGGCGACACTGAAGACGATATTGATGAACAACTACACTTAAAAGCAGAGCAAGCAAAAATAGTTGACTTTGGCATTGCCAAACTCTTGCCCCATGAGGGCACTGATGCAGCCGCCTTGACTCAAACAGGCGACGTCTTCGGCAGCCCTCTCTATATGAGTCCAGAGCAATGCAAGGGTGAGAAACTCGATGGCCGCTCAGACATTTACTCGATGGGTTGTTTGATGTATGAAACCCTGACCGGAAAACCACCGATCAACGGCGCCAACATGCTGGAAATTCTTTATCGCCATATGAATGAAATGCCCATCAGCATGAAACTGGCATGTCCTGAAAACAAAGTACCACAGGCCCTAGAGGCAATCATTTTTAAGGCTCTCGCAAAAGATCCCAGCGATCGCCAAGCCAGTATGCGCCTGCTAAAAAGTGAACTAGAAGATTTTTCCTCTAGCCAAGGAGGCCCACTCAGCTTCATTTCTTCAGGCTGGAATCTCTATCGTCTCAAACGAAAACGCCTAAATACAAGAGACAAAATCGCTGCAGTGATTAGCCTGCTGGCCCTAGGTTTAGTTGTACTTTGCTCATCCAGTCTCATTTTTCTCTATGCCTACGGCCAAGAACAAAGCAAAGAAAATCAACCCCTAGATTGGTACATTCAATTTGCCGACAAGAAAGAAACACCGACTGTGTTCGACACGAGCACGGTTGGTGCTGACAATCTAATCGACAAAGCCCGGGCTCGAGTTCGCAAGATTCAACATAAACAAACAGGATCAGCAATTTCACCCCGTGACGAATTAGACGACCCGAACTCAGATTTGCAGCAAATTCTCCGTGCTGCTGATGCCGCCTACCGCGCATGTCGCTTCCGTGATGCCGCCGAAATCTACCAATATTGCCAAGAAATTAGCGCTTACGAGAATGGCCCAGATGCGTTTACAACTCAAGAAATAGCCTTGTCGCTCTTTCGCAGCTACTACTATGCTGGCGACTACCACCACGCTATCACCCAAGCCGATCACACATTAATAGCTTTCAAGAGCCAGATGGATGCTAGCACTGGCAAGCGCATGAAAGCAGCCCTCTTAAGCGCCATAGGCGATTGTTACTACCGCACTGGAGACTACGACAAGGCACGGGGTTCACTCTATGAAGCAGTTGAGTTGTGGCGTGAGCTCAAATCGAACCGCAATAGCAATCGCGATCAATCAGTAGAAGAGCTGCGCGCCCTAAGTTTAAGCCGCTTCGGCGATGTATTTATGCAATTAAAAATGAACGAAGCAGCAGTGAAATATTATGACCAAGGGAAGGAGGCCTGGAAAGGTTCAGCCGATGAACGACAGCGCCTCTACAATCTCGGTTTAACTAGCTACAAGAAGTCACTAGCCGAATTCGCCATGCAAGATTACATTAATGCCAATAACGATTTTGAGGCGGCCATAGCCGAGTTGAAGCAAAGACCGTCAGACAAACTCTTCCATCAATCAGTTGTGACAATGTATCAACAAACTGCTATGTTGCAGAAACAGTCAGACCGGTTGCTTGCCTCTATTGGCTCATCTCTACAAGCTGGTATCAGCAAATATTTTCACGAATACAAATAGCAGCGAACTCAATTTATATGTGAAAAATCTATATGTGATCTGCGTCCATATCACTTGAAAGTAAATCCATTTCAGATCGTGAAGGCTTAAGGCCTTTTGGCAAAGCAAATTCGCTATCGGGTATTGGTCTCGCCTTAACAAAATAAACTTCAGTGAGAGTTAGAGTCTGAGTCGATCGTCTCTCGCGGCCTTTGATATAACCAGAGCGGACCATTTTAAAAGGCAAGCCGTGACTATAAACAGAATAAAGAACTGACTCAAGCACTTTATTGATCTCAGGCTCAAACTGAATTTTGGAGCTGGCCACAACGTCATCTCGAAATTCCACATCACGGCGAGTTCTCTCATCAGTAACACGCTGACCAATGCGCACCAGCTCAAGCGCTGGCTGACCGAGATACTGAGTTTTACCAACGGCTTTGACAGCACCAAATACATAGTGCTGCTTAGCACGGTAGATACCCACTCGCTTGGCACACTCAGCCAATGGATAAGTGCGGTAGCGGTTACTCTTAAGCGAAAAAAGGGTAATTTTTTTGGTCTTGCGATTGATAATCATAGACAGAAAAGACCCACTCATCTTGATCTGTTGATCGGTGATGTACCAAACACAACCGCCCCATTGGTAGCCCTTTTGGCGAACAACCCAGCCACTGCGGCTGCCCTCTGGATTTTTTATCGGCGCCAGAATAGTCTCGGGACTAGATTCCGGACTAGTTTGCTTATTACCCTCTGTTCCTGCAGCAAGAGCGGTGACAGGAATCATGTTAAAACACAGGTCCAAAAATATAGCAAGAATTATGGTGGCAAACTTGTACTTGTGCTTGTTAATACTAATCATTCTTTGATGCAACAAATTGACTCTCAATTTGAGTTCGCAAGCTATCAGAATTTTCTGAACTAGCAACACCAAAACGGGAGACCAGACGCTTAAGCCATTTTTGAAAATCATCTACATAAGTGAAGACAACAGGAATCACTATCAATGTAAACACAGTCGAGGTTACAAGTCCACCAATCACAGCTATAGCCATGGGTGCCCGGGCTTCAGAGCCAGCACCGATTCCAAGAGCAATTGGCATCATCCCGGCAATCATAGCAATAGTGGTCATCAAAATTGGCTGCATTCGAGTTTCACCAGCCAACATAATCGCTTGACGTTGTTCAATGCCGTGCTTCATCGACATCAGACCATACTCAACAAGAAGAATGGCGTTCTTAGTGACCAGGCCCATCAACATAGTGATACCAATCAACGCATACAGACCAATCGATTGATGGAAGAAAACTAGGCCCAGCAGAGCGCCACAAAGAGAAAGAGGAAGAGATACCATGATCGTCAGAGGATGAAGGAAGCCACCAAAGAGCACAACCAGAACTGCGTATATGAGCAGTACAGCTGAGCCAATGGCAGTGGCGAAACCACCAAAAATATCCCTCTGAATTTCAGCGTCACCCAAGGGTAGTTCATTAATTGACTTGGGCATGGTCTTGAAAGCCGGCAAGGCATGAACACTTTTGATTGCTTCGCCAAGAGTAGTACTACTATCTAACCCTGATTCTAATGTGACCTGACGCTGACGATCGAAACGGTCAATTTGAAATGGTCCACTGCCAAACTTAACTGAAGCGACGCTACTTAACGGCACCAAACGTCCGCCATTGGCTGATACTTTCATGTCTTCAATGATGCGCAAATCATTGCGATATTGAGGGTCTAGCTCTACTCTAATATTGACTTGACGATCATCAAGATTGAACTTAGCCAGATTGGCCTCGCTGTCACCAAGGGTGCCAATCAAAGCAGTGCGAGCAATAGACTGTACCGACACCCCTTGCCTAGCGGCTTTGTCAAAGTCAGGAGTAACTAAAATTTCAGGGCGCAAAATACCAGCAGAAGAGCTGACATCATAAAGACCTTTGACTGAGCGCATTTGGTCTTTGATTTCTTCGGCCACACGCTCTAGCTGATTGGCATCAGAAGAAGTAAGGACAAGACGCATGGGCTTGCCCCCCATGCCGCCCGAGCGCGAGAAGCTCAAGCGCGCACCAGCGACGCTATCAAGTTCAGCTCTAACCATTTCTTCAAACTGCTGTTGATTGACTGAACGTTCAGTGCGGGGCTTAAGTGAAATATAGATGGTGGCCTTAGTGACATCTCCCTGATTGCCACCAGAAGTACGCTTGGCTGAGGTGGGTGTACCGATGAAAGCCACTACGTTGACGGCTTCTTTGTGCTTAGCGATTATGCCTGTGCACTTTTGCGAAACAGCTTTTGTATCTTCTAGGTCAGAACCGGGCGGCATCTCGACATTGAGCAAAACTTCGCCCCTGTCAACGTTTGCCATCAGCGATGTAGGCATAGACTTGAACAAAACAATCGAAGCGCCAAAAAGCAAGCAAGCACAAATCACCGTAATCAACCGGTGCTTCATGGCCAGGCCCAGCACTGGTGCATAGACTTTCATAAACCTTTGATTGACAGCCTGTTCTTCTTCCTGCCCAGCAACACCAGCCTTACTTAAAGCAGAGTGCATGCCGTAAGCAGCAATCATCGGTGTAATCATACGGGCAACCAAGAGAGAAAATAGCACAGCTACAGTTACTGTCAGGCCAAACTGTTTGAAGAATTGCCCGGGAATTCCACCCATACTTGCTACCGGCACAAAGACAACAACAATAGTCAAAGTAGTGGCGATAACTGCTAAACCAATTTCTTCAGCGGCTTCAATAGAAGCCTGGTAGGCTGGTTTTCCCATATGAATGTGGCGGACGATATTCTCGATTTCAACAATGGCATCATCAACCAAAATGCCAATTACTAAAGCTAAACCAAGCAGCGACATACTATTTAGAGTAAAGCCAGCCCATTGCATAACAGCAAAAGTAGGAATCACAGATAGGGGAATGGCAATGGCAGTGATGGCTGTAGCGCGCCAATCTTTTAAGAAGACCCAAACCACAAAGACAGCAAGGAGAGCACCTAGTACTAGTGATTCAAGAGAAGCATCATACGACTCTTTGATATAGCGGCCGTTGCTGCGCAGCTTAACTATTTGGAGCGAGCCTGGCAGATTCTCAGCCAGCTCTTTAATTTTGGCATCAACACCTTTTTCAACATCAACCAAATTAGAACCAGTACTGCGCACTACTGAAAATGCCACCACAGGCTGATTGTTCAAAAGGGCAATTTGGCGCACTTCAGAGGTGCTATCTTCGACTTTACCCAGGGTGTCTAGCCTGGCTCTCTTGCCGCTAGGTAGAACAATATCGGTCTTAGCCAACTGCGGCACAGTTAGGGCACTACCCAGCAGGCGGATAGATTGCTCACCTTCTCCCACCTGACCACGACCACCAGGCAAGTTGATATTCAGTTGTCGAATCTGAGTGCTGACCATATCAGCAGTGATACCGAGGGCCTCTAAGCGAGTAGGGTCAAGATTGACACGAATCTCTCGGTCAACACCGCCAGCCCGTTGAATTTGACCAACCCCAGGCACTGACAGAAGAGCACGAGCAACATCATTGTCAACCACCCAGGAAAGCTCGGCTGGGGGCAAGACTTTTGAATCAATCGTGTAAGTGACAAAAGGACCGCCGACAAAATCGAGGCGCTGAATTATCGGCTCTTCAATGCCCTGAGGCATGTCTTGGCGAATTTTAGAAATGGCATCGCGCACATCATTAACAGCTCGATCTGTATTAGTGCCTAAATTGAATTCGATTGAAGTAGAAGAGGCACCATCTGTAACACTAGAGGCAATATGTTTTATGTTACCGATTCCAGCAATGGCGTCTTCAATTTTTCTCGTTACTTGAGTCTCTAGCTCAGCTGGGGCAGCTCCGAGCTGACTGACAGCCACAGTTACTACAGGCACATCGATATTTGGACTCTCATCAATACCAAGCTTGATAAACGAAGTAATGCCCATCAAAGTCAAAACCAGAAACAGCACCACCACCGGCACCGGATTTTTAATCGACCAGGTAGAGAGATTAAAGTTCATAGCAGCCTAGTTAGCCTGCACTTTCGCAGGGAGCGAATCTAGCACGTTAACGACGTCGCCATCCTTAATGAAACCAGCGCCCTTTGCTACAACTTGCTCTCCGGCTTTGAGGCCACTCAATACTTCAATGTAGTCGCCATCACGGCCACCAACCTCAATAAAATGCATCTGAACTTTCTTGCTAGCGCTATCAAGGGTGTAAGCAATGGCGCGGTTGTCTTTGTAAACCACAGAAGATGAACCAACTGAATTGACTTTGACTCTACCTAGGCCAATTTCGCCTTTGACAAAGTTACCAGGCCGCAAATGAGTGTTCAGTGGCAAATCAATGCGGACCATACCTAGGCGAGTATCTTGATCGATCATCGGGCTAATTTCGCGCACACGGGCATCGACATTGCCAATTCGCACTATCTGACCAGGCTTGACCAAACCAATATCAGCCTCAGGAAGATTAGCTCTAAGCTCAAGGCGCCCATCGCGCACCAAGTCAAACATCACTTTACTCGTACTAGAAATATCACCGATATGAACACTGCGCTTGAGCACAAGGCCGTCGCAAGGGGCTTCAATAGCGGTTTGAGCCAACAGTGATTGAAGCTCGGCAATATTGGCCGCAATTTCTGCCAACTGCGACTTAGAAATTTCAATATCTTCATGCCTCCCGCCAGACACACCCATGGTGAGGCGATCATTTGCTTGCTGAGCGGCGAACTTAATCGCCTTCACTTTCTGCTCACAGTTATGCACCTCGGCAAGAAAGACTTTTGCCTGAGTAGAGCGGTTATCAGCGTCTTCAGCACTGACGGCACCTTGGCTCACGAGCCCGGCATAGCGCTTGGCGTTCTCAGCAGCTTCGGCGTAATTGGCCTGAGCCCTAGCTAAGTTAGCTTCTTCTTGAGCAATATTGGCCTGAGCTTGATGATAGCCGTAGCGCAAAGAGGTCAGGTCTTCGGCCCGGTAAGGCTGAATGGCCTTTACTAAAGAAGCTTGAGCCCCGAGTAAATTGGCTTTTTTCTTAGCCAATTGAGCCTCAATAATGCTGCTATTGAGCTTGGCTAAAAGCTGGCCACGCTTCACATGAGCGCCGTCATCAACCAAAACCGACTGCACCTTGAGGCCATTGACCTCAGAGCCGACTTGAACGGGATCCCAGGCCCAGACAGTGCCACTGACCAGCAACTTGCGCTCGAAATCACGTTCTTCAACATTGGTTAACTCAACAGTCAACACTGCCTGACTGTTAGCCCGTTCAACCTTAGTAACAGCCTCGCGAGTACCGGGGTTGAGGGGCAACTTATCTTTCAAAACATATGCGGCCAAACCAAGAACCAACACCAACCCGACAATCAATTGCTTACGGTTCTTGCTCTTAGGCAAAGCAGGCGGCTTAGCTGGAATTATTGGTTTTTGTAGCTTGGCATCCATGATTTAGCGAGCCCGAGTAGTCAAGAAATTATAGCAGTCTACAGCCTGTTCTTGACTTCCATCACGCCGCCATCGGCCCGTTCGATTAAGTACGATGAAGTTTCACCAGTAAGCAGACCTGCTATCAGTTTATATGGAATTAGGTGCTTCAGACGCAGTTGGCTGATATCGTAAACAGCCAGATGGTCGGCCACACCACTAGCCACGCTGGCTTGACCAAGGCGCAAGTGATTGTCGCGCACCGGCCGAGGATCTTGGACAAAGCTGTAGCCAGCCCGACGAATGAACGAAGAGAGCTTGAGATTGATATCATTTCTGGCGCAAAGCAACATTAGCTTGCCTGAAAATTTCTTCAGAGCCTCTTCCGAATTTTTGAAAGAACTGAAGTCAACATCAGGACGGCTCAGAATCACAGCAGCGAAAACTTGAGTCGCTCGTGGTTCTGTCTCTAAGGCATGCTGGCAATAATTCTGCAGAGCATGAATGCCAAGACTATGAGCAACAATAACAATCTTGTCGCGCCCTAACTTAGCAACCAGGCGCTCAAGAAAAGCAGTAAAGCTCGAGCGACATCTTGGCAATTTAGCTAATGATCCTGGATAGTTATAACAAGGAGTTGCCCAGTCGTAGGCCAAGAGCGGACCATTCAAACCAGCAGTTTGCAAAGCTTGATGGATATCATTGGCCTGAATCAAATCTTCAGAGAAACTGACACAACAACCGTGAATAAATACAGTCAGTGGCTGACCACTGCTTTTGACTTCATCAGCAAGCCTCTCAAATAGTTGCTCTTCAGAATAAAGCGAATCGCGATCAGCAGCACGGTCACCGTAAGAGAGCTCTTTACTGGTTTTTCCTAGCCAGTCAGAAGCCTTGATGCGCTTTCCTTTGAGTGCAAGCTTGCGCTCACAAGCAAAATATAATCCCGGATTGCTCTTGCCGGCCTTGCTCCTAACAGCGCTCTCATTAGCGAGATTATCCATAATTGAACCTTTTTCCAAAGAGCCTTTTACTGAAACCTCGTTTTGTGAAACAGAAGAGTGTGCGGCAAAGGCGACAATACTGGGGTCGCCAAAGACAAACGAAATAGCTAATAAGACTAAGAACAACTGGAATATACTGCATCGTTTCAGTATGGCGTGGCTCGCCCCAAAGATCGGGGTAGCAGACACACTTGCAAAACTGATTGAATATTTAGGCGAAGACATAGCTACATACTAATGCACGAGCGTATTTAAGTGCATGCCCAAATGCTAATGCTGACAAATTGCAATATTCTAGTGTATGTGGATATTGGCGGTCTTGCGGTAGGCTTCCATCTTGTCCCACTCAAGAACTTCTGGCTTGGCCTTAACCAGTTCGTTCCAGGTAGTATGAGGCCGACCAGTGTCAATTTCGACCATGGTGATGCAATCATCAACTGGGCAAACTCGCGAACAAAGGTCACAACCTACACAGTCTTCTTCGCGAACGACAGGCCACAGACGTTCTTTGGCTTCGTCGGTGATTTTCAACTCTTTCAAATCAATACATTGGTGAGCGGCGTCATTGCAGGCAATGTAGCAAAGATTGCACTGAATACACTTATCATGATTGATACGGGCAACAGACTGGAAGCCAAGATCAAAATCGCCAAAGCTTGATACTCGGGGCAGCGACTTGCCGATAAAATCATCGCAAGTCTCAAAACCTTTCTCTTCCATCCAGTTAGACATGCCTTCAATCATGTCTTCAACAATTCTAAAGCCCCAATGCATAACAGCTGTACAAACCTGCACAGAAGTCGCACCCAGCAGCATAAATTCAACAGCATCGCGCCAAGTCTCAACACCACCCATGCCCGATATCGGCAGCCGCGATTTAAGAATTTCAGGATCGGCCGCCACGGCACTAAGTAAATGCAGAGCAATCGGTTTTACAGCCGGACCAGCATAGCCGCCATGGCCGCCCTTGCCGCCAACATTAGGTTGTAATTCGAAAGTATCAAGGTCAACACCCATCACACTGTTGATGGTGTTAATCAATGAAAGAGCAGACGCGCCACCCTTCAAAGCTGCTCTTGCTGGCAAAACAATATCGGTGACGTTCGGTGTCAACTTCACTATCACTGGCTTAGTAGCAACAGCCATGACCCACTCTGTGACCATGGCAGTATATTCAGGGACCTGACCCATGGCCGAACCCATGCCGCGCTCAGACATACCGTGAGGGCAGCCGAAGTTAAGCTCAAAACCATCAATTCCTGTTTCTTCAGTACGCTTGATGATTTCCTGCCAAGCTTCTTTTTTCGACTCAACCATGATTGAAGCAATCACAGCATGATGAGGGAAATTGCGCTTAACCTCGGCCATTTCTCGGAGATTGAGTTCTATTGGTCGATCGCTAATCAACTCAACGTTATTGAGACCGATAATTTTGCTGCCCTTATAGTCAATGGTGCCATACCGATTGCAAACGTTCAGCACTGGTGCGCCGATTGTTTTCCATACAGCACCGCCCCAGCCCTGTTCAAATGCTTTTTGAATCTGATAGGCAGAATTAGCTGGTGGAGCCGACGCTAACCAAAATGGATTAGGTGACTTGATACCGCAAAAATCAATCGATAGATCTGGCATTTAAATTTTTCCCGAGATATAAACGTAGGTATTGGCAGGAATAAAGATGAAATAAGGCTGGGATATTTCTAGCGTTTAGAAACAGCCTCAGCCAATGGTTTAGCAGCACCAAGCAATTGCTTGGCAATGCTGGCAGCAGCAATTTTGCCGTCTTGCACAGCCATCACAGTTGAGGCCTCGCCATGGCTTCTGACGCAGTCGCCACCAGCAAATATCTTCTCGTGAGAAGTGCGGTTCCCTTTATCAACTTTGAGATAGCCCTTAACTTGCTCCACACCGAATGGTGCCAACATAGCTAGAACTCCTGATGGTTTATTCTGACCAATAGCCTTAATCACCATGTCGCAAGGCACAACAAACTCTGAATCAGGAACAGGAACTGGGCTGCGGCGACCAGAAGCGTCAGGTTTACCCAAATCCATTCTTATGCACTTGAGCCCATCAACTTCGCCCTTGTCATTGCTCAAAATTTCAACTGGCTGAGTCAAGAACATGAAGCTAACACCCTCTTTCAGGGCAAACTCATACTCAAAATGATAGGCTGGCATTTCTGCCTCTGAGCGGCGATAAATCATCGTCACCCGCTCAGCCCCTAATCTTCGCGCAATGGTGGCACAGTCTATGGCGGTATTGCCAGCGCCAATAACACAAATGCGCTGACCGTGCTTAATTGAATCAAGACTTTCAGTCTTAGTTTCTGCAACGAATTCGAGGCCATCGAGGACGCCAGTGAGGTGTTCGCCAGGCACTTCCATTTCAGGCACACTGCCTAAACCGATGGCAAGAAATACAGCATCATGGTCGTTAATTAGCTGATCAAAGCTTAGGTCTTTACCAATTTCAGTGTCGTTCTTGAACGTCACACCAAGCTCTTCGATCATCTTCACTTCAGCCAAACTAACTTCAACTGGCTCGCGAAAAACTACAATGCCATAAGTAGAAAGACCACCAGACCACTTTTTCTTTTCATAGACAGTGACTTCAAAGCCAGCTTTGGCTAGCTCACCAGCGCAAGATAGGCCAGCAGGTCCAGCACCAACTACAGCAACTCTTTTACCGTTTGGCTCGCCGGCCTTAAAGAAGCGGATACCTTTCTCGTTGGCATAGTCAGTAGCATAACGCTGCAATCGGCCAATGGCTATCGGTTTGTGATCAGCAGTGAGAACACAGTCGCCTTCGCAAAGAACGTCAACAGGACAGACCCGAGCACAGGTTGCACCCATCAAATTTGATTCTAAGATAGTGCGAGCAGAACCCTTGGTGTTACCCGTGGCGATCTTGCGTATAAAAGTCGGAATATCAATACCAGTGGGGCAGGCCACCATGCACGGTGCATCGTGACAATAAAGGCAGCGATTTGCCTCCAGCACGGCTTCTCTTGCAGAAAACGCTGGGTAAACTTCCTGAAAGCGCTCTTCCAGTGTTAGTTCCCAGGCCTTATATTTATTTGGCTTGTAGTGCTCTGCCATGGTTCCTCGCCTAATTAGTCAAGATTTTTGTATTTAGTGTGGGGAAGCACCGGTTTCGAAAATAGTTGCATATACAACTATTTTCAAAATCGAGACAACCTAGAGAATTAGAGCTTGACTAAAGTGTCATAAGTCTCAGGTCTTCTATCGCGGAAGAACTGCCAGGTATTGCGCACTTGTCTAATCTGATCGAGATCTAGATCAGTGACCAAAAGCTCTTCTTGATCGCGACTGGCACAAGCAATAATTTGGCCTCGAGGATCACAGAAGTAGCTAGAGCCATAGAACTCACCAATATTCCATGGGGCTTCTGTGCCAACGCGGTTAATGGCACCTAAGAAGTAACCATTAGCAGCAGCATGGGCTGGTTGCTCAAGCTTCCACAGATATTCAGACAAGCCAGCCACAGTAGCCGATGGATTGAAGACTATCTCAGCACCATTCAAACCAAGGGCACGAGCACCTTCGGGGAAATGTCTGTCGTAGCAGATATAAACTCCGATGGTGGCATAGGCTGTTTTGAATACTGGATAGCCAAGGTTACCTGGCTTGAAGTAGAACTTCTCCCAGAAACCAGGAGCCACGTGAGGAATATGATTTTTGCGATACTTGCCCAGATATTCACCGTTGGCATCAATTACAGCAGCAGTGTTGTAATAGACACCGGCTTGTTCTTTCTCGTAAATCGGAACGACCAATACCATTTTGTATTTCTTGGCCAACTCTTGCATTTTCTTGATAGTTGGACCGTTGGGAATTTCTTCAGCGGTGTCATACCAGCAAGTTTCTTGCTCAGCACAGAAATATGGTCCGTTGAAAATTTCTTGATAGCAAAGAATTTGCACGCCTTTGTCATGGGCTTGCTTGGTGTATTCAATATGCTTCTTCAACATATTGTCTTTGATTTCTTCAAGCAATTTCTTGTCAGTGCCACCAGCTGGTGAAATCACTTCGTTTTTAGTTTGAATCAAGCCGCAGCGCACTACCCGTGAGTTGCCGTTATTGCTGGACATTCTTTTACACTCCTCAGTAATTAGTTCGGCTTAGTTAGGCTTTAGCGTGAACTTTAACCACAGACTCAATGCACTTCTTCAGTACTTTGAGCATGGTGTCAACGTTGTCTTTAGTGATTGTTAGTGGTGGCTTGATGCGAATAACGTTGCCCCACATTCCACCTTTACCAATTACCACGCCTTCGTCCTTAGACATTTCAACGACGCGCATAGTTTCTTGAGTCAATGGCACTTTGTTCTTGTCGGCTAATTCCATGCCTACCATTAGGCCCTTACCGCGCACATCACCGATCACTTCGGGGAATTGCTTCTGCAAATCTTTCAGGCCAGCCATCAGGTATTCGCCGACAACTCTGGCATTTTCCATCAGCTTCTCTTCTTCAATTGTTTCAAGAACAGCAAGAGCTGTTGCAGCTGATACTGGGTTGCCACCAAAAGTATTGATAGTTTGCTTCTGCAAAGCCTTGGCGACAGCTTCTGTTGTGACAACAGCGCCAATCGGCAAGCCATTAGCTAGACCTTTAGCCATGGTGATAATGTCTGGCTGCACGCCGTAGCTGCTGATACCAAACCAATGTTTGCCGGTTCGGCCAACACCAGTTTGCACTTCATCAGCAATGAATAAAGCACCATATTTTTCTAGAATCTTCTTCACTTCAATGAAATAATCGTCTGGTGGCGTAATGGCGCCGCCCACACCTTGAATGGGCTCGGCAATCATCACCGCTGGTTTACCGCTAGTTTGCGATTGAATGACGCGCTCTACATCTTGGGCACATTCAAGACCACAGCTATCAGGCGACTTTTTGAAGGGGCAGCGGTAGCAGTAAGCATTTGCGGCATAAGCCACGCCAGCAGCTGGCATGGTATCGGGGCGCCAGTTGTGGTTAGCAGTAAGAGTTGAGGCCAGGTGCGATTCACCATGATATGAGTGCTCAAGGGCAATCACTTCATGACGGCCAGTGGCCAAGCGGGCAAAGCGAATAGCCGCTTCGTTAGCTTCAGTACCAGAATTGGTGATGAACGACTTGCCCATATCGCCGGGTGTAATTTCGGCCAGCTTCTCGCCTAGGTCGACCATGGGTTGGGTCATAAATATAGTAGAGGTGTGCTGCAGGGTATTGACCTGATTAACAGTTGCCTGCACAACCTTCGGATGACAGTGCCCGACTGATACGGTGACGATGCCGGCGAACATATCTAGATATTCGCGACCGGTTTCATCAAAGAGGTATTGGCCCTTCCCTTTAACGAAGTGCGGTGGGTCAGCGTACATTTGCTTAACACCAGGGATGATGAATTTCTCACGCTTCTTCTTAAGCTCTTCGCGATTCAAGGGAACTGACATTTATTTCTCCTTGGAAAAAAACCAGGCCGACAACAATTTGGAATATAACCAGCAACAAATAAACTGAGCTAACCGCCAGTCCGCGGGAAGCCCTTGCTGAACAGGGATGCCATAACTCAATTACTGAATATATCAAATGGTACTAATGTATCTTTTGTATAGTCAACATCTCGTAATTAATGCTAGTTAATGGAAGGCCATTGAAAAGAGATTATTTACAGCACCTGTAAGCCTAGGCCATCCTCTTGTATACTCACAAGTTCTTGCCGTTACTTATGGCTTTCGCTGGCAAATAGGAACCGAATGATCTTCAGCAGCGTTCAATATCTGGTCTTCCTACCAATAGTGGTCTTTCTCTATTGGCGGCTCAGTGGGCTACCCCGTCTGATTTTGACCGTGGTGGCAAGCTACGTCTTCTATATGAGCTGGCTGCCTATCTATGGCGTTTTGCTGGCCTTGATGACCGCCATCAACTGGGCCTTATCTATAGGCATTGAAAACTGCCGCACGCCCGAAGCAGCGTCAATCGAGCAACTGGGAGAACCTGGCCCGGCGACTGCTGAAAGCAGATCAGACTCAAAATCAGAGACTCCAGCCAAGCCCAAGTCAAAACCTAAGTTGGTCGCCAAATACGACCATCCCGCTCTCGCTAAAGCAATGCTGCTTGTCGGCCTAATGCTCAACGTCGGCGCCCTTTGCCACTACAAGTACGTCAACTTCGTCATTGAAAATGTCAGCGCAGCCGTTCACGCTGTGGCTCCCCTTATTCCTCAATACAAAGCCCAGCTCTCGGGCTTACAGCTACCGCTAGTTGAAGCTCTCTTGCCGCTGGGCATCAGCTTCTTTGTCTTTGAATTCGTGCACTATTTAAGCGATGTCTACAAAGGCGACAAAGCTGTTCGATCGTTCTTTGAATTTGCCGCCTTCGCAGTCTTCTTCCCTTCGCAAATTGCTGGACCAATTAAGCGCTATCAAGATTTCATTCCTAAACTGCGCAACCCTCTGCCCCTAACCAATCCACTTATGATTGAAGGCACCAGCTTGTTCATGCAGGGGCTCTTTAAAAAAGCCGCCCTGGCCGACCCCATTGCCGCCATCATTGCCAGACCCTACGCCACCTTAGACCCACTATCATGTCCAGACGCTTGGATAGCAGCCTTCGGCTTTGTCATTCAGGTCTACTGCGATTTCTCTGGCTACACCGACATGGGCCGGGGCTCGGCACTATTACTTGGAATCAGACTGCCAATCAACTTCGACTTGCCTTTGCTCTCCACTGATATTTCAGTATTCTGGCGCAAGTGGCACATGTCTTTGGGCAGTTGGCTAAGAGACTATGTCTATATTCCGCTAGGTGGTTCCCGCGCAGGTATTTGGAACCAGCACCGCAACCTCTTTATCACCATGGTCGTCTGCGGCATCTGGCACGGCGCCACTTGGCACTACATCTTATTTGGCGCCACCCAAGGTATCGGTCTGATTGTGCACCGCGAATGGTGCAGGATCTTAGAAGGCGCTCCTAAACTGAAGCAAGCCTGCGCTAGCCAAATAGGAACAGTACTAGCAATTTTGTTCAATACAGTATTTGTGGTATTGACCTACTCGATTTTTAGATCACCAGATATTCCTCACGGGCTAAACCTCTGGGCCGGAGCTTTCAGCTTCCAGGGAGCAGCCACTCTAATTGAACCTCTCTGCAAATCAGGCATTCTCGTGATTGGTGCGGCCTACTTTATCTTCTGGCAACTAACTGAATATTTGCGCCACCATCAAACTGCCATTGATAAATTCATCAAAACTCCTGCTCAAAATGCCAATCAAGCCCCTGGTCAAGTCGTATTTTTGAACCCATTGCGGCTGGCGACATACACAGCAGCAGCCATACTAATGGTGGCATCGAAGCCTCTTGAAGCCGTTCCTTTTGTTTACTTCCAGTTCTAAATCTACTTCCAGTTCTATCCGTACTTCCAATTCTCGAGTAGCCAATGACCACCAATCTAGCAGCAACAACCGTAGAAACGGACAAAGAAGTAGAACTGAAAGTTCCACGCGAATTCAAGCAGCCACTGTTTAAGCGCCTGCTACCCTACATTGCTTGGCAATTGGTGGCACTCTTAGCTGTTGAAGCCACCTTAGCTTTTGCCGGTCTGGGTGAAGAAGAGTTATTCAAACTCGACCCCGAAATTGGCACAGTACACATGACCAATAAAAGCATTACCTGGCGCAAAGAAGGTTATGCCCGCTCGTATTTGCACGGCAATGGCTTGCGTGAAAGTGGCATAACCGAGGCTAAACCAGCTGGGGTATATCGCATAGTTTTGTTGGGCGATTCGCAGGTTGAAGGCATTCAAGTAGCCCTCGAAGACACAGCAGGACAACTTTTAGAGAAGCGCTTGACCAAGATACTCAGTCGCCCCGTACAGGTGCTCAACTTTGGCGTGTCGGGCTATTCAACAGTACAAGAATTTCTGCTGATGAAGCGCGAAGTGTTTAAATATTCACCGGATATGGTGCTGATGGGCTATGACAGCCGAGACATGTTTGAGAACTGGTCAGCCCCAGATACGGCAATCTCTAATCTGCGCCCCTACGCTCTCAAATTGCCCAAGCAACCAGTGCTTGTAGACTCTGGACCAGTCAAAGCCTTTATGAAATCGCCTCGCGGCAAATTCCTCAACAGCATCGCCTGGCTCAGAGCCAATTCGCGAATCTGGGGGCTAATCTCGGCATACGAAGTTGAGGCAAGTAGCCACAACGAAGTGTATAAGGCCATAATTGGTTTCTTCATATCACCGGTCAAAGTGACAAAACAATTCCGCGAAGATGCTGCAAAGAAAGACTATTGGCCCAATGTCGGCGCCCAAATCTACAAAACCACAATCGGTTCAATTCAAATGCCAAACTGGCAATATACCAAGCCAGTTGCCGCTGTGAAAGTGGCCGTAAAGCAAGACCTTTCAAAAGAAGCAGAGGAAGCCCAGAAGCAAGCCGATCTAGTAGGCAAGCAAGCAGTATTTGACAAGCGCAAAGCAACACTGGAAGAACAAGCCAAAGTTGAAGCTAGCAACAAGACTTTCATTGGTGTCATTACCAATACCATGGAAGCACTGCTGCAAGAATTCAAAAGAGAAACAGCCAATCACAACTGCAAATTTGTTGTTTATGCGCTGCCATCGAGAGCAACACTGGCGCCCATAGCCGGTATGGACCAACCAATGTTGGGTGTGAATCACGGCTCGGAAGTAGTGATTGTGAAAAAGCAATGCCAAGAGAACGATATTCCTTTCATTGACTCACAACAAGTAGCCACCACCTATAGTGACGATAAGCTAAACTCACTCTTCTACACTGCCCATTTAACGCCTAGCGGTCAGAAATATGTGGCCGACCAGTTAGATGTGCCGCTGGCAGAGATAATTCGTCAGTCGAAGTAAAAGTGTTGCAGCAACACGACATCAGCAATCTTGATATAGCGCGCCGGATGGAGCGCAACTATATCAATGGCTTTCGCTTAATTAGCGGCATCAATGGCACCATATTCAGTGAAGACGAAGACACTGCAGAATTCTGGTCGGGCTACAGCGCCGCTTGGATCAATGGTGTATTTAGGACCAATGGCAGCGCCAAGAATTTGGAAGAAATTGTCGCTCGCACTCTGAGAAAGAACCCAGCAGTGCCTATGCTGTGGCGCGTGGGAGTGCTCACCAGCGAGCCTGAGCGAGTCGGCGAAGCACTGCTCGCTCGCGGCTTAAGAGATGCCGGTACAGTTCCAGCGTTGGCACTTATGCCAGGGCAGCTCGTTAGCTCTCCACAGCCTGTAGAAATGACGGTCAAAGTAGTGAGCACCCCCGCCCTGGTTAGCGACTGGCTAGAGCCGTACTGCACAGGCTTTGACCTCAACGAAACCATAAGAAGCCACTTTGAACAATTCATAAAAGGCCGCATTGGATCATCGCAAACAGAAGCATGGTTTGTAGGTTACGTTGACAACCAGCCGGCCTGCTGCGCTTACTACCTGACGACCTGTGAGATAACAGTGATCTACAATGTCGCGACGCTAACTGACTTCCGCAACCGTGGTTATGGCCGCAGTTTAGTCGAAGCAGCCATCCAACATGCCTGGCAGCGCTCTGCTTATCCAATTGCACTCTACTCTTCAGAGATGGGGCTATCTGTCTATCGAAAAATTGGATTTTCTGATGTTTATCGGCTAGGAGAATTTGTGCGTGAGTAGATTGAGTACAATTGCTAGAGCGAGCGCGCTGTGTCTCCTTTCTATTACTATTCTAAGCGGATGCACACGGCTTACAGAAATCCTGGAGCAGGTAAAATCACCCGAAACAACAACAATTTTCAGACCCAAGAACGATCCGGCACTTGCTAAAAGTACTAACGAAGCTCGCAAAAGTTTCAAAGTCTTCAAAGGTGCAGTCAAAGCACGCAAGGTAATAGCACCAGGCACTTTTCTGATTAAGTTTCCAGTCAGCGGAAATGGTATTACAGAGTTTTTCTGGCTCAGAGTTACCGGCATCGACGGCGACAAAATTTCAGGCACCTTCGACTCCGATGGAATCGATTTTCCTAAAATCAAAGAGGGCCAAACAACTACAGTAATGGCAGAGCAGATCAACGATTGGCAGATAGATGATGGCAGCACGGCTAAGGGCGGCTTTAGCATAATGGTTGTTACCAAAGGCACCATCGAGCAAATCAATGATATTGATGCATCTACTCCAGAAAGAGAGTCGGCCGGAAAGCTCGAACTGCTTAAGCACTGGAAAGACCTAGAAGCAGAAATCAAGACGAAAGATAAGGTACAGATGGACGAAGTAGATAGAGCCACACTCGGCCTGATTAGACACATCGAAAGACTATATAAAGGCAACCACGGAGTTGATGCCTCAACCAAACAAGTCGCCGACATTTGCGGTCTGCCACCAGGGTTAGTGCAAGCAGCGACAAATTATGATGACATCAGAAAATCGGACTTCACTGAAAAGAGTTCATCACCCAGCGGAAACTGAAAGAATGACGGATGAACCATGGTAGAAATGAACGACAATAAGAACCAGCTCGCCGACTTCAATGCCGTCATCGCGTATTGGCTTAAGGGCAAAGGGTTTATGGAGCTAAATGCATCTCCGTTTTGCCATCCAGTTACTCTCACGTTTCGGCCGGTTGACGACGAAGTCCAAAGCTACTCTGATATCAGACTAGTGGTTAAAGAAAACTGGTCAGTAAGCGACAAGCGTAAATCAACCACCTTATCGAAATGCATCGAGAGTCTAGAAAACTATTTGAGAAACACTCAAGTTTCAACGGAAATGACCGCAAGCACCATTGAATTCTCAAAGTTATATTTACTGTTAGGAGCTGCCCATGTGCAAGAGGCTCACGTTAATGCAAAAGGAATGCTCACCATAGAACTAGAGGACGGTATAGAAATTATTGTCGACGGGCACGCTGAAGGCAACGATGTTTACCCAACCGATGAAGAAGCGTGGTCTTTAGAAATTGAGCTAGAGAATCAAATTCCATATCATCTGAACTTTAAACACTGCATATTCACCACCGAGTATGGAGAAATAGGCAGCGACATACCACCAGCAGAACTACTTCGCATTGCTGAAGAGGAAATAGCCGAAGGCAAGCGCCTAGAAGAAGAGCGTCGAAGAGGTGGCCCTTTCCCTAGCCACAATACGAACTAAAAAACCAAACCCTTCATACAGACGCTCAACTTGGGGTCGAATGCACCACCGGGTGGCAGTAATTAGCTCAGCCTAAAACGACGCTCCGATTCCAGGCGCGCTATTGATGATTGTTATGCCTAGCAAGTGAATCATCAATGGCAGTCCAATTAAAGCTGCAAGAGCTTTCCAGTACTTCTTCTTAGCTCCCTGCGGCGTTGAGTCTAAAATTCGCTTACCCAACAAACTTGCAAAGAAAATAGATAGCGCCACACCAAGGCGCCAAAGCAATTCGTTGCCATCCCAACCAAAATTCACCTTGGACACAGCAAGGTATAAGTAGATAGTAGGCAAGCTCCAATACAAATATACGGGCCAATCTTTCAATACATTCAAAGCTACCATGCTGGTGCACCAGCTAGCCCGCTGGTCGTCGGTGCAAGCGGTGGCCTGACTGCAGCGTTAAGCAGGTCGTCAGCAGTCGCAACACGACTTCCAGCACAGTTTGTGCCGTGCAGAATTGGATAACCAAGGGCAAGGGCCAGCGGCTTCAACTGATTCTCCAAATCTGCATCGGGTACGTCGGCAGATGCCTTAAAAATGCGATGAAGGAGCTGGCTGTGCTCCTTTTTCCAAATCTTGCCTTGGGCACTGTTGATTTCTTCAAAAGAGGCTGTCGATTTTAGATGTAACCATTTAACCAGCATGGTGCGAAGTTTTTCATGCTGCATAGTCTCAAGTTCTTTGTTGCTAGCCCACGGCGGCAGCCCAGCTGCTTGCTTAGCGGCAAAGAGTCGGCAAGCCCCTTCGTACTCAATCACGCCCTCGCTGATAGGAGCGCGCCAAGACTCTGGAGTTTTGACTTGTACCGAATCGAAGAGATTTCTCGGCGCGAACATCATGCCTTCCTTAACAGACAGCAACGATTGTGAAATCTTATCTGTTGCCACTTCTGGATAACCGTATTGGGCAAGCTCCAACTTTCTTCGGCTTTCGCTAAGCGCACCGTATTCAGTGTCTGACAAATTTAATGGCCATCCACACGTCCTTGCCTCAGCCTGAAACTCAGCGTGAGTGTATGCAGTTTGAATCTGATCTGAAGTTGCTGTGTCTGGCAGACCAAGGGAACGAGCGGAAAGTATTCGAAAATAATTGAGATTTGCGGACGGAGAAATTTTCAGCAATTTTTGAATGAGCCTGTCTGATGCGACTTTGTCGCCAGCGACAGCACTGCGCGCGTGAATAAATGACAGTATGAGCAAGCTTGCCAACGAAACCGAGCGCACAAGGAGTCTACTTTTAGTTAGAATTAGAGTCATTGAGGCACCAGAAAGAGCTTTGAACCTATAGCCATAATGCCCTGTCCAAGGCCCATTTAACTACAATCTGTTCGTGATTGCCCCACCCGCGACGCAATATATAATCTAGTCAAAAGAAAAATCATGAACCTAGCTTGATTCGCAGAAAGTCTAAATAGGCTAAAGTAAGATCCAGGAAGAAGAGAAACGAGCAGTCGGAGCAAACAAATTGAGTCAACGCTTCCATCTCGTGAACTTCCTTCGCAAGACCAAACGACGTCTCAAGAAAACCCTTGCCCTTTTCTTCGGCTCCGGCCCTGCGCGAGCGCCAAACCCGTATCTTCAAGAACAGACAATTAAGTATCAGGAAGCCAAAGTCGAGTTAATGGAGACAGGTCTCTTTAAAGAGATATGGATGTTTGCGGGCTGGACGCCAGTACAAGGCGAGGGCATCCTTACTAACGGCCAGTGGTTTTACTTCCGGGCACGCGGGGAATGCGCTAGCCTAGACATAGCTGAAACGCCATGGGAAGAACCTTACATTGCAACCTTTGAAGAGGTAGTAACGCCAGGTGAACAATATGCCGCCGGCTATCTGCCAGCTGACAAATCAAAGAAGTTGATAGTACGCTGGGTTCAAAGCTACCTTGATTCGACTGTATAATTTGTGTCTGGCTAGCCCAAGGTAAACGATATTGAAATCATTTAAAATTTTGAACATAGTGATGGCAATACTCGGCCTGACATCATGCACTACAAATGATTCAGCACCAAGCCATTCTAAAAGTACAAAGCCAATTTCTCTACCGCGGGAATTCATGCAAAGCTTGAATGACGAACAAGTCTCAAAAGATTTAGAAGCGCTTGTCAACGCGGAGCTTCCGTTCGCGCAAAAAATGCTGGAACAGCATGGAGAGTTTTATCCATTCGCCGCAACGATATCAAAAGATGGTGAGGCCGCCTACCTGGCTGCGGACATAGGCAAAGAAAATCCGAAGTCAGCTGAAATGATTGAATTTGTTACAGCGGCTCTCCATGCTCAGGCCCAAAAGGGTGAATACAGAGCAGCTGCTATCTGCACTGATATCGCCATAACTCTTCCTTCAACAGCGCAGAAGACCGACGCCATTCGCATATCATTTGAACACCGCAAGGGTTCTTGCTTGTACTTCTTTATTCCATACGAGAAGGTTAAACCGGGCGCTATTACCCTAGGAGAAGCTTTCGCCAGCACGTTTCAGCCAGCAGAGCCAATCTTTGTCAGTGAAGTTAAGTGATGGTCTTTTAAATAACTGGCCTAGGTATGAGCAATGGTTACTATTAACTTCCAGAATAAAGAGATTGGTATCGACCTGGTTTACTTCGGACCACCAGGCTCAGGGAAAGAGACGTGGATTCGCTATATGTGCCCTGGAAATTGCTACTCTCTCAATATGTCTTTGATACTATAGGCAGTGCTCTTTGTCTGGCCCATTCGCTCTAAAAGCTCGAATTTTTCTAACTGCTTAAGGTCTCGATTGGCTGTATCAGCCGAGCAACTTGCCGAATTCTTATACTTGGTTGCGTTGAGGCGTTCGCCAAATTCACCATTCAGGAACTTCAGAATGATCTTTTGCTGCCTCTCGTTGAGCTGCAGCTTTTCCATTCGTCGAAGTACCCTGGCTTTCCTAATAACAGCCTGTAAGGCTGATTGAGCCCACTGGAAAGAACGGCATAAGCAGTCAAGAAACCATTCAAGCCATTCGCTAATATCGAGTGTTCCTTTCTGAGACTTTTCAAGAATTATGTAATATTGTTTTTGGTCAGACTTAATCTGAGCGGACATGCTGTAGAAGCGCTGATCAACGCCGTCCGCTCGCGCCATTGCAAGATCAGCGATAGCTCTAGCGATTCGGCCATTACCATCGTCAAAAGGGTGAATGGTAACGAAATAAAGATGGGCAATCCCTGCTTTTAATACCGGGTGCAAGGAGTCTGATGCTTCAAACCAAGTTATGAATTTTTCCATCTCTTCGTGTAATCGATTTGATTCAGGTGCTTCGAAATGAACTCTATGCTTGTTGAAGGGGCTAGAAACGACCTGCATAGGCCCGTCTCTCCATTGGCCAATAGTAATCTTGCCAAAGTCATTTAAGCCTGAGGGAAATAACGAGGCGTGCCAGGCATAAAGCCGCTCTGGTGTTCGTGGCTCTTTCCATCTGTGCGTTGCATCTAGAACAACATTGACGATTCCATCAATATTTCTATTAGGTTGACCTTGCGCGAACCGCAGCCCGCCAATGTTCGTACCAAGTTTAATAGCAATCGAAGATCTCACTTGATCGCTGTTAAGCTTTTCTCCCTCAATGTCGCTTGTTTTGACCACTTCCTGAGTGAGCATCTCAAGGGCGGCTTCATCTCGTAAAGAACTCCCAATCTCATCGAAGAAAGAATGGCTTAGATCATCAAACAGTTGTCTTTGAAGTCGATTTACTTCCGCTAGGAGTGGTTTGAGACGATTTTCGTCCCAATAAAAGCTCGGCCACTCAGTCAGATCATGGATGTACATTACAATTCTTCAAATTATTAGGCAAATTTTGCGGCGAATTAAACAACTTTCGCCGCAAAAAACAACTTCTCCTACTACAGCACACCCTGTATTTATGCGCTACAACCATATCATACGGCCTAATGCATCAATTTAGCGAAACACAATCCACACCATTTCCAGTATTTTTTTTGATGGTAAAATGCCTTCACTACGGTCGCAAGAGTTTCCATTAGGAGCTTTGCGGCGAAAGCAACTATTTACGCCGCAAATAATTGCTTCTCTTACTATTGACTGTCTTACTTTCGGTGCCTGTATTAATTCAATCGCGATGAGTTCATCAAAGTAGTGTAAAATAAATAATACTATAACTCATGCAGAAAAGTGGTAGCAAAATGCCTTCAAAAAATATCGATGGGCGAGTTGACGAGAAGAGCAAGAACCTTACGCTAAGGTTGCCGGACGAATTTCATAGGCAATTGGTAGCCCAGGCATCGCGCCAAGGTTTAACACTTAACGGCCTTCTGGTCGGCATGGTAAATCGACATTTACTGGAGTCTGGGTACGCCCCTGGCGTGATTAAGTCCCTCTCTGGGCGGCTCTTTGAAATACATTTTGAACCAATCTCTGATATTTACGATGACTTTTTCTGCGGACGCTTCGATATATTTGAAAATCATCCTCTCTACAACAAGCGGCGAGCGCACTATGTTATCGGCGTTTCTCGCTCACTGATCGGGCAGGCGGACCCTTATGATGTGGTCAAAGACATAGGTCTCGCGCTGCTCAACTCTTATAACCGACGGGGCCTAGAAATAGATCAAATTGCCTGGCAAGGAGACCCAAAGGGTCCCTCTTCTCCAAGTCCTACAATGAAGGACAACTGGCGCTACATAGGGTCATCGACCACCAAGAACATATCCCAGTTTCTTGTTTCTCTGGCGCGAAACCATTGGAAGGACGAACTTCTTATCACAACAGGGCAAAGCCAAGACATTCGGTGCAACCTGAGAACCGAGACTGATCTTTATCAATAATTCTCTTCCTTTGCGAAAAGGCACCACTCAGAATTGATTTGCCAGCTTATATCCCTGCTCCTTACTCAATTTTCAAACTACCTTTGAAGTTGTGCTTATGCGCTGAGTAATTGACGTAGGTAGAGCCAAAGTCTCTAAGAAATGCTGTCTGCAGTCTTAAAATAGGCCTGCTCATATAGACATAGGTCTCGACTGATAAGACGATAAATCATCCGGCAACAGCGCGTTTCGCGACCATCATCGTCCAAGTAAACCCTCTTGAGTGAGTCAACGCGACCGACAAAGTGAGGGTGCTGCAAAAAGCCTAGCTCCATCCGATTGCAACCAATCAATACAAGCTCTAAAAATCTTGGACCTTCCTGTTCTCGCTCAGTGAGTTCAACCAGTAGATGCACATTTAGGGACCCTCCATCGAGAGAAACATCAGACGGAAAGTAAGATTCAAATTTCTGACAGCCGTAAAACTCTCTTGTTTCAGCCCCATCGCCCCAATAGTAGTTGCTATTGAGTCGACTCAAATCATCTTTACTATCTACAAAAATCCAACCGCCATCAATCACCTTAGAGGTTCTCCTTTAACAAAAATCGGATAGCAAAACAGCTGTTCCTCGGCCTCCAAACAACAGAGCTAATGCATTGACCACCGAATCTCGCCTGAAAGAAGACCACTAGGGCTTACCTCCACAAGCAAATTCCGCACAGTCATTTGTGAACGCTGTGCTTCTTTGGGATGCAGATACAATTGGTCCGCAGCAAAGGGCGCCATCGAAACAGTACAAGTGATGTTCCGCCACTGATCAAAATCAGCTGGCAACAAATTTGAATATGTATATCGTTGCCACTCCGAGTCAGCCTTAATACTTGCTGGCTGCCACTGAGAGCGCCAAGTAATTGGTTGACCGGCCTTAGTGCCCGAAAAGGCGAGTTCAACCTCCACGGGCCGTGGCCCCTTGCTCATGCCGACTTCAAAAGAAAAATCGACCCGCATATTTGCTGTTAGCTCGTTCTCAGAAACCGGGACCTGCAACCTAAACGTACGCGGGTCACCACCAGTAACCACGTGCTCTGCAGCATGGGTCAAGATTGACTTGCTACCGTGGCCTAGAGGTGGGTTAGGCACAGCACCAGTAATAAGAGTAACGGCTTGAGGCAAACGAGGAATAGCTAAATGAAGGCGCAACTGTGGTAAGAGTTTTGCAAAGTAAGAAGACTTAAGCTCGCTCATGGTCAATGGTGAAGCCGGTCTTAACTCATAAGGACGAGAGTCACGGTGATCGAAAGTGAGGAAGCCTTTAGTCCAAGAAAACTTTGTCAATGAAGGTATCAAGACATCAGACTTAGTAGAATTATTTACCCAGTCAGCAAAAACTCTTACTGGTTGCGAACCAGTCGGTACAGACAAAGTCAATTCATTTTCTAGACTCTTTCTTAAAGCTCCAGTGGAGAAAGGTACGGCCCACCATTGACGAAACTTTCTTTTGTCAACCGACATTGCACGGCTCTGCAAGTCAATAATTACCGGTACATCTTTCTCAGCAGGGAGAAGCTCGTTCCACATCAATGCCGTTCGCGCTGGAAAAGATCTACCGTTGACTGAAACGACTAGCACCGGTGGTGGTGCAGTCGTTTCACAATCTACCAAGAGCAAACTATCGAACTGCCGAAAATAGCTTGGAAGTGGACCTGGTAATTGCGTCGGCAATTCTTGCTCTAATTCAGCTAGAGGAAATCTGACCTTGGCAGGAAAGCCCGGGCCGCCGGGAGCAAGCAAAATCGAAGACTCAGACAGCGCGGGATCCTGCAAGAAGAACGCCGCAGTGCATAAAACTGAAAGGGCAGCTGAGGCAACTAGTGAGACAATCGCTAGCCGTGAAAGTTTTGCATACCCATTTGACAGATCGAGAATTTGAGCTAACAAGACAAATAACCAAACAAAATATGCGCACCAGCAAAAAGCCACTAATATACGAATTTGCTCAAAAGAACATGTAGAAAAGACCAAAGCAAAAGGCGCAACAGGACTCGCGAATCGGTATAGCCAATTCAATCCTGACAGCCCCCAGAAAACGAGACTGAAGAGCAAACCGCGCTGACTGCCGTTTTTTGCTTGAAGACAAGCGCTATAAAAGGTCAACACCCCCTGAGCAGCAAATGCCATAACCAGTGGCATGGCGGTGATGGCATAGCGCGGCACCGGTTCAAAACATGCATACATAAGATGGAAGAGAATAATCGCGGCAAACGCTAGGGCTAAAGCCTTAGCAATGCGATCTTCTTTGTTGAGTGCTGCAGCCAGTCCCAAGCACGAAAGCAGCAGCAGCACCCCTTGCCAGATGTTCTGCTCGACGATAGTGAATATTCCTACGGGATATTGAAATTCATTCCAGACACCGACTGTCAGCCTCGCTATCTTGCGCAAGAACAAACCAATCAGCGCCAATGGCGAGCTTTTAAATTCGTCCATAACAAAGGCTTTGGCATCAGCCATGGTGTTTGGAATATTAGGCTGAGTCGGCCAAGTCTTCCACCCATCGGTGGCCAAATAATTACCTATATATAGGTTGTATTGTGGGGCGCGATTTACAACCAACATTGTCTGGCCGCTGACACTGCGAGTGAAGCCTAGCCAAGGTGCAAGAGCGACCGCCAAGCCCAGAGCGAAAGTCAAAAGCGGCAGAGCAAAAGTCGATAACGGTGATCCACCCTTGCTGACAGCAGCGACAACCTGTCCATCAATCGATCCATGAACCGGATTGCTTCCACCTTTAAATACAACCGAAGCCACGAGATAAACAGCAATACCCAACCAAGGCAGAAAGACGAAGGCTGGTTTGGCCAGCATAAGCAAACCACTGAACAGAGCCAGTAAGAAATAATTGAGAAGCCTGAGCTTTCCACTGCTGCCACTGCCACTGAGCAAAACAAGCAGCAAAGTCCAGCAACAAAGCAAAAAATAAGCAAAGGGTTCTCCGTAGCACTGCTGCGTATTGATTATCGAAGGCGCGTAAAGGGCCATGCCAATTCCAGCCAACAAGCCAGTTTTGCGGCCGAAGGCCAAACTAGTAAAGGCGCAGACCAATAAACAGCTAAATGAATCGACCACACTATTGGCAATGGCATAGAACTGGCAATGGGCATTGAGAGCCAAATTTGCTGTGGCACCAGTCTGAGCACCAATTAACAAAAATAATCCAGCCAAATATGAAGGAAAGATTGGCCCGTCCAAAAGCAGCCGATCACTTAAATTGGTAGATGAGAAGGATTGAAAGCTTCCCGGAACGACACTAGTGGGCTGACAGAGACGCACCAGAAAATCGCTCAGGTGAGTTTCACTCCAACTCGCTCTAATCAAGTCAGCAAGCGCTTTTCCTGCGGTCAAGTAATAGGAAGAGTCACCGATATCACAGATGCGATGCTGAAAGAAGAAGAGGTTGTAAACAACTCTGATAGTTAAGGCGAGTAACAGCACAAGAAGAGGCTGCCAGCCTGTTATTTTGAAAAGTGCGGTGAGAGCGTTAGTAAAGCGATTCATAAACTTAGGAATATCGTCACTTGTTCTTGACGGAGGCATAAGAGCGCTGATAGGATGAGTCCTTGTTGCAAGGTACTAAGTTTTGGTACCAGTTGCATGGGTCCGTAGCTCAGTTGGTAGAGCACTCGGCTTTTAACTGATTGGTCGTGCGTTCGAGTCGCACCGGACCCAAATTTTCCGATTAGAAATATCTCAACAGATATTCTTGGGACGAAAAATAAGAACTGCCCCGGCTCACACCGGGGCTTTTTTTTGCTCTTACCAGGGGAAGTTGAAGCGGGCAAACATGGGCACGCTGCCAGCTGTCAGACCTTGGCGGAAGTCGAGAACGCCAATCTGCACACCTCTATCGTCAAACGACTCAGGATAAAGATAGAGCGAAACTGAGAACTGCTCTACTTTGCCACGAGCGGTGGCACCAGCAGCTAGCTCAAAGACAACTTCAAGGCCACGGGGTGTTCTCACCGGTTCGGCCAGCTCAAAATATTTTTCGAGCATCAAGTCTTCACCGTAGGGTGGCGGCTCTTCAAAATCGACAGGCAAAGAATGGGTGGTCCACTGCCAGAGGGTGTGGTCTGACCCTGATTTTTTCAGGCTGACATTGAGCCTTGGAAACCAGTCGTCGCTGCCATCAGACTCGCGATAGACAGAGAGCCGTCCTCTGGTCAACAAGGGCCTATCAATAAGGAGTTGGCGCCCCTGGGCGTCGATCTCTTCCATTTAAATTACTCCATTCAATACAGAGGAAAAGAATAACACCTGAAGACAGATTGACCTTAATCGGATAATGTTTGAGAGTTATGAACGGCATGACTGAAAGACTACTGCGATTCCCCCAACGCTTTTCAATGGGCGGGCTCTACACTGCGCCACTCTCCCAACCGGAGACGTGGGATCTTTTTTCGACCCCGCTTGGCCTCATTGTTAATCCGGAGAACCAACCTATCAACTGGCAGTGGCTGGATGAAGCCCGGGGCGACGTCATTGTGCCCAATCCAGAGTCGTGCAAAATTCAGTTAAAAGTTTCGGCCAGCGCTGCCAACCTACTTTCACCGCTCGAAAACTTGCCTTCGCAATCTTTGCATGTGCTAGACATGAGCAGAAGCCAGATTAATGACCTTAGCCTTACTCATTTTTCGCATTTAAGCTCTTTGCGAGTGCTAGAGCTAGCTTACACGCCAATCGGTGATGCGGGCTTAACCTTTGTCGCCCGGCTCGAAAATTTGGAATCTTTGGGCTTGACGGCCACCAGTGTCACTTCTGACGGTTTGATTCACCTCACAGGCTTGGACCATTTGAAAGAGCTGTGGCTCAATGGCACCCAAGTTGACGACTCAGCGGTGGAGCATATTAGCCAACTCAGTGAGCTGCGCTTGCTCGGGCTCTCCGGCACCGCTTTTACCGACGCTGGGCTGGCTGGGCTAAGCGACTTAAAAGACTTGGTCAGGCTCTATCTCTTTAACACTAGTGTGAGTGAAGAAGGAATTGCCAAGTTGCGCGCCAAGATGCCGCAACTCAGAGTTAAATGGAAGCGGGCAGCGCCAACAAGACCAGAATATACTTTGGCTGATTTGGTTGACCTTTCGATTAAGGCAGCGCCAGCAGAAGGATCTAGTGTTGGAGCTAATTTAGACACAGATACAGGCTCAGACACAGGCTCAAATACCGGTTCAGGCGCAGGCCTAAGTGCAGGCTCAAATAGCGGACAAGCTGCAGACGGTAAACCAGCAGGCAAAGCGAAGCAAGAGTCTGTTGCAAAGCCAGAAACAGTGCTGAGCCAAGAAGATTTTTGGGATATTATCGACCTGCTTAACTGGGATGAAGAAGGCAACGATGATGCGGTGATAGCACCGGCGGTGCAACAACTTTCGCAACTGTCTAAAGAAGAAATTTTGGCCTTCCAGGAAATATTGAGCCAGAAGCTCTTCATGCTTGATGGCGAGAAGTATGCACGCGAAATAGGCCGCGATTGCTTCAAAGGTAATATCAAGCAATTTTCAAGAGATTGGTTCTTAGCTGTACGCTGCTGTGCCGTTGCCAATGGCCAGCTTTTCTACAACGATGTCTTACTTGATGCCTCAAGTATTCCTAAAGACCTCGGCTTTGCTGCATTAACCACGCTTGCACCAAGTGCTTACTGCCGAAAGACCGGCGAGACTTTCAACTACAAAACCAAATATTCGTTCGATTCGTGTTCTAACCAAAAAGGTTGGCCCTCACTTCATGGCTGATAGCAAGACAAAAGTCAGCTCCGGCAAAAGAAGCACTCGCACAGCCGGCAAAGCGCCTGACAAAAATCAGGCTAAAGCCATACGAGATCATCTATGCCAAGCTGACCGTAAGTTGGCAAAAGTAATCGAGCAAGTCGGCCCCTTTACTCTCACCATCGATGAGATGCAGTCAAGCTACAGCGCGCTGGCTGAATCGATTGTCTATCAGCAAATCACAGGCAAAGCGGCCCAATCAATTTGCAACAAGATCATGAGCAATTTTGAAAGCAGCGGTTTTCCTAGCCCGAAGCAAATTTTGGCCGTCGATATTGAGGCACTGCGAGCCTGCGGCCTATCCCGCGGTAAGGCTATGGCACTGCAAGATTTGGCTCTTAAAACTCTAGAGGGAGTGGTGCCAGAAATTGATGAGATGCACACTCTTTCAGATGAAGAATTGCTTAAGCGTCTAACGGCAGTGCGCGGCATTGGCCCATGGACAGTGCACATGTTATTGATGTTTCGCCTCGGCCGGCTAGATGTACTGCCATCAACTGATTATGGTGTGCGCAAAGGCTATGCACTGACCTACTACGGTAAAAACCGGGCGCAATCAGAAGACTTACCCAAGCCAGCTGAAATTGCCGCACGAGCAGAACTGTGGCGGCCGTATAGATCGGCAGCCAGTTGGTATCTTTGGCGCTCTCTAGAAATTGATAAAGTCACTGTTGTAAAAACGACTAAAGCAGTAAAAACCGAAAAAAAAGCAACGAATCCAGCGGCTAAAGCTAAAGCCGGAACTAAAAGCAAAAAGGCTCTGGCAGCTAGTCTTGCATTGCTGACATCATTTGCAGCAATTTTCTCGACCCTAACAGCGGCAGCGATGTCTGTCGCTTTGGCCCCACCGGCCCAGGCCCAAAACCGTCAAGCTCGTGACTACAACTCTGACCCAGATGATGAAGATGACGACGCGCCAAGAAGGCCAGTCAAGGCACCACCAAAGTTGTCGGTGCCGGCCTATGTCACCTACTGGTCTCACAATGCCCTAGGCTACTATCCATCAATGGCCCTGACAATTGAAAATGTCAGTGATGTTAGCTTGCTTGGAGAATCAATACTATTACAAGCCCATTTTCGCTCTTTGGCCGAAGGAATTTTGACAATCGATCGTCGTCAGACTCGGCTTGATACCATCAGCGGCAAACAGCAAGTGAACGTATTGGTCCACGGCAAAAAACCGTTTGAATTATCAATTGATCCAGCAGACTGGCCAAAGATTGAGTGCAAGGTAATTTGCAAAATCGGCGATGCCAGCAATGAGGCAGCTCAAAATTTAGTTGTGGCAAACATCACAGCCGTGACAATGAGCGATGAAGATGCTCATACCGAGCTCAATTCGCAACTTGGCCGCAATCGATTTGCCAAAGCGAAAATGGAGCGAGACAAGAAGAAATTTGAGGCCGAGCATGCTGCCGCCCACAAGCATAGTGACTCGTCGGCGCCGGCTAACCCGCATAAGCCACTGAAGCCGCCAGTAGCTAGAAGCCTCACGCCCAGCGCTGGCTCCAACAAAGGAACATCGGGGGCAGCCAACCCTCCGCAATCGGGCCAGTCTAGTCAATTCGGCCAATTCGGCCAAGCCAATCGCGAGACACAGTCAATGCAACCGGCTCAACCAGTGCAACCTATTAAACCTTTGACAGCAGTAGCAAATACTCTTGGCGGCAGCTTCTATGTTGGCAGCAACAACGTTGAGCAATTTTTGACGAAAAGCAATTTGCCTGGTCTTGGCGATGACTTCTATCACTTTGAAAAAGCCATGGGCATGCCTACAGCCACTGATACAAAAGACAAAAATTGGATTTGGGCCAACTATAAAAAGCATCCGCAGGTGCAAATAATCGCTGGTTCAAAAGGTCGCACAGGTAAGGCTGACGTGGTCGTTTGCGCCATAAGCCAAGACACAGGTTTAAGCGACACTCAATTTGTAAATTTTGCCAAGGCCTTGGCTGGTAAATTCAAAGCAGAAAAAGCCTCGGCCACAGAACATTCGGTGCGCTACACCGGCGGTGGTCGCATCGAATTAGTAAACCTCACCAGCCAAAGCCTTCGCTCGGTCTACTTCACCAGCACTGACTCGGGGCAAAAGGTGGCAGTGATTGCTGTCAGCCGCTTGCCTGGTTCAGTCAGTGAGCTACTGAAAGAAGAAGGACAACGCTCAGACCTCTTACGCTTTGTCCTCAGCGGCCTGGGCGAGGCCCCAGAATTGCCCTAACGAATGATAAACATTTTAGAGAGCCTAAATTGTGCGATAAATATATAGTTGGGATCTATAATTCGGCTTGAAAACTCTTTCACAGTTTTGGTAAGACCAACAGGACTTATATGCCGATACAAACTCCGGTTAAGAATAAGATGCTTCAGGGCGACCAATCTAAAGCAGCACCAACAGTTGTCGCTGCTCCCCCATCAATTTTCGACAAGATACCAGTGTCACTGGTTTTGATGTTGGCCAAACCTTATCTCGCTGGAGAGACAGCCAAAGAAGCTCTTGAGCTAGCGGAACAACTGTATAAAGAGAACAAATTTAGCTCGACCCTCGATATTCTCGGCGAAGATGCCGTATCTGACGCTGATTGTGACCAATCGGTTGAGCACTACAAACAATTGATTGATCAAATCGCCGCACACAAGTTACCCGGTGAACAACGGCAGCAACCCACCGCTTCCTTCAAGCCCTCTATGTTCTCTACCGCTGCGCCCAAGGTTGGCCAGACCCGCTCAATTGAGCTAGACAGAGCCTATAACCGCATCGAAGCAGTCGTAGAATATGCCAGTGTTCGCAACGTCAATGTCACTCTTGAGGCCGAAGATCACCGCTGGACTGATTTTCAACTAGAGACCTATTTCTCTTTGATTGAGTCAGGCTACCGCAATCTCGGTACTGTTTTGCAGACCAGATTGTTTAGAACAGCTCAAGACATCAAGCGCTTTGATAGCCGTATGCGCACCAGGCTTGTTGTTGGTATTTACAACGAACCAGCCACCGTTGCCCACACACAGAAACCAGTGATGAAAGACTTGCTAGTGAAATATGCCCGTGAACTGCTAGCTCGCGGTACATATGTTGAAGTGGCCACTCACGACACAAAATGCATCGAGAATTTCTTTAACACCGTAGTGATACCAGATAAGGTGCCTACCAATCGTTTTGAAACACAATACCTACATGGCGTTCCCCGCAAACGCTTCCAGAAGACACTAGTTTCAGGTGAAATCTTCCAAAATCTTGAAGCCAAAGCGAAAGGCGAAGCAATATTCGAAAAGCTCGCTGCTGAAGGAATATTGGTACGCATGTATCTGCCTTTCGGTGAAGGCAAAGTAGCTGGAGCTTATTGCCGCAGACGACTGAAAGAAAATCCAAACATGGCTGTGTACGGCATCAAGAATCTACTTAAGTTAGATTCCTAAATTTAGAGCAAATTGCATTCTGCTAGCCTGATCAGTCAATTCTTGCTGGTGCTCCGCAATGGCGGCGGCATGCAAGCCATGCTGGAAGACTTAGACCAAGGCCATGCTGGCCTGCTCGTCTGCGTGGTATGAACTGCGCACAAGCGGGCCAGCGAAAACGTTGGTGAAGCCCATAGCCATACCTTGCTCTTGCAAGAAAGCAAAGGTCTCAGGCTCAACGTAGCGCTTGACTGCAAGATGATTTTCTGTGGGTTGCATGTATTGGCCCAAAGTAATCAAATCGACACCAGCTTTGCGCCAGTCTTTCATTACCTCTAAGACTTCTTCGTCGCGCTCTCCTAGGCCCATCATCAAACCACTTTTGGTTGTCAAACCAGTTTTTTTAGAGCGCGCCAATACTTCTAGAGAACGGTCGTAGCGCCCCTGTGGCCGCACTTCTAAATAGAGGCGAGGAACGGTTTCAATATTATGATTGAGCACATCCGGGCGAGCATCGAGCACAACATCTAGCGCTTGCCAATTAGAACAGAAGTCAGGAATGAGAACTTCAATCGCAGTACCAGGGTTGAGCGCACGTACAGCCCTAATGGTCTCAGCCCAAACGGCGGCACCACCGTCTTTCAATTCGTCGCGATTGACTGAGGTAATAACAGCATATTTGAGCGCAAGCTTGCGTACGGCTTCGGCTACACGCGCTGGTTCCTCTAAATCTAGTTCGGTTGGCTTGCCGGTTATGACATTACAAAATCCACAGCTTCGCGTGCAAACATTACCCAAAATCATAAAAGTAGCAGTGCCACGAGCCCAGCACTCACCACGGTTTGGGCAAGCTGCCGACTCGCAAACGGTATGCAAATCATGCTGGTCAAGCAGCTCCTTCACGCGCCAGTAAGGCTCTCCTGTGGGTAGGCGAACTTTGAGCCAGGGCGGCTTGGGTAGCGATTCTTCTTTCTCAACAAAGACTTTATGATTCATATTTGCTTCAACGAATTTTTCTGTAAGACTGCGCCATTAAGCGAATTTTCCACAAACCTTTATAGACCCCTGCGGTCTATATATGACATACTTTGCCTGGTCTGTAACGGATCGTCAAGTAGAAGAAGTTAACACGCAGAGCCAATCGCTATGCCAATTGACACTACAAAAGACGACCGCACAGCTGATTTCCCAGTTTCACCCCAGTTTTACACAATAGAGTGGATTCTATGCCAAGAACAAAAATCGAGCTTCCAAATATTGAGTATCTCTCCATTCTGGATGAAGATGCCAAACTCGATAAAGCTCTCGAGCCCAAAATTGCTCCTGAAACATTGAAGACCATGTACAAGTACATGTTGCTTGCTCGGCGCACCGATGAGCGCATGCTCTTGATGCAAAGACAAGGACGCATGGGTACCTTCCCACAGTCTTCTGGTCACGAAGCAATCTCGATGGGTTCAGCCATTCACCTTGGCAAAACCGATTGGCATGTGCCAGCCTACCGCGAACTAGCTGGCTTGCTCTATCGCGGCTGGTCGATTGAAACAACTTTGCTCTACTGGAACGGTTTTGAAGAAGGCGCCATGCCACCAGAAGGCGTCAACGATTTGCCCGTATGCGTGCCGATTGCCAGCCAATTGCTGCATGCTGCAGGTCTAGGAATGGCCATGAAGTTGCGCAACGACAACAGCGTAGTCATGACTTACTTTGGCGACGGTGCCTCATCGGAAGGCGATACTCACGAAGCCATGAACTTTGCTTCGGTCTACCAAGCCCCTGTGGTTTTTGTCTGCCTCAACAATCAATATGCCATCTCAGTGCCAATTGCCAAGCAAATGCGCAATGAAACTATTGCCCAAAGAGCGATTGCTTACGGCATGCCTGGTATTAGAGTAGACGGCAATGATGTACTGGCAGTTTACGTTGCCACCATGGAAGCTGTTGAAAGAGCTAAGCGCGGCGAAGGCCCAACCTTGATTGAAGGACTAACCTATCGCTTCACACCACACACCACTGCCGATGATCCCAAACGCTATCGCAGTGATGAGGAATGTGCCCTCTGGACAAAGCGCGAACCATTAGCTCGCTTCAAAAAATACCTGGTAGCAAAAGGTGTCTACACTGAAAAGCAACTAGAAGAGCTAGAGCAAGAGCTCGACACCATGATCAAAGCCTCTATCGTCAAAGTTGAAGAGATGGCACAAAGCGAAGAACTAGCCAACCCTCTCAGCATGTTCGACTATCTCTATAGCGATATTCCGCCTTACTTGAACGAACAAAGAGAAGAACTGAAGAAGCATTTAGAGCAAGTAAAAAATTCCACCAATTCTGGTGTCAGTCCGCAAAAAGCAAGCGCTCACTAAAGCAATCTATATTGGAAAGCTGATTTGCTTATTTTGCTTACAATTTTCAGGAGAATGACCAATGGCGCAAATGAATATGGCAAAGGCGATTAACCTAGCCCTTTTCGAAGCAATGGAAAGAGACGAAAAAGTAATCGTTATGGGCGAAGACGTAGGCCCCGATGAAGGCGTATTTCGCATTACCGAAGGTTTGTACCACAAGTTTGGCGACAAGCGTGTACTCGATACCCCATTAGCTGAATCTGGCATCATGGGTACAGCAATTGGTATGGCCATCTACGGCCTTCGACCAGTTTGCGAAATGCAATTTTCTGGCTTCGACTACTACGCTTTCCACCAACTTGAATGTCATGCCTCGCGCTTCCGCAACCGCACCAGAGGCCGCGTCACTGTGCCGGTAGTGATGCGCGCACCGTATGGTGGTGGCATTCGGGCCCTTGAGCACCACTCTGAAAGTCGCGAAGCAATCTATGCCCATACTCCTGGTTTGAAAGTAGTAATTCCTTCAGGACCAAGAAATGCTCGCGCCCTTCTTCATAGTGCTATTCAAGATCCAGACCCAGTGATCTACTACGAACCTAAAGCCATCTATAGATTGTTCAAAGAAGATGTACCAGAAGCCATGGAAACTCTTCCTATTGGCCAAGCTCAAGTTGTACGCAAAGGCAAAGACATCACTCTAATTTCATACGGTGCCAGCCTACGACCAACACTTGAAGCAGCCGAACTGCTAGAAGAAGAAGATGGAGTGCAAGCTGAAGTAATCGACTTGCTGACAATTTCACCAATGGATGCCACTCTCATTATCGAATCGGTGAAGAAAACTGGTCGCGCTGTGGTTGTGCATGAAGGCCCTAGAACTTGTGGTCTTGGTGCAGAAGTTGTTGCTCGCATCAACGAAGCAGCGCTGCTCTACTTAGAAGCACCAATCAAACGAGTAACCGGCTTCGATGTGCCGATTCCCTACTTCTCGAAAGAACGCTTCTTCTTGCCAGATCCAGAGCGCGTACTGGCAGCCAGTCGCGAAACACTCTCATTCTAAATTCTAGTTTTGATATCTGAAGGTGGAAAATGACGGTTGAATTTAAATTGCCTGACCTTGGCGAAGGCATTCACGAAGCAGAAATAATCGCAGTCAAAGTCAAAGAAGGAGAAATGGTCAAAGAAGACCAGATCATCTTTGAAGTCGAAACCGATAAAGCCGTGGTGGAAATTCCATCACCTTATGCCGGTGCCGTGGCAAAAATTCACGTTGCTCAAGGCCAGACGGTAAAAGTAGGCTGCGTCATGATTGGTTATGACATCGCTGGCAAAGGTCAGGCTGCCCCTGTAGCTGCAGCTGCTACCGCTCAAGCCGTGGCTCCCATGAAGCAAGCAGTAGCCGCCGGTAACAACGGGGCCGCAGCTCAAGTGCCAGCTCAGCCTGCTGCTCAAGCAGCGACAAAAGTCTTAACTGGCCCAGTTCCAGCCACACCAGCGACACGCAGACTTGCTCGTGAGCTAGGCGTTGATCTACATCAAGTGAACGCCTCGGGACCAGCAGGAAGAGTCTTAAAAGAAGACGTCATGGCCTACGCCGCCGGCTCACTTGAATCAAGAATTCAAACTCCGTCTACAGCATCAACACCTAGCAGTAATGCTAGCAAACAAGCTGCGCCAACCACTATGAAAGACAAGTACGGCGGCTCCAGTGCCGATGCTACTCCTCTAACAGGGATGGGCGGCATGAATGCTGGGCCAGTCGAATATCCTGATTTTGCAAAATTTGGCGATGTTGAGCGTTTGCCACTTAAGTCTATTCGTCGCAAAATTGCCATGAATATGACCCAAGCCTGGACTCACATCCCGCACGTCACCCACTTCGACGAAGCTAACGTTACTGAGCTATCTAGCTTGGTCACTAAATACGAGAAAGAATTTGCTGCTCGCTCGGGCGACAACAAAGTGCGTCCTACTCTCACTGTCTTCACCATCAAAGCTCTGGCTAGTGCCCTTAAGCTCTATCCACAGTTCAATTCAAGCCTGGATGAAAACACCGGCGAAATAGTTATTAAGCACTACTACAACATTGGTGTAGCAGTGGCTACCGACCGTGGTCTAATCGTGCCGGTTATCAAAAACGTTGACCAAAAGAGCTTCTACGATATTGCCGCAGAACTAGCTGACATAGCAGCCAAAACGAGATCAGGAAAAATTGAACTAGAACGCCTCCAAGGCGGAACATTCACACTGACAAACATTGGTGCCATTGGTGGCACCAGCATGTCGCCTATGGTCAACTTCCCTGAAGCTGCAATTTTAGGAATGGCTCGTGCCAGCCAAAAACCAATCGTCAAAGACGGCCAGATAGCAATAGGAACAATACTGCCTTTAGCAATGTCGTTTGACCATCGCTTAGCCGATGGTGCTGAAGCTGCCTACTTTGTGCAGCACGTAGTGAAATTATTGGAAGACCCCTTCAAATTCGTTTTAGAAGCCTAGGAGGCAATATGGTCGTAGGAGAGATGGTTCAGGAAGTTGAACTTGCTGTCATTGGTGGTGGCCCAGGTGGTTACACGGCAGCATTAAGAGCAGCAGAACTTGGTATCAAAACTCTTTTGATCGATGCTGCACCAAAACCCGGTGGTGTTTGTTTGCATATGGGTTGCATTCCTTCAAAAGCTCTGCTCCATGCCGCTGAAGTTATTGATTCTTCCAAACACGCAGCCAAAATTGGCATCAGTTTCGGCGCCCCTAAAATAGATGTCGATGCTCTGCGCACCTGGAAAACAGGGGTTATCGACAAGCTCTCGCAAGGCATAGTTGGTATGTGCAAGAGCGCTGGTGTAGAAATTTTGCATGGCAAGGCCACCTTCCAAGATTCACGCAGTGTAAGAGTAGATTGCCCTGGCGAGAGTGCCATGCGCATCAAGTTTAAGCACTGCATTCTGGCAACAGGCTCGAGACCAGTTAAATTGCCCAAGCTCTTTAAAAACGAAGAAGACATCAACAGCGACAGAGTACTAGATAGCACTACGGCACTGAATCTAGCCGATATTCCCAAGAAACTAATTGTTATTGGTGGTGGCTATATTGGCTTAGAGCTTGGCACAGTCTACGCTGCCCTCGGCAGTGAAGTGACCGTAGTGGAAATGACCGAAGGTCTCTTGCCCGGTGCCGACCGCGACCTCGTTAGACCACTGGCCAATAAACTTGGCGAGAGCTTCAAAGCTATCCATTTGAATACAAAAGTAAACAATATTACAGTCACCAAAAGTGGTGTCGAAGTAGAAGTGACTGGCAAAGACGTTCCTGACAAACTAACGGCCGATAAAGTTTTAATTTCGGTCGGTAGAAGGCCAAACTCAGACGGCATAGGCTTAGAAGCCACTCAAGTTGAAATTGATCAATTTGGCTTTGTGTTATCAGACGAAACCTGCCGCACTAGAGATAAACGCATCTTCTCAATCGGTGATATCTCTGGCCAGCCAATGCTCGCCCATAGGGCTATTAGACAAGCTTATGTGGCGGCAGAAGTCTTAGCTGGCAAACCTTCAGCCTACGACAACCGCTGTGTGCCGGCCGTTGTCTTCACTGAACCTGAAGTAGCCTGGTGCGGACTGACCGAAACTGAAGCTAAAGCTAAAAATATCAGTTTCTCCACTGCCAAATTCCCATGGTCAGCGTCTGGTCGAGCCATGACCATCGCCGACACCAACGGCACGACAAAAGTGCTCTTCGACCCTAATACCAGCCTGGTCTTGGGTGTTGGCATTGTCGGGCCAAGAGCTGGCGATCTGATCTCAGAGGCCGTGGTGGCCATTGAGATGGGCGCAGTACTTGAAGACTTGGCTGTCGCCATTCACCCACATCCGACACTTTCTGAAACACTTAATGAAGCTGCCATGTCTGCCTTGTCTAGACTGGATCGCCAGGCGAAAAAGGACAGCGAAAAACAAATCAGCTCAACTTAAATCAGAGTGTTGCTTAGTGCCCTGAAAAAGGGGGCATAATTGGCTAGACTGTCTTAGACTGACATGGATTAGCACTGAATACAGGAAGTAGGGGAATAGATGGCTGAGGAGAGTTCTCAAGCGAATCGGTCTGAAAGTTTTGGATCAGCTGCCAATTTGATGATTGAAGCCCTAGAAAAGGCTAGCGCCGAACTAGAGCGCACCGTTACTGTGTGTCTAGACCAACTGCACGCCTTCAGCGAGGGTATCGACAGTAGCCTAGCACTTCAGCTTGACAAGGTGATTCAACAAAGTGAACACCTTGTCGATTCTCACGGCAACGACCTAGAAGCTAAGCGCGATGAAACGCTAGATACCATAAGCGCCCTAGAAACCGCTGAGGTCGATCGCCTGATGCAAGGTGCTGCGAGTATCCGCAGACGCTTTGCCGACAAAGTTTTAGAAGCAACTGACATTCTTACCGAAATTATGGAAGAGCAGTTGCACGATTTGGCAGGCATCATCGATGCCCCCAATGCCAACCTATATGAAGTCAGTCGCGAACGTATTGCCCGCGTCACTGAACTCTCCAGCTCGGGAAAAGAGAGAGTGGAGACAGTGAGTCTGAGCTATGAAAACGGAATGTCTGATAAAGCAAAAACTATTGACGATTCGGCCCAATCGGTCATTGAGTCATCAAAAGCTGAAGTCGACGGGCATCTAGCTCTATATAGCAGTCAATTTGACGAAAAAATTGATGGCGTGCAAAAACAGCTTGGCGAAATTGTCGATGCTGCTAGCAAAGATATTCGAACATTGACCACACGTGGTATCAAAACTATCGACGAAACAAGACAGACCAATAGCCAAGTCTTAGATGAGCATATCAGCCACTGGCAGACACAATTACTGGCCATGAAAGACCGCTTCAAACAAGGCAGTTTTGAATCACAGTCTCGTTTTATAAAAGACTACAGTAACGAAGTAGAGAAGAAACTACTAGCAGCGCAAGACGATATTAATAGAATAGCTTTTTCAGCCAAATCAAGAATGGCAGTCAACCAAAAGCTTGTGCATAATTCACTAAGGCGAGTTGAAGGCAAACTTTCAGACGAAATCGATAGGCTGTTTATTAAGTTCGAAGCAGCCCTGGCTCAAGAGTCAAAAATCAATCTCATGGTCTCGGGCAATCGCCTATCAGCCAACCCTGAGGTGATAGAAAAGCTCAATAGCAGACTACGTGCCCATGGTGCAGAGGTGATCAAAACCTTCCGCCGCCAAGTAGAGCAAACAGAAGCTGAGTTCGCTCGCTCATCAGCGGGGAGCAACGAACGCATAGAAAGTATCAGACTCTCATCAGTAGAATCGCTGGAAAAACAAGTCCGCATAATGCGTTCAGACCTTGAGAGAATCACTAGAAACTTCCACAATGAACTTTCAGAACTGAACCTAAAAACTCCAGTAATAGAAGAATCAGGGCGAGCAGCAGCACTAGCGGTGATGGCATACAAGAGTGCCATGTTGTCTCTAGAAAACGATTAACCTATCGAGGAAGACCTTAATGACTTTTGCAGGTAAGAAGCTTCAAGACATTTACGACACTGGTTCAGCACGGCTGAACGAGTTAGAAGAAGCATCAACAGCGAAGTTGGCGAACAAAGCATCAGCCCACGTCAACGAGCGCCAAGAATCAGAACAGCAATCAAAAATGGAAGTTGCAGCCAAGGCTGCTGCCGTTGAAGAAGAAATCAAAAGACAGGCGAAAGAAGCAGTTGAGCGCTTACGTAGTGCTGCCGAGAGAGAGCGTCTCAACACAGAAAGCCACCTGCAACAGCTAACTGAGCGCTTAGCCCTCTTCAATGATGACCTGCGCCGAGCTATAGCCGACCTAAAGATTAGCCATGAGAGCACTTTAGACGACAACTTTATGCGTGCAGCCGACCACTATTCTAGTGTCGTCGAGGGTGCCGCTGTCGAGCTTGAAACTCAGCACTATTTAAGTGGCCAACGGCTGAGATCACAATCTAGCTTCTTCTCCAATTCTCTACAGCAAAAATTAGACCATAGTTTGTGGGAATCGCGCGGTAGTGAGAAGCAATCAAACAGCGCTCTATTTCGCAACTACATGCAAAAGGCAAACAGTATCGAGAGCCATTTTTCAACTTTGATGCAACGCTTTAACGCTGATTTTCAAGCTGAATTCAACAATCTCGAATCACATTCGAAGGCATCCGAAAGTGGCTTAGAGGGTGACTCGGAAGCTCTTCACCTTAAAATTGACGACATCTTAAGGGCGATCGAGCAAGACGTAAACAATGTCTTTAGCGCAGCCAGTGACTCAAATGTCAGCGCCCTAAAAGCAAAATTCGAAGGCGTCTGCGAGCAAATAGAAGACCTCTCACTAGACACATCAAATAAGCTACGTGATGATACCACTACCGCCACCAGACTGTTAACGCAAGCTTCTCAGACAAGCAACGAAAATCTCAAGAAAAAATGCGACGACGTTAAAGAGCGCGTACAAATGGATATGCAAGCCTTTGTCTCTCGCATGAATGGCAAAGTGAGCGAAACAGAGCTAGTCAGGGCTCAGCTAGAAGAAGCAAAATCACGGGTGATAAATGAAATTCGTTCAGAGCTAATTGCCATTCGCAATGGCTTCGAGACGAAACTTAGCGAACTAATGAAAGACGCAGTGGCCTCGCTGACAAATGTTGGCGCCGAGGTTGACGGTGAAATGAAAGGCGCATATGAACGCTCGCTGTCCAAAATTGTAGCCGACAGTCAGAGTGCTAAAAGTGAAATAGAAGAGTCAACCACTAAGTTGGTAAAACTTATAAACGATCAAAAAACTGCGGCACTGAAAGAAATAGCACATGCAGCAGGAGCTCCCGAATAGCAATTTACTCAAGCAGTACTGATAGACAATCCCACTCCCAACCAGGACTCGTCACAAGATAACGCCATGAACTCAATGCTCCGCCAACACCACTTGCGAATACCCGATGTCAAAGCCTATCTAAGGGTTTTTGACAAAAATAAGCCGAGCTCACCAAGCGATTGGGCCGCTCAAGAGAGCATGCTGTATGAACCGGGCTATCTAATATTTTGTCTTGAGCAAGTAGCAGCACCAGCTGGCCTTTCCACATTTTCAAAGAAAGCTGAAGAGCAAGGAGAGACTTTCAGAGTAAAAGACCTTTGCGTCGTGATCAGCAAAGACGAAGGCCAGTGCATGGTAGTCAACGTCACAGCATCGGCCTATGAATTCAGAGTACTCGATGCCCTGATGCAAGAAAAAGCAACCAAAGCCATTCTCGACGGCAAAGACTTCAATTATTTAGCTTGTCGCCCCATTACTAGACTCGGGGCAAGCCAAGTCAAGGCCCTCTATCAAGTTGGGTCGAACTATGCCCAAGGCGGCAGCAGACGCAGCTTGACTGTGGAAGGTGCAGCACTAGAAGAGCCAGTAATTGCATTGCTTGGTCAATTGGGTGCCAAGATCACCCCCCAAGTAGGCAAGCCTGTAATCGATATTGGCTCCGTTTGCCACATGATCTTTACTCCTGAAGGCCGTCAAGACGACCGCAACAAAACCATACTAAAGTCTTGCTTTGCTGCTCTTAATGCCGAAGAGCTTGCCCTCGGCGAGTTAGCAGTGCAACATGGCATTATGACTCAACAAGCGATCAACGCTGAACAGGCAGCTTCGCCAGCGGCTTTTGAGAATAATCCATTCAAGCCAAGCCCAGCCAACGAAAGCGCTCCCACTCCGGTAGTCGAACCGCAGATTGCCGAGTACGCACCGCAGACGGTGGCGCCACCAGCCAGCCCCACTCAGCCGACATTCGATATTCCGCCGGCCCTACAGCAGCCTTCTTACCCCAACCTGCAACTGCCACCACAGTCAGAAATGCTGGTGCCCGAATTTCAACAACAGCCATCTTCTTTAGGTAGCGAAGCCTCAGAGTTTGCTTTTGAAGCCAACACTGCCTTTGTACCGTCAAGCCCCGAGCCAGCTCCTGAGCCGCCGACAACTCCAACGCGGACGACGAGCCGCTACGACGACACTCCGCCTTGGGCTACAGCATCGGCAGACGCCCTCACTGCCATCCTCATGACGGGCGATCATGTTCGTATCGACCAGCAATTGACCACAGTCAGGATGGCGACGGCATGGTATGAAATGTCTCACGACACCCACGATAGCTCTGTGTCTTCTAGCACAGCAGTACTAGAGAGCAATCTACCCAAAGAAGATTTTTCTGCCCAGTTCTTCAATGATTACCAGCAAGGTTTGGCTGGTGAAGCAGCTATTAATTACGCTGAAAACGAATTTGAAAAAGAAAAGCGCATAAAAGCAGAATTCGAAGCAGGAAAACAAAAGCGGCTAAAAGAATACTTCGGTGACGAGCACTATGACAAATTCGTCAACGACGCTCCGCCTCCAGCCAAAACTGAGAGCAAACTAGATAGTTGGGACCTTGATCCTAAAGACTTTGCCATCAGCCCAGAGCCAGCTATCCAAGAATCTCATTTTGATTCAGATATATTTGCGAACGCTGCCCGCGGCACAATCGAAACTAACCCCGATGCCATAATGCCTATTGTTGAAGAGGAGCCAGTTGTATCAGATCCAGACTCGTGGATGGACTACAAACCAGATACTGAGCCAGTCGCCGAATCACTCACAGAATTAGCGACAGAACCAGAAGCAATAGCTCCAGCAGAAGATGCCGCAATCAGCGCACCACCAGCGGCACCAGGCCTCGACCAGCTAGTCGCTCACTTTGCTAGCGAGCCCGCTGCGCCAGAGACTTTTGTGCCAGACACGTTTGTTCAAGAAACGTTTGTACCAACTGCAGTTGAACTGCCTTTGCCAGAAGCATTGGCTGAACACTCGCAAGGTTGGGGCGCCAGCTCACCAAGCGACTGGCATGGAGAGAAACCTCCGCTGCCTGAGCTGCCTAATTTGATAGAGCCAAGCTTGATGCCATCAGACTCACTATCGACAGAAAGCCCTGCCACAAGTGAAGCTGAGTGGTCAACTGCAGTTGAGTCTTCTTTCGCTCAGCCTGCAGATGCTGCTACAGCTGATGATTCAAACAGCCTCTTCGAGAGATTGACTCAACAACTTTCAAAAGATAGCCCAACACCTGAATTGCAACTGGGTGCGCCACCAGTTGATGAAGAACTATCCAGCCAGCAACAAGTCTGGCACCAAGGTACACCTGTAAGCAATACTCAAGCCACAGAAGCGCCTGCCGAATCAACTGTCAGTGCCACGCCATTGACCCAAGATGTCGGCACCCTCAACAGTGCAACCGATAGCGGTGGTTTCTGGTCGACCATGGACCCGACAACTTCGTTGTTCTCGCCCCCCGAAGAAAGCGTTAGTGACCTTCCTCAAACACCGGCAGCCCTAGCCCAAGAACCAGCTCAAGAACCAGCACCAGAGACGCCAGCTCCCGCAGCCTTTGAGCCAGCGCCAGAAGCTATTGTCGAGCCAGTAGCAGAAGCACCAGCGCCGGCCGAGACAGCACCAGAAGCTATGCCAGCGCAAGCTACGCCGTCAGAAGTTATGTCGGCAGATTCACTGCCAGAATCGATGACCGACTCGCAAATAATGCAGACTCGAGTCAGACCCCGCGACTACAGCAGTCCTCTGCGCCGCAGCAGTGAACTTGGTGGCGGTAGCAGCATCGGCACCAACATCGGTTCAGAAGCAGCCAGCGCTCCCATACAGATCCCTGTGCCACAGCCTACTTCGGCACCACTGAGACCGCAAATCCAGGTTCCAGCGCCAGCCACCCGACTCCCAGTACAAGAAGCTCCAGTACAAGAGATTCCAGCGCCAGCTCTCGAAGTGCCAGCTCCTTCTGAAGTACCAGCCCCAGTTCAAGACCTAGTTCAAGAAGTAGCCCCAGTGCCTCCAGCTCCAGTTCAAGAACTAGTTCAAGAAGTAGCTCCAGTGCCTCCAGCTCCAGTTCAAGAACTAGTTCGAGAAGTCGCCCCAGTGCCTCCAGCCCCAGTTCAAGACCTAGTTCGAGAAGTCGCCCCAGTGCCTCCAGCTCCAGTTCAAGAACCTGTTCAACAAGTAGCCCCAGAACCAGCGCCTTTTGTTGCACCGGCTTCAACACCAGCTCCTTACAGAAGCGCACCCGCAATGGGCGAGTTCGACTCAGGCGTAAGACCTGCACCAGCTCAAGATGCTCGTTTAATGATGAACGAAATGGCAACCTTGATGAGCAAGCTTGAGCAACAAGTTGCTAAAGCTGCCAACAAGATGAGTTCGCGTGCCGAAGAGTTAAAAATTCGCTTGAACAGACAGGTTGAAGAATTGCTACGTGAAGGCCAAGACCTTGAAAAACACGCAGAAGTCAATCTCACCAATCTTTCTAGTGAATTGAGAAGCCGCCTAGAAAATCTTGCAGTCGATGTGCAAAATAATCTTTCGAAAGAATCTGAAGGCGCCAGAAGCCTCCTCAGCGACCTAGATGCAAGCGGTTTGCAGCGTCTTGATTCAGAACAAAATGAACTTTCGACCACTATCGTCGATCAGTGTGAGCAATTCAAAGGCGAGTTAGAAAAACTGACTAGCTCGGTTCAAGGTCGGCTCAACAGCTTGATTGCCAGCCGCAACGATGAGCTTGCTAGACTGAGCGAGTCTATCCTCGAACAACTAAAAGAAAGCCACGACAGCTACACCGAAAAAGTAACCCAACGCTTTGAGCGCTTCCGCGAGCGCATGGGCGAAGAAAATGCCTCTATCACCCAGTCACTAGAGCGCAACATGCGTTCAATGATTGAAGAAATAGACAGCTCCCTCGAAAGAGCTTGCGAAAAACTACGCTCAACCAAACTTGATCTAGAACAAACTATTTCGCACACCGTGGCAGTATGTGAGATGGCTGTAGCTCAGAAGACAAAAGAGCTTCTAGCAGAGTCAATCTTGCCCAAACTGAACGAGCAGAAAGAAATTCTGCGTACCATGATTCACGATATGGGCAAGCAAGTTGCCTCTGAATCCAACACTGCTATGCTCTCGCAACTGGCCAAACTTGAAGAGAGCATCAACATTTCTTCGGAAAAGCTAAAACGCACCGTAGAAGACTGCCTAACTGATTTAGAAAGTTCCGGACGTGGTCTGAAGAGTGGATTAGAAGAGACATTCAAACGCTCCAGTCAAGATCTTGTTCAGCGCACTCAAGAAGTGAATGGTTATCTCAAAGATACCGAGAGGCGCATGCTTGAAAGTGACCTCACTCTCAAAAGCCTAGTGGAATCATCTACTGTAGATGCTGAGCCCGAATTGAATGAAGAGCGCAACCACGCCCTTAACAAGCTCGGAAGCCTGAAGCAACAAGCTAACAAAGACCTTGCTAGCGCCATTGAACACAACATCGACAGCATGGAAGAGCAGAGCGAGAAGCTCTTTAGTGAATTGACTAACAAACGCTCAGAGCTAACCACAACAATTCGTGACAGTGCTGAAGTAAATCTAGACCGGGTGCGCCAAGCGCTAGCTGCAGCCACTTCCGCCATACAAGCGGCTAGAGAAAAACACATGGAGTAAGTCTCAACTTTTCCAAGCGTTCCTCAGAAGCTAAACAATAGCAAGGTTAGACACCTCCTTATCAAGGGAATAACACTATGAAAGGTGCTTTCCCCGATGGGGCTAGTAAAGCTATGGCTAGAATATGAGAGGAAGCGGGTGGACAGCCTACGTTACCATGAAGTTCCCCCACCGCTTGCGGAGTTTGCCGCTAGCCATGGACATTTGGACTATAATCAGCCCGAAAACGAGATCTTCCTCTACCACGGCACCAATTGCTATCGTCGCTGGGAAATAAACAAGACCGGTTTTCTCGAGCCCGGCCGCAACAGCTATAGTTTTTTCACAACCAGAGCGCAAGACGCCTACGCCTACGCTAGAGCGGCATGCATCCGCGACATTAAACCAGACACCATCAATTCGTTAATTTGTGAGCCGGTGGTTCTGCGTGTGCGTTTCACCGCCAGAACTTGGCTACAAGTAGATTTCTTGCAAAACGAAGGCGACGGGCGCGACGGCGTCCCCCTAGCATTCACGGCCGCGGTACTCGGTCCAGTTCAAGTTAACAATATAGTAGAAGTACTTCACTGCAATCATGGCTCCAAACGTCTCATGGGCGGTTTTGAGCGCATGAGAACATTCGAAGACGGCGAATTCCTCTCAAATATCAAACATTTACGAGATACTTTGCAGAAAAAGCGCGTAGACATGTGGTTTCTACGAAAGCTGGGTCTTGTGGCCGACAAAGTCGGTGTTACACTGAAAGGTGGAGAAGTTCCGGCTCTCACCCACGATGATCAGCTTAGAAAACTCAGGCAATCGAAAGCTTGAGCTGCTGATCTTGTACAACAGGACCAAAAATGAGTCAGCAATACAGAGCAAAATCTAGCATCAAAGAAATTACTGCAGCTATATCACTAATTTCTCTGTTCACCCTGCAAGGCCTCGGTAGCCCAGCTCAGGCTCAGAACTTTAACTCAATTTTCGAACCTGGTGGTTCTAGCTCAAACAATTACCCCAGTAATCCTGGGGGCAACTATACCGGTGGCAGCTACAACGGCGGCTACGGCACTCCACCCGAATCAGATTTCGGCAACTACGGGACAGGAGGGAATACCGGCAATACTGGCGGCTACGGCACTAATTACGGCAATACTGGTAATACTGGTAGCACCGGCGCCAACCCTAACTATACTCCCGTAAACACCCCAAGCATGTGGGACACCATACTTGAGAAACTGATGGGCAAAAGTAAAAGCCCTGGTGAATTTATCGTTTTCCCCAAAGACGTACCACTCGCTAAGGGTGCTGGTGGTCAAACCGACACCACAAACAGGGCCAGTAATACAAATGGTGGAGTGGCGAACGATAAGACTTACAAACAAAGTTTAATGGAGTCGCAAAATCAAAATCGGGCCAGTAGTAAAGCCACCAATTTCTCCACCGGTCAGCAGTGGGGCAATGTCAGGGCGACTTCAGCTAACGGCGATGGCAATTTCACCTCCGGGGGCGTCATTGGCCCTGGAACTGGAACGCGATCAGGCGGCGTCGCTGTAACTGGAAATGGAAATGGAAATGGAACGGGAGCTAATTTTAGCGGCGGCTCTAGCGGCTTAACTGGCGGCTCCAATAACAATATGAATAGCGGTCAGAACATGGGCCAGACCAACTTCAACCAGATATTCGAAAATGGTGGAAATCAGGGCTCTAGCGCACAAAGAACGACCTCCCCTGCCACCCAGTCTACATATGATCCCAAATCGGTCCAAGCCAACTTTGCTGGCATCAACTCGCAAGTGCAAGGCCAGTTGACCCAAACTCAAAACTACGCCAACTCTGCTCGCAACTCACTAAACCAGGCCATGAGCTCAACCAACAGCAGCGCCATCCAACAAGCAGCAAGCGAAGCACGTTCGCACGCCAATGCCGCTCAAGCGGCCGCCGAAAGTGCCAGCTCGCTAGCCAGCACGACCAGCTCACCTATGGCCAAGACATTGGCTAACCAAGCCCGTGAGCAAGCAGCCCAGGCCATGAACTACGCCGACCAGGCAATGGCTAAAGCCTCAGCCAGCTACTAAAAGAAGAGCGGCCAATAAGACAAAACCTATTAGAAGATTCTCAAAGAGCCCTTGTTTGAGGGTTTAGAGCCCTCTTCATATTGCTTAAAGTAGGTCAAACCGATATTCTTTGCAGATTGTTTAGGGCGCAGATTATTTAGCGCGCAGATTACTGAGCGCGCAGATTACTGAGCGCGCAAATTATTTGAAGCTTCACCAGCTTTTGCAAAAAATCGGAGGGTGGAATGGTTGCAACAAAAACCGGCACTGCAACAGTGTGCAAACTCTTAGTCAATGGTGACTGGGTAGATTCAACGGCCACCGAATTTCAAGACATCTACAACCCCTCCACAGGTGAAATCATCGGCCGTACGCCGCTAGGCGGCAACGCTGATGTAGACAGAGCTGTGCAAGCAGCCCAGAAAGCCTTTCTTGAATGGAAGGAAGTGCCGATTATCGAACGGGCACGGGTGATGTTCCGCTTCAAGAACCTGATGGAACAGCACTATGAAGAGATTGCCCAGTGTGTTACCCGTGAGCACGGCAAGACCCTTCCTGAGTCAAGAGCTTCAGTACAAAGAGCTATAGAAGTAGTCGAGTTTGCCTGCGGCATCCCCAGCTTGATGATGGGCGAGAGCATGGAAAATATTGCTCGCAACGTCGATTGCGAGACAATCCGCCACCCAATTGGCGTCTGTGCTGGCATTGCCCCTTTCAATTTCCCGGCCATGGTTCCACTCTGGATGTATCCCATTGCCTTAACCTGCGGCAATTCATTCGTATTGAAGCCATCTGAAAAAGTGCCGTTGACCAGCATGATGATTGCCAATCTATTGTCTGAAGCCGGCCTGCCCAATGGCGTATTCAATATTGTTCATGGTGGCAAAGATTGCGTTGACGCCTTACTCACTCATCCACTAATCAAGGCCATCTCGTTTGTGGGTTCAACCCATATTGCCAAATACATTTACACCACTGGCACAGCCAACGGCAAACGAGTACAAGCGGCCGGTGGTGCAAAAAATCACATCATCATCATGCCTGACGCCGATATGGAGCAGACAGTTCAAGCTCTGCAAGCATCAGCCTTTGGCTGTGCCGGTGAAAGATGCATGGCCGGTAGCTTAGCCCTTCCTGTGGGTGACGCTGCTGAAGCCTTGATACCGCATTTAGTGGAAGCTTCTGCCAAGATGAAAGTTGGTCCAACTGATGGCATGGGCTCAGCTCATCCAGACATGGGGCCACTGGTATCAAAAGAGCATTTGGACAAAGTGCGCAGCATGATCAACAAAGGCGAAAAAGAAGGGGCTAAAGTGGCTCTGGACGGTCGCAATATAGAAGCAGCAAAATCTAGCGGATTCTTCTTAGGGCCAACTATTCTTGACCACGCCAAACCAGAAATGTCTATTGTCAAAGAAGAAATATTTGGGCCAGTATTATCGGTGGTGCGTGTCGATTCCCTAGATGAGGCTCTAGCCATTGGTCGCGATTGCCCTTATGGCAACGGTGCTGTCATGTATACAAATTCTGGCCGCTCAGCCCGTGAGTTCAAACATCACTTTAACGCCGGTATGATTGGTATTAACGTTGGTGTGCCAGCACCTATGGCTTGGTTCCCCTTCACTGGTTGGAACTCTTCATTCTATGGTGACTTGCACATTCAAGGATCTGAAGGAATTCAGTTCTATACCCAACAGAAAATGACCATGACCCGTTGGTTTGAACCGAAATCTAGTAAGTTTCAAGATCCAATATGGAAGCCAAAAAACTAGATTAGAGTTATGATGGAGGCATGAAAGCCTACCTAATTCGACTAGTCTTAATTGCAGCTGCCTTTCACTGGGTATTCCCCATGATTAAAGGCATAGATACCCACGGCAGCTTTATGAGCGCGCTGGCGGCTGGCTTCGTCTTTGCCTTTATCGGTTGGGTAGTTGAGGCCCTAGCCATTTTGCTCACTACAGTTCTCACAATCACAACATTTGGCCTGGCGCTGCTGGTTCTCATACCAGCCTGGATTTTAGGATTCTGGCTCATTCCCGCCATAACCCTCAAGGTACTCGCTGACCTGATGCCCGGTTATCTCACCATTCACGGTTGGGTGCCAGCCCTATGGGGCGGATTGATGATGTTATTCATTGGTGTAATCACCAGCCCCAAAAGCCATCAGTACGACTAAACCAGAGAACTAGAGACTAGCGACCAGCAAAGCTCTATACAAACCAAAACAGGCAAGGGGCACCACTTACGGTGCCCCTAAAACTTCATACTAAACCTTATATATCGAAGCGGCAAATTGATGCGACTTGCGCCAACCTTACTTTTGCACGCGCTTCTCTAATTTGAGCTTCTGTATTTCGACGCTAATTTTATTAAGATCGCCTTCTAACTCAGTCTGATTTTCCTTAGTCAAAGTATTGTCTTTGTCCGCCTTAGCTTTCATCTTGGCTTTTTTCTTAGCGAGATTGGCCAAATCTTTGCGCAGGCTCTTTGCCTCTTTGACGGTCAATTCTTTTGCTTTCTGCCCTTCATTAATTTGCTGCATCAGTGCTTGTTGGCGATCATCAATAGACCATTCTTTTGCCTCAACTGGCAAAAACATACTAAACAAAGTGCTCATCACTAGAGCAAGGCCACAGACAACCGATAAGAATCTCATTTAAACCAGAACCTCTTCAATCCAGAACTACAATTCTAGTCTAGTTTAGTCTATAAAAATCAGAAGCGCTCCAAATAGATGAAGCGCTTCTCAGATTTTTCAGAGCTGACTCGTAATTTTTAGATTTCGACTAGCTCTTTCTCTTTTACCACTTCAACCACTTCAGCCGGAGCGGTTACAAGGTCAGCGCTGTCAGATGAAGTGGAGACAGACACTGGAGCGGCAACAGCTTGCTTAGCATCACGGGCTGCTTTTGCCGCTTTAGCTGCAGCAATTTCCGCTGGTGAAAGAGCTGGAGTAGGTCTGATTACGTCAGTAGCCAAGCCAATTTTTTCAAAGAATGAAATCATCATCCAGGTAGCGTCGAACTCAAACCATCTAATGCCATGCTGAGCCGATTTAGGGAAAGCATGGTGGTTGTTGTGCCAGCCTTCGCCCATGGCCATTAGCCCCACCCATGGAACGTTGCGGCTATCGTCGCGTACTTCATAGTTGCGATAGCCCCAGCTTGGTAGATGGCAGAAAGTATTGACGAATTGAGGGCTCCAGAATACGAGAACAGAAGCAATCAAGTTAGCAGTGAAGGCTACAGGGCCGAAGGCCAATAGGATGATTACGCGGGCAACAATATTGACCCAGAGGCAAAGTTGAGCTTGTTTGGCTGAGTGATCAGTGCCAAGCAAGCAGAGAACTTTGTCTTCAAGCAAGTCGGGCACTTGCTTTCTGATTTCTTCAACCGACTGACGTTTCTCCATGTCGAACATCCATTTATATAGAGCATGTTCGAAACCGTCACGAGGTGAATGGGGATCTCCAGGCTGGTCAGACTTCTGGTGGTGCAGTCTATGTACAGCTACCCACGAAATCGGAGCTCCCATTAAGGCGAAATATCCACCTGAAACGATGAAATATCTCAACCAATTTGGCACTTTGTATGACTTATGGGTGAGTAGCCTATGGTAGCCACCAGTGATGCCTATGGCCAGGTAAACGTATGAAACGCAAAACCAGGCAGCGAATGTCACCCATGTAGTTGGAGTGTTCCAGGCTGAAAAATCCAAGTTGCGAGCCCCCTAATATTCTTTGCCTTTAATGAACTTGCAAAGTCCTCTATTTATAGCATGATAAGCAGTTGTCAATCTCTCATACTTAAGGTTGATTCTACCCGAGATTGCGGCTCAAGGCCACTAGACGCCCAATTCTTGAAGTTCGTTAATATTAGGAGAACAGACAATCGCGTAATAAAACCGGTTACAAAAGTAAAAACTTTTGCCTTCCTTCGCAAATTCTGTCAACTTCGGAAACTAGGAGACCATGACACCCCGACTTATTTTGAGCAGCCTGATGGCCTGTGCAACTTGCCTCTCATTAGCATCACCGTCTCTAGCACTAGATGCACACGAGACACACGAGTCTCATGTAGCCAACCAGCAACAGAAGAAACTGGTACTCGCCCTAGGTGGTGGTGGCACCCGCGGTGCCGCTCATGTCGGCGTACTGAGGGTACTGGCAAAGAATGGCGTAAAAATCGACGCCATCGTGGGCACCAGCATTGGTGCTATCGTCGGCGGCCTTTACTGCTCTGGCCTTAGCGCCGACGAAATAGAACAAATACTGCTGAAAAAGTCTTTCTTACGCTCTTACCTAACCGTGCCCATTCCTGTTCGCATCATGGCCGTGCCCATCTTCTTCATTCCGCACCTATTTGGCTACCATCCCTATGATGGCCTCTACCGCGGCAATCGCTTTAGAAACTATGTCAATGCCCAGGTGCAGCTAGAAAATAAAGCCATTGAAGCCCTACCAATCAAATACGGCGCGGTCTGCTCTGACCTACTGACGGCCAAGCCCTACGTCATCAGAGCGGGCGATTTAGGTCGAGCAATTCAAGCCAGCTCCGCTATTCCGGCTCTCCGTCAGCCTGTGCCTTTCGATACGGCTAACCCCGACAATATCGCCATAAAAGATGGCGAGCCCGCAATGGCACTGTTAGTAGACGGCGGCATTCAAGCCAATTTACCTGTCGAACAGGCCAGGGTTTTGGCTCGCGAGCTAGGAGCCGAAAACGAAGTGGCCGTGATTGCCATCAATATAGATGAACCTTTCGAGACCGAGGGCGGCAAAACTTTTCGCAAAATTGGTAGTGTCAGCAAGCGCGTAATCAATATTATGCTGGCCAGCATCGATAGATCACAAACAGACTTTGCCCAATTAATCATCCAGCCACGGACAAACGGCATCGCCTTACTTTCAACCAAAACCAGTGACGTCAAACTTGCCGTCAAAGCTGGCGAAACAGCAGCAGAATTAGCCATGCCGTCAGTGAAAGCTTTGCTCTATCAAAAACCGCAAACCAAAGAATATTAGAGGTAAGGGGGAGCCTTCCCATAATTATGAGAAATCTCACCTTGTATAGTGTCTAAAAAAAACATACAGTCCTGATAGCACCTGAAAACCCCTACAGTGAGTGTTGGCAACATGAAAGCAGTGATCACAGGCGGACCGTCGGTCGGTAAAACCACAATCGTCAATGGCCTTGGTCAACTGGGATATCGAATCGTCAACGAAATTGCCACGCAAATCATCAAAGAAGGGCGCATCTTACCCTGGGTTGATAGACAAAAGTTTCAGGCAGAAGTCTTAAAACGGCAGCAATCAGCCGAGGCCTCAATTCTCGATTTTGACCAAGCCGTAATTCTAGACCGCGGTTTGTTTGATGGCGAAGCCTACTATCTACACGACAAACTGCCAGTGCCCTCAGCTTTCAGCAATTTAGACTCATCACAATACGACGTGGCCTTTTTAATTGAGCCCTTGTCATTCTTCGAAGCCAATGAAATTCGCCAGAATGAGAACCTCAAGTTCACCAAAGAAATTAGCGTCATTCTTGAGCATTGCTATGCCTCAAGAAATGTCAAAGTGGTTAGAGTGCCGGCTATGCCAGCAATAGAACGAATTGAATTTGTCAAAGGCCACGTCGATACTCTCAAAAAAGGCAAAGCCACAACTGTCGAACAAGCGGCCCACCAAGCCGCCTATATGTTCAGAGGCTATGCGCCGGTAGCCATGGGCAGCTTCTAGGCCAGCATAAAAATCGAAAACAGCCTTTCTTGCATTAAGTCTTGAGCTGAGCGAGAAACCAAGGTGCTAACCTATTAGAAACCTAATGGGAGGCAGCGATGCGGGCATCAGAAGCGACCAACTATTATTTCAAGCGAGCAGCAAAGCATTTACATGTTGGCTCAATGCTAGAAACTGTTTTAATGGCACCACGACGCGAAGTCAAAGTCGAAGTAGTAGTCGAACTAGACAACGGCGAACTCGGAGTATTCAACGGTTTTCGCGTGCAGCACGACAATAGCCGCGGCCCCATGAAAGGCGGACTGCGCTATCACCCCGAAGTTGACCCCGATGAGGTCAATTCGTTAGCTTCACTAATGACCTGGAAAACAGCAGTAGCCAATATTCCCTATGGCGGCGCCAAAGGTGGTATCAACTGCGACCCTTCCAAGCTTTCACACGCTGAATTGCAGCGTATCACCCGCTCATTCATAGACCAAATTCACGATATCATCGGCCCCGGCCTCGACATACCTGCCCCAGACATGGGCACAAACTCTCAGACCATGGCCTGGATAGTCGACCAATACTCTAAATATCACGGCTGGACACCAGCAGTGGTGACCGGCAAGCCTATCGAACTAGGTGGCAGCGAAGGGCGAGAACAAGCCACTGGTCAAGGTATTGCCTTTGTCTGCGAGGCTATTTTAGCCGACTACACTATGGACTTTGCTAAAACAAAATTTGCCATTCAAGGCTTTGGCAATGTTGGCTCATGGGCCGCTCAATTTATTCATCAAATGGGTGGAATAGTGGTGGCAGTGGCCGACTTAACCGGCGGCATCTACAACACTAAAGGCATAGACGTCGAACACTTGATGCGCTATGTGCGCGAAAACAACGGTGTCAAAGGCTTCCCTGATACCAAAGAAATATCACCAGACGCTATCTTTAGCTGTGATTGTGATGTGCTCATTCCCGCTGCCCTTGGTAATGTCATTACCAAAGAGAACATGAAAGATATAAAGGCCAAATTTATCATCGAAGGCGCTAATGGCCCCACTACTCCTGAAGCCGATGAATATTTGATCAAACACGACAAAGTAATTGTGCCTGATATTTTTGCCAATTCTGGCGGCGTCATGGTCAGCTATTTTGAATGGGTGCAAAACGTGCAACAGTTCCGCTGGCGCTTAGAGCGGGTCAATCAAGAATTGAAGCTCTTGATTCTCGATGCCTACAAAGAAATAAAGCATCTAGCAAAATCAAACGAATGCGACCTGCGCACCGCCGCTTTTCAGCTTGGTATAACCCGAGTAGCTAGAGCCACCTCACTAAGAGGTTTGGACAATGAAGGCTTCTGCATGCTCAGCAGCCCTCATAGTTAAACTGGCACAAAAAAACAGAAAGCTAAAATTAGGACGCTAAGAGTCGAAACTAAAAAAGTAGAAAACAAAGAAGATGGAAGAAAAATCGTCTCCCTTAGACCACGGTAGTATCACTCTAGAGCCTGAAATCGAAGGCGAAACTACCGACCAGCTCTGGCTTAGAACTGTTTATCAAGGCGATACAGTGCCGCAATTTACCTTGCGCGCTGTACTCATGGGCGGCGCGCTGGGCATGCTGATGTCGATTTCCAACCTGTACACCATGCTCAAAGTCGGTTGGGCATTTGGTGTAGCAATCACAGCCTGCGTGCTCTCTTTTGTCATTTGGCGCGGCATCAGAGTGGCCTTTCCTAAGGTATCTGACATGTCGATACTAGAAAATAATTGCATGCAGTCAACCGCTTCAGCGGCGGGCTATTCAACTGGTGCTACCGTTGGCATTGCCTTTGGTGCTCTGCTTCTAATTACTGGAGAACACCAACCCTGGACAACCCTTTTACCTTGGACATTTGTCTCAGCGATGATGGGTGTGTTTCTGGCCGTGCCAATGAAACGGCAGATGATTAATATCGAGCAACTGCCTTTTCCGTCAGGCATTGCCGCGGCTGAAACCCTAAAGAGTCTGCATGGCCAGTGCAAAGAAGCAGTCACCCAGGCCTATTCACTAGTAGCTGCCTTAGTAGCAGGAGCCGCCGTTGGCTTTCTTGGCAAAGGCGAATTTGCTTGGCAAATTGCAGCCAAACTAAAAATACCTGAATTAATTCCATTTGGCGGTCGCAGCCTAGGGGTCAACCTAAAAGATACCCCCGGCTTTGGCTGGGAGCCCAGCTTACTCTTACTTGGGGCTGGCATGCTGGTTGGCATGCGTGTATCACTTTCAATGCTGGTTGGTTCGCTCGCACTCTATTTATTCTTCGGACCCCAAGCACTTAACGCGCACGAAATCAGCGCCCCCAAAGCCATCATCAAAGAATGGGCTCTATGGAGCGGCACAGCCATCATGGTCACAAGCGGCCTCACCGCTTTTGCCCTTGAATGGAAAACTATTTTGCGCTCACTAAATATAGTGCAAGTAAAGAAAGGTGCTGACACAGAAAATATCGATCCACTAGCCGACATTGAAGTACCACTAAAATGGCTTGTTTGGGGCATCGTACCTCTAGCTATTGCCAGTATTGCCCTGCAATATTTAGCCTTCTCTATTTCACCATTGGTCGGCATAATGACCATCGTCATGAGCTTCTTCTTGGGCTTGGTGGCCTGCCGCGCCACGGGCGAAACAGATGTGACACCAATGAGTGCCATGTGCAAAATTACCCAGCTCGCTGTGGCAGTAATGGCACCAAAAAATATTGTCACCAACCTCATGGCAGCATCAGTCACAGCCAATATCGCCTCAAGCTCAGCCGATTTGCTCACCGACCTCAAAAGTGGATATCTGCTTGGCGCCAACGCCAGAAAACAATTTCAAGCACAGCTGGCCGGAGTCTTCTTTGGAGTAGCAGCTGTGGTACCAGCCTGGTACTTAATGGTGCCCAACAAAGCCGCCCTCGAAGCCTTTGAACCACCCTCAGTAAACATCTGGAAATCAGTAGCTTTAGCACTTAGCCAAGGAATAGAGACCGTTCCGGTGACTGCTCGCTGGGGCATGCTCATTGCTGGTTTAATTGGTATAGCTTTGGCGCTGCTCGATAAATTTGCCAGCAAAAAATTGAAACCATACGTACCATCGGCCATGGGCCTTGGCTTGTCTTGGGTAATGCCATTTAGCAATGCCTTTGCTTTCTTCTTAGGCGCTTTGATAGCCATGATCTGGCGCTGGGCTTCTAAAAAAAGCGCTGATTTATATGTAGTACCAGTGGCCTCTGGCGCTGTGGCCGGTGAATCACTCATGTGCGCCGTTATCGCCATCATTCAAGCCTTGGGAGCCCTAACAGCTAGTCACTAAGAGCCTAAACTTGAGCAAACCTGCTGACGACAAGCAAATAGTTATTCGAGCCATCAACCAACTTGGTCGCCGAGTAAGCGCTGCTGACGTAGCAACCAAGACCGGACTTTCACTCAATGACAGCAATCGCTTGCTCAATGAAGTGGCCTCAGACGTGGGCGGCCACCTCGAAGTATCAAAGCTTGGCTTTGTTGCCTATAGCTTTAACCCTGGCTTTCAAAACAACTATCTCGCCACCGGCATAAGAGCATTCGCCGAAAAGGCAGGGCGGATGTTCTTCAATATCTGCTTTTTCATAGTCAAAATCTCTTTTGGTGTAATACTGCTAGCCTCGCTGGCAGTGGTAATCCTCGCTGTTATGCTCACTATTTTCGTCACTACCTTTGGCACAGAAAAGAAAAACAAACAACAGCCGTTTCTAGATTTGCTCATTCTGCGCGACCTAATTTTCTGGCAGCCAAACAGAGCCAAACAACTACCCGGTCAGCCTCTGAGCGCCACCGTAGAACAAATCAAAAACGACAACTTCTTGATCAATTGCTTCTCTTTTCTCTTTGGTGACAAAAACCCCAATGCTGAAATTGAAGAAAAACAATGGCGCTTAATTGCCCAACTGATTCACAACAATAAAGGCGTAGTCACAGCCGAGCAACTAGCCCCACTTATGCTCAGCGAAATTTCAACAAAAGAAGACAACGAAGATTTTGTCTTGCCAGTACTCTGCCGCTTTGATGGCAGACCTGAAGTAAGCGAAACTGGCTCAATCATTTATCTATTTCCTTCACTGCAAGTTAGCGCCGGGCCAACTGAAGCGCCCAAAATTGTGCTACAAAACTTTCTTCCTCCGGCCCTAATAGAATACGAAATACCATTCTCTGAACTATCAAAAGAGCAAATCAGACCTGTACTGGCCATCGCCACGCTCAACTTAGCTGGTACCTGGTGGCTCGCTTTCACAGCGCATCGCTTAGTACACACCTACCGCTGGCAAGCCGACATACTAGTTGTTTATGGCACGCTTTTTGTTCTCATTCCGCTCTTGCGTTGGGTTTACCTACACTGGGTCAATACTAGTATAGCTATGCGCAACGCCGAACGAGACAAGCTGGCCGAGAAGCTGATAAAACCAGACCAAGCCTTAAAAGAGAAACTAACCGAGCGCGAAAAGATGGCCCAGAATCAAGCGATTAGCCCTACAATTGATGCCGCCACAGTGATATATACCAGCGAAAGAGACTATTTAGAACAAGCCATTGCAGAGGAAACGCAATCATGAACAGCACTTCCATGAGCGGCACTTTTATGAATAGCCCATCCCTGTCAGTTACATCTCTGACAATTTACCCAGTCAAAAGTCTGGCTGGCATATCATTGCGCAGCGCCAAACTAGAAAATCGTGGCTTCAAATACGACCGCGAATGGATGGTAGTAACTGAAGGTGGACAGTTTCTCACCCAACGAGAACTGGCCCCCATGGCTCTGATTCAAACAGCTATACTTGAGCACACCTTGCGCTTAACCATGCCCCTGGGCGACAGCGTAGAAGTGCCACTTAGTACAGAAGGGCAAGGCAATGCCAAAGTTATGACTGTAAAAGTATGGAGCGACACTTGTCAGGCCTTAGACCAAGGAGACGAAGCAGCCGGTATGCTGTCGCGTTATCTAGAAAGGAAAGTGCGCTTAGTGCGCATGGAGCCTTCATTTAATCGCATAGTTGACCAACGATACGCTAACTCGCCAGACAACGTTGTTAGCTTTGCCGACGGTTTTCCTGTTTTAGTTATTAGTGATGAATCACTAGCTGAGTTAAACAGAAGACTAGAATACCCGCTGCCCATGAACCGCTTCAGACCTAACATCACCATTGGTGGCAGCGACGCATTTGCAGAAGATGGCTGGTCTGAAATTGCCATCGACAACGTCAAACTCAGCCTGGTCAAACCCTGCGCCCGCTGCCAGATAACAACCATCGATCAAGATACCGCTGAAGCCTCGCAAGAACCCCTCAAAACGCTTTCATTCTTCCGCAAGGAGAGCGGCAAAGTGATGTTTGGTCAAAATGCTATTCCGCAAAACAATGGTGAAATTAGACTAGGTGATAGCGTTCTAGTGATAGCAAAATAGTTGTTATGTCAAACAGGAAACCCTACTCTAATCTAGCAATCATCAGCGCGGCAATGGCGTTGATGTTGTTATTGTTGTGGTGTGAACCAACACAAGCAGCGGCAGACCATGACTTACAGCTGTGGACACCAATCATGCTGGATCGCACTGTGTACAAGAAAGTGCACGGCTACTTAGAAGTGACTCCTCGTGTTGGTGACAATGTCTCAGGTCTAAATCAGCTTTTGTTAAGACCTGCTCTTGAGTACAAGCTGAAAGATAATTTCTCACTTTTTGCCGGTTATCTCTGGCTCTCAAACTATACCGATGAAGGCGTGCAAAACGAGCACCGCATCTGGCAGCAAGCCTTAATGAATAAGAGCTTCAAGCGCTGCCTGCTTATCAATCGCACACGCCTAGAACAGAGACTATTCGAACCCCTTAACGGGACAGGCGTGCGACTAAGACACCTGGTCAAAGTTAACTACCCTCTCCATAAACGCATTTATGCCACCGCTCAAGACGAACTCTTCATCAATTTGAACAGCGTAGACGGAGGGCCACAAGCGGGTATTGACCAGAACCGCATATTTGCTGGCTTGGGCGTCAAAACACTAAAGAAAGCAAGGGTAGAAGTAGGCTACCAATATCAGTATATTAATAGGTCAGACCAATTTGACGATCAGGCAAACCATGCCATAGTGATTCAATCTTTCGTCGGCTTGAAAGACTAGCAAAAAAACTAGCAAAGGGAAGACTAGTAGAGGTGATAGTTCGTGGACAACAAAGAATGCAATGAGCTTTTTAGCCAACTATCGACACCAATGATTGCCGATGCCTGTATTCGCTTGAAGCTGCCAGTTCGCTCTATGCCAGCAGGATTAACGTCTCTAATACCAGGCAGCAAGGTGGCTGGACGGGCCTTGCCGGTCAGACACTATGGCAGTGTTGATATTTTTCTTGAAGCCATGCTGCAGGCAAAGCCCGGCGACATATTGTGTATAGATGACCGGGGTCGCAATGACCAAGCTTGCATTGGCGATTTAACCGCCCTCGAAGCCATGAGCTATGGCATAGCAGCTCTGCTTGTTTGGGGCTATCATAGAGATACTAATGAGCTTCTGCGCATTGGCTTGCCAATCTTCAGTTACGGCAGGCACCCATCTGGCCCCCAGAAGCTGGAACCAGCCGAGCCTGACTCAATTGGTGCGGCAAATCTGGGCGGCACTGCCATTGATACCAACGACTTTGTCTTTATTGACTCAGATGGTGCCGTTTTTGTGCAGAAAGATCACATCAAAGATGTCTTTGCCACAGCAAAGCAAATTTGCGAGGTTGAATCGAAACAAGCACAGCTAGTCCGAGACGGCCAAAACTTGCATAGTCAGCTTATGTTTGATGACTACCTCAAGAAGCGCTCCATAGAGCCAGCCCACACATTTCGAGAGCATCTGCGGGCGCTGGCTAAATCGATTGAGGAATAATTGAATGCTAGCTCAGCTCTAAGGGTAAAAATCGCCGGCACCATAACCGGAATCGCTAGATGAGGCGTTCCGATACATGAAAGAACCAAAACCAGCAGCCACGTACATTAGGGTCAAAGACAATACTATTCCGCAGATTCGTTTCATATTCGATAGACCCACCGAGACTTTCGAAAAGGTTAACATCGGACAGACTCAGTTAGAATGGTATAAGTACGCATCAGCAGGTATCCAATGCAACGCAATCTAAAAGCAATTCTCACTTGCCTGGCTTCGCTCGGCAGCTTAATAGCCCTCACGTGCTTGAGAGCAGAAGCTGCCCCAGCCAAAGAGTTAGTCGTCACGCAGTTCGACAACACCATCTATCTCACTGACGAAGCTGTAAGAATCAAAAACAACACCGGTAACTTCATTCTCGTAGCCAAAGCACCAGATTGGAAAATTACTTGCTTTCGCACTGACCGAAAAGTCTACTGGCAAAGTGACTTGAAGCGCTTCACTGGCACCATGCTCTTAAATGCCTGCGTCCCCCCTCACGAGCCAGAAAAAGCAACCTTCTTGGGGGCGAAAAAATACAAAGGCTTTGACTGTCTGTGCTACAAGACGCGAAAAAACATGCTTGTATACGGTGCCAAGAACATCAAAATTCCGCCCAAAGAAGCAGAGGTATTATGCCGCTATCTCTTTGTACCGGACATAAAAGAGATACCGCTATTTGAAAGCTCAGCCTCAGAAGAAAAATACAAACACAAAGAATGGTTCGACGCCCACCGCTATAAAGACTTTTTGCAACGCACGCCAGTCATAACCAAATCGATAACCACAAAGAATTACGACCCCAAAGACTTTGTCATTCCTAGCGGTCTAAAACTGACGAAATCACCCACAGACGTAAGCTACTCTGCGGCCAACAAGAGCGACCTCGAAGGCATGATAGAAGGCGTAGGCTTCATGGGCAAAGATAAATAGAGCAAACTAAGTGCTCTGCTCTTGACCGCTAGTTTACGCATATTGTCTCTAACGTCCTATTCAGAGAATGGTCAATGCTCGGGTTTAGGGTACAATGGCTACACGGAAAACTATCAAAGAGACAATTGGAAGCAGTTTGCTTCTCCAGCGGACTATCAACACAGTGGAACGTTAAATTCGATATGGTGTTGCTGTCGTGAAAAACGTTAGAATGAGTTTACGCCTACATTCGAAAGCGCTGTGTCTTGTGGCTGTATTGTGCTACATGAGTCCACAAAGTGGGCCATGTGAATCCAAAAACGTCGTTCTTAGATTAGAAAACTTCGTTAGGCTCGATCCTAACTGTGCTGACTACTCGGGGGGCCTATCTCTAATATTCGACAACAGAAACAGTAGGCCAACACGTGTGCCATTTTGCTGGCCTGCCTCTTCGAAAGCACCGGGGAGTTTTCCTATAGTAGTTTCGCCAAAACGCGAGAACTGGTGCGTTTCTAGCTATATTAGCTATTCATGGATAGATGTTCAGGGAAAAGAAGTATTAAAAGGCGTATCACCTCTAAACTGCGAGTCATTAAATCTCAAAGGGCAAAGCCAAGGAAAGAGGTTTGTACTTTTCAAAATTCCCGATAAGCCCGGTCGATACAGGTTCAAGCTTACATTCGACAACACCATAATTGAAAGGATGGGCAAAAATTTTGCTGAATATTTTCCTGCCGATCATTCCACCTTTAGATCTGGTATCGAAAATGTTGTTGATGTTCAATAACCTTCGACTTTTAGGGAGCATGTCAAAGTCTTCTCCCTTGTTTTTAGCACACTGCAACTTTCCACCAAACCCAATAAAGAGCGATTCAACCGCATCAGATGGATAGGCAGCGGCCCGAATTTGATCTTCCACCATATCGTCCATGGTAAGTATTGTTCCGGCTGGAAGGTCTCGCGAACACCGAACTACAGTAAGTAGCTTCTCACCATTAAAGGCAGTAATTGCATCGTTAGTTTTCTTGGGCTACCGCAAGAACTCAATGCGCTTAGTATCCATACCTAGGCGACGAGAAACATCCACGCTCCATTGCCACATCTTGGTACTGAGTTTAGTGTCATAAGAGGCTTTAGATGAAAGCACTTCGCGACCGTTGACGAAGTACTTACCTGTTACTTGATAAAGCTCAGGAGCGCTAGCTAACTGAATAATGGTGCGAGCACCTTCTTCTGGCTTGACGCCAAAGACCTTGGCGTTTAGCTGAATGGCCTTGCCAATGATGCCGTTGTTAGAGCCAAAGTCTGTAGCAACAATGCCAGGGTGCATAGCATTCACTGTGACACCGGTAGACTTGATGCTATAAGCCAAATGATAAGAGAAAAGTATATTGGCCAATTTAGTATCGGCATAATTGAGAAAACCAAGAGGCATTTTGTCGCGCATATTGGGCGGCCCGCTCAGGCCCGAGCGCTTATGAGCATCAGAAGAAACATTGATAATACGAGAGGGCGTGCTCACTTTGAGCACATCAATTAGATAGCCAGTCAACCAGAAATAGCCAAAGTGGTTAAGAGCCCAGGTCATTTCTAAATTGTCTTTGGTATCAGCGCGACGCATGAAGACGCCACCGGCGTTGTTAATGAGAACATTGAGCTTGCTATATTTGTTGGTGAAATTCTTGGCTAGTGCTTTCACTGATTGAAAATCCGAGAGGTCGGCGGTGAGAAAGTCGAGATTGGTATTGCCCGTTTGAGCTTCAATTTCAGCCAATGTGCTTTCACACTTATCGGCATTGCGACCGACAATAATGATATTGGCACCGCGGCCAGCCAGTTCCATCGCTGTCACTTTACCAATACCAGCAGTGGCACCAGTGATCAAACAGTTTTTGCCTCGCATCGACAAATCGGGCAAAGCGTTAGATTCCATGGGTTCCTTCCTCATTCACGATCATTCACGCTCACTCACGCCTCATTCACGAACTTGCTCAATCTTTCTATGGTTTCACGGAAAGCAGCATCATCAATACAAAAACACATGCGCACCATCTCTGGTGTGCGACCCCAAGCGGCTGGATTAGTCAAAAGCTTATATAGGGTAGCCAGTCGCTCGTGCTCGCTATCAAGTTTAGCTAGCAAGAACAGGCCGCCGCGATAGGGAGTATCGTAGCCGTCATCGAGGCCTTTTGATTTAAGCAGAGCGAGCAGCTCTTCTCTTCTATTTGAAAGTGTCTTTCGTTGGCTATTGAGATAGGTTTCTACCTCAGAGAAGGCTTGCGAAACGTCAATCATTTGGTGCGGGGCTTTCTCTAAGAAAGCTGAATAAAGAGCATCCCAGGCGCGCAGAATGGCAGCTGGTGGTGGGTCTACATGAGCAGCTACTTCGTGGGCCCAGTCTTCATCAGGGGTAACCATGAAGCCGCATCTCATGCCGCCGGCAGCAAAGCTTTTGGCAATGCCATCAACCATAAATATGTGGCTGCCACATGGCCCAGAGGCAAACGATCCGGCCGATAGAGACGACGGTGTCCACTTGCCGAGACGATGGTCAGAAAGCAAGAAGAAGATTTCATCAGAGAATACATAAATGCCTTGTTTGTGGCAGTTCTCAACTATGGTGCGCAGGCGCTCGGGGTCTAAGAATATGCCACTAGGATTATTGGGCTGAGTGAGCCAGAGCAAATCTGGCTTTTCTGGCAAAGCGGCAATGTCTTTGGGCGAAATTAAGAAAGCGCGCTCCGGGGCGGTTTTCACCTCGACTAAACGAGCGCCATAATAACTGAGCATCGGATAGAGCGGCCCGTAGCTACCATCGGGTACAGCCACCAGACATGGGCGCCCTAAGCGATTGGACAGAGCTTTAATCATGGCGCCAAAGAGCGGGAAGACGCCCTGGGCCAACACTACGCGCTTGCCAGGAATGACGACTTTGCGAGTCCATTTCATGTAGGCAGAAACACGTTCGCTGACAATCTGAGGCAGAATCGTGGTCTCTTCGTCTAAGAAGCCCTTGAGTAAACCTTTGACGAGAATATCAGGCACAGGTGATTCAAATTCACCATAGTCGAGCCTGATTAAGCCGGGGGTCTCTATATCGATTGGCTTGGCAGCGAAGCATGGGTCTTTTGCCAACTGCGCAATCAGTGGCGTAACAGTATTGTTTGGCCCGCCGCTTTGGCCGCCTTCGCTAGTTGCCGAATCAACCTGTAGGTTGTTAGCCTTCAACTTGCGCTCTAGTACTTGATCCGGAAATGGGAAGGTCATCAGATCATCGAACAGCCATTCATATAAAAGCTGAGTGGGATAAGCAATACGCGAATAGCTCAGCTCAGAGCCAATTTCCAGGCCTTCCATCCAGGCAGCTGGAGCATTGATCAAAAAGCTCAATTCAAGGTCGCGACTAATTGTATTTTTGATTAGACCATAAAGCAGTATTAGATTTTCGGGCAGCGGTTCTTGACCGGCAAAGCGCAAGGTCATGTTAGAGCCAAGCTGTGAGCTAATTAAGAAGCTTTCAGAATCGTCAATCAAATACCAGCGGTCTGGGTGCAGTCGAGCTTGCTGGCAAATTGCCTTGAAATTTATCGGTGAAGGGTTGAGCAATTGCCGCGGCGAAATTAGCACCACTTTTGGTGCTACCAGATCATCTAACTCATTTAATTCTGAAAGATCATCATTGCCAACAGTTAGGTCCAAACCATTATCGAGAGCCACTCGCTCGTATACAGAAGCAACAGAAGACGAAAGCAATATACGCTCACCCGAGCTAGCCACCATGCGCAAAACCATGTCGACCAATTCAGAGCGCGATGGAGCTATGAATAATTCAGAAGCAGTAATTGGGTAGTAGCAGAAGCCATTAAGATAACGAGCTATGATTGCCCGAATACTCAAATCGCCCCGTTCATGCGGGTAGGGAATAGTTTTTACATCTAGTAGAGAGCGCGAAAGGCGACTGAGAAAACTGATTTTTTCATGGCCAAGTCGAGAGAAATCAAGCTCTTTGCGCAAACTCTCAAGCTTCATATGATTCAAATTGGCAACAAAGGCAAAGACCTCAGGCTCGAACCTGGTATCGGCTTGATAGACAAGCAGGTCATGAAATACCTGACGACCGGCGGCGAGCAGCTTGACGGCCGTAGCGGCAGAGACCGATAGTTCAGAATCACGAGACATAAAGAAGTGAAAGCGGATGCCGTGCTCAGCTTCTAATTCAACCAGCGAGGCTAAATCGGTATCATCGGCTTGCTGAATGCGGCGCATCCAAACGAGCTTGCTGGCATAACCTCGCCGGTCAAACATACTTTCGATGGCCTGTCGCCCAGGTCTACCACCAAGCACCAAAGTAACGCGCCCACCGGGGTTAAGACAAAGTTGAGCCTGCTCTAAAGCTCTTGCAATTAGAGGCAAACCAAAACGGTCTTCTAAAATTCCTTGTTCAAAGCAGTAGTTGCTGAGGTCATAGAGATCTTTCTCTGAAAGCGCTTGGTTCTCACTGTCACCGGTGCCAAAGTTCATTTCGCCTTTGACTGGGTTGGGGTGCAAAACTTGCGGAATACAGCCAATGACGTGATCGAAATGTTGACCAGAGGCAAGGGGCAGTGATAGCAAGTCTGAAACTTCGGCCTGAAACACTTTGACAATAGGCTCACCGGCCATACTGAGCACATAGCTACCATCAGCCGTCGTGCCGTTGAGCCAAGTATTGAGCTTGGCCATCGTCACCGCCACTGGATTCAAATCGAGGCCTAAAACCTCTTTCACATTTGTGACGAAGAGCAAAAGCAGACTAATCCAACCAGAGCCCGTTCCTACTTCGACAATGCGTTTGCCGTGAAACTGTTCTTTGCTCTTAAGCAAACCTTCAGCAAAAGTTCGGCCCCATAGCTCAGGCGAAAAGACAGCCGGGGTAAGAAGTAATCTGATGGGATCAGGCAGGGATGGCAAGCCGACGCTCTTTAGAACTAGCTGCTGCTGCTCTAGCTCGCCGTCGATTTCTGATGGCTGAAACAGCGGTGCGTTCTGCTTGGCGAGGTCATCAGCCAGCTCATGCAATATTTTGATAGCTTGCTTTTCGGTGGCCTCGTCTTCAAGCGCCGCCAACAAAACATTTAGCTTTGCCTGAACGATATCGGCCCGGTCTAGCCTGCCGAACTCGGCAGTAGGCACCTGGCTACAAGCAGCAAGTATTTCTTGCCTTGATGGAACGCTGAGAAGCTTGCTCACTGCACGTCACACATTAGTATAGGTATACGACTACACCATTGTACTAGCATTTTATGGATTTTCAGCCAAACCTGGTCGGGGAGTAACGGCTGGGGCAGCAAGACGCAGGTCGTTGCCTTTCCAGCGCGACTTCAATACCGGAGTTTGCAGCACGCCGCGCTCGGTCAATACTTCTTGTTGCACTTTGTCTTTCATGTTGCTAAAGGCTTCACCAAGGGTGGTGGCATCACCTTTGCTCTTAAGCGACTCGATTAAGCAACGAGTAAAGACAGAGTTTTGATAATGCTTTGACTCCCACGATACTTGCGACGGCTGACTGGATGAAATAACCAGTTGACCAGTACCTTGAGCGACTTCAGTTATGTCGACATTACCCTGACGGAAAAGCCCCTTAGAACCCGGATCGGCAGCACCACTATGGCAAGCATCAAGAACTAGAACCACTCTATCTGAATGCACTCGGCCTTTGATAATTCTGGTCAAATCTTGCATCGGCAGGCCAGAAGCATAGAGGCTATCGACCTGGCTATCGTAAGCAAGTAGATAGTTGACACCACCAATATCCATATCAGAGGCACTACCATGGCTAGAAATATAAATGACGACTAAGTCATCAGGATTGGCGACACGGGGCAACCACTTATCACCCAATTCAGAGAGAATGTTAGCGCGAGTGGCTTGCTCATTAACAAGTAGCTTGACGTGATCAGGAGCAAAATTGCCTTCTTTCAACAAATAATCGTTGAAATCTTTGGCATCTTTAGCCGGATATTTAAGATTGAGCTTGTTGTCTTGAAAATTGCTGATGCCGACAATTAAAGCCCATTTATCGCGAACAGGGCGATTAGTGACGTCTAGTGCAGATTCTTCTGGTTGGCTTTCAGCCTCGGTCTTGGCCGTGGTTTTAGCAGGAGTTTTCACCTTAGCGTTATTAGCCATAGCCAAACGACGAGCGTCTTCCACTTCATGCTTATTGCGTTGACGCTCAATGCGTTCTTCGGCTTCCTTCTCTTTCAATGCTAATTCACGCGCCTTCAATTCGTTGCGCGAACGCTCGACAGCAGCCAATTCTGCTTCTTTTTTCTCACGAGCGACTTTCGCTTCTAGCTCTTTTTGCAAAGCTAACCACTTGGGGTCGTTGATACCAGCAGCAGTAGCAACGGCAGTTTGACCAGTGACCGCGACAGTAGATGCAGTACCAGTATTGGGGTGCGAGGTCGAAAGACCATAGGTAGGTTTACCCTTAGAGTCATAACCACTTGTAGTGCGCGCCACATGCGGCCGCACAGAACTACCAGTTTGACTAGATGCTACGGTCTGATTATTGCTTACAGTGGTGACAGCAAGCTCAGTACTGGCCGGCTCGACTGGTTTAGCTTTAGCGATTTTTTGCTTTTCTAGCTCTTTGGCGGCAAAGTCACGGTTAGTTTTGGCATCAATTAAATTTGGATCAATGGCCAGAGCCTGGTCGAAGTCGGCCACAGCCTTGTCAAGCCGACCCATGTTTGAGTAAAGCAGGCCACGGCTGAGAAAACAGCTTGTACTATCTGGCGCCAAGCGAATGGCGTCAGTTAAGTCGGCCAGAGCGCGGTCATTTTGCTTAATAGCCAAAAGCGCCAAGCCACGCCAGTAATAAGAATCGGCCCGATCACCATTGAGCTTGATTGACTCGGTCAGTAACTGAATGGCCTGGTCGAACTGCCCTTGGTTATAAGCCTGCTTGCCGCGGTCGAGAAAAGTATTCTCGTTGTCATACCAAGCCGCCTCAGTCGGTTGGCTCAAGTCTAAGCCCGAGGGCAAGAACATTGGGCACAAGAGCGGAGTGAGGGAGAGTAGGAGTGATGCTGCAATTTGTCGTTTTTTCATAATTCAGCTTCTTTTTCGGCGTCGTTATCACTTACAAGTTTCAATTCTGAGAAGCGGAACTTTTCAGCCGCCTTAACAGTTCGAATTTTGACTGATCTACGCCGCCAATAGGTGAATTAGGAGAAGAATCTTTTATTGTTTTCTTTACAGACTCGTTCGAGCGCTGACCCGAAGCAGCCGCAGCACGCCGGACAACAGCCCGAGAGCGCCCAGCCCGGCGACTCTGCGCTCTATTATCTGGGTCATCTGCTGAGCTATCAGAGGAAACTGAACGGACGCTTGAGCCGCTAAGTGACGAATTTCTGGCGGCGTCTAGATTCGCCGACGACCCTGTAGCCGAAGAAGTGGCCGAAGAAGTGGCCGAACCGGGTACATTTCGGCGCACTTTAGTGTGCTCAAGACTGCGGCCAGCATTAACCGCAAATAATATACAGGCAGCTAGCATCAAGACTGTCAGGGTGTAAGTAAGCAAATGAGACGCTGCCGCCGAATTAGCAGTAGCAGCTTTAGCAGCCCCGCTGTCAGACGAGACTGGACGGGCAAACCGACTGGCAGAATCATTGGAAAAAGAACCGGAAGGAACAATTGCATAAGAACAAGTCTGAATATCTGCTGCATCGCCATGCCCATCAGAGAAGCTCCAAGCGCGGCCGGGCTCTACTGGCCTGGCAAAATTCTTAATTGAAGTATCTGGACGCAGACAGGCTTGCTCTAAAGCATCTTTGAAATCGATCATGGTGGCGAAACGCTCGGCCGGATTCTTTGCCATAGCCCGAGCAATGACGTTCTCGAGCTGCACCGGAAACTGCCCTTCAGGACAAGCGCTAGCTAAGGTTGGCGCTTGATTGTGCATATGACAATGAAGCAACTCATAGACGTTTGCGCCCCAAAATGGATCTTTGCCAGTAAGCATCTCGTAAATGACACAACCAAGTGAATAAATATCGGCGCGACTGTCGCATTCGCGACCAGAGATTTGCTCTGGGCTCATATAAGGCGGCGAGCCCCAAAGCTCTCCAGAGTGAGTGAGCTTGCGTGAGTCTTCACCCAATTTTGCTAGACCGAAATCAACCACCTTAACTTGATGCTGAGCAGCTTGCTCCAACTGATAGACACCACTGGTAGTGCCATCGATCAACATAATATTGGCCGGTTTTATATCGCGGTGAATAACCTCATGGCGATGTGCATGACCTACTCCTAGACAAATTTGCGAAGCGACACTATAGGTTTGCTCAAGACTAAAACGACCGTTTAGGAGAACTTGATCAAGCGACGAGCCTTTCAAATAATCCATCACTACATAGGGTTGGCTATCGCGACCAATAACGCAATCATAGACAGTAACGACATTAGGGTGCGAGAGCTTGCTCAAGGTTTTCACTTCGCGCTCAAATCGCCGCCAAATATCTGGCCTTTCATCTACTCTAAATTTTACGGTCTTAACGGCAACCAGCCGTTCAACAGGCTCTTGCATGGCCTTGTAGACCACTGACATTCCACCGAAACCTAGCACTTCAAGAATATGGTACTTATCATCCAACACTTGGCCGATTAACGGGTCTTTGCCAATTTTCTCTTGAAAGCGCTTCTCTTCTTCGATCAGAGCTTCAGTCATATTGTCCTCAGCCAAATTACGAGTGCGATAGCCCGCCCCAAAATCTGTCACCTTTGGCAAATCAGTTGACTTACCAAACTCTTGACTGCCCAGCTCATGGTCTACAGAATCGTGATCTTGACTCATTAGCTGACTTACCTGAAGTGATTGTCACCGGCGCACCGAAAACTAATTGGACCCTCCACCGGGTCCGAAGCCCTGATTTGGACCCAGTGGACCACCTTGTTGATTTGGACCCAAACCTCTACCACCCTTAAAGTTGTGTCGGTCGTCGGGCTGGCGCTGCATTTCGTCTGCCAGGCTAGAAAGCATTGAATTGATTCTTCCAGAGTTTCCGCCCTTAGCTTTTTCAGCGACAATATCACTCAGTTTGCGTAAGTAATAAACACCAAAAGTAGGATCGCCACGATGCTGAGCAAGCTCAGATTTGATCTTCGTGAAGAGTAATTGATTGTCCGCCTCAATTGGATCAGTCGGAGCCGGGAGCAGCGGAGTAGAAGAGGCACGATCTGAATTCTGACTCTGACTGGAAGAATGACTGGTGGTCTTGCTCGATGAAATAACAGAAATACCGCGGCCAGAGCCTGTGCGATTGGCTTGACGAACCAAGTCTTCTTGCGCGGCCAGCTTCTCACCTAGCTTCTGAATTGAATCTTTGAGCGCTACGTTCTGACCACTCTTCGTTTGTGTCTCAATTTGAGCGAACATGGCTTCAAATGGAGCGACCCCTGTTCCTTTGCGTCTCAAAGTGTTGATTCGATCCATCAAAAGCAACCGCTCCTCTTCGTATAGACCAGGAGAGACCGAAAATTTCTTTTCTTCAGCCGACAGCTTACTTTTCGTAGCCTCTTCATCGCCACCAACTTTGGTGACTGCAATTGTCGCTAAAAACTTCTTGGGATCAATTGCCCCATTGGCATAGGTCTTTATGTCACCGGCAGTAACTTCTACACTCTTGCCACTACTAGAATCTTCATCACGAAAAAGTACTTGGACCGTACCAATTGTGTTGAAGCTATCTAGCACAGATTTGGTAATCAAAACAGCATCAATGCGCAAGTCATCATCAGTGGCCTTAGGGTGACGCCGGGTGAGAATAGTGGCTTCTCGTCCTGAAATCACAGCATGCACTGGAAAATCTTTTTTAATAACTTGAGCCTTACGCACGGCTTCTTCAACATTCTCACCAGTGGCATCGAGAGCCAGAGCCAGTTGGCAGCCGCCGATAAGCACCGTTACGGCCAGCAGCGAGGCAAGAGAGATTTTTTTATTGTCCATCATGTCAATCTCATTTCTGCACTTATGAATACATTGTCGAACTTCAACTCTCTTGCCAAGTCAAGTAAGGATACAGATCCCACTCTCAACTAAGGGATATTCCCATAAAAAGAACGAAGTCATCCCTTAGTTAAGCTAGTTTACCGCTGGCAGCCAAATTAATGAGCGCTTTCAGGGCCACCTTTGTCCTTCCAGCCGCCGTGTTTGCGCTCACTCATTTGCTTGTGATGACCGCCCATAGAACCACCCATAGATCCGCCATGACCACGCATGCCCACTGGACAGCCCATTCCGCCCATGTGACCGCCGCCTCGCCCCATACCGCTCATGCCAGGGCACTTCATCATCGCTGTACGCAAATGCTTACGCTGCTCTGGTGTGTAGACCTTCATTGTGGCAATTTCATTGTCAATTTTCATATTTGCCAAGTCTTGAACAGCTGAAGTCATCTGCTTCTTCAGGTCATTGACCTTGCTATTGTCAATGTCAGCGCTAGTCAAAGCATCTTTAAGATGGCGTTTGACAGTCATTACTTCAAGCATCTTGGGTGCGAATTTGTCCATAAAGTCGCCACGCAACTGATATAGCTTCTCGTACTGGTCATCGGTCACAGCCACGTCGCCCTTAAGAAAACGAGCGCCCATGTCCATCATGCCAGCATCCGGCATCGCTTCCATCGAAGCCCCGGCAGGTAAGGCCATGGCAAAATTCATTGCTCCTGGCGGTGGAGCGTCTTCTCTGCCTTCACCAGGCCCACCAGGTCCGCCTGGTCCTGGCATATTCATAGGACTAGGTGCCGGACTATCGCCCTCTTGAGCTTGCGCAGGGAGACTGCCAAGAGCCAGGGGCGCAATAAAGGCAACGGCAATACTGAGTAATCTGGATCTCTTTAGATTTAAGGTCATAACAACGCTCCGGTAACTATTAAATAGCCATACAAACCTATATACGTACTAAGGCAGCAAAAAGTTCAAAGATCAGAAAGAATTTTCCCGAGATTTTATATTAAGCTAGGCCGTTAAACTATAGATTCCCATTTTGCCCCAGGAAAAGTCATGAGAGCTTCAGAGAATGCTGTGTCGCCGTCCCCCGTTGCCACAATTGCCAAAGCAAGCAATTATCGCTGGGTAGTCATAGGTTTCGGCTTTCTCATCACCCTAATTAACTACTTGGACCGCTCGGCGATGTCTTACGCCATCGGCCCAATTAAATCTGAATTTGGCTTCACCAACACCCAATTTGGTCAAATTTCAGCAGCCTTCGCCGTCGGTTATGCCTTGATGACGCTGGGTGGCGGAATACTGGTAGACAAATGGGGGGCCCGCAGCGTTTGGTCGGGAGCCGCTGTCTTGTGGTCTGCTTGTACAGCACTGATGGGTATTTGCTCTAGCTATCCCATTTTCTTCACGGTTAGAGTCATGCTCGGTATTACCGAGGGGCCGCACTTCCCAGCCCTGACAAGAGTTGTGGCTGATTGGCTGCCATCTACAGAACGGGCTCGTTCGACAGCTATGGGGCTGTGCGCCGTGCCAATGGCCGGTGCCATTGGAGCACCACTTATCACTACTTTGATTGCCAGCTTTGGCTGGAAGGCCATGTTTGCCATTCTCGGCAGCGCTGGCATTGTCTGGGCTGTTATCTGGTGGTTCATTTACCGCGATTATCCTGAACATTCCAAATTCGTCAATGACGCCGAACTAAAAATCATTCGCGAAGGTCAGCCGCTCAACAGAGAGCGCAAGATGGCGGAAATGAAAGCTCATGAAATTTCGCTGGGCAAGACCACCTGGAAGTTTCTTTTCACCAACCCATCTCTGATTGCCAATAATTTCGCTTTCTTTGGCTTTGGCTACTTGCTCTTCTTCTCAGTCACCTGGCTACCCGGTTACATGGTTCAGACCTATGATCTGCACCTGAAACACGCCGGTGAACTACTGGTGGCACCATGGCTAACTGCGGCGATTATGCTCTTTTCAGCAGGTTTCCTTTCTGATTATCTGTGGAAGAAAACAGGCAAAATGCGTGTTGCTCGCAGTCACATGATGTGGATCTGCCAGCTCCTTTCTGGTCTTTGCTTTGTGCCACTGCTATTTAATCCGAGCCTGCAAGTAGCACTAATAATGTATTCACTAGGACTTGGTTTTGGACTCATGCCTAATGCTGCTTTCTATGCCATCAACTGCGATTTGGCCAAAGACAAAGCTGGAACCAGCCTTGGTTTAATGGATTGTTACTTGGGCTTCGCTGGCATTCTCGCACCGATTCTCACTGGCGCTTTGTCAGACTACACACACAACTTCAAAGCTGCTTTCATGATTCTGATTTTCTTCACCCTGACTGGCTCAATGGCTGTTTTATTCTTCCAGCATCCTGACAAAGACAGAAAGCGCTTTGCCTAACATTGCCTTCCAAAATTTACGGAGTTCACCATGTCTAAGCCTGCACCACAATCAGAACTTGCAAAAGAAAGAGCTAAAGATATGCTCCAGCAGGGTCTAACAGCAGCCCACAATGGTGATTTAAGGCAAGCGCTGACTATCTTCGACAGCTCAATCAAAGAGTATCCAATTCCTGATGCTTACTTTTCAAAAGTAGAAGTTTTGGTGGCACTGGGAAAATTTGATAAAGCCCTAGAAGAAATCGTTCAGCTCGAAGAGAAGCTACCAAACCTAGACGGTGGGCCAGAGTTCGAGCAACGCTTAGAGCAGTTCAAGACTACCCTTGATGCCATCGGTGAAGTATCAGAACAGTCGCTGCCTCTCACTACGAGCGGCTTCGATTTGAGTGCACTCGGCGATGACATAGCAGACATTACTCAAGAATTGCTAGTGATCATCCCTTTAAAATACCAAAGCACTGAAGAGATTTTGGATCTTTTGACCAAAGTCGATTCACTAAATTCAAGCAATGGTATCACCCTGATCAACAAAGAAAGTCAGGCTGTGATTTACGATATCGACATCAAAGAACGCGATAGCGATCTTTCCGAAACCCTGCTTTCATGCGGTGTTGGCCGCCTAAGCAGCACCCACACTGAAGCAATAAAAAACCACACCCACTTGCTGTATATATCAGGACCAAACGCCGAAGTAGAAAGCGAAGTTGAAGATCAAATTGAGCTAGCCTCAGATATGCTCAAGACAGTTGCTGCTTTGCTCACTGAACTAAAAGGCGAGTGTGTCTATATTGCCACAGCCGGTCTCACTCATACAGCTGAAGCCTGGGAAGAGCTGAGCGAAGAGCAAGGCCTAGCAGCTTTCATAGAAGCATATGTGCAGCGTATTGGCGGAGAAGGACAAATCTTCTCTTGTGGCATGCACGGCCTAGGCTTGCCCGATGTCTCACTAGAGCTAGATCTCAGCGATGAAGATGGCGCCACTCTCTTAGCCGAGTTTCTGGAATATTGCCTGGTAAACGAATTGCCACCAAGCGACAAACCATTTGAATACAAATCGACCATTCGCAATCAAACCTATGAAGCCACTTGCTACCAATCAGGCTACGAAGAAGACAGCTGGTTCTTCAACCAAAACGGCATGTGGGCTCTTACTGAGCTAGCAGCGACGAGATAGCAGAAAAAAAAGTAGCAGCAACGAGATAGATTGATTGCAGCTCAAGAAGGATAAACCCAACCCAAATCAGTCAGAACCGATATGGCCACGGGTTCTCCCTTATCATCATAGAAGAGATAACCCGGCAAAGGTAAATCGCCAAAAGTAGCGGGTGAAGGCTGTCCGTTAACCCGCTTTGCACCACTTATCTCTTTGCTATTTTCGCGCCAGACTGGGCCATTACTGGCTTTTCGCACGACTAACTGTCGGTCAATAGCAACTCCGGAAAAATCGTCATATCGGCATTTGAGAAAGTAGAAGTCTCGTCTTCCGTTGACAATTTGAAGAACCGTCATTGGCTGGGTTTTCATCCTCTCAATAGTCGAAGTGTTATCGAACCAACTTGCTTTTCTTACGAGCGGTATTTGCAGAAGCGAAAAAAATGTAACCCATGCACAGCAGGCACAAACAGCAAAAAATAATGACAGCCCAAGAAGAGCAGTAGAGGGAAAAATACCAGGGCTTCTTATAGGTGAGAAACTCATTATCATGATTGTCACAGCAAGGAAGGAAAAGCTCAATGCAATATCTCGAATAGAGAGTGCAGCTCTAAGTTCTGTGGCCAATGATTTTGCAGCTACTTGAGGATCAGCTACTGCGATTATTACTTTTGGTTCCACTGAACTAACTAGCTTAGAGTTCATACCTAACTTAAGATCGGCATCAATACGCTCAGACCTCGCTGTCCAGCGTTCCGGCCATTCAATTTCAACAGGTACGTCAACTACTTTTAGCAAGGCAGATTGAAACTCTGCCATTGACTGATAGCGGTCTTTCGGCTTCTTGGCGTAAGCTCTACTTAGTACCCCTTCTAACTTAACAGGCCAGCGCAAATCAGTCCGAGCAATAGAAAGAGGCGCCGGCATGGCGGTAAGGTGAAGATTCATGGTTTCAAAAGCAGTGCGCGAGCATAAAGGTGGCTTGCCAGTCAGCGACTCGTAGAGAACGCAAGCCAGCGAATAAACATCAGAGCGGCCATCGAGATCTTCGTCAAGGCATTGCTCTGGACTCATGTAGAGCAAACTACCCTGCATGTTTCCACTTTGGGTCAGGCGCAACACCGTATCACCCGTCACAGGCATAATTTTAGCAATGCCAAAATCGAGCACTTTGACAATCAGCATGCCCTCTGGTGAGCGTGTCAACATTATATTGCCAGGTTTTAAATCGCAATGCACCACTCCCATCTCATGGGCTGCGGCCAGCCCAGAACAAATTTGCGCGGCCACCGCAAAAGTAAGCTCGACTGATAACCAACCGCTTTCTGCAATAGCGTCCTGCAAGCTAATGCCTTCCACAAACTCCTCTGTCATGTAGACTTGGCCGCTTTCGCTGACAGCCCAAGATTCAACATCGACTACGTTTGGATGACGCAGTAGTTTGCTGGTTTCGGCCTCGCGTTTGAAACGATCTACAATTAACACATCGGTGACAAAGTGACTGTGTAAAAGCTTTAGGGCCAAGACACGACCAGAGTTTCTGTCCCGAGCCCGATACACAGTACTACTTCCGCCGCTGCCAACGTTCTCTAAGAGCTGATAGCGATTATCTACGATTGTTCCAAGATTAGGATCTTTGATAGCCTGCAACTTAACGGTGGAATTATCTGCAATTTTCTCATAGGCAATTTCACCATTGCCACTATCAGTCACGACTTGCGACCTTTACCTTTGAGGCTCTATAAGCTTTGGCCTGATTTATCAACTCAGCAAACAAGACCTGGTTGTGTTCAAAATCGCGCTCAGGATGCCATTGCACCCCGACTACAAAGCGATCACCTGGTATTTCAATAGCTTCGGTGACGCCATCATCAGTAGTAGCAGCCACCTGAAGATCTTTCCCCAGCTTAGAGACACATTGATGGTGCGACGTAGGCACGGCGAAAGCTAGCGGTTTGCCTGATGCATCTGTCTTTCCAGAATATATTGCCGCCAACTTACTGCCTGGCTTCAAGGTAACAACATGACTGCCAGCAGCGTTTCCTTGCCAGCCATTCTTGCCTGAATGAGCAACTTTTGATTCTGGTTTAGCAGTAGGTATGTCTTGAATCAACTCACCACCTGAGCCAATATTTAGAACTTGCGAACCAGCACAAATACCAAGATAGGGCATAGGCGGCTGAGCCAACACCGAGCGCACCACGAGCATATCAAATTGCGAGCGGGCCGGGGCCATGATAGAAGTTTTCGCTTCAACCTTCTGACCGTAAGACGAAGGCGGATAATCATCTCCACCAATCATCAACATGCCATCCAGACTCGGCATCACCTGCGCCAATTCTGCAGCATTCATTGGCGGAACCAGCAAAGCTATGCCGCCGGCTTTGGCAATAGCATCTAAATAGCGAGCAGAAATTGAATACTTGTTGCCTTCAGTATTCAAATCAAGGTTGATACCAATCACTGGTTTACTTTCACTAGTCGCAGTTTGACCGAAAGCTGGCGGCAAGCAATTTGTAGAGATAGAGACTGTAAAAATACAGGCACTAGAAATACAGGCGGCGGCCACCCAAGCCAAAATTACTGGAGCAAAAAGAGGTTTCATTGATTAACTCGCTTTAGAAGTCAGCAGATTTTGGCGCACGGGGGAAGGGAATAACATCTCGGATGTTGGCCATACCAGTAACGAACTGCACAGTACGCTCAAGACCCAGACCAAAGCCTGCGTGGGGCACGGTTCCGTAGCGGCGCAGATCGAGGTACCACCAATATTCTTCAGGATGCAAGCCGCTATCTAGCATGCGCTGCTCTAGAACATCTAAGCGTTCTTCACGTTGGCTGCCACCAATAATTTCGCCTACTTTTGGAACTAGTACATCCATAGCGCGAACTGTTTTGTTGTCTTCGTTCATGCGCATATAGAAGGCTTTAATACCTTTCGGATAATCAGAAACGATTACTGGTTTCTTGAATTTCTTCTCGGCCAAATAGCGTTCATGCTCTGACTGCAAGTCAATTCCCCATGAAACAGGAAACTCGAAACTCTCACCACTCTTAAGTAGAATATCAACAGCTTCAGTGTAAGTAATGCGAGCAAAATCGCTATTGACTATATGAGTGAGAGTCTCAATTGTTGTTTTATCGATGCGCTCGTTGAAGAACTTCATGTCTGTTCCACAGTTAGTGAGAACATCATTGAAGATAGTCTTGAGGAAGTCTTCAGCGCATTGCATATTGCCTTGAAGGTCGCAGAAAGCCATCTCAGGCTCAACCATCCAAAATTCAGACAAGTGTCTTGAGGTGTTTGAATTCTCGGCTCTAAAGGTTGGTCCGAAAGTGTAAACGTTGCTCAAAGCCGTGGCATAAATTTCGCCTTCGAGTTGACCACTAACTGTCAGACTAGTCGGTTTGCCAAAGAAGTCTTGTTCATAATCAACAGCGCCATCATCTTTGCGTGGAATACGATCGAGATCAAGAGTGGTCACCTTGAACATCTGACCAGCGCCTTCGCAGTCGCTGCCAGTGATAATTGGCGTGTGCACATAAACGAACTTGCGATCTTGGAAAAACTTGTGAATAGAAGTGCAAATTTCGTTGCGCACGCGAGCCACGGCACCAAATGTATTTGTGCGAGGCCGCAAGTGAGCGATGGTGCGCAGAAACTCGTAAGAGGTTCCTTTCTTCTGCAATGGATAAGTAGCAGGATCAGCGAAACCAAAAACTTTCACTGACTCGGCTTTGATTTCGGTGCTTTGCTCTTTGCCTGGTGATTCAACTACTTCACCAATCACTTCAACTGAACTGCCGATGCCTAGCTTCAAAACATCGCTTTCATAATTTTCAAGTTTGTTTTCAGCCAATACTTGAACGTTATCAAAAGTCGAGCCGTCATTAATGGCGAGGAATGAAAATCCGCCTTTAGAGTCGCGCCGTGTGCGCACCCAACCGCAGAGTCTGACACGCTTGCCGATGTTCTCTTTTTTAAGAGTCTCTAAAACTGGTGTGCGTGTGAAAGTTTCCACTTTAGCCGTCATCCTTTTCTTCTCTCCTTTTTAGCGTTTACGCAGCATGAAAACACCGTCACGCAGTGTCAGCAAGACGCGATCCACGCGATCGTCTGTGGCAATAAAATCGTTGAACTCAATAATCGCTTGGCCTGATTCATCGGCTTTACTTGGCTCAAGCACGGTGCCGCTCCACAGTACATTGTCTACCAGTATCACCCCGCCAGCCTTGAGCTTAGGCAAAACGGCCTCATAGTAATTTTTGTAGTTTGGCTTGTCTGCGTCAATAAAAACAAAGTCAAAAGGTCCAGATAACTTCGCCAGTGAATCGAGAGCCGGTCCTTGAATTACTTCAATTTTAGAGCCATGCTCACTACGTTCAAAATATCTCTTGGCAAAGGCTATGCATTTTTCGTCAATCTCAAGAGTGGTTACTTTGCCACCCTTGGCTAAGCCTTCAGCCATTGAAAGCGCCGAGTAGCCTGTAAACATACCTATTTCTAAAACAGATTGAGCGGCTGCAATCTGAACCATGAGCTTGAGAAATCTTCCTTCAAGCCGCCCTGTCAACATCTGCGGATAAGCCATATTTTCGTGAGTATCGCGCACGAGTTCTGCTAGAAGTGCGCTAGTGGGCTCACTTTTAGACTCAGCATAGTCATCAATACCAGGTTTAGTTAAGGTCAACATATTGCTCTCGTTTTAAGAATTTTAGCCTTGATATATAGCACATGATGGATAGATAAAACGTTGTAGAATCGGCGGTCATACCAACATTCGAGTGTAAGCAATGAATCCTGTTCGCGCCGATCACATTAGCCCCCTTGATATGTTCAAGATTGGTGTTGGGCCATCCAGCTCCCACACTGTCGGGCCCATGGTGGCGGCCCTAGAGTTTCGTAAGATTGTCTCCGAATTGCTGGTCAAGTTACCAGCGAAAAGTGCTCATCAATACACGATTAAAGTTGAACTTTATGGCAGTCTTTCAGCCACAGGCTCTGGTCACCAAACCGACGGAGCCGTTTGCGGCGGTCTTTATGGATACAGCCCTAAAGAAACGATGCCAGATGAAATCTGGTCGGCCACAGATAAATTGAAAAAAAATCCTATTTTGCCCTTTGCCGAACTCGGCGACAAAATCAAAGTGCACTTTCACCCGGAGCAAGATTTAGTTTGGGCCGCCTGGACCATGGACGGCAAAGCGCTGCCCCATCCAAACACTATGCGCTTCTTGCTCAAAGAGGGCGAAAATACTGTCAATGAACTAATCATACTTTCAGTGGGCGGCGGCTTTGTTGAGCCCGTTGACCCAATCACCTGGGAGCGCCAGCCAGCAGGGTCAAGCACAACTATTCACGACTTGCCTTACCCCTACAACTCAGGCCAAGAATTTGTCGACCAATGCAACAAAAACAAAATGGCCCCCTGGCAAGTTGTCATTGAAAACCAGAAGGTCTGCGGTCTTTCGGAAGAAAAACTGAGAGCCGAGTTGAGCAAAATTCTTGGTGTATTTGATTCGTGCGTAGAACGCGGCCTTTCTACCGAGGGAATTTTGCCCGGTGGCCTCAACGTCAAACGAAGAGCCAAGGCCTTGCACGAACAGATGCTGGCCGGAACCAAAATAACTGTCTACTCTTCACCCGCCGGGCTCAAGCCATCGGTCTATGCCATTGCAGTCAACGAAGAAAATGCCGCTGGCGGCCGAGTAGTAACTGCGCCGACAAATGGCTCATCGGGGCTGATACCGGCAGTCTTCAGAACCCTACAAGAATCACACAAGCTCAGCCATGAGACCCTGCAGAACGGATTGATAGTAGCTTCAGTGATCGGTGCCCTAGTAAAAGTGCATGCCTCTATATCTGGTGCCGAAGTAGGCTGTCAGGGTGAAGTGGGCACTTCTTGTGCCATGGCAGCAGCAGGAGCCGTAGCAATGCTCGGCGGCAACGCCGATCAAATTGAGCAGGCCGCCGAAATCGGAATTGAACACCACCTTGGTATGACCTGCGACCCAATCAAAGGTCTCGTGCAGGTGCCTTGCATTGAACGCAACGCTATGGGAGCGGTCAAAGCACTCAATGCAGCAGAGCTTGCCTTGGCCTGCGACGGTAGCCACTTAATTAGCCTCGACCGCTCTTTAGAGGTAATGAAACAAACCGGCCTTGATATGAATCAAAAATACAAAGAAACCGCCACCGGTGGCCTTGCACTAGGTTAATCAAGGGCTGAAATCTAAAGGCCAAAAGCGGGCTTAGATTAACTCTTATGGCTAGATTAAAAACCTCTTGACATTCCCGGGCATTAGGCATAGTCTGGCATAGCCCAGGATTGTATCTAAAAGTTCCTAACCAATAGATTAATCCACTCTTTTTTAGAGTCAAAGGCCCCCATGCTTCGCATGCTTTTCTTTTTCCAGGAATCCCAGATATGAACACAGAATTACCACATAACCCATACAGCGATGACCCCGCCCTTGAACTTAGCTTTCAAGAAGTTGAACTTGGCTCCAAAATAGAAGGGGAGCTGCGCACAACCTTTCACGTTTATAAAAGTGAAAGACAAATCGGCTACTACCTAGAGAAGGTCTACACCAGCGAAGACAAACTCGTCAAAATGGTGAAGCGCTCGGCCGATGGACGCTCTGAAACTCGATTTGATCCAGTTACTGGTGATATCGACAGCATTTTCGAATCGTACACACTGCCAGACGGCAATATACTGACCAAAGATAAGCGCTACCTGAGCGAAGACCAGGCCATCGAATCGGTGCTGGTGATGAATCCGAAAGGCATTCTCGTTCGCACTGTTGTGCGAGAAACCCAAGGCCAGGTCAATTCTTTTCAGGGTCAAACAGAGTTTGGTCCTGACGGTAAAGCACTCTTTTCAGTCAATCACTGGTTCGATGCCAAAACTGGCAAGATGAATCACCGCGAGCAAATTCAATGGTTGACCGACGGCCAACGCGGAGTAACTGAGCACTTCCACTTTTCAGATAATGGCGCCTTGCTCAAATACTTCAAGCGCTTATATCATTCGCCAACCGATCGCTACCTCGAAGAGACTCATATCTACGACGAAATTTCACAGTTGATGCTGCGCAAAGAAACCAAGACGAGTGGCCGTCTAGAAGTGCAAATTTCTGTTGAAGTCATCACCTTCGATCAAGCAGGCAATGCCATCAAGAAACAAAACAACGTTCTAGATAAGGCCACTCTTTAGGGCCTATTCTATTGATTGGTTTCGTTAGCCGACTTCTGCTCTTCTTTGAGTAGTGAAGCGACTTTGCTGCGCAATAGTTCTAACTCTGAACCGGCGACAATGTTGGCACCAACTTTTTCAGGGCTGCTTGATTGAGGCAGACTACGCAAAATCCCTTCGATGCGATCGCGTTCGGCTGTGGCTTCACCTTGCGCATTCTTAAGCTTAGCAATCATCTTGTTTAGCTCTTCTACGCGCACTGCGACATCGACTGGCTTCCATGAATAATCAGCGATCATCATGTCGAGCTTGCCTTGTCCTTCTTTCAAAATGGCCAAGCGCTCAACTTTGTTTTCAGCACGCAAAGCCTGCGAAACAAGATTGAGAATAGCCACTACGTCTGCTTCTGCAATGCGATGAGTGAAGAAGGCCAGATCTGCGCGGCGAACGATAGTGAGAATTTGCTCGCGAGTTTGATCGGTATCTCCATCTTTGCGCAACAGGCGTGCGAGCCAATCTTGCAAGAATCGGATGTCGCTAGCCATGAACCGAACTTCTTCATGGCGCAGTTCTTTCTCGAATGGATCGACACCAGGATTAGGACCAGGATAGCTCTTGTTGATGGCCTTAACCAGCTCAAGCTCTTGCTGCAAGCGGGTTGCATCAGTGTGGCCAAGATTGCCATTCTTAATGCCGCCATCAATTAGTCGTTGCACTTCTGAAATTGCATAGTCGATTTCTTCTTGGCTCGGTTGAATTTTACCTGCTTCGTAGTGAGTCGCCATCAGTCTTTTCTGCAATTGAGCTTTGACTTCAGGAGTGGCGATTTTGCTATGAGCACGATCTTTCAAAACTGAATAAAGCTCGTTCTTTGCGCGAAGCAATAGCTCGGGCTCAACAATGTAGCTCTTATAAGTGTTTAGTTGACGGGCGCAAACAGCATTGCGCGCCATATATAAGTCGCTACGTAGAATCAAATCATCAATACTCTCAGTGCCTTGGTTCTGGCGAGCAAGAGCACGTGTCAGCCGTTCTTGAACGCTAGAAAGATCAAGAGCCAGAACATTGAACTGCCAGAAATCGAGACGATGGCCGTTAGCTGTGAACTGCTTCTGCAGACGCTTCATGCCGTCAATGCGATCGCGATAGAACTTGGCATCAGCAACTGTAAGAGTCTTATCCTTTACTAGTTTGTCGATGTCAGTTGAAAATTGTTTGATTAGGTGATCGATGCTCAGGTGATTCGATTTAACTTCTTGAGCGCGAGCTTCCATCTTTGCCCAAGTGCTCTCAATTGCTTCAAGACTATTGGCGTCAACAAGACTTTCTTGCATCTTCTTGGTTTCATCAACAGTTAGACGACCAGCCGCTCTAGCGTTCTTCAATTGAGATTTGGCAGCAGACCGCACTTCTTCAATATTGATAGGAGTATATATTCCACCACTAGGAGTTTGAGCAAAACTCTGACTGCAAGCCATGCTCAAAGAGGCAAGACCGAGAGAAAGGGAAATTGCGAGGCGACCAAAGTTTGCACCACTCATAAACACTCCTTAACTGCTAACTAATGCCGGGAACCCATAGCATATAAAGATTACGCCAATTGAATACAAAATTCTCTCCTTGAAAGCCTGAAAAGTGGCGAAACAAGAACAGAGTCATTGTTGACGTCAGAAAAACTTCTGTTTTTCTGACAAAAATCCCGATGCAAAAAGAGGAAAACATCGCTGCTTGCCTAAACAAAAAGGGGAAAACATTGCTGCTTTCCCCTTAATTACTTTGTTGATTCAACTTACTTGTCTAGGTACTGAGCCTAGCTCTTGCAGGTTGAACCCTGATAACTGAATAGCCTTAAGATAAGACGCCTTGTCGTCTCCGCTTAAGAAGTATTTGAGTAGAACTGGTGTTCCGACTTCTTAAGTTTCATAGACATCGACCTAGGAG
>JBAYTY010000016.1:0-137727 GCA_041675385.1 Candidatus Obscuribacterales bacterium
AATTTCGTATTGCTAAAAATTTTAGCCGCGACAGCTTAGCAAGCAATCTTAGGTCATCCATGCTCAGCTTGTTATCACCCAAATCAAGGGCAACTAGTTGATGCAAACTAGCAATCAACTCAATATCTCGATGACTGAGGCGAGACTTTCTTATTGTCAGTTCCGTTAGCTTGGAAGAACTTTGCAACTTTTCGAGCAATGGCCCAAGGCCATGAACCTCCCTCAGCTTTAACTTTTCAAGCTGGGACCAACAATTCGCCGCAGCTAACGCCGACCCCCCTACGTCAATTGCGCTAGCTTCAAATTCGCTCAACGATTTAAAGCGACCAAGAGAGCGACTAAATGAAGCTGCAGTAAATCCGTCGTCCTTACTAATTGTCAACTTCTGCACACCGGGAATATATGACACCGCATCAAGCAGTTTATCTCGGCACAAGTAAGGCCACAACGAGACCATTCGTATGTCCCCCGAGCGAAAACGCTTCAAATACTGCGGGTATTGTTCAATCGAACGATTAGGAATGAATGCGTATTCAACTCCGGCAATCAAATCTACCGTTCCCTTGGCGTCCAGAGTAGATTCTACAGTAGCTCCAGAAAAGTGGCCGATGGAAATATCATTGGGGAAATTGAAACGCCGAATTTTGACACCCTTAACCACGACAAGACTAGAATATTTGAAGTTTTCATTCTGCGAACCAGTAGGAGGCTTCTGCACTCCACCCATTGCATTTAAGCGCTTAGAACTCATATCAACTATTGCTGCAAAATCGTTTCGAGCACTATCGTCAATGCTAGTAACTTTGGGTTTGTTTTTTCCCAAAGCCGCAACCGCACTTGCTTCATCGAAACCTAGATTTGCAGAACTCCCGTCGCTCGCATCCTGCACTTTCTCTCCTGTTGATGGCTCAAGTAATTTGCTTTTTCCTGACGTAATCTTGCGTTCACCATCAGCGCTGCCGACACGGCGGTCAGCGGGCGAACTATTCTTTTCTAACCAATCGGTAATATGAGGAAGAAGAAGCACTGCAACGGAGGCAATGACAGCAACACTAGCTAAGCCGATGAATATAGAATTCATCGCTCTAGCCGTTTTCTCCTCAGGCTCTTCATCAAGCTCCTGAGAATCTAGAGCGCCCCGATTGGAAGATACAGTAGTCGACAAAAGCGGACCACTGACCGTAGTGGCGCCAACCCGACCAGCACGCGTATCACGGAGAGCATCACCACCGGCAGAATCGCCAGTGCTTGAGCGGTGCTCAAACCGTCCCGTATCAGAGAGCCTGTAAGCACCAAGAGCAGGCTCTTGACCCCGAGCAATGGCAGCTAAATCGGCGACTACTTGGTCCATAGCCTGATAACGATCCTCTGGCACCTTTGCCATCATCTTTTCAACAACTTGCTGAACTTCAGGCGGATAACCAACTTCAGAGACACTATTTATGATTGGAACAGGCGCACTCTGATGCATCATCATTACTTCAACGGCTGAATTAGCAATAAATGGTGGATCGCCCACTAACGCCTCGAACAAGGTTACACCTAGGGAATAAATGTCAGTGCGTTGGTCTAGAGTTTGCGCCATGCTTTGCTCAGGGCTCATGTACAACGGGCTGCCAAAAACCTCACCAGCAGTGGTTAGCTTCTGCGCACCATACTGCGCGTCGGTCAACTTTGCAATGCCAAAATCAACAATTTTGACAGTTGCCCCAACGGCATCTGGGCTATTAAGCAAAACAATATTGCCAGGCTTGACGTCGCGGTGAATCATGCCCTTAGAGTGAGCGTATCCAAGACCGGCGGCGGCCTGCTGAAAAATTGAAAGTAAGATCGCTAAAGGCGGAGTGCCATTGTCGCGCAGCCGCTCCATGAGATTGCTTCCCTCAAGCAAATCCATTACATAGAAAGGGATGTCTGTCTGTCCTTCGCGATGATGCAAAGCGAAATTGTGAATTCCCACCACGTTAGGGTGAGACATTTTGGCAATAGCCTGAGCTTCTATCTGAAAACGACGCCACGAGGTGTCTGAGATTTGATCGCCGCCCAGGGTTTTCAGGGCATATTCACGGCCAAGGATATTGTGCCGGGCACGATAAACAAAACCCATGGCGCCCCGACCGAGGTAATCAACAATTTCATAGGTGCCGCCCACCAAAGTGCCGGCGGCAAACTCGGCTCCTTGCGGTATAGGCCGGCCGTAAGCCCCTTCGGAGGCTGGAGGAGGCTGTTGGTTTTCGCCAGATGAAATGGTTACACCCTCGTTACTGACAAGCGGTTGGCTACTATCATAGCCGAAAGCTAAAACTCTCAATCAATATGTCAGTGGGCTACAATTATTGAGTTCCCAGAATTGAGCCAACCATGCAATTAAAAGTCTCGGCCACTGCCTTTCGTTCCCTTTTTCTCAGTTTTTCAATTCTTCTAAGTTATTGCCCAGCTTTCGCCGAGGGCACGAGCACAAGCAACGCCAAAGAAACAGCCTCTAGCGGCGCAGCATCGAGCCCTGAGAGCAAACCAGCGACAAAACCCGAAGCACAAATAGACGCGAAAATAGACGCGACAATCGACGCGAAAGTCGATCAGCTCCTCAAGAAAATGTCAGACTTTTACGCCGGCCTCAAATCATTTAAAACCGTACTTCAATACAAGATGAGTGTGCGTCAAGGAGCAGAAAAAGACGAACGTAAAACTGCTTTCAAAATTTTTGTGCAGCGGCCCAATAAACTGTCAATAACCATCGACAGCAGCGATCATGACCGCTACAACGGCAGCGAAGTGCGTATGGACGGGGACAACCGCTATCTCTACAATCCGCGCGCTGGCTACATCAAGGGCAAGGCTACCAGCACTTTCTTTGAATCGTTCCGCGACCGCGAATTCTTTTACGCCACTGGTTTTAATTTCGGTGGTCTCAATGCCCTAGAGTGCCTACTGGCAGAAGATCCATATCAATTTTTGCAAAAAGTCTATGGCATAACAGGCGGAAGCCTAATCGGCAAAGAAACAATTGACGGCATTGAGTGCGAGCACATTAAGGTAGAGGCTCCCAAAATGGCTTGGGACATGTGGATCGAGAGCGGCAAAACCCCATGGCTTAGACGAGTTTCGCCAGCCCTCGGCAAAATGATGGGAGACCAAAATATCTCTATTGTTTTCGACTACACCCAACTTGCAGCTACAAAAATTGCCGATAGCGAATTTAAATTTGCGCCACCTACTGCGGCCAAAGAAATCAAAACATTCTTTGGTGAGAGCAAGCATGCAGCAGAGTCTGGCCACGCAGCAGCAGCCGAAGCAGAAGAACACCCACTACTGAAAAAAGAGGCCCCAGCAATCGAGCTTAGCACCTTAGATGGTGGCAAGTTTAATCTAGCTGATCTAAAAGGCAAAAATGTTGTGGTCTTAGACTTCTGGGCCACCTGGTGCCCACCCTGCCGCCAAGCACTACCAATTTTAGCTGAAGTGACCAAAGCCTACGAAAGCAAAGGTGTCAAATTCTACGCCATTGACCTGCGAGAAGAACCAGGCAAAATCGAAGCATTTCTTAGATCACAAGGTCTAACCATCAATGTCGCCCTCGATAAAGACGGCAAAGTAGCCAATGCCTACAATGTGGAAGGTATCCCTCAATCGGTCATTATCGGCAAAGACGGCATTGTCAAGGTAGTACACGTTGGCTTCGGCGGCGACCTAAAAACCAGACTGGCCGCTGAGCTAGATAGTATTTTGAAGGAAAAGTAACTCAATTATTAGCCTTGGCGTTCTTTGGGTACAAAGAATTAGACCGAGGAATCAATTTATGCCTATTAGCGCACATTCTAACGACAAGCAAAGTTCGAGCGACCAGGCTGTAAGCCCCAGCGACGTAACTTTATTGGCAGGAGTGGGCGATGCTTTGCATGCAGCAGCCTACACAGCGGTCGAACAACCCTTGGCCGGAGCAGCTCAGGTAATCAGGCACACAACTTCGTTCAAACCCGGAGCCCCTGACCTAATTAGTAAACCCAGCCACGACAATAACTGGACCAAGGCCGGTACAATCGCCGGCAGCGTGGTCGAGTTCGCCGTGCTCGCTAAAGGAGTGGGCGTATCGCGGGCAGCAGCATTCGGCAGAGCCACCACGGTGCCGATCGTCGAATCAGCAGCAGCTGGTGGGCTGTACGAACTGACAGTGCCGATAGCTGACAAAGACTTTGGCGTCAACAAACTACGCAACATGGCAATTGGCGTGGGAACGTTCGCCACTATGGACGGTGCCTCTATCGGACTAAAAACTATTCCGTTGCTTGCTAAGACTGGCTACTTAAGCACAGTTGGCACAGCGACAATCGCTGGTGCCGCTGGTGGCGTCGGCCACTCCACCCTAACATCGGCCCTAAACGGTCGCCCACTCAACTATCATGAAATTGGCAAAGACGCCGCCTCTTACGCCGTCTTCGGAGCTATGTTTGGCACCTTAGGCTATGGCACAGCCGCAGGCAAAGAAGCCATTTCTAGTCGCATGCAAGCTCGTGTCAGTGAAGGTAAGCCCTATTTTTCTCTGGGGCCAATTGAAGTTCACCCTAAAGGTTATTCTGAAAGAGCCAAAGAATTTGCCTTAGTCGACGGCCTCACCGGGCTGAAAAACAAAACCGGTGGACAAGAAGCACTGCGCACAGAAGTAGCACGCAGCGGGCGGGAAAATGAACCATTGTCAATGACTTACCTTGACCTAGACAATTTTAAAGCTGCTAACGATAACTTCGGCCACAATGTCGGCGATGCAGTTTTGAAAAAAGCTTCCGACATGATCAAAGGTCACTTCAAGCGCGCTACCGATATTCATGTGCGCGAAGGCGGCGACGAATTCATGATCGTCATGCCCAAAACAGACCTGCCCCATGCCACTCAGCTGGCCCAAACATTCGAGCAGAGAATGCGCATTGGCGTAGCCAAAGAAGCTCCAACAACGCGACAGCTTAGTGAAAACTATCCGGCCGAAGTGACCAAACTAAAAACAATACCGCGCTCAGTCATCGCCAAAGAAAACCAGACTGTAGAAGACCTAGCCGAAACCTTGCTCAAGGCCCGCTCTAACATTACCGGTGAAAAAATCGATGCTGCCAATATCAACGCCGAGGTCGCCCGCCTACAAGAACGCACTGGCCTCAAACCAGGGCAGATCACTAAGGGCCAAAAGCTAGAGGTATACAACGACCAAGACATCGCCGCTCTCGGTGACAAAACCGCCTATCGCTTTTTGCCCCAAATTGGTCAGCTGCTCAAAGTGCACGGTGGCATCAAAGAAGAACAAATTCAGGAAGCACTAAAAATTCAATCCAAGCAATCACCCGAAAACCGTCAGCTCATTGGTCAAATTTTAGTAGAGAAAAAATTTGCTAGCCAAGCTCAGATAGACCAAGTATTTGAAGGGCAAAGGGCCGCTAAACAATGGCTGAGAGAGCTATTCCACTCTACACCAGGAATGACAGCAGCCAACGACAATCCGGCCGCAAAGTCCACAATACATCTAGTAGTTGATGCCCAAGGAATGCTGACCAATGTTCCTATTGTGCCTAGACCAAATCTAGACAAATCGGGCATCAGGCCCCTGCAACCAACCGAAGCTCCTGTGAAGGGAGAGCTTGTTGTTGGTGTGAGCGCTGGTGTGGTGCAGCTCAATGCCAACGAAAGCTTAGCAGCATTCAAAGGCCGCGGTGATGCCAAAATGTTTGAACAGAAACAAATACGCAAAGAAAAGGGCCTACGTTACGACCGCGCCCACTAGCCTTCTAAATCACTCTGCAACAACTCGAACAGTACTAAGCTGCGCGAATTGAGGACAAACTTTGAGCCAAAATCAAAGCGCATATGATCTCGCGATTGATCAAAAGTATCAATCAACAAACTCCAACGACCTTCTTTGCACTCCTTGCTCTGAGCCGTTCTTGCCGGAGTGCAAAACGAATCATAGTGAGCCGGCATAATATAAGTTATGTCATGGGCCGAGGCGTTGAGTAGCATAAAGAGAGTATTGCCAACAATCGGATCGCCCGTTTCATCAACTTCGGTAATACCAAAACCATCAATCACCATGCCAAAGCTCTGCAGACTTTGATTGGTCCACTCTTTGGCAGTAAGCTCTTGGGCCTTGGCGTTAAACCAAGCAACATCCCGGTTTCCCTCAAGGCTTTCTAATCTTCCGCTTAAAAACTTGCGGCGCAACAATACTGGCTGAGCCTTGCGAATATGGGTTACTTTGCGGACAAATTCAAGAAAATCTTGTTCCTCTTCATTCAATTGCCAGTTGTACCAACTGATGTCACTATCTTGGCAGTAGGCATTGTTATTACCTCTCTGAGTACGACTGAGTTCATCGCCGCCGCTAATCATCGGCACACCCAACGAGAGCATCAAAGTCGCCATCAAGTTACGCTTCTGCCTTGCCCTCAAGGCCCTAACTTCAATGTCAGTAGTGAAACCTTCGACTCCGCAATTCCAGCTATTGTTGTGGTTCTCGCCGTCGTTGTTGCTTTCTAAATTATCTTTATTATGCTTGTTGTTATAGGTAACAAGATCGTTGAGAGTAAAACCATCATGGCAAGTAACGAAGTTAATACTGGCGTGGGGAGCGCGCCCGCTATGCTCATAGAGGTCGCTACTGCCAGATAGTCTTGTGGCCATCTCACCAGCAACGCCGCTGTCACCTTTCCAGAAACTGCGCACAATGTCTCTGAATTTGCCATTCCATTCGGTCCACAATACCGGGAAGTTACCGACCTGATAGCCACCCTCGCCTAAGTCCCAAGGCTCGGCGATTAGTTTAACCTGCGAAATCACAGGGTCTTGAGCAATAACGTCAAAGAACGAAGAAAGCTTATCGACAGCATAAAGTTCGCGAGCTAGAGCACTAGCCAAATCAAAACGGAAGCCATCAACGTGCATGTCTTCAATCCAGTAGCGCAGGCTATCCATGATTAGTTGAATGACACGAGGATGGGTGACATTAAGGGTATTGCCGCAACCTGTATAGTCAACATAGAAGCGTTGATCGTCTGCATTAGTACGATAGTAGGCACTATTATCGATACCACGAAAATTGAGCGTCGGCCCCAACTGACTGCCTTCACCAGTGTGGTTGTAGACTACATCAAGAATCACCTCTAATCCAGCAGCATGTAAGGCGCGCACCATCATCTTGAATTCGCGCACATGATCGACTGCACCATCTTTCCAGGCTAAGCGCCACTCTGGAGCAAAATAGCCCAGGGTGTTATAGCCCCAATAATTAGTCAGGCCCTTATCAAAGAGAAAGCGGTCATTGATTTTGACATGCACTGGCATAAGCTCGACAGCCGTAATACCAAGGCTCTTCAAATGCTTAATCACAGGCTCGCAAGAGAGTGCAGCATAAGTTCCGCGCAGATGTTCAGGAATATCTAGATTCTGAAACGTCAGACCTTTTACATGAGCCTCGTAGATAACAGTCTTATGCCATGGCGTTTTCGGGCGACGATCGTTGCCCCAAGAGAAAGCGGGATCAACCACTGCACACAGTGGCGCATACGGTGCCGAATCACGAGTATCAAAACTAAGGTCTTTGCTAGGATCGCCGGTTTTGTAGCCAAATAAACTATCATCCCATTTCACCTGCCTAACAATAGATTTAGCATAGGGGTCTAGCAGCAACTTATTGGCATTGAAACGCATGCCCTTTTCTGGATTATACGGCCCGTAAACACGATAACCATAGAGCTGACCAGGAAGCACATGGGGCAAATAGACGTGCCACACGTTGTTATTGTATTCGGGCAGAAGTATGCGCTCTGACTCTTTCTCTGCATCAATTGAGTCGAAAAGACAAAGTTCAACTTTGGTGGCATTCTCGGAGAAAATCGCGAAATTTACCCCTAAGCCATCCCATGTAGCACCCAACGGATAGGGCTCACCCGGCAACAAACGCATGTATCATCCTCAGGAATCCAACGGTCAAAACAGATACGTGAAGCTATTATTGTGTAAATTCAGACCAATCTACTCCAACTAATAACTCAGGGTAATTATACAGTGGTTAACGGCTATAAAGGGGCAAGCAGCAATAACTGAGCTAGCGGTAAGAGACCTTTACCGCCCCACCACTCACCTTGGCAAGCTCGCCTTCGGTGAGAAATTTCGAAGCTTCGAGCAAGCCTTTGACATAACGATCAAAAAAGGCCAAAGTTGAGAGCTGTACCCATTCTACATGGCTGTCATTAGCTGGCCCAGATCCAAAAAACTTAGTGCCGGTAATACCACCGAAGCCATGATAGCCGCCTTCAATAACCATCAAATATTTATCGTCTGGGGCCCCATACTTAAATGCTTCAGACCGCCAAACATGATCTTGACGTCGCCTACCTTTGTCTTCAGTACCGGTGACAATCATCATTGGCCTTTCAAAATCATCCCAGGCCGATTGATTAAAATCAGCAGTTTCAGTCAAGGCTCGGCCACTGCCTTGCGGAGAAAGCAGAAGGAAGGCCAAGGGCCGCTCGTCTCTGAATTGTTTTCCGCCGGCACTGCTGCCAGTTCTAGAACTAGTCTTGGCACTAGCCTTGGAACTAGTTTTGGCACCAAAATTGGCACCACCAGAGGTGCCATCTAAAGAATGGCGGCTTGGAGATACACTGCCAACATTGCCACAATTACCAAAGCTATTGGCAGAAAGCTGGGTGCCGCCGATGAGCATCGCCGTATGCGAGCCAAAAGAATGACCACCCATGCCGATACGCCCATGGTCGAACTTGCCTTTAAAACCGGGCAAAAGACTTTCAATATTTGCCAGCTCATCAAGAATCAATATGATGTCATCGGGCCGACTTTCCCAACCGACAAAAAGTGGCGTCAAATCTCGCAGCTCAGTCAAAGTCGGCTTACGGAAAGATGCAGAATCATAGTGTGTTGGTTGAATAACGACATAGCCATTGTCAGCCCAATAGCGCACTAAAGGTTGGTAACCGTCTTTGCTGCCCAACAAACCATGGGAGAAAACAATTACCGGATAAGTATCAGCACCATCCGGATAGGTGACTTTGATTTCAAGATCTTTTTCTCTGACTTGATCGCGTAAAACTAGATCTGTCGCCTGCAAGTTCAAGGGCCTCCGGTTGCTTCGCCAGTTACTTAGTCGGTCACTTAATTGGTGGCTTAATTGGTTACTTATTGGTCGCTTAAGCAATGATAGCAGGGGCCGGCATTAGGCTAGACTGGCTAGAATGGCTAAAGTAGATAAAATTGATAAATGGGAAAATCGATAAAAAGTACTTGCCTGTTCGCAAATCGGATGACACCTATGCTCGTTTGTAAACTAGGTGTATATACACCTAGTTTACAAATTGCGGCTACCTCTGCTTTACGAAATAGTTGTATATACAACTATTTCGCAAAAGCATAAGGTTCGAGGGAAAGAGAGAAAGAAAGAGAAGAAGAAAGAAGCGCGACGAGGGAAGATGCACTAAAGCAACTTCATAGCCAAATACCTGCAGGTGTTATGAGCATATTTAAAAATCCGCTGCCATCAGCAGGCACACCAACACTAAAAATAGCACTGTCGACAGCAGTTCTTTTAGTCATTTTGCCATATGCAGCCATTGCTAAAGACACAAAATTGGAGGTGGAATCGCCGGAGAGCCCTGGGTGGCAAATCCTACTTCTCCAGTCTGGTTTTCCCATCCAAAATTCTGGCGCCCTGGAAGCATGGCTTAAGAGCGACATCGAGAAGGCCAAGAGCACGAAGGATACTGCAACTATGGCATCCGATTTAAAAGCCCTAGGTCTTGTCTACATGAGGCTTGACCGTGATAGTGAAGCTAAAAAAGCGTTTAAGACCAGTCTGGCCCTAACTAAAAAACGCCGGCAGCAATTACCGAGCAGAGATATTGCATTTAATCTGGGCAGCTTGTACGCAAAGGAAGGAAACAACAAAGAAGCAGAATTCTGGCTCACTCGTTCGATAAAGAGCGACCCAGCTGACGGATCGAGCCGAAGAAATGACGCAATCAAAAAACTTGGCGCCGTTTACACTGCAGGAAAACAATACGACAAAGCCATTGCAACCTGGAGTCTTCTACTGCCAGGCGAGGCCAATCAGAATGCGTCAGACACTTACTTGCAACTTGAAATTCTTTCAGCTCTAGCTGACATATACGAGAGACAAGGAAATTACCTAAAGGCAGAAGATTGCCTAAAGCAATGCGTGAATATGTCAGAAGAACAACTCAGAAAATATAAAGACCCCACGCACTGCGACACCGCTACTCCATGGGTAAACCTTGCAATCTTCTACCAGAGAAACGACAAAGAAGCTCTGTCAGAAGCTGCCGATTCAAGCGCATTGAAAATAAGAGAGAGTGGGCTCGGTCTGCGCCATCCAGATGTGGCAGAAAGCTCTACTCGAATGGCAATTCACTATTTAGCGAGAAAAGACTACAACAACGCCGAACCACTACTAGAAAGAGCCCTAAAGATCTACGAAGCATCATTCGGAGCCAACTATAAATCCATTGCCCATATTGCCGACAGCTTAGGCAAAATCAATCAAGCGGAAGGGAACAAAGAAAAAGCAATAAACTGGTACAACCGCGCAATTGAAATTGCGGATAAAACGCCTAATTTTAGTACTGTTGAACGCGCCGGATTTGTCAAAAATCTCGCTGCTGCTTCTTCAAGCGTTCCTTAATTTCTTGAGGACTGGCTGTCTCAAGAGGACTAAAACAAATCTAGAGCACAAAGATGGTGATAGGCGCTGTCAGAAACTGCTGGGGAAAGACCAGGATAGCGAGCACTCATGGCAGACCAGGCACCAATCAGCAGAGTGGAAGCGTTGCGACCCTCGCTGTAGCCCATCACCTCTTGGAAGCTTTTTCCACTAGCTCTAGCTCGCGACGCTTTGCCAAAGAAGAGTATTTGCTGATCAAGAGCATTAATCACGCCGTCGCGAAACCCTTGCAGACCGCCAGGAAGGGGCTCTGCCATTATTTTCTGGCGCGCCTGAGTGGTCTTGGCATAGTAAGAACTATAAGCTTGGCTAAAGCCTCCAGAATCAGCACGCAAAGTATCAACCATTACAGTCTTTGCTTGAACGCACTGCAAGAGCATGGCATAGACATGATTGATGAAAGCCCTATCTGCTGCCGGAATGCCTTCAAGATTAGCTGGCATAGCAGTGAGAGCGCAAGGATAACTGTGCCCGCTCGGCAAACTGATATCGCGGGGATACCAGTTTTGATAATTGCCTTGGGCAAGCGCCAATGACGGCAAAAATACTAAGGCTAAAAGGGGCATGATGACAGGCTTGATCAAGGAAGCAATTTGCAATTTAGAAAACTTAGCTCGTAGCATCGATTCACTCCAAAAGTTGCACTGACACAAACAATTTCAGTTCTTTGTTTAGCGCCAAACTGAAAGCGACTCAATCTCCTTCTCCCAAATTATTCTGCGCCCAAATCGCAGCTTCAGTTCTCTGCTTAGCGCCAATTTGATTGAGAATTTTTGTGATGTGATTGCGAACTGTGCCCTCACTTAAGTGTAGAGCATCAGCAATCTCACGATTGCTTCTACCTTGACGGAGTACTCTCAAAACATCAAGCTCCCGAGCGGTGAACAAACTTTCGCAGTTTCCCAACTGTTTACTTGTGCCCTTGCTAGCACTGATCTGATTCAATCGGGACGACACTTTTGCCAAGGCCGCCGGACCAAGCCAAGAATTGCCCTGATGCACAGCTCGAATTGCCTGGGTCAATTGATCGGTAGGTGTGTTCTTCAAAATATAGGCAGAGGCACCATTGGCGAGGCCCTGCATGATATATTCTTCGTCATCAAAGGTAGTAAGCAGCATAACTTTTGTCAGTGGGCACGATTGGCAAATTCTCTCGGTGGCAACGATGCCATCCAGAACCGGCATGCGAATGTCCATCAAGACCACATCTGGTTTAAGCTCAAGAGCCAAATCGCAAGCCTGCTGGCCATTAGCTGCTTGACCCACGACAAAAAAACCATCAATACTGGCAAGAATTGCAGCCATTCCTTGACGCAATAGCTCTTGATCATCAACTACCAATATTCGAATCATAAAATTACTGATTGGCCGGTACAGTTACTGATATTTTCGTTCCCTTGCCGGTTCCTGATTCTAAAACTAGAGTTCCGCTCAGACTTTCGGCACGCTCTATCATACCAATTATCCCGTATCCTCGATTTTGATCAGCACTGCGCTCGGCATAGTCAAATCCGCAGCCATTATCTGTGTAATCGAGCTTGATAGAACCGGCCTCCTCCCGAACAACTATAGTCAACTTATCAGCGTCAGAGTGTTTTACCGAATTGGTCAAACACTCGCGGGCAATATTATAAAGCTGATAAGCAATGGCCTGAGGAAGACTACTGGCCAAAAGACTTAACTCAATCTCAATCTCGCTCTCTGTACCTTTGATAGCGCGAGTTTGTTCAACCAGCTTAGTCATAGCGGCTTCAAACTGAAAGTCTTGATGGCGAATTGAGTGCACTACAGCCCTGACGTCATCGAGTATATCTGTAGCCAACCGCCGCGCTGTGTTGAAAGCCTCAAGAGCCCGACTGGGATCTGACTTTTGCAAAGTAGCAAAAACCTCTAACTGCATATTCAAGGCAGTCAGTGAATGCCCCAGAGAATCATGAATCTCGCGCGCCAACCTTGAACGTTCTAATTCAGTCGCTAAATCTTTTATTTCAAGAGTGAGTACCTGCGCCTTTTTTCTTGATTCTTGTTCAATACTAAGATAGCGCACCGCTGTAACCAAAAGAAGCAGTGCCGCAGTAAAAAGAATTGAAGCCGCCACATCAGTTAGCAGATCAAGCCGAGGTTGATTATCAATTGGCCCCAGCCAAGCGAATTCAACTTTTCGAATAATCGAAGCAAGATAGCGATTGTTAAGAAAGGCAGCCAGAGCGGCTAACGCAATAGAAGGAGTGATATCAAGCAACATGCTATAGCGGGCCACGATAATCGCTGAGAGAAACGGATAGAGCCTATGAATGCCCAAGTGCGAGGCCACCAGACAAATTAGAAGCTCACAAACAGCAGACAAAAAGCGCAAAGGACCAGAATCAATTCGAGGTACCAAGGGCGCCATGCCGCCTAGTATGAGAAGGAGGAAAAACGATATCGCCTCACCCTTACTTACTTGCTTGTCGATAAACATGCCAATCAGCTGCAAGACAACAATCAAGCCAATGGCGACCCAGTGAATGCGCAACATCGTTAAGTACAGTGGCTTGTGAAATGGCTTCATGGCTAACTCAAATAAATCTTGCGTGGCAGCGAACACTCTCATGGTACCCGGTCTTTAATTCATGCTATCCATGACATTCCTCATGGCTACCCCCAAATAGCGAGCAAAGTGCCGCCAATAGGCGCAGCTGAAGAACCGAAAACAGCCAAATGTCACAGATTGAGTTGATCAAACATGCGCTTTGTCACTTCTCCGGACGCCTCCAGAGCCATAAGCTAACTGGGCAGTTCTTTTTACTGTTCTTTCGAGGTTCCAAAAATGAAAATTCAAGCAATCGTTATGGTTTCAATGCTAATGCTTTCGCTAGTGCCAGACGCCGAAGCGAGAGGACATCGTGGCCGGGGTGGCGCACACGGACAAGGCCGTGTCCACGGACGAGGACAAGTACGAGGCAACGGTGAAGCTAGCGGCACAGGCGTAGCGTTCTATCGAGGTCAAAATGGGCATGTACGTATGAAGAGAGGCACAGGAACAGTAGACGGCCAGGGCGTAGCCTATGGCAGAGGTAGTTTTAGTGGCAGCGGCACAGCTGTGGGAGTTGGAACTGTCAGTGGTAACGGCCAAACTCGCGGATTCTAAAGAAAACTAAACTAGCCTACGCGGCAAAAACATAAGCGATAAATCAAGGTGTAAGCATTGAAAACTTTAGTTATCTATTGGCAAATTACGCTGCTTGCATTCTGCCTTTCGCTCACAATTATTGATGCCAACGCGCAAGCCGATAGGCGTCAGCATAGAATCTCAGCCACCACAAACTGGCAAGCTGCAGCAGTCGGTACTACCACCAATATTCCATATGTTGCCGGTGGTACCGACCCTCTGCAGACCTTAGATATCTACAGCCCAAGTGGCGCTCAGGCGCTACCTGTAGTCGTCTTCATTCATGGCGGTGGCTTCGGCATAGGTGACAAAAAAAATGGGGCACTAGCAAAAGCAACTACTTTTAATTCGGCAGGAATGATTTTTGTTAGCTTAAATTACAGACTCTCTCCAGCAGTGAAGTATCCAGCGCATGTGCAGGATGTCGGTAGGGCAATCGCCTGGATACATAAAAACATCTCACGCTTTGGTGGCGACCCAGACAAAATTGTGGTGATGGGCCACTCGGCTGGCGCAGAGTTGGCGGCTCTTGTCGCCACCGATGAACGATACCTACAAGCTGCAGGCTCGAATCTCACCATATTAAAAGGAGCTATTTTACTAGATGGTGCGACATACGACATGACCAGAGCCATGGCTGGCCGCGGCAAGGCACAACTAGAGCCGGTTTTTGGTAACAATCCAAAAGTCTGGCAAGATGCAAGTGTCATCAATCACGTGCAGCCTCAAAAAGGCATTCCACCATTTCTAATCATATACGTGTCGTTCAGAGGTGAATCTAAAGCTCAAGCAGAACAACTAGCATCGTTACTAAATAGCGCTGGTAGTAGGGCTGTAGTAAAACCAGCATTTAACAAAACGCACAAAACACTCAATCAAGAATTCGGTCAAGCTGGCGACGCGCCGACTGAAGAAGTATTCAGTTTTTTGAATTCACTACCGGGCTTTTCCAAGAGCCAGTAAAGGCAGCTTCTCAGGTAATTCGCTAAACCTAGTCGACAATTACTTGGTCTAAATAAACTCTGGATACGGTGGCAATTGGTTCACTAGCGCTTGACGGTAACGCTGGAAGCAACCCGGCTCCATATTTGGTGAGCTTCGTTATAGTTGACCCCAGCAGTGCTTAGACAAACAGCGTAGAGATTTTTATCGACCACAATGTAACCCGAGAGGTGATGCATTTTGACACCATTGGTTTCAAACGTTGATTCGCGAACAACGCCAGGCACACTACCACCAGAGCCCATTGAACTCTGCTCCTCGCCAATCTTATGGTAATTCTTCAAGGGCAGAAAATACTTCTCTTCCAACATAGAAGAAAGTTCACCAAGACCCATATTAGGCGCGCAATCGCCGCGATAAACATCCAAACCAATCACCTTACCAGGCTGCTCACAAGAGGCTTTGAGCAAATGGTCATCGCCTTCGACAACAGCTTCTTTGAGCGAAGAAGGGAAAACAAATGACAATGTGCCGTCTTTGGTATGCCAGGCATGGTCACCACCAGCAGTGTCAGCGCTAGTCTTAGTGCTCCCAACCGAAGCGGCTCTGGTAGAAGTAGAAGACATCGAGCTAGAATTAGCAGCAGCAGTCGAGGCAGTCGCAGTTGGGTGGATGGCGGCAATGCTATTCATTGCCGTATTCCAGATTGTGCCAGAGGCATGATACTCACTAAGCGGACAGGTCATGATCAAACTGTAACTCTTAGGACCGATTTGAAAAACCAAACAGCGCTGACTAAACATCACTCCCGTCTGGCGAAAGCTTATCTCTTTCTCAACAGCAGCCTGAGCGCCAGGAAGACGAATAGACTTTTCGAGCGAACCTTTGTACTCGGGCAGCTTGCTCCAGTAAGTTTCTTCCATAATTTTGACAAGCAAAGATGGGCTCATGCCATCTTGCGAGTGAAGTAGCGAAAGCTCGGCCCAACTTTCAGCCGAGCCAGTCAATTGGCCACTTACTTTCAAAATATTATCTTTCTCAGCAGGTTGACTGCCAATCATGGTTTTCTTCCAAGCAGCCGGATAAGTAAACTTCAACCCAGCGTCTTCGAGATTTGAGTAAATCCAGCCGTTGGCTTCTCGCTCAGAAGCCAGCGCAGCAAGCAAAGGTGCTTGCGTCAGAACTAAGCCAAAGATTCCAGCCACTATGGCTCTATTGAGATTCAAGGGTCAATCCTGCCTACGAGGGGTTAGGCGGTCATTATGCCACGGCCAAAACAGATAGAAACTAACAAAATGGTCAATATCGAACGAGGCAATAAACCGGCCAATAAGTCAGCCACTAGATAAAGCACTGATCGGCAAGACCCAAGACTTCAAATCAGCTATCTCATGACCCCTATTGGTTGCCACAAGCAGTTGCTCATAAACCTGCAAGACACCCGAAGATGCCGGATGGTGCGGGTTAAGACGAACAGCAGCGTAGGTGTATTGAACAAATTTCTCAGCAAGGTCGTACTGCTTTCGCTCTAGCAAAGCCTGCACTAGGCTTATTTGACCAGGAGCGAGCGCAAGAAAGTAGCCAGACTGGTAACATTCTGGCAAGAGGCTCAGGAGATCGTTTAGGCTTTCTGTGGCACTTTGATCGTGTTCCGGACCCAAGGCAAACTCACAGAGTCCCCGGCAAGTCAGCAAGGCAGTCATGTTGATTTGCTTGGCGATAGGCCATAGCGCTATTGAAGAACTCTTCTGTGTTTGAAGCTGAATGGCTTGTTCTAAGGTTTCCACAGCCAATTGGAAATTACCTTGGTCAGCGTATGTCGCCGCATCCAATCCAAGCTTGTGTATCTTAGTCCAAACGGAGTCTTCCTTACGCCAGAAGTCTAATTCATTCGGAAAAAATTCCATGGAAGGCATTAGATCAAGAACACAAGCCGCTCGGATATCACGGGCACCAAATGCATCGCAATAACCTAACGAGTCAGCCAATCCAAGCTGCGGCTGCAGCATTTTATCTAAGTGACTATCCCGATGAATGAAGCTGGATGGTACAGCATTTGCCAGTATCTGCAAGCGAGCAATAACCGCAGCGTCATCGCCATCACAAAGCTCTAGACCAGCCAAATCAACGTTTGCCAAAATGAACCAGGGTCGTTGCATAACTGGCAGCGCGGTCAGAACCCTAAACATGCGCGTATAAGAGTATCTCAACGAAGAGACTTCATGGCACTGCAATGCAGCAATTTTGAGACTCATAATCAACCCAGCCAGACCAAAAGTCAAAAGCCAAGGAATAGCGAGTACGAGTGCAAATTTAAAAATCACGTCAAAGAGATCGTGCTTGAAAATACCGATTGAAAGCCCGAATAGTGCATCAATCCACAGTGATACTGATACTAGCAAAGTGCAATAGGCAAGCAACTTAAGCGCAAATAAACGGCTTGGCGCTTTTCGGCCATCATCTATCAATACTTGCAGTGCATTAGGCATCTATTTCCTATGTATTTAATCAGACGATAAAAGTTCAGCGCTTGCCGAAAGAAACTAATTTAGGCATAAGCGATTCTAAGGCTATACAATCAAATATTCCCGAATTCTGTGGTGTTATATGGAAAGTCAGCTATTTCGATCAGCAATTGTAATTGCAGCCAGCCTAATCGTTTGCTCCGGCATAGTTGCATGGGCAGCACTGAATGTCAGAGGCACAGAACAATCCATCACAGTAACGGGCTCCGCCAAGAAACGAATCAAGTCAGATCTAGTCATCTGGACGGCAAAGGCATCCCGGCGGGCGGACAAACTTGTAGACGCTTACAAAGCACTGTCACTGGATATCCCCGTTGTAAAAAGCTACTTAATTAGCAAGGGAATTAAAGAAGAAGAAATTCAAATATCGTCTATAAACACGACTGCTCTACATGGTAGAGAAAACTATGGAGTCGAAAGCAACGTCATTACCGGCTACAACCTAAGCCAGAGCCTAGAAGTGCGATCAAAAGATATCGAGAGAATTTCATTGATAGCAAGGACGGCCACAGAATTGATCAACAAAGGAATCGCCATTGAAAGCAGTGCGCCAAGTTACTACTGCACCAGCCTTGGTGACATTAAAATCGGAATGTTAGCTGAGGCTGCCAAAGACGCTAAAGTGCGGGCTCAAGCCATTGCCACTAGCACCGGCAGCACGGTTAGCTCAATTCAATCAGCAAAAATGGGCGTGCTTCAGATTACACCAGCCGATTCCACCGACGTATCCGACCAAGGAATAAGTGACGTCACCTCAATCAACAAAGATATTACTGCGGTTGTGAATCTCTCGTTCGCGCTACGATAGTGCCCTTGAAGAGACCACAGAATGTTCTATGCTCTCTTCAAGGCGATTGATTCAGTATGAGATCGTTTCTGAGATTGAGGATGACCTATATATTGATGAACAGTTCGTCTTTAGTGAAACGCACTTTTGTCAATCCAGCATATTTGTCATCAGCAGCTCTGTAACCTAGGGCGCAAGCGACAACGCTGCTGCATCCTTTTTCATTTAATTTCAAAATGCGATCAACTTCTGGGGCCACAATGCCTTCCATTGGGCAATTGTCGATGCGCAGAGTAGCTGCCGCTGTCATCAAATTGCCTAAGGCAATATAAGTCTGACGAGCGGCCCATTCGGCCAACTTTTCAGGAGTAGAGCCTGAAATGAAACCACTCATCATGCCATGAAGTGGCTTGAGTGATTCAACAGAAACATTTCTAGTCTTGGCGATCAACTCAACATACTGATTGACCGTCTCAACAGTGATTTCGTTGTTTCTAGCAAATACAACAAAGTGCGAGCACTGGGCTACCTGTGCTTGGTTCCAGCAGGCAGCGACCAATTCATCTTTGATCTTCTGGTCAGTGACAACCACAAACTTGTATGGCTGCATGCCAAAGCTAGAAGGTGTAAGTCGCAAAGCTTCTTCTAAGAGCTGCCAGTCACTGGCGGAAATCTTTTTGCTTGGGTCAAATTGTTTAGTGGCATAGCGCCAATTTAGGGCATCAACAATGCCGTTGGTAGTCAAAGCTTTAGTCTCGGTTGGCACTCTTCCTCCAGTTAGCTTACGGCGGAGTATTTCTCTAAGCCTCGGCTTTTTAAGTCATTGGGTAAATGCTAGCAAAAACCAGGACAAATTAGACCGGTCGTCTTGAAATATTAACAATGACGAGATTTTCGTACATCTGTACGGGTTTCGCGTACAAATGTACGAGAAAGACGTACAAAGCCAAAATTAACACTGTCGCACTAATCCCTATCCCAAAGGCTGGAAGAGAAACTCTAGATCGGCCTCGCTGAAGCTAATCGAGGCAGCCGATTCGGCATCAAAGATAGCTTCGCACAAGGCACGCTTGCGCACTTGAAGCTCAAGCATGCGCTCTTCGATGGTGCCACGGGCGATGAACTTATAGACAAACACTTTCTCAGTCTGGCCAATGCGGTGAGCGCGGTCAGTAGCTTGGTCTTCGACGGCCGGGTTCCACCAAGGGTCGTAGTGCACAACGGTATCGGCAGCGGTCAAGTTAAGGCCCGTTCCGCCAGCCTTGAGGCTAATGAGAAAGACACTGACTTCACCGGCCTGAAAACGAGCCACAGGTCTGACTCTATCTGTAGTATCACCACGCAACTGCACGAACTTAATTTCGCGAGATTCTAACTCTGGTGCGATCAAATCGAGCATGCTTGTAAACTGCGAGAAGACCAAGATTCGCCGACCATTTTCAATAAGTGGTTCCAGCAAATCAATTAGAGCTTCTAGCTTGGCTGAATCGGTTATTGAAGGAGTTTGCGACACGGCTAGCTTCACCAATCGAGGATCACAGCAGACCTGACGCAGCTTAAGCATGGCATCAAGAATAGCTAGCTGGGCGCGGTTTAGGCCCTTCTTATTGATCTCCTCTAACACCTTCTGAGCGCTAACAGTGCGCACAGTTTCGTATAGATCGCGCTGCATACTGCTCAAATCAAGCTCATGCACAATCACAGTTTTATCGGGTAAATCGCGCGCTACCTGTTCTTTGATGCGCCGCAAAATAAATGGGCTAAGGCGCTTAGCCAGTAGTTGCCTGATGTCTGCACGTTTTTGCTTCTCAATTGGTGTGCGGAAGTGCTTGCTAAAGGCTTTGACATCACCGAGCATTCCCGGAGTAAGAAACTCAAATAGCGACCACAGTTCACCGAGATGATTTTCTACAGGGGTACCGCTGACGCATAAGCGGTAATCAGCCTTGAGAGAGCGAGCGGCTTTGGCGGCCTTCGTGCCAGCATTCTTAATGGCCTGCGCTTCATCTAAAATTACGGCCTGCCAGTCTACCCCTGCCAACTCTTTGGCATCGCGAATCAGCAGCGCATAAGTAGTGACGATCAAACTCGGCTGAAGCTGTTCGCCAGCCAATAAGCTTTGCCGCTCACCACCATGGTAGGCAACAGCATTGAGCTGTGGCGCAAAGCGCTTGGTCTCAGCCAACCAGTTGTGCAAGACAGAGGTCGGACAAACCACTAGCACGGGCTTTTTCAGCAGGCCTTGTTCGTGCTCAAGGGCGAGGTGGGCCAAGATCTGCACAGTCTTACCCAAACCCATATCGTCGGCCAATATGCCTGATAGCTGCGCCCGGGCAAGGCCCTGCAGCCAAGAGAGACCATCTAGCTGATATGGCCTAAGCTCAGCATTGAAATTTTTAGGTGGTGCCACCACCGGCAAACTAGCGAGCTTTCGTATCTGCTCAAGGCGATCCGTCAAAGACGCTGAGCCAGTAACCACCAACCCTGTGTCTTGGTTGTCTTGGGTGACAGCATTGATTTGCGCTAGTGACAGCCTTAGTTCGGTAGCCTCACTTACTTCGCGGCTCAATAGTTCAACCAAGTTTGTAAGAATGGCTTTCACGCGAGCAAATGGCAAGATCAAAATGCGGCCATCTTCTAACCGTCCGAAAAATTTGCCATCACGACCAAGGCTCTCAATTTGCTTGGCGCTATAACCAGTGAGCTTCGACAAAGCGCGCTGCAACACTGGCAATAGTGCAATTGTCTCGCCTTCGACTTCGATACCGAGACTAACGCCAAACCAAAATTCTTTGCTCTCGTGAATGTCAATTTTCCAGATAGCATTGCTATCAGAACAGCTGGCACTGCTAGGATCACTTAAATCAATCACACCAGCGCGAAACGGCTTTGGCGACCAATCTTTTGTTTCATGTTCCGATTGCATCAGTCGTGGCGACGATAAGCCGGAAGAAGAAGAAGAACTCAAAGGGGAAGATGATGTCGAAGAACTAGTAGAAACTGCAGACGAGGCCGAATTTGCCAGCCCAGAACTGAGGGCTCCGAAATTTACCGGCCTAGCGCTTGCGGGCAGCAAGTCACCCTGAGAAGGAATCAGATGGGCTTTGCCTGCTTGATCTATCTTGAGATAACCGCTGTCACCGACAATCGATTCTTTGACCCTATCAATCTGAGTGCGAGCAACGGGTGTGCTTCCGCCTTTCTTGAAATGCAATCCACCGGGTAAAGCGGCTTGATTGCTAGCAGATTTGGTAGGCAGAGCAGAACCAGGAAGTATCTCTTGATTGTCAAAATCGAAGAAGGCGTAGATCAAGGCAGCGCCATGCTTGCAAGCCTTACGTTCATCGCAGGTGCAGAGCGACCAACTAACATCAAAGCCGCTGGGTTTGAGAAAGACGCTAACCACATAGGGCTTAGGCTGGCTGCCGTGAACCTTTCCACTTATTGAATTATTTTTTTCATCATAGCTAAAACTAATCACTCGGCCCTGACTATGGCGCTCAAAGCCCTCATGGAGAGCCACTTTGTCAAAGTATTTTAAACCTGGTCGTTCCATAATAGTTATTTGATCACAGCCTTAAATGATTGAACCTTCGTAATAGACTTTGCGCGCCTTGACTTGCACAACCTCAAGCTCAGGATAGCGTAAGGCTGACAGATAGCCGCCAAAAGAGCAACCCGTGTCAACGTTGTACACGCGTGTGCCTGATTGCGAGACAATGGTCTCGACTTCCGCCACAACTGAGTGCCCACGCACCACTGTAGTGTGCGAACCAGAATAACCCCGGGCCCAGTCTTGCAAGCGAATGGGGTAACCGCTAATTGTATCGGTTCCGCCCACTTGACCATAGAGCGCCCACTCGCGATCACGCTTGGACTGCTCGCCAAAGCTCACTGAGCCGATAGTTGTCGAACCGGGATAGACAGCGCCATGAACCACTAGCAAGTCTTCGTCGGCAAAGCGGTATGGAAGCTCAGTGAGAAAGTTACAGACCTTCTCCATAAATACTTTGCCACGGGGCTCTAATTGCGCCAACGTGCCTGCCAGCATGTGGCCCACCCGTACATGTTTGCCCTGCAAATAGCGCTTCAGTTTCTCGTCGTGGTTGCCCAGCAGAACGATGGCGCGGTCCTGCTCACACAAACGCATGAGAAGCTCAAGCACGCCGTCGCTGGACGGCCCGCGGTCAACCAAGTCGCCGACAAAGACAAGCTTGCGCTCTCCAATACTGAGGGCTCCACTACTACCGAGGGCTCCGCTACCACTGCTTGCACTAATATGGCCACCATCGCCGTCGTAGCCGAGCTTCTCCATGAGCTCTAAAAGCTCATCGATGCAGCCGTGTACGTCGCCGATAATGTCGTAGTTCATCTACTGCCTGTTACCTAGTGCCTGCTAACTACTGCCTGCTATCTATTGCCTGCAATCTACTGTTCATATGTTGACTAGACTCATACAGTTTAAGACAAAAGCGCCCACTCTTGCTCAAATACCACCTCTTATTACGCTTGAGAGCAACAATCCGCGAACTGTTGCGAGCCCCTCTAGATTTCTCTGGGGCGCTCGTAAGCTAACTAAGTGAACCGCAGCCAAGTTAGTTAAGACAAGCGAGCTGCAGACAACTAAACCGGACACCGCTAAAACGTACACAAAAGGAACTTTCTATGAAAAGCATTTATTCTCTACTTCTGACTGGCGCCATCGCCCTTTCTATTTCGTCGGCTCCAGCCCAAGCCAGCAATTACGGCGAACAAGAGAAGAGCGGCACAGTCGACGCCCACCAATTCCTCACCGACACAGCCATGCTGCCCGTTAGAACCGCCGCCGTTGGAGCCTCACTAGTACTCGGCACACCAATTGCCATCATGCGCTGCGAAGCCAATCGAGTAGGCCAATATGCTGATGCTGTCTCGACTGAGTTAAACGACAAAGACGGCTCTGCCCCACTGCTTCTAGTCAGCATTCCAGGTCAGGCCATGAAACTAGTTGGAACATTTGGTGAAGGCCTAGTTAAGGGTGGCCAAAACGCTTTAGGGGCGTGGGATAAGCCTTTCAGCGAACAGTCGTTTAGCTTAGACTAACCACCAGGGCCAGCAATACTAGGCCCGCCGGTTCCAGGTCCGATGGTTCCGTCAAGCTCTGACTCGTTCTGAGAATGCCGCTTACTGGCACTCTCGATGGCATCGACGTGACTAAATGGCCCGGTTACTAGTTGGTCAGCATCAGGCTTGAGCACGTGTGAGTTGCCGTAAATATAGCGGAAGAACTTATCGAGCCAACCGCGCTCAAGCATGAATGTCAGCACGGCCACCAAGCAGATACTGAAGAGAATCACACCGAAAGCCACTTCACGAATGGTCTCGGCTCCGTTCACCCCAGACTGCAAAACCAAAGACGCCAAAACTGCCGCCGCCAATCCCTTTGGCACCATAATCGATACCAATGAGCGGTCATAGGTAGATAAGGTTTTGGCGGTGGCGAAGCGAACAACAACCAAACGCACAAGAAGTGTCCAGATAGTGAGAAGCATGGCCATTCCAGCCAGATGCCATGAATTAAACTGCATCGACAAGCCGACATAAACGAAGAAAAGCGACTTAAGCAAGAACACCAATGCGGCAAAGAACGTCTTCTCTTGATAGGTCAAGCTAACAGTCTGGGCCTTAGGCACATTCTTCAAGAAGGTCAAATCTTTGATATTGCCCAGCACCAAACCAAAGACCAGCGCGGCCACAGGGCCACTGTAGTCGAAAAGCTCGGCAGTACCAAAAACGATACACACAAAAGCCGGTGTGCAGAAAATGTTGTCTTCAACGTGGCGCACTACTTTGAGCAAGCTCGACCAGACAACACCAGCCGCAAAACCAATCATAGCGGCCATAATGAAGGAAGCAATGATATGGCCGATCATGGCAGTTGGATGAATATCACTCTGCGTGGCAATCTTGATGAAAGCCAGAGTGGTAACAATCCCCAGCACTTCGCAAATCGTAGACTCAAGAATAAGCATGGTTCTGGTCTGCTCAGTGGCCCTCAACTTAGCCAACATTGGTATAACCACCGGCGGCGAACAGGCAGCGGCAATACAACCGAGAATGCAACCCTCAACAGGCCCCAAGCCCAGAGCCTGCATAGCAAGCCAGACAGTAGTGGCGACAGTGACAACAAAAGTGATTAGACCAAGCTTTAGTGCTGGCAAGAAAGACTTCATCAGCAAGTTGAGATCAAGCTCAAGCCCGCAGTTGAAGAGAATAATGACGAGAGCCAGAGTGGTAAAAACTTGGCCCACATGGCCAAAGTCGGATGGTTTGACAAAGTGAAAAACCGGTCCGAACAAAACTCCCAAAATAACCAGAGGCAGCACGTCGGGTATGCGTGTCTTCTCAAAGCCCACGGCAAAAAGGTGGGCGAGAAAAACAATCATACCGACAACTACGACGGCCACTGCCGATTCCATCGAGATACCCTCTTATAGACCTAAAGACAGTTAGACCCTATTGAGCAACAACTTTTGGCTCATCAAGTTTGACGTTACTAACACAGTCTTTAGTACCGCGCACTTGCAGTTGAGTGACAATTACAGCAGGATCTAAGTCAAAAGTGCGGCTAGCCGCGCGCATCTTGCGAGCATAAATGGTGAGATGCTCTGGTGTTTGAATGACATAAAGAAAATAGGGTGTCTCGCCACTTTTAGGTGCTATCTCAAAGGGTTTAACTGCTGTGATACCAGTGAAAGCGCTAGGCGAAAGCCCGGTCTCTCTAGCAATACGCTCATTGGTAAACTGCACTTCGCGCACGCGGTTAGCAGCCATAAACTCTTTGCTGAAGCGGCTGGAGCCAAACGATCCAATCTTGCTAACATCATAGCCTTCAATCAAAATCTGCTCTGGGGCAGCGGTCATTTTGGCCGAGTCATAGTCTTCCCAAATCTTGACTGCCTTGTCAGGCGCAATCTTGAGGAAGGCAGAACTTGCTGTATCTTGCAATTTGGCTTTAACCGGCACAAATGTTTTGTTGTTGTAGCGCACGGCTAGATCGCAAGAGGGAAAAACTAAAACGTCGTGGTCACCGTCATAAGTCAAACCGGTCACCGGCTGAGCAGCATCTGCACCAAAGGGAACAATGCTCAAGGGAATGAAAACCATGGCACAAAGAGCAGGCGTCAGCTTGACAAGGCGGGATATAGCTGATTTATAAGACATTGGCGTCCCTTGCATTAGTAACAGCGACATTCTACCGTACTCAGTCTATGAAACTCCTCGTTGCCAAGAATGGTTGCTAAGAACGATAGGAGCAAATGGCCAAACGAAGAAAAAACAATACGAACAATGAGCTGCAACTTGGCGGCCAAGATTTTCAACTGGCTTCAAAAAGCAAAACAAAAGTAGTAAATCGCTCTGACAGCTCTCGTGAACCGACTCCTATGGCAGCCCTGGCTGTGGCGGCACTGGGCGTGTATTTCATAGCATTGGGTTTGAAACTTCTCCCCATCCCACCCCACGCCTTACACGCGCCACACTGGGTACTAACTGCCATCGGAATTGCCGTGTTCTTCACGGGAATAGCAGTCGAGTTGCAATGCTTGCGATTGGTCAAGTCTTGGCTCTACAACGCAGTTGTAGCAATAATTTTGATAGCAATGCTTACGCCCTTTGCTTGGCTCGTCTTCGGTGACAGCCACTTAAACATGTTCTTTAGAATTGCCTTTGCTAGCCCATTTGCGATAATTTTCTTGATCTTGCTACTGGGCGGCAAAACCAGAATTATTGCTAACCCTGAAGGAAAGCCACTCAGTGAACTGCTCAAAGAGCGGCGCAATGAGAAGAGCAGTGCTCTGCAAAATAGAAGAATGCGAATTGATGAAATAGAAGAAAATAAGGGAAGCCAGGAAACAAAGGGAAGCAACGAAACCTGACCTCGAAAACTGGACTAGCCATGCTCCCCGGCAACAAAGAGCCAATTAATGCCACACCAGCAGTGGTGAATCGCGAGACCACTGATGACTCGCCGAAACCCTGTTCAGCAACAACTTGATCAATAGCTTGTGTGATTGGATAAAAAATCATTCGCCGAATCGGGACGAGAAGGGTAAAGTAGAACAAAGTAAAGTAGAACAAAGCAAAGTCAAACAGAGCAAGAGCAAATAAAACAGTGGCCACTAACTTGGGCGAGGCGAACGGTTTTGAGTAGTGAAGAACTGCAGCAACTATCAGAACCGCCCTACCGCGAGTCATTGCTTTTGCACTACTGTGTGTTTCACCCTACAGGAGTATGGCGACTGAAGGGTTGCATCCTGCTATTGATGAGCGCAACTCTTTTGGCACTTATTTTGCATTGGTACAGCTGCATTTTGTTCGAGCTATTGGCAGTTTCGGTAATCATATATGGACTTTGTCGCTCGAGAAAGGCCTGTACCTGCGGACAGACTGTAAAAACAGCCACAAACAATTCAGCTCAAATGGAACTACGACACCGAAAACGCCTTGCTTGCCTCCACACGGTCCCCTTTGTATTTATGGGTCTTTCGCTACTCTTACCAAACGCAATTAAAAACCACTATCCACTGATGGTCGGAATGGTGTATTTTTTTATTGGCGGTGTCGTTGGTTTGTTACCGGCCAAATATATTGGCTTTACTCTCTCACTTCTACAAGGCCGCTGGAAGCGGAATCCACTAGATTTGCCAGGCCGTTCAGACCCAGAACTCTTAAATCTGCTCAAATCGGCATTGGCGATAAAAGACACAGAAACGGCTGATGAGATTTCCAAGGAAATGCTGGAAAGAGCTGAAAAGCTAGAGTTACGATAGGCTCACACGGTCACAATGTTCGCACTGTTGATCACATGAAAGACTCTGCCGACCTTGCCAGCTAGTTCATCTTTGCTAGCATAGAGACATGACCTTCAAGTACACATTTCAAAAATGGGCCGTTTGGCTATGCGTAACAGGCTATTTGCCATGATGCATCAAGGACCAAGGCCATTGTGTAGAAACAGGAACTGGCTCGCACTAATCATGGCCATGTCCTTTGCCCTTTCTTCAGGCGCTCCGGCAGCAGCCGCAACGGGCGACGACCCAATTCCAGGAGAAGCGACCAAAACCGGTAAAGCCTACACGGAAGAGACGAAGACGACGACCGTCGCAAGTGAACAACCACAAAGCAAGCTGCCGAGTGCTGGAACCCTTGAACTGGAAGAATACAAAAAGATCCAACCCATTGAAGTTAATGCATCACAGTCAAAGCTCTTTTTAATCAAAAACAAGATAGTAAGAACATCGATAGCCGATCCCGGCATTGCGGAACCGGTCGTGCTGGCCGAAAATGTGCTTGTTCTGTTAGGCAAAGCACCCGGGGAAACGACACTAGAAATCTGGGATGACATGGGCGGCGAAGTTCATATGGATGTGATAGTCAATCACAACTCCGGCCCGCTCCACTCATTGTTTCTAGAGACGCCTACCTCACTGTTCGAATTTTTAAGGCGACAGCGTAGCAAACGCTCTAAACAGTCTATTAGTCGAGGGAAATTAGAGATAAAAGAATGCGTTGATCCCAGAGAATCAAAGGACAACATTTATCTAGGGCAAATTGCAGAAGGGCTTTTAGCTCTTTCAAATGCCGTAGCGAAACCAATAACTACCTACACGGCCCTGGCGCCTGGGACGCAACCGGCTGGCAAAAAGGCCACGGCCAAAAGGCCGATTTTCAAACCGACAGTAGATACGCTGAGTGTTCCGGGAGGCCAGACTATTGTTATCACTAGTGGATTCAAAACGAACAAGACAACTAGAACATTAGACCTTTTCGCTTCTCAGTCTCGGACGTTTAAAACGAAACAAAACCTAGCGAAATTGACAACAACAGACCCTGCTATTACAGAGCCCATAGCAATTTCAAAGAACGAATTTGTTTTGCTAGGGAAAGTGCCAGGTAGAACGACCTTTGAGATGCAGGACATTTTTGGCAATACTCTTGCCACAGACTTGAATGTAAAGAAACAGCACGGCAGGCTGCTTTCTACCCTTATGAGCTTTAGCACTATTTTCACCAAGAGCTTGAACAGCCAGCGGCACACAGCGCCCATTCCAGCAGTTGTGGTAAACGAGCTTGAACTCTGTGAACAGATACCAACCGAAACAATTACACTAAAGCCGAACCAGCCAAAATTTTTTACGAGCCGCCACTCGCTGGTAAGAACTTCGCTGGCAGACCCTGGACATGTCGAAAAGGTGATGCTCTCAGCTAATCAGCTAGCACTAATTGGCAAGCGCCCAGGTCGCACAACAGTGTTTCTCTGGGATGATGCTGGCAATTTAGGAGCTCTCAATCTGCTAGTAACGAGAGACGCTACTCCGGAACAAGCGGCCCCAAAATCTAACGAGTCTAACTCACCTCAAAATATTCCTCCCAGACAAAAAGCTCCTAGCAATAACGAAAGTGGTCGGTCAGACTCAATGGCGTCATCTTCGAGAATCGAATCTGAGATATGGACAGGAAGCAAGAAAGATGTCATCAGTCTCTTCATTGGCAATGGCCAAGACTGTGGCGATAGTTCTTCCGGATTCACAGACACAGACGCCTTAATACGTCTAAACAACGAGGCGGTCATAGCTATTAACGCAACCGACTACGCTCGGGCAATAGAACTACTTGAAAAAGCGCTAAAGTGGTCACCAACCTATAAAACAGCAAGAGTCAATTTAGCTATCGCCTACAACAATTTCGGGCTGACTCTACAAAATAAGCCTGCCGCAGCCATACCCTATTTTCATCGGGCCATTTGGCTCGATGCTAGCAACGAAACCACCCAACAAAATCTAAACGGGCTCATGCACAAGTTAGGCAAAGATCCAGATTCATTCAGCGACAGAGTGGCTCTGGGAGATGAAGCCACAAGCCATGGCGACACCAAAGGTAGTATCATCGAATTCGAGGCTGCACTAAAAATGAAGGAAGACCCAGCGGTGCGAGCAAAACTTTCCGAAGCCATCAAAGCACTAGAGAAATCTACCCAAAGCGACACTAACAATTAGAGACTCGGACTTCGTCGGCAAAGCCTTTTGGACTGCCCCCCAGAGATGAGCGGCATTCGCTGCATTCCTCATTTCATTCTCTGCTTGCTGTGCTTGTATTTCGGCTTCATCAGGAAATCAAAAGCTCCTCAGCAGCTGTGATCCTGCAGAAGCCACCCCCTACTTTAAGCAATCCTCTAATTTATCGAACGAGCCAGTCCAACCCTGAGTCATACCACCGCGTTCGGCAATGAAGGCTGCTAGCTCTTCAGGCGAGGTGTCGCCCGAACATTCAAAGACAACTGTGACACGAGTTTGATCTTCAGCTTCCGCTGCAAAACTTACAGTAGAAAGCATGGTGGCAGGCCAACAGGGAGCCATTGGGTGAGTAGAAACATTCTCGTTTTCGTCGCAAAACTGCTGCGTATAGACAAGGCGATGAGGTCTATCGATTTCCACATATTGCATACGTCCATACAATACTATGTCGGCTCCAGCGCTCATGCTATAGAAATTGCCACCACCGACTCTCACATCAGACTTTATCATCTGCATGTCGCAACCCACAGGGGGCAACCATTTAGCCAAGTGCTCAGGATTAATCCACATCTCAAAAACAGTCTCAATAGGCGCTTCAAAAGAGCGGTTAATGACAAATATTTCCTGGTCGGTAGAGACCTTATGCAGATACTCGCCAAGGCGATCCCAGGTGCCGTTGCCGCCAGCTTTCTTGATGAATTTACCGATCTCTTCGGCAGCCTCTGGCGTTGCTAGAGCCATGCGCATATCCATCTTGGTCTTGCCGTTGCTCTCAGAAAAGAGCACAGTGACACGAAACAACGGCGGCTGGTCATCATTTGCACCATGGTCATAGACCAACTTGGCGCAATCCTCTACCTCAAAATAAACGGTTTTGTTAGGATAATCCACACCATCGGGACCATGCATTGTGTAGTGCCAGTGGCCGCCAACCTTCAAATCTTTGCTATGAGTGGTGATCGTGAAACCACGTGGTCCCCACCAAAGTGCAGCTTGCGCCGGATCAGTCCAGGCGTCCCAAACGAGCTGTACAGGTGCGTTATACTCGCGGACGATTCGCAACTCATTGCTTCTAACTCTTGCCGTCTTATTTTTTGCGGTCATTTTTTCGCCCCTTCTTCCATTGCTTCTCACTACTTTCTTTCTTAGACTTCTTGTTTTCCCGCTCCGTCTCGCTGCCCTTATCGGCAGTTACAGATTTGAGATAAACCTCTAAGCGGTCGAAACTGGCCTCCCAATAAACTCGATACTCTTCCATCCAATCGGATACTTCTTTTAAGCCATCCTCTTTTAATTTGCACGGGCGCCACTGCGCTTCTTTTGTTTTGGTGATTAGGCCAGCCTTCTCCAAAACTTTTATATGCTTGGTTACCGCTGGAAGAGACATGTTATATGGCTTAGCCAAATCGGAAACACTCGACTCTCCCAGCTTCAACTGAGCCAACATGGCTCGCCTTGTGGGGTCGGCGAGAGCTGAAAAAGTCTGACTAAGACTGTCCTGCATCATACTTTACCATTGGGTTAATTAACCTATGAGTTAACCATAAGGCACGAATGCCCTTTCTGTCAATAATTGATGGCAAATGGGTATAAATAACAACGCCCCCGGAACTCCCTTACCTACCATCTGCTTCATGTAAATTATGAGATTAGACGAAGCGCCAGGGAGCAGTGCACAAAATATTGTCAGGTTTTGGCTTGGCCGATGACCAAGGCGACGGCGGTGAAACGCCGAAACAGCGAGTCGATCGCTTCAAAGAAGATTTGCGTATACAAGAGAACGGCGGCACAATACGCGATGCCGTAAAAGTAGTAAGAGGCTGGTTCGGTTACTAAATTCGTCCGATCTTTCACTTGGCCTCACTTGATCTTTCGCAGATACCTATAGTAATATGCAACCAATTGGTTGCGTATCGAGGTTGATCATCATGCAAGACAAAATTGAAAGGACTATTGAGCTGAAGGCCCCGATTGCCAGGGTCTGGAGGGCCTTAAGCGACTACAAAGAGTTCGGGCAGTGGTTCTGCCTCGATATCAAAGAGCCTTTCAAGGTAGGCCAACTCACAAAGGCCACACTAACGTATCCAGGCTATGAGGGCCTACTCTGGGAAGTTCATATCAAAGAAATGCAGCCAGAGCGGCTTTTCTCCTTTACATGGCACCCAGCGGCAATCGACCCTAAAGTAGATTATTCTGTGGAGGAACCAACACTAGTAGAATTCAAACTTGAGCAGAAAGACTACGGCACTTGCCTGACCCTGACCGAATCAGGCTTTGAAAAGCTACCAGAGTACCGCCGTTTCGAAGCCTTCCGCATGAATGACGGCGGCTGGGCAGAACAACTCCAAAACATAGAAAAATATGTCTCGAAAGACAACGTCGCTACAAAATAAACACGCCAGCGTTTTTGCCGCACTGGGTGATGAAACGAGATTGTCGATAGTGAAAAAGCTATCGAACGGACAACCTCACTCTATCTCTGAGCTGACAAAAGGCACAGACCTAACTCGTCAAGCTGTTACCAAGCACTTGCGAGTGCTGGAAAGTGTCGGTATCGTTAATGGTATCAAGTCTGGTCGAGAGAGTTTGTACAGATTCGATCCGGAGCCCCTAAACCAGGCTAAGGGCTACCTAGACATATTCTCAGAGCAATGGGACCAAGCCCTCAACAGACTGAAGAAGTTTGTGGAGGAGTAAAATATTTTTTCTGCTTTACAGAGCAGGCCTCAAAGCTTAATTTGGCAGGTACGCACACTCAAAAGCGTAGGACGTCACAAATTAACTTGGTATCAAGCCATTGTTGCCAACAGATCACGACCTAGCTATTCGCGCCTCTCGGCAAATTCAACCTATCACTGGCTACCATTTAGAAACTGTAAAGTTCATATAGAAACCTTTACAAACGGCTCCACAAGCCATTTGACAGAGTCGCACCTGCGTGTTTTCATACTGACAGAAAAGCCGACCAACAATAAATCCGGTCAGCAAAAAATCTGACAAAAAAAATCTGACAAAAAAAGATCATAATCACGCCTGACCTTACATACAAAGCTTGTTTGCCATTTCAAAATAGTTTCCATGGAAACTATTTATTCACAAGGAAAACACATACACCATGAGCAAAGTAGCGACGATCTGCCTCAGCGCTGCCTTTGCTCTAACACTGGTTTTTGACGAGAGCAAAGTTATAGCCAGCGACACGCTAAGCCCAACCGCTGAAAACGATGTTAAACCAACCCGCGACTCTGACGACCTCTTCACCGAAACCAGCGCACGCTCACTACTTATGATCGCGCGACAATGTATGCGCCACCACAATTACAATAAAGCAATATCACTTTTAAGCAGAGCAGTAAAACTAGACCCTGACGATCCAGATGTAAGATGCGTCTATGCTGAAGCACTAGAAGAAAAGCTTTCACACCAAGCGGAAAAAGACCCGACAATATTCAATCTGTGTATTAAGAACTGGCTAATTGTTATGCGCAATGAAGTAGGCGAAGAGAAAGGCGCGACCTATAAAGGCATCGGTATCGGCATGGGTTATTTCCAAGATGAAGAAAGAACGATGCACGCGAAACACAGCTTGAAGGCACTGACAGGATACATTCCCAAACCATGGGAAACCAACGACCGCTATCTACGCAAGGTATTGAGACCTGCAACAACGAGCGTGACAGCAACTATCAGGATGCCTGAAGAGACAAATTCTAAGGCGAAAATCAAAGCAGAACACTAGAACTGCTATAACTCTGGTGATGAAAGCTAAAAAGGAAAGTTAGAATACATGTGGCTCTAGTGATTGCGCAACAAGCGCTCAAGAGCTACTAACATTGATGCGTGCGCTACGGGATCTTCTTGCATCGCTCTTCCACTGGCAGACAATGAACGCTTTGCAATAGCCAAATAGTCAGCTTCTGCCGTAGCATCACCAGCAACCTTTGGTAAGGAATCAAGACGGATCAAATTCTCTATGGCGACACCAGCAGAGCCAGGCCAAGTACCGTCTGTGGTGGCGTAGACATTGGCGGGAGCATAGAGAAACTTCCCTGTCTCCTTTTCCAAAAACCGAGCAAGCACCATTGCATTTAAATCTTGGGCCTTCTGCAACCAGCGCGAATCACTATCAACGTCGTACAGGTCAAGCATAGCCTTCTCAACATAAGCGTAATCATCCAAGAAGCCCTGTTGAGTTGAAATATCGCTATGGGCTAACTTATCAGGCAACGACAACTTGAGCAACAGTGCATTAGCTGCCTTTTTACCAACCTCCAGATATTTGGGGTTACGAGTCGCTCGATAGGCACTGACCAGACTAGAAATCGCCATGCCATTCCAAGCAGCCACAACAGTATTATTGCGACTAGGTTTAGTGCGTTTCAAGCGCCAATACTGCAGTTTCTTCAAGCCTTCATAGATCAAAGCCGGTTTCGAAGAAGAAGAAGAAGAAGAAGAAGAAGTCGCAGCCTTAGCAACTGAAGTAGTACTAACTCTCGTATCAAAATAAGGCAAGTTCTTTCCAGCACCACAATTGCCAGCAGCAGTAAAGTTGCAACCCTCCTCAACTTGAGCTCTTATTGTTTTCGGCAAAGCCTGCTCTAGATCTTGTGCAGTATAGGTATAAAACGCGCCTTCAGTTTCGTTTTTGCCAGCATCTATCTTGCCGGCATCTGTCTTTCGAGCATCTGTCTTGCCAACATCAACACCACTCAGATCAAGACTATCTGCACTCAAACTACCGGCAAACATGCCGCTCGGCAACGCTAGCTCATCCAACATAAACTCGATTGTTCGTACACCTCTGGGGATCCAATAACTGTTTTTGGTCAAACTGTATGCTTCAAAATAATTCTGAGCAATCAAAGCATTATCACCAAGCATCTTCTCAAAATGTGGCCGCAGCCATTGCTTGTTTGTCGCGTAGCGAAAGAATCCACCACCCACTTGATCATTGATCTGCCCATTAGCCATACCTTCAAGAGTTGTAGCCACGTATGCTCGTGAATGAGAGAGCAGAGTAGGATAGGAACGGCTCATTTCCTCGGCAACCGAAAGGCGCATCACTAGTGTGTTTATCGCAGCCATAGGAAACTTACGCGATTGCTTCAAGCCACCATACTCTAAGTCGCAACGTTGCAAAAGCCGACCAAGAGCGAAATTAAGATTGGCATAGGTGAGCGACTGAGAGAGTTCGACGCTTCTATCGCGAGCAGCCAAAATACTATCGACCTTAGCGCAAGCAGCATCTACCGCTCGGCGATCACTCAGCCACATACCGTTGATTTGGCCCAAAACTTTGCGAAACGAATGCGGAGCAGTCTCGTCCCCTGGAGGGAAGTATGTACCTGCATAAAAGGCCTTGCCATCAGGACGCAAGAACAGCGTCATAGGCCAACCGACACGGACAGAGAGGGCCTCTAACTGCCTAGTGTAATCGGCATCGACGTCGGGCCGTTCCTCACGATCAACTAGAACGTTGATGAAGTGGTCATTCATATACTCGGCGGTAGCCGGGTCGTTAAATGATTCTCTCTGCATGACATGACACCAGTGGCAAGCAGAAAAGCCGATAGAGAGAAGAACTGGCTTATTTTCGGCTCTGGCCATCTCAAAGGCATCTTGGCCCCACGGGGCCCATGCGACCAAATCATCTAGGTGAGCCGTGAGGTAGGGGCTGATACGGTTATTGGTCGATAAACTGGTATTTTTGCCCTGCCGACCCAAGCTCAATCGCCTATTCGAAGCCCGCTCACCAGGGATAATCTGCGTCCCTGGCGCCCCAATAGATACCTTTTGCTGCTCGCATCCAGGCAACAAAAAAGCACTACCTGCCAGAGCCAAGGCAAGAGCATACTGATTGTGACTAAATCTAGGGCTTCGAGCCATAAATCCTGCTTAAGAAGTGCCAAACTGTTCGTAACGAAGTAGAATTCCCTTACCGTAAGAATTGCACAAATCGGGAGAATCTCATGAAATCGGCTTTGTTATCCACCATGGTAGTAGTGGCCTTGGCTTCCTCTTTTGCCCTCACTTGCTGCGCGGCTCCTGAACCCAGCAAAACCGCTGGCCCAGAAATGGTAAAGATTTCGGGCGATGCTAGCTTCAAGAAAGACGTGCTCGAGTCAAAATTACCAGTTGTAGTCGACTTTTATGCCGATTGGTGCGGCCCCTGCAAGATGCTGGCGCCAATTGTGGAAGATTTGGCCAAAGAGTATGACGGCAAAGTGGTCTTCTATCGCATCAACATAGACAAAAACGAAGCCTTAGCCAATAAGTTCGAAATTAGCTCGATACCGGCTATCAAGGTCTTCAAGAATGGAAAAATCGTGGCCGATGCCCTCGGGTTTAAAACTGCCGAGCAATTACGCCCGGAGATTCAGAAAGCTCTTTAGCCTGATCCCACGGCCCCGGAGGTTGAAAACAGCAACGTCTCGTTACGAAGCGGTTTCTGCGCGCTCAAGGTGTTACCATAGTTGAGTAACTACAATTTGTACTCACGTGACTACAAATTGCCTAAAAAGCGCTCGAAAGACCCGCAAATTGACAAAAGTGGCTGACCAAAATGGCTGAGAAGACAACTAATATAAGCCTTCGCATTCCCGAAGAGTATAGAAAACGCCTTCAGCTCCAAGCCGATCAGAAAAGTTTGAGTTTCAACGCCCACGTGCTACGTGTACTTGAAATCCACTTGATGAGCTCAGGATTTGGTCCAATCTCCCAAACATCAAGCACCGGCCGTCTCTTCCAAATAAGATGCGAGCCATATATCGACAATGTTGATGAAACCACTTGGGCATTCTTCATCGACGAACCAAAGTTTGAGAAAGAACGCGCCTACTACTCTATAGGTATAGGTCGTACAATTCTCAGAGACTGGCAGGTCAAGGACAAAGCCACTGTTTCGAAAGAAATCGGGCTGGCACTCTTGGGCTACTACAATCGCAAGGGCATGGAACTCGACCGCTTGGTCTGGAACCAATATCCAGGGCCCGACAACGATGGCCGCAGAATACTGCAAGTGGCTGAAGTACCGGAAACACTAGAGCAGTTTTTGGATCTGCTCATGGCTGACCAATGGACCGATAAGTTCGTTGAGCAATCAGAGAAGAGTCAGGACATCCGCCGAGGAAGACCTGAATCTGCTTTGTACAGGTAATAGTGCACAAGCCTGTTCGAAGATTTTAGGAACCACAACGAGATATTGAGTGTTCACCATATGCGGTGCCATCAATATGCTCAGAGGAAAAAACTATGCTCGAATTCATTCTATTGTTTGCTGCCTTCTACGTCTGGCACGCCTGCGGCATTACCCTCGGCTACCATCGCGGTCTTTCTCACAGAGCTTATAGCTGCCCTAAATGGGTGGAATATTTCTGGGTCTTACCAGGATTCTTAGCCTTTGAAGGTTCGCCAATTTGGTGGAGCACCATGCACCGTGCCCATCACCACCACGTAGACACAGAATTAGATCCGCACTCACCACGTTATGGTGTCGCCTACGCTCACCTTGGCTGGTTGGCCAAAATGAGCTATCCATCGCACATTGATCCAAACGTTCAAGCCAAAGATTTGATCAACGATCCAATCTACGCTTTCCTCGAACAGGGTGGAAACTGGCGCAAAGCCCACACACTTTCTTATGCACTCAACTTGCTCTTCCGCGTTGCCATCTTAGCCGCCTTCGGCTGGGTACCAGCGTTAGCTAGTCTGTTAGCCGGTTTGGCCGTGCAACAAATTCCACTTATGCTCAACGTACTTTGCCACTTGCCTAAATGGGGCTACAAGACCTATGCCGGATACGACGACAGCGTCAACGTCTGGTGGGTAGGCCTACTGGCTATGGGCGAAGGCTGGCACAACAACCACCACGCAGCTCCTGGCTCTGCTAGAAGCGGTATGGCCTGGTGGGAACTGGACGTTTCTTACATGATTCTTGTAGTCATGAAAAAACTTGGACTGGTTACCCGCATGAACGTTGTTTCTCACGAACGCATGATGGAAATCGCTTCTAAGTACAAGCCAGCTGTGGCTCCTGTTGCAGCTCCTGTAGTAGCTCCGATATCTCTACCAGAAATGGTTCCTGCGATGGCCTCAGTAGTTGCACCGGCAACTGCAGCAGTATCAGCTTCTATTTCGGCAGCTAGCGGCAAGTACTCAGAAGTAATTGAATCGCTAGAAACAGCAGTGAAGAACTCGAAAGACTTGGCTGTAGATATCAGCGCTAAGCAGAAACAAAAAGCGGTTGCTTACACAATCTCGCTGTAAGTAAGCGCTGAGGAAATGCTCAAGTAATTGCGCAAGTAATTACCCAAGGGCAAAACCCGAGACTTCACAATCCAAAAAATCGAATAGGGCAGGGGCAAAGAACTAATTTGTCGCTGCCCTTTTTAATTGTTAGAGTAGTTTGTACGATCGAAAACTTGAACTTCCTTTCGGAAGCTCAGATAGGCCCCACAATTGCCGCAGCTACCCCACGGAAACGAACAGCGCCGCGAAGCCGACTCAAAAACGGCAGAAGTTGGCGCGCCCAGAGAAACACAAGCAACAACTGAGCAAACAACGGCAAACAAGCTATCTAGTGAAGCAAACTTGCTTCTAGGAGCGCTCAAGCGTGCCCCTCAGGCCTTCGTAGACAGGGCCAAAGACGCCACTGGCGACAAGTTAAACGATACTGCGGTGGAAGTGGCTGCAAGCGTTGCCATCGGTGCCGCCTTTGCCGTGGCCTTGAAGAAGCCCCAGGTGTTTGGAAAAGTAGTAGCGCCTTACGTCGAAGGCGCCGCCCAAAATGCAGGAAAAATCTTTGGTGCGGTAGCAGCAGTTGATATCGGCACAAAAGTAGGCGTGCCCGCCTATCAAGTTTGGAAAGACCCACGTACCCTCGAACACAACAAAGTGCAGCTGGGCAATTCGCTGGGTGGAATGGCTTTTGATTATCCCGTCATGGCAGCTTCAGGCTTTGCCGGATTTGGTGTGGGCTCCAAGTTAGCGCGCATGGAAATGGGAGCAGGAATGGCTCTCGGCAAGAAAATGGAGCTGGGAGCAAAGCCCGAATCTAGTGCGAAGCTGGAATCAGGCCCAAAACCAGAAGTCGGAGCGCCCAAGCATCTTGAAGCGCCAGTTACAACTCCACACACCTTCGAAAAACTGTCAGCACAAATGAAAGGTGCTCAAGCCACAGAGCAAAACATTGTGGCCTCGGTAAAAGAAGAGAACTTCCTTGGTCGCGGCAGCAATGGTGCAGTGTACAAACTAGATTTCACCAACGACTTTGTCGTAAAAGTGCCAGAGTTTGCCAAAGGCAAACCGCCGACTGGCAAGATTGAAGAAGTGGCAGACTTCATGCCTGGTCACAATGTCGGGCAGCCTGTCGCCAAACTAGGCGACTTTGAAATTCTCAAAAAGCAAGATGGTTTCGCCGCCGGTGCACCAGGGGCCAAGGCGCGTCGAGAGATGGGTCCAGAAGCAGCTGAAGCGGCTTTTGCCAAAGGTGTAAAAGCCAGTGCCGAGCTACCGCAGTCAGCCTACGACGAGTTGGCTAGAACAATGATGGCAGTGGAGAAACATGGCCTGCAATTCGACCCATCGAAGCCAGGAAATATTCTGATCGATCCGATCGGCAAGCGCTTCAATCTAGTGGATATCTCCAAATCTCATGCTATAAAACCTTATGAGCACACGGTTGCAGACATTATCGTTCCACTAGCAGACAATTTTTTTGTTGGCTCAGTGTTACCAAATAAAGGCGTGGCCTACCAGCCTTATCTACAGCAAATAATTGCTAAAGCAAATATCGCAGCGAAAAATGCTGGCATGCATGAAAGACCAGAACTAGGGTCTAGCCTGAGTTATAGTTATAAGCTGGCGGGATTGAAAGTTCCTGGTGAATAAAATGCTAGCGCCGCAAGCAGTCAAAAAACCGATATTGAGTCGATCTGGATTGACTATGCTGATTGCAAGTTCGATGACTCTGGGCAGCCTGCCAATTCTCAGCCAGCTTCTACTCGGCTCACCAATCGACAGCCGCATCTCGTTTTCCATAAACCAACTAATGATGATGGCCACCGGCATGCTTTTTCTGCTTTGCATTGTCATTGTGATCGGATCACTATTTGCACTTGCGTTTAGTAGCAATCGCCGCAAAGCCCTACAAACACCTTTGATTAGTCTCTGCGTTGTGGTCTTCGTATTCTGCGGTCTAAAAGGTAGATTTGCCATTAGAACAAAGCAGTTTGAAGACTTGGCAGATCGCTCCAGGCCGCTTATCGCTGCAATCGCACTCTATGAAAAAGAACACGGTCGGCCGCCAGCTAAACTAGAATTACTGGTGCCTAAGTATATTAGTGAGGTTCCCCACACCGGCATGGGCGCATACCCAGACTACGAATACAAAGTGTCACCGATAGATCCAGGGTTAGATGCCCAGTGGGAGCTTAGTGTGCCGTGCTCAGTGGGTATAGCAAACTGGGACCTTTTTTACTATTTGCCAACAGAAAAATATCCGAAACATGACTATGGCGGTGCCATACAACCGATCAAAAACTGGGCCTACGTTCACGAATGAAGGAAGGCATTGATAGCGAGGCGGACGCATTGGGAATGGCACCATTGCCTGAGCCTTGGAATGGAGTCAGAATGCTTCTGCTGAGGTCGAAAAATGTGTACAGACCTGACTTTCCATTTGCTCTAGCACTATCACCTCTCGGAACAGATAGAAATGCATGAACTGATCAGTATTGAAAAATCAAAATTGCTACCAATAGCTGCTGTTATTGCACTGTTAGCTGCTGCAAACTGGACGAACACCACCAGACAGTATCTATTCGAATTAAATCACTATGTAGAACTAATTACAGATGCAACAGCAACTGAGTGCGCAAGCTGGAGCGAGCTAGACTCCGCGATTTACAAACTAGAAAACCGCCGAACTCAAGTCTCACCAACTGGAAAGATACTAATTCCACCTCCCGAGTTGACTTGGCTACCAGTGTGCAGAAATATACTGAAGTTGCCACAGTCAGCATCAGCAGGTGACGTGAACCAAGCGATCGAAAGTAGGATCGCCGAATTCAAGGCCACAGGTTCCAACGATGGCATGAAGGAAGCAAAGGAAATACTGGGAATCAATGAGCCAATCCAGACCAAAGCAATTTTAAGACGATTGCACTTCCTCGACCAATCAGTAAACGAGCTAAATAACAACCATCGCTATGGCCAAAACCATGGAATGATCTATAGAATTTCTCATTTCAAACTTTTGAACGAGATGCAAGCAAAGGCCATAGCGCGAGCCAAACTAATCGACGACCTTACTTTGGGTTTGCTGTAATACCAGTTTCATCCCGATAAATCCAACAGAGAAACAAAACCAAACTCCAGCAGGCAGCTACCGATAGAATTCCTTCTGGTTCTAAAATCAGACCTTCAAAGCCAGCAAAAACAGTTCCAAGCGTAGTTAAACCCAGTAGAAGGCAACGCGCTAGCACACAGACATTGCGATCAACCTGCTTAGCCTTTTCTAGCTCGCGCAATTCTTTCTCGAGATTCTGTCTCTCCAACACAACGGCGGGATCAGTCCTAAATCGCGAACGATTCAACTTTTCCCGAATTCGCAATAATCGCACCTCGGACCAGTTAACCACACCAAAAGGAAACAACAATTCGATATGCTCAAAAGACATTTTCCAAAACTTCGCATCTTTTACCAAGCCACGCGCTAGACAATCTTCATAGTGACGCTCAATTTCATCCACAATATCCTTGACGTACTCTGCATCCATAAAAAAGATATTTCTGAAATTCATCAATAAACACCCTTGATCGATAGCACCGAGAGAACGTCTCTAAAATAACGGCGTACTCGTGAAAGCGGATGGTTAGGGAATTGCACATCATGCTCAGGGGCATCAGGAGAATAGTGCCCTTTGGCTGTGCCGTGCTCAAAGCGCGTTGCTGACTCAGATAATTCGCGGATAGAAACACCAGAAGCAATGAAGCGATCCATGACGATCGCTTCGCGAATGCCAGTGATACCGGTCTCCATGCACATCAATTGCAGGGTAAAGAAACTATTAGTGAATGGCAATATCAAACAGCCAGAATAGACCATGCCGCTGGGTGCTTGATTCTGCTTCAGTATGTACCACAAGGCAGGCACTCCAGCAGCTCCGACAACATCGACAGAGACCATAATCTGGCCCGCCCCGTCAGCGATTTCACGCACGGCCTTGCGCACACCCACATGGTCGTCTAAATCAATGCCCTCAAGCGCTTCGGGCTGGTAGGTGAGCAAGAGCGTGCTGGCAAACTCATCGCCCTCAGCATCTCGCATCCACTGCCGCCGTTGGCTATCAGCGTGCACGGCAGTCCAGCCCTCAAGGCGCAAATTAATTGCATCGAAGCCTAACTGTTCAGTAACCATACAAATCCCACGACTTTCTAATTTCAATTTCTAACAGCACTTTCTACTTGCACTTACTCATACGCTCTTTGTCATTCAAATTCTGTTGGTCATTCATATTCTCTTTACCCGGCGCTCGGTAGAAACAGCGCGAGTAATCAATTTTGGTTGCCCAAGTTGGTCAAAAACCTTGACCGAACTATCATTCTTCACCAGGCCATCGCGTATCAAGGTGTAGCGGTTAAGCTCTTCGTCTTGATAGGCCTCGACCACTCTCTTGTCTTTCTTGCTTACGACCTGATGGCTGGCCTGCACTTTAATTACAGCCGAATTCTTACCATCTAAAATCATCTCGTACTTTTTGACGCGATGATAGTCGACGGCAAAGCCACGATCAACAGCACCGCCTGCGCCCAATGGCACAATCATGAAAACGTTGCCGCGCCTATCTTTGTAGGTACCAAAGACATCAGTCACACGAGCAACTTGTTTGCCAACTGCTTTAAGTTCTTTGCCGCTCGGCAATTCTTTGCGCGATAGCTCATTGGTTTCAGTACGTTGCCACTGGCCAGCTAACCAAAACGGAACCTTGATTTGCACCCGAGTCGGCCGTCTTGACGTTGTAGCTAGCAAATTTTGTTCCGCTGCCTCACGCAGCCTCTTTCGATAAAGCGCTTGGCCGGGATCGATATGAGGGGTGCGCGAATAATATAGTTGATTGGGCGGCGGTACTTGAGGCTGCATTCTTACAGGGCTGGTAACCGCAGGGGTGATTCCGCTGCTCGCATTCGAGTTGCGATAAGGATTAACCAGCGCAGGCGGAGTATTGGCAGGTGGAGTATTCGAAGGCGGAATATTAGATGGAACAGTGGCGGCAGGATTACCACCCAGAGCAGCACCAACTCTTTCGCTCACTGGCAGGGGCTCCAGTGAATCACTGTGCGAAATTCCGCCAGACAATTTGAAGGTGGCTTTTTCTTGAGCTTGTGCTGCAAGCGCGAAAAATTCTTGGGAGGAACTTTGCTGAAATGACAGCTCCATGAGCAATGGCAGCGCAGCAACACTGAGCGCCAGAGCGGCTCCACCAACACAGAATCTCGCAGGCATAAAAGTCTTAAACAGAAACGCCAGCCTTATCGCGAGCGTTATCTGCTCGACGCTGTTGCTCCAGAAGCACCATCAATACTGAGATATCAGCAGGGCTGACACCACCGATGCGCGAAGCCTGACCTAATGTCATAGGGCGAATTTTGTTCAATTTCTCTCGTGCTTCTTTTGACAAATGGTCTGACGCCAGATAATTGAAATCAACAGGAAGTTTAAAGCCATCGAGCTTTTCAGTCTGAGCAATAAGCAAGCGCTGACGCTCGATGTAACCAGCATATTTGATGTCAGTTTCAACTTCTAATCCAAAAGCAAAGCCTTCTTCTGATGCAGGAGCAAGCTTATTGATAATTGAATATGGAACTTTGGGACGACGCAACAGCTCCTCTAAAGTAGCCGACTGCTTCATCGATTCATCGTAGGGTGCAAGCGCTTCTTCCCACTCTGGGTTGGGATGAATGCGCACTGACTTGACTCGTTTTTTCTCAGTATCAATCGCTTCTTGTTTAGCGACAAATAATTCCCAACGATGATCATCGACCATACCAACTTCGCGACCAAGTGGAGTGAGGCGCATGTCAGCATTGTCTTGACGCAAGAGTAACCGATACTCAGAACGCGACGTCATCATACGATAAGGTTCGCCAATTTCTTTGGTAACCAAATCATCAACCAAAGTGCCGGTGTAACTAGATGAACGAGGCAAGATAAAGGGCTCGCGATCAAGGGCATAGAGAGCAGCATTGATACCAGCCATGATGCCTTGAGCGGCAGCTTCTTCATAGCCAGACGTACCAAGAATCTGACCAGCAGCGAAGAATCCAGGCAAATCTTTAGCCATCAAAGCATGGTTGAATTGAATGGCAGGAAGATAATCATATTCCACAGCATAGGCTGGACGCACCATCGATGCGTTCTCTAAGCCAGGTAGTGAATGGACGATATCGTGTTGCACAGCCACTGGCAGACTGGTAGAACAGCCTTGAAGATAGACCTCGTAAGTAGAGCGGCCTTCTGGCTCCAAAAATAGAGAATGGCTATCTTTGTCAGCGAAGCGCACAACTTTGTCTTCAATGGATGGGCAATAACGTGGCCCCACGCCATGAATCATTCCTGAATACATAGGCGATTGATGCAAATTAGCGCGAATCAGTTCATGAGTTTTCTCGTTAGTGCGAGTCTGGTGACAAGGAATCTGTGGCAAGACAGGCCGCTTATCCAGGAATGAGAAGAACTGCAACTGATCATCACCTGGTACAACAGGCAATTGCGAATAATCAATAGTGCGACCATCAATGCGCGGAGGTGTGCCAGTTTTTAAGCGACCAGTGGTGAAGCCGAGCGCACGCAAGAAAGCAGACAAGCCAACAGCAGGAAATTCACCGGCCCGGCCAGCTGGCATTGTTTCTTTGCCAATCCAGATTGTGCCTTCGAGGAAAGTTCCAGCGCAGAGTACAGCAGACTTACAAGCAATTTGGTCGCCGAAAGCAAGCTCAATACCTGAAACTTTGCCATCGGTGAGCAAGAGGTTTTTCACCATGCCCTGTCTCAAAGTGAGATTGGGCAATGACTCCATGTATTCTTTCATCCAAGCGGAATATTCGCGTTTGTCTGACTGAGCACGCAGAGACTGCACCGCGGGGCCGCGGCTAGAATTGAGCATGCGAATTTGTAGATAAGTCGCATCGGTGGCAATGCCCATAACTCCGCCCAGAGCGTCAACTTCGCGGGCAAGATGGGTTTTGCCAGGACCACCAACGGCTGGGTTGCATGGCATAGCGCCAATTGTGTCGAGATTAACAGCTAATAGCAGGGTGCTCAAACCCATGCGGGCGCTGGCATTTGCTGCTTCGCACCCGGCGTGTCCGCCGCCTATAACCACTACGTCGTATTGCATAGTCACTTTCTATATCTCTTACCAGATTGCTCATGATAACAAATCCTCTTGAAAAACATGGTAAAAGACCCCAGCTGGCGAAGCAATAGCGCAACATCGCAGCAATATCGGCCGTCATTATCTATAATCTGTTACATAGTTGGCCTGGAACAGGCCGGAATCTGAGGTCCAGTTAATCTATGTCCACTTCAGCCAAGTTACTGCTGCTCGCCTCCCTTACGGCGGCAACACTTGCTTGGCCGACCACTTCAGCTGTGGCAGAAACGGCTGTGAAGCCAGCGGCAGCACCTGTAGCCAGTCAAACGCCGGAAGCAAAAACGTCCGCAAACGCCGAGGCAGCCACTCAAGCGACCGGCGTCAATCCCAATGACAAATCCAGTGCTCAGGCAAGCGGGAGCCCCAACGACAAACCAAGCGGTAATCCTAGCGACAAGCCCAGCGTTCCCGGCGAGCCACCAGTCTTAGACCCCAACAAATTCTTCGGTCACGCCAAATCTGGCTATGCCGCCGCTCAACTCTGCCCCGAGATTTGCGCCAAGCTCTTTTGCTACTGCGGTTGCGACATGACCGATGATCACGACAGCTTGCTCGATTGCTTCACTACCGATCACGGCGTCGATTGCCACATCTGCCAAGAAGAAGCGCTCATAGCGCTGAAAATGAAGCGCGAAGGCAAATCCATGAAACAGATTCAGCAAGCCATCGACATCATGTTTGAGAAGGAATATCCCTTTGATGAGCCAACGGCGGTGATTCAGAAGTATCGCAAAAACAGGCTGTGGCAGCCCGGAACAGTGAAGACCTTGGACAAGCCAGGGAGTGCAGCGGCAAAGAGCAGCCCTACGCCAGCTGGCAACAGCGCTGGAACGTCACAAAGTGCAAGCGGTAAACCGGGAACCACTTCCGCAAAATCTGCTACTTCCGCTGGCAAGCCTATACTAGGCAAAAATGGCCAACCTGTGGGCGCATGCTGTGCAGGGCATAGCAAAGAGAAGAAGTAAGGCCGCTCTACGCCCTTTACTTTTGACTTACCCCTGCGATCTCCAAAGGCTTGCACTCAGCTGGCTCTACCGGCGCGAAGCTGGCGGTAAAATGCCTGAGCAAAGGTGGCTCACTGACAATGGTCATGCCAACCAGCGACTGACTACGCTCCTGCACTAGCTGACAGGCTTCAATCACATAGTCGTAATGACTCTGACCGTAAACTCTACGGGGCAAGGCTAGCCGCACCAACTCTTGCCTGGCGGGCTCCTGGCTGCCATCTGATTTGGTGTGACCAAACATGGCAGTGCCAATCTCACATGAGCGCAGCCCGCACTCCAAATAAAGCTCACAGACCAGTCTCTGCCCCGGTAGATAACGCGGCTCAATATGCGGCAGCATTTTCTTGGCGTCAATATAAACTGCGTGCATACCAGACGGCTCGACCACAGGAATTCCGCCATCACTCAAACCGCTGGCTAGATACTTCGCCGCAGCGAGGCGATAGCAGAGATAATCCTCATCCATCGCTTCATACAGACCAACAGCAATTGTCTCCAAATCACGGCCATTCAAGCCGCCATAGGTAGAAAAGCCTTCTGTAATAATCAGCCTGTTTCTAACAGAATTTGCCAGTGCCTCATCTTTCAAAGCGATGAAGCCGCCCATATTCGCTAGACCGTCTTTCTTGGCCGACATCATGCAACCATCAGCCAGAGCAAACATCTCGCGCGCAATATAGCCGATAGACTTATCACCGTAGGCAGGCTCTCTCAGCTTGATCAGATAAGCATTCTCGGAGAACCGAGCAGCATCAACAAAGAGAGGCTTGCCGAACTGTTTGGCCAGCTGACTGATTTCTCTCACATTCTCGAGCGAAACCGGCTGACCGCCAACGGCATTATTGGTAACCGTAACCATGATAAAGGGAATTGATTCACCTTTTGTTTTAAGCAGCGCCTTAAGCGCCTCAATATCCATATTTCCTTTGAACGGAAAAGTCGAGGAAAAGTCTTTCGCTTCCTGGCAAGGCAAATCAATTGCCTCACCACCGAGAAACTCGATATTGGCTCTGGTTGTATCAAAATGGGTGTTGCTGGGAACTATATGATTTGCTTTTACAAGCTCACCAAAGAGCAGACGTTCTGCCGCTCTTCCTTGGTGCACGGGAATGACTATGGGGAAGCCAAAGATTTCTTGCACAGCCTCTTCAAAGCGAAAATAGCTGGAACAGCCAGCATATGATTCGTCACCGCGCATAAGTGCAGCCCACTGTTCGCTAGACATGGCAGAGGTGCCACTATCGGTGAGGAAGTCAACCATTACATCTTCGGCTCTGATTTGAAACAGGTTGTATCCGGCCTTCTTGAGTATCTCTTCTCGCTCTGAGCGGGTTGTAAACTTAATCGCTTCCACTACTTTAGTGCGAAAAGGCTCAATGATTGTTTTCAAGGCAAAACCCCAGATGTAAGAGATAAAAACACCCCAAAAGGAAAGACGCCCATTCTCCGAAATTCAAATCCTTAAGAGGATCATGCTTGGGGTGGGCGTCTTTGATGTATTTAGAATATCAATTTACCGCATCGGTGCCATCATCCTCTTGGTTGATTACGCACGACCTCAGGGTGGATTCAAAAAGGTAACCAGTAGCGCACCTTACTTGTTCATATGCAGAGCCTTGCTGACATTATTAGCAGCCTGAACAACAGCGGCCCGACCTAAAATAGCAAGACAGAGGCTGTCAGGAAAAAAGTCAGGAAACCCTAGATTTTTCATAATCTCTTCTGCGTGATTGAGCTTACTTCCTATGCCAAAGTCTTTCTGATCCATTGCTTTGGCGCTGGTCATTCCTTGATCGAGCAGTTCACCACTCTTGTCATCAAAAATCTTGACCCAGATATAGTAGTAGGGATAGCCGACACCAATGTGAATAGCATCCTTCTGCAAGAGTTCATAAGTAGTTCGAACTTTCCGACCCAATCTCTCTGTAAAACAAGAATCGAGATCTCGTTGCAAATACTTATCGAAAAGTTCCCCAGGTGGAGTATTAGCGACAATATGAGCGCGATGCATATCTTCTAACAACTTTGTTATCCGGTCTTTCTGTTGCTGACTCATTTCAGGTATCGGTGGATTGTCAGCACGGCATTGAAGCGCTAGAGGTCCTGAAGAGGTAATTGCCATGAATACTGCAAAGAAAACTTGAAGCAATTTCATATTTGTTCCTGCGCGTAAGCCGTTTACATGAGAACATCTTAGACCGACCAATGTATCCTTATTGTCAAAACATTGGTCGATTCAGGTAAAACAATTAAGCACAGCACATACGGATACGACAATGGATTCGAGCAAAACTAATTCCAAAACAAATAAAGCGATTAGTAAAGAGACTAACAAAGTGACTAGTAAAGTCACGGTTAAACCACCGGCAATTCCGGCAAAAACCACCGCCCCACTCAGCAGCCTTGAATTAGCTGACGATACCGAATACGGTGACTTTATCTTAAACGGACAGAGCCTGATCGGCCAATCATATGAGCGCGTTACCATTGAACGAAGCTTGTTTAAGCTGGTGCGCTGCTCAGCACTAAATCTTGCCAAGTCGAAACTAGTAGACATTCGCTTCGAAACCTGCGATTTGTCAAACTCTGAGTTTCAAGACAGCAAATTTACTCGCGTTGAAATGATTGATTGCAAAATCACAGGCTTGCATATCACAGACGCTGACATCGGTGACTTACTGATGCAGAGCTGCACAGGAGAACTGGTTCACTTCCACGACAGCGTCTTTAAACGTGTCATATTTCAAGGCTGCCATCTTCGTGGCGCCGATTTTCGCTACTGCAATTTAGAGGGCGCAATATTCAAAGACTGCGATCTACAAGAGGCAGAGTTCTACGAAGCTAAATTGACAGGAGCCGACTTCCGCTCATCAAATATCATGGGAATCAAAGCTCATCCAGCTGATCTAAAAGGAGCCATAATTGATTCAGACCAAGCGGCAATGCTGGGCCGACACTTCGCTACACTCTTGGGAATGGACGTCAAGGAAGGCTAGATGTAGGCTCCTGATTTTGAGTGGCGGTTTAAGCCTTTTAGAGCAGCGACCACATATCAAAATCACTGAGGCGGATCAATATGCAGATTGGCGATCACCTCGCACCATTCTGATGATTCACCACCCTGCGCCACGTATTGATTGATCAGCCACATGCTTCGTGATTTCTGGTCCCAGGTATCGCGCCATATAGTCGAAAAGTCGCCCCACCGATTGTACTGCTGTTTCGATAGGGGTTGAAAGTTATTTGACTTCCCGCTTTCAATTGGCACAATAGTCGGCGCAGATCCATCTTCGCGAATGATTGCAGCGTACGCGCCAAGATTTCCGCAGTTGGGATCATTAGGATCACTTGATGTCGTCGTGTCACCAGAGCGGGAGAAACACACTACTGTGTAATCGTCTTTTCCGAATGATGCAATTGACGCATTGAAGTAGTCGTAATGGCCTTTAGGATCCGATAGCTCACCCCAGTTCGCCAGACTAAGATCGCGAGAAATAGGATCGATGGCTAATCGGTACCAGCGTACAGCCAGACTTCCAAACTTCTTCACTGTGTGAGTAAGCCACACGTTAAACCCGTCACTCACAGGCGCTGCATCTAGATCTGAAGAGTAGAATGCTACCTTAAGGGCTCCCGAGGCAGCCGGTTGCTTAACGTAGGTGAAGCCCATGAACTCCCACGGCTGAACCTCAATGCTGGAATGATTAACAATCACCCGCTGTTCGGTGAGCATTTTCACGTATGACAGCTGATGCAATGTTTGGTTGTTGGCGCAAACAAACGTTGCAGTTTTCCAGGCCGAGCCTGTCGAGTCGGCAACCGGGTAGAGCCCGTTTCCGTATACTTCTGGGTCCATCGGATCGAAGATTTTGATGCCACTATCTGGACCGACGTTTGGAGGAAATGCAAGTGCAGAGACTTGCGGTATAAAAACAAACTGAGACCAGCGTCCTGCGCCAGCAACTACCGCTTCAGATTGTCCGCTCTTTTCAGGTATGGCATTTGGTTCGGATTTCTTACTCGACTCTGATTCCTTACTTAGCTCTAACTCCTTACTTAGCTCAGATTCGTCACTCACTTCAGAACCCACAGCCGTTTGCACAGTCAAGTAAATCCCTCTGCCGTCATAGCCGACCTGCGGAAAGTCACAGCCTCGCATATCGAACCGAGCGGCTTTCCAGCCCCCAGGAAGCGGGCTCGGGTTAGGGTGGGCAGGATCAGTGCAAGCCAGATAAACGGCCTGCCCGAAGCGTAGCTGCACAACGAACCACTGGCCGTGCCCATACTTCCCCGCTTTCGGAATGTAAAGTATGCGCGGGTCAACTAGAGAGCCTGGTTGCGGTATGCCAGCCTGAATCCAAAATTGCTGATCGGTAATTTGAGCAAGCTTAGCGTGCGAATATTTATCGTAAACAGTAAACACACCATTTAGAAACTCAACATAGTGGTATGGACCTACAGCGCCATTAGAATCTGGTGGCTGAGACATCTTAGTAAAATTACTACTGGTGCCGTTGAATTTATCGAGGGTGTACTTCGGTGCTTGGGCAGTTTCAATAGTCATGATGCGCTTCTCCAAGGCACCATGGATGGTGCCAGATACCGTAAGAAATAGCTTGATTACCTGGCGGAAAGTATAGCATGACCGATCATGTTACTTTGGCCCGTCTCCGTCGCTTGAAATTCAGTACCAAAGCAATCAATACAAAGCTACAAGCCCATGACAGAAAAATTTGTATAAGCGGCGTGGCATCCAAGCAAATATTGGCCCATCGAAAACTATATTTTTTGTGCCAGCAATCTTGAAACATTCGATGATAGAAATCAGGCGGAACAATCATATAGCGACGACTCGGGTCATCCGTCAGATCTACTTTTGCAATATCACGACCCCAGAAATCGGTTAGTCCCGCTTGTAAATACAGGCGCTTAATTCGCTCCGACGATCTCCCGCTCTCCAACATCTCAGTGAACTCGGCATACGGAAGCTCCGAGCATCCAAGAGTAGGATCAAACATGAGTCGAACAGTCAGAGACACCCCCACAACTATGAGGACGCATAATAACGCTGAATTCAACTTAAGTAGATCAGGAAAATGTAACGAATTTAGCCACATACTAAAAGCCTGACCTCCCGTTAAAGAAAACGCTATAAAAAATGGTTTCCATTTAAATTCTATTTCGAAGAAAAGAGAAGCATGGACCTATCATAATTCCCAAATTACCGGTTCAACTTACGATTTTCAATACTGCTATGGTACTCCGTCAGGCCATCGATGCGCTTCTGGCAGGCCTGATTGATGTCGTCCTTTTCTCGCTCGAAATCTTTTTTCAGCCGGTCCACTCGATCTTGATATTCGGCCTTGACCTGGGCTTGATACTCTTGCCTAAAATAACCAGCCCGCCTGCCGCGAGGGGCATTTGCCATCTGCTGCTGCATGACCCTTTGTTCTTGCTTTATCCGATCATCGAGAGTGCGCTGCTTCACCTCTAACTTGTCTTTGGCGTCCTTTTGCAAGCGAGCTGTTTCTTCTTGAACGCGTTCTTCACTGCTGTGATTGGTGCCAGCGGTAGGGCGGGGAGGGGCCGGACCATTACTTGATCCACCGGTTGAACGAAGACCCATACGACGCTGTTCGTAGATCTGCTCAAGGGCTTGGTAGGCTTGGACTGCCTCAGAAGAATCCTTGCCACCTCGCAAACAATAATGGTAGGCAGCCTCGGCTTCAGCAATCTGATTGAGCTTGACACAAATATTGCCGAGTAAGTAGCGGGCTGTGAGGTTTTTAGGATGCTTAGCCAAAAGAGTCTTGCATTGTTTTTTCGCCGTCTCGAACTGATCGTCATAGTACTGATCGAGAATTGCTTTGACTTGAGTATCTTCATCATCCGCCCGGCAGGGATGCACTGCGTTAGCCGTCAAAAGCAGAAAGCCGATAACAGCGACCGCAAATCTGACTCTGCCGGCCGGCCGGGCTCGCACACCTGCTCCGTTGGCTATTCTAAAAAGAAAACGATTTAGCATACACGCCTTAGTTCTGAGCAAGCAATTGCTACATATTCTATAGCGAATACGCCATTTCTACCTCCTGCGGTGACGGAAAAACCCAAATATCTGTCTAACTGGCAAAGTGCCCCTGTCGCTGACTAATAACATAACGGCTCTTCAAATAAACTGCTGCCTCAGCGGTGCGAACCTCGCCCGACAATATACGCTTCAACATCTGCACGCATAGGTCAACAACTTCTTGCACGACTATGCCAGCATCAACTAAAACTTCACCGAGCTTACGATTCAAACTGAGACTTACTTCCAAAGCATCAAACAATTCAGTTTCATTGATAAACCCTGCTCTAACCATAAGTTGCCCCAGCTTGCGAGCACTCTCATTGGCACCACAGTGTTCTTGCTGATCGACATAAGCACCACCTTGATAGAGGCGACGGCACTCATCAGCAGCCTTGGCAAATGATAGTTTACCCTCGCGGTATTGCACCAATAGCTCTATACAATAGCGATGGAAAGCAGGAGAGATGCGGCGGCGCAAGAGCAATAAACGGCCACAAGTAATGTCAGCTTCAATGCTAGAGCGCATCACATATGGAATTTCATTTTTAGTAAGCACACCGGCTTGCCCCAACAAATCGATGAGAAGACTAGCTGGCCCTTCTGGTTGTTTCTCCGGTTGGCCAACCTCATTGTGCTCAGCACCCCAAGTCATTTCTTGAATCACTCTTCGAGCATCAAGCACACCCAGACCTCCAGACCGAGCCCGCCTTTGCACAGCAACATAGCGGTCGACCTGCTGATCTTGCAACTGCCCTGTCGAAACCAATACTCGACCGAGCGGCAGTCTAGAGGCAAAAGCAAGGGTGAGAGCTGCCTCAACAGCGTCCCTAGTAAGAATTCCTGCACCGATCAGCAATTCGCCGAGGCGCAGGCCATCTGACATTGGTTTTTGAATACGCAGCATGATATTGCCTCGCGAAGATGAGAGGGCTCTCTAAAGCCAGTAGTAATATTGTGGGATAGCCTAACGAACCAAAATAAAACTGACGTAACACTACTGGCGATACCAGCACCAATCAAAGTGCAGATATGCAGCGGCTACGAAAGACTATCGAGGTCTTGTGCGCAGGTCCTATTGAAATGGACTTAGTAAATTGGTCTTAGTAAAAAAAAGGATGCCGGAGACAAACTGCCTCAACGCAGAATGTAGCAATGTTCGCCACGGTTGTCAAGCACTTTTAATCTAGTGGTACAATCCTTGCCTATGGAATCTCCCGAAAATATTGACCAGAACCAAGCCCCAGCGGACCAAGTCGCAGCAGAAAAGGCTGTTGATATCAAAGCTGCAGACGATAAGACTGCGGCCAGTCCAGCCGTGATCGACCAGGTCACGACTCCTGATCCTGATCCTGCTTCTACTCCTGCTCCCACTTCTACTCCTGCTCCGGCACCGACTCCGGCCCCAAAGCGTCGCCGCTGGCTAGAAATATCTGGGCTTGTTAGTGCTCTACTAATAGTTGGCCTCGTTGCGATCTACCAAGAAGTAGAAAATCAGCCGTACAAAATCTACAGCGACGCAAAGCTAGTTCCGCCCACATCTGTTGCCATTGTATTTGGTGCCGGAATTGGATCACGCGAATTCAAAGATCGCATCAGCACAGCGGCTACTCTATACAAATTAGGTAAGGTAAAAAAGCTTTTGATGACAGGCGACAACGGTCATCTTAGTTACAACGAACCCCAAGCTATGAAAGATGAGGCAGTTAGAGACGGCGTTCCTGCTGCAGACATAACCTGCGACTATGCCGGGTTTAGAACCTACGACAGTCTTTACCGCGCCAAAGAAATCTTCGAGGTCAGGCAAGCAGTACTCGTCACCCAGCGTTATCACCTGCCCCGCGCCATGTTTCTAGCGCAAAAACTGGGCCTAGAAGTAACCGGAGTTGATGCGGGCATACAGTCGTATGGCTCGATCCAATCTTGGTACGACTTCCGCGAAATACTTGCCGCCGAGACGGCCTGGCTTGATGTGATGACCGATCACAAGCCTAAGTTTCTAGGCAAGAAAGAGCCTTTGTTTCCTCCCGGAGAGAACGGCAAGTAGCAAGTTGCAACCAGAACCAACCAAGGCCCACAGCAAAATTCATCGAGCGCACCGAACTAGGACAAGAAAAGTACTATGAGCCGAAGTTACCACGCAACCATTCGAAGCTTAGAAGAACTAGCACGTTGGAATTTTTCTGACAAAACAGAAAAGACAAAACACCTTGATGAAGTAAGCGAGAAGCTCAGGCAAAAAAGAAAAGTCAAAGCAACTAACCTCAAGTGGCGACGTAGCCCCGATGATTATCTCAGCACAAATATTTCCACACTTCCGATAAATGTGAGCAAGGAAGGTGAATACGATCATCATTCAATAACAGAGCAAGATGTCAGAACCATTCTAAGTATGCTACCCGCAGGAACAGTAGATGGCCTAACTTCAATTGATTTGTGCCTGGGAACAGAACATCAGGATATCGAGGAAAACGACCCAGATCCATTAACTGGAAGATTCGGTTCAGAGTTCGTGGCCGGAATATTTTCTGGACAATGCTACGGTTGCTATTACCCCGCTAGCGGCAGAATTTTTGTCTTCAATTGGGTCTACGCGCCTGACAACAAAATAGCTAGGCTTTTAGCGCCCTACCTGAAGCTCTACTCTTTAGGCACACTTCTGCACGAAGTCGCTCATCATTTCGATGCGGCCAATCGATTGAACCATCCTAGATGGAGTGTGCGTGACTTAAGCAGCAAAGAAATGTATGCCGAATCTATGGAGTACATTTGGATACAAGAGCTTGTCACCGAATACCTCATGAAGACACATCCCAATGAGTGTAAACAACTTCTAGACTGGGTATCAGAGTACGGCGGTATAGAACTAGCCCTGGCAGACCTAGCACCCGAGTGCCGCTCAACTACGAAAGGAAAGGGAGACGGCGTCTCTGATCGCGCATTCTTTAGCCTTCATCAAGGTTTTTTGGAAATGGTGGAGAACTATGCAGCAAATGAGTCAGTTGAATCATGCAGACGCTCTTTTGCCCTTTGGCTAGCGACCTCCGATCACTACGCTGAAGCACTTTATGTCAACAAGAAATTTTTACTGGCCAATCCACAAGACATCTTTGCCTTGATCGAGAAAATTAGAATCTATCGACTATTAGGCCAATATGACTCAGCCAGACAAATTGGTATGAATTTGCTCGAATGGGCGCCAAAGTCAACGGAGGCATTAGACGCATTGTGCCGCGTGGAAGCGTCTGCAAAAAGCTGGAACAACCTCCTGAAACTAGCAATCAACTTACAAGACTGCTCCGTTTACGGCTCGCATGAATGGTTGACGGCCTGCTCATTTCTAGGAAAAGCATATGCTGGCCTCAATCGCTGGGAGGAGTTCGAGGCAATCTGTCAGCTATTGACCGAAATAGATGCACACCACAACGAGTATCGAATTAAGGAATTGCGCCGTTTTGCAGAATCTAGCAAAAAAACTCAAAACGGTTGCTAGCGGCAACGAAGCACGGCTATGCCTCCGCTTCGATAACATCGATCTCAGTTACGGCTAGCTTGGGCAAAACTTGAAGGTGCTTGATCTCAATAGACTTGATGTTGACACCCCACTCGCGAGTCTGCTTCTCCGCCAGCGCCTTCAGTCTTTTGTTAATTCCCTTCTGCTCAGTTTGCAAAGTCGGCAAGTCATTCTGCGAAACGGCAGTGCGCAGAGCAGTCTGCACGACGGCGCCAGTGGCACTTGCATAATCGTCAACCTTGGTAACAGCCTTGGCCACATCTCCCACCTGAAACATACAAACAGCCGAGATACTTACTGTTTCAAGCTCTAGGGTAGTTGCAGTAATCTCAGGAGTCTCTACCACCTTCACCCGCGTATCGACGGTCTCTGCGGTCTCAAAAATCGGCATGACCAAGTGCACGCCGGCACCTTTGGTAGCTACGACTTTGCCAAAGCGGTAAATAACCAACCGGTTACTATCTTTAACTACCTTTATGCCTGAAAAAATCAGCATAACAATCAAAACTAGTATTCCGCCGATAATTTCCAACCGCGAACCCTCTTTAATTGGCTTTGCAAACAATCGTATAGCATCAACTGAGAAACAAACGTAGCAGAAACCGCAGATCAGGATATTCCCCAGTTTCAAGTTTCTGATCGGCGGCTAACATTGTAGTGGGTTTGGGAATATCAAATGGCAGGACCCTAGGCTTAATTGCTCAGAGCAGAAATCTGGAGATGTAAATGCCTCAGCCCGCGCAATTGTCCAAAGATAAAAAGCCAGACAAGGGCAAAGCCGAAAGCAAAGCTTTTGCGCCAAAACATTTCGACCCAATTGAACATGGACAAGTAAAAAAGCGCGGCTTGCTATTTTTATTCTGCGGCGTCATTTTGCCGACAATAGCATTGTTGTTTGAAACTACTTTCCATTTTTGCGCTCACAATTTCTTTGACCCATTTCCCACAGCCAGTCACGTTGTGCTTTTCGCCCTGATACCGCTAAGCAATTTCTTAGTCTGGCTGGGCACACGCAAAGATCTCTCCAATCACTACGCCTTCATGTCTCTAGCGAGCGGGATGGCCATGGGCGTAAGCTGCCTTTACTCTCTCATGTTTCTGCCACTGACACCGATATCGTGTTTCTTTGCACTAGCTCTTGGTTTTGGTCTGCTTGGTCTGGCGCCACTCTTATCTGTGCCTTGTAATTTGATTGCAGGCAAAACAGTTTGTCGTCTAGCCGACCGCAAAGGAACATATTTCAATGCTCATCAGTTTGAGCATATGGGTCACATGATCATTCTTGTAATGGTGATAGCCATTGAATTGCCATCGACTTTGACCAGAATCAATTTAGCCAAAGCAGCCGACAAGAACGTTATCGAATCAAGTGCTGGAGTAGATTGGCTCAGGCGTTACGGCAGCCAGGAAGTCTTGCTGCGCTCTTGCTATGAGCGCTCTGGCAAAGCTACAGACATTCTTGGATCACTCTACGAAAGCGCCCATCACACAACAATTGATCAAAACAGAAGAGTATTTTTTAAGGTCACAGGCAAACCCTATAACTCTGTTCCTATCCCCAAAGCCGCCCGGGCGACCATTCAACACACCGGAGTGATTACCGACCCAGCAAACCTCAATGCGGGTGTTGATGATGAATTTGATATCGATACAGACATAGCCGGCGAAGAAGTTTGCGGAGTCGCTAGAGGGCTTTCAGCTTCGCAATCAGAGATTACAGGAAACGTCGACCCCAGCATTGCCCTAGCTAGCCTCAACTGGACTATTGCCTTTACTAACGACTCAAAATTCAATCGTGAAGCCAGAGCAAAGATACTGTTGCCACCGCATGCAGTGACAACCAAAGCTACACTAACCATCAACAATGTCGAACGTGACGCCACCATCATGGTGCGCAGCAAAGCCAGAGCGCGCTACAAAAAAGCTGTAATGGAGAAGAAAGACCCGCTACTGGTAAGCACTTGCGGCAGCGACCAGATTTTAGTGCAATGCTACCCAGTGCAACCAGGGCAGACTGTCACAGTGAAGCTACAAATAGCCGCGCCCATGTCTATACCAACAGACAAGCAAGCGTCATTAATGATGCCAGCATTTTTAGAGCGCAACTTCCAGGTTGATTCGCCAGTCAAAGTCGATATTAAATCAAACGGACCGCTCACGGCCGGGGGGCTAAAGATCATTCAGGCGCAAGTAGCGCAAGCAAACGAAGTGAAAACCGATACGGTTGTACCAGATGAAACAAAACAATCATACGAACTTAAGGGCAACATCGAAAACGCCCAGCTTGCCTGCTTTGGTGCAGTTGTCTCAGCCCCAAGAAATTCAGCCAGCAAAGCAATTTCATACCAAGGCAACCAGCTACCTGGTCAATTTAGAGTCACCCGCAATCTGCGGCCAGCTAGCTATCCCGGAATCAACAGCCTGCTCATAGTGATTGACGGTTCTGCCTCGATGCAGCAATCTTTCGCCCAAATTGCCGAAGCCATAAAAGCCGTTCCACCCTCTATGAGCGTACAAATCAAGGTAGTCGGAGACACAACAAGCGAACTATACTCGGGCTTACAACAAGGCAACAGTGGGGATGTTCTCAATGCTGCTGAAACCTTAAAATCAATCAAAGGCGAGGGCGGCCAAGATGATTCGGCAACCCTAAACGATGCCCTTTCGCTGGCGGCTATGACCAATAGAATGTCAGTCTTGTGGATACATGCCGCTCAACCGATGACATCAGAGAGCACGGCAAATGTTCAAGCTTGCCTGAAGCGCTCAGAACGTCCACTCTTGTTTGATATGCAAGTCATGGCTGGACCCAATGAACTCTTAAATGGCGTCAATGCCCCAAAGTCCCTTGTAAGAGTTGAGCGCACTGGTGATCTAAAAACCGACCTAGTCTCATTCTTTAATGCCTGCTCTAACACAAGTACAGATACAAGCACAAGCCCAGAGCCAGAATATGTATTCACCCAGGGAGCAAACTCAGATGAACTGCCCAGCGCTCTGCCTGGAGGTACTGGAGACAAACGCTTAGCGCAAATCTGGGCTAACCAAAAAATTGCCGAAGACTTGCAAAACCCAACGCAGGCCAGCAGCTCCGAGCCCGGCGTGCTGGCCCAAGCCTTCCAAATCATAAGCCCCGTATCAAGCGCCATAGTTACCGATCCCGAAGAAAAGACTTTGGCTTCTGTAGCCAAACCTAAAACTAAGTTCTCAGATCGATTCCGCAAACCGATGGGCGAGATCAGGGCACTGAAAAGAAAAATCTCTGAAGATCTCAACGTTAAAGCCAACCTTGAACGCAATTTCAAATCAAAAGTAGATCAACTCAATTCTCTGAGTTCAGCTGCCTCGTCAGCACCGCCAACCGCGAGCCTATCTAACTCACCTCAAGATGGCTTCGGAGGGAAGCGGGACAGCAACGAGCAGATGCGCGCCATGGAAGAATCTAAGCAAATAGCTATGTCACCCATGGGCGGCGCCAAAGATGCAGAACAAATGAAAGCAGAAGCAGAGAAAGGTCAATCCGACAGCCCCATACTGCAAGGGGCAACAAATGGAGTCGTGGCACAGTTCGAAGGCTCTGCCTCTGGCGGAGCCAGTGACAAGCTAGTGCAGAAGAAGAATTTCAGACTAGAAATGACCCCCAACTATAAAGAAAACGCAGCTCCTCCTAACGACGACGGCTCAGAGATCAGTGAAGCTGACGAGTCATCAGATGCCGCGTCTAATGTAGTACCAAATAGCAAAACCCCAGATGCCAATGGTAACTTCATAGATGCTAACGGCGATACAGTTGACGCAGACGGCAAGCCAGTACCAGAAGCTGATACCTGGATATTGCTTTCAATCATAGGGATGATATTTGCTGGCACTTGGTTGAACAACAAAAAGCGCAAGGCTCAAAGCAGTTGATCATATTTTCATTGCTCGCAGCATTCTGGCCAGTCTGGCTCTGGTACGGCCTACGACTTTGTGATCAATCGGATGAACCGCTAGGAATAGTGGCACTGATTACGCTTCTTGGCCTAATTGCCAACCAGCAATCAAAAGCAACCAGCGCTGCCACATCCATCCCCACATCCACAAACACAGCCACAAACACATCGATACCCACACCCAAGCCCTCACCCATTCCCACGACCATCACCGCCATGCTAGCGCTCTATGGTCTTTCGCTATTTCTTGCCCCTAAACTAATAAGTGCCGCTCTGGCTCTAATCACATTGGCTTTAGCTCTCAGCTATATCTTGCGTCGGCCTCTCAACAGCGGCCAATGGATCTTGCTCTTGCTTTCCCTACCACTAGTGGCCTCGCTCAACTTCTATCTTGGCTATCCTTTGCGCCTAGTAGTAGCTCAGTGCGCAGTAGCGCTGCTGAGCATCAATGGTTTTCCTGTAATTGCCCAAGGCACTTCACTGCTCTGGCACAACCAACTGATTGAAATAGATGCACCCTGTAGCGGCATCAAAATGCTCTGGGCAGCTCTCTATATGGCAGCGGTGCTGCTTAGCCTAAGAAACTCCAAACCCACACAAGCGATGCTGTATCTGATATTAGCCACAACCTCAGCGGTATTCGCCAATGTACTGCGGGTCACCTCACTGTTCTACCTTGAAGCCGGAATAATTGCCGCACCAGCGGAAATTCCCAAATTATTCGATCAACAGTTATTCACCCACCAGTTCTTCGCTCACCAGTCATTCGCTTCGCTTTTCGAGACGGCAGTGCACACCGGTACAGGAGTGGCAGCGTTCTTGCTAGTGGTTCTAATTCTCTTCTTTGTGGACAAGCGCTTTGGAAGGAGTCTGACAATTGGAAAAAGCCTGACAAATGAAACCCTTGAAATCAGTGCAGCCGCAGATCAGTCGGCACCACAAGGTAATGAAGCAGAGGGGGGACGATCGGGAAACAAATACTTTTTCATTGCCTGCGCCACAGCAGCGCTCCTTCCCTTTTACTCATGGGCCACACTCGCAGGTGGCATTGGCAGCCAAAGTTCCACAGTCTCAGGTTCACAGGTGGCAATAGGAGACAACCAAACAAACTGGCCAACCGTGTATGAAGGAGAAAAACTCAGACCTGTACCTCTCTCTGGCAGCGAAGAAGAATTTGCCAGGAATTTTCCTGGGAAAATTGCAGTTTTCCAAACAGACAAACAAACGATCATATTCCGGAGAGTGAACCAAGCCACCAGGCAGTTGCATCCTGCGGCAGACTGCTATCGAGCAAGCGGTTTCAAAATCACCAATCTTCCTCGTCAAACAGACCAAGCCGGCATCAACTGGAATGTTTTAGACGCTCAAAAAGGTACCCGGCGCCTTGAAGTACGAGAACGCATCTTTGACGACAAAGGCCAAAACTATACTGATGTCTCCCATTGGTACTGGGCTGCGTTCTGGGGTCAAACAAAAGGCCCTTGGTGGTCGATTACAACGGTAAGCGTTAAGGAATTGAAGAGCAAATAATTTCACTAGGTAGATATCACATCGAAAATTCGGGTAACCTTGCTTCTGAAATACACGGCAAAGAATTGAAACAGGAGGGTCGAGAAAAGTATGACTATGGCTATTGGACTCTTCGCAACAATTCTCATTGTTGGTGTTTCTATTCTCGGCCTGCTGGGTGCGCGTCGCTGGATGAAGGCCATAGACCTGAAGACGCAACATGACATAAGCGATCCGTACTCACAATTTGTGGCTATGCTGTTTGCAGTTCTGCTTGGTTTCATGGTGGCCGATGCCATGCAGAGATTCGGCGACGCTAAAAAAACAGTTCAGCAGGAAGCGTCAGCCCTAGGCAATGTTTATAGATTAGCTGAAGGCTTGGAAAACTCGCAACGAGACAAAATTCGCACACTCTGCAAAAATTATGCCACTGAAGTGGTCAACGACGAATGGCCAAAGCTCACTACCAAGCAGGACAGCATTCGAGCTTGGACCGTTTATAAACAGCTCTGGACGGCTTGCACGACCTACGAACCAGTGACACAACGCCAATCGAATGCGCAACAGCTTCTGCTCTCAGCAATGGAATCGGTAGGCGACAATCGGCGCATGCGAGTAGAAGCCCTTCATTCTGGACTACCGACAGAGCTCTGGTTAGTCTTAATTCTTGGAGGCGCTTCCACTATTGTCTTCACCTATTTTTTTGGTGCCGACAATTTAAAAATTCAACTCGTGATGGTAGGAATCGTCAGTTTAGTCATTTGTCTCAACTTATTCTTGCTTGTGACATACGATGACCCCTTTTCAGGCGACGTAATGGTCACACCAACAGCCTTCGAGACTCAGCTCAGACTGTACTCTACCGACAAATGATCATCTTAAAACACTTCAATCGAAAAGCACCGGCGGTCAAGCAAAAACTCCGTTCACTTCAACACCAATAAAGCCTCAAGAAATTCGATCACATCAGAAGAACTATCGAGCGTTGAAGTAGCGTTAGCAGAGGCTCTTCCCCCAACATTAAAACTCAATCCACCATGGCGATTTACCCATTGAAACATGGGTTCATCTGCCGAAGAATCACCAAATGCCATGCACAAAAACTCTTCGGCACTAAGGGAAAGTTCCGCTACTATTTTATCGAGAGCACTGGCTTTGCTCCATTCAATCGCTGGCACTATCTCATAACTCGTTGGCAGCGCCCTAAATTGCAATGAACAATATTTTTGCTCGAGCTCATTTATCTGTCTATAAATAACCGGCCACTCTTCTGACGGTACTTTGTGAAAGTGCAAACAAAATGAATACTGATGATCATCTAGCATAAGCCGGGCATTTCGTTCTGCCATTTGCGCCAAATCAAATCGCACTTCAGAAAGTAGAGAGAGCGCCTTCTGAGCTTCGGGGTGTACGATCTTTTTACCTGACGGAAAGCTTATCTCTAGTCCATAGTTGCCAGCGAGAATGAACTGATTGCAATCAAACTCAGTCGCCAGCATATTTAAGCCGCGAGCACTGACTATAGCAACTCGTTTAGAGAGGCGAGCACTCAATCGTCTAAGAACTTTTGATGTGGCTGCACCAAGAATGGCATCTTTTGGATTATCAGCGATAGGAACAAGGGTGCCGTCGCGATCTAAGAACAAAAAAGGCGGCCGCTTAGCAAGAAGCGGCTTTAGGTCTTTAGTAGATTCTGACAGGGAACGATTATCTAACTCATATTTGATCACGCTACACAGCCCTCGTAGAGCACTTTCTCTTGACGGTTCACCAATAGCTGATAGTAGAGGGCTTCATACTGATCGACCATTCTCTCTTTACTGAACAAAAGCTTAGCGGTTTCTCGACAAGTCGTTCTATTCATACTCTCAATCTCACCAAAGCGGTTGACCAACTGATCTACCGTATCGCATACAATTCCAGTTTTACCGTCATCTATAACTTCTGGGGCAGCACCTCTTCGCAGCGCCATGACCGGAGCGCCAGCAGCTAAAGACTCAGCAAAAACTAATCCAAACGGTTCGTCAAATTTGATTGGACATACTGTAGCAATAGCACTAGCGTAAAGCCTCGCTTTCTCACTTGTAGAAACTTCTCCGACATATTCAACGTCTGGCAAAGAGATCAGTGGTCGCACAAACGTCTCGAAATATTCACGGTCATTATCATCAACTTTTCCGGCTAAAATTATAGGGATGCCGAGCCTTTTGGCTATTTGAACGGCCTCAACAGTGCCTTTATCTGAGCAGATTCTGCCTAAAAATAAGAGATGGCGTCGCGGCTGAGCCAGATCAACTGTGCCACTAATATCGATACCATTATGAATGGTTGCTACATAGTTTAAGTCGTCAGGATAGTTGAGTCTTCTATAGGCATTGCTTATAGCAACAAAAGGCAGTTCCTGGAACTTCAGATAAATATCAGAGCAGTAGTCTTTAACAGGATTATGATTGGTACTAAGACTCAGGCAAGTTAGATTGCGCAAGAACGACAAGGCGCTATAGCCCATATGACTATGCACAATATCAAAATGGTCTTGCATACTCTCTAAGGCTAGTAAAGACTTGAGTTCATAGGCAGACCAGCGAGTGGGCGGAATATCATCGGCTCGCCGCAAACCAGTAGGAGCGCAGGAAACTAGACGACCTGATGTCAAAGAATCAGCACTAGCAAATAAAGTTACTTCATGACCGCGCTTGACCAACTCTTCAGTGAGCAAGCTGACAACTAGTTCAGAACCGCCGTAGTGCTTAGGGGGAACGGTTTCTGCAAGCGGTGCTAACTGTGCTATACGCATCCTTCCAACCTCATCTAAGTAGCCCTATGTCTCGATGATCACTTTCAAATCACCTTTTTTTCTCAAAATTTGACAAAACGTCTGACCATTGGCGATGTTGAAAGCAATATCCAACGAACTCTTTCCGACCTTCAAGTCACGCACTGTCACCTGCTCCATCCAGTCAGGTAAGCATGGCTCTATAATTCGCAAGACATTATTGGCAGCATCGGGCTGAAAATTTAGGCAAGCACTAATCATCTGAAAAATGCTTCCGGCAGACCAAGCCTGCGGTGAACACGACACGGGATAATCAATAGGCTTGCTCCAATCACTTCTCTCAAAACCACAAAATAACTCAGGCAGCCTAAAGTCTTGCTGGTGCTGAGCCACCTCGACCATGGAACCCATGAGCTGATGGGCATCGCGAATGCGGCCAATATTTCGCATTCCTTCCATAATGATGGCATTGTCGTGGGGCCACACAGAACCGTTGTGATAACTCATAGGACTGTAGTTAGAGGCATCACTAGACAAAGTTCTAAGGCCCCAGCCAGTGTCCATATCTTGGGAGAGTAAGCGATCGACTACCTTCGTAGCCCGCTCACCATCCAAGATTCCAGACCAAACGCAATGGCCAGCATTAGATGAAATGGCCTTGACCTGTTTGCCCTCAAAGTCTAGAGCCAATGCCAAAAACTCCTCGTCTGGCATCCAAAAGTCATTAACAAATTTTGCTTTAAGACTGTGGGCCTTTAATCTCAAATTGGCAGCTATTTCAGAGTTTCCTAGCATGCTAGCGATACTGGCGATGGCAATACGAGCAGCATAAAGATAACCTTGTGCCTCGCAAAGAGCGATTGGGGGTACAGCCAAAGAACCGTCGAGGTGGCAAACAGAATCGCCGGAGTCTTTCCAGCCCTGATTTTCAAGTCCTTGTGGGCTCTCGCGTTTGTAGGATAAATATCCATCGCTAGAACTATCGAGCCAAGTCAAAGCCAGCTGTACTTGGGGCCAAAGCTTATCAGCAAACTGCAGATCGCCTGTCCATTGCAGATATCGCTCGAGAGCAATTGCCCAAAGTGCGGTAGCGTCAATGGTGCCATAGTAAGGCGTGTGAGGAATAGTATTTAACCTGGCTAGCTCTCCTAGACGCAGTTCATGCATAATTTTGCCTGCCCGCTCGGCTCTAAATTCGTCAGTTTTCGTACCCTGATAGGCGGCTAAAACTTCAAGGCACTGACGAGCCAACTGAGGATAAAACGGCATAACCTGCAGTGCCGCAATGGCACTGTCGCGACCGAAAACAGCACAGTACCACGGCACTCCTGCCGCTAACCCCGGGCCCCTTGGGGTCTCCTGCTGCAAAATATAAATATCGCGCAAGCCACGTTCAATGGTGAGATTAGCAATTTCGTGCTTTGTCGCAACTTTTGCACCGCTTCCGCGCCACTCAATAAATTGCCTATCAGCCTCAGTTAATTGAGATTGAAAGTTGTCTTCTCCTATATCGGCAAACACATAATCAGATGACTCATTACTTCTTGTATAAATGCGAATTTCAAGCTCCCACGGTGTTCTCACGGGCAGAACTAAATTAAAAAGAGCCTCTCCTTCAGAAAGTAAATCTGGCTTTTGGCCAGTAAATTCGACAATTGTCTCAAGTAGAACGCCATCAGCGCCCTTGTAGCCAAGAAACACACGTCTGCCCTCAAGATCGGCCGATGGCATCATGCGCAGGCCACGCTCAGGGCGGTTCAAGCCACGTACTTCGAACATGTCAGCAAAATCAGACTGACATTTGATGCGCAGATTAATGGTAATTTCTTCAGAACTGAAATTTTCAACAACGAGCCTCTCGCAGACTATGTCAGATAGAACAATCTGGCGCTGTACCATGATTTTCTGCTGCAAAAGAGTAGGAGTCTGAGGGTTTGTATACAGAAAGCTACCGGCGTAACCCTTCTGCACATCAAACGAAAGAAGTGACAAAGATACGTCATCTAAAAGAATCTCCCACTGGCTCAAATGCCTGGTGTCATTGTGGTAATAGCCAAAACCGAGGGTATTGCATGCAGGAATGCAAGCCTCGCGGTCTAGCACAATAAAATGATTGCTCTTCTTAAGAACCAACCGCGGATGTGCTGAATCTGTCAGCAAAAATGGCAGGCCCTGACAGAGGGGCCGAGAATCAACCACATATTCAGACTGTTTCTCAAACAGCTTCCTTGATTTCAGACTCATAACACCATCATTAAATTATCGCGTTTCAAACACGTTTCTATTTTCTCGCAAGCAGCTCGAAGAAAGTGAAATGTCTGGTTAATTTGCCAACGGGCAAAAACTGAAACGCGTTTGAAACGCCAACGAGGTCGAGCGAGCGAAACGCGTTTGAAAAAACCGCACCCTATGCTGAATACAGAGGCTTCAAACAGAACGCAAAGCCAAGAGGCAAAGGCGTTGAGCTAACCGAGGTGCACAGTGCAAATACTTTCATATCGTGGGCCCAGTGCTCCTGGCGGCGTATCTAGCGCTGTTACACAAATATTCGAACAAGAAAGCAACTCATCTGAATGGTGGTTTATCGACGGAGAGCGCCTGATCTGCAGAAACGCAGAGGGCGATGACGCAAATTATGTGCTCGATAGCATTCTCGTTGAAAATCACTACAAGTACTGCAACAACTTTCTTTGGCCTGTCTTGCATGATCTACCTCAATTTGCCCACTACAGTGAGCAAGAAAGACTCTGCTACAAGGCCTTTAACTCAGGCATAGCATTCAGACTTAGAAACATAGACAAAGACGCCAACGCCTTCTTTGTAAACGACTACCAGTTTGCACTTATGCCAAACCTACTAAAGCATTCAACGGAAAGTTTTGTCTTCTGGCACATTCCTTGGCCTAAATATGTCAGACCAGAACACGTCGATGCCATGGCAGAATTAGCCACAGGCCTTCTTCATGCCAACGTAGTTGGCTTCCACACTGAAGAGTATCGCCAAAATTTCTTCAATTTCGTCACTGATCACATGCACCAATTTAACGTGCAAACTTCTGATCACACAATCAAACTTATAGATAGAACTAGCTACAAATCACACTCTACAAAATTTGTAAGCGCTCCACTAGGAATTGATAGCGAGCATTGGAGCGACTTAGCAAATTTAGGAAGCCTACGCCAACAAGCACTTACACCACCGGGCATGCCAATAATACTGAGTGTCGATCGCGCCGATTATACAAAAGGAGTGGCTGAGCGATTCACCGCCATAGACTGTTTCTTTGAGAAATATCCACAGTGGCAAAAAAAAGTTTCCTTCCTCCAACTTGGGACAAGGTCTAGACAAGGACTGCCAGAATTTGACCGCTACTGGCAAAATTGCCAAGAGCGCTATACCGCGCTCAACTCACACAGAGCGACTGGTGGCTGGCAGCCTCTTGTTTGGACTGATCTACCAAGGACGGGAGGCGAACTAGCCAGCCTCTACAGCAAGGCCGCTGTAATGCTTGTAAGCCCCGTCAGAGACGGCTTAAATTTAACCGCTAAAGAATACGTTGCTTGCCAGAAGTCACACCCGGGCGTACTGGGGCTATCAAGGGGTGCCGGAGCGTTCAACGAGCTGAGAAGCGGCTGCGTCGAACTTGATCCGCACAATCCTGCAGCATTTGCCCATGCCATCGCTCAATGTTTAACAATGAGCGACAAAGAAAAATCTACCAGGACCTATGCCATGAAGGAGTCTTTGGCAGCCAACTCACTAGAGAATTGGTGGCAGTCGTTCGCCCAACAGTGCCGCATGACGCAATCGAAATCAAAATCAAAATTAGATCGTCAAGTCGGCTCAATACAAGAGAGAATTTGCAGTTAAGTACTCTGGTCGATGATGTTTGGCCCCAAAAATACTTTTGCAATAAACAGTTTGGCAGCGGACAGTTTACAATCAAAATCAGCAAGAACTATTGCGCTTACGAAGGTTCTGCCGCCTACCAAACAAAAATGAGCGACTGAAACAATGGCTTATATATTGCTGGCAGAAGACGATCAATTTTTGTCAGACGGATTATCTAGAACTTTACGGCATAGCGGTCATAAAATTGACAGCACCAAGAATGGTCTAGATGCTGAAGCTGCGATATTTAGCAATGCCTATGATCTCGTCATATTAGACATCGGCCTTCCTCAAAGGGATGGCCTGACAGTGCTACAAAATCTGAGAAAAGAAGGTAAGTCACTGCCGGTTCTCATCCTCACAGCCCGCGACACTCCAGAAGATCGAATTCACGGACTTGACCTTGGAGCAAATGATTATCTCTGCAAGCCCTTTAATGTTGGTGAACTTGAAGCCAGAATTAGAGCCCTATTGCGCAAGGACAAATGGGCCAACCAAACAGCAATTAAAGTAGGCACACTTTCTCTCGACACTTTCGCTAACAGGTTTTCCATAGAAGATCAGCCAATCGACTTATCAGCACGTGAATACCTGGTATTAGAGTTGATGCTACAGAGACGAGGAAGAGTAGTGTTCAAGAACGATTTAATTGAACACCTTTCATCATTAGAGCGCGACATGTCGAGCAATGCGGTCGACATTGTCATACATAGACTACGTAAAAAAATCGAACATTCCGGCTGCTCAATACAAACAGTGAAAGGCCTAGGGTTCATCATTGAGTAGACAGTGGAAGAAATCTATCAAGTATCAGCTGTTAATTTGGCTTCTTGTGCCACTACTAAGCCTGGCACTGCTGAGCACAGTAGCCTCTTACTTTCTTGGCTTAGCCTTAGCACGTAGCATTTATGACAAGCAGCTGGCCAACTCAGCTGACTCTGTCATTGCCAGAATTAAAACCAAGGGCGACAGGTTGACAGTCGATCTTCCACCAGCAGCCCTAGCTATCCTCAAGCACAATTATCAAGATGATTTCTATTTTCAAGTGATTTCCCCTGATGGCAAAGTCATCTCAGGCGACAAGCTATTGCCTCTACCTCCAACAATCGCCCAAAACAGCTCAGAGCAGAGTGCCCCCATCAACTCCCCGAATATCGTTGATGCAAATACATCCTCGACATCAACGAAGGTCGAAGCAGAGCCAAGTTTTCGCACCATTGAATTCAAAGGTCGAGAAATTAGAGTAATGACTCTAACTGTGCCAACACCAGATTCGATCTTTGATCATGTTGTCATTCAAGCCGCCGAAACTAGAAATACTCGCAAAGAACTAGCCAATCAGATTTCCATTAGTATTTTTCTAGCACAAATTGCCATAATAATCTGCGGCGCCGGGGCGATCTGGATCGGGGTCGGGCGGGGTTTGCGCCCACTAGCAAATGTAGAGCAGGCAGTGCAAGCAAGAGCAGCTGGCGATCTGTGCCCGCTAAACGTAGACGAACCAGTAGAAATAATTTCGCTAATTAAGGCACTAAATCGGCTATTCAAGCAACTTGAAAATGATATTGAATTGCAAAAACGCTTCACCTCAAATGCCGCTCACCAACTAAGAACACCGCTGGCAGTGGTGACAACTTACTGCGATCTCGTGCGCAAGATGGTCAAAGACGCAGAAGTACAAGATGTACTGGCCGACCTAGAGGCAGCAATTAACCGCATGAGCCGCATGGTCAATCGACTATTAGTACTGGCACGCTCTGAACCAGGAGCCAATGCTGTAAAACCCTTTACTCAGATTGATCTCAGCACGATAGCATCAGCAGTCACTGCAGGGCATGTTCCCGAGGCAATTCGCAACAAACTTGAATTTGAGTTTCTGGCATCATCAGAACCGGCAATTGTCTATGGCGATCGCAACGGCCTCGAAGAGCTAATTTCCAACCTAATTGAAAATAGCATTCTCTACTCGGAACCAGGCGGTAAAGTAGTAGTCAAAATTATGGTCGAAACTGATAGAACCTTATTAACAATCGAAGACGATGGCTGTGGCATCCCGACAAACGAGAGAGAAAAAGTCTTTGAACGGTTCTATCGAGGCGCCGCAACAGACAAGCCCGGAACCGGCCTGGGTCTCGCAATCGTCAAAGAAATTGCCACCACTCATAATGCCACTACGACAGTGGCATCAGGCGCGAACGGCAAGGGCACTTCCATAACCATTAGCTTCCCGAAAAACGGTTAATCATTTACCTTCACCCAAACCAGATTCAGTCACAGCTTTACTATCCGCTGGAACAGGTGTTGTTGCTGTCGACTCTGGCTCTACAGTACCGACAGTAGTTGACGCCGGCTCCGGCTCTACAGTACCGGCATCAGTAGTTGGCGCTGGCTCTGGCTCTACAGTGCCGGCATCAGTAGTCGGTAGCGGCCGTACTAATTGAGTTTTGGGCACTTCTTCAGGCAAAATATCGTAAACCGATAACTCCTGAGAGGGAATTATGCGCAGCCTAAACTCTATAGGTATACCAATTTCCTTCACCAAAAAGTCTTGTACTAACTTGACTTGATTGGCCGAAATGGGCCAATTAGAAGCAATCACCGTAGCCATAACACGCATTGGGGTTCTGAACCGCTTCACCTCTACTTCGCGCAATAGAACGCCTCGAAAAGTAAGGGTTCTATCCTTCAGTAGACTACGAACTTTGGCGCTAATCTGATTCTCAAGCACAAGTTCACGCATACTTAACGCCAATGGCAGAATAAGCAAAATAGTCATGGCCGCAGAAATTGCCAGACCCTTCTTAGCCTGCTGCAACGGTGTATAACCCATAAGCAGAAACACAAGAGAACCGGCCAGAGTGATACCAATCAAATTTGTCGCATAGAGCAACGCAGCCCCTGACCAAATTGAGACCTCATTTAAGGCAAGGCCAATGCCAACAACACTTAACGGGGGCACCAGCGCAACAGCTATGGCAACACCAGCAAGACTGTCGGCCAACTTCTGATTAGTCTGGCAATAGGCACCAATTGCCCCAGCAATTAGCGCCACACCCAGATCAAGCAAAGTAGGATGGGTCCTACCTAGAATTTCGGGACTAAGCTCAAGAGAGCGAAGAAAGGATGCCATAGCAGTTGCGATCAATAATCCGGTTATTGAGCCTACAACTAGAGTAAACATGGCTCTACGAAGAAGAGCAGTATCGGCAGTAATAGTTGCCAACGACAAAGCCACCAGTGGTCGCATAAGCGGCGCAATAATCATCGCTCCAATGATCACAGCTGCGCTATTTTGAAAGAGTCCGAACGTAGCAATAACAGTAGACCCAGCCAGTAAGACGATAAACTCCGGGGTGAGAAGACTGATTGACTCCAAGCGCTTCTGTAAAGCAGTCAATTGAGAGTCTTCTACGTGCGATATCAACTTAATGGACATAAACTCCTTTACTTAAAACGGCGAAGCCTCAAACACGCGACCCAATCAGAGAGCTAAGCTGAGCTTAGCAACAATTGATTTGTTTGACGAACGATCTAATTGACGGTAACATACCGTCGAAGAATCGGATTTCATCTCGTGCACGTTGGGAGACGGTAAAACTGGAAAGAAATGGATCTTGAAGTTACCACAAAATTACTCTCTCTGGGCTGTTTGTCATTACTACTAGGCATTGGCTACGAACTAAAGCGCAAAGAGAGTCATGACCTGAAGAAAAAGCTTGCACTGTTCAGCGCTCATTACATTCGACACCATGGCTTCCATGAATGGTTCGGACTCTATGACATAGAGTCATTTGACGGCGGCAAAATGTGGTACGCATTAAGCTCGCTGAGCGATGGTAGACGAGTTGTTCTCGGCGAAGCTGAACAAATTCACCCTGGAATTCTGTCAGAACTTTGTATCTTTCCAAATTTGGTATCTTGGCATGAAACGCCGCACAAATTTACACCAGAAAAATCAAAAACTGCCCAAAGAGGCACTACTAGTCGTGCACTTACAGAGCAGCAATCAACTAACGATGGGCTCATCTATCAAGATTTAACAAGAAACAAGCGAAGACATAACCAGTCAGTGTGCATGAAGCTACCAAAGATCGAAGCTTCGTGAAAATCATTTGCAGGCCAAGCACTAGCTAGCGACAGCAAACCGCAAGAAAATAATATTAAGCTTGGCCGATCCGGCCGGGCGAGGTCGCTCAGCACTTTATCCTCCATGGTCCAGGAAAACTAGCATGCATTTGACACTAAAGCTTATAAACAATTTCTTGCGTATTGCTTGCTCAAGGACGGCGCATAAAATATGAGACTGTTACTCGCTGAAGACGACGAATTCTTTGCAAATGCCTTACGCCTGGGTTTGGAGTCAAAAGGTTACAACGTTGACGCCGTAAGAACGGGCACAGAAGCCTCTAGCGCCCTCAAACTATCGACCTATGACATACTCGTACTCGACTTGGGTTTACCCGAAATCGATGGCAGCCAGGTACTCAAAGAGTTAAGAGCTAACGGCAACCCAGTACCCGTTATTGTTATAACCGCACGAGACGCTGTTTCCGACCGAATTGCTGGCCTAGACTTAGGAGCCAATGATTACCTAACAAAGCCCTTCGACTTCGGTGAATTAGAAGCTCGAATTAGAGCGCTATTGCGCAAGAATGTCTGGGGCAATCGCATGGAGATAGAACACGGGCCAATTAGATTTGTAATCAACACGAGAGAACTATTTATTAACGATGAGCTAGCCGAATTTACTCAACGAGAGGTAGCCGTCTTGGAATTGCTTCTTAAGCGAGCAGGAAAACTTGTTGGAAAGCGCCTTTTTGTAGAACACGTTGCCACATGGGAAGAAGAACCTAGCGAGAATGCAATTGAAATCGTTATTCACAGACTGCGTCGAAAACTAGAAGGCACACAAGTAAAAATCAGGACAATACACGGCTTTGGCTATCTTTTGGAAAATTTTGAATGAGACGTTCTATTCGCAAAAGACTTGTGCTGTGGTTATCCCTTCTGCTTGGATCAATCTGGCTAGTAAGTGCAATCGGCGGATACTGGCTAGCTGTTAAATTTGCCAGTGATGCCTTTGATCGTGAACTAGTCAACTCCGCCGACTCAGTTGCAGCTAGAATTCGCATAAAGAATGAAAAATTGGTTATCGACTTGCCGCCAGCGGCGCAGGCCATACTACGCCACGACAATACTGATCGTTTCTATTACCAGGTTTTGAGTTCCAAAGGAGAGCGACTATCTGGTGACGAATGCCTTCCCAAGCCCCTACAGAACCTTTCTAGTGAGCGTCCAAGTTTTAGAACTACTCGTATTGGCAAAGATGAAGTAAGGATTGCAGAACTTAATACTACCGCCGAAGGAATGAAAGAGGAAGTGATAATCCAAGTGGCGGAGACGCTACAGAGCCGCAAACAACTATCACAATCGATTCTGGTCACAATCATTCTGCCGCAACTGTTAATGGCTATCCTCGGGGCATCAGCCGTTTGGTTTGGCATCAGCGTGGGCTTACAACCGTTAAAACAATTACAACTAGCCATTTCCGCACGAAGCTCTGGCGACCTTAGCACCATAGACGATACTATCTCACCCGAAGAGACATACCCCCTAGTAAAGGCAATCAACAGGCTACTTGACATTCTGCGCGAAGATGCAAAAACCAAACAGCGCTTCCTCGCCAACGCCTCACATCAACTTAGAACTCCATTGGCTGGCCTGAAAACCTACTCTAGCTTAGGCGTAAAGACGCAGACTCTGGAGGAAATGCGAAACATGATGGAACAGATTGACAAAGGTCTAGATAGGACATCTCATCTGATCTCTCAGTTGCTAGCACTGGCGAGAAACGATTCAGCGACGCGAACAATTGCCACAGACGAGATGATTGATCTCAATTTCGTGGCCTCAGACGTCGTAGAACAGCATATTAACCAGGCAATAAAAAAGAATATCGACATAGGTTTTGGGCCATCAGATCAACCGGCATTGATCACCGGCGACCGCGTGGGTATTCATGAACTGGTCGGCAACCTTGTCGACAACGCCATTAAATACACCCCAGCTGGAGGCAAAGTTATTGTCGGCTTAACGGTTTCGCAAGAAAGCGTAACTCTAAACGTGAGAGACACTGGGTGCGGAATTAAAGAGCAAGATAAAGAACGAATATTTGAACGCTTTTACCGAGCAGAAGGAGCCTCACAAGACGGTTCTGGTCTTGGCCTAGCGATTGTCAATGATGTCGCCAGTCACCACAACGCAGCAATTAAAGTCGAACCAGGCAACAATGGAATAGGTTCAACATTTACAGTCACGTTTCCCAGTTTTAGCTAGTTCTACCTAGCCTTCGAACAGTAAGGCTAGTTGCAAAGTTCTTGCGGAAAGCTTTCCGCAAGAACTTTGATCTACCATTTTTGACTGGTGATTCTCACTGATATCGGTTTGGATTCGTCTCCTTCTTGTTATCTCATGCCCAAGTCTCGGCAAGCGAGGATCGCCAATTAGTAACCACCAATTGCAAATACGCTATCTACTTAGGAGATAAAATGCGTCATTCTATAAACTTGCTAGCAGCGCTGACACTGTTTGCCTTTGCAACAGCTGGATGCTCCCAGCAAGACGCCGCTTCCACAAGTACTACAACATCCGCAACTACCGAAAGTACAGCGACTACAAGCACTGATACTTCTGCAAAAGCAGAAGCAGATGCCGCCGCAACTGATGCTGAAGCAACAACTGAAGTAAAGACAGAAGAGACCAAAGAAACAAAAAAAAGTACATCTAAGAAGGCTGAAAAGAAAGGCCACTAATATTGCTGTTTCTGATATTCTCAAGGTGCCGCTGATGTCAGCGGCACCTTGTTTGTTGCCTCTATCCTTCTTGAAAGCACGGTGCGCTACCAATGGTCAACATCTGGATAGAATTTGCCCTATGCGCAGGGATAATCATGTTTGCTGGCACGAAGCTCACTTTTCACGGAGATGTCATTGCCGACAAAACAGGTCTAGGACGCAACTGGGTAGGGCTTGTTCTCCTCGCAACAATAACCTCATTGCCAGAATTGATCACCGGAGTATCAGCCGTTACTTTTAACGACCTTCCGGACATGGCAGTGAGTGGCACCCTCGGCAGTTGCATGTTCAATATGCTGGTGATAGCAGGCCTAGATCTTTTATCCAAAGGCAAACCGGTGTCACATATGGTGCACCAGGGACACATGCTATCTGCTGGATTCGGCATAGTACTAGTTAGCTTCGCTGCGGTAGACATCCTATTTGGTAAACACCTACCAATTCTGACAGCCCTTAACTCGATTGATCCGCTCAGTCTAGTTTTTATAGTTGTCTATCTGCTCGCTATGAAGTTGATTTACTCATATGAAAAAAATCGCGTCAAAGAATTTGCCGGAGAGTTAGCTGAAGCAGAGCAGCCGGGAGCGACGCTGCGCAAGTCAATTTTGTTTTTTACTCTATACTCACTAATGATCGTGGTTGCGGCCTGCTATTTGCCAGAAATTGGCGAAAAAATTGCAAAGACGACTGGCTGGGGAGAAAGCTTCATCGGCTCTTCTTTCATTGCCATTACTACTTCACTCCCTGAAATTACGGTATCAGTAGCTGCAGCTCGTATCGGCGCCTTCGACATGGCAGTGGCGAATCTCTTAGGTAGCAATCTTTTCAATGTGGCCATCCTCGCGATCATTGATTTTTGCTACCTAAAAGCTCCACTGCTAAGATCTGTTTCTGAAATTAACGTTTTAACTGCATTAACGGCAGTAATTTCAATGGCAATAGTAGTAATCGGACTGACCTATAGGTCAGAGAAAAAGCTTTTGTTTCTAGCTGGGGACGCCCTAGCAATCCTAATAGTTTACATAATGGCCAATTATCTACTTTTCACAGTGCATTGAGAGCTATTGCAAGCAAGAAAACAGGACCACTAATACACAATGCACGAAACCATCCATATCGATATTTTTGTGGTGCTACTAATGGTCACAGCTACTGTTGCCATGTCGGTAAAATGGATCAAGCTGCCGTATTCGATAGCTCTAGTTATCGTTGGTTTAGTAATTGGTCTTTGCCATCTTCTACCGCCGATCGAATTAACGCCAGACTTAATTTTGTTGATTTTCCTTCCAGCAGTTCTATTTGAAGCCTCCTGGAATATTCAGCTTTCTGAGCTGAAAGAAAGCTGGATGCCAATCACTGTGTTAGCAACAGTCGGGGTTGTAATCAACACTGTAATTGTTGCCTTCGGAATGCACTACTTAGCAAATGTAGCCTTGGGTCCTGCTTTCTTATTTGGCGCAATGATAGCTGCAACTGACCCTATTTCTGTTCTGGCACTATTCAGAAAACTAGGCATGGATAGCGGGCTAACGATGCTGCTAGAAGGCGAAAGCCTATTTAATGACGGCACGGCCGTAGTACTTTTCAAGCTAGTACTAGCCATCGTTCTTACTGGAGCATCATTTTCAGTCGCTGGCACGGCCGGCAGCTTTCTAATTGTCGTCCTCGGGGGTTGCGTGACTGGGGCTCTTCTTGGATACGCCGCTTCAAGAGTGACAAGATTGTTTGATGATCATTTACTAGAAATTACTCTAACAACAATTCTTGCCTACGGTTCATACCTATTAGCAGAGCATCTTCAGGTATCTGCAGTACTAAGTGTCGTTGCAGCCGGTGTAGTCATCGGTAACTACGGAAGTCGCACCGGCATGTCGGCTGGCACACGCATGGCAGTGAATTCTTTTTGGGAATACACTGCCTTTCTAGTCAATTCACTAATTTTTCTGCTTATCGGGCTACAAATCAAATTTGACCTATTAGTAAAATATGGGGTCCAGATAGGAGTTGGCATACTACTAGTTTTGGTTGCCCGAGTTGTTGTTGTTTATGGCCTATGCCCGTTCATCGGCAGCAAGAAGCACAAAATCCCCTGGAAGTGGAGACACATGCTCTTCTGGGGAGCACTGCGCGGATCGGTGTGTATGGCACTAGCCTTGAGCTTGCCAGACAAATTCGTCTACCGAGAGATGATCACAATCACTACATTTGGCGTGGTGTTGTTTACCCTTCTTGTTCCAGGCCTAACCATCCAGCCACTAGTCAAACTATTGAAGATGAATTTAAAAGACCCGAGGAGCGAGCAATACAGACGATTAAAAGCTCAACTAATCGCGAAGAAGCGGGCACTGTCCTTTTTGACCGATCAGTTCACTACTGGCGCAGTTTCAGCAGCTTCTTTCGAAAGTCTAAACGGTCAACTAGAGAAGGACCAGGATGCTCTAATCAAGAGAATTGACGACTTACATCTTGAAGATTTATCAATCAAAGCTGTTGAAGAAGAAGCTCTCAAAAATAAAGTGGCTGACCTTGAAAGAGACTGCTTAAAGCAGCTAGTCAAAGAAGGACTGCTTACTGAGGAAGGAATGCATTTAATTGAACTCGAGTCTAGCGCCGATGAGCCGTAAAGACGACAAATGCCATGATTGCGGCGAGCCCTACGGCTTGTACAAACTGACAAAACGAGTAGCCAGATAAGCTCATATTTGCTATCCTCTGCTGTCATGTATACATTAGGTCACGGCGCATTACTCATAGTTGCATTTGTCTCAATAGCTCTGGCCGGCCAGTGGCTGGTCAATCGCTCGATTAAGCAAGAAGTTTTAGAGAAGCATCATAGCGCGGGCGAAGCGATGATGGGCGTGGTCGGAACGCTCTTTGCTGTCTTACTCGGCTTCATGGTAGCTTCAGCCATGGATAAGTATAACGATGCTCGTATGCACGACGAACAAGAAGCTAGTAATGTTGCCAGCATTTTTAGAGTGGCACGCGGGCTATCAGATATTGACAGGCCAAGAATTAGACAGTTCTGTCGCGAGTATGTTGACGACGTCATAAACAGCGAATGGCCAAAAATGGAACGCCGAGAAAAAATCAATCACGGCTGGGAAACCTATCAAAAGCTTTGGGAATCAGTCGTAGCAACCGTTCCAGAAAACGATAGACAGAGCAATTTGCAGCAGGGTCTAATTACTTCTATGCAAACCCTAGGAGAACATAGACGTGCTCGAATACTGCTAGCACAAACCTCTATGCAACCGGCTCTCTGGATGATAGTCGGCCTCGGTGCCGGTATTACAATATTCTTGAGCTATATTTTCGCCTCAGAATTTCCCAAAATTCAAGGCATGATGACTACCCTCGTGGCCACGGCCATGGCTCTCAACATCTGGATGTTGTCTGCCTATAGCCATCCATACAGTGGCGAACTAAAAATTCAGCCAACCATGTTCTTGCTCTTAAAAGATTCAATTCTGACTGTGCCAGATACGCCGTCGCGCTACTTGCATGACGCGCCATCGACTAGCAATAAGTAAGTAAACAAGTAAGCTTCAACTTTATGCGCATTTGCAAAAATACTTGAGTACTCAACAATCCAGCGAGCAAGTAGAAAGTCTGGTCCTAGAAAGTCTGATCATTGAAAAAAATGAAATAGTTGTATATGCAACAATCCGAGTTCTGGGTAGTCCGACCCGCTTCAGCCCAAAAAGCGCTTTAGATAAGGCGCCGTGCGGCTATTCTTCACTTGAGCCAATTGCTGTGGGCTACCAGAGGCTACAATTTGGCCACCCTGGTCACCAGCACCAGGGCCGATATCAATCACCCAATCACTGCCAGCTACCACACGCATTTCATGCTCAACCACAATAACCGTATTGCCTGATTGCACCAAGCCATCGAGTTGAGTCATGAGCTTTTCAACGTCAGAAGGATGCAAACCAGTAGTTGGTTCATCGAGCACATAAAGTGTATCGCCGCGATGCACCCGCTGTAGTTCAGTGGCTAGCTTGATGCGTTGGGCCTCTCCACCAGAAAGCTCAGTGGCCGGCTGACCAAGACGCAAATAGCCTAGACCAACTTCGCGCAAGACATGAAAGGAACGGCGCACCGCAGGCTCATCCTCAAAGAACTGCCAGGCCTGGTCAACTGTCATGCCCAGCACTTCGGCAATATTTTTATCGCGATATTTCACATCGAGAGTTTTGGCATTATAGCGGGCACCATGACAGGTGGGGCAAGGGGCATAGACACTGGGCAAGAAGAGCAACTCAACCATGACAAAACCTTCGCCTTCACAATTCTCACAGCGTCCTTTTGCCACGTTGAAAGAGAAGCGACCGGCGTCATAATGCCTAGACTGCGCCATTTTGGTGCTAGCAAATAGTTTGCGAATATGATCAAACAGGCCAGTATAAGTAGCAAGGTTTGATCGCGGTGTGCGGCCAATCGCTTTTTGGTCAACCACCACAAGGCGCTTGACTCCTTCCATGCCAGAAGCAATCTGTCCGCCAGTTTTGGCCACCTCGGCCTTTTCTAGTTCTTCGCCTTCCTCTTCGGCAATAGGAACTTGCTGCCCCAGCGCCTCGGCCACTAGCTCTACCAGGGCTTGACTGACAAGGCTAGATTTTCCTGAGCCAGACACACCAGTGATCGTAGTGAAGGCACCAAGGGGAAAAGCGACATCTAGCTTGTTTAGATTATTGCGAGTAACACCTGAGAGCTTGAGCCAACCGGAGGGCTTGCGCAACTTTCGCTGTGGCGGCTTTTCTTCAGCAAACAAATAACGTCTAGTCTGCGACTCTTCTACTTCTGCTAAACCGGCAGAGGGGCCGCTATAAAGTACATATCCACCTTGTTCTCCGGCAGCGGGTCCGACATCAACAATCCAGTCAGCATGCTTAATCACGTCGAGATCGTGCTCGACGACAAAAAGTGAATTGCCAGAACTCTTTAGCTGTTCTAGAGCCGAAAGTAAGGCTTCAGTATCGGCCGGGTGAAGACCCGCCGATGGTTCGTCTAGCACATAGACCACTCCAAATAAATTAGAGCGCACCTGGGTAGCTAATCTCAAGCGCTGCAATTCACCAGGCGAAAGAGTCGGTGTGCCACGATCAAGAGCTAAATAGCCAAGACCAAGATCGAGCAAAACAGCAATGCGAGCATTTAAATCGAAGGCAATACGCTGAGCCACAATCGCTTTTTCTGGATGCTCTTTCTCTAACTTAACCAGTGCCGGAGCCGACCCATCAGCATATGGTCGCAAAATTTCAGAAAGCTTGATGATTGGATAATTGGTAATGTCAGCAATATCTAAGCCAGCAAACTTAACTGAAAGTGACTCAAGACGCAGCCTTTTTCCTTTGCAGAGGCGGCATTCAGCGCTGACCATATACTTAGAGACGCGCTTTTTCATAGCGGCACTTTGAGTATTGGCAAAGTTATAGAGCACGTGCCTCTTCGCGCTAGAGAAATTGCCATTGTAGCTTGGCGGCTCTTTGCGCTTCATAGCTGCTTTTACTTCGTGCGCTTCGAAATTAGCATAGACTGGCACAACTGGCTGTTCATCGGTGAAGAGAATCCAATCGCGATCTTTTTTGGACATTTCGCGCCAAGGCTTATCAATGTCATAACCAAGAGTGACCAGCATGTCTTTTAAGTTTTGACCATGCCAAGCCGGTGGCCATGCGGCTATACACTTCTGGCGAATAGTAAGACTATCGTCAGGCACCATTGATTTTTCAGTCACTTCATAGATACGACCCAGACCATGACAGTCAGGGCAGGCACCAGATGGTGTGTTAGTAGAAAATGCCTCGGCGTCTAAATGGGGCTGATTAGCAGGATAGGCTCCGGCCCGCGAATAGAGCATACGCAGGAGGTTGGAAAGGGTAGTGACGCTGCCAACTGAAGAACGAGTTGTGGGGGCGCCACGCTGCTGCTGTAGTGCTACCGCTGGTGGCAAACCTTCTATTTCATCAACTTCAGGCACGCTCATTTGGTGAAAAAGACGACGAGCATAAGGCGACACTGATTCAAGATAGCGGCGCTGGGCCTCAGCATAGAGAGTGCCAAAGGCTAGCGATGACTTGCCTGAACCAGAGACACCGGTGAAAACCACTAGTGAATCGCGGGGAATATCAACATCGATATCTTTCAAATTATGCTCACGGGCACCGCGCACGAGCACAAATCCATCTTTCCGCTCAGTTGCAACTTTGGCTACAGCCGCTGTGGCGGGCGCTGGCTGTTGGGAATGATTTTTGCTACCTGGTTTCATTTTTGCTTGCTTTTCTATCGCACTAACGCTGACATTTTTGTCAGCTTTTATTCAGTGATTATTTATTGACTAGTCATTGATTAGTCATCGCGTACATAGTATAGCCTCGACCGAGCTTGGGTGATTATCTTCCCGAAGCACTACCTGTCAGAGTTTCACCGACCGCCAAGGGGCCACCAGGAAGATACGCCCAGAAGAGCCACTAGGAGCCATTCTACAATCATCCTCAAAATCACAGACGGGTCAAAGCCTGCCCCCGGGCTAACTTCGAACGCCTCATCCTCTTGACTTCCTACCGCCCCAAGTACTAGAATGGTGAGTAAGCACTCATATCAATTTGCAGAAAGTGTCTGCGGGTTTTTAAGATGTGATTGCCAGGTGAAAATACTATGAAAAATTTGGAGTTTATTCTGTTTCTTTTGCTGCTCATTGGCGGCATAAACTGGGGACTAGTCGGCGCTTTCAACTATAACTTCGTAACCACTGTTCTAGGTGATGGCACTGCAACACGCGTTGTTTATGCACTTGTAGGTCTAGGCGCTGTCTATGAAGCCTACAAAATGATGAAGAAACGCACGGCATAAATTTGCAACTGTTACATAAAGCGTAAACAGCTGGACATCATAACCTCAGCTGTAGCGCCCGCACAGAGTAGATTCTGTTGGCTCAAAAGGCGAACAGCTTAGCTGCTGCATTTAAATCGCAAGCATCATTGCAATTGCGACTGAGATGCTCGCTTTAGGCTGACCATTTTGGGCGGCAATACGCATTTGCCAACGAAGGCCATCTAGAGACAATCAAAGTAATACAGGTAGAATAGATAGGACCTATCGGCGAAACCGATATGTCCACGTATTTGCAACTATCTGCATTCTTGCTGCGACAACATTCTCTAGAGATAAAACTACGTTGAAACTAATCTGCATTTTAGGCGCCGTCTTGGCTATTTTAGCTGGGTCGGTAGGCCGCGTCCAAGCAGCAGATACTCCCGCTTCCACTGCCTACGACTTGGGTCTGCAATTCTACAAAAAAGGTGATTACGCCAAAGCCTCAACTTACTTTGAAGAAGCTCTGAAGAAAACACAGCACGACCCCTTGCTGTGGTATTACGACGCCCTCTGTTTTCATCAACTAAAAAACTGGGCAATGGCAAAGAGTCGCTACAAGACCACTGCCACATACTTCCCCCAAACTGAAGCAGGAAAAAGAGCAGCCGCCGCGCTCAAAGGTATTGATCCGTCTTTCACTCTGCCTCAGGCTGCCAGCGCTGACACTGCCGCTGACAAAACCAAGAGCAACAATACGACCGGTATGACGGCCAGCACGTCAGGTGCAAAGAGCGGAAACCAATCGTCTTCAACCACAGCAAAAGAGGCCGCCACAGAAGAGGAAGATTCAGAGGATCTAGTAGCTAAGGTCGCTCTGGCCAAAGAGCTTGCCACACTGCCAGACACAGCCCATTTCTACTTCAAGAAAGGTGCGCAGGGGCACATGGAAGTTGACCTCATGGTCAACGGTCACCCCGTAAAAGCTCTTTTTGATACCGGCGCTAACGCCTTTTTCTACCGAGACCAACTGAAAGAAGCTGGCCTAGATCTCAATCCAGCCAAAGCCGGCCATGGTGCTAGAGGTTGGGCCGGAGTATCAGTGGCCACATCGATAATACCAGCCGAAGTTAAGTTAGGCACTTTGACCCGCCACATCGACATCACCATGCAAGATGGTACTGGCCGCTTTGCTCAAAATTTGATTGGGCAAGACTTTGTTAGAGGCTATCAATACGAGATAGACGATAAAGGTGGCCGCGTCGACTTAAAGAAGACCATAGCCATTAAAGCTAGTGACATCAACCCGATGTACGATATTCCGCTAACCAAGGAAGGCAAAGACGACTATATAACTTTCACCATCAACAGCCAAAAGGCCAGAGCCTTTATTGATACTGGAGCTTCAAATACTATTATCAGCTCCTACGATGCGGCCAATCTTGGCATACAGCCCAGCGGCGAAACAGTTCGCATGTCAGGGGTAGGGGGCAGTATAACTATGCAAAGAGCGTATGTAACCATAAGAATTGGTGGCATGATGCGGGAAGGATTTCCAGTGTTAATAGGCGGTCACGCTGGCTGCGCACTGGGCCAAGATTTGATGGAAGGCTGGCGCTACAAGGTCGATCGCGAACACAATTTGCTGCGTTTTTATCACTAGGGAAGGAGATGTTGTTATTTGGAATAGTGCGGCTTCAGCCTTTGCTGCTTCTCTGATATTAGTTCTAGGACTAAGTATTCCGACCTTTGCCCAGTCGGTAAAGGCACAAAAGAAGCCGCCTGCTGTGACAATCGATGCGATCAAACGCGCTCTGGCAGATGCAAAGGCAAAGAACGACTTACTCGGTCCCAACGTCTCAGCTGCTGTTCCCGAGTTGATTGATACACTAACTAATCCCGCAACGGCAAAAGAGTGCTGGTCTTGCGTCGAGCAGTTCCAAGCAATGGTAAACGCAAGTAAGCAAGTAGAAGACAAAGCCTATGCTCAAGCCTTAATTGCTCGTTTTGCTAAGGTTACCAGGCGAGAGGCTTTGGCCAAAAAGGACTACCAAGCCAGTATTGCAATTATGCAAAGCGCCAAGCGTGAGTTTAAGTTCGGCTTTGATTTTCGCGATATCTACATCAATTTGTTCTATAGAAAGATTTCTGAGCGATGCAAGATTGCTCTGGCACTGCTCAGTTGCAATGACAAGAAAGTAGAGGATGCCGAAAAAATATACGCTGAGTTGATGAAGGGATACTACAACCAACCTTGGTACGCTTTTCCACGCGAGACAAAGGCAGTCTATGCCTCACGACTGGACGGAGATGAAGGTGTGGCCATTATTTCTCTAGCATCAGCTCTAGGGAAAGCTTATGAGGATATAGGACAACTAGATAAAGCTTCTGAGAAATTCAATGAGCTGGTAGAGCTCTTGGGACCGGAAGATGACGACTCTGTGGACGCAAAAGACAAAAACATGGGGCGTCTGCTGAAATTGATGTTTGCTTTGGATATAGACACAGGCGAGGCAGTGGAACGATCTGACCCACTAATTGGACCTGAGGTATCGCTGGAAGGAGCTTTGCGAGCTTATTTGGCGTTTAGTGAGATACACCCTCAATTTTGCAAAAAGGAGGATGTTGCTTTAGTTAAAGCCAGGGTGGAGCGATTGGCTAAAGTGCGCTTGGCTAGGGAGAAGCAAGAAAGTACTATTCGTAATTTCAAGCCTATTAAATGATATCAAACCGCCATTGCTTAAGGCCCTTGGCTCACTTTATTCAATACGCGAGTGACAATCTCAATATTGAGCTTCTTGGTGCTGGCAACATTAGTGTCTTAAATGCTGTTGAATTCCAGTTGAATCATGGCTAGATAATTCGAGACGATACCGCTCTGCGCCAAATTCGAGAACTAAGCGATCTTTCACTTCGGCCACCGGATTAAGGGCAGACCAAGGCACTTCGATAGGACGAAACATCATGAACACAGTGCAATTTCGTATTGCTGCCAGAAATAGGACGGGCAAAATAATGAAACCGTCCCAAGCATCACCAGACGAACTAAATGATGGCCAATTGAAGACGGGCCTAAATTGCAGACCATAAGAAGAAAAGGAAGCACGAATTTGGCACTGTGCTAGAAACTTAGCTTCTACCAAACTGACTTCCATATTGCCGCCGGTCAACCACTGCTTGTCTGCCTTAGTCTTCAAAGGAAATGTTTTGCGCAGGCGTAGCCACACGCGCCAATCTTGCCAAAACTTGATACAGGCACAAAAGACGAGAAACAATACAAATCCGCACAAGACGAGCCCGAATAGCTGCAATAGCACACAAAGAAATAACAGCATTAGGCCAGTCATAACGGCTCATCGCTAATTAAGGGCAGGCACTCCAACCATATCATCAATCGCTCAGACACTAATGTGTGCGCCCATTCTTTATTCCAAAGTCGAGCCGATTGGCAAAATTCTTACCACCGGAACAGTTTTAACTTTCTGGAGGAAAACTGCCACATGTCCGACACGCCGTTTGCTTATTCTCTTTACAAGCCCACCTACACCCCGGTCAATTTCAAACGAACAGCAAACCAAAAAATATTTTGGTATTAAGCAATCACTATCTATAGTCTAGGAGAATTTTGTTATGGCTAGCACTCTTGAAGCTCAAGGCAACCCTGAACTATTCACAGAAAATAGAAACGGTGGCGACGGAGCTGCTCTCAAGGCACTAGACGAAGTACAGAAGGTCGACACTAAGTTGCAGCCTAACCTGGCTGCCGATAGCACTGCTGCCAAATCTCTGCCTGGTGTAACACTGGTAGATGGAGCTGCTGAAGGCGTTGCCATCAAGGGTGAAGTAACGGTTCAAAAGGACCAAACACTCAGCCATATAGCCAAAGAAAATCTGCCACCAGGCGCAAGCAGCCGCGACATTTACAACTACGTGAATCAGATTGCTAAGCTAAATGACATTAACAAAGACAAGATCACAGATACGCAAAAATTGATTCTGCCAGAATACGTCGATCCACGTGCGCCCAAGCCTGAGGCTGCTAAAGAAGTAACACCTGCTAATCCTGAAGGCAAGCAAGCCACAGATGTAGCTCCTACTAATCCCGAAGGCAAGCAAGCCACAGATGTAGCTCCTACTAATCCCGAAGGCAAGCAAGCCACAGATGTAACTCCTGCTAATACCGAAGCTACTCCTGAAGCTACTCCTGAAGCGGCTGCTGTCGATAATGCTGCTAAGGCTGCTGAAATGACCAAGGCTTACCCCAATGGAGCCGCTCTCCTTGAGGCTCTCGGTCATAGTGCCGACGGTTCATTCAGCCGGCAAGAAATTGATGCAGCAGTTACAGCGCTTAGCCCTAATCGCTTTGCCCCAGAGAACCCTACATTCGATCAAGTCACAGCCCTGAGCGATTTGCAAGAAGCAATTAAGACGTCGCCCCGGCAGGTCTTTAGTGCTGCTGATTACGACAACCTAATTGCTGGTATGAGCGCTCCCCCTGCTGCGGAGCCTGCCCTGGAGCCCACCCAAGATACAGGTAGAGACGTAACGCCATCGTCACCGCAAGTGACATCGGTATAACTGAATATCAAACCAGAGAAAGTAAATGACCCAAACTCATAACTGGGGTTTGTTCAGTTTTTTTCCCAGCTTAGGTGACCGTTCTTCGAACCAAGCATCAAGTTGAGCTTTGGCTTTATTGACTAAAACTGCTGACTCAGCCTCGCCACCAAGATCAGGATGCACAGAGCGCAATGCCATCTGGGTGCGCCATGCTTTATGCACAGTTTTTGGTGTCAAATCGTCAAAGGGAACCCCAAGAATTTGTGCCGCCTTACGAATCTCTATCGGCAAGGGTGCCATAACTGTTCTAGGTGGTTCGACCGCTGCCTGTTGTCCACCTTTAAGAAACTTTCGCTCAAGTCCTGATGGGGCAATACGTCGACCAATTTTCCTAACTTCTTCTATTTCTCCAACGGATTCATAGAATTCAGTTATTGCTATCAATATCTGAACAGAATAAAAATGTTGCGAACCGTACTGAGCCTCGGCCATGTGCAGGGCAAGGCGGTATTGCTCTTCAGCCTGCTTTGTTCGACCAGTGCGGTGCAAATCGATGGCACTCAAGAGATGGGCGCGCAGATTGGCGTCACCCACCAGAGTAAGGTCAAATTTTAGGGGAGTGGGATCTGAAGTCATAGATTCAGCCGTCCTGGAACTAAGTTCAGAATACAATTGCGCTCCGGCAAATACCACCGCTGGGCAGTAAAACCGACTTTTAGTTTCCAAGACAGCGAAGCTGCGCGAGAGCAATTGCCTGACAACGCAGTTCTCAAGCAGTTAAACAAAACCCATGTCAAGGTTAACCAGTGCAAAACCGTTGGCTTTGGCAGATTGCCTGTGTTAGCAATTGGTTTACCCTCTCTTTCTTTAAAAACACCATTTAATACCGCTTCAAGATTTCTAAAACACTATCTCTAAACAAATTACCTGCACATACGCAGAATTTGTCAGACTAACTTGTAATGGGAGACACCATGACATTTGACCTCACCCAATGGCTGAGAAATCAAGCCAACGAAAATCAAAACAGTTCAGTGCTGCCTATCGAGGCCAGCAATCTCAACAACTTAGGCAAAGACGACAGCAGAGAATGGCTGATCACCAACGGCCTAGGAACTTATGCCGGCGCAGCCCTCTCAGGTGCCAACACCAGACGTTACCATGGCCTTCTAGTTGCCTCTCTGCAGCCTCCGGTGAAGCGCACGATGCTCTTGTCCAGGCTCGACGAAACTGTCACCGTAGAAGGCCAAGCAAGCCCCTGTGAGCTGGCCACCAACTACTGGCAATCCGGTCAGGTTCACCCGCAAGGCTACAACTACCTTGAGGCCTTCAGCGCTCTGCCGGTTCCCACCTGGTCGTATCGTGTACCTGGCGGTCGGCTGATCAAGCAAGTTCTGATGCTACACGGCCAACAGCGCGTGCACGTCGGCTACACCTGGCTGCCCGATGACGGTGCCAAAACTGCCAGCCTGGAGCTTTCAGTTCTGCTCGGCTATCGCGACTTTCACAGCGAAACCAAGGGCTCAACTGGTTGGCAATTCTCGCAGAACATTGTCAGCGACAAGCAGGTGAAAATCGAAGCATTTGCTGGCGCGCAACCGCTCTGGCTCGAACTTGACCACGGTGCTTACTCAGCTCAGCCTGACTGGTACTGGAATTACAAATGGCCCAGAGAATTCGAACGTGGACTCGGCGACCGCGAAGATTGCTTCCGCTCTGGCACCGTAAAGGCCACTCTCGCTGCCGGTGAATCTATCACCCTCAGCGCGGGATTCGCACAGGCCAACTACAACCAAGAGAATCTGCTCGAAACTTTGGTTCGCCAGTGCGCTACCGAAAAACGAGCGCTCTTGCACAATGCCAATTCGACTACGCTGAAAAAGCTTGTATTGGCAGCAGATCAGTTCATTGCCCAGCGCCAGTCAACAGCAGGCAGCACCATCATCGCTGGCTATCACTGGTTTTCTGACTGGGGTCGCGATTCGATGATCAGCTTGTTCGGGCTCTGCCTGGCCACTGGTCGCACCGAAGAAGCTCGCAGCATTCTCTCGACCTTCGGCCGCTACCTGAGCGAAGGAATGCTCCCCAACTACTTCCCTGACGGCGGCCAGGCACCTGAGTACAACACCTCAGATGCCACTCTGTGGTGGGCTTGGGCTCTGCACGGATATTACAAAGCCACGGGCGACATTGACTTCGTCAAGGTGCAATTGCCGCTCTTGCAAGAAGTGGTGGACTGGCACAAGAAGGGCACAAGGCACGGCTTGAAGCTTGACAGCGACGGCTTGATCACTGGTGGAGACGCCAGCGTGCAGCTCACCTGGATGGATGCAAAAGTGGGCCACTATGTCGTCACCCCGCGCTCAGGCAAGGCTGTTGAAATCAATGCCCTCTGGTACAACTTCTTGCTCACCTTGAAGTTCTTGCGGGACGAATTGTCAACACAACGCGGTGCAGCCAGCCTGCCGCCGAGTACTGATGACTACACCGCTCTGGCTGCTCAATGCCGGGTCGGTTTCGAAAAGTTCTGGCTGGAAAAAGAAGGCTATCTGGTCGATGTCATTCGCCAAGACGGCAGCCTCGATTTGGCCATTCGCCCCAACCAGCTGATGGCCGCGAGCCTCACCTATCCGATACTCTCGCAGGAGAGGGCGAAGCGAATGTTGGCTGTGGTGGAAAGCAAACTGCTCACCCCCATGGGTCTGCGCACTCTTTCGCCAGATCATCCGGAGTATCAGGGAGTGTACGGCACTGGACTGGCGCAAGCCGACCAGTATCACCGCGACATCACCTATCACCAGGGGACGGTTTGGCCTTGGTTGCTTGGCCCTTGGGTCAATGCCAGGGTTTATGCTCACGCTGCCGATAGCCAGAGCATGGCTTTCATTGGCAATCACCTGCAGCCACTAATTGCCCACATTAGCAATGACGGCTGCATTGGCTCAATCAGTGAAATCTTCGACGGCGACGCCCCCCATACTCCCCGTGGTTGCGTTTCGCAAGCGTGGTCGGTGGCTGAGCTTTTGCGGGTTTTGAGCGAGCATCCTGAGCTGGCTTAGTCCAAGCGGATCTGTACAGATGTGAACGAATCTGCACGGCTCTGAATTGATCTGAATTGATCCGCACAGATCTACTGTTAACGAATCGTTCGGCCTAGCTTGCATAGCTGCTCACCCCTTGCGGTGGCAGCTGTGTAAGTTAGGTTTTTTCGGATCGGCTACTTCTTCATATAGTATAACTTAAGCTCCTAGAATCAATCAGAGGGATGGAATGCACAAGCGATAAGCCCTTTCCCAATCAAACCAGTTTGCAATTCGCGCCAACCGCACTCAACTACCAAGTGCACCTGGCACAACAGCAGTTCTGGTTAAATGCCAGCCTGGCGCCCAATTACCATTGGTGCAAGACAATTGTCGGTGTTACGGTTCTAGTAAATCCTCAACCCAGCAACACCCAGGAAAAAAGCTCTAAAACAACTCCAAACACCCAGCAGCTTCAATTTCTCCTTGTTCCGGCAAGGAAGACAAACATTAACTCAGTTAACCGTTGACGCTAGCACTGCTAAGCAGCCTCACTTAACTAGCTAACCCTCAACTATTTCATTGCCGATCAACAATGAGAGAGGAGTAGAAATAGATGAAAGACAAAGAAGCCAAATCTCCTTGCTTGAAAGATGCAACCCTATGCAGTCGCCGCTTATTACACTTGGCCCTGCTAACCTTAACCCACGCACTTATTCTCGCTTTTACCATAGGCATACTTGCGCCCCTATTGCTGCCAACTGTAAGCTTCTTGCAATCGGCTCTCTGCGCAATAGTCGTAGGGGCTGCTTTCGCTTGCAGCTTTAGCGCCACCGATCACTTACTTTCTTGTTTGCTCGAAAAACCCGTGCTCTGCATTCTGACCTTCAACGAACAAGCCGATCGAACAGGAATTATTGTCTGGGTCTTCGCTTGTTTCGCCCTAGGATATATCGCAGTTGCCAGCTTAGGCCTCATGCTCTGCAATGTGCTCAACATCTTTGCCCTCAGAAGTGCCTTTGACTTTGTCGCCACCTCGGCGCTATTGATAGCGGTGCAAAGCCTGCTAATCATTCACAGCTACGCGACCACAGATACGCGACGTTAATCACCAATAAGCCAGATCAAGCGTTGCTGCGGCAACGTCAAACCTCAACTACTGCTGGCACTATCAAAGTCAGCAAGGGGTCTATCATGAACTACAACGCTAATCTCAAAGAGTTGCATACCAACGAACCAAGTGTGAGCGAAGAACTCTTCATCAATCAGTTCAATGAAAAAGTAATCGGACAGCCTGACGCCGAGCGTATCGCCCTCATGGCTCACAGCGCCATCCACAACCCCCTGCGCGACAAGAGCAGGCCAATCGGAATCTATTTTCTCATTGGGCCTTCTCGCACGGGCAAGTCACTCACGGCTGAAGCTCTTGCCGAGCTGCTCCATGGCGACAAAAACGCCCTTATCAGAGTACAGGCAAGCGACTACATGACGCCTGCCCAGTTGCTCGATTTGAAAGGGGCCCCGCCCATGTATATCGGTTATCGCGATCCGCAAAACCCTGATAACAAAGTGGCAGTAACCGAAAGCGATCCCACCTCTCTCATTTCTGGTCACAATATGAATCGGGTGCGTCTTGGCTCAAAATCGGCTGTCGACATCATTGTTGTAGAAGAGTTTGAAAAGGGCTGTGATGACTTCTACAAGCTTTTCATGGGTATCTTCGACAAAGGTAAGCTGATCTTAGGCAACGGCATACCCGTTGATTTCAGCAACACCATCTTCGTGCTCACAAGCAACTTGGGCATGGCAGCAATGGAAAGAATGTCCAACCAAAAACATATCGGCTTCGGCACTGGCCCCAAAGAGAGCAAGCCAGACGTTGGCTCTGTTGTCAAAAACGCCCTGCGCCAAAACTACCCACCTGAGTTTCGCAACCGCTTAGACGCAGTTGTAATTTACGAAGAACTCTCAGCCAGCAGCATGGTGAAGATCGTTGAGGCAGAAATTGCCCAAGTACAAAAACGCATCAACTTGCTGCCAGAAGAATCTGTATTCACACTACAAGCCGATGCACGCACAAGCCAATTCTTGCTGCACGAAGCTACCAAAGATGGCGGCAGTGTAGCTGAACTGAAAAGAGTAATCAGTAAATATTTGCTCGACCCGCTGGGGCGTGAGTTAAGCAAAGGCACCATTAGTGGAGGCAACAGAATTGTCGTCACCCACAATAGCGGGACGGCAGCTCTAACCTTTAGCAAAGTCGAATCAGAGGCCATTGCGATGCAGCCCAAATTGAGCCTGCAAGCAGCATAAATTCAACTAAAAATAAAGCCCTGGGGGCGAGTATAGAAACTCGCCCAAATGCCAGGAAGGAGGACCGTCATGAAACGGTCAACTTTGCATAAATCTGGCTCACCGTCGGCCAGCTCTTCAGGGCTCAAGAAACTGGTAGCAGGTGTACACAAGTTTCAACTTGAGCACTTTGAAGAAAACAAACTTTTCTTCGAGAAGCTGGCCCACGGGCAAAAGCCACAAATTCTTTTAATCACCTGTGCCGACTCGCGCATCGATCCCAATTTGATTACAGCAAGCCAGCCTGGCGACCTGTTTATCATGCGCAATGTGGCCAACATAGTACCGCAGTACAACAGCGATGCTCCCAGCGAAGCAGCCGCTGTCATTGAGTATGCAGTCTCAGTACTAGGTGTTGCCGACGTAATAGTCATGGGTCACAGCGATTGCGGCGGTATAAAAGCTGTCTTGCATCCAGAAAAACTGACCACACTTCCTGCTGTATCAAGCTGGCTAAATCACGCGACTACAGCTGCTTCAGCCAACCCAGCTGCTCCAGCCTGCTGCTCGTTATGCGAAGAAGCACAGCGACTGGCTGAAACAACAAACAACAACATACTGCTTCAGCTCAAGAACCTGGCAACTCATCCGTCAGTGGCAGCAGCTATGGCCAATGGCAAATTACACATTCACGGTTGGAATTACCAAATCGAGAATGGCTCTATCAGCTACTTCGATAAAGATCGAAAACGCTGGTGCCAACTTTAATTGGAGACCGTCATGAATGCAAATGACGAGTACACGCTAGTCGTAGTAGATATGCAGCCGCTTTACACTGCAGATAGCACAACCATCAACAACGTCGCCCGTGAAGTAAGGTTAGCGCGCCAGCGGCAAAACAAAATCATTTTTCTTTGGATTCCCTATTTCAGCGCCTTTCAAGCTGAACTGTTCGCTGGCACGCACCCAGCAATTCTCAAGGTCGTGCAGGGCTATGACCGAAACAATTGGAGTGAGACCACCAAGCTAATTCAAGACGGCTCTCACGAAGTGATCCAAACCTGCACCAAGAAGCACTTTCAAAGCAAGCGTTTTCGCCTCTGCGGAGTGAACACTGACATGTGTGTGCTCGATACAGTCAAAGGCTTGCTTGCTATCCCGACAGTAGAAGCAATAGAAGTGGTCAAAGACGCCTGTCGCACGACCAATTCAAAAACCGACAACACTAAAGTCTGGCAGCTTTTTCCATTAGATGCACGCCTTAGCTTAATTGAGAGCGAAGCAGCAGAGATGGAATTTGCCTGTACAGAAAAGGCAAAACGGAGTGCCTAATGAAAACAACGAAAGTTATTCTCTTCGACCTTTGGCGCACCTTGGGCTACTCACTTGATCGCGAACCCATATTTGAAGTGCAGAAAATTGTTGGGCACAAAGTGGCAATCGTCGATGGTCGAAAAGTAGCGATTGAAGACCCTGATTTCATGAAGGCTTGCCTGACTACCAACATCAGCGACCCAACGGAATTTCTCAATCATCTGGCTGACACTTTTGCTTGCCCCACCCCAAGTAAAGCTGCACACCGTGCCTTTGCCCGGGTGCTGAAGCGCGAGGCTGCCGGCTTCAAGTTCTACGAAGATACGTTGGCAGGCCTACAAGCCCTCAAATCAAACGGGTATAGGCTGGGATTGGTCTCAAATCTATGGCCCTTTCCAGTTCACTTTCTCTTTGATGAATTAGGCTTGGGGGCTTATTTTGAGCACAAGATCTACTCTTTTGAAGTAGGTCAGGCAAAACCTCAGCCCGAAATCTTTGAAAGAGCGCTTCAGCTTTTTGGAGTTTCACCCGGCCAAGTGATGATGGTAGGAGACAATCACCTCAACGACGTTAAAGCAGCCCTGTCAGTTGGCATGCAGGCAGCCCTAATTCTGCGCCCCGGAGTGGCAAATATTGCTGTCCCTGGTGCCAGAGTGATCGGCTCGCTAATAGACTTGTGCAAACAAGCTAAAGTTGCTGCTTAGTTTCTGGAAAACGATAGAAGCCCCCAAACCTGGGCTCTATCGTTTTCTCCAGGCTTACTCAATTATATAGTTGAAGCTAAATCAGCTTGACGCGTGACAGCGTGATGTAGGGCTACATGAAAGCGTGGCAAGAGAAGACAATTAAACTCAATCACCGTGTCACTGGCGCAAACATAGTCTCATTGTAGGAATCCACATCACCGGCAGATTTAGCACTAAATTTATAATAGGGAAAAGCTTTCACGAGCCGTCGTTGCTCGCTCGGCGCATAATTGGCGAAAGGTTTAGGCAGACCAATAGTAATGATACCGTGCTTGCCCAAAGTCTCAAGAGCCTTCAAAGAAATCTTGGTTTCCTTCACACTGAGAGTGCGCAATTTAGTTAGCTTCAGCAACAATGGCAGCGCTTTATCATCGATTTGATAGTTAGAATCAATATCAAGATTATTGATTGCACGACACTTACTAACTTGCTCTAAACCGCTCAAAGACAGATTCATATTGATCAAGCCTAGGTGTGTCAGCAGCGGAAAATTTTGCAAACAACTCAAGCTCTCATTGTTCACCACTGTTCCACCTAAGCGCAGCCCCTCAAGCTTCTTGCATCCGACTAGGTGAGGCAAACAGCTACCAGTAATGAAGCCATTGCCCGCAGAAAGATACTGCAGCTCCGGCATTGCCCCTAGCTGCGAAAGACCTTTATCTGTGATTTCTGACCCGTCTAAATCAATACCTTTGAGGCGTGAAATTCGACGGACAAACGGAACAGTGGGATCACTCAAGGCCGATTCTTCATCAGTCATGGCCATAAAGCGCAGTTCAATGAAATCAAAAGCATCTGCTGGTAGTTTTAAAAGACACTGCGGATGCCGATAGAAAACAGCACTAGGTTCAAACTTGATCAACTTGTCAGAGGGTAGTCTAACCACTCCTCGAGCTTCAGCCAAAAGCCTCCCCTTGCAGCGGCCATACGAGAACTGAGGCCTAGTCAGCAACACCACCAGTCTGCCCACTGAGTAGTTAGTCGGAAAATCTAAGACCCGCTCGCTCGCTTTAGCAGAACACGCTCTCTCCGCGCAGCAAACTAGCACTAACAAAAGAGCAGAGGCAGCTACAGCGTAGGGAAGGAAACTCTTTTGCATACCTTCAAATTATATCAGTACGGCAAACGCTGCATCTCAGTTTGCAATTCGCGCGAACTCCTCGAAGTCGCTTCCGTCAGATTTACTAGCTGAATTTCTTACAACTCTGCTCAACCAATCTCTAGAGAAGACGCAGCGAAAGCCTGACTAAAACTACCTTTGAAGCAAACAGCGACAGAGCGTAGATAGCCAAACTCAGTCATTCCAACACTTGAAACAGTTGGTGCATTTCGGTGACAAGCAGATAGGTTCGATTTGCTTGAGGTACACCATGGATTTTTGGAACATCGCTCTTTTCGAGACACTGTCTGTCACTGCCATAATCTTTGTTCTGGGCCTAGTCAAACTGCCTAAACGACTGAGGCGAAAGACTTTGATAAAGGGCTCACCTTGGGGCTATTATGAGGCCAATATGCCCAACTTAGAGCGCGACTTTTACACTGGGGAGAATACAAATTTTCTCCACAACACCGGAACAAAATTTGAAGGCGTACCTGGTCTCGGAATACTGGGAGAGTTGCAAATTCATGGATTTTTTGAAGGCTATTCAGAGTGGTAATTCACTAGCTTGTGACTATTAGCTTGTGACTACTAGCCTGCAACGACTAGCCCAAGCGCTTGAGAATGCGCAGACACAGCTCAGCAGATTCTCTTCCTTCAATATGAGAGGCATGAACTGGTTGCAGAGCATGTCTTCCCTTGACACTATTTTCACTACTAGTTTCACCGATAGCTTCAAACCTAGCTTCACAACGAGCTTCACGCTGCGCTTCATAGCTGCCCCAGTATCCAACCAATGTGGCTGCATCTTTGATTGCAGGCCGATTTTGACTGTAATGATGAAAGCGCCGAAAAATGACTACGCCAACCCAGGCGAAGACCACCAACACAAATAAAATGATGTCCAAAGGCCCACCTATGCTTGGCTAAATTGGCGATGGCGAGGGTTGAATCAAATTGAATCAATTGAATCGAGATACAACCCCGGGCCACCAACTCGACCCTAGCAAAGAGAAAGGGACAAACAAAGCTTCTAGTCGAAGCTGCTAGCTAAAGCTGCAGACGCGCTCCAGGCAATGCCTTACAGGCACCAGCAGCAATCCACAACAAACGAAAGGAACTGCAATTAATGACAACCAGAGCTAACGCGAACTCTGTGCAGAGACTGCTTGCGGTTAGCGCGAAGCGCGAGTCTTTACACGAGCCTTTAGTCTTTACACCAACTCGCAGACTCGTTATGACATAGCGACAAGACCAGTTCTAAGACTAGCCTCTATTCTCGTCCATAAGACGTTGAGCTGTCGCTGCTAGAATCGCGGCACCTATATATAGTGCTGACTCATCAACATCAAAAGATGGGCTGTGGTGACTGCGCCGACTAGTGCGAATCTGTCCGCCCAAAAGCATCATGCTGCCTGGTGTCTCCTTCAATAGAGCAGCGTAATCTTCAGTCCAAGTCTTACGTTTGACCACAGAAACACTCTTCTCACCAACAACTTCGCAAGCCACCTGGCGCATTATCTCAGTCACCGTTGCATCGAGTTCTCCACCAGCATCTGAGTCGAGATACTCTAACTCAAAGGCGCCACCTGATTGAGAAACAGTGGCACAAGCGGCATCGAGGCGCTTCATCTGCTCTCTTCTTGCTTCTTTGCTAAAAGAGTTGAATGAGCCACGCAATGTAGCCGACTGGCAAATTGACTGCGAGCCTGGCGGTGCAGTCTCTATGGCGCTGATAACTGTCGCACTCTCTCTTGATTCGGGGTTACTGCCAAACAGCGATTGAAGCAAGGTAGATATGGCCCTAATACAGTCAAATGGCTCTTCACGCGAGGTCACGGCAGGCTTAATTTCTATCTTAAAGTTACTGGCTGCCACTTTCGCCGATTCGGTGATGATACCGACCATTCCAGGCGTCATGGTGGCGTCTATATGGAGGGCAATTATGGCTTTGACACCATCTAACGCCCCGCCTTCAATCATACGGAAGGTGCCAGTCTTACCCTCCGCATCCACCGACTCTTCGGCGGCAGGCTGCATGATTATGCGCACGCCACTATCAGAAGTGCCTTGTTCTGCCAGTATTTTGGCTGCGGCTAGAGCACAGGCCATATTTACATCATGGCCGCAGCTATGAGAAATGCCATCATGCAATGAACGGTATTGGCTGTTTGTTGACTCGTGCATGGGTAAACCGTCCATTTCAGCGCGAATGGCCACCACCGGGTTAGAACCAAGATCAGCAACTACGCCTGTCGTTCCCACTTGGGTGCGCACAGAATAACCATACTGCTCAAGTGTTTTAGCAACAAAGGCAGCGGTCTTCTCTTCTTTGAAGCCCAATTCTGGAATGGTATGCAAATACCGACGCTGTTGGACAATCTCGCTTTGAAGACCTTTGGCGATTTGAATCCAGGGAATCTCTTTCATAATCTCTCCAGCACTTTCGCATCTAAATGATACAACCTTCCCATCAAGCACAGTAACTGAAAACTTCTTACTTGGGGTCCACTGCCGAGGCATTTCTCAATAGTTCACACCAGCGGCGCTAGGTTATCGGCCATAGTTACCACTAACACAACATTGCTTAAAGCAGCATTCATAGTACTACCACAATACTAGTAAAACTAGCTCCCCGCGCAGGTCTTGACCAGAAGAGCCACTACTTGTGCCCAGCCAATCGCTTTTGCTAGTACCAATGTATACCTGTCAAGGAGCACTGCGTATGAACAACGAGCTAATTGTTTTGTCCTTCTATCTAATTCTATTTTTTGGCTATGCCTCAATTTCTAAATCGATTGGCAGTTGGTTAACTCAAAATCTCGATTTGATTTTCGCAGACAACAAATCAAAAACTTGAACACTAGGAAGGGGCTGTTCGTTGTCAGGTATCTAGAACTAAAAAAAACTCGTATCTGGAGGAAGGTTGATGGAATACGTCATTGTCAATTTGCTGGTTATGGCAATCGGGACTTTCGCTGTAGTGCAATTTAAAGATCTAAAAGAAACAGCCACGACATTCGCCATCAATTCAGACAAATGCGAGCTTGAAGAATGCACGCTCTGCACTGGAACTAGCGGAAGATCAAATTAGTTAAAAGAGGTAAGAACGTGAATATATTTCTCTATTCATCTTTAGGAACAGGTCTAATCACTCCCTTCATCATTTTAACGGTACTAGCTGCACTTTTAATAGCTGTGCTAGTAGCGTATGAAAAAGCAGAATCACTTAGCGGAAGCAATGTCACTCTTGGTCAGTATCTATTCAATCAAGGAGCCCATCAAAGAACCAACCTAATAACTAGTACAGTAGTCAATCAATCAATCAGTAAAAGAATCACAACGAACCCTGGGCAATGGGGATCATATGAAAAAAGCATGATAGAGCAGAGAATGATAGAGCAGAGAAAAATCGAGCAGCCAATGCAAGAATCAGCCTGTGGAGGATGTTGCGCAATTACGTGGAAACCAAATCAAAAAGATATCGCATAGGTCAAAGTGTGAAAATTGAAAATGAGCAAAGGAGCCGAGTGAACTAAAGTTCGCTCGGCTCTTTTGTTTTACTAACGATTTTCGCTGCTGCCTCGTACTAGCTCTTTCTTACTAGTTCTTTCTTTACTAACTCCACAACTGAATTAAAATTTGATCGCAATCGAGCACGTTGAACAGTGGCTCTAGGCGCACACTTCTAGAGCGCGGGAACAAACCCTGCAGTAGAGCCAATCTACGAACCTCGATGCCACTACTTAGCGATTTGCGAGAGCTAAGTGAACACTATTAGCGTGGCGCAGATCTGGCTCTTAAAAATCGACACTAAGCTGAAACTGGCTGCTACTCTGGATTCAGCTTCTTTACAAGTCGATCCTTCCCTATGCGGAGTCTCAAATATGCAAACACTCCCAGCTCAAAAGCCATCACATTCCGCATCAGAATATGCTGCAAATTCTTCAACAGTACGAAAGTCACAAGATCAGAATCAGACAAAACACGCCTCAAATTCCAGCGCAAATAATCTGCCCAAAGATGGCCTAAAGGGCCTGCGTGACCACTGGAAAGCCGACATCATGTCTGGCTTCATTGTCTTTCTCATCGCCCTTCCACTTAGCCTAGGCATCGCCATGGCATCCGGTGTACCACCAATGGCCGGGATAATCAGCGCCATCATTGGTGGTGTAGTCGTCTCGCTGATCAGCGGCTCACATGTGACTATAAATGGTCCAGCAGCTGGCTTGATTGTGGTTGTCTTGTGCTCCGTAGACCGCCTTGGCGGAGGTACGCTGGGCTATAAAGGAACACTGGCTGCGATTGTAGTTTCTGGAGCAATACTTGTAGTGCTCGGCCTAAGCAAAGCCGGAGAGCTAGGCAAACTATTTCCCGCGTCTGTCATACACGGAATGCTTGCCGCCATCGGCATCATCATTATGACCAAGCAATTACCTTATATGCTTGGAGTTAGCGTCGAAGCTAAAGAGCCTATAGCACTAGTCATGGCTATTCCAACCATGATCGCGCATCTAAATCCGGCCATAGCAACAATTGCTTTTGTCAGCCTACTGCTGCTCATCGCCCATAGCATGAGCGAACACAGGCTGGTCAAGAAAATTCCAGCACCCGTGATTGTCATAGCTGTGGCCGTAGCCCTAGGCTCTTGCTTTGGTTTAGACAAGCCACACCAATATAATTTGCTTGGCATGCAACATCAAATTGAGCCCCTCAAATGTTTGATTGCACTGCCCAAAAATGTCATGGACGGCATAGTTATGCCCGACTTCAGTCATCTAAATAGTTATGCGTTCTGGCTCTCTGTCTTATCAATCACACTGATTCAGGGCTTAGAAAGTCTACTAAGCTGCACTGCCGTTGATCGTCTAGATGCCCATCGCAGGCAGGCCAATCTCAGCCGCGATGTTGCAGCAGTTGGTTGCGGCACGGTTGTATCAGGCATGCTCGGCGGCTTGCCCATCATTGCCGAGATTGTGCGCAGTTCGGCCAACATAAGCAACGGTGCTCAGACAAGATGGTCAAACTTCTTTCATGGACTCTTCGTTCTTCTAGCATTGCTCTTTGCCGCCAGCATAATAAACAGAATACCCCTGTCAGCCCTAGCGGCAATTCTCATTGTCACAGGCTACAAGCTGGCAGCACCAAGAGTATTCAAAGAGATACATGAAATAGGCATCGAGCAGACAATAGTTTTCTTGACGACAATCGTAGCCACACTCTCCACCGACCTACTAATCGGAGTATCAATCGGCATCGGCACCAAACTCGTATTGCATTCAGTGCGCGGTGCCGCACTTTCAAATCTCTTCTCTGCCAAGGTGACCTCTCAAACACAGCCTGATGGCTCAATCAGACTGGCGGTCAGTGGCGCCCTAATATTCTCCAACTATCTCTCACTCAAAAGACAACTAGATAGAATTTCCAAAGGAAAGAGAGTACTGATCGACCTCAGCGCCGCTCGCTTAATCGATCACAGCGTGATGGAACACCTGCACTTTTATTCTGAAGAATACAGCCGCATCGGAGGAACATTCGACATAATCGGCCTCAATCGGCATGAGAGCGCTTCAAAACATCCACTGTCAGCGAGGAGACTAAAAACTGGAACATATACCCTGCCTCAAACACAAATTGGCATTTAGGAGAATCGCCAGAGAAGCTGATTGACTGCTGGTTATACTAACCAACAGTCTTCAGCTTCTCGATCAAAATATCGGCAGCATTAGTGACAATGAACACCTCTTGCACAGAGGTTGACGACTTAGCTAAAAGCTTAATTCCAGTTTGAGTAGGATACTTCACCTCAAGGCGAATACCAGAACCTGAGCCGCGAACAGGCTTGATCACGCCAGGAATTATAGAGACAATCTCTTCGATAGACTCAATGCTCTCAAGTAAATCTCGTAAGCCGTCGATCATGCCGTGTTCATACTTAATCTTAGATTTGCCACTCTTGCGGTATTTCATTATTTAAACCCGAAACACAGATCAGGGATATCCCCATTCTCTATTGAACAGCGCAAAAGTATGGTTGTCACACTGTTCAATTTACTATCAAGCATGTCAAATGCTTCACAGCAAGCATAACAGGTCGCCATTCATCCTATCAGCGTCGTCAATCACGGCGCCGGCTTCTGCCTGCCAACCGAATAAAGGATAAATCAAATGAAGGAAATTATTCTCGCCAGCGCACAACCGACAGCAACAGCACAAGTAAACACCTTAGCCTGCTTAGAAGCCCTGCTCGATATACTCATCAAGGGGGGTGAACTAAGCATGTTAGCAATCGGCAGTTTCATCATTCTCACAGTTGTATACAAAAGAAACAAGATTAGAAGCATAGCTAAAAGTTTCAGAATGACGGCACTTCCAGCAAAACTAAGCCTCAAAGAAAAGTTTGCAGTCTGCTGCGGCGGCGGCCTAGTTGCTGCAGCGGCAATGCTTGAATCAACTTCTCTGTGGTTAGCGGAGTCGATTCCTTACACTCTGCTTCACTAAAAGAGCGCAAATCTATGCGCAACACATGGATAATCTCACCAACAATTGATTGCCTGTTCGTTTGCGGTGGCCTCTTCTGGCTCTTATATGGCCTTCATCTATTTGCACTGGGGCAGACCAATCACTCACAACAGTTAACCTTACTAGCTGCAGTATCTAATCTCGGCTTTCTATTTGTCAGCGAAACTCACACAGTCAGTACCATCTTCGCGCTAGACAAAGAGAATGGCGCTGCGACAATTCGCAATATGCTCTTACCTCTACTTCTTTTTAGTATTGGCATTCTATGTTTCTTCATACCAGCATTACCAGCAGTGCTGCTAAAAATCTATCTATTATGGGTGCCGCAGCATTTTCTTGCTCAGACACGAGGAATATTTCTACTCTATTGCCTCAAGGCAGGCTTAGAAATAACCGCTACAAAGCGCTTCTGGCTGCTAACCACAACCAGACTAACTATGTTCTATTGGATGGCTGTGTTACTCACTGACTACAAACAGGGGCCAACTGAATTTCTCATGGTGCGACTTCCTGACTGGGGGATCCTGCCGACCGGGACGGCATCTACCCTCCTACTGCTGAGTTTTTGCAGCATACTTGCCTTTACCTTGAGCTTTCTGCCCATCCCTCACAGTGGCGAGAAACTGAAGTTGCCACCGGTTCACGCCATTGCTATGCTGATCACTTCTCTGCTTCTATTTCTTTTGCCGCGCGAGAGACTAGACGATATCTGGCTATACGCACCGGCATACTTTCACGGCAGCCAATATCTTTGCTTAGTTTATGCTCGTATCAAAGATAGCAAGCCATTTATCGCTTTTACCATGCTACCACTAGCTCTACTCTGTGCAGTTGCGGTGTTTGCTGGCCTACCCCTTCTTATTTCAAAGTTCAATGTGCCCTTAATCACAGCTCTAGCCGTGGTTTTCTGCTGCATTCAGTTTCAACACTTTCTCACCGATGCCAAAATCTGGAAGCTAAGCCGCCTGAGGCAATCAGCTAAAGCACTGTATCCAGGCACTTTGTGAAACTGAACGGTAAATGGATTATTGCTGCGGAACTTGCCCAGCACTCCGAATTCTGGCTCTTCAACTTCGGCTTGATAGGTGCCAAAGAGACGATCCCAAACCATTAATATGCCACCAAAATTCTTGTCTAAGTAAATTTTGTTGCGGGCATGATGCACACGGTGAGCCGATGGCGTGTTGACCAATCCCTCTAACCAACCAAGTTTACCAACTAACTTAGTATGCAAGAAAAATTGATAAATCAAATTGGCAAATAGAAATAGCACCACTTGATTAGCAGAAAAGCCTAACAAAATCAGAGGTGCAAAAATTAGTGGCGCCACCAGCCGCCCGAGCCAATGCAGACGAAAACTGGTAGTGAGGTTATAGCTGCGGCTTGAGTGGTGCACTTCGTGGAAGAACCACAAGAATCTGGTTGTGTGACTGAAGCGGTGCTCCCAATAATAAGAAAGATCGGTAAGCACGACAGCTACAACAGTTGTAGCAAGGGTATTGGGCAGCTCCCAGGGGCGAACACTTTCAAGAAACTTCAAGCAATAAAAAGTGTAGCCAACAAAAAGCGGCTGACTAATTCTGGCGCCAACAAAAATGCCCAGGTTGCAGAGCACATCCTTACCTTCGTAGAGGCTTATACCTTTTGACTTGGAAATAATCCATTCTAAAAGAATACAAGTGGCAAAAACGAAAAGGGACGGCAACAACAAAGCCTGAGCATCTTCGAACATAATCTGAGCCACCCGCAACTGCTATCTACAAATATCAGTACGGCGGGGGCATCAAAAAGTTTCAGTTTTTACTTAGCCGAAGCCATGGCTTGCTTTGCCGCCGCTGCAGCACGCTTTTCCATTTCTTCAGGGCTGACATCTTCTACATGGGTAGCAAGATGCCAGATATGACCAAATGGGTCGACAATAGAGCCCGAACGATCGCCATAAAACTGATCTTGCACCGGCCGCTGCACAGTTGCACCTTCGGCTACAGCCAACTTAAAAGTGGCATCAACGTCAGGCAAATAGAACATTAAACCGACAGGGCTTCCGCCTAGGGCAGCAGGGCTCTTGCCTTCGCTGCATTCGTCGGCCAGCATAACTACCGAGTCGCCAATCTGAAGCTCAGCATGGCCAATTTTGCCACCCGGAGCTGGCATTCTCATGTGCTCTTCGGCGCCAAATACTTTTTTGTAAAACTCGATGGCCTTGGCTGCGTCGCGCATAGTCAAGTAAGGCGTTAGAGAATGGTATCCTTCTGGCTTAAAATTCATGTGGCCCTCCGCTCTGGTCTGTAGAGGCGGCCGAGTATATATGATCGCTGGGGAAGTTGCTTTAAAAGGAGTGTTGGGGATGGCCACAACCAGTTTCGCCAATCGACAGTGGATTTACGCCAGGCGCCCCTCCGGCCGCGTCAGCGAAGAGCACTACGAGCTCAAGGAAACAGAACTGAATGACCCCCTCGCCAGCAACGAAGTAATAGTCAAAGCTCAATACATTAGCGTTGACCCCTATATGCGCATTCAACAAGCCGAACGGCAGTCGTTCGACCCACCGCACCCTCTAGGAATCGTACAAAGAGGCGGCGCCGTTGGCCAAGTTGTCGCCTCTAATAGCAGCGCTTTCAAAGAGGGTGATCACGTTCTTTCTTACACAGGTTGGCAGCTTTACGCCAAATGTCATGCCAATGAACTGCGCAAACTCGACGCCGCTGTCGCGCCCGTCACAACGGCTCTCGGGGTTCTGGGCATGCCCGGGCGCACGGCCTGGTTTGGCTTAATGGAAGCGGGCAGACCAAAGCCTGGTGAAACAGTAGTCGTCTCTGGCGCAGCTGGAGCCGTGGGCTCGCTCGTCGCGCAATTTGCCAAACGAGCAGGATGCAGAGTCTTCGGCATTGCCGGTGGTGCCAATAAGTGTGACTTTTTGACGAAAAAGCTTGGCCTTGACGGCGCCATCGACTATCAACAATTTCAAGATGCTGACTCGCTTTCAAAGGCAATCGCTAAGATAACCAACGGCGTGGACGTCTACTTTGACAATGTCGGTGGCATGGTTACCGATGCTATTATTCCCACCATAAAATTGCGGGCGCGCATAATTATATGTGGCCAAATAAGCCAGTATGACGGCGGTTTAGACACGCCCAATCTTGGTCCACGTTTTCTGCAACACATGCTATTTCAAAGAGCTACAATTCAAGGCATATTAGCGCGCGATTATGCTCACCGAATGGATGAAATGCTAGAGATAGTGGCACCATGGGTGAAAGACAAGCAAATAGTTTTTGAAGAAACAATTGTTGATGGCTTTGATAATCTGCCACAAGCTTTGAACAGTTTGTTCGAAGGAAAGAACGTAGGTAAGCTCTTGGTGCGAGTTTAAGGCCAACTATTATTTCGCGCAGGATTATTAGTGTTCCTAATGGCGAATAGGGCACGGCTCTACTTTCCAAGCACGAATTTCTCGTCAAGGTTGAAGATAACTATCGCTCTAGTTATGGTTTTGCAGTCCGCGGTAAAGACACGGTCTAGCTCTTCGTTTCGGCGAATTACATGCATGGCTCGAGTAATCTCGAAACCGAGTTGCTCATCCCTATGCTCGGCGACAAACTGCTTTACTGCATTTTGAACCGCTTGAGTAGTGGCATAGCGAGCGAGAAAATCAATTCGCTCTTCTAGCTCCATGCTTGGAACCTCTTCTCTTTCTAGGCGTTCACACATCGCTGGCACGTCCTCGAAAGCGGCGAAGTAAGGCAGAGCGATTGTGCGGATTGCCTCAATAGCCAGTTGAATTTTACCGCCTCTTAGTTCAGCACTTGCAACATTCCACTCCATCCATGAATGTTTTTTTCGCAGATTACCAATTTGCCCGCCGGCCACGCAAGTATTTGCTCCTCCAAGCGACATATTGTTAGAGCGCCATTTCTTCATTGCCGGCGAGTAAACGTTGGCATGAATCCAAATGCAAACACTTGTACCGGGGCTATTGTAGCGACTAGACTGAAACGACACAGTGAATGTATATTCACCGCTCTTTTTGGACATCTTCGGCCCAGACTTAGCGTAGCGAAATCCATCGGCCTTGAAAGGCTCACAGATATTGGCGCACGACTGCAAATAGACATCTCTGCATGACTCGATTTCGAGGCCCTCCAGCATGTCTATGCCTCTTTCGCTTCCTGATCTAGCCGCTCTAAGATCCAGGCTTTTGCTAGCGTTGATGGCGGAATGTGCTTTTTACTAGCGTGCTTCAGAAACCGATCAAGCTGGTCTGAAGACATTGCTAAATTCAACTGAGTTCGAGCGCTTTTGCGAGCTTGAATTTGACTCTGGCAACTAGCAGCCAACTCCTCCACATCCTTCAATTCATCCACTGTTAGATCGCTAACATATCCAGCGGCTTCCAATTCATCCAATCCGTACTTTTCAAAAAATGCAGCTAACTCATCTGCTGACGCATTTGCTGCCGGTGGTGGTGGTGGTGTTTGTATTTTTGATTTCTTCCCTACCATCGTCACTTCCCTCTCGACTTGTAGCGCTTAAGCTCATGCTTCGAAAGATTTTCTTCGTGGAACTGCAAATTCATCATAGCATTATATAGCAACTCTAGATTGGGGCTAAAAAGTGGCGACCTTCAAGTTTGATTTCACGCAGCCATATCAATGTATCAAAAGCCAGGTAGGGCAGCTTCAGCGGGCAAGGCTTTATTGTTTCGATATACCCTCTCTAATATAGGGAATTATCTCTGCTATGGACAATAACCTAAATCTGAAGGACCTTGGACAAAGCACGATAGCTCTTGTCGGCTGGGAAGGCACTATTGCAACGAATTCGAAGCCAAAGCAAAGCTGGTTTTCGGGATTATTTGGAAAACCCAAAATCGAAGCTTCATCAAAAGCTGCTTGGAGCTGGCTTTGCACCTCCAACAACATACCGCAAGCGGTAGTCTATGTTTGCGATACGACGGATGACTCTACTTTAGTGATGCTAAGCATTCTCCTTACTCGCAAATGGTGCGAATTAGGACTCGAGTTAAAGGGCATAGTCCTAACAAAAAATCCACCGACAAAAGGCTTTGAAGATGCCTGTCAATCAAAAAATATTTGTGTTTTGACGATTGAGTCTTTGACTCTAGCTGCATCTTCTAACATCGAGAGTGAAGAGCTCCGCAACAAAATACTAAATACCAATGGCCGCTTTGTGCCAGATTGAGTCTTACCCCGAATTATCAAAGTTCGGTTTCTCTACAACTTCCCGGCCACCGCTTGCGCTGCCACTTTAGCCATAAAAGCTTCGCGCACCTCAATTGTTGCTCGCGATCCTTTCGTGAATACAGCAATGTAAATAGTCTCTCCATGAGGTCCGACTGCCACTCCCACATCATTAGTAGCAGTGTTTTGACCGACCACATCTCGACCTGTACCGGTTTTGTGCGCCAAGGTCCACCCCGCTGGCAGGCCTGCTTTAATTCGGGCTGGACCGGTCTTGCAATTGAATAGATCTGCCAAAATTACTGCTGTTGAGCTTTTAGATAGCAAATTGCCTCTATAGAGCTTCTGCAACATCTCGACCATGGCCTCGGGTGTAGATGTATCACGTGGGTCTGTAAGAAACTTGGCGATCTCTACGCTTTCGGGCTGCAAGGTACCCTCGGGGCGATCAATGCGGATACCGCTGACCCCAGCTTCTTTTAGTAGAGCAGTGACTGCATTGGCACCACCAGCTCGACTGATAAGAATATCGCAGGCGGTATTATCACTGGTGCACACTGATCGTGTTATCAGATCTCTAATCGTGAAATCTGACTGCTTGCCTTTTATCGCATCTTTGATGGGGCTATAAAAAGGCACTACATCTGATCTGCGCACAGTGATTTTGTCTTGGATCGATAGCTTTCCAGCATCCGCCATTCGCAGTATGGCAATAGCAATCGGCAGCTTGCAGACACTCTGCATCGGGAAAGGCTTGTCTTGATTGAGCATGAATTGCTTCTTGCGAGCAGAGTCAACTACTGCAACACCAACTTCGCCCTTTACCTTAGCGACATCGGCATCGGTTATTCCGCGTCCACTGGCACTTATAGATCCACTTATAGATCCGTGGGCATCAGCCGGGGTTGCAATCGATGGAAGAACCAGTGTCGGCGACAACATACAAAACGAACTTGCTGCTATAACGGTCAATAGCCATCTAGTGGATGCCATAACTGATTGTCATTCCTCCGAATTCTCAAATCGCCTTCCGCTGCTCATCCAAACCATTCCAGAAAATCGCAACAGCGTCAAGCATAGCTTGCCCGCCAGCTAAGAATGCTCCTTCGCAGAAATCAGGCTTAGCGAAAGCGGCAGCTAGCTCGTCATCGGTGTGAGCAGCGTGCTGATCTTCTATTTGATCATGAAAGACCCAGAAGCCCAGAGGCAGATCTTCAATCTGACTTTCTTTGATAATTTTCAAGCCAGCAATAAGCTCTTTCCAAAAACCAGCTGCCGCCCAATGTTCAATGGCATGGGAAGCACCGGCAGCGGTCGACTCATCATCTGAGCTGTACCAGGTCATGAGAGCGTCACAGAACTCCAAGGTAGAGGTGATGCCGTGCTTGCGCTTACCAATTTGATTGAACTCTAGGCCCAGGTGGCTAGCAAACTCAGCCAACCACTCGAAATGGGCAGCAGTAAAGCGAAAGCGTCCGTTATCAATGGAGCCATCGGCAGTGAACATCACTCCTAGCTCATTCATCAAAATTTCCTTGCTCGCTCTGTAGCTGGCCAAATCAACGGCGTTAATGCACTTACGCAATTGCGCTTCGATGAAGAGATGGCTGAAGACAGAGAACTGCACCGTGAATTGGCGCAACTGTTCTGGGCTGGCGTCGCCCTGGCTAAACCACGAAGTAAATTGATTAGAGTTGACGATGGGGTGGCTGCCAATCAACTCGTCAACCCGTACCTTGAAAGCGGCGAGGGAGCTTTCGGAAGTAGCGTCCGTGGGTGCCAAAACGGCGCTGAGACTACTGGTCTCGGACGGGGGCGGCACTAGCGACAGAGCCGGGGCTGGTGTGTCTAGTATTGAGATGGTCTCTAGTTCTTGAAGCATGATTGTTAGGTCCTTTTTGATGTTTTTGATTTTTTCTGTTTTTTTGATTTTTTGACTTTAAAGCAAAGAAAAAGCCCTCTCGATCGACGAGAAGGCTTTTTGTTCATAAGTTCTAGACTTTTATGACAACGCCAACTAGCCGACCCCGAGGGAGTAGGTATAGTAGTAATAGCTGTAGGCGTTTCTGGCAGTCATTTTCATTCGCTAGTTGTTGTTTTCATCCGACAAAGTCTTGCGACGGGTCAGATTCGATTGGTCTACTTTCCAACCTTACTTTCCGAGCTTAACAGAAGCATGCAGACGTGGCAAGCTAAAGTTTCAGCTTGTTACTGCGCCGGATTATTAAATCGGCCCGTTCCATATAGGCCCAATTGCTACTTCGCGGCAATCCTCTTAGTGCGACCATCGAGAATCTTCAAGAACGATCTAGTCTGAATTTCTTCAAGGGTGAGACCAGTTGCTTTGATTTCTTCCAAAGTGATGGCACCACAATTGATGGCACGCAAGAAATAGTTGAGCAAGCCTTGACCGGTGGCAGCATCATCGAAGACATCACCTACCAGAGTAGCTTGCGCGGCTTTCTCCATAAACGACTTAAGCCTGAGAGAAGCAGCATCCAATCCTTCGAGGAAGAAAGCATAACAAGCGGCATAGCGCACAGGAAGCTGAGCTGGGTGCAGGTCCCAACCCTGATAATAGGCATGCACGAGAGAATGACGGGTGTGATCATAAGCCAACTTCCAGGCGCGATGAACTACTTCAGCATTCTCAGCCTTTTGAGCGGCGGTCAATTGTCTACCCACTTCAGGGCGATGAGGGCCGACTGGCATGACGTTGGTAGCACCATCAGAGAGCCAAATGCCTGTTCCGGCAAATGTCACTTTCATCATGTGTCTGGCAAAATCGCAAGATGGATGGTCCATGCGCTGCTCAGAAGCAGTGATATTGCATGAAGCGGTGTAGTCGTAGGTGCCAAAGTGAGCAGCCACGCAGCGGCCTTGGGCAGCTTCAGCCAAAAGCGGCATGTTGCTCTCGCCTTTTCTATTGAAGAGTGCCTGGGTTTGCTCGATCATAATTTCCATTTTGAGACTGCCAGGACGAAGAGATGTCTTGGTCTCAAGCAAGGCGAGAAGCTCAACCATGGCCGTGACTTGCTCAGGAATAGTGACCTTAGGCAAGGTGACAACAAAGTTATCGGGCAACAGACCGCCAGTTTCTTCGACTAGTGTAGTGATGAAAATATCTAGGGTGCGGGCGCTGCGGTGTTTCAACTCTTCGTTGAAGGGCTTGATGCGAATGCCGATAAAGGGAGGAAGAAGCTGCTCTTTCATACCACGGGCCACTTCTTTGGCAGCAGCTTCGGCGTGATGGTCTTCTTCAGAGTCAGGGCGGTTGCCATAACCGTCTTCGAAGTCAATGCGAAAATCTTCAACAGCTTCGCGCTTTAATTTCTCTTGAACACGGTCATAAATTTTACTGGCCAATCCAGAGTCTTTACCAGGCAAATCTAGGGCCTTGGCCAAAATGGCAGCGTCAGCGGCGTACTCTTCAAGACTAGCGACCGCCATAGTGCCGAGCTTCTTCGCCGAGTCAGCTTTAAACAGCTGAGCGCCACCATATACAGTGTGCACCGGTTGCCTGGCAGAAGATTCACCAGGGTAGAACTGGTTAAATGCAGCGTTAGCCTGAGCTAACTTGGCGAATACATCTTTAGTGGTGGCCTCGGGCAAACTGACTTTCATCTTGTACTCCTGATTTAAACTAGGCAGCTAAACTAAGTATCTAAACTAAGCAACAAACAGAACGATTAGTTTCCTTTTTTGGACTAAATGACACTACGCAATAAGTGACACAACATACTAGCTGTCTCTAAAGACTGGCTGTTTCTAAAGACTTGCTTCCTCCATGGACTAACTGCCCCTATAGGTCGAATAACCAAAGGGGCTCAACAACAGCGGCACATGGTGATGCTCGTCTTGATTGACGATTTCAAAAATGATTGGAACCGTTGGATAAAAATTTTGGCGATGGGTCCTTTCAAAGTAACCACCAGTATTAAAAGTAAGCTGATAGGTACCGGCTCTATTCGCCCAATCAGCCGGTACTAAGTCGCTAAAGCGGCCATCGTTATCAGTTGTGCCGCGACCAATTTCTTCCCAATCATCAAGACCCTTGTATTCAAGCACAACGTCAACGCCAGCAGCTGGGCGGCCTAACGAAGTATCTAAAACATGTGTAGTGATTCTGCTCATGGCACCATTCTCCAATTAAAGCCCTAAAAGTTTTTCCAATCTTAGCCTTGTGATTTTATTTTGCTCGGCCATTGCCCGCTGTATTTCCACATCAGGTGCGTTGTGCAGCCGCTCTTGCAAGAGAGCTAACATTTCGCCAGCAGTCTTACCGGTAGCACAGACAATAAATATGTAGCCGAACTTCTCTTCATAGGCTGTGTTACCAGCCGCCAACTCTTCAATCACCCGTTCACTAGCCAAGGCTACTCCACCTTGCTCTCCAGAGGCCCAATCACTGGTGCTGGCGAACTTAGTCTTTAGACTCTCCAAGTCACCAATTTTGGGATGATGACTAAATGCCTCCAACCAATCTTCAGTTTTTAAGCTCTGCCAGATGCGATCGGAGGCACTGTATAGTTCAGCTTCAGCAACATAAGGACGGCTCTCAATCAGCTTTTCTACCCATCTTGCGCTGCCACAGCAACGCAGCAGTTCTGGTTGCAGTAGCTCACTTGATGATTGATTTAGCTGTTCGAGATTCAAAAAGGTTTTACCTATTAGTTCTTACACACAAGTTCCGGCCTAAGCCAATTCTCAACCTTTTGTCACGACCTAGGTCTGGGCCCGGCGGCAATGCACGCGCAAGCGAGCCACACCGCCATCCGGATAGATATTTAAGCGCACATGGGTAATATTGCCAACATCAATTATCTCTTTTTCAAAGTGGTGCTGTTTGTCAGCTGAAAGCTTGAGCTGGGGCAGCAGTTCTTTCCAGTGTGCTTGGGGCCAAGTGAGGTTATCCATCTCTAAATCGGGAGAATAGCAGCCGTCTACCGAGCAAGTATCAGGATAATTACCAATATGGAAAGCTGTATCGACCTCAAGCTTTTGCACTAATCCCGGTTGGCCCAATTTGACGATCACCCAGTCGTGACCGGGGCCGCGCTTACGTCTAGTTTCCCAGGCATCGCCCATGTTTCTGCCGCGACCAGGCATAATCAAATTGTCCATGTTGCCGAAGAACATGTCGTTGCAGGCAACCACATGGCCTCCAAATTCAACGGCGGCCAAATCAACTAGGGCGTCTGCTTTAATTTTAGAGAAATCAGGAATGACATCGCCAAATATCTTCAACCTGGCCACACCGCCATCAGGGAAAATATTCAAGCGCACATGGGTGAAACGCTCGCCGCTAGATACAGCAAAGAGGTTCTGTGAGCCGGGCTTGAGTGATGAGCGCGGTACAATTTCTACCCACTTATCTGAAGCAGCTAGTTTGTCGGCATGCTCATTGGGGTCGGCAATGCAAGCTTCAAGTGAAGCATAGGGAGGATGATTACCTAAGAAGTGATTAGTGTCGATATCGACGCCGCGAATAACTCCAGGCAAACCCAATTTGATAATGCACCAATCGTGGCCAGGGCCACGCTTTCTGCGTGACTCCCAGCCGTCCATCCATTTACCATTTTTAGTGTATTTGTCTTCAATAAAAATGCCGCGACCAGGCATGAGCAAGTTTTCTTTCTCAGCAAAAAATTCATCACTACAGCTGAGTGCCTTTCCGCCAAGTTTTTCAGTGGCAAGATCAATCAAACCAGTGAAGGCAGAAGCCTCAAGAATGGACGTTTGCATCAACATACTCTCCCAATTTTGTACCCATCAAAGCCTTACCAGAAGGCTCTTTTGAGAAGTTTCCCTGATCATAAATTTTGATTCCGCGAACAAAAGTTTGTTGCACCTGACCAGTAAATACTCGCCCTTCATGAGGGGTGACTTTATGGCGGTGCTCTATCATTGATTGCTCAATTTTGAACGACTTTTCGCTGTCAAAGACAACAATATCAGCGTCCATACCTTCTTCTAATGAGCCTTTACGCTTGGCCAAACCCAAGAACTGAGCAGGGCGCTTGGACATCCATTCACTTACTTGGGCCAGCGTGTGACCACGCTTCTTAGCTTCGCTCCACACCGCTGATAGTCCAAACTGTAGAGAAGAAATGCCACCCCAGGCCTTGTCGAAATTGCCTTCTTTCAAAAGTTTCAACTCAGGGGTGCAGGGAGAATGGTCCGAAACAATAAAATCAATTGTGCCATCAGCCAGACCCTGCCAAAGCTTCTCGCAGTTTTCTCTTTCTCTAATGGGCGGTGTGCATTTAAATCTGGTATCACCATCGGCAATATCTTCTGCCACTAGAGTCAGATAGTGGGGGCAGGTCTCAACTGTTAACTTCAAACCTTCTTTCTTTGCAGCAGCAATCATCGGCAGAGCGTCAGAAGAAGATAGGTGCACGATATGCACGCGACAATCAAATTCGCGGCAGAGGTCAATCATCAGTTTAATCGCTTCGTTTTCCCACGAGCGCGGCCGCGAATTGAGGAAGTTTGAGTATTTGTGCGGTGCTGCAGCGAAGTCGCTGGCAGCTTGCGAATTATCTGTATGCGCGCCGTCGGAATCCGAGCCATCTGCTTGCGAGCTACCTATATGAGAGCAATCAAGCTCAGCGTGCACTAATAGGGGCAGACCGCGCTTAGCCAAAATCGGCATGGCCAGCTCTAGATCGTGACGTTCTACGTTAGGGAAATCATCAATACCAGAATGAATGAGAAAACATTTGAAGCCCATCACTCCAAGATCAATCATCTTGTTCAGTTCGCCGCTGTTACCAGGAACGACACCACCCCAGAAGCACAAATCAACTGAGAGCCTTCCTTCAATATGCTTGAGCTTCTCGCGAAAAGCCTCAGCACTGGTAGTGACGGGAATGCAATTAAGGGGCATATCAGCTAACGTCGTGATACCACCAGCAGCGGCAGCACGGGTAGCTGTAGTGAACCCCTCCCACTCAGTGCGACCTGGTTCATTGATATGAACATGACTATCAACAACACCAGGCATAACAATAAGATCGCCGGCATCTTCAAGGTCATAGCCCGAAGGCACTTTGTCAAAGGCTACGATCTTTTGAATCTTTCCCGCTTCAACCAAAAGTGCGGCTGCCTCAAAGCCAGTAGAGCGCAACACGCGCCTGCTTCTAATGGCCCATTTACTAGACTCTGACAAATCAGGCACCTCTCTTAATTGTTCCGGAAATTAAGCCAAACGGTTCATCGATTGGGAAGAAAATTTCGTTCTGATTCTTCATACCAAATGGCTCTAAATTAAAGGTAATGCGATGCTGGTTGGGCATGGTGATGCTGATTTCTTCAATGTCAGAAACGGCCGCGAGCACTGCTTCGCCCATGTCGTAGAGCGTTTGCTGCACGGCTAAACTATGCTGAGTAGCGAATACATCAAGAATAATTTTGCGAATGGTCTCATAGTTCTTGTTGAAATCAATCGACTCAGTATCTTTTTTGCTCTCAGCCTTGTACAACCACGAAGCTTCAATGCTAGTGGCCATGATGCGATCGCGCACTTCAGGCAGAGTTGTATATTGATCTCGTATAAAGCCCCAAAACTGCGAATCTGTAGTTTTGGCCACCACCAAATTGTCGATTCCTGACTGCAACGAAAGGCTCTCGCGATCCGCCACAACTGAAGCAATACGCTTCTCGTTGCCAGCGGAAACAAAGGCATGGGGGTGCGGCTTTCCATCTGTTGGTATACGCAGCCAGAGATCTTCTACAAGATGAACAGTAGCTTCAGTAACATGCGAATAAGTTTTCAAGAAATGCAAGGCTAAGTCTTGGGCGAAACTTTCAAGAGTGGTGAGGGGATGCTCGGCGGCCATGATATAGACAATATTTTTCATTGAATCGGTGGCAATGATTTGACTGTTATCGCCCTCTAAATATGAGCCCTCAAAGCCACCCTCTAACTGAATATTGGCAGTCAGTTCTTTCAGTTCCTGATAGCCTTCGTGCCTAATTACCTTAGTTAGACGAACGCCAGACTTGCCGTAAGCGTTGTGCACAAGAACGCTAGATTTAGTGCCTGATTTGGCGGTCGCCTTGGCTGCTGAACTAGTTTCTGGCGAGCTCATAGTCACCCCTGCATTTGGAAAGTATTGCGAAAAAGGGATTCCGCGGCCTGTAGCGAGACGCCAGAAGTATATCCAGGAGGACAATACCAGGGGTGCAATTGTCGCATCCCGAGGCACCTCTTGGCTTTCCGCGAAAACACTTGACTTCGGCTAAATTCTTCTCAGAAACCAATAACGACAGCAACTAGCCGCCAAATTGAAATACTATCCGGTAAGAGATTGGTCTAGCCATTGGTCAAAATGAGCAGAATGAGGGCCACTGTCTCCACTGCCAAACGAACGCAGATTGTGATAGCTCATACCACTTCCCACAATCAATACCCCATGCTCACGCAAAGGAGCAAGGGCTTGGCCAACGCCAATGTGAAAGGCCGGATCAAGACCTTCCTTGAGCGACAGTTGCACAATAGGAATATCGGCAGCAGGATAGATCAATTTAAGTGGAATGAAAACTCCGTGGTCAAGACCGCGCTTTGAATCTGTACTGGTATCAATCCCTTTTTGGTGGAGCAGCTCAACTACCTGCTTGGCTACAGCCGGGGCCCCAAGAGCGGGGTATCTAAGCTCGTAGCCTTTAGCCAATTGCCCATACCATCCCAGGTGCCAGCTGGCCCCATTCCTTCCATAAAGAAGCAAGGGCCGCCACCATGGGGAATGTAGAAGGTCGGTTGCTTTTTGCCCACGAAACCGCTGCTACTGGAATTGTCGTCCGTCATATTGGTTACCTGATTGCGTCTCTCCCTATTGTGCCGCTGAGAAAAATCTTTTGCTGAAAAGTGAAACTATTTGCTCACTGCAGACGTAGGAGTTTTATAAGACCTATTACGCCAAGGACCTCATACACCAAAAATCTTGTCCGTCCAATTTGAAAAACTGAAGCTGCACAGGCGCAGGAGAACATGCGATTGAATTCTAGCAAACCAAAGCTACTGAAGCAGAATGCAATAGGTCTCGGAGAGCTCTGGGCCCTGAGTCCAGTTCTACTTAGCGCTTTTAACTCAGCAATAATTTGCCTGGCCATTACTGGAAGCGATATGGCACCCGCTTTCGCTGAGACATTACAAGGGAAAGTGACCGCAGTTGAGGTGGCAGCGCCACAAATAGATGATGCTATAGACTTAAACAATTTCATTGGCGTTTGGAAGGTCGAGATTCCTAAAATCAGGCGAAAACCCACAGTTACAATCACAAGCGTCAGCGACCAACAAGTGCAGGGCACCTATAAAGGTCTATTGGGAACGTTTCCACTATGGGGCAACTATCAGGCTGAAACTGGCGAAGTCAGGCTCTTTGTCGATTTCTCCCGTTCAAAATTGGCACGAATGACTCGTAAAAGCGAAAAGGCAATCGCTCATATGTCAGGGAAAGTAAATATGGCAGACCGCACCATCAGTGGCTCAGCTTCATTGCCAGAATTTTCCAGTCGTGTCTTTGCCTTCAATGGTAAGAAAATTTAGAGGGCCATTCAAGCTTGAAATAGCCGGGGGATGCGCATCGGCACTGAGCCGATCAATGCACTAGCTTGGGCAGAAGAACAGAGGAGATAGGCATTTATTCCTGCTGAGCTTCCATTATCGAGCCTATAGAACTTCTCAGCCGAACGTAACTTGCGCAATCGACTATTGAACAGACCGCACAAATCATCAAATTCATAACACTTCCACTTTAACGGTAAGTTCCGTTCCGGACTATTCACGACCATTGACGCTTTGCCAATGCCAAGCGTTTGGCCCTTCTGAGCAAACAGATATGCAACTGTAGACTTCGGCGAACCTTCAGGAAGATTACTAATTTCGCAGCGAACGGGAATCAGAATCTCCTTACCGACTGCACGATTGAATTCCGCAACGTACCCATTAAAATTCTCGCGACACAAGGCCGAGAAAGACCGACTGTCGTAAGCCGGGAATACGACCAATCGAGTCGCACTAGAGTTCGCAGTTTTACTTATTAACTCCACCACGCAATTAACTATCTCGATATCTTCAATCTCTTCGGCACTCAATCCGGCCGAATAGCTAGAAACATTGTCAAGGCGCTGGCAATAGGCCAATGCTATGTTCTCAACAATCACGCAGCACTCCGGCCAACTTGATTCAAAAAGAAACTTTGCTCGAATCAAACCAGCCAAGGCCTTATGTGCCCGCAAGAAAAATAGAATTCTTGCTACATAAATTTGAGCTGGTAAAGACAGAGCTAACTCCTTCAACCGACTAGCGCAGAACAAAACACGGCCATCAGCGATACCATAAAGGCGAGTGTAAAGCCTGATTGCTAGATACATAAGATCTAGGGCCTGGCCAACGTCGTCAAGCTCTGCCAAAACACGAGCATAACCGAAACAAAGATCGGCTACAGTCGACAACTCCTCTTCGTCTATTGCGGCCTTGTTGGAAGAACCGTTACTCTTTGAACTTTGTACCGCAGATGGATTTAGCCTGGCTAGAGTCAGGGCCTCACAAAAGACGATGGCCGCCGCTTCGTATCGTCCATCGTTGCTTAAATCAAGAGCTTTCAGAAGGAAAGCATGCAACTGCAAAGTCGAAGTGTTGCCAGACTGACCTCTCTTATAAAGGAGAGCTTGCTTCAAATAGTGCTCAATCCAATCGAAATTGCTTGCGTCTGACACCAAAGGTCAACCTCGTTGCGGGCGCGAGCAACTTACTTCGACACCCGAGATACTTGATACAAAGACCTTTCCCACGGTCCATGAATCGATTTTACTGACAATTAGCTCATAACAGTCTTATTACCAAGAGTTTAGCCTCACTTATTATTTGCTAATTTAATTGCGCTAAAATCAAGGTCGGATAAGCTAAGAGCTGTTCGACTTGACTGTTTTGGGCACCCTAAAATTGCAATTAATCGCATGCTGAGCAGACTATCTACAGTGATGAAGCCTGTCGCAGCAACTGTTGCACTACTAACGCTTTGGTTGGTAGCAAGTAACGCAGGTCAAGCAAACAGCTCTGGCCAAGCCGATAACGAAGCAGAACGAGTCAAGCTCAGACCCAAAATCGAGCTAAATGAGCCCTCTGTGCGCATGACTCTGCTCAATGCAGTGGAGACAGCCAACAAAAAATATCCATCTATCGCCAGAGCGAACCAAGAAACTCACAAGCTAAAGGGTGAAGTGTCAGTGGCTCGCACCCAGTATCTGCCGCGCATGGACATGCTCTTTCAAGAACTACGAGCCTCGCAAAACATCACAGCTGGCACTATTCTGCCGCAGTACCTCAATGTCATTCCTATTCAGTCTGGCGTACCGGCCACCAATTCAAGCTTCAATAGTATCTTTGGCTCAAACGCTGGCCTCAATTTTTCTTGGGAACTCGTAGACTTCGGCCGCAGAGCCGCTAACGTCAGACTGGCCAAACAATCACTGACAAAATCGACAGCCGAATTGCGGCTCACAGAGCTAGATGTGACCACACGCAGCGCACTGCTGTATCTCAAGTTGCTGTTGATTCAGCAGCAGATATTGGTTTGTCAGGCCACCCTAGAGCGCATGATTGATTGGTCGCTAGTGGTGCACACTCTTTGCGACAAGGGCTTAAAACCAGGCGTAGACGCAGCCAGAGCCGACGCCGAAGTATCCCTCGCTAAAATTGCCTTGATTCAAGCCAGACGAGATGCCGATTTGGCTCAACAAGATCTGGCCGAAGCAATTGGTATGGCAGGAGCCTTAATACAACCGGTGCCAGAACCATTGGTATCGAGACCAAAATTTGCAGCACTTACCATGCCCGATTTGCCAGCCAACCTTGAAAAGCACCCACTGGCTGTCTTGAAAATGGCCGATGTCGATGTCGCCAAATCACGCTTAAAATTGCTCGACAAAAGTTGGTATCCTCACCTATGGCTAGAGTCTGCCATCTGGGCAAGAGGCTCTGGCAATGGTCGTTTTATCAAGCCAATAGCCAGCGGCATCATTCCCAAAACAGCCAACTGGACAGTGGGTTTTACCTTTCAGTTTCCAGTAATGGAATACTTCAAAATCAAAGCGCAGAAAATAACAGAGCGCTCGTCTATCGAAGCCCAGCGCTCTAACTACGATTTGGCAATGCAAGAGTTAATTAGAGAAGACAAGAAAGCCAAAATTTTGCTGAGCCGAGCTGAAGAAATCGCTGATGAAACGCCGGTTTTGCTTGTGGCAGCGAAAGAAAATGAAATCAAAGCAAGAGAGAGATACCGAGTTGGCTTGACCAACGTTATGGAAGTAGCAGAGGCCGAGCGCATCCTCGCCAAAGCGCAAGCAGAGAACGTCGAGGCCCAAATTAAAGTGTGGCAGTCTGTCTTAGCGATTGCCTACGCTCATGGTGATATTCAGCCTTTCTTAAAACTCGTGGCCGCGGCTGAGACAAACAAAGGCCAGAGCGAAAGCAATAAAAACGACGGCAGCCGAGGGCCGAACGACGGGGCCTTGAGACCAACACAAGAGGTCAAGCCATGAGAGCTAGCGCCGTTCAAAGCCAAACAAAGCGAACATCTAGAGTTCAAGTATTGACCAGCTCTGTGCCGGCGAACAACCAGGAGGCTTGGGCTTAGTATGTGGCTGCAAATCATATCAATGAAGCGACCAATAACCGTCATTGTTGCGGTTATAAGCCTGATGCTGGCAGCGGTTATGGCTTTGATGTCGATGAAACAAGACATCTTTCCTGACCTAAACATGCCTGTAATTTATGTCGTGCAAGGCTACGGCGGCATGGCACCAGATCAAATGGAAGGCTACATAGTCTCGACCTATGAAGTGCACTTCTTGTACATTCCGGGCGTTGACCATATTGAGTCACAGACCATTCAAAACATCTCGATGATGAAAGTATATTTTCATCCTGGCACTAACATGTCAGAGGCACTATCTACCTGCGTGGCCATGGTTAGCCGCGCTCGTACACTGATGCCACCTGGCACAGTGGAGCCCTTTGTCTTGAGGTTCGACGCCGGCAGTTTGCCCGTGGGCCAACTAGTGCTATCGAGTAAAACAAAGACTATCGAACAGCTTCAAGACTTAGCCTTTGTCAGAGTACGACCAGAACTGGGCACCATTCCCGGTGCCTCAGCGCCACCGCCATTTGGTGGAAACGCTCGCACAATTGTCATCAGTGCCGACAGTCAAAAGCTCAGACAGTTCAATATATCTGGAGACATGATTGTCAAAGCGCTGGCCACCGGCAACGAAATTGTGCCAGCAGGCAACGCCCGTATTGGCGACTATATGCAAATTACGCCAATCAATACTGACTTGCCCGACATCCACCAGCTAGACTATTTGCCCATCAAAATGGGCCCGGGCCCTACTGTGTTTATGCGCGATGTGGCGACAGTTAGCGACAGCAGTGACATTTTGGCTGGTTACGCCCTGCACAATGGCCGACGCACGGTCTATGTGCCGGTGGTAAAGCGAGCAGACGCCTCTACAGTATCGGTGGTCAATGCTTTAAAAGAGCACTTGCCAGTGATGCAGCGTCTCTTACCAGAAGACGTCACTATCAGCTACGAATTTGACCAATCAAAACACGTCACTGATTCAATCAAGGGGGTTCTCAGCGAAGGGGCACTGGGTGCAATATTGCCGGGCCTCATGATCTTCCTCTTCTTACGCGATCTGCGCAGCACATTCATTGTCATTACGACAATTCCTTGCGTACTTCTGGGCGCCAGCCTATCGCTCTATGTCACTGGCCAAACCATCAATATGCAGACTCTATCGGGCTTAGCGCTAGCCATTGGCATCCTGGTGGACGAAGCCACGGTGGACATAGAAAACATCCATGCCCACATGGCGCGGGGCGAAGCTGTGACCCGAGCGACACTAGCTGCAGGCTTTGAGACACGGGTACCGCGACTGCTGGCCATGCTTTCAATTATTGCTGTTTTCGTACCTTCATTCTTCATGACCGGTGTAACCAAAGCACTGTTCGTGCCGCTCTCACTAGCAGTCGGCTTCTGCATGGTCTGGTCGTTCTTTATGTCGAGCGCCCTGGTACCAGTCATGGCCGTATATTTGATTAAGCACAAAGAAAATGAGGACGAAAGCAAAGGCTTCTTTGCCAAATTCAAAGCTGCTCATGCAGCCCTGGTCGAAAAGCTCATGAGCATGCGCCTGATTGTCATTCCCGTTTATTTCCTCGTCACTATTTCACTCAGCGTTCTGCTCTTTTGCCAAACCGGTCGCGAGCTTTTCCCTAGCTCCGACACCACTGACTTTAGAGTGCGAATGCGCTGCCCCACAGGCACACGAGTAGAAGTAACCGAAGAAAAGACTCTGCAAATGCTTGACATAATCAAGCGCGAAGCCGGCCCAGGAAACGTCGAAGCCACTCTTGGATATGCCGGTCAGCAGCCGGTGCAATTTGTCATTAGCTCAGTATTTTTGTGGACCAGCGGCCCCCACGAAGCGGTCATGGACGTCAGCTTACGCAAAGAAGCAAATATTGACCTAGCCCACTTCAAAGATGTCTTACGCAGCAAATTTGCTCAAGAGATGCCCAAGGTAAGCTTCAGTTTTGAGCCCGGAGACTTAGTTAGTCAAATTATGAATCTTGGCTCACCCACACCAATCGCGGTCATAGTCAAAGGCCCAGACCTGACCCAATGCAGGCTCTTTGCTGATCGCGTCAAAGCCGAAATGGCTAAAATTCCATACCTGCGCGATCTTCAGTACGGCCAACCCCTCGACTATCCCACTGTAGACGTCAATATCGATAGAGAACTGGCTGGCCAATTTGGCCTAACACCGGCCCAGGTAGGAAAAGCCCTTGTACCGGCAACATCTTCAAGTCGCTACATCTTAGAAAACTTCTGGATGGATAGAAAAACCGGGGTGGCCTACCAGGTGCAAGTGCAGGTGCCACAAAACCAGATACAGTCGCTCGAAGCACTGAAGCATTTTCCTATAATGCTCAAAGAAAACAGCGAGCACCCGCTCTTAGGCGACGTAGCCACACTCTCTTATGGCAAGTGCGTGGGCGAGTACGACCGCGACAACATGATGCGTATGGTCTCGCTGACAGCAAATATTGAGGGAATGGATTTAGGCCACGTGGGAGAAGAAGTGAAAGCAGCCCTGGCCCGCGCCGGTGAGCCGCCCCGCAGCGTGAGAGTAAAAGTAGCAGGACAAGTGCCGGTTTTAAGCGATACTTTCTCGCACCTCTTCATCGGTCTTTCGCTAGCCTTGGTTGTGATTTTCTTGATGTTGACCGGCTATTTTCAATCAAGCAAGCTGGCCTTGATAGTGCTATCGACAGCACCTGCCATCGTTTGCGGCGTCATGGTTATGCTGAGGTTGACTGGTACCACACTCAACATTGAGTCTTTCATGGGCGCCATTATGTCAATCGGCATCGGTGTAAGCAACGCCATCTTGCTGGTTAACTATGCCGAGAACAGCCGACTAGGCGGCAAAACAGCTCTAGAGGCCGCCCTATTTGGGGCACAAGAGCGCCTGCGCCCGATCTTAATGACTTCTATCGCTATGGTATCAGGTATGGTGCCCATGGCCCTGGCCTTGAGCGAAGGTGGTGCTCAGAGCGCGCCATTAGGACGTGCCGTTATTGGTGGGCTGACAATGTCAACACTGACTGCGTTAACGATTTTGCCCTTAGTTTTTGCGGTAGTGCAGCGTAAGAGCTCCATTGCCTCACCGTCTATACATCCTGATGATCGAGGCGAGTAAATAGAAATGAGTATTTTACGGCGACATCGCAAAATCGAAGAATCCGTCCAGCCTTGCCATTCGCTAGCTTCAGGCAATTCACTAGTGTCGGTCAATTCAGTAGCTCTTATCGTTCAAACAGCGTTCACCGTAACTATTAGCCTGGCGCCCCTTGCTCTGCTCAGCGCTTGTTCAGAAAAAGCTGTAGCGCCTCATAGCACCGCTCAAGACATACAAGAGCTTCCCGTCACTGAAGTAATCAAACAAACCCTTTCGCGAGTAGACCAATTGCCTGGTGAGATTCAGGCCTATCAAGACGTAGCAGTCTATCCCAAAGTGCCAGGTTTTATCGATTGGATTGGCGTAGACAGAGGTTCCAAGGTAAAAAAGGGACAAGTGATCTGTCGCCTGATTGCCCCTGAACTTCTAGCTCAAAGTAATGAATCAGTGGCGAAAGCCAAAGCCGTTAGCGGCGAGCTACAACAAGCTCAGTCAAAACTAGCTTCAGCTAAAGCCAGTCTGCTCGAAGCCAAAGCACAGTTGGCTGGAGATCAAGACACCTACAATCGCACAAAAGAAGCTTCGTTGGTACCGGGAGTAGTGGCACCCAACGATGTAGTTGTGCTGGGACAAAAAGTAGAAGCCGACAAAGAGAAGGTAAAAGCCTGGCAGGAAAATATTGCCGCTGCCGCCAATGCTGTAAAATCGCTAACCGACTCTCTAGTAGCAGCTAAAAGAGCAAGCGACAACTACAAAGATATCTCTCAATACCTAACTATTACCGCGCCCTTCGATGGCTATGTCACCGAGCGCAATATGCACGTTGGCAGCTTTGTTGGCCCGTTGGGACACGGCGCCTATCCCTCAATTGTTCGGGTACAAGAACTTGACCTACTGCGCATTGTTACACCAGTTCCCGAGGCCATAGCAGGTGGAGTAGTGCCCGGTGCCGAAGTAGAGTTTACAGTCTCAACCCACCCCAATGAAAAATTCAAAGGCAAAGTAGCAAGAATAGGCAACTACCTCGATCAGAAGACGCGCACCATGCCCGTTGAGCTTAACTATCCTAATCCGGGTTGGCGCATTTTGCCTGGTATGTTCTGCGAAGTCTACTGGCCCACCAAGAGGCCGCATCCATCATTATTCTTGCCCCCTAGTGCCGTTGAAACAACTTCAACATTGTCTACGTTTGTCTGCCGCGTCAAAGACGGCGAAGTAGAATGGGTGCCGGTTGTGCGAGGCGAGATGATGAACACCCTGACAGAAGTATTTGGCGATCTAAAACAAGGCGACCTGGTTGCCCTCCGATGCACCGATGCCTTGAAGCCGCACACCAAAGTAAAACCAATTCTCGCAGCGGTAAAAGAGGCCCACGCAGCAGAATCAGCTCGACCGGGCTACAACAATCGAGGAGTGTTCTATCAGACCCCTGATGCTGAAAAAACTGATTTGAAGGCTCCCCAGAATGTGGACAAGCCAAAAGCTTTTTGAGGAAGTTCGCGATAGCCGTACTAACCTGACGAAAGCAAAGCTCAAAACTATTTAGGCCGGGCCAGCCAAGTCTAAACGCGAATTCATAATAGAGTAAGAAATTCCCTTTTAATTTCTTACTCTTCTTGGCTAGGTTTAAAGCCATAACCACTATCTAATTTCCCGCGAATAAATACTTAGCTTCCAAACACAACAACACCCCAGTCGAATTTCTTCAGAGCACAAGGTGCTGAGATTTCTGCTGGATTTGTTGCGTGGGCTTTTTGCCAAATAAGCCGAAGTGTCCAATTGAGCAAAAGTGTCTAACGCGAGAAATCTTCAAATCACAAACATCTCAACCAAAGGGATCGTCATGAATATTTCAAAAACAGCCTCAACCCAGGGGCTTGAGCTTTATCACGCGATCTGGGAACTGGTCGGCGTTACCTTCTTCGACAAATCGAGATTGGCGAATTGGAGCTCTTGGGAGCACAAATTCGACGAGCTAATCGACAACGAAGAAAGTGCATTGCGCTACGCTGACGAAATGTTGGCATCGCTCAATGACACTTACACCGAGCGGTTGATCGCGCCTTCCACCTTCGTCTCGCCCTCTAGCGCAGATGATTTACCTGCTGCCGACGGCAAATCTGCTGATGCTGCCACTTCGCCAACTGCGGTCGACAAGCCAGACGAAAAACCCACCGACGTCATGTCAGCCCTCACCCCCAGCAAGATTGGCTATCTGCGCATCAGCAGCTTTGATCGCGAAGATATCGTCGAACTGGTAGAAGCGGCTGTGGCAAAAATCGCCAACTGCGAAGGAGTAATTCTCGACCTGCGCGGCAATAGCGGCGGCAGAATGCATCAAGCGATGGAATGCTGCGGCTTCTTCCTCGACCAGGGCCTGCTCGCCACTCTCAAGTTTCGCCATGAAGAGGGCGTGAAAATCCGCCAATACTTCCTCAACGAGGACCAGTTTTTCCTCACCGATGAAGTGCATGGCGGCAGTAGCAATGGCATCACCAAGTTGCCCACCGACCTCTACAAGCGCCGGGCCCCTCTGTTGTTCGGCAAGCCACTGGTCATCCTTCTCAATCGCCGCACCGCTAGCGCCAGCGAGATGATGATTTGTGCCCTCGTGCAAAACGGCATCGCCGGTCGAGTGCACATGGTGGGAAGTGCCGCAACAGCAGGTAAAGGAATTGGCCAAGCCGACTACGAATTGTTCGAAGGCAAGGTCAAACTGCGTGTTACTCGCTGCCATTGGTTCGCTCCTGGTGGTGAATGGCTCGGAGACTGCGGCCAAACTGAAAGGAACGCCATCGAACCAGAGACGCTCGTCGATGGCGATACCGGGCCGGAAGCACTGAAAGTAGCAGCAGACGAACTGCGCAAGATGCTCTGTGCCAATGAAGCATCAGGTGACACGTCGAGTGATGCACCAGGCTCAGCGCCGACTGATTCTCATAGCGCAGCCCCGGCAATTGCCAACTAACAAAACAATGGCGCAGTAAGAGGTTACCCCTCATATTGCGCCATTTTTTTGTGATTTTCTTATACTTCTTGCGATAGTACTACAAAGGCTAATTTTAAACTATTCAACTTCCACGCCGGGTAATCCAGACCTAAATTTTTCTCGCAATGAAGCAAGAGTTTTGGGAGTTCCCATCTTCAACTTTTTGAGCGACTTATACTGACGCAGAATTGGAATAGCCTTTTCTTCTAGGCCGCAGTCACGCAATTCAATCGTCTCAAGCTTAGGCAAATTAGCGAGCAATTTCAGCTCATTCAATGTTACAAGCTCCTCCTCGAACTTCAATTCGCGCAGGCTAGAAATCTCTGAAATTGCTTTGTAGTCTTGGTAAGTCAGATTGCTCTCATGGACATCTAAATATCGCAAATTCTTGCTTGCCTTGAGCTTAAGCAGCATCGGCGTAACATTGGGACAATGGCTATAGCGGAATTCTTCGATTTGGTCCCAACAAGTGGCACGTGACAAAACGATACCACCTATGGTGCTATGAGCGCCGTCGAACTTTTTCAACTTAGTAAACTTGTTGAGTGAAGCAACGCACTTTTCGGTCACATTGTGAGTATACACAATTTTCAAATCGTCTATGCGTGGCCAAGCGGTAAAGGCCTCCAATATCGCATCAGTCCCTAAATCATTCGCTAACTCCACACCAGAAACATCACCAGGACGAAAACGTTTAAGATACTGAGGATACTTGAGAATAATGCGCGAAGGTATGAACATAAGCCAATCGGTTGGACCATACTGCAGGTGCCCTTGAGCCTTTACAGTGTTGTATTTCTTGCTAGTCCAGTTGTAATTGAAAATTTCACCAATGAGAGTATCAGTAGGAAAATCGAAAGCAATCATCTTGCCATTCTTCACCTCGTGAACATCGACGGCAAAAGGTTTAGTCGATTTAAGCGACTCACCAGGCTCTTTGATTTCGTCCGGCTTGGGTTTTGCCTCGTCATGCGAGCCATCAGTACTATGGGCATGGTGTGAGCGATGTGAGTGATGTGAGCGGGGTGTTCTGGAGTGACCATCGTGACCAGTTCCTGTAGGCGCGCCCGCAGAGTCAACTCCATTTTTCCCAACTGAAGCCGATGCCAACTGATCTGAAGCAGCCTGATGACCAGCCGATTTTATAGCTATAAATGCAGCGGCCGAGCTAAGTGCAGCAGCTAGCGAAACTCCCAGAAAAATTAGCTGGGCCTTGGGTCGACCAGAACCTGTGGACACCTTCGTCAAGGCACGTCCGCTCTCGGCTAGTACTGTTTGTGAACCAGTATCAGCGCCTGTGGCCAAACCTGTGGCAGCCTCAAAATCAACGCCAGAGTCAGTTTCGGGATCAGCGTCATCTGCCCCAGCTACCCAGACCTCGCTTTGCAGAGACTCTTCTCCATCGAAACCAGAATCAAGATCTAACTCAGAAGCCGGATCTTGAGCCTGACTTTGCATAGTCCTGCGACCTAGACCTAAATCTTGACCGTGGACAACGCCGCTGCCTAACGAAGGAAGGGGATTGCCAAAGTGAATGGCCGTAAGATCTGCCACCACTTCTTGCATATTCTGATAGCGCTGACTTGGTTCTTTCGCCATCATGCGCTCAATCACTGTCTGCACAGCCGTCGGAAAATCGCCGCCTTCAACAAATGCATTGAGGTGTGGCACTGCCGCGCTTTGATGCAAAAGCATAATATCAACAGCCGAATTGGCTTTAAAAGGCAGATCTCCGGTCAGCGCTTCAAAGAAAGTGACACCAAGCGAGTAGATATCACTACGAGCATCAACTGTTTGCCCTAGGCCTTGCTCTGGACTCATGTAAAACGGACTGCCAAAAACCTCTCCAGCACTGGTTAGATGCTGCTGGGCAATTTCGCTATCAGCAGTCAATTTGGCAATACCAAAGTCAACTATTTTGACTGTGGCGCCGCTGGCGTCAGGCTGATTGAGCAACATGACGTTGCCTGGTTTTATGTCACGGTGAATGATTCCTTTACTGTGAGCGTAACCAATGCCACTAGCAGCCTGCGAGAACACTGATAGCGCTCTCGCCAAAGGAAGGGGGTCATTGTCACGCAACTCTTCCATCAAGCTCATACCGGCCAAGAGATCCATCACATAGAACGGTTGTTCAACTCGACCCGGGGCTTTGTGCACAGCAAAATTATGAATGGTGATGATATTAGGATGAAACATTTTGGCAATTGACTGCGCTTCAATCTGAAAACGCAACCATGCCGTTTCGGTAATCTGTTCAGTACTCAGAGTCTTGAGAGCGTACTCTTTGGGCAGGCCAATATGGCGCACGTGATAGACAAAGCCCATGGCCCCGCGACCAATGTAATCGATGACCTCGTAGGTATTACCGACGATATCACCTGGAGCAAAATCAGCACCAACCGGATTTACCATGGGTTTAATTCTGACATCCCTTAGGTCTAACGAAGTTTCTGGTCTAGCTTTAGTATATCGTGGCTCAAGTGGACGATTGTTGTATTTTTCCAGAAAAGGCTATCTTATCTAACACTACTCAACTTCAACACCGGGCAAACCAGCTTTAAACTTATCTCGCAGCTTGGCAAGAGTTTTAGGAGTTCCCATATGCAAAGTCTTAAGCGCTTTAAACTGACGCAAAATCAGAATAGCATCCTCCTCGAGTCCGCAGTCAAATAGTGTAATAGTTTCAAGCTTGGGCAAATTAGCGAGCAATTTAAGCTCGTTCAAAGTAATTGGGTCATTTTCAAATACTAATTCTTGCAAACCCAAAAGCTCTGAAATTGCTTTATAGTCTTGGTAAGTAAGATTACTTTCGTGTACATCCAATGCTTCTAGGTTTTCGCTATCTTTTAGCTTGACCAACATAGCGGTGATATTACGAGCACGGCTAAACTTAAATTTTTCGATTTTATCCCAGCATTTAGCGCGCGCCAAAACGATACCATCAATAGTGCTATGGTAGCCGTCAAACTCCTCCAATTCAGTAAACTTGTTGAGGGAAGCAATACACTTGTTGGTCAAATTAATAGCGCTGTGCAGCTCCAAGTAATTAATGCCTGGAATAATCGTACAGGCCTCTAGAATCTGATCGCTATCAGAATTCTCATTCAAGCGTATGCCTTCTAGCAAGCCGGATCCAAAGCGCTTTAGATACTGTGGATACTTTGCAATGATGCGCGATGGAATAAAACCCAGCCACTCGCCCTTATCATAGGTCAGGCGGCCCTTGGCGGGGAGTGTGCGGTATTCTCCTGTATCCCAGTTATAAGAATAAATCTGCCCAATTAGCACGTCAGTAGGAAAGTCGAAGGTAACAATCCTTCGACCTTTTACCTGGCGCACAGTGGCAAAAGGCGTAGTTGCCTGTAGTGACGCACCGGGCTCCTTATCTTCTTCGGGATCAAGTTTAGGCTTATCTTTTTCAGGCTGCGAACTAGGATTTGAGCCAGCACTAGAAGGTACTTTCGAACTTGTAGTAGCGACAGATCGAGACTGAGAGCGCACAGGCAAGCTGGGAGCCAAAGCAGCAGAGGACGAGGAAGAAGAAAATTGATTACCGGTCGATTTGATAGCCAGAAAAGCTAAAGCCGAGATAACTACAGCAGCCACCGAGAGCCCCAGAAACACCATCTGAGCCGTGGGCCGCGACGGTCGAGTTGACACCATCGGCAAGACACGTCCACTCTCCTCTAGAGCTATCTGCGAACCGCTATCAGCTCCGGCGGCCAGTGCCTCAGCTTCATGCTCAATGCCACTCACCAAAGAAGAAGAAGAAGAAGAAGAAGAAGAAGGCAGCGGGTTGCCTAACTGAATAGCCACAAGATCGGCTACAACTTCTTGCATATTTTGATAGCGCAGGTTAGGGTCTTTCGCCATCATGCGTTCAATAACTTGCTGCACAACAGCGGGAAACTCAGCGCCATCAGCAATAGAATTGAGCTGGGGGACTGGCGCACTCTGGTGCAAAAGCATGATGTCCACAGCTGAATTGGCCTTGAAGGGGAGATCTCCAGTCAGTGCTTCGAAAAAGCTAACACCAAGTGAGTAGACATCGCTTCGCGCATCGACAGCCTGCCCCAGCCCTTGCTCTGGGCTCATATAAAGCGGACTGCCGCAAACCTCCCCGGCGCTGGTTAGGTGCTGCTGGGCTATGTCGCTATCAGCAGTCAATTTAGCAATACCAAAATCAACAATTTTAACTGTGGCACCGCTGGCATCAGGCTGTTTGAGCAACATAACATTGCCAGGCTTGATGTCGCGATGAACAATTCCTTTGCTGTGCGCATAACCAATGCCACTGGCCGCTTGCGTAAACACTGAAAGCGCTCGCGTCAGAGGAAGAGGATCATCGTCTCGCAGCTCTTCCATCAAGCTCGTACCAGCCAAAAGATCCATCACATAGAAAGGCTGTTCAACTCGACCAGGCGCCTTGTGCACAGCGAAATTATGAATAGTAATGATATTAGGATGAAACATTTTGGCAATTGACTGCGCTTCAATCTGAAAACGCAACCATGCTGTTTCAGTAATCTGATCGGGGCTTAAAGTTTTAAGGGCATACTCTTTAGGAAGACCAGTGTGGCGCACGTGATAAACGTAGCCCATGGCGCCACGACCAATGTAATCGATAACCTCGTAGGTATTACCGACGATATCACCTGGGGCAAAGTCAGCTCCAAACGGATTTACCATGAGTTTACTTCTGACATCCCTCAGGTCTAGAGAAGTTTCGGCCTTGTTTTGGTTTAGCGTCAGTATATCGTTGCGCCGCGCGAAAGGCATGCATAACTGGATGGTCAGAGAATTGAGGTCAATCGGCCAAGTCAAGTTCTGGGAATGGCTCTTTCATAAGCATTTCGAAGTGATGGCGGCCACAATTAGCGCCGTATTTAATGCGTTTGTGTGGACACCCCTGTTTGGCACAGTTTTCATCAGTGGTTTCCATCTCAAGCCAACTGCGCGTGAACCTTTTACACTCTTGAATATGCAAACTCGGAAGGTCCCGTGCCCATTCAGAAGCCTGAAAACGCTCAACAAAACCTTCTCCCTTGAATATAAGTACGTTTTCATAGCACAGAGCCTTAACCCCGGACTGCTGAAGAGCTTGCCAACTTGGCTCAAGCTCTTCAACATCAACCGCCTGGTAGTAGTATTCAAATCTAACTGACTCGACGAGCGCAATTTGCGTCTGATTCGGCTCTTTATCAAACATGTAGTAAGGCTCATCCCCTTCTATCTGTGGACTAGTCCAAACGTTCTGCCTCAAGTCCGGACAACACTTGAAGAACTCATAGCCAAATTCTGAATGCGCACAATAAAGCCAGTGATAGTCGTATTTCTTGCCGGTCTTTAGAACGTAGGGCGCTTTGCGCCGCGAATCGTGCTGGTTCATAGTTTCCTATCATAGGCCATTGCTAGCAAATTGAATTACCACCAGACATGCGGCAATTCTACCTCACTGCAAACTGCACCATTTCGAAAGTTGCTGTGGACTATGCCCTTTTATTGAAGGGCGGTGCAATGTCCAGGCAAGATCTATTACAACGAACCACCTCCCAAGCGCCGCTCTTGACACCAGAGCTATAAATAGCAGACTATTACTTTTAGTTGCCTTGGGGCGCCGCTGCTTGCATGCCACCCAAGGCCCAGTTTTAAAGTCGCCCATGTAGACTACAAAATTTCATTCTGCGTCAAAGAGCTTCCTTAACGCAGGGATTTGCTCAAGCAAGTACGCAGCTGCTTGGTCCGTGATAAACAATTTTCCCTGTTCAGCTTCAACGTCTTTGGTGCGATGTAGGCAAGAAAGGGCTGGATGGATGTCGAAAATTCCTTCCAGTCCAATGCAATCAGGGACCATAGCAACTTGCCTATCACCTAGTACCAAGCGGCGTCTTATTGACTCCAGGACGCGGTGGTATTGCCTTTTTGAAGACCTGCATCAGCGGCCCCTCTGTGTCATCCGGTTTCGCTGCAACTTCTTTGCCCAGAAATCGCCCGGCCACTTCGAAGACAAGTTCTTCGCCGTATTCACTTGGGTCAAATTGCTCGGCTTCACCACCGGTAGCTTCACTGCAAACTAACTCTTTAGCATTAGCCCTCGATCTAGCAAAATACTTAATCTCCTCTGGCAAGAGCTCGCCAATGTCTTTGGAAACTGGTTCGTCACAACAGCCTCCCATGGCACGTATTAAGACACCATTTTCATAAACAGCATAACCATAGGCGTTACAAGAGCTAATAAGCTCGATCGCCAAAATGTTATGGCGCGGATACAGCCCTAGGACCTTCTCAAGGAGTTCATTACTAGAATCGCAAACCAAGCCAAATAACCGGTCATGAACAAGCCCAAAACCTTCTTCGTATGCACCAAGAGCAAATTTGAAACTCCAAGGTTCCATAACCTCACCGTAGGCATGGATATCGCCAGCATTATCAAATTTAAGGGCAAGTTCCGAAATCAACTCGATAGCTCTATCGGGCAAATGCTCAGGTCTATTTGCAAAATAGCTTGGCTCCGCTGAAGTTGCAAACACTGCTGCTGTCTTGTATCCCAATTCACTTATCTCCTTAATATTCGTCAACTGCCGAAGGCTGATTGTAGACCAAATTATAGTTGGCACAAATGCCATATCCAAAAAGCAAAGCCTGATATTACCCATAGATCCATAATTAACCGACCAGTCTACTATTAACTTGATCAAAGAAAAGAAAAGAAGAGTGCAGCTTTTGGCCACACTCTTCCTTCTAGTTATCGAGATGCGAACAGGGGCCCAGTCGCTAACTAGCCTAGCCCTTCTTCAGCTTCTTGATGTTGGCCACGATTTCCACCGGGTCAATCACGCGAGTTTGCAGCTTGGCCGTGAGATGAAGCGACTCAAAGACACCATGGTCGATACCATAGTTGAGCGACTGCTTGGTAGCAGAAGCAGCCTTGGTCGACTTGCTTGCCATCACCTGGGCGGTCTGCATGACGAAATTGATCAGGTCTTCCTTGAGGGGATAGACAGCATTGATCAAGCCCGAAGAGAGAGCGCGATCGCTGGCAATACGAATACCGGTGAAGGCCATCTCGCGCACCAGACCAGCAGGCATAATCAGCGGTAAGCGCTGCAAGCTGCCCAAATCGGCCATGATGCCGAGATTGATCTCTTCGATGGCAAAGGTCGCCGAGCGGCTGGCATAGCGGAAGTCGCAAGCAGCAGCCAGGTCCAATCCAGCCCCGAGACAAACGCCGTGAATGGCAGCAATCACCGGGAAGGGCGCCTTCTCGATGGCAGTGAAGGCATCCTGCATACGGGTGATCACCTGCAACAGATGGTCTTTGCCTTCAGCGCTCTGCAGGTTCGCCAGAGCCGGTGCCAGAGTCGGGCTCTGGAACATGGCCAGGTCGATACCAGCAGAGAAGTGGTCGCCTTCGCCGTAGATCACCAGCGCCCGGGTATCACCCTGAGCAGCCAGCTCTTTTATGGCCTGGGGAAATTCGGTCCAGAAGGCCTCTCCCATGGCATTGGAGCGCTTGGGGTTGGTGAAGACCAGTGTTGCCACATGGTCGGCCACTGTGACGCTGAAAGACTTGTATTTCGGAGCCACAACAACGGGTTCAGCCTTGAGAGCAACAGTCGACGCATCCGCAGCCACCCCAGGAGCGCCTTCAGCCTTGGCGTCAGCCGCAACCACAGGAACGGCTTCAACAGCAGTCTTGTCTCCGTCAGCCTTGGCCGCAGGTTCCGTCGCCTTCACCTTGGGCAGAACTTTCGAAAGTGCTTCGGGCGGCTTGCCGAGGAAGAAGTCGGGCAGCAGCGTGGCAGTGGGGTCCACAGCGTATTTGCTCAGGTCGGTCACACCCGCAGCAGTAAGCACAGCTGAGTCGATGAAGAAATTGCCGCTGCAACTAGCCGCTGGTTGGTTGAAAATCCAGTAAGCAGCATCAGCGACGATTTCCGGTTTGCGCGAGGCTTGTACCGATTCATTGCCACCGAGCAGGTTGCGAATTGCCGATGTATCGATAGCGGTTTCAGGCCAGAGCGAATTGACAGCGATGCCAAACTTCTTCAGCTCAGCAGCCTGACCGAGGGTGCAGAGGCTCATGCCGTACTTCGAAAGCGTGTAGGCCAGGTGCGGAGCCAACCAGTCGGCATCCAGGTTGAGTGGCGGCGAGAGGTTGAGCACGTGAGCGTTGGTGCTCTTCTTCAAGTGCGGCAGCGCGTGTTTGACCACCATGAAGACAGCACGGGCGTTGACCGACTGCATCAAGTCGAAACGCTTCATCTCGGTCTGTTCGGTGTTGGTGAGCTGGATGGCGCCGGCATTGTTGACGACGATATCGATGCCACCAAAGGTTTCTACTGCTTTGGCGATGGCCGCTTTGATTTGCTCTTCGTCGCGCACATCGCACTGAATAGCAAGGGCTTCGCCACCAGCAGCTTTGATTTCGGCAGCGGCACTGTAGATGGTGCCAGGAAGTTTGTCATTGGCAGCAGCAGTCTTCGCGGCAATGACAATACGTGCGCCATCTTTGGCGGCTTTGAGAGCGATGGCCAGACCAATGCCGCGGGAGGCACCGGTGATGAACATTACTTTGTTCTTGAGAGTCATATGGGTTCCCATTTATGGTTATGTGAAACAAACCAAGACTAGAAGCCAAATTCTGCACTAAACCCGAGATGCACAACGTACATCTAAAACTCCGCAGCACAACTTGTGCATACAGTGCGGGGGTCTAACAGTGATCTGGCTTATTTGGTTTGTTTGTTTCTTGGAGGAAGGTTTTGTTTGCGTGAGTATTTTAAAAGTAACGCGCTGATATTCCACGATCTAACCAGGCAAAAGATATCTTGATTACCTACCAAAATACCAATACTTCGCTAATGATTCGCTAGCGGGTTGCCAGGTGGTGCGCCAGCTAGCGTCAATTGTGGAGCTTCACAGAAATAATATAGAACTCACTAGTCTTACCAGTCTCTTGATTAAGCACTAAGCGTTCACTTAGGTTCTCAAGGCACACATAACTTCTATTCAATTTCAGGCCAAAAGCCAAAACCATTCTCACTAGCCACCTCTAACAGATTTTTCTGAGCCTTAAGGTCAGAAAGAGAAACACCCCCACGGAAACAGTGTCATGAGTACCAAAGTTTCACAGACTAAAAGTTCAGCAGTCGCACATACGGTTAAAACCGTACGGCGCTACAAGTTTACGATTGAGAAGAGTTGGTTGCTCATGCCGGACGGTGTTCGACTGGCAGCCACTTCTTACATTCCCACGGCACGTCGTCGTGGCGAAACCTTCCCGGTTTTGCTCGAATACCTGCCCTACCGCAAAGACGACACTTTCTATGTCGTCGACCACCCCTTTTTCAGCTACCAGGCCCAGCTCGGATTCATCACTGTCAAGGTAGATATCCGCGGCACTGGAGCATCGGAAGGAGAAATTCCCGAGCGCGAATATTCTGATACCGAGATGCGCGACTGCGAAGAAATCATCAAGCAACTGGCTGCCCGCGCTGATGCGAACGGCAATGTCGGCATGCTTGGTGTTTCTTGGAGCGGCTTCAACTCGATTCAGATGGCCATGCGTCGTCCCCCGGCTCTCAAAGCCATTCATGCTGTGCATGCATCTGATGATCTGTATCAAGACGACATGCACTACATCGACGGCAATCTGCACATCGACCCCTATCATCTCTTCATCAACCATGAGCTGGGCTTGCCGCGCACGCCTGACTACAAACTCGATGCAGACTACTTTGCCCAGCGCTTCAACCATCGCCCCTGGCTGTTCACTTACCTGAACAATCAGCTCGATGGAGATTTCTGGCGCAAGAAGTCTCTGCGAGAAGACCCCAGCCAGATTGACGTTCCGGTCTACTTGATTGGTGGTTTGCTGGATGGCTATCGCTCGGCCACCGCTCGCATGTTCCAACAGCTCAATGTGCCAGTGCGCTGCGACATTGGCCCCTGGGAGCATTCTTGCCCCGATGAAGGCCAACCCGGCCCGAACTATGAGTGGCAAATTGCCCTCTCTGACTGGTTCAACCGCTACCTGCGGCCAGAATCGGCCAGCAACAAGCGCAAAAGCAAGAACAAGAAAGAGCTGATGGTGTTCGTCCGCCATGGTCACAAAGCCGATATCGATATCGAGACTGTGCCTGGCTATTGGCGCAAAGACACTCTGCCAGCTCAAGGCGGGAAGAACCTCAAACTCTTCCTCACCGATAGCGGTAAACTGCGGCGCAGTCGTGTCAGAGCCCCTGGCAAAGAAGCTTCCAGCAGCGACACGACAAGTAGTCAGGTCAAACGCGCTAATCAGGTCACGCTCGCTTACCAGCCTTTCGCGGGCACGGCAGCTGGCACCTGGTGGGGTAACAAAACTGGCGACATGGCGGCCGACGATGCCCAATCGTTGGTGTTCGACAGTGAGCCGGCTAAGGAAGCCCTGCAAATCATCGGCAACCCCAAGGTCAAGCTGTCGGTCAGTTCTACTTCGCCCAAGGCCAAGTGGACTTTCAGACTGGAAGACGTTGCCCCCGACGGCAGCGTTGCTCTGATCACCGGGGCTCTCGCCAATCCCGCTCATCGCGTCAGTCGACTGGCTCCCAGTCTGCCTGGTGCAAATGAAGTCTACGAACTCGAGCTTGACTTGCACTTCACCACTTGGACTTTCGCCAAGGGTCACAAAATTCGTCTGGCCATTTCCAATGCGCAGTTTCCGATGGCTTGGCCCTCGGCAGACAGCATGGTCTCGACTGTGATCGCTGACGGAAGCGCCACACTGACACTGCCAACGGTGCCAGTGGATGTTCGCAAAGTACGTGAACTGCCGAAGTTGGCAAGGAAGCAGAGCTCATCAGACAGCTGGAGTATCGACTTCCCGAAATCGAAGAAGGGCGGCAAGAAGGACAGCAAGCCCGACAACCAAACTTTCAACCGCGTCAACAAGCGCACAGGAGAACAGTCGCACACCATCAAAGCTCGCAGCGCTTATGTCATCGACAAGAGCAAAGGAGCGGCGAAGCAAAATACAAATCGAGTGAAGCAGGGTGCTAATCGGGTGAAGCGCACTTTCCTCGTGGAGACCAACAACACCTGGAGCACTAACCCGGCCAATCCAGCCAACTCGAAGTACTTGGGCATAGCGCAGACCACGATGATTTCTCAAGGAAAGCATCTGCGTTTGCGCACCCGCATTCTCGTGCAATCGGACGAGAGCAATTTCTTCATCAGCGTCACCCGCACCATGTTCAGCCAGAACGGACGTGTGGTCAAGCAACGTCGTTTCACTGAGACCGTCGCCAGACAGTTTCAATAACCAGAATATCAAAAAGTACGTAAGTACAAAAAGGAAACCATCATGAGTAAGAATGTTCCCGCAGCCTCTCGCGCTGCCAGTGATTACTATCCCGAAATCGAGCCGTTCTGCACAGGCATGCTCGCTGTTTCGGGTGGCCACAAGATCTATTTCGAAGAGTCGGGCAACCCCGCAGGCAAGCCTGTGGTGCTGCTGCACGGCGGCCCCGGCGGCGGTACGCAACCGAGCTATCGCCGGCTCTTCAACCCCGATGTCTATCGCATCATCATGTTCGACCAGCGCGGCTGCGGCAAGAGTTTGCCTTTCGCCTCGCTGGAGAACAACACCACCTGGGACCTGGTGAGCGACATCGAGGCCCTACGTGAACACTTCGGCATCGACCGCTGGACGGTCTTTGGTGGCTCCTGGGGCAGCACCCTGGCCATCACCTACGCCGAGACTCATCCAGAGCGCGTCAGCGAGCTTGTGCTGCGCGGCATCTTCCTCGGCCGCAAGAAAGAGCTTGACTGGCTCTACCAGTTCGGCGCCAGCGCAATCTTTCCTGATTACTGGCAACAGTATCTGGAGCAGATTCCAGTCAAGGAGCGCGGCAACATGGTCAAGGCTTACTACAAGCGCTTGACCAGCAAGAACATCGCCGTCCGCACCGCCGCTGCCCAGGCCTGGAGCAAGTGGGAAGGCTGCTCTTCCAAGTTGCACATCGATCACGACCTGATCGCGCGCAACGGCGACGAGACCTTCGCCACGGCCTTCGCCCGCATCGAGTGCCACTACTTCATCAACGGCTGCTTCCTGCGCTCAGACTCGCAGCTGCTCGATGACATCGGCCGCATCCGTCACATTCCTACCACCATCGTCCAGGGTCGCTACGACATGGTCTGCCCGATCACCACGGCCTATGAGCTGCATCAGGCCTTCCCTGAGGCCAAGTTCGTGGTCGTCGGTGATGCCGGTCACTCGATGTCGGAACCGGGTATCCGCAGCGCGCTGATCGCCGCTTGCGACGAATTCGGCGCCAACTGAAACAGAGCCGCCATGGCTCCACCAGGAGACAACGCTATGGACACAAGCACTGTGCTCAAGCCTGAAGACTTTATTGGCTATTACCAAATGCTGGAAGCTGCCAAAGCAGGCCCAGCAGCCCTCTTGCTTAAGACCCTGGCGTTTATCGAGGCCGACACAGCGGAGGGCGACACGAGCATGCGTTTGGCTATCGACCTGGGCTGTGGCACGGGCAAAGACACAGTCGAACTGTTGCGCCGCGATTGGAAAGTCTTGGCCATCGACTACAGCCAAGCTGGTGTCGATGCCCTGCTGCAGCGCCCCGAAGCCACGCAGTACCAAGACAACCTTGAGACCAGGGTGGCATCATTCAGCGCCACAAGCTGGAGCGATGCCACTCTGGTTGCGGCACTTCTTTCTCTGCCCTATGGCCCAGCGGAGAGCTTCGATGCTGTCTGGCAGGCAATCAGGGCCTCACTGCTGCCCGGCGGATATTTCGTCGGTCAGCTCTTCGGCCCCAATCACTACAAGGGCATGAATCACATCGTGCGCCGCACTCGCAGTGAAGTTGAAGCCATGCTCGCCGGGATGGAAGTGATTCACTTGGAAGAACTGAGCCTGGAGCAGACTCACGAAGGCGAGACGGTTTACTACAACTATTTTGAAATTATTGCTTGCAATCGCAAGTAGTAATGACAGTTTCATGCAGCGGGGAGACCAGGCCATCTTGTCTGGTTTCTCCGCTGTCTTGAAATTCTCGCTAAGCAGTTTTTACGGATCTAATATCTTTTTTCAGTGCCGCATCTATTCATCCATATAGTTGTTAAGAGCGGCTTTTGACGAAATCCTGGCTCTGGCTGGTTGTAAGAAGGCACGGTAGTTGCAGTCAAGAGTCCGAAATGGCAAGAAATGGCTGAACAG
>JBAYTY010000017.1:0-136466 GCA_041675385.1 Candidatus Obscuribacterales bacterium
CATGCACATGGCTGCTGGTTCCCACGACGCTATGAAGAAAGTGTTGTTCGGAGCTGCCGGTGTAACAGGCGGACTTGCAACTCCTGGTTGCATCAACTGGCTCGTTGCATCAGCCCGCGACGCCGCATTGTTCAACTAATACCTTTTCCCCGCCAACGCCAGCCAGAGACCTCCCGCAAGGGGGGTTTTTGGTTTATACGCTATTATTTATCCGTCTGAAGTCAGAACCAACTGGTCACTTTTAAAGGTAATCATGGATAGTCAGTTCGATAACGAACAGGAGCATTCGCCCTACGCGGGCCAGCTTTCGGTTAGTGGCTTCACTGCTGCTCACCAGCAGAAACTTCTGCAGGCGAGTGTGTTACTGATGGGAAGCGGTTCAGTGGTGAGTGCTGCTGCTCACGGTTTAGTTGCCTCCGGAGTTGGTGTTCTTAAGATAGTTGATAGCCACTTAGCTGGGCTCAATAGTCTGCGCGCTAGTCTTGATATGGACGGTGATTGTCAGATTACTTTTCAGCTAGTTGAGTCACATTCAGCAACTAGTGAGCTTGAGTCTCAGGTTGCGGCCTGCGATCTTGTTATTGAGGTTTTGCCTGACTGGCAAGAGAAACTAAGTCTTTCTGATTTGTGTATGGCCAGCCGCAAACCGCTTTTGCATTGCGGTGGAGCGGGAATGCGCTTTCAATTATTTTGCATGCTACCTGGTAAGTCATGTTGTCTGCGATGTTTGCTTGCTTCGCTTGGTCTTGAAGATTGGATTGGTAGCCGTGAAGCACAAGGGGTTCTCGAGAGTTTAGCTGGAATAGTTGGTAATTCGCTGGCCCTTGGTGCTGTGAAAATTCTTAGCGGCTTTGGTGCTAGTCAAAGCAACGAGCTGATCAAAATTGACGGCTTAAGTGGTGAGCTTGAGGTCTTGAGAGGGTTTGACCCCGTCAGTGATTGCCCTGATTGTGGTGTTGTGAGAGGCAAATTATTGTGACTGCTCACATCTTGTCGTAGATTGCGTTCTTCTCTTGTGATGTCAGCTCGCGGCCTAGAGGGTGCAATTTGTATCTAAAGCGAGACTCAAAGACTGAGTCAGTAAGGAAGCTCTTCCTCTCGAAGGGTTTGCCCATGCCGCCGGAAGGAATTTCGCTCATCCACTCGCCTGACTTTCGAATGCCGACGAATGTCATAGATGGAGTTTCATGCTTACACGTGGAGGTCATAACTGCAACTGCATTGTCGATGCCTAGAGTTTTGCTTGCATCAAAGGTATACCAGCTTGGTGTGTCAATTCGAGTAGGGTGCTCAATTGCTCTGAATCCATTAACAACTAATGGGCGCAGTCGCTCGTGCAAAGCCGCGCTTGTTTCGCCAGGGCGCTGTTGAATCTCTTGTGTGCGAGAAAAAATTAAGTGCTGCCAGCTCTCTTCAGCTATGGCTGCTTTGTTGGTTAAGGCCGGCGTCAGTTTTTCACCAGAGTCAAGTATTTTCAGAGCGGGCAAGTTTGCCTCCGTTCGCGCTATGGCGCCAGTCGAAAATCGAGCCAACCCAAAGCGGGCAAGTGCTGCTACCGCAGCTGTCCCAACAATTATTTCTGCTCCTATTTCGAACTTTTCGGCTGTGCTGGATTGACCTTGCAAGGCATGGTTCCAAGTTTCTCTTGTGTGTTCGAAAAGATTGGCGCTCATTTAGTCAGCTCTATCTGTTTGGTGCTGCTATGGTAAATGAATGCTCTGCCATTGTCAGTGGGATTAATACGACTTATAAGCTGTGCCTCAGTCTATCTCTTCGGGCTCCTTATCTGGCACGCTGGCTTGTTTGAGGGCAGTGATGATTGTCAGAGATTTTCCCTGATAGCGATTTTTCAACAAAGTTGCGAGCACATCCCACTGTCTGGCCGTTTCGCGCAAAGCCAATTCACGAGCAACTTTGTAGTACGTAGCCTGACCAATCTTTTCTTGGCCTTCACTCGAATTGGCTTTCCGTACTTCTGCTGCACTGAGCGGCTGCTCTGACTGCATAATAGTAGGCAATTTTGACCACTCGACTAGCTCAATAGAGTAGGGGTCGAAGCGATTGCCTCCAAGCTTGTTGGTGCGTTTTGCTACTTCGTGCTCAACATAGTTTGAATTGCTGTAAAAGTCTTGCACCGCTCTGAGCATTATGCCGAAATGTTTTAAAGTGCGGTAGCGCGCTGCTGGGCTGCTATCGGCTTCAAAGGCAGCGTTCAATACTTTTTTTTGTTCACGCTCAATGTAAGCCAAGCTTCTTTTGAAAGAAGTTTTGTTGAAGAGCATGTCTGCATCTTCGGCTTGATCGCAGCTTTGAATCACCAGTTTGAGGCTACCGGCGCTAATAGTAGAAGCGAGAGCTTCGTTAATAATATTGCCATGCAATGATTGCTCGGGATGATCTTTTTCTTTCAGGTCAAATGCCTGACTACTCGCAGTTGTTGTCACTAGAAGGCTCAGCAAGCCAACTGCTACCGTAACTACTTGGCTAATTGATATATGCATCGTATAGATTGCGCCCGGTTTCTCATTTCCATAAATACTATAGCTCGATTTAATCACCACAGCTGGCAAAGCCCACGTAGTACAATCACATTTGTCGCTAAACCAGAGAGATGGCATGACTGAATTGTGTGAGCAAGTTTCAAGCTTAAGCCAGAGGTCGCTCAGCGACCTGACATTTATTGCTTTTGACGTTGAAACCACTGGCCTGTCTGCCATAGCCTGTAAGTTGGTTGAACTATCAGGCGTCAAATTTAAGCTCGGCTCTTCTGCTGAAAAAGAGACTAGTGAATATGCTGGGGTTCAGATAGACACTTTTTCTGCTCTGATTAACCCCGGCGGGCCAATACCTCCCGAGGTTTCAGCTCTGCACGGTATCACTGATGCCATGGTAGCTGATGCCCCTAGTGTGGATAGCGTTTTGCCTCAGTTCTATCAATGGTGTGGCAATCCTGCTGACACTGTTTTGATTGCCCACAATGCCTCGTTTGATGTTGAGTTTCTCAAGGTCAATTCACTGCGTTTGCGCTTAGAACTGCCTGCCCATGCGGTGATTGATACCCTGGCTTTGGCCCAGTGTTTGGTTCAAGGCAGCCTGAACTATAAATTGAAAACTCTGAGCGAGCACTTTGGCTTTGCCGGTTCGCTGTACCATAGAGCGCTCGATGACAGCATGTATGTTCAAAAGCTCTTTGCCAAGCTTGTTGAAGTCGGCTGCCTAGAGAGCTTTGGCCAAATAGAAGCAAATAACTCTACACTTAGTTTTACTCAACAGCAGAGCTATGCTCCGGTAGTTTTGTCGCCGCAAGCCCAGGCTGATTTTGAACTAATAGCTGCGGCTATCAAAGAGCAGACTGAGCTGAAATTGACTTATAGCAGTGAATTTAAGAGTACCCGTGTCATTCTTCCACTAGCCTTAATTGAGAGCCGAGGTAGCATTTATTTGACGGCTGCTTGTCGAAAAACTAACTCAGAGAGAACTTTTCGCTTAGATAGAGTGGTCGAGGTGAAAATTCACGGTGCGCGCAATCATGGGGTGAATATCCATGGTGCCTAAGGCGCCTTTTTCGCTGGTCTGGCGTTGCCTGCTTTTGTCGCTCTCTTCGTTTTTGCTGCTGGCTGCGGCCAATTGTCCGCCGGCTGGCGCTGGCGTCCCCTTCTTTATGAAGCGCCGGCCCTATAAAGATCCAAAGGTGCTTGAGGCCGAAACTAAAAGTGAGGAAGCAAAAGCTGCTTCAGATGAAGTCTTTGAGCCTGTCAAAGAGGATCGCAATAAGCAGATTGATAGACACTGTCGTCTAGGCGATATGTTCTTCACGCGACGAGATTTTACTAATTCACTAATCGAATTTGAGGACGTACTCAAGCTTGATCCCAATAGCTTCAAGGCCCACTATATGCTGGGTAAGGTCTTGATGAGTATGGCCGACTATGAAGAAGCTCTTAAAGAATTCGATAAGGTTCTCACAATTCGTGCCACCACTGCTGATGGCCATTTTATGAAGGCAGAAGCGCTGCGCATGCTCGGCCGCAACGATGAAGCGAAAGGCGAATATACTCGCGCACTCAAAATTGACAGTGGCAATGCCCTGGCTCATGCCTATTTGGGTGAGTGTTATCGCATGCAAAGCCGCTTTCGTGACGCCATTGTTGAATGCAAGCTCTCTTCTAAGCTCAATAAAGATCTGGTCATTCCTCATTTGATCTTGGCTCAGTGCTATACGTCTGTGCGCATGCCCGCGCAATCTGATGAAGAATACAAACAAGCTATTGCGCTTAATCCGAAAGATGCCATTGTTCATGCACGCTATGGTCTGGCTTTGGGCAAAATGAAAAAGTGGCCAGAAGCACTTGAGCAGTTTGTCTCTGCTACTCAGCTTGACCCCAACTATTCAGAAGGTCATGTTGGCTACGCTTGGGCCTTGGCCAGCACTAATAAGGCAAGCGAAGCACTGAAGGAAGCACGCTTGGCGGTGAGCTTGGCGCCAAATGATCCTGATACCCATTCTAATTTGGCCTGGGTCTACGCTAAAAATGGTGATCGCCAGTCGGCCCTGATTGAATACAGATTGGCATTGTCTATTGATCCGAAAAACGGCCAATTGCACAAGGCCTTGGCTTTAGAGCTAAAAGACGCCGGAGATACAAGCAGTGCCATTGCTGAGTTGATGACGGCTAAGCATATGCTGCCAAACGATTACGAAATTGGCTTGGCCCTGCAGTCTTTGTTACCGAAGAGCAAAACCAATTTAGAATAGCTACTTATTGTATTAGCAACTCACTGTATTGGTTTCGGTCTATTTTTTACTGCTGCCAGGCTTGATTGGTTGGCTTCCGGCTTGGCACATTGGGCAGGCGTCAGCTTCGTAGGTTTTTAAGTTGAGTTGTTCAAGGGCGAAGAAGGGCTGATCAAATTGGGCTAGGCCGCCACTGCGATCGATGATTGTGCCCACCGCTAAAGTTTTGGCGCCCATCGCTGTTAACAGGTCAACTACTCTTTTGGCTGAGCCACCAGTAGTGGTGACGTCTTCTACGACGATAACTTCTTCACCCTGAGCCAGCTCGATGCCGCGACGAATGACGAAATCTTTGCCGTTTTCGGCGCGCTCAGCAAATATAGCTCGTACCTGATCTTGAGAATTGTGATGCTCGGAAGTGGTTGCTGTTGTTTCACTAGAGTTGAGAATTTCGTTGAATGCCAAGGCCATAAAGACTTCGAGGTGTACGGCCCCGAGGGCGGGTCCTACAACTGCTTTAGGTTTAATGCCAGCTGCTAGCATTTTTGTAGCCAGTGCACGGGCTAGATGCATGCCGTGGACCGGATATTGCAGAATACGCTGACATTGCATGTATTGGTCGCTATGGAGGCCGCTTGACAGGAGGAAGTGACCAGTCTGCCAAGCATCTACTGATTTAAAGAGGGCTTCAACTGATGTGGCCACGTTTGGATCTTGTGTATGTTGTGCTGGGCCTGCATTCATGAATTGCCTCTCTAGTTTTAACGATTGAATAAATCAGAGCAATTATAGTTGGCTGAGGTTGACTTAAAGTCAATTGCTACAGGGTTTTACTCAAGAATTCGCATAAGACCATGCCGCTTCAAAAGGTTAGCGGCTCGCCATTTGAGAAACTGTGGATACTGGCTTAGATCAATCATGAGATCTTCCAAAACTTGCGGTTGGCTTGAAAGCTTGGCAAATAGGGTTTTCATTACCTTCTTTTCGCGGCTTGATATATCAACGTCTAACAAGGCAGCTTGCCAGCTAGCGTCGCTGTTAACGGCGATAGCATTGACTCTCAAATCAGGTAATTCTGCCTTGGCAACGGTGAAGTGATCGGCTGCTAAGCAGGCTTCCATTAGTGCCGTGCTCAGCGGTGGTGTCTTGCCTTCGCTTTGTTCCAGTGCTGGTAACTCATTCATCTGCTGAAAGTGAAAATGACCAGTGTTGAAGAAAATCACAAACTCAGTAAAAGCGTCCATTCCTGAGCTGTTTTCTAGTTTCGTGTGTACTAGTTTGCCGTTGTCCCAGGTGCTAACGAAGGCATTGCCCGAGCTGTTTGTGACAGTCAAAATTCCCGTTTTGGCACTTGCAGCAATTGATTGCAGTAGGCTGTAACTGTCAAGTACTCCCAACTCGCCGTCGATGACGGCATTCTTTTGTGGTTGAAAGTTTGGGGGCACTTGGTGCGAGAATACACAATGCCCTGCGCGCATTGTTTCTTGAGCATAATCGAGAGCGAGCAGACCTCGGTTTAGAACGGCCTCGGCGTCTTGCCCGGCACTGCACGGCGTAACGCCAATTGAGACCGACATTTCATCTCTGTCTCCGGCCCAATTTTTGTGAGCTTTGATTCGTTCGTTTATTGCTTTAGCTAGTGACTCAATTTTCGCTGGTTCTGCAGCTTCTAGCAAGATAGCAATCTGGTTTTTTTGATAGCGGCAGGCATGCATGCTCGCGAGTTCGTTGCTTTCCTGCGAGTCAGTAAGGGCTTGGCTTATACTTCTAGCTAATTGAGGTAACCACTTTTCGATGGTATCTTCGGTAGTGCCGACAAAGTCTGGCAGATGCAGGTCAATGCCAATGATCATCACCGTTGGCTTTGCTGGTGCTTTGCAGGCAGCTACCATTGAGTCAAGCTTGGTCAGGAGATCATTGAAGTAGCTCCTTGAGCGCAGGCCGGTTAGCTGGTCTGTATTGTGCCGTTCTTGTTCTGATTCTTTGTCAGCAAAACTCAGCAGGCCCGCAGCCATTTGTCGGCCAAATTTTTCTAAACGCTTAAGTTCATTTGGATCATAGGCTGCTTCTTGACCAGAGAAACATATCGCCGCTCCCGCTGCTCGACCATTGCTTTCAACCGGAAAGACCACTGCTCGCTTGAACTTTGGCTTCTCCGCGATTTCTTCTAGGCCGTAGCGTTTGAGCGAGAGCGGGCCAACGTCTATGAAATTGCCGTGAACTGCGGCTAATGGCGAACCGGCAACGTTGAATACTTTGAGAACAGATTCTTCTAGCTCTTCTGACTTCGGATAAGATGCCGATTTGCTAAAGCCTTTCTGACTGCTACGAACAAACACAGTGGCCATAATTGAGTCTTTGTTTTGTGAGTACATTGCTTCTATTACTTCAGCGGCTAGTTCGTTGAAAGATTGAGTTCCTACTAAAGTCTGGCCGTCTCTGGAGAATGCTCGGGCGGTTTTGCTCTCTTCGTCGGCAAAGTTTTGCTTAACTTGCTGTATTTCAGCCGTGCGCGCCCGCCAACGCTGAAGATCCTTTTCTTTATCGGAGCTGGTCGCTTTTTCGCTTTCCAGCGCAGTCAAAGCTAAAAAGAAAGGTGCGAGCAGTGATTTTACCTCAGGGCCAGCCTTAGCACTGATTTCCTTGAGGGACTCTGAGTTAAGGGTTCTGGCGTTGGCATGCTCTTCTAAGGCTTGGCTAATTGAGTTGATTTGCACTCCGACAAACGCTTCCACCGCGATTAGGGCGATCATGGCCAAAAAGGGCAAGGTTTTGAGCAAGTGGGTTTGGCCGGAAACAAACATATAGATGGCCGCGCAAATCACTACACCTACAGCGATTTTTATACTGAAACCATTGAAAAAGTCTTTGACAGTAGCGCCAACGCTCTTATCAATCCTCGATTTGCCGTTTTCGTGGTTCGATTTTGAAATGGTTTTTATACCCTTTCTTTGTTTTCCATTGTTTCTTAGGGGCGACCATTACTTTATTGCCAAGTTCGGCCCAAGGCTAAACTTTATTATGGTGTGGGCAATCAGGTCGTTCTTGTTTCAGTGCGGTAAAATGCCCCTAAATATTTTAGAGGCATCATGAAACCACTAATAGGCATCAATTTAGACATCAAGGCTGGCCCTCCTGAGGAGGCAGCCATTCAGACCACTTACACCGACGCTATTCTAAAAAGCGGCGGCATTCCAATCTTATTGCCACCCATGCCGCGTGAAGATTTGCGCGAAGCGTTGCGTCGCCTCGATGGTTTGATGCTAATTGGCGGGGCTGATTACTGCCCAAGCTTGTATGACGAGGTCGCCGACCCCTCCTGTGAGCTAACCCCGGCCAAACGGCAAGAGTTTGATCTGGCCCTTGTGAGCGAAGCTTTGAGCGACGACAAGATGCCAATACTAGGAATTTGTCTGGGCTGTCAGCTGATTAACATCAATCAAGGTGGCACCCTAGTGCAAGATATAAAATCGCACTTGCCAGAGTCACCGGTAGAGCATGCTAGCAAGAACGGCTGGAAAGTTGGATTCAACCAGCACGATGTCATCATTACTGAAGATGGAATTCTTAAGGGCTTGTTCACTGCTAAGCAATTTGCTGTACCGACTTCGCATCACCAGAGTGTTCGTAAGGTTGGCAATCAATTGAAAGTGGTGGCAACTGCTGAAGATGGTGTCATTGAAGCAATCGAGATGCCCGGCCGCGACTTCGTTGTCGGTGTGCAGTGGCATCCTGAAAGAGATTACGAAACCAACAAACCGCTGTTTGAGAAATTGATAACAGCGTCTCAAGGGAGGCGAGCGCGCTGATGGCAGGCCGAAAGATTTTGGTTACCGGTGGGGCTGGTTTTATTGGATCAAACTTGATCGATAGCTTGCTTTGCCAGGGCGACACAGTTGTGGTGATTGATAACTTCAATGATTTCTATGCGCCGGCAGTCAAGCGCCGCAATGCTGCTGAACATTCCGCTCACCCAGCCTATACTCTGGTCGAAGGCGACATTCGCGATGATGTAGCTCTTGATCGCGCTTTTCAGCATGGGCCTTTTGATGTCGTTGTGCATTTGGCCGCTATGGCTGGTGTGCGTCCATCGCTCTTACAGCCAGCCCATTATATGGACGTCAATGTAGTTGGCACTCAGAAAATTATTGACCGCATTATTCCCAATGCTAAGCAAACCAGATTGGTCTTTGGCTCCTCTAGTTCTGTCTATGGTGGCCGTTCTGGCGAATCTTTTAAAGAGAGTGATCGCGTTGATCAACCTCTTTCTCCTTATGCTGCCACTAAAGCTTCTAATGAATTGCAATGCTATGCTGCTTACCATACAGCTGGCCTGCAAGTCGTCTGCTTGCGCTTCTTCACGGTGTTTGGTCCAAGACAGAGACCAGATTTGGCTATTCACAAATTCTGTCATTTGATTGATTCTGGTAAAACTATTGAGCTTTTCGGTGATGGTACAACCCGCCGTGACTATACATTTGTGCTTGATATTGTGGCTGGAATTGAGTCGGCAATGACTTACGCATTGCCTGGTTTTGATGTGATCAACCTCGGTCGCTCTGAACCGGTGATGCTGTTTGACATGGTCAAGTCTTTAGAAAAGCACTTGGGCAAAAGCGCCAATGTTGTGCATAAACCCATGCAAATTGGTGATGTACCCTATACCTATGCCAGCATTGAACATGCTCGCGAGGTCTTGGGTTATAGTCCAAAGACTAGTTTCGATGAGGGTGTGAAGCGCTTTGTTGACTGGTATGTCAGTAGCGGTAGCGTCACAAGCGGCATTAAGGCTAAAGTTTAAAAGCTGAAATCAAAATTGCCCGGCCCACTTGACTGCTTGCTGAAGTAAAACTTAGTTTGAACTTTTGTTGTCTTGTCTGGTCCGGCGGACATATTTGCTTGACACGCTCTGCCGTCGATTCGGATAATCTATATTCAGATCTCTAAACAGATTTTGTCGGCGGTTGCATGGCATTTCTATTTGAGTTCATGGCACGGTAGCTCAGTTGGTTAGAGCGGGCGACTCATAATCGCCAGGTCGGGGGTTCGAGCCCCCCCTGTGCTAAATTTTTTAACTACAATAATTGCTTGCGACTTAAGTCTATTGATTAGGTACGCGGTACTTTTCAACGTCGCCGAATTTGAAGTATTCGTCGGTGCCATGGTCAGCGGTGATAATGGTTGCTTCTTGAACTACCCGCGGCCGTTGCGAACCCTTGGGAAAGCGTAAGATTGTTGTGCCATCTAGGGCATAGATGGCGTCAAGTAGAGCATTGTCAAATTCAGCATTGCCAGAAGAGGCAACGATTCTGGCCTTGACCACTCGGCGCTGGTCTGAAATGCGCACATAAAAGCTGGCTTTTTGACCCAGGGGAATGCGTGGGGAAAGTATCACTCGGCCTCTGGCCTGGTCAAAATGCGGCACCATGTTTTCAGGGTTGTTAATCAGCTCTTGCACGCCGCCTTGAATAGAGCGCAATAGGCGGTTGCGCCAACGGTCCCACTCCACGGCCATTTCTTGGTCTTGTGAATCGGCATCTTGAGACTGTAGCTCAAATTCGTTCTGACTCAATGTGGCTTTGAGTGGTCCACTGCCATCTAGGGTGCCCTTTTGGCTTTTCATAGGAGCGCTGCCTTCGTCCTGCGCCTGGCCTGAAAGCCCATGACCACTGTCTTCTGCATTGCCTTTGAGCGAATTGTCTTGGGCGTCGGCGGCTAGTGGTTTGCGTTTCTTCAGCACGGGTGCTGACATTGGCACAATTGGGGCAAGATTGGGGGCTGATTCGCTGGCTCCCATCTCTTGCACATTGCCCTGTAGTGGCTGATCGCCGTTGGCCGCATGACCGCTGGAAAAGGCGATGGCCAAACCAAGGCTTAGGGTCAACGTCAATATTTTGGGATTAGCGGGATTGGCCATTGTGCAAAAACCGATGCTCTGGGAGTTCTAAAAACGCTGCTAACATAGCTTAGTCGAAAAATATGACGTGTATGTTCCCATTTTAGACTTTTCAGTTATAGATTCATTCAGCTAACACTTATTCTCCCATGCACTGCTTTGAAGGCCTAGTAAGCTCAAATTTAATTTCATTGCTTCCGGCTCAGACGGGCAAGTTGAAGCTGCTTGTGGCTCTTTCGGGTGGTGCTGATTCGGTGGCTTTGCTCTGTGCTCTCAAGGCTATCGAGGGTCTGGCTGAGGGGCGGCTCTATGAAATTTATGCCTGTCATGTCAATCACGGCCTGCGTGGCGCTGAATCTGACAGCGATCAGAGCTTCTGCGAGCGCCTTTGTGGCCATAAAGACATTCCCCTTCAAGTAGTAAGACTAGATGGGCTCAACGCAGATAGCTCCGAAGAAAGTCTTAGAGAGCTGCGCTATCAAGCTCTTGCTGAAGTGGCTGTGAGCTTGTCGATATCACATGTGGTGACCGCCCATACCCTCAATGACCAAGGCGAGACCATGCTTTTTCGTCTCTGTCGGGGCACATCACTTCAGGGCCTGGCTGGTATAAGGGGTGTGCGGACACTAGAGCCAGGCTTACTTTTACTAAGACCGTTGCTTAGTGTTGAGCGCCTTTACCTAGAGGCTTATCTCGGAGATATTGAGCAATCATGGTGTGTTGATTTTAGTAATGCCGACGATAAATACAGTCGGAATTTCTTGAGAAATCAAATCATTCCTCAGCTAAATCAGCGCTTTTCTGCACTGAGTAAGAATCTCGAGCGTTTGCGTCTTAACATTGAGCGCGAGAGCGATTTTCTTGATTTGCTCACGGCCGATCAACTTGAAAGCTTGCGCCAACCAGGAAGGGGCTGTCAGTCTATATCAGTTGCAGGGTGGCAAAAATTGCACCCGGCATTGAGAGCCCGAGTTTTGGTTAGGCTTATGCGTGAAAGCGGTGTAGAGGCTTCGTTTGAGCGTGTGGAGCGGGTAGCCCAAGTTATGCTCGGAGTCTCACTCGATCGAGGGGGGCAAGGTCGTCGCTATTCGCTTGGCGATGGCTTAGATATTGTGCTTGAAGGCGGCGGATTGAGCTTCTCTCGCGAGATTGAGGTAGTCAAGTGGGTCGGGGGCGACGAGCTGAATAGTCTGCGTCGCTCAATGAAGGCTCTGGCTGTTCGTCTTCCTGCCGAGGGTAGTTCAACTGCTCTCACTCTCATACCGTGGTTAGATAAGGCCTTGCGTATCGAAGTTGTCGCCGCTTCTGGTGATTTGGCTAGTTCTCCCTCTAGTTCTAGTTTGCCTTATCCCCATCGCCGTGCCCATCATTGCTTGATGGACCTAAGTCGTGTGCATGGGGGCTTGACCTTCCGTCTTCGTCAAGAGGGCGACCGCATTCAGCCCCTGGGGATGACTGAGAGCGTTAGACTCAAGCAGTATCTTCATGCCAATAAAGATACTGATGGTGGCCTAGGTCTACTCAAGCATCTTGATGAGCGAGCGGCTCAGCGACTGACGCCGGTTTTGGCTGACGAAGAAGAAGTGCTCTGGGTACCTGGTTATGGTCTTTCGCAGAAAGTTAAGGTAAGCCAAGGGGCTACCCATAGCTTGACTCTCATAGATTTGGCTCACGATACTGGTAAAAATGACTCAAGCTTTTGTTAACGCGGCCTGAATATTGGCCAGCCTGAATATTTGCCAGTAGGTTAACAAAACTTGGCTTTTAATTATTTCGCTATAACTTTTTTTTGCATTGCCAGCCCGTGTTGCTCTTGGCCACTTTGGCGTCATTGAAATTGGACCTTTGGGAGGTTTTTGCGAGCCTACACTTGAGAAATCGAATGATGGGCGGGGCGGAATGCTAGGTAGTTGCTAATATGAATTTGTGGCTGATCTCTCGCTTTTTTTTGTAGTTTTTTGTGAATCCCCACAGGATGGGGCTTGCGGCGGTTAGCATAGAAGGATCGTGTTATAATTTGTTGATTGACATTCTGGAGCATTGCAATTAAATGAAGAAGTACGGAACAACCTGGGCCGTGTTCTTTCTACTACTAGTGTTGGTGGTCTTCACCGTTTCTCTCGCCAGCATGGGGAGAAAGGAAGATCCGCTCACATATTCGCAGTTGACGAATCTGGTTAAGGAAGGCAAAGCGAACGAGATTCGCAAAGTCACATTTACCAATGGCGAAAATATTATTTCTGTCAAATTGGCTAACGCTACTGCTGATCGCGAGAAATCGGTGATCGTGCCTGCTGAAGCGAAAGAAGATTTGCTGCGTGAGTTGAATAAAAACAACATTCCTGTTGACACCAAAGAACCAGATAAGTCTGGCCTGTGGATGGGTATGCTCAGTTCATTCTTCTTGCCAATTTTGGTGCTTGTTGGACTGCTCTTTATGTTCCGCAGCGCTCAATCTGGTGGCAACCAGGCGATGAGTTTCGGCCGCAGCCGCGCCAAGCTCATGGTTGATAACAAAGTCAAAGTCAGTTTCTCTGACGTTGCCGGTATTGACGAAGCCAAGCAAGAACTACAAGAGATTGTCGACTTCCTCAAAAATCCTGATAAGTTCCAGGCTCTTGGCGCCAGAATTCCTCGTGGTGTGCTTCTCGTAGGTGCACCTGGTACAGGTAAGACATTGCTCGCTAAGGCCGTAGCAGGCGAAGCTGGCGTGCCGTTCTTCAGTATTTCTGGTTCTGATTTCGTTGAAATGTTTGTTGGTGTTGGAGCTTCACGTGTTCGTGACCTATTTGACCAAGCTAAGAAACATGCACCTTGTATCGTTTTCGTTGATGAAATCGATGCTGTTGGTCGCCAGCGTGGCGCTGGTCTCGGTGGCGGTCACGATGAGCGCGAACAAACTCTGAACCAATTGCTGGTTGAAATGGACGGCTTTGAAGGCACCACTGGCATCATTGTTGTGGCTGCTACTAACCGCCCTGACATTCTTGATTCAGCACTGTTGCGTCCAGGTCGTTTCGACCGTCAGGTTGGCATTGACAGACCAGACGTTGCTGGTCGCGAACAAATTCTTACTGTACATGGTCGCGGTAAGCCTTTGGCCAAAGACGTTGATTTGAAAATTTTAGCCAAGCGTACCCCTGGTTTCACTGGTGCTGATTTGAGCAACTTGATCAACGAAGGGGCACTGCTTGCCGCTCGTGGTGATAAGCGCGAAATAGATATGTCTGATCTTGATCAAGCAATTGACAAAGTCAACATGGGCCCAGAGAAGAAGACGCGCATCATTTCTCCTAAAGAGAAAGAGAACACCGCTTATCACGAAGTCGGTCACGCTCTGATGTTCACCCTTCTGCCTCACGCTAATCCACTGCACAAAGTCACCATTATTCCTCGTGGCTTTGCCCTCGGTGTGACTATGTCTTATCCTGATGAAGATGTACTTTCGCACAGTAGAACACAACTGATTGACCAAATTGGTGCCTTGCTTGGTGGCCGAGTAGCTGAAGAGATTGTTTTTGGCGAAGTCACTACTGGTGCCATGAATGACTTAGAGCGCAGCACCGGTTTAGCTCGTCGCATGATCACTGAGTGGGGCATGAGCCAGAGACTAGGGCCAATGACTTTTGGTCGCCGCAATGATCAACCTTTCATGGGTCGCGATTTTGGCCACGAGAGAGACTATGGCGAGAACATCGCCACAGTAATTGATGAAGAAGTCTCAGACATGATCTCTACTCAGTACACAAGAGTGAAAGAGATTCTTGTCAAACACCGTCCGCACATGGACGCAATAGTCAAGATTTTGCTTGAAAAAGAAACTCTCGACAAAGCTGAAGTGGACGCCATTGTCGAAGAGATCAATAGAAAGATAGCTAACGGTGAAAATCCGGTGATGGACGACAAGACCGACATAACACCGCCCCAAATACCACCTTCGGCCACCGGAGATGAGTCTGGCGTTGTTATCACTGCACCGGGCGATGAGCCAGACGTGAGAGAAGATCCAAAGCCAGACTTCAAGCCTAAGTACGCTTAAGGTCAAAGCCTAGACTGAAGTGAAAAAGGACTGCTCATTTTGAGTGGTCCTTTTTTAGTATTACCAGTGGTGCGCTCAGAGTAACTTTATTCGTAGACCTTGAATTTGGATTGTTAAATGGGTATTTGTCAATTTTGATAGTATTGATGCAAGATGAGATAAAAACCGCATATAAACAGGGATGGACTTGGAAGAGATGAGCGAATTCGGATTTAAGTACTTTTTTAAAGTGGTTGACCACTATGTGATTGAGGGGCGATTGGTTGCTGTAAGCGATATCACTGATCCTGGCGACTATAAGCCAGGCGAAATGGTGGAGCTGCATCGCCCTGATGGGAGTATTCTGACAGCACAGAGCTTTGCTGTGTTGTTTGAAGAACCAGCTGAAAAGCCATTTGCAATGTTCTTTACTAATCTAACGGCTAATGATATTCCGCTGGGAACAGAAATTTGGCTGACAAAAGAGCGTCCTGTCAGAACGCCCTCAACGCACTATGAGCGCGTATCGAAGTCAGAGAATTGCTAAATACCATCTTCGCGCAATTCACAAGGTATTACTATTTTTTTTGAATAGCTAGGCCGTCTCCTGCAAAGTCTTCGCTTTAGCGATTGCTCTATCAAGATCGACTACTTCAACTGATTCGGCTCCCAGAATTTGACTCTTGGTGTCTCGTGCCGCTACAAGATTCTTTAGGGCTGTTGCTTTCTGTCCGCGCGATAGATAGAGCCTACCGAGATTTTCATAGTCGCTGGCGACGTCGAGCATGTCGCTGGGCATGTTTCTATCTATTTGCAGAGCCTGTCGATAGTACTTTTCCGCCTGGTCAGAATCTTTGAGTTGCTCTGAAATACGACCAAGGTTGTTTAAGTAAATAGCGATGGCCCTATTTCTAGTCCCTAGGTTTTCTGTATCGAGTTTTAGTGCCTTTTCGTATAGCGCTCTGGCCTCAGCCTGGTCGCCATTCTTCAAGCAGGCCAAAGCGTGGCTGTTTAGATCTCTGGCTTGACCGTCATAGTGTTCTCCGAACAGAGACCTTCTGAGAATCTGAATTTTAGCCAGATACTCTTCTCCTTCTTTGATGTTGCCGCACTCAAAGTTTGACTTTGAAGCTTCCACCAAGTCGCTCAGTTGTGTCTCCCTCGCTACTGGGGCGCGGCTTTCAAGTTCAACCAGTTGGTTGTAGTATGATGCCGCTTCTTTTGAAACGGTATCGTAGTGCTTGTGGATCAGCCGGGCGATGTCTCTCGCTTTATCCCTCGCTCTGCCATAGTTGCCGCTTTGTTTGGCAAGTGCTAGCTCTTTTTGCATTTGAGCTTTTACTTCGTCATAGTCGTCTATGTGGTGACTTGATTCAGCTTCTTTGCTGCTGGTAGCTTCGCCAGTAAGTTTTTCAAGTTCGTCAATGCTGTATTGAAGACGTTCTCTTCTCCAGTGTTCAGTCCATGAGTCAGTTGAATTGTTTAATGGAGAGCATTCCAAAAGAGCGATATTTTTTTGCAGAAGTGGTGCATAGTTCTGTTTCTCATCTGCCTGCGCTAGGTCTCTATATAGATTGACTGAGATATTTTGGAGATTCTCACTGTCGGCACCGAGCAACTTTCTTTGCAGAGTTGCCTTTGCTTCTATCCATTTGATTTCCTGCTTGGTGCAGCCATGTTTTTGGTAGGTTCTCATTAAGCAGCGAGCTTTGATATTTAGTGCTCTGCTCGTGAGTTCATTCTTGTTTCGATTCCAGGTTCCATCAGCTGCTATCGCTGGTTTAGTGCTGCGGAACATTGCTTCAAGTTTGTTGTCGGCGTAGCTTGTTAGTTCCTGCCATTCTGCTGCTGAAATTTTATTTGATGGGTCTATAGACCCGAATTGATGGTAGATATCGATAAACCATTCGCTGTCTGCCGGTTGAGTGGTGTCCTTTATAAGAGCATTCATGACAGTGACGGACTTCTTGTATTCACCCAGGTTTGCATAAGCTTGTGCCAGTCGCAGTTCGTCCCAGAAAGCCTGGTATGAGTGCGGATCTTTGATCAGTTTTTGGCTGAATGTGTAGAGCCTGATGCTCTCAACTAGGTTGCTGGGAGCGGCCATGAGTCTTGAGTGAAATGGCGACAGGGCCAGAAGCACAATCGAGAATAATGCTAACTCGCGCAAGAATCGCTGGGTCTGACTTTGTCCTCTAAGAAAGTTGGCTATGGTGAAATGCTCTATGTAGGCCGGTTGGCCTGTCATTGCTTGCGTAGCAGAATCGCCTTGTCTAGAGATTTTCCAGCACCATTTGCCCAACATGAAGCAAACCGTCGGCAAGCCAGCCTTCAAGAAATGCATAGACAGAACTTCGGTGGCATGAGTGGGATGCACTCTCAGATCAGTAATCAGTTGGCATGCTTCAAAGACGCAAAACAATGCTGCATTGAGAGTGAGCAGTATTAAGTTGAGGATGGTTCCGAAAATGAAGTTTGTGTCGTCGTAGCCTGCGGGGCCGCAGCAGCCACGTATTATTTTTGAACCGAAGAATAAAAGGGTTCCGAGGCACAGTAAGAATAGGAAAGGTAAAAGCTTGCGGAAGACTTGTGCTGAAGTGCGTGTATCTTGTTTCATTTTCAACTCGTCATCACGATAGGCTGCTCGTGTTTCCTTACTCCACTATAGCGCTGCGAGAGCCTATCAGGGGATGAGCAAGTGTGTGAAACTGACAGAGGATTGGGCTGTACCATTCAGCAAGTAAGCGTTGCACTGATAAATGCCATCTTGGGTATCGGTATAGCCAGCATGGACTACAATTAGGACATGACATCAACAATAGATCAACCTGAAACTCGCTTGGACTGGTACGAAGAAATATGCCAGCGTCTAGATGCGCTTAATCGAGGGGCCTATGAATATGCTGATGAAGGAGAGGTTTTGCCTCCGAGCGGTTTGTATGAGTTTGCCAAACAAACTGTTAGTGATCTTCGCCAACTAGCTGGATTTCCAAATCTAAGCACACCTGATGTTTGGTTAGGCCCTGATGGACAAATCGGGCTGACGTGGGAAGCCGGTAATCGTAGCCTTGAGTTAATCGTTTCTGGCAAACGAGTTCTTGCCCGTCTTACAATTGATAGCAAACAGACGGTTCTTGAACCTATGATTGTTCCTTTTGAACTCAAAAAAATTGCTTCTTAGACACCTTGCTGGATTCTGGATACCCAATTCTCTCAAAACCACGAAAAGCACGGTCCATTGACCATCTGCGGATGTGGTGCTACGATGTAGCTACAGAGGTTGATTCTATGAGAACAACAGTTAAAAAAGACACTGTGATTCGGGCTCGAATTAATAGCAAGGTCAAAGACGAAGCTACTGCAGTTCTCGCCTCCATTGGCTTGACTCCTTCATCCGCCTACCAGCTTCTGATGACCAGAATTGCCTCTGAAAAAGCACTCCCGTTTAGTCTTCTAGTCCCCAATGCGGAGACTATTGAAGCGATGAGAGCCGCACGTCGAGGTGAGCTCATTCCAGTTGCGTCCGTTGCCGATCTTTTCAGCGACGTTGATGATAATGATAGTGACGATTGACCGTAAGTAAGACGCACAGCTAAGCGGTTTGTCTTTGCTTTCGCCTTGTTTTTGCATAGAATGAGGACGAGTAAGATTGAGCAGCTTTCATGCGTGTCATCAGTAAGACAAAAAAATTCAGAAAAGATCAGAAGCGAGAAAAGAAGGGCGTTCACAAAGACTCTTTAGAGCAGGTTCTTGTCGAGCTGGTAACGCTGCTTGCAACAGATAGTCATTTAGTAGAGCGATATCAAGACCATCCCTTAGCGGGTGAGTGGAAAGATCATCGCGATGCTCACCTGCTGCCAGATTTGATACTTATTTATCGCAAGGTTGGCGATGATTCTTTGGAGTTAGTTCGCCTTGGCTCGCACAGCGAGCTTGGGCTATAGGTTCCGAATTCTGGTAGCGCAAAATCGAGCCTGAGTGACTTCCTGAGCAGTTCTTAAGGTTCAAAATATTAGGCCAAGCTTAAGAGATCTGGGGCTTCGCAGTATTACTTAATGGTTCGTGATAAATTTGAGGCTAAGCAAAAGCGGCCCCTCGGTCGCCTGGCATCCATACATCCATTTATCTGGGAGGGTCTGCTGTGGCCGTCGTCCATGAAAAAGAACTACTTTGCAAGAAATTTCTGTCAAAAACTCAGAAGCTTTTAATTGATGGTAAATGGGTTGATGCCAAGTCTGGCAAAACCTTTGAAACTATCAACCCAGCTACTGAAGAAGTGCTCTGCCGCGTGGCTGAGGGCTCAAAAGAAGACGTCGATTTGGCTGTAAAAGCCGCTCGTCGCGCTTTCGAGTCTGGCCCATGGAAGACAATGAGCACTGCTCAACGCGCTAAGTTGCTTCTCAATCTTGCTGACTTGATTGAAAAGAACGCTGATGAATTGGCTCAACTTGAGACTCTTGATAATGGTAAACCCATCAAAGAATCTCGTTATGTTGATGTGCCACAAACAGTTGAAACTTTCCGCTATTACGCCGGTTGGGCTACCAAGCTTGAAGGCGAAACCATCAATGCTAATAGCAACTTCTTCACTTACACTCTGCGTGAGCCAGTAGGTGTCGTTGGTCAGATCATTCCATGGAACTTCCCCATGTTGATGATGGCATGGAAATGGGGCCCAGCCCTAGCTTGCGGTAACACAGTTATTCTTAAGCCAGCTGAGCAAACTCCTTTGACAGCATTGCGTATTGGCGAACTAGCTATGGAAGCTGGTTTCCCTGATGGCGTAATCAATATTGTTACTGGTTTTGGCGGCGATGGTGCTGGTGAGGCAATTTCTCGCCACATGGACATCGACAAAGTAGCCTTCACTGGCGAAGACAAGACAGGCAAACTAATCCTTCAAGCTTCTACCGGCAACCTCAAGCGCGTATCGCTTGAACTCGGTGGTAAAGCACCAAACATCGTCTTTGCTGACGCTGATATCGATGCTGCTGTTAAGGGTGCCATCACTGGTATCTTCTTCAACCAAGGTCAAGTTTGCTGCGCTGGTTCAAGACTATTCCTTGAAGAAAGCATTCATGATGAGTTCATGACCAAGCTCAAAGAGCGCGTCGCTAAGATGCGTCAGGGCGATGGTTCTGACGAGAAGACCCATATCGGTCCTCAAGTCAGCAAAGAACAACAAGAGCGCGTTCTTAACTACATCGAAATCGCTAAAGGCGAAGGTGCTGTGGTTGCTTGCGGTGGTCAGTCACCAGCCGATATGAAGAAAGGCTTCTTTGTTCAACCGACTGTATTGACCGGCGTCAACAACACCATGCGCATTGCCCAAGAAGAAGTGTTCGGTCCAGTATTGGCCGTCATTCCATTCAAGAGCATGGACGAAGTTGCTGAGCAAGCCAATGCCACCACATTTGGTTTGTCTGGCGCTGTCTGGACCCGTGATATCAAGAAAGCCCACAAGTTTGCTTCGCTAATTAAGGCTGGCACTATTTGGGTTAACTGCTACAACGTCTTTGATCCTGCTGTACCATTCGGCGGATACAAGATGAGTGGTTATGGTCGTGAACTCGGTAAACATTCAATCGAGCTTTACACCAATATCAAATCAGTTTGGGTCAACATGATGGATTAGTGCTCCTCTGGAGCGCATTGTGAAAGGCCGGTGAATAACCGGCCTTTCTTCTGTCTAAAGCTATTGAAAGAAAGAACGAACGAAAAGTATTTGGAGGGTTCATGAAAGTATTTCTCACCGGCGCCAGTGGTTATGTCGGCTCACGCATCGGCAGGCTACTAACAAATGCTGGTTACTCAGTGAACGGTTTGGCACGCAATGATATTGCCGCGCAGAAACTGCTCAAGGCGGGCATTGAACCTGTCTCAGGAAATCTCAATGAACCTGAACGCTTGGCTCGTCTGGCAAGCAGTGCTGATGCCATTATCCATACTGCTTTCATTCACAATTTTGGTCAATACTCTGGTTCAATCGAGACCGAATGTAATCTCATGCATGCTCTGGGAAATGCCCTAGCTGGCAGCAACAAGCCACTTTTGGTTACTTCCGCTACTGGTGTGGTTGGTGATACCGGTGAGAATATCGCCACCGAAGAGACCGTTCCTGACTTGAGCCATCCACTGGCGATGCGCTATAGAGCAGAGCAAGCAGCGCTTGCCACCGCCAATAATGGCATCAAAACTATTGTTTTGCGTCTGCCTATTCTTGTTTATGGTCATGCTGGCAGCACCTTTATTCCGATGATGATGGAGAGTGGTCAAAAGCGCAGAATGGCTGCCTATATTGAGTCTGGTGAAAATGCTTTGTGTGCTGCTCACGTTGACGATGTGGTGGCTGGTTATATGCTGGCCTTAGAGAAAGGCGAAGCTGGCGATATTTTCCAGCTCAGCGCTGAATCTGAAATACCAGTTAAGACCATTGCTGAAGCTGTTGGCCGTACTCTTAAAGTTCCAGCTCAAAGTATTTCAGCTGGTGAAGCCAATGAAGTGTTTGGCGATGTGGTGTCAATGTTCTTTGCCATGAATAATCGTGCTTCAGGCGAAAAGGCTATGCAAAAATTAGGCTGGACACCACAAGAAGGCCGCACTTTGTTGACTGATATTGAGCAAGGTTCATATGCCACAGCCTTTGCTTTAAGCGGTCGTTAACTTAGCTTGTAGTAGTCTGTTGCATAAGTTCGCGCTCGATTTCGCATAGGGCACGCTTAAGTTGATGGCGCAATTCAACTAGCTGTTTTTTTACAGTCAGATTTGCTTGGTTGTCGCAAGCTTCTTCAATTTTGCTGCATATTGCTGTTAGGGGTTCAGCTGAGATTGCCTCACAGGCTCGCTTGAATGAATGCACCTTGGCTTTTAGAGCGTCAAAATTCAACTGCTCGGCCAAAGAATTGATCTCGTTCATATCGCTATGGCAGCGAGTTTTGAAATGCCTTAGTAATTTTTCGATGTCTCTTTCGTTAGATTGGCTCAGTAGCTCTTTGAAGCAAATTACTGAAGATTGCAGCTCTGTCCGTTCATGCCCTTGCTCGTCTGGGGTAGATTCTTGGTTATGCACAATAGTAATTTTGATATCGCTGACTCCGAGCCAGCGTGCCACCAGTTTGTTCAGTGCCATTGGGTCGATGGGTTTGCTCAAATAATCGTCCATACCTCGGTCAAGACATTCTTCTCGACTGCCGGTGATGGCATTTGCCGTAACGGCAATCACCGGTATGTTTAGCCCTCGTCTTTGCTGCATCTCTTTTATGATCTTACAAGCTTCAAAGCCATCTAGGCCCGGCATCTGACAGTCAAGGAAAACCATGTCATAGCGGTTCTTATTGAAAGCACTAACAGCTTCAATGCCGTCGGCGGTAACATCAACTATGAAGCCTAAGTCTTGCAAGAATAGTAATGCTACCTGTTGATTGATTTTATTGTCGTCCGCTACAAGTGCTCTTCTTACAACACCCGTTTGCCTTTTCGCCTGAGTCAAGGGTTCTGTGGAGCCACCGCTAACATCATCCTTGAAAGCAGGCACTTCCATTGTCTGAGTGTATTTTTTTCGTTCCTTTGGTTTCCAGCCAGAGAGGTGTTCCAGGCATGCAGCTATTTGTTTCCGTCGCAGTGGAATGGTGAGGTGACTGGTTCTGGGCGCTACCATGGTAGTTCGCGCTTGGCTAAGAGATTCGTTGGTGCCAATTTCAATGACGCTAACGATACCAAATACTTTTGAGCGTTTGAAGGCTTCTAAGAATTGCTCACTCTGCTTTCTGTAGCGAATGGTATCAAGACAAATGGCCTGAATTTTTTCTGTTGACTGCCTCGATGCTTCTAAGAGCTCTAAGGCTTGTAAGTGATCGTTTGTCGATTGTGCCGCGATTCCTAGGGCACGGAGATGCGAGCAAATAGCAGATTGATTGTTATGGTGCGGCTCTAAAGTGAGAAGCTTGACTTCGCCGTAGCTGCTCTCCCATGCGCGAGCAGTCCAATCACTGGCATCTGCGCTGGTGACTAGCGGCAGGGCGAAGCTGAAGGTAGAGCCAAGCTGTTCTTGGCTATCAACAATAAGCGTTCCGCCCATCAATTCAACCAAGTGTTTCGAGATACTCAGTCCCAAACCAGTGCCACCGGTGCTGCGATAGGCAGAGCCTTCTTCTTGCATGAAGGGTTCAAACAGTCGTTTTTGAAAAGCTTTGGATATACCAATGCCGCTGTCTATGACCGAAAAAAGTAATTGATTGTCGCCGGTGCTACTAGTTGATGGTTCGACTTTGAGAATAATTTGTCCTTGGTCGGTGAATTTAATAGCGTTCCCGCAAAGATTGAGTAGAACTTGCCTTAGTCTGAGCGGATCTCCATAGACCGTATCGGGAATAGCTCGCTCTACAGTTGCTAGTAAGAGTAAGTTTTTTGCGGCTGCCTGCGGCACTAATATTTCGGCTACCCCTTCCACCACTGAAAGCGGATTAAACTGGGTGCTGGATAATTCCATTTTTCCCGCTTCTATCTTTGAGAAGTCGAGAATGTCATTGATAATGGTTAGTAGTGATGCTCCGGCTTCACGAATGATGCTGACGTGCTCTTTAGACTTAGGGCTGAGATCACCGCGCAGTAGCACCTCGACCATTCCTAGTATTCCATTTAAAGGTGTCCGCAGTTCATGACTTACGTTGGCAACAAATTCTGACTTGATCTTGAGTGCAGACTGGGCCTGATCCCTTGCCATTTTTAGCTGAGTGACTAAGCGACGGTGGGTATCGATGTCTGTGCAAGAGCCGCACCAGCTTAAAGTGGCGCCACTTTCATCCTTTATTGGTAAACTGCGAACGAGAAACCAGCGGTACTCTCCGTCAAAGCGTTTGATGCGCATTTCAATTTCGAAGTCGCGAAAATCATGGACTCGGCCTAGCCAGGTTGACACCACCTGTTCTCGTTCATCTGGATGCACTAAGCCAATCCAGTCTAAGCGCGAGAGTTCGCTACTAGTCATGCCACTGTATTGAAGAAATTGGGCATTGAAATATTTGGCGTTACCTTGCTTGTCTGCGGTCCATATAAGCTCCGGTGAGGCTTCGCACATCGTGCGAAAAAGTAATTCGCTTTCGGCCGTTTGCTGCTTAGCTTCCTCTGTTTCGGCATTAACCTCAGACAGTTCTTTGAGACGATTTGCCAATTCGTCTTTTGTTGCGTGCTGATCTTGCACTTCAACAGAACAGCCGAACCATTTGATGATTTTTCCACAATTGTCGTAGCGTGCGAGACCTCGAACTAAGTGCCATCTTGCTGCACCATCTTGGCGCAAAAGACGATACTCGCATTCAAATGGAGCCCCTGTAGCAATTGACTCTTGCCAGCGGGAGAGCAGTAGTTCCTTGTCTTCATTGTAGACATGGGACAACCAGCCGTCGCCCAGGCTTTTCTCTTCACTTGAGCCGCTCCATTCGTACCAGCGTCTATTGATGTAATCAATTTGACCGTCTGCTGTAGCTGTCCAGATGAATCCGGGCAGCAGGTCTGAAAGATCTTTGAACAGTTCTAGCTGCTGCGAGACTTCATCTTTTTCGTTCTGCTGCTGCTCCATAGCTTTTTGCAGGTCGTCAATGGTACGCTCTAAACCCTCTTGTGACAGGCCTTGTTGCAGCTTGACGAGAGCTTCAAAAAGCGCTCGTTGAACTTGATTGCTGTCTTGAGGAGAATCAGGGGCCATTGCCGTACCGCTGTGAGAATGGTACTGGTAAATTGACATTGGGCATGCCAAATGTCAGGAGCCAGTATATTATTATTCCCCTTTACAAGACTGCTAACCTTTGATTGGCGGTATTTTTAGGGTTTGGTTAGAATAGCTATTATTCTTACGATATTGGCTTACCGAAGACCAAGTTGAGGGCTCGTGAAAATTGTTAGATCAGGCAAGGGGCGGCTGTTTGTTAATGCCTGCCGAACGCTTGCTGCTTTTTACGCTCTAATTTTGTTGCCGTCTGCCTCTGCTTCGGAATATAAAATCTGCGAAATTAATAGTTGGCGCGATGTCATTTCTGACAAAGGTGCTTCAAAGAAACGATCGTTGGTTGGCACCTTTTCTCTTGAGAATGGCAATAAGTGCAGCTTAATAGTTGTGCCCTCTCGACTTCGAGTTGCTCCTGCTCTGGCAAGTTTGCCCAACTGCACTAGTAAAACTGCTCCAACTTCTAAGATTGTTCAAAGTAGTAAGGCCCGATTTGGGGTTAATGGTGGCTATTTCAATTTGAGCAACGGTGAAAGCACTAGCTATGTGGCCTTAAATGGAGTGGTTTGCGCCGACCCTACCAAGAATTTAGCCTTAACTGAGAATCCAAAATTAAAGCCCTTCCTCACCCAGATTTTTAACCGCAGCGAAATTCGATTTCTGCAAGCTGGAGACAAATTGCCATCTGTGCAAATTGCTACACATAATGAGCCTTTGCCTCCGGGGCGAGTGCTTGAGGCTTCCCTGCAAGGCGGGCCTAGGCTCTTGCCAGAGTTGACTGCCGAGCAAGAAGCTTTTGTTCGCACTGAAGCTGACGGCAAACGAGTTGATTCTATCGGTGTTGGTCGTACTGCCGCTCGCACAGCGGTTGGCTTGACTAAGGACGGATATATATTGATAGTAGCTGTCGCCGGTAAGGGTCAGGACGAATTTTCGTCAGGGCTGACTCTGGCTGATTTGGCAAAATTGCTAAAAAATTTAGGGGCGGTAGAGGCCGTCAATCTTGATGGCGGCACTTCGACTACTATGATTCAGTGCTCTAAGAAAGATAATTCGCAATGGCAAATGCTAATTGGCCGCACCCCTGAGACAAGAGTGCGGTCAGCTTTGTTGGTGTTTGAATAGTTAATCTCAAGCTAGTTTAGAGCGAGGACTAGCGCCGTGCCATTTTTCGGATCTTGGCCATTTCGGCGGCTTTGAGACGGACCATGGCGCGCGATAGGGCCATTTCGGTGAGGTAAGACTCAAGCTTGTCGGTCTTCTGACTCTTCTCTGCTTCGTGCCTAGCTTTAGCTTGGTTGGCGCGAGCTTCGTCGATTTCGATATCGAGTTCGGCCATATCAGAGAGAATCTCAACTTCTGAGTTGTTGACGTTCATGATGCCGCCAATTACAGCAGCTGTTTCTTCTTCGCCTTTTATCTTAAAGCGCAGCACGTCAATTGCCAAAGTGGTGACGATGGGCTCGTGACCAGGAAGAATCGTCAATTCACCGTCATTGGCCACAGCGGTTACTTGGTCAACAGTGCTGTTGAAAACAACTCTTTCTGGTGTGATGATCTTGAGATTCAGTGTAGCCATTTCTATTTTTCTCTCTAAGTTTAGGTCGCTTATTTAGGCGTCTTTTTTGTTGCGGGTTTCTTGCTCAGTGATTTTTTTCCGGCGCCATGGGAGTGGCCACCGTGGGGCAAAATCTTATCAATTAAGCCATATTCAAGAGCTTCTTTGGTCGATAAATAATGATCGCGCTCAATGTCTTTGGCAATTCGCGCCTTGTCTTGGCCCGAGCAGCGGTGCAGAAGCTCGATTTGAGCTTCGCGGAAGCGTCTACCTTGACTGGCTTGAATTTCTAGGTTGGTGATATCACCTTCTGCTTCCCACAAAGTCTGGTGGAACATGAGAGTGGAAAACTCGTAAGCAGACCGCTCTCCTGTTCCTGAGGCCAGAATTTCGCAAGCACCAGAGAGCGCGTGCCCTAAACAAATCGTATTCACCGGTGCTTCGATAGAATGCATAACGGCAATGATGCCATCAGCGTTATAGCCATTTCCGCCAGCAGAGTTGATATACATGTTGATTGGCTTTTTGGGATCGCGCTCATTAAAGCGCAGCAGCTTTTTAATCGTTGGCAATGCTATTTCGTTTTCGAGTCTTCCGAAGACAAAAATGTTGCGTGCCGTAGACGCTGGAACTTGACCTTGAGCTTGGTCGTGTTCTTTTTCTTTTTCTTTTTCTGCGCCTGGTTTTAACGGTTTAGTTTCTGCTACCGCTTCCTGATTGTGCTTTTTTTTCATTTAGTTAGCGGTTAGCCTTGCATTGTCTTAGCTTGTTCTTTAACTTCATCAATGCTGCCAACCATATAGAAGGCGCCTTCTGGAAGATCGTCAACTTCGCCTTCAAGAATTTGGCGGAAGCCTTCAACGGTGTCTTTCAGCTTGACGTAACTACCTTTACGACCTGTGAAGTTTTCAGCAACAGTGAACGGTTGGCTCATGAATTTCTGAATTTTTCTAGCGCGAGTAACGGCTTGTTTGTCGTCGGCTGAGAGTTCATCCATACCGAGAATGGCGATGATATCTTGCAAGTCTTTGTAGCGTTGCAGAGTTTGCTGCACACCACGGGCGATATCATAGTGCTCTTGACCTACAACCTCTGGTTTAAGAGCTGTTGAGGTAGAAGCTAGTGGATCAACCGCTGGGTAGATTCCTAGTTCTGCGATTTGCCGCGAAAGCACAGTGGTGGCATCTAGGTGGGCGAATGTTGTAGCCGGAGCTGGGTCAGTCAAGTCATCGGCCGGTACGTATACAGCTTGTACCGATGTAATCGAACCGTTCTTGGTTGAAGTAATACGTTCTTGCAATTGGCCCATTTCTGAGGCCAGTGTTGGCTGGTAGCCTACAGCTGATGGCATACGGCCCAGCAGGGCTGATACTTCAGAACCAGCTTGGGTGAAGCGGAACATGTTGTCGACGAAGAGCAATACGTCTTGCTTAGACACGTCACGGAAATATTCAGCAACGGTTAGGGCTGACAGAGCAACGCGCATTCTGGCGCCTGGTGGCTCGTTCATTTGACCATACACTAGAGCAACACGGTCGATAACGCCGGAGTCTTTCATTTCGTGCCAAAGGTCATTGCCTTCGCGGGTGCGTTCGCCAACGCCACCAAACACAGAGTAACCACCGTGGTGCTGAGCGATGTTGTTGATTAGTTCCATGATGATAACGGTCTTGCCTACGCCGGCTCCACCGAATAGACCAATCTTGCCGCCTTTTACATAAGGCGCAAGCAGGTCGACAACTTTGATACCAGTTTCGAAAACAACAGTATCGGTCTGCAAATCAGTTAGCTCTGGGCACGGTCTGTGGATGCCCCAGTGGTCGTCGGCTTTCAGTTCTGGGCCTTCGTCTACCACTTCACCAAGAACGTTGATGATGCGACCAAGAGTAGCCTTGCCTACTGGCACTGAGATTGGTTTACCGGTATCGGTAACAACCATGCCTCTGGTCATGCCGTCTGTGGAACTCATCGATACGCTTCTGACGCGGTTATCGCCTAGTAGAAGTTGCACTTCGCAGACAACCTTCAAATGTTCGCCGGCTGGATTGACGCCTTCAATGACAATGGCGTTATAGATTTCAGGTAGATGTCCGCCAGGAAATTCGACGTCCACAACAGGTCCAATTACCTGTACGACCTGACCCTGGGTCTTCTCTAGTACTGTGCTCATTTGATCTCCGATTTTGTACTGAAAGTTGCTGAAAGATACTGAAAGTCTCTAGAAGTTACTGAAAGAGACTGGACAATAAATTGCCTTAGACGACTGTCAAGAGCTTTGGCTGATCTCTCGTCTGCGCATAAGAATAGATGCTAGCGGTGAGTTTTCCCCAGTCGTTTATGATAGTTTTCGTTCTTATTTTATTGTTTTGGCACAAAAGCTCATTACGCGACGTTCATAGAGCGTAAAAACGTTAGTCTTAGCTCTTACAAAGTTCGAAGTTTTTGGGAGAAAGGGTGAAAGATTCGGTTGCCAGGAGATTTCTGCTTGATTTGGCTCGGCTCTTTGGCTTCGTTCTTTTCGGCGCCCTGGGCTTTATGCTCGTTGAGCATTGGAATTTTCTTGATTCGCTCTTCATGACTGTAATCACCTTGACTACGGTCGGGTACGGCGAAACTCATCCACTTTCTACAGCGGGAAAGATCTACACAATCGTTCTTATTCTGATCGGTGCCGGGGTGGTGCTGTCAGTAATCAGTGATATGGTAGAAATATTTCTGCGCTTCAACCTGGGGGCTCGGCGCATGCAGCACACAATTTCAAAATTAAAAAATCATCAAATAGTCTGCGGCTACGGTCGCACTGGCCAAGAGGTGATTAGCCACTTTACTGAGAACAAGATTTCTTTTGTCTTAATTGAAATAGATGCCGAGCGCTCCCGCCTGGCTGCTGAAGCTGGACTCTTAGTTCTCAATGGCGATGCTAGTTCTGATGAAGTTTTGATGCAAGCCAGAATACAGAGCGCCAGCGGCATTGTCTGTGCTCTTGATGACGATACGGCCAACACTTTTATTGCTCTTTCAGCCAAAGGCTTGAACGAAAAAATCAAAATCGTGTCACGGGCGGCCAACCCAGGGACAGAAGCCAAGATGCGTCGGGCCGGTGCCAGTATGGTGATATCGCCCTATGTCATTTGTGGCAAACGGATGGCTACGGCGGTTACCCACCCCCTTGTTACGCAATTTCTCGATGTTGTCATGGCCAGCCCCGAATATGATTTGAGGATGGAGCAGGTAAGGCTTGGTAAACCCTCTAAATTGATCGGCCAGGCTTTGAAAGATGCAAACATTAAGCAGACTTCCGGAGCCATGATCCTGGCTGTGAATCAAAATGGTAAGCTGATATCCAATCCATCTCCCGACCTGATCTTCCAGGACGGTGATGATTTAATCGCTCTAGGCACTGAGCAGCAGCTAAACAAATTGGTAGAGCTCTCCGGTATTCGAATCTAAAGAGGTAATTAAAGTGGCCGAAGCCCCCAATCAGGAAGAACAAGAAATTGCAGTTATCACTTTGGAGAGTGAAGACGGCCATTCCTATGATTGCGAGATGCTCGATCGTTTCGTATTCGAAGAGAATGAGTATGCACTTCTTCTGAAAATTGCCGAGGAAGGCGCCGATGAAGAGCTCGAAGAAGAAGATCAGACCCTTGTAATTATGCGTTTCTTCCACCGCGGTAACGACTTTGTTTTCCAGACTATCGACTCTGACGAAGAGTTTGAGAAAGTAAGAGCGTTCGTTGAAGAAAAAGTTGAATCTGAACGCGCTGCAATGGAATCAGGTCAGTAACTTAGTTATTGTTTTGGAGCCATGCCGATCATCAGTGGCGCTGCGCTAGGCTCAGCCTTGTGACCTTGCGGATGGCTGATTATTTCTTTGGCAATGGCATCTACAACTATTTCTAGAGGTGCTCTGCTGTGAAATTGGCGTTCTGTCATAGCGGCATTTGACCACATACCATCGTCACCAAATCCGGTGGCATAGATTTTGATGTAGCGAGCCCCTTTATGGATTGTGAAAAGCACCGATTGCTTTTCAAATGCGGCCCACGAATTTAGATGCAAGGCTTCTAGTATTTGAGAACCGGGCTCTAAGTCGCCGTCAGGCGTGGCAACAACAGCCATTTCGCGATTGAGAGCCTTGTATATCTGGCTCTTCCATTGGTCGACTTGATGCAAATCATAAATTAGCAGTGGCTCGCCTTCGACAAAGACTCCAGCTTCTGTCTCTGCCACTGTAGGCAGTAGCACGCTTTTGTTGGCACCAACAGGTCCGTAGAGATAGACTTTGATCATGTTCATATTTACCTAAACCTCCTTGCTTGCAGCCACAGCGACATCAACTTTGGCCTCTGCTTTTCCTTCTGGTTTCCCCTCAGGTTTCATTGTTGGAAAGGCAATAACGTCACGAATTGAAGCTGAGTCGGTGAGCAGCATGACTAAGCGATCGATGCCGATGCCAATGCCCATGGTCGGTGGCATGCCATATTCCATGGCCATAATAAAATCGAGATCAAGAGGCATGGCTTCTACGTCACCAGCTGCTTTCTTGCGGCCTTGTTCTTCTAGTCGGCTTCTTTGATCGTGTGGATCTGTTAGTTCTGAATAACCGTTAGCTAGTTCGCGACCAAAGACAAATAACTCGAAACGCTCGACTTCACCAGGGTTTTCTCTATGGGCCTTGGTCAGCGGTGAAATCTCGACTGGATAATCAATGATGAAAGTTGGTTGCATCAAAGTATGCTCAACTTTGTCTTCGAACATAGCGTTGATTACGCTACCTCTAGTGTCTTGCTTGTCTAGTCTGATGCCTAGTTTGATAGCGGCGGCTTTTGCTTCTTCAAAGTCCTTCAAGGTCGAGACATCTAGACCAGTTGCTTCTTTGATAGCATCATTCATGCGCAGGCGGCGGAAGGGTTTGCTGAATGAAATTTGCTCACCTTGATAGCTAAAATCGGCTGTATGCAAGACGTTTTCAGCGATGTGGCGCAGCATTGACTCAGTGAAAGTCATAAGTTCGTTGTAGTCGCCATAAGCACAGTACATTTCCATCATTGTAAATTCAGGGTTGTGTCTTGTGCTCATGCCTTCGTTGCGGAAAATGCGACCGATTTCGTAGACTCTTTCCATACCGCCAATGATCATTCTTTTAAGGTGAAGTTCAGTGGCTATGCGCAAATACAGGTCAATACCAAGAGTGTTGTGATGGGTGATGAAGGGGCGAGCGTCAGCACCGCCGGCCTCCACTTGCAAAGTTGGTGTTTCTACTTCTAGATAACCGTGGCTGTCAAGAAAATTGCGCATGTGGCGAATAGTCAGTGAGCGCTTGCGCAAGTTTTCGCGTACAGCCGGATTCATAATCATGTCTACATAACGATGCCGGTAGCGTGCTTCTACGTCGGTGAAGCCTTCCCAGCTGTCAGGTAGTGGCAAAAGTGATTTCGACAATATTTGCCAGTCAGTAACTTTGACTGATAGCTCACCAGTTGAGGTGCGGCGAATTGTACCGGTGGCGCCAATATAGTCGCCTTTGTCAAGGAGCTTGAGGCGAGCTTGTTTTTCTTCACCGAGAAAATCTTTATGGCAGAAAAGCTGAATTTTTCCGGAGTCATCGAAGACGTCGATAAACATCCAAGTATTGCGGCTATTCATAATGCGGCCGCAGATGTGTACGACATCCTCGGTTTCAACACCGACAGCTAAGTCTTTGTATTTTTCTTGCAGTTCGGCAGCCTTGTGGCTGCGCTCATAGTTATACGGATAGGGGTTAATGCCCTGCTCTTTCAAGGCAGTCAATTTTTTCAAGCGGTCGGTTTTAAGTTTGCTGGCAGCTTCTGCTGCGGCAGCTGCTTTCTTGGCTTGTGCTGCCAGAGCTTTAGGTGACTCGTTATTACCCGACATCTTGATTTCGTATCCCCGAGAAACTACATATATACGCTTGGTACATTCAGCTCCCTATTCTAGTATTAAGTCGGGCGAGTACCGCTGCAATCCTCTCTAATAGCTCAAATTTGTTACTGAAACTGGCATCATCAGCGAGCTTGGGCAGTGTTATAATTAGGCCTTGTCAAATTTATAGCCGAGTGTTGGAGTGACCGATTGACAAATTGGTTTGTAACTTTCAACGCTGGGCCCAAGGATTCTGTTTTCGTAAGAGGTAGTTCGTGGTGGTTGATTCAACAGGCAATGCGGGCGGTGCGGGTGGTGGTGGTCAGCGAATAGTCTCGGTCGAATTGCGCGACGAGATGAAAAAGTCTTTTATCGACTATGCCATGTCAGTTATCGTCAGTCGCGCCATTCCTGATGTTAGAGATGGTTTAAAACCTGTTCACCGCCGCATTATTTTCGGCATGCACGAGCTCAATCTGGCGCCTAACGAGAAGTTCAAGAAGTCTGCCCGCGTCGTTGGCGACGTTATGGGTAAATATCACCCACACGGTGACTCATCTATCTACGAAGCTTTAGTGCGTATGGCTCAGCCTTCGGCCAGTAGATATGTTTTGGTTAATGGTCACGGTAACTTTGGTGACCTCGACAACCCACCAGCTGCCATGCGCTATACAGAGTGCAAATTGGCTCCTCTTGCTATGGAAACTCTTGAAGATATCGATGCTGAAACCATCGATATGCGGCCAAACTTCGATGAATCGTTGAAAGAGCCGTCGGTATTGCCGTCACGTGTGCCAATTCTCTTGTTGAACGGTTCATCTGGCATTGCTGTGGGGATGGCCACCAACATTCCTCCTCACAACTTGACGGAAGTTGTAAACGGCACTATCGCCAAGATTGATAATCCAGAGCTTACTTCACGCGAATTGATGCAATGGATCAAAGGCCCCGATTTTCCCGGTGGCGGTTCAATTCTGGGCACTGACGGAATTGTCGAAGCTTTCACCACCGGTCGCGGTTCTATTCCAACTCGCGGTACTGCCACGATTGAGCAAATCCCAGGATCTGGTGGCCGTCAGTCGAAGATGGCTATTGTTGTTACAGCGCTTCCTTATATGGTTGGTCCAGAGGCTTTCACTAAGCGTGTGGCCGAGCTAGTGCGCGATGAAAAGCTGACTGGAATTTCAGATGTAAACGATGAAACCGATCGATCTGGTATGCGCGTAGTGATCGAGCTGAAGCGCGACGCCAATGCTCAGGTAGTGCTGAACAATGTCTACAAATACACGCAGTTGCAGAGTTCGTTCCCGGTCAATACTCTAGCTCTAGTTAAAGGCAAACCAGTCACTCTAGAGCTGGCGGCGATGATTCAAGAATTCATCGAACACCGCATTGATGTTATTACTCGGCGCACCCGCTACTTCTTGCGCAAAGCCGAAGACCGCGCTCATATTGTTGAAGGCTATCTCAAAGCAATCAAGAATATAGACGAAGTCATTCGGTTGATTCGCGCTTCTGAAACCACAGAAAGTGCTCGCACTGAGTTGATGACTAAGTTCGAATTGTCTGAGCCTCAAGCCAACGCCATTCTTGAAATGCAATTGCGTCGCTTAACCGGACTAGAACGTGGCAAGCTAGAAAAAGAATTGGCCGAACTTTTGGCTAAAATCGCAGACTACAAAGACATTCTTGCTAACCGCAAACGTATCGACGAAATTATCAAAGTAGAGTTGAGCGAAATTCGCGACAACTTCAAAGATGCCAATGGTCACAAAGATGAACGTCGCACCATCATCGAATCGAGCGGGTCTGACACTGAAATCACAGCTAAAGACCTGACACCAAACGAACCTATGGCTGTCTTTATCACCAAGCAAGACTATATCAAGCGTATTTCGCTCGATAGCTTCCGCAGACAGCGCCGCAATACTCGCGGTGTTACTGGGGTGAAAACTCGTGACGAAGACGACTTGCAGCACTTCTTCGCTGCTAACATGCACGATAGACTTTTGGTCTTCACTAATCGTGGTCAAATCTTCCCACTTGAAGTTATGGATCTGCCTGAGGGCGGTCGCACTGCTCGTGGTCTAGCTTTGGTAAACCTGCTGCAATTGCGTCCTGAAGAAACAGTCACAACTGTTATTCCGGTGTCGAGCTTTGATCCTGATAGCTACTTGATCATGCTGACGCACCAGGCTTATATCAAGAAAGTGCAGATGTCTGAATTTGCCAACATCAGAAAAACAGGTATTATCGCCATCACCCTAAATGACGGTGATGAACTGGGCTGGGTCAGACCATCGGCTGGCAAGAGCGATATCATCATCGGTACTGGTGATGGTATGTGCATCCGCTACAGCGAAGAAGAACTCAGACCTCTGGGCCGCTCGGCTCGTGGTGTGCGCGCCATCACTTTACGTGAAGGTGATCGTATCGTTGGCTTCGATGCCCTTGAAACATTCGATGATACTTACTTGCTGGTTGTCACCAATGACGGCTTCGGTAAGCGAATCAGATTAGAAGAATTCAGACAACAGGGCCGCGGCGGTATTGGCTTGATTGGTACTAAGTTCAAGAATGCGAGCTCCAGGCTAGCAAGTCTGCGCGTAGTACGGCCGGGTGATGAAATGATAATTGCCACCGCCAATGGTGTTGTAGTTCGTCAGCAAGCTGACGCAATCAGTATTCAGGGCCGCATGGCTACCGGCGTTAAGATGCAACAAGTTGGCGAAGACGATATGGTTGTTTCTGTTACTCCCGTGGTGGCAGCGATAGAACCATCAGGCGATGGCTCAAATGATGCTAGCGATTCTGATGATTCAGAAGACGATGGAAAGGCAGAGGCCAAGCCAGAAACAAAATAATTTGGCCGGTTCCGGTTGTATAAAGAGAAACGCTCAGAAGTTATTCTGAGCGTTTCTCTTTGGAATTTTTATTGAGTTTTTCTATCAGAAAATTACGATAGTAAATCGAGGCACTGATCGACTGATTGACCTGTCTGTTTGCATTTGGATAGGCACCAGTTTATAGACATTTGTCGAGCCAGAGCGAGGGTGCCCTCTGACTTGGCGCGACCACTAAAGCACTTGCCTAGAAGTCGCTCAAGCTCTTGTTGGTAGTCTTGGAGGTTGGTTGGTAAGCTCAAAACGAAATTGCCGTCTTCAGCCACTGACAAGAGTTCTTCTATGCCGTTTGATGAAGCCGCGGAGAAACTTGGGTTGCAGCGAGTTTGAAGTGTGTTCATGGTGTCACCTGGTCTTTACAATGGTTGGCTTAGCGAATCGCCATCGAGGTAATTCTTTCGGGGCTTTCCCTTAGAGATACCTAAACTACATGCTAGTTATCATAACGTTACGACATCTTTTTTTACAAGCCGTAGAACCCGCAATATATTGGCTTTCTTTCCGCCTACAGTGGGACTTCCCCCTGAAAACCGGTCAAAAGAAGTCATATCCCCTAGTGCGTTAGGGGAAAGCCTTATTTTTCTGGTTAATCCGTCACAATTGAATTTGCCATTCTGCTTTACAAAACTATGCAATCTCTTCTTAGTGCTTTGTCTCTAAGTGAAAGCTAAGCCAGGTTGGGCTCAAACACCATATTTTGGCGATTAAGGTCTCTTGACAATGGGTATGAAATAAGTTCAGTAAAGAGTACGGAGCAGTATCTATGCGGAAAGAGAAGCAATCGCCAGCAGAAAAGATTGAGAGCGAAGCCAATAGCGAGGCTGATCTTGAGATTCTGCAGGTGCGCCGGGTCGTCGCTGGTAATCCTAATACCCCAAAGCAAGTCTTGGCACGCCTGGCGGAAGACAAATCAGCAAGTATTCGTAGAGCGGTAGCTGAGAATCCTAGGACCCCGGTAGAAATTCTTAAGGCCTTGGTCTTTGATAGTGATTACGAAGTGCGTTTAGCAGTGGCTGAGAATGCCAATACCCCGGCCGACTCGCTTGCCCTTTTGGCCTCTGATAGCAGTGCTGACGTGCGCTACGGAGTTGCTGAAAGCCCGCATATGCCCGAGCAAATCTTGATTGATTTGGCTCACGACGAAAACCCCTATATAAGATGCCGCGCCCTAAAAACCCTGCAAATGTTAGCGCCTGACTTGCAAGCTCGACTGAAGCTGTTGTTAGCTCCGCCTGACAGGCTCTTCGGAACTTAAATTTGCTTCTCAGGCATTGTTGTAGCTCCTGTATATTTCTAGCTTTGGGATACTTTTGGCTTCTGCTAATCCCCCGACAAAGAAGAAAGACCGGTCAATAACCGGTCTTTCTTCTTTGTATATGATCTTGTTGTTGTTGTTTTAGCTTACTAGCGAGAAGGTTCTTCTTCTCTCAGTACGTAGCCTTCGCCTCTAACAGTCTGAATTAGACGCTTAGAAGTGGCGTCTTCAAGTTTTGAGCGTAAGTAGCGAATATATACTTCAATCACGTTAGATTCGCCGATAAAGTCATAACCCCAGACTTTGTCGAAGATGAACTCACGGGAGAGAACTTGTTCTGGATACTGCATAAACAGTCTTAGTAGATCGAACTCTTTAGCTCTAAGATCAAGTTGGCGTTCGCCTCTCTTCACGACACGATTAAGCTGGTCCATCCAGAGATCGGCGTAAGTAAGAATGCCTTCTGCAGGCTTTCTGCGCATTACTGCTCTAATTCTGGCAAGAAGCTCTTCTGTGGCAAAGGGCTTGGTCAAATAGTCGTCAGCGCCGCTATCTAGGCCGCTTACGCGGTCTTGTACGCCGTCTTTAGCGGTGAGCATAATCACTGGAACTTTCGACATGGCACGTAGGCGCTTGCAAACTTCAATGCCATCAAGACCCGGCAACATCACGTCCAAAAGAACCAGTTCAGGCTGGTCTTTCTTGAAAAGATCAAGACCTTGATTGCCATCGTGAGCCACGGAAACTTGATAACCTTCATAGCCGAGCTCAAGTTCGATGAGACGCGCGATATTTACGTCGTCTTCAATGATCAGGATTTTCAAAGGACATACCTCGCATTCATTCGTCACGGTTAATATTAACCCTTGTTCAATATGTCATGGTCTAATGTTTTTGTCCAACTTTTTAGATTCGTTACATGCAACGTTCAAAGTCAAGCAGGGTCTGACATAGACAGCACGAAGCCAACTCTTTATCCCTTTGATTCTCAAGCGCTGACACAACTGGCGGTTGGTTCGTCTGTATTTATTGCCTTTGTCTTGGCCATTACAGATGTCATTCCTCTTATCCCGAATACCACTTCAGTTATAGGTCTTGTTTTGCGCCTGGTTGGCGATTGGATAATCGTCGCTGTCATATGGTTCTTGGCTTTTCTGGCGATTACCCAATCGCTCAAATTTATCAGTCGTGGCGTGTGGATTAGCGACAAAGGCATCAAGCTGTCGCTCTTTGACCGGGTGGTGCCCTGGACATCTATCAGAGCTGTGGCCATAGAACCAAATATTTTCTTTACTAAATTATTTGGACTGAAGCACACGGCTAGGCGATTGACCATACTTTTCCATTTTGAGGTCAAGAACAAACTAATTTCTAGTTTGCTTTTCCCCAATTACGTTCCATCTTTTTTCTTCAGCAAAGAAACTTTTGATCAATTAGTGAAAGTTGTTTTTGCGAAAAGTGGTGCACTATCTAGCGAAACAATGCCAAGTGATTTGCCCTACGAATATTCAGTGGTGGCAGCCGCCGGTCCAGATGCTTCATTTGAAGGCGACAGTTGGAAGCAATTGCGCAAAACCTATAATTGGCTAAATAAGCAGAAAATTCTTGTCACAGGTGTGATTCTAGTTAGTCTTGTTGTCTTTCTCGGCCGGCGGGCGATGGTTTACTATTGCTTTAATAGCGCTGGTAAAGCCGCTGCTGAAGCAAATTTTGAGTTGGCTCGTGATTATTATCAGTGGTCTGTCAAATTAGAGCCAATGTTCGCTGCCGGTTGGAATGGCTTGGGGCAAGCAGAGTTTAGATTGGCTGAACAACGTCAGGCCGATTTCAGCACTGCGGTGCGTGATTGGCGCCGAGCAATTTTTCTTAAGCTAGACTATGTTGAACCACGGTTAAATATTGTCCGCGTTTGTCTCTATCGTCGTGATTATACTGAGGCTAGTCGTCTCTTAGAGCATGCTCTAAAGCTGGCACCATATGATGGTTTGGCTCTGTTAGAAAAAGCAGAACTAGACTTGGCCCGAGGTCAATATAGCCAAGCACAAAAGGACGCTCGGTTGTTATTGAGTCAGGGCGTACACGGCAATCAAAATCATGAATACATCTTCAAAGCTCGCTGTCTGCTTGCTCAGGCGAAATTAGCTCAAGGTGATGCCATTGGCGCCCAGAAAGAAATTGAGAAGTATTCATCAGACCCACAATCATTTACCAAGGGCGAAGACGTCACTTATTTGCTGATGACGCGGGCACAAATTCTTTTGGCTTTGGGTCATTTAGATCAGGCCGAAAGTCATATTAGGCTTGCCGTTCGCCGCCAGCCATATAATCAGGAAGTATTGGTGCAGGCGGCTTTAATTAGTCTCGCTCGCCATCAATTGACTGACTGCAAATTCTTCTTGGAGCGTGCTAGAACTGTCAATTCGGCTCAGGCTGCTAACTCGAATACCAATCCCTGGCTGGCTACCATCGCTAGTCGATTAGCGGCGGCGCAGAATGGAGAGAGTCTGCCGCACCATCAGTAGTGCTATCTCTTTTGTTCTTCTTCTATTTTTTTATTTTTTTCAGCGCGCCAAAGCCTGTAGATTTCGCAAGAACGTTGTCCACTGGCTCTGGTCTTGAGCTTTAATCTCTTCGGCAAAAGCCTTTGCTGTAGCTGCCCTTGCTTGTTCAAGATACATCTGGTTCAAGCGCTGACCAGCTTCTGATTGCTCAAATTGTCTGGCCCTTTCGCCAAGTAAACTTAGGCCTGCTCTGTATTCGGCTTGGGTGTTGGCGTTGCTCAGTGCTTCTTTTGCTTCAAGAATTGGTGCGATTGCGCTAATATCAACTCCCGATTTCTTTTGCGCTTCCTGCATATCTTCAATGTTATAACCAAGACGGCTGAGCAGAGAGTCTTTGTTTTCTAGGCTGCTGAAACGCTCATTACTGGCTAACCCTGATAGGTCATGAGCGGGATTGAGCTCATCTGCTCTGGCCTGGTTGTCTAGGTAGGTTCTGCCAGGCAAGAACATACTCAAGCCACCTTGCCGGTCGTAACCACCGGCTTTCTCCCCATGGTAGCCTGCCACCAATCTATTTTGGCTAGCCTGTAGCGCTTCGGCAGCGCTTCTGATTTGACCTTGGGGGTCACTCAACGAGCCGTTTTCAACCGCAGCCAGTATATTGGCCGCAAAGGTTTTTGAGTCACGCAACTCCGCTCTAGGTGTCCCCGAAATTCTCACTCCTCCTGCTTGTGAGGCCAATGGAGCATCTCCTATTGCCGTCAGAATGGCCTGCCGGTTTGATTCGCTTTCGAATGCTTGAGTTAGGGCTGAGCCAAGCACATTGAGGTGTTGATTGAACTGGCCAATTTCTGCGGCATTATAGTGCGAGAGTGTATCTGTGCCAGCTACTATGCGATCGATTTCTCGTGGCGCAGCGGCACCGCCGTTAGACCCGTGGGCTGCTAAATCAATTATTTTTTGTCCTAGTTCATGGCCATTCATGGCGGGATTGCTCAGTACTGCACCAACTATGGCTCTAACATTTTGGGCGTCAATGTCCTCTCCACCAGCGGTTTCCATCTCTGGTGAAGCGATAATATTGTCTGCTCGCGAAGCCACTGCTGCCAATACCGCCGCATTCCCCATCGAGCAGGCATCAAAGTCAACCAAGTCAAGTTTGTCTCTGCCGCTACTGGCTAGACCGTTTTTGATGGCTGCATCCATTTCTGCCAGGGTGGCTCGGCCGGTATCTCCGGATACTCCATGGGGGCCTCCGCCGTGGCCTTGGGCAAATAGGGCGAGATGTTCCGAGGGGGCTTGTCGACCGGCGATGTTGAGTAGGGCTTCGGTATCGGCGGCCACTCCTTGCGAAGGCCGAGTAGGCAGTTCTTGAATCTGGCCGTCGTGTATTAGATAGGTGTGGATCAACATGCCGCTAGTGCCAGAGTCTTTTGCCGAAGCACTTAGTGATGCCTGGGCCTGTCCATCAACTATCTGGTTGTTGTTGTCTTTATTGTCTGTAGTTGGGCTTGTTTCACTAGATTCTGGTCTTTGAGCATTTTGTACTACCAGGGTCACTGGTTTGCCCACCGTAGTGGCTGCCAGCTCTAGAAGCTCAGCAGTTTTGTTGCGTGCACCAGCATAGACGCGCGCATCCTCTGCATTAGCGTCGTTCGATGGTTGGTGATCTTGAGTGGTAGTAAGGTTAAAGGCTAAAGTCCACTGTGCTCGCGGCAAGACGGTGTCGGCAGTGATTGGCCTGGGCTGCTCGACCAAGGCTTCTGATTTCTCACTGCGATTGCTTGTATCGCTTGGATTGCTTGTATACGGGTTCGTAAGTTCGAGAGTGCCGATTTGCTCTTGCGGTTTTGTCGGTACCTCGCAGCTACTTTTGCCACTAGCCAGGCAGTCAAAATATTGGTTACGCAAATTGGCAGCACTATCCGGCTTGCTATCTAGCGGCTTGGCGCCTTCCAGTGGCTGCTCTCGCTGCTCTGTTTGCCTTAGATTTTCTGAGCCGGTTGCCATATTTTCTAAATCCTTGACCCTGATATTAAACCCTCTGTATATACAGCCTAACCGGGCTTTGTAGACATCAACTGGACATTGACCTGGCAATTTAAGGGGCGACGCATTTGTCTGAGAATGGGTAGAAGATCTCTATGAACTGTAAAACTGTCCACAGCCTTGTCGCTTGTCTCTGTCTTCTGTCGCTTGCGGCCGGAGCAACGGTCAACGAGCAGGCGGCAGCGAAAAAAGCTTCTAAATCTAAGACTGCTAAATCGAAAACGCCGCCAAAGTCTTTCCAATTGGGCTGGCAGGAATTTCAAAACAAACGTTTTGGCCCGGCAGCTGAACAATTTGAACTAGCTGATCGCAATGGTTTTTGTAATGACATGACCCACTATTATTTGGGTCTCTGCTACCACAATCTCAATCAGACTCAGCGTGCCATTGACCATTATTCATGGGTGGCCTCTTACAGTAAAAATCCAATTTTGCGCTATCAGGCCCAGTCAGGTTATGCACAAGTCGCTAAATATGCCGGTAGTCGCACTTATGCTGGTAACGGTAACGTTTTCTCTGGCTTTAGCTATCGTGGTGGCGGCGGTGGATCCACTATGAGCTCAGGCGGTGGCTGACGATGATCTTGTGGGGTGCCAGTTTGGTACCCGCTTAATTTGTCGAAGTCTAATGAAAAGGCCTGCTAGACTAATTGCTTCTTTGTCGACACCGCATGGCCTGCCTGGGCTCGATTGCGCTTTCACTTTGGTATGCGCTGATACAACCTGCGGCTCGGGTCATTAACCTCAACGAAAAAAGGTGCTTTCAGCTTTTTCGGCCAGACGAGAAGATTGACAGCGCCTGGTTTCTGGACAGAATTGAATTTCAGTCCCTCAAACAAATTGGATAAATGAGCAGCCCGCGCCAGTAAATGCGTTGGCACGAGATCGCCTGTGATCATTTGCTCAAACCATGGTCCGGCTAACTCGGCTTCATCGGTTCCCAACTTGTCTCTGACTGCTGGCACTGTCAAATCCAAAACACGCTCAATATCGACTGATATAGCAATGATCACAGTCGGAGGTGGAGTGAAGGCAAGACCGCTTGCGGCAATAGAAGTGGCCGTGCCATGAGTCGATATAAGATGTCTCAAAGTTTGCCGATAGGTATAGTGATGCCGGGCCGTTTTTGGGAGTAAACCGCTGTCCAGTCTTTCGCGCGCCTAGGCTGTAAAGCGGTTGCGGCGGCGAGAGGCTATGCATTGCTACTTCCGCAATCGAGCGATAGAAAATTCCAGTTACTCTGGTTCTCGGCACCGCATTTAGTGCCACTGTAAGATCCTTGCCTCGGTGCATTAATCAGGATGCCCCAGCAAAGTGTCATCCCAAAGGTCGGCAAGTTGAGAGGCGTGTCCTTTTTTGACCAACTCAACTGGTAGCGTGTTAGGCATGGTTGGATTGGGCGCGTTGAGCCAGATTTTTAAAGCTGGTTGCAATGAACCGGTCGTGTATTTGACGGCTGAGGCAATGCGCTCATATGGGTATAGAAGCTTTTGCAAACCGTCTGAGTCGGGGGTTTGGTGGATAGTCTGCAATTTCTTACCGATAGCTCTGGCAACATCAGCCAGTGCTATGCCGAATTCGTCAGCGATCATCGTTGCGTCAAGTTTGCCGCTTCTCGGATTGCGAAGCTCGGCAACGGCATAGGTCAAGGATTGCCCGGCAGGGACAGCCTTAGTGGCGCGGTCCACTTGGGTAAGTAATTTTGCTATCCGATGTTGGAGTTCCATCGCCTGCGCCGGACTAGAGACTAGTTCAGTCCGTGGGTCGTTTACCGTCTGTGACCAGGCACCGGATGCTGGCGAAACCAAAAGGATTGCCGGTATGCTCGGTTGAAATTTTCGGACAGCGTGCAAAAGATCCATCCCGGCCAATTCCGGCGTTTCATAAAGAACTACTACGTCTACAGTACCTTTGGTGACTTCCTGGCTAAGCTGTTCAATGGAATTAACTGACTGCATCTCAAGCTCAAACATTTGCTGTCCTTGATGAAGCTCGTTTTCCAAGTTGGTGTCAGGGTTTAAGGCCATTGCGCGGTAGTGATTCATCTAGTCCACCTATTTGTACTATAGGTAGTATACAGTAAATATCAATCAAGAATCAATAATTAATCCTGTAAAAATCAATACCGAGTCACCTCCCCTGTCGCGCAGCAATGAGCTGTATGAGTCGATTTTGGAGATTAGATAGCTATGAATACAGTGAGAATAGAGAGGCGGGCTCTAAAGCTGGGTCAAGCACAGGTTCGAGAAGTCAGGTTGAAAATGGCATTGAATCATGGTTTGAAGCGGATTGGAGCAAAACAGTTGAACGCATATGTACGTTGCTAGCCTTCTGGAGCTTATTCTTAGTGAGGCAGTCCAAAAACAAAATAGAGCATGCACATACAAGCCAATATCCAGGCTCCGGCAGATACTTCTTTTACTCTGCCCGAGAGGGTTTTGATCACTGCGTATAGCACGAGGCCGGCGGTTAAGCCGTTGGCAATACTGTAGGTGAAAATCATCATGGCGATGGTGGCAAAAGAAGGAAATGCTTCTGTTAGATCGTCCACGTCAATTTTGCGCAGTGAATTGAGCATCAGTAAGCCGACACAAATTAGTGCCGGTCCGTAGGCGTACTTGAGATGCTGCAGTGGCGCTAGTAGTGGAATGCAAAATAGTGCAGCAAAGAAAAACATGGCAGTGAAGACTGAAGCCAAGCCGGTTCTCGCCCCTTCTCTAATGCCCGCTGCTGATTCGATAAAGGCACCACTAGTGGATGAGCCAATCAGAGCCGATAAGATACAAGAACAGGCATCAACAATCATTGGCTTTTCAATGTCAGTCAAATTGCCCTGCTCGTCTACCATACCGCAATTTGCCCCGACACCGACAATGGTGCTCAGTGTATCGAGAAAGCTCATGAGAAATAGTGTGAGCAATATCGGCAAGAAGCTGAGTTTTAAAGTCGAGGCTATGTCGAGTTTTAAAAATATAGGCTCTAAGCTGAGTTCGCCTTGAAACGGCATTGAGAAAATAGCTTTAGGCAGCTCGCCCACATTAAAAGCGAAACCTAGAGCAGCTGTGGCAATTATGCCAATTAGTATGGCCCCTTTTGTCTTGCGGGCCAGTAGCGTGGCTGTCAGCACTGTGCCAATTATGGCTAGTATCACTTTTATATCGTGTAAATTGCCTAACTTTAATGGCACTGGTGGTGCACCAAGGGTGATACCGTCTGCTGACAGCAATATTTTGGCGGGCATGCCTTGCGCGGCACTCTCGATTATGCCGGTTTCATAGAGTCCGATTAGAGTTAGAAACAATCCAATACCGGCGGCAAAGCTATGCTTCATGCTGTTTGAAATAGAATTGGCTAACCATGGTCTGATTTTTAGCAGCGACATGGTGAGGAAGGCAAAGCCGCTGACAAAGACGGCCCCGAGTCTCAGTTGCCAGCTGATGCCTAAAGAAGCAAGGCCAAAGGCGATGAAGGCGTTCTCGCCCATGTAGGGTGCCACAGCGAGAGGTCGATTGGCATAAAGACCCATGGCTAGGCAGCCAAACACAGCGGTCAAAATAGTGGCAACAGTTGAAGGCCCTTGGGGAATACCGGCAAAGGCCAAAATAGCTGGGTTGACCACGATGATGTAAGCCATGGTCAAAAATGTAGTAAGGCCGCCTAGAAATTCAGTGCGAACAGACGACTGGCGCTCACTGATTTTGAAGTATTGATCTAGATAAGTTTGTTTGTTGTTGCCCAATCGACTTCGGCCTTGATTGCTGATTGAAGATTTGTGGCTGGAGCAAAACCAGTACTAGCAACAAGGCTATCGGTGGCCAGAGTTGTTTCAGTGGCTAGTTTTTCTATCTGTTCAGGAGTGACGTTTATTTTCCCTGGCATAAAAGCTTGTGCTGCCTTCAGGCCCATTTTTAGTAAACCTTCAGGCACAGAGCTGAATTTCTTAGTGATGTTCATGGTGGCGGCAATGTTGTCGGCTAGGTCTCTCATCGACACTGCTGTGGGGTTAGCCACGTTGAACACATGATAACCATTGGGCACTCTCTGCAAGCAGAGGTGCACTGCCGCTGCTAAATCTTTTGAATAGATCAAGCTCTTCGGTGTGGCACCGCTGCCAATGTGCACATACTTTTCTTCTTTGATTTGACGAATGAGTGAAAGCATATTGCCTCGATCGCCTTCGCCAAAGACCATAGATGGTCTGAGCACAATTATGCGCGGAATCTTCTGGGCTAGAGTTTGCAGATAATTTTCACTGGTCATCTTCGAAACGGCATAGGGGGTTTTGGCTGAGTAGGGGCCAGCTTCACTGATGTCTTTGAATGGGCCTTTGCCGTAAACAGCCGAAGTGCTTAGAAATACAAGGGTGTGTACGCCGTTGGCCACACAGGCTTCAGCTAATTGTTGGGTGGCTCTTACATTTACAACTTCGTACTCTTGGTAAGAAGCTGCTTCTTGGTGCACTAGGCCAGCGGCGTGCACGACAAACTCAATGTCTTTGGTTAGGGCGCGCATTTCTTGATCGCCCACCCGAGTGAAATCGGCTGCGTGCAAATCAACTACTGTTAGGTCGACGCCATTGGCCATTTTTGAGCGGGCATCGAGCCTGTCGCGTACCTGCGCTCTGACCAAGCACTGGTTGCTTGAAACCAGTCTCGAGATAATGGCGCGGCCGATCATCCCGCTTCCACCAGTGACCAATATCTTTTTTAGGCCAGCCTTTTGAACCATGCTTCCTAGATACCTTTTTTTAGCAACCAATATTTGTTAGTAACCAATAAGAGAGCTCAGCTCTTGACGTCAACCGCTTGACAGAGCTGCTAGATTGACAACGTTTACTGGCAACGTGCCGTTCCAGATGGCAGCATACACCAGCAGATTGGCTACCGGCCAGTAGTTTTTCGCCATTTAATTGTCACCTTGCTCTGACCTGCACCAGAGCCAGTCTGTATCTCCATCAAAGATGAAGATGTCTTCATCGAAAACAAAATATTGGCCGCTTGGCTACCGTCGCAGGTTGTCACTTAAATTGTCACCATCGGCCTGAATTTGCCAAATGACTTTTTAAGAGTGCCGCTGATTTCGCCGACTGTGGCATAGCATTCCACAGCCTGGCAAATTAGAGGCATAAGGTTTTCTGAAGAGTTAGCAGCAAGGTGCAACTTGGCTAGCGCTGCAGCTACTTTTTCTTGGTCTCGGCTGGCTCTGAGTTCTTGAAGTGCTGTCACTTGGCGCCCTTCTAAGGCTGGGTCGATACGCTGCACGTTTATCTCTTCTTCGTGCTCATCTATAAAGGAGTTGACCCCGACAACCAATTTCACCTTACGATCAATATCTTGGTGGTCTTCATAGGCTGAATCTTGAATTTCTTTTTGAATGTAGCCGCTTTCAACTGCTTTGATGGCACCGCCCATTTCTTCGATGCGGCGCAAGTATTCTTCAACTTCCTTTTCGATTTTATTGGTGAGATCCTCGATGTAGTAAGAGCCGCCCAAGGGGTCGGCCACATTGGTAACACCGGTTTCGAAGGCGATAATTTGCTGAGTACGCAGAGCTGTCAGCGCTGAAGCTTCGGTGGGTAAGGCAATGGCTTCGTCTTTAGAGTTTGTATGCAGTGATTGGCAGCCACCGAGAGCCGCTGCTAATGCTTCTAGTGTGGTTCGCACAATGTTGTTGTCTGGTTGTTGCAGGGTGAGGCTAGAGCCAGCCGTTTGCACATGGAAGCGCAAGGTTTGTGACTTGGGGCTTTTGGCGCCAAATTGATCGCGCATGATTTTTGCCCAGATGCGCCGGGCCGCTCTAAATTTGGCCACTTCTTCAAAGAAATTCATTTGGGCCACAAAGAAGAACGACAATTGCCCAGCGAAACTATCTACCTCTAAGCCTGAAGATTGTGCCGCTCGCACGTATTCAATGGCATTGGCAAAAGTGAAAGCCAGTTCTTGAACGGCCGTGGCACCGGCTTCGCGAATGTGATAGCCAGAAATCGAAATAGTATTCCATTTAGGCATATCGCTGGCACAGAACTGAAAGATGTCAGTGATCAAGCGCATTGAGCCCTTGGGCGGAAAAATATAGGTGTTGCGCGCTTCGTACTCTTTAAGAATGTCGTTTTGAATTGTGCCTGACAAATTGGCAGCACTAACTCCTTGCTTTACTCCTACTGCTCTGTACATGGCAAGTAGAATGGCGCTCGTGGCATTGATTGTCATAGAGGTGGATACCTTGCCAAGATCGATTTGATCAAAGAGGCGCTCCATGTCTTTGAGGGTATCAATGGGCACGCCGGTGCGGCCAACTTCGCCTAAAGCCATAGGGTCGTCTGAGTCGAGACCCATTTGGGTTGGCAAGTCAAAGGCGACAGAAAGTCCGGTTTGGCCGTTACCTAAGAGATATCTAAATCTTTTATTCGTCTCTTCAGCATTACCGAAACCCGCATACTGACGCATTGTCCATTTGCGCGATCGGTACATATCTGGGTAAATTCCGCGGGTGAAGGGGTAGGCTCCAGGCGCCCCGAGGTCATTTTTCCAATCAAAATCTGATAGATCTTCAGGTTTGTAGCAGTTTTTGTTGTCTGTCATCGCCGTATAATTAAACCTATTCTTTCTCATACATATTGTAATGGAGGACTTCCTTGTGAAGTACTGCGAGAACATCCTGGAAACTATAGGTCAAACTCCACTTGTTAAGCTTAACAAGGTGACTCTGGGCTTGAAGCCAACAATTTTGGCCAAGCTTGAAGTTTTTAATCCGGGAGGATCGATCAAGGATAGACCTTCCTTGAAAATGATCGAGGAAGCCGAAAAGGCTGGCTTGCTCAAACCGGGCGGCACAATTATCGAGCCAACTTCGGGCAACACCGGCACGGGCCTGGCACAAATTGCCGCAGTCAAAGGCTATAAATGCATTTTGATTTGTCCTGACAAGGTTGCCCCTGAGAAAATCAACTTACTTAAGGCCTACGGTGCCGAAGTAGTGATGGTTCCCTCCACGGTTTCGGCTAGCTCCCCCGAGAGCTACTATTCGGTCGCTAATCGCTTGACTATGGAAATTCCTGGTTCTTTCCAGCCCAATCAGTTTGCTAATCCTAATAATCCCGATGCACACTATGAGACTACCGGGCCAGAAATTTGGGAACAGACTTCAGGCAAGATCACTTGCTTGGTGGCAGGTGCAGGTACTGGTGGCACCATTTCTGGTACTGCTAGATATTTGAAAGAAAAAAATCCCAATATCAAAATTATTGGCGCCGACCCAGAAGGCTCCATTTATTCTGGCGACACACCAGGCTCATACAAAGTTGAAGGTATTGGCGAAGACTTTATTCCACGTAATGCCGATTTGAAAATTGTCGATCACTTCGAGCGTGTATCTGACAAAGAGTCTTTCTTAATGGCTCGTCGTCTAGTGCGCGAAGAAGGACTACTCGTCGGGGGCTCGTGTGGAACGGCTACTGTAGCGGCCCTGCGAGTGGCTGCCGGCATGACTGAAAAAGATGTAATTGTAGTAATTCTGCCCGATGGCGGCCGAGGCTATTTGAGCAAAATTTATTCTGATGATTGGATGCGCGAGTTTGGTTACTTGCAAGCTGAAGGTTTGAGTTTCTTTGCTAAAGATTTGCTTGCTGGTAAGACCAGCTCAGGCAAAGTACCAGCCATGATTACAATCAAGCCTGATGATACAGTGCAGATGGCTATCGAAATTATGCAAAAATATGAAATCGATCAGCTTCCTGTTGTCACTGCTGACGGTCAAAACGTCGGTCATATCAATGATTTGATTACAATGCAAATTGTTTATGAGCGCAAACACCCAGAATCAACTTCTGTTTCATCGGTAATGGGGCGACCATTCCCTCAGCTTGATGTCGATAGCGAAATCGATAGAGTCTATAAGCAATTCAAGTTGGGTAGCAATATGGTTGTTCTCACTAAAGAGGGTAAGGCCTGCGCTGTGTTGACCAAGTTCGACATTGTTTCGCACTTGAAAGCATCGAGTCGTATCGAAGCCCCCGAAGTCAAAGCCAAAGGCACCAAAATTACTGTCTAGGCATAAACCTAGGCATAAAAAATATCAGAGGAGATTATCGATGAAGTTCTCGACCAAGGCTATCCACGCAGGCCAAGAGCCAGATCCAACTACTGGAGCAATTATTCCAGCAGTTTATCAAACTTCTACTTATGTGCAAGAAGGTCTGAATCAGCATAAGGGTTTTGAATATGCCCGGACGCAGAATCCTACTAGGTTTGCCCTAGAAGAATGTTTGGCTGCTCTGGAAGGCGCCAAATATGGCCTTTGCTTTGGTTCAGGATTGGCTGCCGAAGGCAATATCATGAATCTGCTTTCGAGCGGTGATCATGTTATTTGCGGTGATGATGTTTATGGTGGCACTTATCGATTATTTGAAAAAGTATGGAAGCGCTACGGTATTACTTTTACTTATGTTGATGCTAGCGATGCGGCAAAGGTAAAGGGCGCTATTCAGCCCAATACTAAAATGATTTGGATTGAGACACCAACCAACCCATTGCTCAGGCTCTGTGACATCAAAGCTATTGCTGAAGTGGCAAAAGCTGGCAAACTCATCACTGTTGTAGACAATACTTTTGCTAGCCCTTACTTGCAAAACCCGATTGCTCTTGGTGCCGATATTGTTGTGCACTCAGTCACTAAATATATTGGTGGCCATAGTGATGTTATCGGTGGTGCTGTTCTTACATCCCGCGATGATCTCTACGAAACTCTGAAATTCCACCAGAATGCCGTTGGCGCTGTGCCTGGCCCCTGGGATTGCTGGCTCGTTCTGCGCGGGGTGAAAACACTAGCTGTGCGCATGGAAGCTCACCAGAAAAATGCTATGACCATTGCTCAATATCTAGAAAAACACCCAGCTGTTGAGAAGGTTATGTATCCAGGTTTGGCTAGCCATCCCCAGCATGCTCTTGCTAAAGCGCAGATGAATGGCTTCGGTGGCATGGTTTCGTTTGTGCTCAAAGGCGGCGAAGAGAGCGCTCGTCAATTCTTGGGCTCGACCAAACTGTTTTCGCTAGCTGAAAGTCTTGGTGGTGTCGAGTCTCTCGTTTGCCATCCAGTATCGATGACCCATGGTTCAATACCTAAAGCAGAACGCGATGCTCGTGGCGTTGTTGATGCTCTAGTGAGATTGTCTGTGGGTATCGAAGATATTGACGATCTTGTCAAAGACCTTGAAGCTGGTTTGGCTAAAGTTACTGTCTTAGCTGGAGCGAGTAAGTAATTTAAGCTATGGTAGGGTTTGCTTAGGCAGGCTGTCGTCTAAGGCGGTTGCCGTTGTGGTGCACTGGCTAGTACGGAGGCCAGTGCATCATTTAGTTTGTGGCTTTAGAGCCGGCATCTAGCGATTGAGCGTCGGTGGCAAAGAACCTTTTGTATTTATCTGGCATTCAGACTTCTGGAGCATTCTACCGAATCTTTTTCGTGACGCTGTGCCGGAGCGAGGGACCCGTATCAAGGCTTGAATCATGCTGCCACTGACCGAAACGGAAATGAGCACTCAGACCCATTGGCGAGGAGATCCAATGCCAGTTTCAGATATATATCCAAATGAAATTTGGTGCGTTACTTGCAGGGGTTAAGGAATGAAACTTTCAGGAATTATAGGAATCATAGGAATTTCACTCTGTCTAACGCTGTCGTGCCTCAGGCCAACTTACGCTTTGACGACCGAAGACTTTGCGAGCAGTTACCAAAACTCCAAAACAGAGCAAGGTAAACTTGAAGTTCTAGTCAAGTCTATCGAGAACGGAAATATTTCCAAGAATGCACCGTTGTCAGAACTAGAGCAAATCATAAATCAGAAAAATAAATACCTGCCTAAGAAAGGGATTCTAGGAACTGGCTTAAATACAATCTTCCCTGACAGCAGGAGCGATATGTTTTTAAGTTGTAAGTGGAACTCCGAGCGCAAAATAGTGCGATATTCCATCACGAATTGCGATTTAAAACATGCGCCATATCTAGACGAACAGCCGTCTTCAAAACTCAAACGTACACTGATCGCAAGATATAGAGAAGCCCGGTCGGAGAATGACAGACTATTCGCATGCTTTGAAATAATGAGCAATCATGTTATTTATCCCGGCATATCTTTGAAGGTTGTTGATAAGATTTTTAAACCTAACCTGACTGAAAAGGAGATACCGTCAGGTGCCAAGGTATACATCTCGTCCCTTGGTAGCGGCACCAACTCTTGGCGATTTTATTTTTTCAAGGATAAAGCGAATCTGGGTGACTACTGGTTGAGTAATCAAGCCGACTATTTTGATGATTTACCTGATAGCTGGTGGCCTAAGAATTAGGGCGAGTCGAGCGCTGACAAAGGCGCGATTCAAAACTTTCGCTCTTGTTAGTCGGTCAACATTATTTATTCAATCGTAGGATGATAGTCGAGCTTTACTTTCTTGAGCGCAGCTACTTCATCGCGCAGCACGGCGGCTTCGGTTTCTTTGTGAATTTGGACTTTATAGTCGGCCATGGCATTGAGCGCTTCTATCAGTAATTTGTAGGCACGCACAGAGTTATTGTTTGATTTATCGAGTTTCGTATATTGATGCAGTATTTTTAGGGCTTTTTCCAGTTCCTTGTCTGCTTCAGCAAACTTGCTGCGGTCGCGATCGAATTGACCTAGTCTTAGCCAAGATTCGCCTTCATCTAGGTTGCTAGTCTGGGTTTTGTTGCGTTCATTGACTTTGATTCTTATTGCTAAGGCCTCATTTAGTAGCGGCCTTACTTGTCCTACTTCATCTTGCTGCCAGTGCGAGTAAGCTAGTTCTGTTTTTAGATCGGCTAGCTGCGGGTCGTCGTCGCCAGCTAGCTGTGAATAGAGTTGATAGGCCCGAGTCAGCAAATCTTCTTGATCGTCATAGGCTTGAACGGCGCCAAGCCTGCGCGAGACACCAATAAATGCTTCTATTTTGGTGCCCATTTGCAGAGCTAGTTCGTAAACCGATGTCTTGCTGCCAACTTGTTTGCTTGCCAAGGTGGCTTTATACAGTGAGTCAATTCTGGCTATTTCTTTTCGCGATAGCTCACAATCAACGAGCGCTCGATCTCGATTTACTTGACCTAAGCTGCGCAGAATCTGTTCTGTTTTTGTGGGCTGGTTCATCGTGCTGGTTAGATTTAGCTTGGCTCGCAGAACATTTACTTTGCGACCAAAGTTGTCGCCAAACTTATCGGCTATTGCTTCGGCTTTGTCGTAAGCATTGCTGGCATCTTCAAAGTGATTTTGTTTGGCCAGTTCTTCGCCGCGACTAATCCAGAAAGTATAAGTCCAACGGTTAATTAGGGTGCCCCGGTCGTTTTCTGGGCCGGGCCAGACAAATACAACCCAGTAGGTGGCAGAGCTAAGCACTACGGTGAAAATAGCTAGTGCCACTACTATTGGTAGCAATTTTTTCTTGTCACTTGGAGTTAAATAGAGGCCAGATTTGTCAGTGATTTCATCGGCTTTGCGTGTTGGTGCTGCCGTAGCAGCATTGCTTGGCAGGGGAATGACAATTTGCGAATCGGTGCCGTTTGTCGAATGTGCTACCGGTACTTTCGGCAGAGGTTCGCCGTATATTTCTTGATAGAGTTCGGCCACGCTGCTAAAGCGATCATCTGGACGCTTGCAGAGACACTTCATTACTGCATTTTCCAGTTGAGGTGAAACTTCTAGTTTTGGTGCAGCTTGCGAAAGTGTCAGTGGCATGTCTTTTATATGCATATGCATTGTTTCTAAGGCTGACTCACCCACTAATGGTCGCCGTCCGCTCAAAGCTTCATACATTAAGCAGCCTAGTGAGTAGATATCGGAACGGGCGTCTAGTGATTTGCCTGCACACTGTTCAGGGCTCATGTATAAAGGCGAACCGAACACTTCACCGGTTCTAGTTAGATTTTGCGCAGCACTGCCAGAATCAGTAATTTTGGCAATACCAAAGTCGACCAGTTTGACTAGAACGCTGCCGTCAGTTTGTGGTATCAAAAATAGATTGCTTGGCTTTAAATCACGGTGAATCACACCCTTTGAGTGGGCGTGGTCGAGGCCGGCTAATGCTTGTCTGAAAATTTCGCGAGCTTGTGGCTCAGTTAAAGAGACATCTCTTTCTAGTACTGTCGAGAGATCTTCGCCTTCTAAGTAGTCCATGACCAGATAGGCCTTGCCATCATTGGTGATACCAAAGTCGTGCATGGCCACGACATTAGGATGAGAAAGATTACTAGCTGCTTTTGCCTCGTATTGAAAGCGTTGAAACATAGACGAGTCTGACAATAGAAAAGGATGTAGCAGCTTCACAGCGCAGATGCGTTCCATATATTTGTGGCGAGCCTTGTAAATGACGCTCATGCCACCGGCGCCAAGTACTGATAAAATCTCGTACTTGTCGGCAAATACTGTTCCAATTAGTGCATCTTTGGCAAGGGGGGCAAGCTGGCTGCTATCATCCGGGCAGACAACAACCTCATTGCTATATTCTTTTTTGCAAGTCGGGCAGACTTTGCTAAAACTTTCCATCATGCTCTTTCTGAGTAGATCCTAAGATTACCCGATTTTTGCGCTTGCCAAACTTTCAGGTTATCCCATATTAGTTTTTGCGGATAAAAGGCATCAGCGCCCCAATCAGGAAAATAGAGAGCCTAATTAGCTCCCCGCCTAAGGCATTGGGGTCACCGCCTTCGGCTGGCGGCAAATTGGAGTATTGAATGGCGTTAAGAAGCGTATCTCTACTGGGGCCAATGGCAAGGCCAATAATAAGGGCGAGAGCTGCCACTGTGGTTACTTTTGTGCCGAGCTTGTAGGAAGCGGCCTTATGTAGCAACCTACCTAAGAAAACCGCAGCGAAGAACTGTATAAAATAGCCGTACATACCCATGATATCTAGGTGCGGCTCTATATAACCCCAGGCGATTCCGAGCAAGATGCTGGCTGCTGAAAGCTTTGCTAGAACCTTGGGGCTGGTGAGCAGCACATGGGAAGTGAAGCGGCTGGCGCACTTCTTACAGCGGTTACCCACTGCGCATTGGACAAAACATTTGGGGCAAATTTGACCGTTGCAGTCGACACACTTCAAGGCCGAGTCTCGGCATGAGTGTGTTCCTTTTATTTTCTGGAAGGCTGGGTTTTCTGACATTGTTCTAAATTCTAAGCTAAATCTAATTCTAAAGTAAAAGATTAAAAATGATGCCTGTCAACTGGAGATTAATCGACTGAAACCGCTAATCTCTATTCAATGTTACTGGGTCAACTTAGCTAGTTCAGGTTTTAGGAGACAGCCGTGTCTGAAAATGCAAAGGCAGCTTTGACCAAGAGCGTAAGCTTTCTTGGCATGGGAATCATGGGTTCAGCAATGGCTGCCAATCTTGCCTCAGGCTTGGGCCTCCAAAAAAATATTGCTCGTCTTAAGGTCTGGAACCGCTCGTCTGGCGCGGCTGGAATTGCCGTTGCCAAGGCTTCTGGGGCTGAGGTTTTCGACCATTTGAAAGATTGTCTAGCCGGCAGTGACATTGTTTTCACTTGCCTGGGCGATGAACGCGACGTCGAGGCCGTTTTGACCGGTCCAGGTGGGGTCTCAGAGCTAGCCCCGCCGGGCTGCGTAGTTGTCGATTTCAGCACTATCGGCCCGAAGGCGGCGCGCCTGATTGAGAAGTCACTGGCTAATGCCAAAATGAAATTTCTAGATGCACCGGTTACCGGGGGCGACATTGGCGCTAAGCAAGGCACGTTGACGATTATGGTCGGTGGCGATTTGGCGGTCTTTCAAGAAATAGAGCCCTATTTAGCTACTATGGGCAAGACAATTCGCCATTGCGGCAAGTCGGGCAATGGACAGGCTCTAAAGTTAGCTAATCAAACTCTTTGCGCCCTTAACTTGATTGGTGTTTGCGAAGCCCTTTCGATGGCCGAAGAGCTTGGTTTAGATAAAAAACTAGTGGTTGATGTGCTGGAGAACGGTGCTGGTGGTTCGTGGTCGCTCAGCAATCTTGGACGGCGAATATTGGCCAATGACATGGCTCCGGGCTTTGCTACTAACCATATGCTAAAAGACTTGCGCCTGGCGTTTGAAAATCTTGACCCGGCTGGTCGCCTTCCTGGTACACGTCTTGCTTTTGAGCTTTTTGAGGCGGCTATGGCCACGGCGGGCAAGGGCGCCAGCCAAGAAATGGGCACCCAGGCCATGATTAAGGCTTACGAAGAGAGAAAAGCCGATCGACCCAAAAAATCTGCTCCTGGTCGAGCAGGAGACCGTATTACACTGGAATGGCAGCTCGATGTACAAGAATAGACGGTAGAATTTCTGTCGGCGATATCGCCTAGATATACCCCGTGTCGTTTTGAAAGAATTTAAACAAAGAGCGCTACACAAGCCCTCTCTGGTGGAGTAGCATGGGCGATTACTGATGCAAAAAAAACAAGTTATCGGATTTTGAATTATTATTGGAATTTGAAATATTAAAGAAGTAGGGGAACATAATGTCGCAAACAGCTACAGCTACAGAGAGAGAATCAGTTATGGACACTGCTTTATTAGATGAAGTTGTGCACTGGGTTAAGACTTTGACTTCGGTCGGTGTCTCACCTGACTGCGCCGCTACACTGACAACCGAAATTCTCCTAGCCACCAGCGAATCAGCTGATGAGTTCGGCGAATACAGTGAAGACATGGAAGAATTCGACGAAGAATAATTGCTCTGTTCTCTACAGACTCTTAAAACTCCCCCCATGGCTTTTGGGGGGAGTTTTTTGTATGAACGGGCAAATAGCAAATAGTCGGAAGCAAGATCCTATAGTGCAAGGCCATAGCCTTACTTTATGCCAATACAGCCAACCCCTCAGCTGACAACCGAAAAGATTTTGAACGCTTCGGCAAGCGACCCTCATCTCCTGCTTTTAAGTGAGCCTGTGGTTCTGCGCTATCGTGCTGGTTTTGCTGCCCTGGCCTTACTCTTGGCTCTTTCGCCGATTTGGCTGGGTTGGTCACTATTTGCCGCTTTTAGCTTAGCCTTTGAAGCCTGGGGTAAGTTGAGTACTGGGGCGGCTGGGGCTGAGATTTTCCTGGCGCCGATATTGTTTTATCTGTTGCTGACTTTGGTTGGTGTTTTGACTGTCAATGTCTGCGCTGATACCAAGTTAGTTGTTAGCAAAGAGGGGCTGCGACTGCCCTGGCAATTTCTTTTCGATTCTAAGTTTTGTATTTCACGCCCGTGGTCAGCATTGCTTGAAGTCGACTTTGCTTTCAATGATCGCACAGGCATTTCTGAACGATCTCATCCCCAAAGAATGTTTCTACAATTTAGCGATGGTGCTCGCATTGGCTTAGCATTAAATGGCTTGGCTCGCCATGATCTTAAAGAGTTTATTTTGTCTGTTCAGGCATATGCTCCTCAGGCAAAATTTAAACCGGCCCTTAATGCCCTTGATCTCAATATTTCAGAGATTGGCCCAAGGCAAAGCATTCATGCATCCTTTACTCAGATGTGGGAGGAGGAGCTTACCAGTCGCTTTGGTTCTACCATCTTTGTGCCCCTTGAGCCCGGTCAAGCAATTGACTATCAATCATCAGGCGCTAGCCGCTCTTTGAAAGTTGAAGGACAGTTATCTTTTGGTGGTCTTTCTGCTGTCTATCTGGTATCAAAACCAGAAGAAGCTAACTCTGGTCTAATCAAGCTTTACGTGCTAAAGGAAGCAGTCTTGCCACTTAGCTCTGATGATAGCTTGAAAGCAAAAGCACTAGAGATGTTTGCTCGTGAATCGATGTTGCTGAGTTCTCTTAGTCATGATCGAATAGCCAGGGTCATTGATTATTTTGTCAGTGCCGGCCGTAACTACATTTTGCTTGAGCATATTGAGGGCATAGATTTGCGCTGTTTTGTTGCTGAGCAGGGTGCCCAGCCAGCGGCTGTGGTGGTGCGTTGGCTGCTCGAAGCAGCGGAGATCTTGCAATATTTGCATAGTCAAAATCCACCTCTCATTCATCGCGATGTTACTCCTGATAATTTAGTCTTAGCTCGCGATGGTGCCCTTTCTCTGATTGATTTTGGCGCTGCTAATGCCCTTCTCGGTACTGCAACAGGCACTCTCGTTGGCAAGCAGTCTTATATTGCCCCCGAGCAATTTCGCGGGAAGGCTGGGCTGAGTTCAGATATCTATTCGCTAGGTGCAACAGCCTATTTTGCTCTCACTGGTCTTGATCCAGAGCCCTTGAGCGAATTGCATGCAGCACAGGTAGTGCCGATTGCGGCCAGCCTAGATAAGCTCATTGCTGACTGCACCTGTCAGAGTGTCAGTGAGCGCATCAAGACTATTGATGAGCTGATTGAGCGGGTGCAAAAGCTATGACCAATCACTCTAAAGTAAAGAGGGTTATGGCTGAGGTTGGTTCTTTTGTTAGCAGCTCGGGTGGCTCGGAAGTATCATCTTTTGCCGGTAGCGCTAATGCTGAAATTTGTCTGCGCTTGGCGGCTTTACGTATTTATCGAAGGTTAGATCAGCGCTCCTTATTTTTTGGTACTTTTCTCAAAACCAATCTAGCCTTTCTGGCTATTTTGGTATTTTATTGCACCTATAACATCTGCTCATCTCCTGATCGATTCCATTCTTCGTGGTTTGGACCAGTGCTGCTGGGGGCTTGCTTGCCGGCGGTTCTCACTATAACCAGCTTGCTTGTGCTTGTTACTCTAGGCTTGTGGATCTTAGAGAAGCCGAAGAGGCTGAAAGTATTGCCATCAAATATGGTGCTGTGCATGGAGCTAACTGATGAGCTTTTTGCCGAGATTGTTATACCTTGGTCGTCTGTCGATAGAATCGAGCTGAAGCACTTGAACCGGTTTACGCCAGATAAAGAATTGCACCTAGTAATAAAAACGGCTTTGGGTGCAAGTTATACCTTGCGATACGACGATTTGTTGATGGACAATTCGCGGGCATCCCTCCTCAACGCTGTTCGTACTTGGGCTCCCCATGCCTCCTGCCAGCTAGGACCAGAGCAAGACAAGAGCCTTGGATCTGCTCAATTTACCGAATTATGGTTGCATCAATTTTCAACTGCCAATATTCGCCAACGCGACGGTCTTCTTGCTTCTGGCATTACCCTCAACGGTGGTCGCTACACGGTGGTTGGAGTACTGGGTGGTGGAGGTCAGGGCAATGCTTACTTGGCTTGTGTCAATGATGGTGCCGGTTCTTGCTCTGAGGTTAACTCGCCGGATGTAGTCTTGCCGGATGTAGTATTGAAAGAATATATTATGCCTGTTTATCAAGGCAGCGCTGTATTAGAGCGGTTGTCTGCCAAGCTCAAGCATGAATCAGATATTCTCACTCGCCTTGATCATCCTGGTGTGGTCAAGCTTCTCGATTGCTTTGTGGAAGACTATCGCGGTTATTTGGTTCTTGAGTTTGTCGATGGTCGTTCTCTTAAAGAATTGGTGCAGAGTGAAGGAGAGCAGTCTGAGGAATTTGTCCGCGAGGTTGGCGCTAAGCTTTGTCAGGTGCTGATTTACCTTCATGATTTCTATCCACCAGTGATTCATCGAGACCTCACCCCCGACAATATCATGCTCAATCTCGCCGGTGAGATAAAAGTGGTCGATTTCAACGTAGCAAGGCAGCTTGAGAACGCTACTGGTGCCACTGTTGTCGGCAAGCATGCCTATATTCCACCGGAACAGTTTAGGGGCAAGCCCTGTGCTCAGAGCGATATCTACGCTCTGGGCGCCACTCTCTATTTTCTTCTCACAGCTCAAGAGCCAGAACCACTAACCTGCTCGCGTCCGTCAGCCCTGGTCAAGATTTCACCAGCTTTAGACGGGATCGTGGCCAGAGCCACTGCTCTTGCACTCGATCAGCGCTATGGTTCGGCACGGGAGCTTCTTGCTGATTTGACCGCCGCATTAGAGATAAGTCACCTAGAAAGGTAAATATTGAGCACTTTTTGCTGTCATATCAGCCTTCTAGGGCTGAAAATAGAGACTCAAATTCGACGGAGCGCTGTATGAAAAGAATCAACTGGCATCCCCGATTATTTAAGTGTGAAAAGGCCCTACTGGCCGTAGCTTGCGGCGTAAGCTTCGTTTTGGCCGGTTGTACATCGGCTCCTAAAGCTGACTTGGGGCAAACATTGCCAGGCGCCAAAGATGGGTCGTCGATTGTAGTTCAAGGCTCGGACACCATGGAGAGCTTGATGCAGAAATGGGCCAACGATTACATGGCAAGCAAGCCTGGTTTGCAGATATCTGTAAAAGATGGTGATACCGGTATTGGTATTGATGATTTGCTCACCGGCGAAATTGATTTAGCTGCTGCCTCTCGTGAAATTACAGAGGAAGAGCATAAGGCTGCTCATAGCAAAGGTGTTCACCTCAAGCGCTTGATGGTGGCTCGTGATGCCATTGCCGTTGTAGTTAATCCGCAGAATAAGTTAGCTGAGATCGACTTAGTTGACTTGGCGAAGATCTATCTTGGTGAAATTCTCACCTGGAAACAGTTGAGCAAAGACTTAGCAGCAGAGCCGATTAGAGCCTTCGGCAGAGAGTCAACTAGCGGCACGGCTGACTACTTTCAAGAGCACGTGCTTTCTTCTAAACCGTATGCTCCGGTTGTTAAAGTAATGCCCTCATCTGAGGCCTTGATTGGAGCAGTTATGGGCAATCGCTTAGCAATTGGCTTTGTTGGTATGGCCCAGGCGGCTAAAGCTACAGATAAAGTCAAAGTTTTGAAGCTAAAGCTTACTGAGAAATCGCCAGAATCGAAGCAAGGGGGCGTTTTGTCAGGCACTGACTATCCCCTTTCGCGGCCTCTATATGTCTACTACAATCAAGCTAACGAAGAGCGTGTTGGTAAATTTGTCGCCTTCTGTCTGGCCGAGGATGGACAGAAAAGTGTCAAAGCATTGGGCTTTATGCCAGCGCGTTAACTTTTGAGGAAACACTTTGGATTTTTTGCAGGCTCTGAAGAAAAAAGTATTGATTTTTGATGGTGCCATGGGCACATCAGTTCATACCTATGACCTTACTCTCGATGACTATGAAAACTGCGAAAATTGTCCTGAAATATTGGTTTCTAGCCGTCCCGATGTCATTTCTGAGATTCACGAATCGTTTTTTAAAGTTGGCTGTGATGTGGTTGAGACCTGCACCTTTGGTGGGTCTAGCATCGTTCTGGCTGAATTTGGTTTGGCAGATCGCACCTACGAGCTGAACAAGAAGGCCGCTAGTCTAGCTAGAGAAGTGGCGAGGGCTTATAGCGATAGCAAGCCGCGATTTGTTTCGGGTTCGATTGGTCCAACTACGAAAATTCCTTCTTTGGGCCACATTTCGTTTGAGCAAATGCGCGCTTCTTATTTTGAACAAGTGCGTGGGTTAGTTGATGGCGGCGTCGATGTTTTGCAGTTTGAAACCGGGCAAGACTTGCTTCAGGCTAAAGCCGCAGTAATTGCCATAGAAGATTATCTACGCCAATTGGGCCGGCGTGTTCCTATCATTACTCAAGTTACTCTGGAAGCACCGCCTCTCGGTACCATGTTAGTTGGCACAGATATCTCAGCTGCTCTAACTACTTTGATGAGCTATCCAGTTGATGTCATCGGCATCAACTGTGCCACTGGCCCGCGCGAGATGATTGACCCGGTGCAGTATCTCTGTCAAAATGCACCGCGGGCAGTGTCGGTCTTGCCTAATGCTGGTTTGCCTGAAAATGTTAATGGCGAAACAGTCTACAAGCTAACCCCTGATCAATTAGCTGAGTCGTTGTATAACTTTGTCCACGACCAAGGCGTCAATATTGTTGGTGGTTGTTGCGGTACTACTCCCGCTCACCTAGCGGCTGTGGTTAATAAGATTGGTGAGGTTGAGCCGAAGGAGCGTCAAGCAGTCTTCGTTCCCTCGGCAGCTAGTATTTATACTTCGGTAGCGTTCGATCTTGACCAGCCACCTCTGATTGTTGGCGAGCGCACAAATACTAATGGCAGTAAGAAGTTCAAAGATCTTTTGCAAGCAGAGCAAATTGATGGCATGGTAGCCATGGCCCGCGAGCAAGAGCGCGAGGGTGCTCACATTCTTGATGTTTGCACTGCCTATGTTGGCCGCGATGAAGTGGCCGATATGAGCAAATTTATAAAGCGTCTCAATACTGAATTGCAAATTCCTATCATGATTGATAGCACTGAGTATGCTGTGCTTGAAGCGTCGCTGGCTTTGGTTGCTGGTAAACCAATCGTCAATTCTATCAATCTAGAAGACGGCGAGACTAAGATGCTTGAGAAAGTAGCATTGATTAAACGCTATGGCGCAGCTGCTGTTGCTCTCACCATCGATGAAGCGGGTATGGCGAAGAGCGCCGACAAAAAGCTTGAGATTGCTAAGCGCATTTATGATTTAGCTTGCGGTCATGGGCTGGCACCCTATGACCTCATATTTGATGCTCTCACTTTTACGCTTTCTACTGGCAACGAAGATGACCGTCGCCTTGGCTTGGAGACCCTTGAGGGCATCAAGCTTATCAAAGAACATTTGCCAGGCGTGAAGACCATTTTAGGCGTGAGCAATATTAGCTTTGGCATGGACCCCCGTATTCGTCGTATTTTAAATTCGGTTTTCTTGCATCACGCCGTTCAATATGGCCTTGATATGGCCATTGTGAATGCCCAGAAAATCTTGCCGCTCTATAAAATAGATGAGTCGGAGCGCGACTTTCATAACAAACTAATATTTGATCTTCGCACACCTGATTATGACCCACTCTTTGCCTTGCTCGACTTCTATAAGGCGAAGGGTAGTGGTGGCGCCACTGCAAAAGTGGAACGCAAGAGCGACGCCACCATTGAAGAGATACTAAAGCAACGCATTATTGACGGTGATCGTGTCGCTCTTGAAGCTGATTTGGCAAAGGCAATGGAGAGCTACAAGCCATTAGAGATCATCAATACAATTTTGCTAGATGGTATGAAGGTTGTTGGTGATCTCTTTGGTTCTGGCAAAATGCAGCTACCGTTTGTGCTGCAATCGGCTGAAACAATGAAAGCTGCTGTTTCATATTTAGAACCCTTTATGGACAAAGTAGAAGGCTCTACCCGCGGTACTATGGTACTGGCTACAGTTAAGGGTGATGTCCACGATATTGGTAAAAATCTGGTAGACATTATTTTGACAAATAATGGCTACCGGGTGATCAATCTTGGTATTAAACAGCCCATCGAAAATATCATTTCTGCTGCTGAACAAAACAATGCTGACTGTATTGGTATGAGTGGATTGCTCGTCAAATCTACTGTAATCATGAAAGAGAATCTTTCGATACTCAACCAACGGGGCATTAGTGTGCCGGTGATTTTGGGTGGTGCAGCTTTAACTAGACGTTATGTAGAAGAAGACTGTCGCAAGGTCTACAAAGGCACCCTCTATTATGGCCAAGATGCCTTTGATGATTTGAAAATTATGGAGGTGATAGCCACTGGTGATCATTCGCTTTTGCCCCAGGTTCCGGCTATTGAGTGTGAAGATCTTGATGATGACGATGATATAGAAGAGATAAGATTTGGTATAGAAGACACCTCTCTCGTCGTACCGGACCTGCCTTCGTCTCGCTCAAACGTTGCTGATGAGGCGCCAGTGCTTCCGCCATTTTGGGGCTCTAAGGCGGTGTGTGATTTCGACTTGGCCGAAGTCTTTTCTTACATAAACGAAAATGCTCTGATTCGCGGACAGTTTCGTGTTCGTCAAGGTGATAGCACAGACGCTGACTATCAGGCCATGGTGGCTGAGAAAATAACACCAATGTTGGCTCAATTGAAGCAGCGCTGTATCGAGCAAAAGTTGCTTGAACCTAAAGCTGTCTACGGCTATTTTCCCTGCCGCTCCAATGGCAACCAATTGGTGGTATACAAACCGACTGGTCTAGAGTCTAGTACTAGTTCTAGAACTGGTACTAGTTCTGGTACTAATTCTGGTATTGAGTTGCCTGATTTAGAGGAATGGTTGCGCTTTGATTTTCCCCGGCAGCAGTTCGGCCGCCACTTTTGCATTTCTGATTTCTTCTCGGCAAGTAGCACTGGTTATGATGTATTGCCGGCTCAGATTGTGACAATGGGGGCGCGGGCCACTGAGCATGCCCAGGCTCTGTTTGCTGACAATCAGTATTCTGAGTATCTATATTTTCATGGTTTGGCTGTTGAATCGGCTGAGGCCTTGGCTGAGCTTCTGCACAAGAGAGTGCGGGCCGAATTGGGCTTTGCTCATTTAGATGCCACAGACCAGCGAAAATTTTTCCAGCAAGGTTATCGTGGCACGCGCTATAGCTTTGGCTATCCTGCTTGCCCTAACTTAGAGGATCAAGCTCATCTGTTTACATTGCTTAAACCAGAGCGCATCGGTGTCAGTCTCTCAGATGAGTATCAACTTGTGCCAGAACAGAGTACCTCAGCCATTGTTGTGGTTCATCCTGAAGCAAAATACTTCAATATTGAGCGCAAGAAAATAGTGACCTCTGAGGTCTAGTTCTGCGGTTTATACGTGTTCTGGGCTAGTTAGCCACTACTTTGCCACAAATAGCCGCATATTATGAGCCCATGCGAACCGATCGAATCTGCTGTGGATTCGACGCAAAGGGAGTCACCGTGATTTATCCAAGATTTTTGCTTGTAGGTACATTGTTTGTAGGTACATTGTTTGTCTGTACTCTGTGGGTGCCCAGTGCCCTAGCAGAGACAGCTACGGCTATTGCCTACGTTCTACCGGGCGCTAGTGCAGCCAGTCAATTAGAGCGTCTGCGCGCGGAAGCTCGGCAGGCCTATCAAGCAACACAATTTGAGCAATCTCTCCCTCTCTATCAGCGCATCGCTAATTCAGGCAATGCCACGGCTAACGATTTGTATTGGTTGGGCGAGAGTTATTTTCAAACAGGTCAATTTGTTAATGCCGCTCAAGCATTTGAAGATTCACTGAAGCTAGATGCTAACAACGATCTGTTGAAAGTGCGCCTGGCCGAGTCTTATCTGTCGTCACGGCAATTGCTTCAGGCTAAAGCTGCCTGCGAGCGAGGTATCAATTCGTCTAGCGATCAGCGCGCCCGTCAGCAGCTATCGCTGCTACTTCGGGTCTGCCTCAAGCCGATGCCGGAGCTGCAGAAAGGTAAGTTTGCGTCAGCTCAAGGACATACGGAGCGCTAGTATGAGAGCTAATTTTTCAAGATCGGGAAGAAGATGTAGGCGTGCTTCGATGCTGGCCGAACTGCCTATGATTTTATGGGCCGTCCTAATGGTTGTTGCCTTTCCTCTAATAGATCTGGCTACAGTATTTTTGCGCATAACTTTTTCATATGCTGGTATTCACTACGCTAGCATTTCAGCTGCTAGAGCCAATACTTTCGCCAATCCAGTTGATGGTAAACCGTCAGCTCAGGCAGAGGCTGTAAGCAAGATCAAGCAAGTTGAGAATAGTTTTTCTGGTTTGTCTATTAGCAATATCAAGACTGCAATTTTGATTACTAAAAATGATACCCTGGCTCTTAGTTCGCAGTTAGTGCCTTTGGCTATTCCGGCTGATCAAAGTGTCAATAGCTATCAAATAGAAGTATCAGCTGATTGCTCTGCTCAACCTTTGATACCAATACCAATACCAGTCAAAATCGAGGGGCTCAATGCCCCGATTACGCTGCATCTTTCAGCCAAGCAATATTGTGAAAATCCCCAAGGCCTAACAATTTAAGAGTCTCTTATGAACAAAGTTTCTTCCAGTCACAGAGTTTTTTGGCAGCGCAGTCGCTGCAATCTGCGTAGTCAACGCGGCCAAAGCTTACTAATGTTTATGATCCTCATTTTCTTAGTGATTGTGCCGCTGCTCTCAATTATTACCTTTGAGGCTGCTCGTCTTTATCTCGCTAAGCAAGAGCTACAGAACGCTAGTGATGCTGCTGTTCTGGCCGGTACTGCTACTTTAGCTAGCTCTGATAATGTCGATCCGTTGCAAGCACACAATGATGCCATTGCTGCGGCCATCAAGATATTTAAAGCCAATACTGTGCTTGGTCAAGCTTTGAGCAACACAACTCTGGCTGCTTCGGCTGCTAGTTTGAACTGTGATCTAGATGAGGCCCGAGTATTTTTTGAGTTTATCAACCCAGTTACTTCTAAGGTTGAACCCTTGACCAGCCCTAACGGTAAAGTAGTGCGTGTCACTAGTAGCACCACGCGTAACTTGGCTTTTGGTAATTTTGTTGGTATCAAAACCCTCAATGTTAATGCCATGTCAACCGGTGCTGTGCCCAAGTTAGATATGGTAATTTGTTTCGATGTCTCTGGTTCGATGGACGATCAAACTCCTGTCACTTTTGTCAAAAGAAAATGGGATGCCACCTTGGGCGGCGGCAAAAATGTCTATCTTCCGGTCACTGGTGCCAACGGCCTCATGCGTGGCAAAATCTTTGATATTCTCAAACCGGCAGCAACTGGCTCTAGTTTGAATGCATGTTATCCACAAATTCTCACTGAAGCTTATTGGGAAGCAAAATGTTATTCATCTGAGTACTTAGCTCAGTATTATGGCGTGCCTGGTTTGCGTTCTGGTGGTATTTATCCTGAAGCTGGCAGAGCGCCAGGTAATTTCCCGCCGGGGACAGCGCCAACCTTTGATGGTATGAAAGTGTTTACCGATGTGGTCGTAAACATTGATGGTCAACCTAGTTTTGGTGGTGCCAGTTACGGTGGCTTTGCGTTCCCTGATGTCGCCACTTTGACAGAGGCTGCTCGGGGAAATCTTGAGTCTGATGGCGTTTATAAAAGTAGTAAAGCAAACACTGCCGTGTTCGTCAGTCCACGGGCGGGCTATCAAAAAGCATATTTTGAAGCAGCCGCGAAACAGCTAAAGCCCATGAAAGATGCTCAAAGTGCTCTCAATACCATGACTCAGATTTTAAATACTGATGCCGACGCTCACTTTGGTTTTGTCGCCTTCGATTCAACTGTCGGTATCGATGCCAATAGTACTGAGCCTTGGTATGACATTGATGACTACGCACCGTATGGAGCGAAGAAAGGTTATCCTATTCCCCACGTGCAGATTGACGCTGCTGCTGGTAAGACCGCTTATGCCGAGGTCAATAGTGCCATTGATAAATGTGTGCCCATGGGCTCGACCAATATCGGCGGTGCAGTTCACAGTGCTGTAGAGGATCTTAAGCATCATTCGCGCTTAGGCAGCACAAGGGCGATCGTTCTTTTCACTGATGGTGAGCCCACGGTTCCTAGCGGTCCCCTTAGTTCAGACCCTAAGGCCAATGCCCGTATGGCTGCGGTTGAAGCTCGGGACGCTGGTGTGGCAGTTTATACAATTGGTTTGGCGCAGAATCCTGCCATCATTCCCGATCAAACTGAGATTTTGAACGACAAGAATAGTGACCCAACCACTGGTGGTATGGCTGCTATTGCTGGTCATGGCGGTACCTTTAACTCAGTCACCGACAGTTCTCAGCTGCGGCAAACCTTCGCTAAGATTGCTCGGCGCTTAGTCAAGCTGGTGTCCAATTAGTTTTTGTCAGTATAGATATTGAAGGAACAGCGCTATGTTAACCACCGAGAGAAAACTATTAAGACGTAGAGGAGCGAAGGGCTCTCTGGCTGTTGAGTTCGTCTGTGGCTGCCTACTTGCTTCAGTGTTTGTAGCCCTCGGTTTGCACCTAGGCATTGCCATATTTGGTGCTTATGCTAACGATCGAGCTTGTCGCGATGCTTGTCGCAATGCTGCTCAAGGGCAAGATTTAGCTGAAGCAACCAAGCTTGCCAATGTCATTTTGAAGAGCTATCAGGCTTCTGGATTTCTCTCAGCTCCGAAGATGTCGGCACCGATTGTATATCAAGATTTTGCTGGTAAGGCCTTGCCGCACACCTCACCTTTCGTGCAGGTGAGTACTTCAACCGATGTATTGATGCCTTTGGGCACTCTCAGCTTTTTCAATGCCGGCACCCTGCAAGACAGTAAGCTTTCGTTTGTCAAAACCTATACCTTTCCTATCGTGCGAGTTAAATAGCAGGTTGAAACAGTAGGATGCAGTTGAAATTTAAATTTCAACTTTCACGTGATTGACACGTAGTAACCCCTACACTGATTTAGTCGGTCGGATTTTTACTAGCTTAATTTTTATTTCTCCCTGCCTTCCCTTACTAATAAATGGATGTTTCTCCTATGGCAAATTCTAGGAATTCGAAAGAACGTTCAGCTTTGGAAAAGAGCCGCAATATTGTTGACTTAGACGGGGCCATTGGCCAACTTGATGATGCTCAGTTCTTTCTTCAGTCATTGCTGATTGGCTTAAGCGCAGCCTTGATTTTGAGCACTCTGTTTTTTGTGCCAATTGCTCTAGCTTTTCCCCTGGCCCTTGTCACTGGCCATTCATCGACACCGGCCGATTTGCGCCTAATTAGCTCATGGATTGTTTCTAGCGTAATTTGTGGTTCTATTGCTGCGGCCGTACTAGTTTGTTTTCTCAGCTTCGTTCATGCCTGGCAAGTAGGACAATTTGGTAAGCCATACGAGCGCCGTTCTATTCAACTGCCTCAGAATTTCAATCAGGCATGTGAACTAGTTGGTTTTGCTCTGGCTGAGCTGGAAGGTTATGACATTCTGGTAGCTGATACTCAGGCTGGGCATCTATTGTTAGAACTGCAGCAAACTAGTTCGGCTACTAACTATTTAACCGTTAATCTTTGCACTCTTACTAATGGGGGTACTTTGGTAAATGTTACGGCTGCGCCGGCATTGACAGGAAGGGCTAAGCTTTTTAGCGCCTTTTACTGCGACCGCGGTGTTAATGCTGATAATGTTGATTGTCTTATCGCTTTTCTCAAGCCTTTCGCCCGTTTAGAAGACCTCAATCTTAAGCCAAAAGTAGTGAAGCCTAAAGTCGGTTACGACCCACAGGTGCGGGATCGCTACGCTCCTCCTAGCAGTCTTGGCGGTCAAAAACTGTCTTATTGACTGCTTCAACGAAGTATAATCCCCCTGTATGTTGATTATTCGCAAGGCGCGGGAAGCAGAAGAAAATGGAGAAGCCTCTGATGTCAGGGGAATTCTTGACGTGCATTTTGCCGCGGTACATGGCGAACCGGTTGATTACTATGACGAAGAAATATTAGACGATTGGTCTCCTGAGGTCACAGACAATCGTATTGAGAACTTTGCGAAGAGGCCACAGCGTACAGACGAAGTGGTTCGGGTGGCAGAAATGGACAATTCTGTGGTTGGCTTTGGTATTCTCGTGCCGCGTTTGAGTGAGATTCGCGCCTGTTATGTTCATCCTCGACTTTCTAGGCAGGGAATCGGAGTGGCGCTCTTAAATGAATTGGAGCGGTTGGCTGGTCAGGCGGGCCTTGATTGGCTCAATCTCAATGCTGCATTGAACGCCGAGCCCTTTTATCTGGCCAATGGCTATGTGGCTGATGGCCTTGGAAAGCAGCTCTTGCCCGGTGGGCGAGAAATGAGTTGTGTACGGATGTATAAATTTTTGGTCAGCGAAACTTCTAAGTGGAGCAGAGGAATTGTGCCGTAAATTTGTTGTCATGAAGAAGTTGCTATGTTTTTGCTCTGAATTTTTGATTTAAACCGAGGGCAGGCGTAGAATATGCCAGTTGTCATAAAGCAGCCCTTGAATTTGTAAAAGGCTGCTAAAAACGTGGGAGTAAAAAAAATGGCTCAAGATCTGGAGACAGCTCAGGCAAAATCCAGGGAGGTACTGGAGCTTATCGGAAAGAAAAAGCTCACCCAAGAGGAGCGCGATAAAGTTATTGCCGATTCTGTTCGTTATTGGACCGATCACGTCAATGCTGGCTTCTTGAAGTATCGAAAATCAGTCAGTACAGACTATACAGCTGTTGAATGGGAAGATAATGGTGCCGTTTTTCGCGATATCAACGGCAAAGAATTCATCGACATGCTGGGCGGGTTTGGTGTCTACAACGTTGGTCACCGTCACCCGCGGGTCTTGAAGGCAGTAACAGAACAGCTGGAGCGTCAAGCGATTCACTCGCAAGAACTAATTGATCCGCTTAGAACTTATTTGGCTCACTTAGTTTCATTGATTACTCCTGGTGATCTCAATTATTCATTCTTCTCCAATTCAGGTACTGAATCTGTAGAAGGTTGTATGAAAATGGCCATGTTGGCCACTGGACGTAAGCACTTTGTGGGAACAGTGGGCGCTTTTCACGGTAAGACACTGGGGTCGCTGGGTGGTACATCTAAAGCCATGTTCCGCGAGCCGTTTATGCCGTTATTGAACTGGAGCCATATTCCATTTGGTGATGTTAAAGCCTTAGAGACTACGCTCAGTTGCGCTGACTTCAATGGTGATAGAGTGGCAGCCTTTGTGGTTGAACCTATTCAGGGTGAAGGCGGCATTAACGTTGCCCCTCCTGGGTATTTGGCTGCTGCTCGTGAGCTTTGCGACAAATATGGCGCAGTGCTTGTTTTTGATGAAGTGCAAAGTGGCATGGGCCGCACTGGCAAAATGTTCTATTGCGACTATGAAGGTGTTGTGCCTGACTTAATGGCATTGGGCAAAGGCTTTGGCGGTGGCGTAATGCCGATTGGGGCTGTTGTTGGCAATGAAAAGGTTTGGGCAAAATATGTCGAGAATCCGTTCTTGCATACCACTACTTTTGGTGGCAATCCCCTGGCCTGTGCTGCTGCGATCGCTACAATTTCAATATTGCTTGATGAAGACTTGCCTAAGCAAGCCCAAGAGAAGGGCAATTATATTATTGCTAAAGTAACACAGCTGGCGAAGCAGTTCCCTGATGTGCTCTCGAAGATTCGCGGTGTTGGTTTAATGCTGGGTATGGAATTTACTGGTAACGATACTGGTTATGCTGTGGCCAAAGAGCTTTTCAGTCGCAATATTCTCATCTCTGGCACTTACATTAATGCGCGGGTATTGAGAGTCGAGCCCCCACTGGTAATTTCATACGATCAGATTGATACTTTCCTTAAGGCTCTTGAAGAGTCGCTAGCGGTAGTATCGAAACTGGAACTGGCCCTCAAATAAACCCGATATAAATCTAGTTGACTACTAGTCACTGGCTAGAAAAAAGTAGTTTCCATGGAAACTACTTTTTTCTGTATTTTCTAAAGCACTTCTGGATTTGTTTAAAGCAAACCTTCGGTTTATGTTAAAGCAAACCTTCGGGATTTATCTAAAGCAAACCTTCGGTTTTGTAGCTGCCTGAGCGCTCTTGCGCTAGTGAATTTTCGATGCGCTTTAGTTGATTTTTGGCTTCATAGCCAACATAAGGGTCTTGGTCATCTTTGAGCAACTCCAAAATTTGAGTGGGACAATTGCTGTTGTCGATAACTCTTAGTTTGACTTGTGCCTGGCTGTCTTTTGCTAGAAGGGCAAAAGCTTCGGCTGGTGTGTTGATATTTTCTGCTACAGCTGCACGGATTTCTATGCTTTCATTTTCGGCTAGCTCAGCTAGTTTTGCTGGGGGAGTGCTTAGTCGAGTGGCGATCATTTTGAGGAAGGCAATTTTTTCCTGGGGGGAGGCGTTTTCTGGTGGGCTGTCGAAGGCCGAGTGTGGCGTCAGTTCCTTTGCTGTGTTCCGGGGGCCATTGGGATTGGAAATGCTGGGATTGAATTTAAGGTCTTTGACCGTGTCTTTCTGCTGCTTGTAGGCTTTTTGGGCGCCATCGGAATTGAGTGATTGCCATTCGCTATCAGCTTTGCTGCCGTCATTGATGCCGTCTGGCACGACGGCGTCAAGGCACGTGTACGAAGCAACAAGATGATTAGAAGTAGGGTTGAAGCGATTGTTAGTGAGTAGATTTTGGCTCTTTCGCTCGGCTTCGACAACATCACCTCTGGCGCACAACGCCGCTTGCGCTTCTGAGGCTGTCAATTTGCTGACGTCGCGGGTGAGACTTATTAGCACGTCTGAAGGTGTATTGGGGTTAGTGGCTACTGAAAGGCGAACTGTATTATCGACATCATTTGCTAGTTTTCGTAGGGTTTCTGGTGGTGTCTGCAGGTTTGCTGCCACTGAAGCGCGCACTTCTGGTGAGACAAGTGAGGATAGCCAGGCTAGGGTTGCGGGGGAGGTAGAGACATTTTCGGCGGCGCGATTGAATGATTCTTCTGTCGGCGATGAATTGCTTCCTATTAGCGTGTCATCCGGAGTGCACTGCCATTGAGCTGCGAGCAAAGTCGGTTCTTCTTCTGAATAGCCGCTGTAGAGTCTTGTTTGACCTTCTGGTTTATCTCTATCTGATTTGCTGAGGTCAGAGAAATCAAATTCTTTGCTGCGATTGTTCTCGCCTTTCTTTAACTTAGATTTTGCTGCTTCGTTTTTGTCAACTTCAGCTTTTATGGCATCTACGTGGTGCCAAGACGAATCGAGCTGAGAACGGGCAAACGAAGGGTCGACCAGGTTTGCTGCATCGCGACTTAGGGTGGACGGTGGCAAAGCTACAATTTCGGGCTGTCCTGCTGAGAGGAAGCGGGTGGATAGGCTGTCTTTACCTTGATGCAGTAAGTTGTGAATTGTGGTTTTGGCATCAGAAGCACTTTTATCTTCAGGCTCTGGGTGTGTTTCACTATTCTGTTTGGTATTCAGGTCAGTGTTCAGGTCAGCATTCACATTGGAAGCAATGCTAGCTGGGTTTGATGCCTGGCGAGCGAGGGCCTTTTGCGCCTCGGTGTCTTTTTCTCGTTCGGCTTCTTCGACTATGTTTTTCAACAGTCGAATAATCCTATCTTTAAAGGATCCCATCCAACACTAACCCCACTTGCATCATCCAAATATAGCTGTGACTACCGCCGACTCTACACCTATACTGATGCTATCCCAGGGGCTGATGGGCTGGGTATAGGTTCCACCGTATTGTTGTTATGGTAAACCTATAGGTTCCCCGTCTCTATACTAATCCCGTACAAAGTTATAGGGTAAGGGTCTAGCCGCGGCTTCTTCATCTGGGTAAGAATATAGACGAGAGCTAAAATTCAATAGCTTTCCGGGAAACCGTTCTATTTAGTAATTTGCCTTTTCTGGTTTCCCGGCAATATTGAACTGTTTTGACTTCGTTAGGAAGAGCAGATATTCGTTGATTCCTTTATTTGAGGCCGCTATGAAGTGTGAAACCATTCCTGAACTAGAGAAATTCCTAACTATTCAGGAGCAAGCCTTGGGCCAGGATAGCCCAGAGGTGGCGGCAACAGTTTCTAAGCTAGCCGATTTGTATTTCAATAAAGGTATGCTTGAGAATGCTGAAGCTCTTTATAGAAGGGCTTTAGAAATTATGGAAAGAACTCTCGGTCCATATCGCGCTGAAGTAGCAGACACCAAAAAATGTCTTGAGAAAGTTATGACTGTGCGCAAGAAGAGTGCTCCAAGTGCTGTTTACCCCCGGCCATCCAGCGATTGGAAGCAGGCAATGACTGATTCATCAACTTCGCTTGATGCTATTCCGCAGTCAGTAGCCTTGGGTTGGCCCACTAGTTTTCCTGATGACCATGAAAAAGAAGCTGAGTTAGAAGTCGCTTCAGTGAGGCAAATGATGGGTAAAGATCACCCTCATGTAGCCGATTTATTAACCAAGCTGGCCGATCACTATTGTCGTCGCCGGCTCTATCGTGAAATGGAGCCGATCTTAATCGAGGCTTTGCAAATTCGCGAGAAGTCTCTCGGTGGGGAACATCCACTAGTTTCAACGTCACTGAAAAATCTAGCTCGTCTTTACTATTTCCAGACAAGATTTGAGTTGTCAGAGCCACTGTTTAAGCGTGCTTTGGCAATTAGGCAGAAAGTCTATAGTAAAGATCATCCGCGCTTTGCTGATGTAGAAGAACAATACGCCAAGCTATTGCGTAAAACCAATCGGCTGGCCCAGGCTCAAGAAATGGAAAATCACGTGCGAGTCGTGCGTGGCCAGTTCGCTGCCAGTTAGCAGTAGAATAGTTTAGTTTTAAATGGTTATTCGTTTTGCCTTAAGTCTTTTGACCAGTGCCGCCATGTCGTCATATCGTCCAAATGAGGGCACTAGATAGGTGCCTTGGCAAATGTTGCGTACTTCTTCTAATAGTTCTTCGGCCAGTTCTAGACCCTTTTGCGAGCCCCCTTCACCAGCATCGGCCATTTGCTTTCTAACCTTTTCAGGTATAGAAATTCCTGGCACTTCGTTGTGCAGATACTCGGCATGCTTGCTTGAGTGCAGGGGCATAATGCCAACTAACAGAGGTAAGGGCAGATCGCCAAATTGCTCTAAGAAGTCGGTCAGGTCGCTTATTTGATAAATTGGCTGAGTCATAACAAAGTGTGCGCCCGCTTCGATTTTTCTACGGAAGCGCTCTAGCTCCATGGCTCGGTTTTGTGCCGTGGGGTTAAGGGCGCAACCGATCGAAAGATTGAGTGGTGTTCCTATGGTATTGCCGGCGATGTCTTGGCCAGCATTCAATTGCGAAATTATCCGAATTAAACCAATTGAATCTACATCGTAGACCGCTGTGGCATGGGCGTAGTTGCCTAAGGCAGGTGGGTCTCCGGTGAGAGCTAAAATGTTTTGCAAGCCTAAAGCCTGACAGCCCAAAAGATCTGCTTGCATACCCATCAAGTTACGATCACGGGTGGTGAAGTGGATAATCGTATCGACTCCAACCTTCTGGCTGATCAACTGGCAGGTGGCCAGAGATGACATCCGTACTCGGGCCATCGGGCTGTCACCAACGTTAATGGCATCGGCACCAGCTTTAAAAAGTAAATCGGCTGCTGCCAAAATTTTCTTGGTGCCTGCTCCTTTGGGTGGATCTAGTTCAACCGAAATATAAAAGTCTTGTTTGCTTTTTCCTTCTTTAAGATTTTTTAGATGCTCTCTTAGTGACAGACTTTCTTTGGGCTTATCGTCTGCCAAATCAAGTGAGTCTGGATGAAAAAGTACAGTTTCTTGGGTGCTAGTGCCTGCGCTGATCTCAATATGAGGTTGAGTGGCTTTGGCCAAGTAGGCATCTAGACTCTTTCTCATTTCTTTGATGTGCTCTGGAGTTGTACCGCAGCAGCCGCCGACAATTCTGGCTCCCGCTCTGAGATAAGGCTCGATGTATGAAGCACAGTAGTGCGGCTTGCTCATGAAAACGGGACGACCACCTATAAGGCTGGGTTGACCAGCGTTTGGCAAGCACGAAAAAGTAAGCTTGTCTGCATCTATTTTGAGAGCGCGCACGGCAGTCGTAAGGCGAATTAAAGAATCGAAAACTGGTCCGGGACCGGCACCGCAGTTGATACCAATGACATCAGGAGCGTCGTCACCTAAATCACGAATTAGTCGAACGACATCTTCAGGGGTTGCACCGAGCAGCGTGTGTCCTTCTACTGAGAATGAAAGTTGTGCCACTACTGGTAGTTTGGAAAGACTACGAGCGGCGCGCACAGCAATAGCTGTTTCTTCTAAGCTCGACATCGTCTCGATCATGAAAAGATCAACACCTCCGGCTAGGAGGGCTTCCATTTGCTCTTTAAAGGCATAGTCGAGTTCGTCTAGAGCTGTATCCCCCAACGGGGGCAAGAGTTTGCCGGTGGGGCCGACAGAACCGGCGACGAAAGTTGGCTGACCTGCTATTTCACGGGCGTTTCTGGCAATTTTGGCGGCCCAAACATTGATTTTCCAGACATCGTTTTCTAGACCGCTATTGGCAAGTTTAATTCTGTTACCAGAAAAAGAATTTGTTTCAATAATTTCAGCTCCGGCGTTGATATAGTCAACGTGAAGTTGCTGAATTGTTTCTTGCTTTGTCAAATTGAGGTGCTCGAAGCAGGCTTCAGTTGATGCTCCTCTTGAGTACAAAAGCGTACCGATGCCCCCATCGGCCAATAATGGCCGTTGTTTTAGGGTTTCTAAGAAAGAGTTAGGTGTATTTGACATTAGCTAGCTTTGGGCGCCTGCGTGAATAGTGTAAGAGTAAGTCTAAGTGTAAGTGTAAGTCTAAGTTTAAGTGTAGTAGTTGTTATTAGCGATCTCGCTTAGTCTTCCTGCTAATATACCTTCTCATAAGTACGCTAGTCAGCCTTCTGCTCTAGTTCTAGGTTATCCACGTCATTAAAGGCTTCTCAGTGACCGACCCCAAGCTAATTAGAAATTTCTCCATTATTGCCCACATCGACCACGGCAAGTCTACATTGGCTGACCGGTTGCTCGAGATGACCAATACCATCGCTAAACGCAATATGCAGGCACAAGTGCTTGACTCGATGGATATTGAACGTGAACGCGGTATCACAATTAAGGCTCAAGCCGCTCGCATGGACTACATTGCCGATGATGGTCAAACTTATGTTCTCAATTTGATTGACACCCCTGGGCACGTTGACTTCGGCTATGAAGTTTCACGTAGTTTGGCTGCCTGTGAAGGAGCCCTCCTCATTGTTGACGCTACTCAAGGGGTTGAAGCCCAAACTCTGGCCAATGTGCACCTGGCTTCAGAGAACAATCTTGAAATCGTTGTAGTTATCAACAAAATTGACCTACCTAGTGCTGAGCCAGAGCGCATTCGGGCCGAAATCGAAGATGTAATTGGCATACCAGCTGATGAAGCTATCCTTGCCAGTGCCAAGAACAATATTGGCGTAAAAGACGTACTTGAAGCTATTGTCAAATTTGTACCGCCGCCGCGAAATACTGTTAATGAGCCCCTGCGGGCGCTGATTTTTGATAGCTATTTTGATAGTTATCGAGGCATTATCGTCTACTTCAGAGTGAAAGACGGCGAAGTTAAGCTAGGCGATAAAATTCGCTTCATGGCCAATGATAAGACCTTCGACATTGCCGAGCTCGGGGTATTGCGCCCGGCTCAGGTTAAAGTTGACCGCCTTGGACCAGGCGAAGTAGGCTATCTAGCTGCTCAAATTAAAGACGTTGAGACCCTAGTGGGCGATACCATTACTCTGGTGTCAAATCCTGCAATTGAGGCACTGCCTGGTTATCGCCCGGCTAAGCCCATGGTCTATGCCGGTATTTATCCGGTCGACAACGATCAATATCCTGATTTGCGCGAAGCTTTAGACAAGCTCAAGCTTAATGATTCATCTCTGTTTTTTGAGCCTGAAACTTCTGATGCATTAGGTTTTGGCTTCCGCTGCGGATTTCTTGGATTGCTGCACATGGAGATCATTCAAGAGCGGTTAGAGCGCGAATACAATCTCAATTTAATTACAACGGCACCGTCTGTGGTTTATCGCGTTACCAAAACTGATAACAGCGTAATCATGGTGGAGAACCCAGCACTGTTACCTGATCCGACTTATCGCCTGTTCATTGAAGAACCTTTTGTCACAGCCAATATCATTACACCAACAGAATACGTCGGCACCTTGATGGAGCTTTGTCAGCAGCGTCGAGGCGTCTATGTCGACATGAAGCATCTTGATCCTCGCCGTGCCATGCTTATCTATGAGTTACCGTTGGCTGAAATTATTACCGACTTTTTTGATCAGTTGAAGAGCCGCTCAAGGGGCTACGCTAGTCTTGACTATCTCTTTAAAGAATTCAGAGAAGAGCGCTTGGTCAAGATCGATATTTTAATTGGTGGCGACAAAGTTGATGCTCTTTCGGCCATTGTGCACTATGACCGGGCGCACTCGGCGGGTCGTGCCATTTCTGAAAAATTGAAAAAACTAATACCCAGGCAGATGTTTGAAGTGCCCATTCAAGCGGCTATCGGCGGCAAAATTGTGGCCCGTGAAACAATTTCGGCTGTGCGTAAGAACGTACTCGCTAAGTGTTATGGCGGTGACATTAGCCGTAAAAGAAAACTTCTTGATAAACAGAAAGAAGGTAAAAAGCGCATGAAATCAGTGGGCCGTGTAGAGATTCCGCAAGAGGCATTCATGGCCTTGCTGAAAATTGACGAATAACAGCTTTTTATGATTTCCTCTTTTGGTAAAGACCGTGGGCAAGAAAAAAGACGATCGCATAGGTAAAGAAGATCCCGAGTTTGAAAGAGCAAGCGAACTGGCCCGGCGCAAGCTTTTGCAAGATGCCTGGGTGGCAAGAAACGCTCTTTATCTTGAATTATTCGGCGAACCAACTTCGGTGTCACCGGCCAACTACGGTCCTCCTGTTTTTAAAGATGACGTTGTTGCTAAGAAAGGCAAAAGTCGCTTAGTTAGCAGCGATACTTCTAGGCCTTCTGATGATTCTATAGAAGGCGATCAGCAGCTCGCGGTGCTGGCCTATGGACCGGATCCATTCAAACCTTACTGGACATTCGTAACCGCTGGTATTTCTAGCCCTTGGGTGCAAAGTGAAGCTCAAGAAGTATCGGGTTTTGGTTGTGAGCTAATGATCAAGAGTCCAACTAATAGTGCTTGGGCGCCGCAACTTTTGCGGACAATGGCTTTTTATATTTTCAATCATGCTGGAACTTTGAGCCCAGGCAAACGTATCAATCTTGGTGCGCCCATTGCACCAAATTCCGATTCACTCTTGCGCAGTGCCATTATTTGGTATGCCGATGAAGCACCAGATGCCTGGTATCAATTGCCATCTGGTGGCTTTGGCCTATTCCTTGCTGTTGGTGTCACCGAGGCCGAGTGCGCCTTTGCTGATTCGACCGAGAATTATGGTACCTGGTGCATTGAACAGTTGCTGCGCCGAAAGGGGCATGGCCAAGTGACTAACCCCGAGCGTTTAGACATGATGAGTGAGCATGACACCCCGGCTATGCTTGAATCAATCAAACATTTTGCTGATACTTTTAGGCAGTTTGATGTGGAAGCTGACTCGGATGCTCTGTGAGAGCTGAGACTGGTGCTTGATTGGCCGATAGACTCTCACCGTGAGAAGCGGTAGTGTTAGTTGGCAAGTGCTGTTTTAATTTGGATATTCGAGTCCGATACCTGTTGGCTGTGTTAGACTTTCGAATTTCTGAGTCGGCGTATCTGGTCCTAGTAACCCTTTGGTAAAAATAGCCAACTTGTTCTAGCTTGCTGAGATAGTGGAGAGATTTTGAATTTTCTGCGCAAAGGTTTTGCCCTAGTTTGTTGTCTGCTCATTCAGCCTTGGCTTTTTCTAGTACCGGCTTTTGCCGCTAGCGAATCACTGCCTGCCGACGCTGCTCAAGCGGCTGATATTTTAGGAATTCGGCAAGAAGTTGAGCAAATAATTTCGCTGCGCAGAACCAAATCTTCGACGCAAGAACAACATCAACTAAGTGCTAAGCGCGCCTTTGTGCTGCGCAAGATATTTGAGGCTGTACTTCAAGTTCAGGCGGCAGAAAACCGCTTAGAGTTCGAACTAGAGTATGCATACAACGTCATGTATCGCGAGCAGCGCAAAGCAAACACTGTCAATCAGCTTTTTAACGTCGCTAACTTCGCGCAGTTGAGCACTCTATATGGCTTTGTTGAGCCCTATTCGCGCATGAAAAATCAATTTAAACAGTCTGCCATCGGCACTTCTGTCGGCTCTGGGTTGGCAATTGGATTGCCTGTTTTGAATATTATGTACAATCGTTTTGCCAAAGCTTCCCATCTCTCTCCGCCTACTTTTATGTCAAGTGCTCTTGATGGTAAACCAGTAGACGGATCGAATTTACCACAGCTTGTAGCGCGCTATTTAGACTCGCCAATACCGGGTGCTAATAGCGACAAAAGCCGGAGGGAGATCTTAAACTCTTTATGGAAAGAACGCTATCACGCCGACATGGCCAAACCTGAGACCCTTTGTGGAATTGACGATGGCAAGTCGAAAAAATCTTTCGTGCTCAATTCTCGCATTGTTCTGCTCTGGTCTCTGCGAACAACCATACAAGGTTTTAACAGCGATTTGCTTGCTTTGTTGAATCAAGTAAGGGGGTCTCAGTTTTCAGAAATTGAGCCAGGCAGAATTGGTTCATTTACTGCATTTGGCGGTGGTGCCAATGAAGCTGTACGCTTGCTTCATCTTGAACCTGTTTTGACGGAGCTAAAATCTCTCGATACATCTATAGATCCTAGGAGCGCAAACAATGATCGTAAAGTGGAGCTGCAAATTACTCTTTTGGAGACTCTGCTAGCAGGATTTCTTGATATGCGCACCGCCTCTGATCGGTGTCAGCAAGACCTCAACTATCAATATGACGTGGTCTTAGCTAACTTAATGGCGCGGCGAGGTCGGTTTCTGCAGAAGACTTATCAAGCTAACTTTATCCAGACAGGAACTCATGGCGCCTGTGCCGGTTGGAGCTATTTGAACGGCTATCCCAAAGCGGGAAACCAATTATTTATCATTTCGGATGGTATCGGGCTCGCCCTCACCACTGTTTCGTTATTGGGCACCCATGGTGGCTGGACTCGAAACAAGAGCGAACCTAACTCTTTAGCCGACTTTTTTGACCTGAGATCTAGTGGCAAGCATGGCTTTAGCCCAATGGTTTGGAACTATCTCAACTCAACCTCACCCGACCGCTCTGACGGTAAAAGCAGACGTCAATTTCTTCAAGAACTTTGGGCTGAGCAGAATATTGCCACCATTAGTTTGAAGAAGGGTGGCAATCTAGATAAGTTGGCAAGTATGCCTTCCTGTAAGTGGGACTCAATCAAGTTAGTCAACAATCGCATTGCCCTTTTGAGTTCATTACAAGAGCAATTCTGGCAGTTTGATAAAGAGCTATTGGAGTTATTGCGCAAAGCTTGGCCTGAACCAAGCGCTCAAGTTGCTTCAAGTGCTACCGGGCAGATGCTGCCTCTTAATGCATCGGCACAGGGTGCAGCCAAATTGCTCGGGGTTCAGGGTTTGATGGTTGCTTCTTCTAGTGATCAAATAGGCGAACAGTCAAAGCTGTTGATTACACGCCACGTAATGGAGGGCTTCTTAGATGCCAATGCTGATAGCAATCTACTTGGCCATCAAATAGTTATCGAATCTCAGGTTCGAGATCGAATGGAACGGCAGAAGGATAAGATGGTCCAGCTTGCCAACATTGCTAACTTTTATCAATTGGGTATTCTTGGGATAATTTCCGATTCTATGGGGTTGTCATCTAACAAGAACAACGTGCTCAATGCCGATCGTTTAAATATCGTATCTGGTTACTTGATTGCCCATTTTGCTCTAGCATCTGTTGTCGCCAGCCATGGCGGATTTAGGCCCGGTAAGGCTGAGCCTAACGGCCTAGGGGCTGCCTTCGGTAAAGATTCGGCTTATGCCAAATTGTCGCCTCTGATGGTGCGATATCTCAACGGTCCTTCGCCTCTGAGCAAGACTAATTTGTCGCGGCGAGAAGAGTTAGTTAAGTATTGGAAAGTGACTAAGGTCTTGAACGTTAATGTCGAACGCCCATCAGCTGTAGAAGCGCTTTCTGCCGAAGGGCGAGCGCACCACTGGTGGAGCGAGACCATCACTTTGATCCACAACCGTGTTGCCATGCTTTATGATTTGCGAGCCTTGCTAAGAACCAGTAATCAAGGCTTCGACGAATTAGTTAAAAGCCTAGACTGATCAGTACTTTAGGGAAAATACTTACGAGGAGAGTCTTTATGAAAGATGCAAGGGAACCGCAAGACAATTTTGACGAAAAGGAAAAGAATGAAGGTCTGACTCGTCGTAATTTCTTGGCCGGTGCTGCCGCTACGGCGTCAGCGATTGCTGTTGGCGCTAGCTCTGAGGCGAAAGCCGCTAGTTCTAAAGCCAGCTCGAAAGGAAGTTCTGGACGTCCTAAGACGATGCTCGTAAAGAATGCTTCAGTGCTTGTGACAATGGATAAAACTCGCCGAGAGATCAAAGACGGCGGTATGTACATTGAAGACGGTGTGATCAAGCAGGTTGATACTTCTGATAAGCTCCCCAAAACAGCAGAAATGGTCATAGACATGAAGGGGCAGCTGGTTTTACCCGGCCTTGTAAACACTCACCAACACCTTTATCAGCACTTAACTCGCGTGGCACCAGCTTGCCAGGATGGAAACGTCTGGAACTGGTTGCGTGTGCTTTATCCGATGTGGGCGCGGATGACCCCTGATTCGGAACGTCTAGCCGTACAGGTTGGTCTTGCTGAATTGGCCTTGTCTGGATGTACAACAGTTTTCGATCAGCAATATGTGTTCCCCAATGGCTGCAAAATTGACGATGCCATTGGTGTAGCGCAAGACATGGGAATTCGCTTCCATGCCTCTCGCGGAAGTATGTCTCTAGGCCAATCTAAAGGTGGTTTGCCACCAGATAGTTGTGTTGAGAATGAGAAAGATATCTTGAGCGACTGCCAAAGAGTAATCGATAAGTATCACGATTTGAAGCCTGGAGCGATGACAAGAATTGTTCTTGCCCCTTGTTCGCCCTTCTCGGTTACTGACGATCTCATGATTGAGTCGGCGAAATTGGCTCGCCAGCACAAGTGCGGCTTGCATACTCACCTTGCTGAATCTCTCGATGAAGAGCGCTACTGTCTAAAACGCTATGGCTTGCGCCCAGTTGCTGCTATGGAGAAATTGGGCTGGCTAGGAAATGACGTTTGGTTTGCTCATTCGGTGCACGTCAATGATGCCGAAATCGCGCAGTATGCCAAGACTGGCTCTGGTGTTGCTCACTGTCCGTCGTCGAATATGCGACTCGCTTCCGGCATGGCTCCAATTAAAAAGATGCGCGATGCTGGTGTGAAAGTTGGTCTAGGAGTTGACGGTTCTTCGAGCAATGATTGCTCGCACATGCTTGCTGAAGCGAGAATGGCAATGCTGCTTGCTCGTACTCTATTGAGCGAAAATGAAGGTGGTCCTCCAGAAGCGAAGAAAGAGTGGATATCTGCTCGCGATTGCTTAGAAATGGCGACTCTAGGCGGTGCTGCTATTCTTGGTCGAGACGATATTGGCTCGCTTGAGCCAGGAAAACGTGCTGATTTCTTCGCTGTAGATACTAACCAGAGAAGTTTTGCTGGTGGCAGTATGGTAGATCCAGTCGCTGCACTAGTATTCTGTGCTCCGCAGAATGCTTCTTACACCGTGATTGACGGTAGGGTAATTGTCAAAGACGGGCAAATTACAACCCTCGATCTTCCTATAGCCATAGAGAAACTCAACAAAGCTTCTCGACTGGTCATGAACGTTTAAGTTCAAATAGTTGCACAAAAAAAGGCGGATACTTAATGCGAGTGTCCGCCTTTTAGTATAAATTTTGCAGTCTCTTTTCTAGAAAGTAAGCTCTACAACTGCCTTGCCACCGGCAATAGGTGTTAGCTTCTCTGGCTTTGTGCCAGCGTTGAAGTTGAGTTTCTTCATGTCAATGGCGCGAACTGTCAAATTGTCGTATGAGCGGAAGTGCAGTACACGATTCGTCAAATCTTTAATCAGCACCCACTGGGTGTAGTCGCTGTGGTCAATTTGATTGTCTGCTTGGCGCACATCACCAAGTGGAATATCCACGGCATTCAAAATGTGCAAAGTGAGATCGATGCCGTCCTTGGCATTTGCTACTGGCTTAGCAAAACCGAGCATAGCAGCGGTGCGCACGAACCTTGATGGCGGTGTCCAGTCGCCTGGAATTCCCAGGAAACCACCGCCTTGACCAGGTGGTGCTAAGACAGTGTTTCTCACGTGAATTGGTTCAGCGTTTGAGGCTGAGATGTTGACGTAGTTATTGAGATTGGTTTTGTGCCAGTCAAAGGTGGGTGCGTTGGTGAGTACGCTGGCCTGATTGTCGTATATTTTTTGTTGACCATCTACAAATTCGATTACGGCACTAGCACCGGTGGCATCGTGAATAGCTAGGTGAGCAGTGGGGGTGCCGCCCCATTCGGCCATCTGTGGTGCCCATACCATAACTTTGGCTATGGCCTCTTTTACTTCAGCGACAGTGGTAAAACTGCCCAATAACCAATGATCTAGATCAAGCAGGCTGATGGTATTACTTGGACTGACCTTGGCGACATCTTGATAAACCGCGCCAGGCATCCAGAGCATACCGACTGACAAACCTTGTTCATTCATGCCGTCAATAGCCAGTGGCATGTTGTTGGCATCAACAGCAAGGTAGCCATACTTTGACTGCCAGCTCAAGGCCTTGCTGCCATCTGGCGTCTGAGATGAACGTGACTGGCCTTTGGGGTACTTCCATACGTGCGACTTCAGGTCTGCGCCCCATTCCATTGAGCGCCCCACGATTTTTGTGCCATCGCTTGTCTTTACAAGAAAATCGGTGCAAGAATTTGAGGGTAAGATAAACGCACTATTGATGCCGATTGCTGCTAGCAGTGGTGCCAGTAACGATGCCAAGAATCTCTTGTTCAATCTAGTGTTCACTGCATAGCCTCTTAGGTTTAGTAGGTTAGGCCTTATTTTCAGAGCCGCTTTTGACGTGCTTGGTTCTAGCCAAAGTGTGAATCATGTAAGCGCAGTCTATCTCTTGATCTCCTCGAATAACAGATACGGTTGCTTCTGCTATGACTAGAGTCTTTCCTACTTTTATGATACCGCCACGGCTAATTAACTTAGAGCCGTTGGCGGGATAGAGAAAATTGACTTTGAATTCGGCTGATAGGCATTCTTCATCTGGCGGAAGAACAGTGTAGGTGGTGAAACCTGAAGCCGTATCTGCCAACATGGCGACAATGCCACCATGAAAGAAGCCATGCTGCTGCTGTGTGGCTTTTGAGAATGGCAGATGCACTTCAACATAACCGAGGCTAATTTCTTCAATAGTGCCACCAAGAGCATGCATTACTCCTTGATGTTCAAAGCTCTTTCTGATTTTCTCTTCGAAGTTTTCATCTTGAACTGTCAGTGGGCCGCGGATGGTACGGCGTTGTCTAGTGTTGGTAGTGCTAGAAGTGCTCTGCATGATTGCTTTACGTTACCTAAAAGAATAGTTTCCTGGTGAAAGTTACTTTGTTGAGCCTGCCGTAGCTTTCTCTGCCGATTCAGTTACGCGCCGGTAAACGCAGCCGTTTTTAACCGCTAATTCAGTGGCTAGAACTGCTCCACCAGCCGCTCCAAGAATGGCGTTGTGAGCTAGAGCTGTGAATCTCACCCAGTTGTCTTCGGCAACTGCTAGTTGACCGATGGTAACGGCCATGCCATTTTCAGTCATAACATCGAGCTTCGGTTGTGGCCTGTCTGCGGCGTCGATATAGTGAATCTGATTTTGAGGTGCCGATGGCAAGCCGCGCACTCCCTCAAACTCATTCCATTTTGTCAAAATAGTTTCTTTGTCTACTGCCTTTTCAAACTGCACATTGACATAGGCTGTGTGACCATCGCTCACTGCAACACGCACACATTTCGCTTGAATTTTAGGAGTGGTAGCATGCTCGATACCAGAATCAGTGAGCTTGCCCCAGACTTTAAGTGGTTCCTGCTCTGACTTTTGCTCTTCGCCACCGATGTAGGGAATGACGTTCTCAACCATTTCAGGCCAAGTTTGGAAGGTCTTGCCAGCCCCCGAGAGGGCCTGTTCGCTGTGCACAAAAATTTGTTTGATACCAAACTCTTTAAGCGGTGTCAGGCCAATTACATAGCTCTGGATTGAGCAATTGCTTTTGACCATTATGGCGCCTGTTGTGTAGCCGCGCTCTTGCCGTTGAGCCTTTAAGACATTGAGATGATCGGCGTTAGCTGCTGGTATCATCATTGGTACCAGTTTGTCCATTCTGTAAGCTGAATTGCATGATGTAACAAAGACACCGCGCTTGGCTAGATCGTCTTCTAGCTTCAAAACCGCTGCCTTGTCGATGCTCACTGCGCAGAAGACGATATCGACGCCAGCAACAACCTGGTCGAGATCATCGGCGTCAACTACCGCAAGTTTGCCGATACCTGACGGAATGGGAAAATCCATGAACCAGCGACCAGCCACTGATTGCTCATAAGTCTTGCCGGCAGAACCAGCTGACGCTGCCAACTTTGTTACTTCAAACCAGGGGTGGTCTTTGAGCATGCGAATCAATTGTTGACCGACCATACCAGTAGCGCCAACAATTCCCACTTTGAGTGGTTTGCCATTCAGTTTGAATTTGTGCTCGCCACTAGTAGTTGTTACTGTTGCTAATTCTGCTGTTTCTGGCATGTCTTGCTCTCGCGTTTAAGTTAATGAAGTGTGAATAAGGCGTGAATAATTGGATGAGGTGCTGTGGCTCGGTTCAAAAATAGGTTCTTCGAGTATAACAGTGCGTTGCTCTCTAGAAGCCAACTATGAAGTGATTTTGCCACTGTTCTGCTGCCTGGGACCGTTAGTTTAATCTGATTGTAAACTGCCTGCTGCCTGGCACTTGAGCGCTCTTCCTTGGCCTCGCCTGATGTGGATCAGCGATTGATGAGATATATGTAAATAATAGGTTCTTATTGAAAGTTCGAAAAATAGGAAGAAGACGATATTGTTGACGCCGAAGTTAGCGCAGTTTAGATAGAGAAAGAGAAAGCCGCTGTCGATGAACAGCGGCTTTTGTCATGGTTCTGATATGGCTAGTTTAAGCGCTAGCTCCTACAAGTTTGCTATGCACTGTTGATGTTTCGGCTTTATTGTTATCGAGAATTCCTTTAACATGCTCAACTTCTGCTCTGGTACCGTGAGCGATAACTAGATATTTACTTGCTTTCAGGGCGGTTTCGTATTTGAGTACGCTATCTTTTGGTATACCGGCACCAATTAGAGCACCACCCAAGGCACTGACGCCACCGACGACTACTGCTGTTTCAAGGGCGCCAACTAGCCAGCTGACGATGGGGCCGCCTATCATTGTCGGTCCAATGCCAGGAATGAAAACAAAGGCTGAACCAAATAGCAAGCCCCAAATCCAGCCCCAAAAAGCGCCGGTCTTGCCCCAGGTAGATACTTGATCGCCTAGATTATAGTAGCCAACCACATGTTCTTCTGTGTGATAGTCTTTGCCGACAATACTCAGTTGCTTCATATCAAAGCCTGATTTTTGTAGCTCTTTAATGGCCTCTTCTGCTTCTAAGTGATCTTTAAAAACGGCTATTACTGAGTCATTTGCTGTTGCGTGCATTTTTGATTTCCTTTTTGATTAGGCTATGCCTTGGGTGCTGTCATGGCTATCAATGTCGTTTTCGATATCTTCAACCAGAATATTTCTTTCTCGCTTTCCAAACCTTGGTGTATACAGAGCAGCAAATAGAATTTTTCCATTTGGCTTCTCCGAGGGTAAAAGTTGAATGCGCTCTCTGATGTTGTCTGCCTGAGCTACATGAATTAATTCGTATTGCTCATCTTTGTAGTTCAAGACAACGTAAAGCCCTTCTTTTTCTTCTAAAGAATCGACATCGTGGAATGGTCCATCGAATTCGTGCTTGCCAATGAGAATAGACATAAAATTCCTTTGTATAGTTAGAAGCTCGAAGCCTGTTCAGTTGCGACAGTGTATTCGCCGAGACGGGCTACTTTGTTGCAATGAGCGCGATGTAGAAGAGCCTGTTGTGCTGCTGCAATATTCTTGCTTTCGCCGTTCCATAGTTCCAGCGCAGGTTGTTGAAGTGCCCGGGCGAAAGAAAATGCTAGCGGCCAGGGAAGTTTTAGACTGAATTTGTTATTGATGGCATTCAGGCGCGCTGATGCGAGTTCGGCAGTTTGGCCGCCTGAGAGAAAGGCTATTCCGGCAACCGCGCCAGGAACTGCTCGCAAAAGACAATTAAGTGTCGCTTCTGCTACATCGTCAACGGCATTTTGTTTGGTACAGTTCAACCCTGGAAGCACCATATTTGGTTTTAGAATTAAACCTTCGAGCATTACACCATGAGTGTAGAGCTGATTGAAAACTGCACGAAGAAGTTCTTCGGTTACCTCGTGGCACTGTTCCATGGTGTGTTCACCATCCATTAATACTTCAGGTTCGACAATTGGCACAATTGAGGCTTCTTGGCAATAAGCAGCATAGAGCGCTAGGGTTTGGGCGTTGGCTTCAATGCAGGCTCTAGTCGGTACGCCAAAGCCTAGTGCTATAACGGCTCGCCATTTAGCAAAGCGCGCTCCGAGGGTACGATACTCGGCCAGGCGAACGGGCAAGCCGTCGAGGCCCTCTGTGATTTTTTCACCAAGGTGACCAGGCATATTTTTTGTGCCAGTATCAACTTTTATACCCGTAATAATTCCGGCGTCCGAAAGCACTCTAGTGAAAGCAGTTCCGTCTTCTTTTCTTTGGCGAATTGTCTCATCATAGAGAATGGCGCCACTTATGTAGTTAGAGAGCCCCGGGCTGGTGATCAGCAATTCTCTATAAGCTCGGCGATTTTCTTCAGTGGGTTTGATGCTCGCTTGGGTAAAGCGTTTGTTGCAGGTGGTATTGCTCTCGTCCATGGCCAAGAGACCTTTGTTGTTTGCCATCAGTGCTTGGGCCGTGTTTATTAAGTCTTCTGCGTTCACTTAGTGCTCTCCAGCTTCTTTTCGTTACTGATGACTGTGCTTACTCAGTAAAGAGCCAAGAATTTTTGAAAAATCTGGAGATGTTCTGAAATGCTAGCTATTAGAGCGTTTCAGCCTTCTTGCCCGGCAATGTAAATGGAGTGCACATATTTGAGAAGGTGTCTTGCCAAGGGGGGGGGCTGCAAAGATTGACGACTGATTGCTAAGCTTCTGGCATTGGCTTCTGTAGGTCTAGCAATATTTGGTCGCAGTCGTTATAGCGATCTTGCACATTTATTGCAGTCGCTTTAGCGACTATTGTATCCATTTGCTCTGATATCGCGATTGACTCTGCTATCGGATGAGATACGCTAATTGGCTCGGGCTGCTTTCCCGTCAGTATGAAACTTAGGGTGGCGCCCATGCTGTAGATGTCGCTTTGGCATACAGCTTGCCCTCGAAATTGCTCGGGTGGCAGGTACGCTGGTTTTCCCACAACTGAACCAGTAGCATTCGATTCAACTTGTCGTGCTACGTTGAAGTCTATTAGCTTTAGTAATCCATCGCTGCGCAGAATAAGATTTTCAGGTGTGAAGTCTCTATGCACTATGGGCGGTTCCATATTATGTAAATAGCTTAGTATTGTGCACATTTGCGTGGCCAGCTCACGAACAAGCTTTTCTGGCAATGGCCCTTGGTTAATCACCAGCTGTGCTAGAGTGGCACCTTCTATGTGCTCTAAGACTAAGTACGCCCGGTGATCTTCAACAAAGAAATCAATTAGCTTTACTATCTGATTGTGTTTTAGTTTTGTGAGAATTCGTGCTTCTCTCTCGAAACTATCTAGAACACTTTTGCGCACGCTAATATCGACATAGATTGGTAGTAGAAATTCCTTTAGAACAATGACTTGAGCGCTCTCCATGTCGAGGGCTTCATATGCTGCACCCTGTCCCCCAACTCCTAGTGCATGTCTGACCTTATATCGTTGATTGCATAGAATCGTTCCTTCTGTCAGTGGTTGAAGCCGATCTCGTTGGGGCGGTGCCAGTAGCGCCTGAAGCCATAGTTCTGTGTAGCTATGATCAATAGGTGGTTGAAGCGCCTGTATTGCTTCTGCCTGCCGGCTGGTGTTTGGTGCCCAGCGTTCGATCGCTTTCAAGATTGTCGAGCGGTCATCCTGCGAAACGACAGCATTTAAGTTGAAAGTCACTGAGTCGCCTGATTTTAAAACGAATTCTAATTCTGAGAAGCGAGCCTGTGTCTTAGTTCTACGCTCATTCAGTGCTATTGCGGCTAGCTCAGACCAGAGAAACCCTTTGCTTTGCCACCTTCGGTCACCTAACCAGCGAAAGGCGCTAAAGCCGAGGGGCGTGAATTCAAGGTGTGTCGGCTGCTTGAGAATTATAAAGGCTAAAGTCACGGTGGCGCCGACAGGTAGCGCGACAGCGCCGATCAGCAGAGTTTGATTGGCAATATGCCATGCAGTGTTTGTTGCGGTTGTGTTTGCCATAGCTGCACTTTCTTGCCAGGCGAAGAAGTCTTTGATAGCTGCGAAGATCTCGTTTCTATAGAATATTAGCGGGGCCAATAGCAATACATTGGCGGCGAAAGCGATCACTAGATTTTCTTGATTGTTGTCTTGAGTCGTTGATTTGTTTCTGCTTTCAAGCCACCGCTCAAAGCCAATCAATGGTACATAGGGAATCACTAGCTTTTCTTCAGGCCGATCAGTGTTTGCTTGTCTTCGTGATTCTTTACTAGCGTTTGAATGGTCAAAGGAAGCTACTGTCCTTTTCCAATACCAAATATATGGCAGCATAAAAAGGCTGAAGAATATAAGAGCGAAGGCGTTTTGTGGAACTTCGCTGACGTGTTTAGGTTCTAGTCGTGTTTTGCTTTTCTTTGGTGTGTGGAGAAGAGTAATGTAGAAGTAGTAGAGTAAGAAAATAGTTGTTAGCCAAACGACTGTGACGTGGAAACTGCTATTGATTGAGCTGTAATTGTAATAGCAGGCGCCTGTTAGAATCAGCCAACCGGTGCCATTGATGGCGAGCAGAAATTTTTGATTGATAACCGTTTTTGAATAATTTGATAAATAGTCTGATGAGTAGTACTTCGTGTGTTCTAGCAATTGTCCTTGGCTGACCGACAGCCACGTTAGGTGCACAAAGATTAGTGCGACTGCTACCAACAAAATTACTACTTGCGTTGGGCTGAATGTAGTTGCCGGTTGGAACCATGGCATTGTCAGGTCAAGATAGAGTAAGGCAATAACTGCCGTGAGTGAGCCCAGCGCAACGTTTGGCAGTGTTGGCAGAGAGCCGTCCACTGGCGCGATTGGCCCTCGAGTCTTTAGCGAGTGCTTGTCGATAGTCGGCTGTTTTGGTTCCGGTTCGCCAATCATAAAAAACCCGCGGATGAACGCTCTCTGCAGAGATTTGCTCAAACATTGCTTCATACCCCCTGTTCGTGAGAACGAAACTGGCAAGGGGTGACGAGACGATTGGTTGTTGCCAAATAACTGGTAAATGCAAGGTTAATGTCAATTCCTTCAATTATTTGGCTTACCATGGGAAAAACCACAGTTTCAAGTCTCAAGCTTTGAGTTAATCTGCTATGGTGAATAAAGATAGGCTGCAGAGGGTTCGTTTTAATCTCTCAATTTAAGAGCTGCAGGGAAAAACGAACAAATCAGTCACTCGTTGACTGAGAGGGGGCATTGATGAAACCGTCAATCTTGCAACGGTCATTCTGGCAAGAACTTTGGGATACCGTGAGTTCGTGGCTACTGGGGCCTGAAGCTCGACCAGTGGTGATTCCAATTAAAGTTAATGAGCACGATAGTCATGCTCGCCGGGACAGGCGCCGATAAGGGCGCGGTCTGAAACCTAGTACTCTACTTAGCTGCAAGCTTGTGGCTGCGCAAGTAGCGCGCCGCTCCGTCTGAGAGTAAATCTCGGTGCATGCGCCAGCGGTCGTTAAAGAAAGACTGGGCTATTTTTTTATCGAGCATATGGGTGTGCAGCAAATTGAGTGCATCTTTTTCTTCTGCTGGGCCTTCGCTGTAGACAATTTTGTCGCCTTCGCGCTTTACCCCTAAGACTTTGCTGAAGTATTGAAACGACGAATGCTGCTCTCTAGGCATATGACCGCTAACAATTATCACTTTGACGTTGTTCCAGGCGGGGCCTAGCTCTTTTTTCCATTGGGCCACTTTCTCGTCTTGCTTCGCTATTTGGGCGCTGACAGCTTCATAGGCGTTCTCTAAAATCTCGGGACGCAAGGCTTCGACGAAGTCGTTAAGTGTCTTGTTGCTCACCTGGCCGCTCTCTAGGCTAGAGTCAATGAATTTAATACTTTTATCGATAATGATGTTCTGGCGCGTCATGGTGGGCGCTGGATAGTTCTGCTTTGGAAGCTCTGGGCGGGCGGCTGCCGTTAGTTCCTTTATCTCACTTAGGTCGAGTTTTGCTTTGGCGCTCAGTGGCTTATCTATATTGCCTTGTAGCAGGCTGAAGATGGCCAAAGGGATATGGTCGATGATTTTTAAGGCTGTATAAGAGGATGGTATGAATGAAATTTGGTCTCGCCTGTCGCCGAAAATCAGCTCCATATGGTCGCCGTAGCAGATGATTATGGGAGTGGTCTGAGCGCTCAGTACATTGGCCTTAGCCTCACCGTAAAGGAGCCGGAACTTGTCGTTGAGCTTTGTTAGCGCCGCCATATCGGCAGGCTGAACACTTCCCTTAAATGGTTCTTGCGCAGATTTGGCGGCCACGGGCTGGGCGAAAAGAAAAATAGTTGCACACAGGCCGGTCAGTAATGTCGATTTGAATTGAATCAAAATATCCTCTACTTGTGGTAGGCAGGCGCTAGCCTTTCGTTTTCAGGGAATATTCTCTCATTTTTGGGGTGACTTGACGATACTAGACGACTGGTCTATTATTAGTGCATGGTCTTCGAATGCAAAAGGGAGCTTTAATCAGTTAGCCACGAAGTCCAAATTGCGAAAAATTGAATTTTAGAGATGAATTGACAATGTCACTGCCGGTGGTGCTGTGGGCAGCTGCGTGTCAAAGAAGTTGAAAGGCACCATTAAGCTGAAGTTACGAGGACAAAAAAATGTACAGCAATTTTCTCAATCACTATTATTTGTCGAATGTCCATCATGCTGCTGCGCTAGAACAAACAAGACAGCACCTAACTAATGTCTTCTTCGGTAAGAACGACAAAAATGATGCGGCAACTGAGACTCAACTAGAGGACGTCACCCTTGTGGAACTAGATCGGGTTTGGCTTCGTCAGCTAAATTCAAATAATGATTCGAGCTGGAGAGACTAGGTTCTGGTAGTAAGTAATAAATAGAAACGGACAGAGTAGTCATGGCTAAAGTAGTACAAAAAGAAGGAACCAAGCAAGAATTGCTTGAAGCTGGCACAAGGTTGATGCTTGAGAAAGGCTATAGCAACTGCGGCTTGCAAGAAGTCTTAGAGTCTGTTGGTGTACCGAAAGGTAGCTTCTATTATTACTTTGATAGCAAAGAAGAATTTGCCTTGCAGATTATTCGTCATTTTGATCAGGGTTATACTGACCGAATTCTTTGTTGTCTTAGGGATGAGTCGCTGTCTCCGCTGGGACGGCTCAAGCTCTATTGTCAGAAGAACAAACAAAATATCGAAGAGCGCAAATGCACGCGTGGGTGCTTGATTGGCAATCTTAGTCAGGAGATGGCTAGCCAAAGCGAAGTCTTGCGCGAAGAGCTAGAGAAAGTATTTCAAAGCTGGACTGATGTCTTTGCGGCATGCATCGAATCCGGCCAGAAGTCTGGCGAAATTCGTCGCGACTTTGAAGCTTTGCCTCTCGCCGATTTCTTTCTCAGCGGTTGGGAAGGCGCTGTGCTTCGGGCTAAGTCAACACGCACGACCAAACCAATAGACAATTTTATAGAGTTGACCTTTGCCTTTATGGCGGTCTGACCGAAACAGCTTTACATGTGGCTAGCGCCTTTGAGCGCCAAATGAACTACAGATGCAACAGAAAAAAATGGAGAAAATCATGTCAGCAACAGAAACAGAAAAAAAAGACGATCTCAAGGTAAAAGTTGAGGATACTTGTTCCTCCAAATCAGCAGAAGAGAAAGCCAGTGAGGCGAAAGCCAAGACTTGCTCTACTGATGCTGCTGCCAAGCCTAAGGAAGAGAAGAAAAGCTCTTGTTGCGGCTAGACTGACAAGCTTTCGAAAGACAACCTTTCGAAATATAAATGACTAGTAGAAAAGGGGGGCAGAGCCGACATGCTGCCCCTTTTTTATGCTGAAAAAGTTTCAAATAGTAGGAATAAGTTGATTATTGACAAAATTTGGGAATGTCAAGAATATCGAAAACGGTATTGCAGTAAATTTAAGGGTTTATACTGGACCATTGTGTCCAGTAAGGTAGCCAAGCTTAAGTGGTTAAAGAATGGAAAAAATTGCAAAAGTCGCTGTAAAAACCCCTACTCGTGATGCTGAAGCCACTCGTAACAGCATACTTGATGCCGCAGAACAAGAATTTGCCAAAGTTGGTCTTTGGGGCGCGCGCACTGAATCAATAGCTGCCCGAACTGGCGTCACCAAAGCCATGATTCACTACTATTTTGAGAATAAAGAAAACCTTTACCGCGCGGTCATGGAGCGCTTGATTGTGCGCCGAAGCGCTGAGATAGCTTCGCTTCATGTCACAGATCTCACTCCTAAAGAAGCTGTGGCTGCGATCATGCGCAATGTATTGATGCATGCTGCTGAAAATCCGAATGTAGTCAGCCTAATGCTCTTAGAAGCTTTACAGAATGAAGGCAAGTTCTACTGCGAGACTTCTTTGGGCAGTCTCTATGGACCATTAATTGAGAGCCTCAAGCGTGGCATGGAATGTGGCGAGTTTGCGACTGCTGATCCACTACATACAGCTGCCAATCTGCTTGGAATGTGTGTTTTCTACACAGTCGCGAGGGATAATCTCAAGAACCTTTGGCCCGACGGTACTGATTTGCTGTCGCCTGACATGCTCGAAGAGCACTGCAATATCACACTAAAAATGTGTCTGGCCTCCTTGGTTGTTAAATAAAACCAAACGGTAATAGTTGCCTGTTGTCTCTATATTTTGATTTCGGCGCCGAAGGTGAGAAAAGCCCTGCCATCGAATATGGTGCGATTGCATGCACTTGAGGTAGGTAGAAATTTGGCCAACCTTTTCAGTGAGCGCGATTCTGCAAACGAAGATGGTGGAAGCTTCAAATCTGCTTCTCCTCGTCGCATTGGTATTGTGGTTCTTGTTGCCTGCACCCTTGTAGTGACGGTACTGATAATCGTAGTTGTGCTGCAAATGCTCGATAGAGCCGAAGAACAAGCCGAAAGAATTAGAAGTGTTAAGGTAGCGGGAGCGCAGGGCAGCGGCAATGAATTTAAAGTGTCCGAGTCAAATCGCCTAGCCAAAGAGCTTGTAGAGAAGAACCTGACCACGAGAAAACTCTCTTTTGAGTTCTTAGATATGACTGACCAATCAATGGTTCATCTGGCCAAACTAAAAAAACTGGAAGAGCTAAGTCTGGCGCACACTGGTATCTCAAACCAGGGTCTTAGGTACTTGAGCAATCTTCCCCTGACGGGGCTTAATCTCACCAACACAAACATTGACAGCGGCGGCTTGAAAGAAATTGCCAAGCTGAAGAAGTTAGGTTACTTGAACCTGAGCGACACTGACGTTGATGATGAAGGTTTAGGTTTGTTGGCAGCACTTAACGATCTGTCCGATCTCAACCTAGCTGCCACGAAGGTTACCGACCGGGGTCTGCCACTGCTGCTTACGCACCAACCCATGTGGAAGCTTGTTTTACTCAATACGAATATCACTGACTCTGGCATGAACTCTGTAGCTAAGTTGAAGAACCTGGAATGTCTTGATTTGGACAGTACGGCGGTGACTATTGTTGGCCTGAGAATACTTTCCAAATGTGCAAAACTGAGAACCCTTAACGTGCAAAACTGTCGATTCAACGACCGGGATGCCGCCGAATTGCCGCGACTGCTGCCGAAACTATCCAACCTCGATGTTTCGCATACGCAGTTGACTGGTCGCGGCTTGCTCAGCTTGGCAAAGCTACCCCGGCTAACCCGGTTGGTAATCAATCGCTTGCCTGTGATTTCGAAGGCAGAAACAAACGCCTTCAAAGCCATCAGCCCTGATTGCGAAGTGATAAACGTACTGCCTTAAGCTAAACAGAAAGCAGGTTTCGCTAGAACTGGAAATAAACGAAGCTCGGTGTGCCATCAGGAGCAAATAGCAATAGCAGAATAGCTATAGCCGCTAGGTAAGCTGGTCTAAGTGCCTGCAGCGGTTTAGGCAATGGCAGGACGCCTGGTTGGCTCTTGCCTTGTAGCTGGTGAGAGATTAGGTGGCCGATGACAATGCTGATTAAAATTACAGGGAAGAGGGCAAAGTTAGCCGGTCCTTCAATAGATGGAATAGTCATTGCTAGTGGATTGATACTGTTGGCCGTCTGTGGTGCCAGCATTAAGAGCTTTTGGAAGTAGCGCCCCGATAGCTCCATGTTTGGTAACCGGAAGGTAACTAATGTGATGGCCAGGCAATTGAATGTGAGCAGTACGCCAAAGCAATGGAAAAGCTTTGTTTCAGTCAATTTGATTAGAAGAGCACTTTTCTCGACCTGTATTCGCCACACTCTGTTGCAGTTAAGCCAAAAACCGTGAAAGGCCCCGAAAATGATGTAGTTTAGGCCTGCTCCGTGCCAGAGGCCAGCCAGAGTAAATGTAATCATGACGTTGCGCAGTGTGGCGAGGGTGCCGTGTTTGCTGCCACCAAGGGGGAAGAATAAATAATCGCGCAGCCACAGTGACAGCGATATATGCCAACGGCGCCAGTATTCTGTAATCGAGCCAGCTAAGAAAGGCAGATTGAAGTTGAGTGGTACTTTGAAGCCGAGTAGTGCAGCTGAACCCCGGGCGATATCGGTATAGCCGGAGAAATCAAAATAGACTTGAATGGCAAAGGCCCAAAGCAATGACCAGCAGTCGAAAGTGCTCAACATCTCTGGGTGTGGCATACATTTATCGATGACCACAGCAACACTGTCGGCCACAATTACTTTTTTAAATAGACCCCACAAAATTAGCTCTACGCCTTCATCAAAATCTTTCAAAGTGATCTTGGCTGGCTTGTGCAATTGCGGCACAAAATCTTGGAAGCGTTTGATTGGGCCGGCAATTTGAGTGGGGAAGAAGCTGGGGAAAAGAGCGAACTCCAGTGGTGCCTTAACAGCTGGACTGCCTTTGTAGACGTCAACTAAGTAGTGGATAAATTCGAAGACGAAAAACGATATGCCCAGGGGCAAAATAATCTCGTGCAGGGGGTAAGAGATTTTTCTTCCAGCTATGGACAGCACACTGTTAGTGGCATCGATGGCAAAATAGGCATATTTAAAGTAGGCAAGAGTGAGAATATTGGCTGCCAGTGAACCTATTAGAACCAGCTTGCGCTGCGTTTTTTGTTTCTCGATAGCAATGCCAGCAAAATAGTTGAAGGCAGTGAGAGCAATAATCAATACTAGATAGATTGGCTTCCAGGTCATGTAGAAAACATAGCTGGCAAAGAGCAAGAAGGCTGTGCGATAGCGAAAAGGCATGAACCAGTATATGGCTACGACGATCGGCAGAAAAACTAGATAGGCTGCGCTGTTGAATAGCATTACTTGCTTGCCTCGTTGGCCGGAACTGATGACGTCAGCGCCGTTTTTGTGCGCTCATCGCTAGCCAGGCTGCGGCCGATTATGTCGATTATCTTTCTGCCACCACTAGCATCCATGTGGCCATAGTCAGAAAAGTCTTTCATATCGAACAGACCTTCTTTCATGGTGTCGACATAGGGGCAGTCGTACTTAGCTGACATTTCAATGAGAGTATCAACGTGCCGTTTGTAGACCATCGCTGGAATGTATTTGATACCAAGTTCTGAAACTGGCATGTTCACTAGTACTGGTGTAATTCCTTTGGCTTTGGCTTCGCTTAGACATTTGTTCAACCAAATTTTTTGATTGTCGAACATCTCGTCGTTGGAGTTTTTAAAGCGTTTCTTCCAGTCTTTGCCATTGTCGTAGAATGAATCTGTCTGCGCATTCGGCTTGGCTATGAATACACCTTTTTCTACTTCTGAGCGGTAGAAAGCAAATTGTTTGTCAAACTCGGTTTTGATGTTAAAGGCACTAGGTGCTGCTACTTTTGCATAGACTGGGTTGAGAGCGGCTTTTGCTTGCTCACCAAGAACACTTTGAGAATGATATTTTTTGTCGACGAAGTAAATATATTCGCGCAGCATGAAATTGATTTTGGGCCAAGCGCTGGTGTAAGCAATATCGAGCAAATCTTTTGTATCGGTAAAGCGCTCTAAATATTTGAAGGCAGTGGTGGCACCAGCACAGCTAAAGCTAGTGTCCATCAAGTCTCTTGGCCCAAGGCAGAGCACCATCACTTTGGGTGTGTGATCTTTGTCGAACTGCGTGCGAGCAATCATGTAGTCGTCCGAGACCATACTGCCCGGCAAGCCAAAATTGAAGCACGTGCCCTGATAGCCCTTCATGTACTTGCTGATGACAGATTCTAAATATGTGGTTCTGCGGTTGACCACGATATCTACATTCTTTTGCAAGTGCTCAGCTTCTTGCATCCATACTGAGTTCATCAAAAGCGATGAACCGAGCAGCACAACTTTGGGGTTAACTTCCTGGCGGTAGTCTTGAGTCGTCCAGAATACCCACGACTTCAATGTCGGTAAGCTATCGGGGTCGACGCCCTTAAAAGGATTGGTAATCACTAAAAGCAAATTGGCCAGCACTACCAATGCAGCAGCCTGAAATACTTTGCTTTTGCAAACTACACTTAGCTTGCCGTCTGTTAAATTGCTTTCGGGCTGCGAACTCTTGCCAGAGCTAGGGTCTGAGCCCCTGCCGAGGGCCGTTGTCTTGCTCGCGCCGTCGACTTTTGTTTGTAGCGTTGGGGGCGGTGAGCTAGGCATTCAAAACCATATCGAGGTTGCTTGACAAGCGAAAATTATAGCAACATGCTCATGCACTGAAAGGCCGCAGAGCCCCATTCGCTAAGACCGTATCGTTATTAAAGACTAATACTTTGTTCTAGGTCTGGTCTGTTTCTGCCTGGCCTGTCCTGTCCTGGCCCAGTCTTGGCCTAGTCTTGGCCTAGTCTAGTCTTGGCGGGTCTTTGGTCTAGCTAGATTGACCGACATTTCTCGTCCAGCCAGGGCGCGACCGTGAAGGGCCTTAATAGCCTGCTCGGCGTCCTCTGCCGAAGCCATCTCGACAAAGCCAAAGCCGCGTTTCTTACCTGTATATTTGTCTGTAGGAATGGCCACCGAAAGAACAGAACCTGTTTGCGAAAATACCTCTTGCAGTTCGGCTTCTTCTACTTTAAAGGAAAGATTTCCTACGAATAACTTATTGTTCATCTCTTCAATCTCAAGGTATTTCTGAACTCTTAGTATCTCAGAAAAGCAAATCACTTCCAAGTAGTACTACTATTAAGTAGGAGAGCCTGTTTGTGAGCTGCATACAGGAAAATGGAGTGGTCAGATGAGGGGCAAAACATGATCAAGTCGATGATTTGTTTTGCTTTCCGAATTTGCTGCCTTTGCCTTACTGCTTGTTTTTTCTTCTTCCTCTTCTTCTTCTGGCCGGTCTCGGTCGCACAGCCATCACCTACTGTTGAAGTTGAGAGCCTATTGCCAGCTGAGAAGAGCCCTGTACCCGATAAGCTAATAGCTTCCTTTCGTAAGGGAAAACTCTGTATTGCCATTCACCATAGAAAAGGCATTGGTCGCACTAGAGTAGTGCTTCGAGAGCACAGCCAAAGGCTTGGAAATTTTGTCTCGGGCTCGTCTAGTTCCCGTGATACTTCAATTCCAGTAGAGGTTCGCTTTATCAATTTCGCCATGCTTGAGGGCTTCACCGCAGGCAGTGGCGATCGCGAAATATACACCCTGTCAGCGTCTAGGGCAAAAGAGCGTAAATTTTTGCTGAGAGTACCGATGAGCTCTGGGTCTGCAACTATTGACCTAGCTTGGGTTGATGCCTACCGCTAATATAGATAGAGCTAGATAACCGCGTCTGCTTCTATTTCAACTAACATGTCTGGCGAGATCAGCCGCGCTACTTCAACCATACTTGTTGCTGGGCGAATCTCCGAGAAGTATTCACCATGGGCCTTGCCTACTTGCTCCCAATTTTTGATGTCGGTAACAAAAATGCGGGTGCGCACGACGTGCTGGAGGCCAGCTCTGGTTTGTTTTAGCGCTACTTCGATGTTTTTAATTGCTTGAATTGTTTGGGCATAGGCATCACCAACCCCGACTATTTTGCCGTCTTCGCCGGTGGCGGTGGTGCCAGAGACGGCAATGAAATTGCCCACTTTCACCGCGCGAGAGTACCCCACCACTGCTTCCCAGGGCGTTCCGCTGGCGATATTTACGCGTGTGCCTTCGTTCACTGTGAGTCCTTTTAAAAGTTACCGCCAGTGTAGTTGATTTGCCGTGACTAAGTCTCTTTTAGGCTTTAGTGGTAGCAGCTTCTTTGGTTGATTCACTGTTGGCCGGCAAGCCAGCTGGGTTTTTCGACCAGTAATATTCGCGATTCTTGCGGTAGTAGTCGCAGGTTTTGCTTAGGCCTTCTTCGAGTGTGGTGGTTGGTTTCCAGCCCACAATCTCTTTCATCTTAGTGATGTCAGAATAGAAGTCGCCTGGCTCTTGCGCTTTTCTCTCAGCGGAGAACTCGGCGTACTGCCATTTTCCGGCTTTGGCCACGTCCACGATTGTTTTCACTAGCTCAAGGAAGCTCACTGGAATATCGGAGCCAACGTTGAATATTTCGCCATAGGCTTTCGGTGTGATGGCCGATTTGATGATTGCTTCAACTGTGTCGTCGACATAGCAGAAGTCTCTTAAAATGCTGCCGTCGCCATAAACCTGGATGGTGTCGTTGTCTAAAGCCAAGCGCACGAACCAGTTGCAGACACCAAAGCGCGAATGCATCATCTGTGAACGGGGGCCGTAGATATTGCTCAATCTGAGCAATACAGAGCGGATGCCGTGCACATCGTTATATACCTTGATGATTTTTTCAGCAGTGAGATTGGAAATCTCGTAGATGCCTTTAGGGTTGGTCGGTGCTTCTTCGTTTACTGGAAGCGATACCGAAGAGCCGTACTGGCCACGAGTTCCGGTGTATACACAGATAGCATTGGGGTTGTGCTTGCGCAGTGCTTCCATTAATACAGCTGTACCAGTGATGTTAATTTGAATATCCGGAAAAGGATTAGACAAACTCATCAAATGGCAGACTTGGCCAGCTAGATGGAATACATAATCTTGGCCGCGCACTAAATAATCGAGAGCTGACTCATCGCGGATGTCGCAATAATTGATGCGCACTCTGTCTTTGACTGGTGCGAGGTTGAACTCGTTGCCGCCGTAATCTGGAATCATTGAATCGAGAACGGTAACTTTTGCGCCCAAGTTGGCGAGACGTATCGCCAAATTGGAGCCGATGAAGCCCATGCCACCGGTGATCAATGCTGTTTTGCCCTTGAAGGCTGTTTCCACTGTCTGGCTCATAATCTTAATTTCCGCTCACAATGCTCATGTAAACTGAGCAGGTAACCTGTGAGAAAACTCATCAATAATTTGAACAGGTCTCACTTGCTCTGGATTCTAACACGGTGTCACGCTAGAACACGCTCTCAGTCCCTCTCTCTTTAGAATTGTTGAATCGGGCTCAGCCTTGCGCCAGGCTTATACAAGGCAAGATGGCCGTTTTATTAGTTGTCAATTAAACAAGGCTTAATTCCAATTCGGCTCTTTTCTACTAGAATTGGCAGGTCAGGTTTTACGGTTATATCGAGGGAAAGCGTTGAACGTTCCATTCGGCAACATGCAAGTTCACTATCAGGCCTACAAAGAACAGATCGATGCGGCTGTGGCCCGCGTTCTTGCCAGTGGCTATTACATATTAGGCCCTGAGTTAGAGAAATTCGAAGCCGAATTTGCTCAGTTCTTGGGCGTTAAATATGTAGTTGGCTGTGCTTCTGGCACTGAAGCTATATATCTTGCTCTAGCTGCTGAAGACGTTGGCCCTGGAGATGAAGTGCTGGTAGTGGCTCACACCGCCGTGCCGACTATCTCTGCTATCTCGATGACTGGCGCCACTCCTGTGTTTGTCGACATCAAGGCTTCTACTTACGTGATGCGTGAGACTGAGCTTGAAGCGAAAATTACTCCGCGCACAAAAATGATTATTCCAGTGCATCTCTATGGCCATATGGCAGAGATGGAAGCAATCATGAAGATTGCCACTAAGCACAAAATCAAAGTTATGGAAGACGTTGCTCAAGCAACTGGCGCTACATATAAGGGTGCTATTGCTGGAAGTATCGGTGACTATGGCGCTTTTAGTTTCTATCCAAGTAAGAATCTAGGCGCATTTGGTGATGGTGGTGCTGTCTCTACAAATGACGAAGAGAAGTACAAGAAGCTGAAAATGCTTCGCAACTACGGCCAATCAAAACGCTACTATCACGACACAGTTGGTATCAACAGCCGTCTCGATGAGATTCAATGCGCCATTCTTTCGGCTCAATTGCCTTATGTGCATGAGTGGAATGACAAGCGTAGCGCCATTGCCGCGAAGTACACTGAAGGCCTCAAAGACCTTGTGGTTACCCCAGTTGAAGTAGCTGGCTTCAAGCATGTCTATCATCTTTATGTCATTCAAACTGCTTATCGCGATGAACTGCAAGCTTATCTCTTAGAGCGCGGCGTGCAGTGTTTGATTCACTATCCAATTCCTGCTCACTTGCAGCAAGCCTATCAATTCTTGGGTTACAAACCCGGAAGTCTGCCTACAACAGAGCACATCGTCAATCGCATCTTGAGCTTGCCGATGTTCCCAGAAATGACCGACAATCAAGTAGAGCAAGTAATAGATGGTATCAAGTCGTTCTACAAAGAGCGTTCACTCAGTTCGGATGTGGCGCTTGCCACTGCCTGTGCTGAAGGTCAACCAGCCTAAGACCAAATAGACCACAAGTAGCGACGAACTAATAGCGTTTCGGACAAATTATGAATAACACCCAACCAAGAATGCGTTCAAATTCAACAGAGCCCAAAGACCTTCTGACTTCAGTTACGCTGATTATTCCTGCCTATAACGATGAAGAAACAGTTGGTCGTCTAATCGACGATTCTGACACTCTTCTGTCTAGTGTCTGCAGTGACTATGAAATCGTAGTGGTCAATGATGGCAGTAAAGACCGCACTCTTTCTGTAATCGAAGGACGCTGCCAGACTAATCCGCATGTGCGCTTGATTAATCACCCAATTAACAAAGGATTTGGCTACACCATTCGTGAGCTTTACGAATGTGGTACCAAAGATTTGGTTTTCTCCCTACCCGGTGATTATCAATACGCTCCTAAAGAACTTTTGCAGATGGCAAAAGGCTTGAAAGATCATGACTTTGTCATTGGTCTCAGAGTCAATCGCAACGACCCACCACGTCGCAAGATGCAGTCGAAGGTTTACAACTTGATGCTTCGTACTTTCTACGGTCACAAGCACAAAGACGTAAATTCAATCAAACTGTTCAGACGGGCGATCTTCGACAAAGTAAAACTACAATCGCAGTCACCTTTTGTTGACGCTGAACTTTGCATTCGTGCTGAGCGCGCTGGCTACAAAGTAATTGAGATTCCTATTGAGCATTTGCCTCGCACCACCCAAGGTGCTTCCGGTGGCAAGTTCTCAGTGATTTGGGATACTTTTTCTGATCTCGTAAAAATGCGCTCTACTTTTTAGGGCTGCGATGAAAACAGAAAATAGAGTGAGCAAGCCTTCGGCTTTTCGGGCTATGGTTGCGCCTTCTGGCCTGTTGCTTTTGCCTGCTCTGCAGCCTTTAGTCTCGCTCTTTACACTCAGTCGCAAACTCAATGCTGCCGAAAGAGTGGCTAAGTTTTGTCTGCTTGTCTCCCAAGGTCGGGTCGATAATTCACTTGATGCGGCTTGGTCGCTTGCTTTACTGGCCGAAGTCTTGAGGTGTCAAGGCCGCTTTGCTGAAGCCGAAGCAACTGTTCGCGAAGCAATTGAAATGTATCAAAAGTGTGAGCTAGAGTTAGCTCAAGCAGGCACGGAAAGGGCTGAGCAAAAGGCATTAGCCCACGAGCTTTTCGGCACAATTTTGCGAGACCTGGGCCGCTATTCAGAAGCTTTGAAAGCGGGCAAAAAGTCTTGCGAAATGGTGGAGCAAATTCAAAAAGATTGTGCCACCACAAATAGCCCTTTTGTCTTGGCCGATTGTTACTTAGAGCTATCGCGCACTCTCAACTATACTGGTCAGCCCGATGATGCCATTACTCTTTTGCACCAAGCACTAGATTTGCGTGGTGGTGCTGAGGAAGAACAGGAAGAAGAAACTGCTGATGCAAACGGTGGGTCTGAATCTTCTGAAGTTGCTAAAGATAAGGCTGCGGCTAAAAGTAAACCTGCGGATCGCTACAAAGCTAACATTTTGGCTGAGCTATCGCGCTCTTATTTGATGTCTGGTGAATTTAAAGAAGCGCAGTGTGCTGCAGATAAGGCTATGACTAATTTGATTGTCAGTGATCATGCCGAAGATCAGCTAACACGTGCGAGAGTGATTTTGGCAGTGGCTGATGTACTTAGACAAAGCCCTGAGAAAACCCCGGAGGAGCGCAGCAAGGCTACTGCTATGAGGGCAGAAGCTCTGGCGATCAGAAAGAAATGGCTTAGTGCTAAGGACCCCGAGCTGCTCGATATTGGTGGCGGGTAGTTTCCATTGCTGGCAGGTGCTTCCGCCATTTCCCGCAGTTCAATAGTGTAAAAGCTGCTGCCCGTGGCATAAATATAACTGTAGATAGCGATATCCCCAGCGGAACCGAATATTGCCAGTCGACAAACATCTGAAGAGTGAAACCGACGCCAGAAGCACTGGTGAAGGCAAGCTCGGCCAGATTCAACAGGCTTCTGAGGTAGATAAAGGCGGCAATAAGCCTGGTCAAGACCTCAATCTCCTTTCAGTCAGCGGCATTGCCATCAGCAAAGATGATGCCCTCAAAGCTGGAGCCTTAGGCACGGCTGCCGTGCTGGGTGTTGCCCTATTTGTTGGCACAAGGGGCAAGTCTGGTCTAGCCACTGGGGCCAAGGCCGCTGAAGCAGCTTTTGCTGAAAACTTTGCCGGGGGCCTTCAGGTCGCAAAGATATTCGAAGGCAGTGTGGGCTCAAGAGTTGCTCAAAGGGGAGCCATTGACGTCGGGTCAGCTGTTCGGCTTGAATCTGGGAAAGTAGCAGGTGCATACCCGAGAATTAGTGATGAAGCTGCCAGAGCCGAAATCAAGCAAATTAAGACGATCTATGCGCAGGAGCGCACGGCCGGTAAACCTGTGGGAGCGAAGGCGGCGGGTGTCGTGCAAGAGCAACAGGCAACGGGCGGAGTGCCCAAACATCCGCTTTCTGGAGAGGTATTGAGCGGGCCGGAGCATTTTAAAACAGCCTACATAGATGCATTGCCGATTAAGCCAGTATTGGAGTTCAGTACTAGCGGAAGACTTATGCCCGGCAAATATCCTATGGATTTCGAGGAATTCTCGCGTCAATTTGGTCAGGGTGAGCGTCGCCGAGAACTTCTTACCGAGTTTCAGGGCACCTTGCAGAAGCTGAAAGCCATGGGCGTGACTGAAGTGCAGGTGGGCGGCAGCTTTGTGTCGAAGAAGGCCGTGCCAGGAGACATTGATTTCGCCTTCGATAAAATTGCTCCTGGTGTTAATCAAAAACTGCTAGCTAGCGCTCACGGTGGTCTCTTTAGTCAGTCCAGCGCATCAGCTCTGAGAGAAAAGGGCCTGCAAATGATGGTGGGTCCAACAGAGAATGCTACATCCAAAAGCATGCAGTACTTTCTCTCGCATCACCACGAGAGCATCTCCGGGTTGGTGCGCAACGAAGTTAGACCAAAGCGCCTAGCTATTCCAAATGGGCTTGTGGTGCTGCGGCTATAGAGTGCTTGCACTCTGTTTTGCTAAGTGGTTTAAGATAACAACATGAGTAGCCAACGACGCTTAGTATCTAGAGAAGATCAGTTTCGCACCAAGAAAGCGGCTGCCGTCACGGCTATTTGCTAGTCTGGCAACCTCAATCATATTGGTAGCTGTAGCAATATTTGATCGGCTCTTTCGATTTGTCTTGCCACAGAAAGAGCCCTTCGCTGTATGACTCGATTCCGGTGGCATCGAATAGATGTTTGCCAGTTTGGTTAATGACATAAGTGCCTTGACCGTTGGCAACTATGGCTAGGCCATCTTTGAATAGTCCTGCTTGTTCATAGTTTTCATCCAGTTTGATTTTACCTTGACGATCGATGTAGGCAAGATGTCCGGTTTTGCATTTGACCACTGCCAGTCCTTCCTGAAAATGCCCAACTTCGTTAAATTGCGGCGCAATAACGTTGTTGCCTCGGGTATCAATGAAACCCCAAAGCGAACCTCTTTTCACTGGTATTAGCCCCTCTCCAATCAAGCGCCCGATTATGCCTTCTGTTTTTCCGAACTGATCGTAAGAGTCGTCTGACAATGCTTTACCGGTGGTGTCAATCAACCAACTTTTTTTGTTTAATCTGCGAACCGCCACGCCACCTTCAAATCCTATAGGAGGATACGGATCCGATGGAATTTTCAGCTTGCCAGTCTTATCTATGAAGCCACCTGTTTTTTCTGAAGCGCAATTGCTATTTCCTGCGACAAGTGCCAAACCGCTGTGGAAGGAACTGGCAACAGTATATTTGTGAGGTATGACGAGCTTGCCATCTTTATCAATAAAGCCCCAAGCTGATGGAAATCGTCTAGAGAAGCCACCGCCCCATTCCCTTTCTGTCACCGCTGCTAGGCCTTCAGAAAACGCCTGGACAGCGGCGTATTTGGGCTCAACCACAACTTTACCGTTGCTATCCATGAAACCCCATTTGTCATCCAAGCGAAAAGCTCGTCGCCCCTCTGAGATTGGTTCGAATTGTTCATATTTGGGTTGATTTGTAAATTTGCCGCTGCGATTAATTAGTCCGACGCGGTAATAATGGCTACATCTGACACAGCCACGTCCTGTAGAGAAAGGAAAGTCCGAATATTCCTTTGAGCACTTGGTACCGTAGGCGGTGCCCTGGTTGAAAGAGCCGGCTCCAATGGGAAAGCATGGCTTGATAGCGTACTTTCCTGTTTTGTCTATGTATCCAGCAAGCGATACCTCTTTAACAACTGCCAGGCCCTCACTAAATGGTTTGGCGTAGCGGAACTTTGGCGGAATGACTATTTTGCCCGTTGCATCTTTATAGCCCCACTCTGGCGGTTTGCTTAAGATGCGCCGCAGTTCTTTCGGTTCTGCGTATGGATTGGCACTGTACTTGTTTCTCAGTCTTGTTTCTTCTTGCTGTTCTTGTTCTTCTTCTTTGGCAACTTGATTGGTCGACTTCTTCCAGGCTAAGACCGGTCTGGAAAATACAACTACTCCATCGTGGAAGTCACTAATTCTGAAAATTTTGGCAAGTTTGAAACAGACTCTTCCTTTTGTGTCTTTGACTATAAAGTTGCATGTTGGCAGGAAGCTGTAGTCTGGTTTTTTCTTTTCCTCTTCTATGATGTAGAGACCCTCAGAAGGTTTCTTCTGATAGACCGATTCATTTTCTTCGTCTTTGTCGCTTGCAGTGAAGCGTCCTGATTTGTCTATGTAGCCCCTGTAAGACTTGCCTCGATTCAAGGCGTGCACCCTGGCTTTCCCGTTTTTGAACGATCGAGCGAAAGAGTACTTTTCGGTAAATAGTTTGCTGCCATCGTGATTGATAAAAAACGAATCATCGGCTTTGTCGAATGTTCTTACCACGGCCGCGCCTTCACTAAATGAAGAAGCGTCTTCGTACTGATGATTAATGACGGTCTTTCCAGTCTTGTCGATAAAGCCCCAGCCATCAGCGTTTTGCACTCGCGCAAGGCCTTCTTTGAACGGTGCCGCAGATTTATATTTGGCTTGGACAATTACTTTGCCCTGCTTGTCTATAAAGCCAAGCTTGCCCTTTTCACCGAAGGCAGCCATGCCTTCTGAGATGTCATAGAGTTCGTCGAATTTGGGGGCAACTAGGACTTTCAGGTTTCTATCAACAAAACCGCGTTTACCGCCTTTTGTCACTAAATTGTAGTCTTTGTTTAGAGCATTTACGTTAGCGTAGATTGGCTTAACCAGCCAATTGCCATGGGTGTTAATCAGGCCCCAGAGTCCAGCGCACTCCCAGTCACCATCGGTGTCTTGTTTGCGTGGCGAGTAGGCCCGCGCTAGGGCCTTACCGTTTGCGAATGGACCAATTTCCTCAAAGCACGCTTTGACTTGCACTTTTCCCAATTTGTTGATCACGCCAACTTTATCGCCTTGCTGAAATGTCGCCAGGCCTTCGCGAAAATCACTGATTTTCCAGTACGTTGGTTTGAGAATTGTTTTGCCGTCTCTGCCTATGAAGCCATAGCGCGCTTCGTAGCAGACAGTGAAGTTTCCTTCCTGGCTGGTGCAGCTATCGGCTGCTTGTGCTGCTGCGGGTGATGTAGAGCAGACCATTGTAAGTAAGGTCAGTGAAATTATTGACCAAGCATGACGTTGCCACATTTGTTGCTCCAGTTGTTAGGTGTCAAATAGCTACTGAGCGGTGAGGGCGATCAGGCACGCAACTATGATCTAGTCACGTCCGTTGGTTTTTTTGAGCAAAGCGAGATACTCAGCTTCATTTTCTTTGACATCGGCTGCGGGAGCCCAATTCTTTTTTCTAATCCAAAGTGCTGTTTTAGCCGTCTCAACAGCTTTGACAAAGTCTTTTTTAGCGATATACAATTTCGTAAATTTATCTAGCCTTAGGGCTTTATCGCTATCGAACGAGTAATTGTCTCCAAATAACTGATATGCGCGCTCATACTGCTTTGCTGCTTTTGTGTAATCGCTTTGACCGAGATAGTGGTCACCCAGTTTATCGAGATTGGCAATAGTTGGTTTAGTGAAAGAGCCTGTGTCTTGACTAACTTTGAAAGCTTTTGCTAATTGTTCTTCAGCATGCAAATAATCGTTTCGTTCTATATAAAAACTGGCCAATCGATTGATGCGCTCTATTAGCACATCATCTGGGGTCTGGCGGTTTTTAGCCTTTCGGATCGCTTGCTTGTAGAGCCATTCATTTTCTTTGTATCTTTGCTGGCTGGTATTGGAGGCAATTACACTTGCCTCCAGTGCTTTTGTTTCTACGGCAAAATCTCCAAGTATTTGCCTGTCCATTTCTAGGGCTTGACACAGTAGTTTGTCAGCGTCGGCAAGCTTGCCTTGTTTTTGGTAGAGCGCTGCTAGGTAACCAAGATCTCTTGCAACATCGGCACTCTTAGAGCCTTCCTGCGCCACTAATAAATCGTTTTGCAAAGCCAATTTATAGTGTCTTTCAGCTTCAGCGGTTTTCTCAAGCTTCAATTCGACCGTGCCCAGTAAATTTTGATATGTGCTCCAAGCCCGGGCACAGCCCTTATCGCTATCATCAAAAGACTGAGCCTGAAGAAGCAGAGGTTCAGTTGCTTGATAGCTTTTGTCGTTCATTAGGCAATAGGCTCTTTCGTGTAAGGCTCGGCTGTTCTTCCATGCAGGCAGATTTTGCCGATGCCAACTGTTAGCTGGCAGAGCGGTGGCAATCTTTTCATAAAGGGCAAGTTCTTTGTCGACCATATCGGAATGAAGAGTTGTGCTCCGCTCGGTACTTCCTGTCGATATTTTGTTTGCGCAATCGCTTTCTGCTAACGCAATTGAAGATTGTAAAATTGCCAATGCTTCGTCGTCTAACTGGCAGTTGTGCGCTGTTTGGGCTAATTGCCGTGAGTTGTAACTCCATACATCGCCATACTTTAGTCTTCGATACTGTTCTGAAAGTTTTTGGCACTTCAAGGCTTCCTCGATAGCATCGTGGCGCGAATATTGTTTAACCAAGGCCCTTGTTAACGAGTCTGCCCACAAATTTTCTAACCGATAGCCACGTTCGTTATTTTGATATTTGCTAAAAGCCGCACTCAGTATCGGGTTCACTGGGCCGCATAATGTGAGCCATTCTTCTTTTGTTAGTTCACATGCAGGATCTATGTATTCTAGAGTGCAAAAATCATCAAATATATTGTCGCTACCTTCTTTCAAATCTTGATGCATGGCGCCAAGCAGAACGAGCATAGCTTGGTCAGGTTTTCCAGCTTCTCCAAGAGTTTTGGCTAAAGTGCGAGCCATAGTCGTATTGCGAGGAGCGGGCGGATCATCAGCAATTTTTTTGGTCAGCGTGAGTATTCGAAATGAGTTGCTGATGTTGATCGGAGCGCTCAATATCTGATTTTCAAATGGTACGAGGACAAGGCAAAGAGCGGAGGTGATGCTAATTTTTCGGAGTGCCTGGCTTCTTGTTTCAGATGAAGAATACCGAAGCCATCCCTTTTTAATTGCGAAGATAACGTATATGACTAGTGGAACTACTCCGAAGGAAAGAAAATCGCTACCGGCGTAATATTGACCGCTGGCCGTATTGTGCCAGAGCGTCCAAAGTTCAAATAAGCAAAATAATAGTGGATTCAGCGCCGCAAGAAAGCAGTTTAGAATCAAGATGAATCCCATATTGATCGTATCTGTGCTTCTATCGTAAGCCGACATACCACAGCCGCCACAGACCCTAGAGATTGTTTGGCCAAACAGATAGATTACCCACAGCAAGATACCTGTAGGCAATGCAAAGCAAAGGGAGCGCCCCACATGGCAAAAGAATCTTGTTGGATTGAGGGAATCCGGTTCTTGCATGGCGAAGCCCTAAGGTGCTGTATCTATTATTCCCTAACATCCTAATATGAGAGTATTCGTCACAGCCGTAGCGACACCAAGAACCTAGCTGATAATTGACCGCCAATGAAGGGAATATTGGTCGCATTGAGGTTAGCGAGGCGGCAATGTCAGACCTAAGCGCAAAAGACAAGGGCGACCGACAATCTGGAGCGCCGGCTGACAAGGCAGCATTGAACACGCCGGAAGGTCGGCAAATAAGAAATGCTAGCGGAGATCAGCTAGAAGCAATCAAGGCAGCAAATCCGAATGCCAGCGACGGTTCAGTAAAAAACTGGGCGCTTATGACAAAGGCAGAGAAGTTTGCTCATGTCGAGAAGACCGGGCAAGATAGAAGCTTAGAGCTAGTAGATAAAGATCCATCAGGTATAGAAGTTGTAGTTGCCGCGCGTCAGATGGTCGTGGAAGTCGAGGCAAAAAGCCAGCCTGCAACAGCGCTTCAAGAAGTGGCAGAAATAGATAGTCGTCCGATCAAAGACTTTGGCTTTGACGTAAAGCAGCATGGACAGGACAAAGTAATAAGGACGGGAGTCGAGTACCAAGTAGGCCAGCGGCCGGAAGTAACCGAACAAAACCTGTTTGAGAGAATTGGCGCTCTGCCACTGGAGCAGCAAGCGCAAGTGATCGGGGCTGGAATCAAGGCATATAACGGAGAGCTGACGCACCAGCAATTCAGAATAGGCGTAGGGGCAATAACAGGCCTTGGTGATGGTGTTGTGGGACTGGCTCAGAGTGCCGAAAGTCTTGGAAATTCAATAATTGGCGTCGCGCAATTTAGCCGAGACGTAATGACGAATGATCCGGCAGCAATAGACACAGCTGGCAAAGTTGGAGAATCGCTTGGGAAGCTAATGGTCGGTTGCATTCATGTTTTCAGTGCAGCAGACGCCTATCTCGGTAGTGTAGGAGCTGCTACAACTGTCGGAGACTATGGCAAGGCGCTTAGAGATGTTTCGTGGTTGGGGCAGCAAATAAACAGCCGCTGGGTGGCTATGAGCCCAGAAGAAAAGACTAGGCTAGCGACAAAGCTGACGGTGGAGAACCTAGGTGGGCTAGCTGTAGGCTTTGGGGCGGATAGACTAGCTAAGAGTGTGAAGATTACAGAAGCCTTGGAAGCGCTCGGCGCCGAAGCCAGCGCCATGGGTTCAGGTGTAAGAGAGAAGGCGAGCAAGCTAATATCTCGCATGGCAGATGAGCTGATGCCTCAACCCATGGGCGTAACGCCGGATGGACGGTTGATACCAATCAAGAATGACGCAGGTAGAATTGATGATTTCGCTGCCAAGATGGTTGGTAGGTCAGGAGAGTATGTTCCAGCGCATAAGCCCATGTTCTTGGCTCCAGGACCAAACAAGGTGCTTAGTGAGCGGGAGATGGAAACTTTTGGTGGCTTGAAAAAGCTTGAGGCTATGAGCGATGGAGAGCTTGCCTCTATTGGGCTTCGGCGCTATGAAATGCCTAAGCTCAACTTACAACGCGATGATTTCTCGATTAAAGCCTTTGTTATTGGAGATACCAAAGCATGGGTTCATGCCAGCTTACCCAGACCGGGAACTGTTGTCCTTGAACATTTGGACAACGGAGCCATGCCTAGTGGTACGGGTGGCGAATTACTTGCTCAAGCACTGAAGGCTCATGGAGCCCACCCAACCGAGAGGGTTATTCTCAAAAATATCGTTAACAAAGAAAGTTTCCAAGCAATTAAAGCAGGCGCTTTGCCTCAAGATACTCATATCGCTGGCTGCGTAACTAAGGCTTTGCGATTACTTGGTATTAAACCAGTCTCTTATCGCTACGAGACTGTTGGTGACAAGGTGAACATCGTTATAGACACTGTTGTGGTAAGGTGAAACATGCTTCAGAAGACCCTTTTCATTCCCCGAGATCTCCAACTAATTGAAGAACTTGTTTTAGAGCCCACACTTGAACCGAGATTCAACGCTATTAGTGCGTATCTTGTTTGGGATGATGAGCTTCCATCTGGTATTACTCCTGATGGTTTGGACGTTTTGTCTAGTCTTTGGACCGCTCGTTCTTTGTTTCAGAGAGGGCTAACTTTCTCTGACCATCCAGTAAACGCAGAGTACAGTCGTCGAGTTTGGGAGCAAGCGCTTAAAGAAATACCAAACTGGCCTGGATTTCAGCGACTGCAGCTGAGCGTGGAAGATCAGAGTTACTTCGACGAGATGATAGGAAAGGAAAATCCGTATTGATTGTGTATAGGGCTTGTGGCTGCCACTGATAGTCTACAAGGCGTTATCTCAGTCATATTGGTAGTTGTATAAATAATTGATCGGCTCTTTCGATTTGTCTTGCCATAAAAATAGACCTTCGCTATATGACTTGATGCCGGTGGCATCAAAGAGATGCTTGCCAGTTTTGTCCATGACATACGTTCCTTGGTCGTTGACAATTATTGCGACACCATCATGAAATCGTGTTGCTACGTCATAGTTTTCGTCAAGTTGAATTTTGCCTAGTTGATCGATATAGGCTAAATGGCCGTGTTTAAATTTGACTACAGCTAATCCATCATGGAAGTGCCCTACTTCATTGAACTGTGGCGCAATCACACAGTTGCCTGCTGTATCAATAAAGCCCCAAAATGAGCCTTTTCTTACTGGTATCAGTCCTTCACCGACTAATCGATACGCTTTGTCTTCTTCGACTCCAAACTGATCGTACAAATCGTCTGTTAGCGGTTTTGCGCTGGTGTCAATCAACCAGCGTTTTTTATTTTGACATCGAACGGCAACGCCGCCTTCAAATCCGCTAGATAGATACTGATCCGATGAAATTTGTAGTTTGCCCGCTTTGTCTATGAACCCTTCTGGTTTCCCTGAGATATTGTGACAATTTTCTGAGACTAATGCTAAGCCGTCGTGAAACGAGCCAGCACTGCGATATTGGTGCTGTATAACGAGTTTGCCATCTCTATCAACGAAACCCCAGGCTGATGGAATAATTGGAGAAAGGCCGCCATCCCAGGCGTTTTCTGTCACCGCTGCTAAGCCTTCAGAAAATGGCTGTACAGCGGCGTACTTAGGCTCTATGACCACCTTTCCGCTGCTGTCCATGAACCCCCATTTATTATCTAGTCGGAAAGCCATACGTCCTTCTGAAATTGGCCTGAATTGCTCATACTTGGGTTCAGTAATAAATTTACCGCCGCGACTGATTAATCCGAGTCGAAAATAGCAGGTATTCTGAACACAGCCACTGCCGCTTTGGAATGGGTTGGCCGAAAACTCCCTTGAGCATTTGGTGCCATAGGCAATACCATTGTCAAAAGAGCTGGCGCCGATGGGAAAGCATGGTTTTATTGCGTACTTTCCTGTTTTGTCTATATAGCCAGCTAGCAAGCCCTCTTCAACTTCGGCAATTCCTTCGCTAAAGGTTGAGGCTTGTCGAAATTTTGGCGGGATTACTACATTGCCGCTGCTGTCTTTGTAGCCCCAGTTGGCTGGCTGACTTAATATGTGACGCTTCCACTGTGGCGCTGCATATGGATTGGCAAGGTTTTCACTTTGAGCATCGCCGCGATCTGAATGCGGCTTGGTCGGCTTTTTCCAGCTTAAGACCGGCGCAGAAAAGATAGCGACGCCACCATGAAACTCTCTAATTGAATAGATTTTTGAAAGTTTAAAACGTTCGCGGCCATCGGAATCTTTGATAGTGTAACTTTTCGTGGGCATCACTTTGATCTCTTTTGATTGTTCTTCACTTTTGACTAGGTACAGACCTTCTGAAACTTCTGCTTGATTGCTTTGCGCGTATTCATCGTCTTTATCGTTGGCTGTGAAGATCCCTGACTTGTCTATGTATCCCTTGTACGGCTGGGTTCTGTCAAAGAGCTCTACTCGGGCTTTCCCATTTTTGAACGATCTTGCGTAAGCGTATTTGTTTTTCACTAGTTTGCTGCCATCGTGCTTGATAAAGAATTGTCCATCGGCATCGTCGAATGTTCTTACCAGGGCTGCTCCTTCGCTAAATGAAGACGCGTCTTTGTATTGATGACTGATTACTGTCTTTCCACTCTGGTCGATAAAGCCCCAGCCATCAGCATTTAGCACTCGTGCCACACCCTCTTTGAAAGGTGCCACCGATTTGTATTTGGCTGGGACAATTACACGGCCCTCCTTGTCGATAAAACCGAGCTTGCCCTTTTCGCCAAAGGCAGCCATGCCTTCTGACATGTCATAGAGTTCGTCGAATTTGAGGGCGACTAGCACTTTCAGGTTTCTATCAACAAAACCGCGCTTGCCGTCTTTAGTCACTAAATTGTATTCTTGGTCGAGAGCATTGACGTAGTCATAAGTTGGCTTAACAAGCCAATTACCATGGGTGTCTATTAAGCCCCAGAGTCCAGCGCATTCCCAGTCACCAGTCTGTGGATTTTGCTTGCGTGGCGAGCAAGCGCGGGCCGGGGCTCGACCATTGACGTAGCATCCAATTTCATCGAAGTTGGCTTTGACCTGAATTTTTCCAGCCTTGTTTATTACGCCAGCTCTTTTTTCTTCGTGAAAAGTGGCTAGGTCTTCGTGGAAATTGCTTATGCTCCAGTAGGTGGGTTTGAGAATTGTTTTGCCGTCTCTGCCGATGAAGCCATAGAGGTCTCGGTAGCAGGCTGTGAATTTCCCTTCCTTCCCGGTCCAGCTATCGGCTATAGCTGGAGAAATAGAGGCAACAAGGGCTAGTAAGAGCAGCGAAAAGTAGCTGTGCTGTTTAGAAAGGCTCAGGTACTGTGGCAGTTTAATTTGCAGAACTCACCTTCCTGTCGATGGTATGCGCTCTGTCGAAACACTTCTGAGCCTCTTCTTGCTCATTTAATTCAAGATGAATTTGGCCCAAATGCTTTAAGTAAATGGCAATGGCTGGGTGGTTGGCACCTAAGCGCGATTGATCAAGAGCAAGTGCTTGTTCATTGAGTGGCTTCGCCCTTTTAAAGTCGCCCTGCAAGAAATAGAGCCCGGCCAGGTTGTTCAAATCGCGTGCCATGTCGGCGTAGTTACTGCCATCCAATTTTTTCTTCTTTTGTATTACTTTCTCAAATAGCACGGCGGCTTTGCTGAATTCTCCTTGATTGCTGCAAGCTCCTGCTAGTTCAGTAAGATCCGCCAACTCGGTTCGATCAGTGAATCTTTGAGTTCTTTCTGCAAACGAAATTCCTGTTTGTATATCGAGCAATTGCTTATAGTAGTTTTCTGCTTCTTTGTAGCGGCAATGGCAGTAGCAAAGTTCGGCAAGTTTGCGCAAACAAGTTTCAACAGCTTTTGCGTTGTGGAGTTTTGAAATTTTGGCCAACTCAAGTCTGTAGCGGCTATGGGCGACATCAAAATCTTCGTATGGCATTTCCACTTGCTGGCCAGAAGTTTTTTGATACGTAAGAGTGTCGCTTGAGTGTTCGAAACCTTTCTTAGTTTTTGCAATGCCGTCAGCTAATGAGGTAAGCAGATTAGCCTTAACCTCAGACTTTGGTTGAGTAGGTGGTTTAGTCTTCCCATGAGATAGCTCCTTGGTACTTATTGAGCTTAGAAGTTCCAGGCAGTTTTGGATGTCTCTATGCTCGTACTGCTGATCTCGGGCTATATCACTTTTGGTAGGTTTCCATCTGGAGAGAGGCCGATGGGGTGGCTTAGACTCTAAGCGGGCAATTGCAATCTCAAGAGTTGAGCTGGCCTCAGAGTTCATTCCGCAAGCTTGGTATGCTCTGGCTAGATCCATCAGGTAGTATGCGTAAGTTGCTGAGTTTTCGCCATATTCGTTTCGTTGCTCGTGGAGGTTTCTCAGATTCCACTCCAGAACCTTTTCAACAGCCCCATGGTTTTTGTAGCCCTCAATTAGTCCATGAGAAAACTGCCTAACGCCGTATTCTGATTCAGCGAAAGAATCAGTCAGAGGATAAAATTCTCTTTTATGTTTGTAGTATCGGTAGAGCTTGAGCAGTTGAGTTTCTATTGGCTGACAGAGGGCAATCCATTGATCCTTTGATACAGTGTGGTCTTTGTCTATTCGCTTTATGCTGTAAAAGGCTCCGAGTAAAGAATCGCCAAATATTGTGTCACGATTCATCTCTTGGTTTATAAGCTGATTCAAAAGTTGTGTGGCGCTTTGATATTGACCAATAGCGCAGTAGGCACTAACGAGCTGCAGCCCTAAATCAGACTTTTCTGATACACAATAGGCATGTTCATATTTATAGCCAAGAATAATCACATTCGCCCAGCCCACCATTGTTGCTGGGGCCGAAGTTATCTGATTGGCAAAGGGTAACATCAGTAGAAATAGCAAAGAATAGACAAATAACTGTCTTAAGAACTTGCTGTACTGTACCTTTCGCCCTGGGCGACATAAAAGTGCATAGGCTAAATAAGCGAGAAGAGGAAGAGTTGTCTCAAATAAACCGCAGGGTATAGGCCCAACATGGTTTGGGTCTTGCGGATAGAGAAGATAAAGCACTCCTTTTAAAATGCAGAAGAAAGCTGGATTGGCAGCCGCAATTAAACAGTTGAGGGTGACGCAAAACCACTGAGTGAGCCCGATATTTCTTCCACCGGCTGAGCAGCAACTGCCACCGAAAGAGTTAAGGTAAAAGATATAGGCAAGTGAAATTACAATGCCAGCAGGAATGGCGAATCTAAAGCAATCCGCAAGCTTCTTAGAAAGTAGGGGCTCCGGTTGGTCAGGAAATTGACCGAGAAATAGATTCATGGCGATGCCCGCAGTGCTTGCTGCTTAATCCTCTTTCTAACTTACCCAAAAGGCGGGAAAAGATGTCGATAGTGTTTTATTGCCACTGATTTAGAGCTAATCTAGGGGTTGGTCTTGATCCGTCTTCGGAACCAATGTATTGTTCTTTCAGAGCATACCTACAGTGGCCAGATGAGCTTCCGAGCGGTATTAGCCCAGAAGGCTATGACACTCTGTGCGATTTGTGGACTGCGCGCGCTTGCCGCTACCACGGCTTGAAGCTACATAGCTCATAACTTGTTCTGCAACACTCTGCCACTCTGAACCAGATAACAAAGTTTGCTATCATATTTCTGAGTCTTTTGGCGTTTCCGAGGTTGCACGATGAACATATCGCTAACACCTGAGCTGGAGCAGCTAATCGATCAGCGAGTAAAAAGCGGCATGTACAACTCCGCCAGCGAGGTAGTGCGTGAGGCTCTGCAGTTGCTCGTAGAACGTGACCAACTCAAGCAAATGAAGCTCGATGAATTACGCCGCCAAATTCAGGTCGGGATCGACCAAGCAGATAGAGGCGAAGTACTTTCTGAAGAGGAAGTGCTAGAGCGTTTGAAATTACGGCGTGATAAGGCATTATCCAAGAAGAGCAGCAAGAAGTGAGTCGCACAAGGTTCACTGAAGCCGCCACTCAAGACCTCGAAGAGATTTATGATTACATTGCCCTCGACAACATCGAGGCAGCAGAACGCCTGCAAGTCAGGCTACAAAAGCGCTGGCGTGAGGTGGCCGAAAACCTTTCGAATATTCCGTTCCGACGTAGCTAGGTACGATCACGGTTGTTTACTAAACGCAACTCTAAACCCTTCGCTCATGATCTCTATTGTCTCTTCAATTTCTTCAACTGTGTGCACCGATGAAAGGCAGGCGGCGTCCACTGCTGAAGGTGGCAAGTAGATGCCATTGTCGAGCACGAAATGAAAGAACTTAGAGAAAGCTTTGCAATCAATTGTCAATGAATCTTGAAAGTTCAATACTGGCTTTCCAGCAAATACGATCGAGAACATTGAACCCAAACGTGGTAGTTGAATTGGCCAATTGTGGCGCTCAATTGCTTTGCTCAATCCATCAAATAACTGGGCTGTGCGGTCTTCTAAGGCTTGGTAAACTGCCGGGTCTTTCAGTAAGGTGAGAGTCGCTATGCCACCAGCCATGGTGACTGGATTGCCAGAGAATGTTCCCGCTTGATAAACATCGCCATCTGGCTGCAGCCTATTCATGATTTCTTTGCTGCCGCCATAGGCACCAATGGGCATGCCACCACCTAGAGCTTTACCAAAGCAGGTGATGTCAGCTTTGACGTTATAGTAATTTTGAGCACCGCCGAAAGCTACCCGGAAGCCGGTCAATACTTCATCAATAATCAGCAATACACCGAAGCGATCGGCTAAGGCTCGCAGCCCTTCCAAGAAGCCTGGTACTGGCGTAATCACGCCCATAGATCCAGCTACTGGCTCTACGATAATGCCTGCCACTTTGCCTTTGTGTTGGTTTAGAAGCATTTCGACTGATTGCAAATCATTGAACTTAGCTAGAACGGTTGCTGCTTTGGCACCATCAGGAATACCACTAGATGATTGGTGGCCGTTGCTAGCCAGGGTAGCGTCGCAATGACCATGATAACAACCTTCAAACATAATGATAGTTTCTTGGCCGGTAAAGCCGCGGGCCAACCTAATTGCGCTCATCACTGCTTCAGTACCAGAGTTGACGAAGCGAATCTTCTCAATTGAAGGAACGGCAGCAATGACAAGCTCGGCCATTTCCATTTCATAAACGTGTGGTGCACCAAATACTGGCCCTTTGGCTAGAGTTTCTTGGCACTTGCGAACCACGGCATCGGGGCAGTGTCCGAGAATGGCTGGGCCCCAAGCTCCGAGATAATCAATATAGCTATTGCCATCGAGGTCATACAGCCTAGAGCCTTTAGCGCGGTCGAAAAATATAGTATCGCCACCAACTTCGTGGAAGGCCCTAAATGGGCTATCTACGCCACCAGGAATGACAGTCTCAATTTTCTTGCCATAGGCAATTGACTGGGCGTAGCGTTTGGCGTGGTCCACACTCAAATTGAGCTTGCAACCATTTTGGCTGGCGGCCATTCTTGACTCCTTGATTTTTGATTCTTTTTATTGAGCTCTAAAGTTCGAGCCAGGCTTCTACTTTCATTGGCCCTTTTTTGAGGCGCTGAACAGAGACGCTAGCGGTGTTGTCTGCGCCGCCACTGCTCAATAGTTTGGCGTCATCACCTTTGTTCAGTCTGATTAAATCAGGACTGAGGTTGACTAGTTTGACGTTAACTTTGGTTGTGGTGCCAACAACTTTGACAGTGACTTTTCCTGAGGTGTCTTTGGGGTTGTCTTTGCCTTCGCAGACTACCTCTAGTTGTGCTAGTTCAAAGCCAATCGGGTTGCTACGCATGCCTTCGGTGCTGACGCAGAGTGAGTGTGGGCCTGGGCGCAAGTCTTTCGGCAAGGTCACTTTCAGTTGTACTGGCGAAGCCGCTGCGATTGTACATTCGGTCATGCCATCGATAATGACGCGGTTGTTTAGGGCTACGCCGTCGAAGTTATGGCCGTCTATTACAAGATTGGAGCGACGGCTAACAAGGTGGCTGGCTCTGTCTACTTTAGGAGCCTGAGGGCTGCATGGAGTGGCCAGCGGCTGCAATACTTCTATCACGGCGGGCATTTCGTAAGGGCGTGAGAGCAAGGCAATATTGAGTGAGCGGCCAGGAGTTTCGTCTTCTGGAATCATGTATTGTGCTTGACCGTTTTGGTCAGTCGATAGGGTAACGCCGTTGAAGCTTAGTTCAACATTGCTTTCTGGATTGCGCTGTTCATCGACAAAGGCAACGGTTACTGGTTGACCAGCTAATGCTCTGTCTGGCATGAGCATGGTGAAATTCTTCGGTTGCTTTAGAGCCGGTAGTTCTAGGCCGGTGATGCGCTCCATTGATTGGGCGGCGCCAGCATAGGCCATCTCATTGCCTTGTTTGCCTATGGGATTGGTTCCGAAATTGGCCCCAGAATTGGCTCCTGTATTACTATCTTGCTTGGCCACGGGGCGAGTGCTTTTGCCAGCTGCCGTTTTTAGGTTGGTATTGCTAGTGGTTATCGTCACTGGATATGAGCCGGCGGTGCCAGTGTTGTACACGGTCTCTACTCGACTTGATTTTTCTGTGGACTTCTCAGGGGCTTTTTCGACAAACTTTTCAACGACCTTGACTTCAGGTTCTTTTTTTGCCGGAGCAGCGGCTTTCGCTACTTTCTCGGTGGCAGCTGATTTTTCTTCAGCATCTTCAGTATTTTCTTCGTCGGCTTTTGCCTTGTCTTTGTTGCTAGCCGTTTTAGTTTCGGACTTGCTTTCAGCTTTTGGATCGTCACTGTCTGCGTCAGCTTTAGACTTTGTGTCTTCGTCTACTTCTTCTGCTGCTTCGACTTTTACTTTTGCTACTTTTGTCTTTTCTGCTTTTGCCAGTACTTCTTTTTTGTCTTTTTCAGACACTATTTTCTCAGACTCTATCATTTGCACGCTAGGGTCCATTGCTGCTAGTTGCTGGGCAATTAGACGGCGACGATCATCTTGCAGAACGATCAGTTCATAGTAGTGACGATATCTATGGGTTAGTAGCGGTGGTAGAGCTACTATTGATTTTTTTTTTTGATCAGCGCTGCTTTGAGTTTCGCTGTCGCCTTTACGCTCGGCTGGTTGTTCGCCTTCTGCTGCTGGTTTGGGAATGCAGTCAGCTTCTACCATTATTGCGCCGAGTTTGCCAATCCAAAAATTGACATTGGCCTGACTTTGAATATCAAAGCCGGTTTCAACTGGTGAGCGGGCATTGATTACTACGATAAATTCGCCGATATCTTTGCCATCGGCAGCTTTGCGATCGTGGCAATCGCCAGCTACAGTGACAGTTACCAGGCCATCGATACGCTTGGCCCATACGGTTGAAAGTGAGCCTTTGAATTTGTCATTGACTTCGACATCTCCAGAAGACCACGACTCGGCTGTTAGTCTCGTGCGGGCTTTGCCTTCTTGTTCTTTCGCTAAAATTCTATTGAATGCTAGTTTAGGGTCGCTCAGTGCTTTGTCGATGACAGCGGCTGCTAGAGTAACAATCATCCGTTGATTGGCATCTTCTATTTTGCTGATTTCATCAGATTCTTTCAGGGAGCGATTGAGATCTTTGAGCACGCTAATTAAGGCAGTGTCAGGCTCAAAGACCAGAGACTTTTCCTCTTTTTCTTCTTTCTTTTCGCTGGCTTTTGCCGGAGCTGTCGCAGCGGGAGCCGCTGCTGGCGCTATTGCTGAAGTAGCTGCTGGAGTTGCCGCTGCTGGGGCTTTTGCTGTGTCTTCTTTGGCGCGGCCGAAGAAACCACGTTTAACTGTAGCTTTCTTTTTGTCGTCTTTGCTGTCTTCTTTTTTGTTATCTGCTTTGGCGTCAGCTTTCTTGTCTTTTGCTTTGTCGTCTTTTGACTTTTCAGCTTTTGTTTTTTCGTCTTTAGACTTAGATTTATCGTCCTTAGCTTTGTCGTCTTTGCCCTTTTCTTCTTTTGCCTTGTCTTCTTTGGCGCTAGCTTTCGTGTCTTTGGCTTTAGACTTCTTGTCTTCTGCTTTTTTATCGTTAGACTTTTTATCTTTGTCCTTGTCTTTATCACTGCTTTCGCTAGCTTCAGAGTCTGCTGAAACTTCGCCTGAGCTTGGTGCCTTTACTTCATCTGGACCTTTGGCAGCTATTAAAATTCCCGCGGCGTCAACATTGAAATTCTTGGCAGAAGCGCTCATTGGTTGAGCCAAGGCTGGGCTTGAAAAGGCCACCAAGGAAGAGGGCAGAAGGGCGAAACTAAAACTAACAGCGGTGAGTAAGCAATGAAGCTTGATAACGGCATTCTGTTTTCTGCGGCTGACTGGAGAATTCGCCAAACTCATTTACTTCCTTTCCTCTCTCAATTCAATTTATTTGCTAGGGCTATTTTGGGGCGGACTTTCAAAGATGTCTTCAAAGATTCCTACTGTCTCAGCTGGAGTGAGGCCGTAGCCTAGATATTTTCCATCGAGCCAGATTTCAAAGTGCAAGTGGGGATACTTAGCTCTACCGGGTAGATTTTGTCCTGTTCCGGATACACCCACAAAGCCTATCAGGTCGCCGGGCTTTACGGTCTGTCCGACGCGTATTTTCGGATTGATTTTATTCAAGTGAGCATAACGAGTAATCATATTGTTGCCATGATCTATCCATACTTGGCAACCGCGAAATAGGTCTTCGTTTTTGTCAGAGGTGCGGTGTTCGTTGACGCAATCGCTCATGACGCGGTTGAAGGTGCCTCTGTTCATGTCAACAAAGTTGGCATCGGCTCTGACAATTTTGCCGGCCCCGGCTGCTATGACTGGGGTGTTGATGGCGATGTGGGTGCGGTCGTTAAACAGGTCAAGGCCTTCATGCACACCGTATCGGTATAGCCTGCGAGCGCCTGGGTAGACCCCTGAGTGTTTTGGTAACTTCATACCTTTGATTGGGGCTGAGAGCTTGGCCAATCGGGGATCGTTTTCTCGCGCTTCTCTTTTCTCACCGGCAGGGTTGGGATTAGCCAGGTCGCGGTAAGCCATGGTGCTGTTGTCTATTATCCAAAAGCCTTGAGCCTGTGGTAATAAGCCTCTTAAGCTAGAGTTGGCCGGAAAATTAAAGGCTTTAGTACTGCCTGACTCTTTGTCTACGGCTAAGACTCGATTGTTTTGCCGCTCAACAACATAGAGAGGAATTGACTTGCTTTCTCCGCTAATCATGCGTGAGGCGCGAATTGTACCAAGGGCGCCAGAGGCCGATTTGATTGGCAGTTTTGCTTGATGTACTTTCAGTGACCCTGCCGGGCTGAGGGGCTCGATGGTGATGATTTGACCGAATTGTTTGAGCAAACTAAAGCGCTTGTCAAAGGTAATAGAGATGCACTCGGCAACCGAAGCATCACCTGGTCTGAGGCGCCAAGGCATTACTTCGGGGAAGGTTCGTTCGAAGACCGGATTAACAGTGTTTTTGCTCTTCGCCTTGCTCTTATCTTTGCTTAGATCTGGTAGGCGCAGCCTCCATATTTGGTTGCGCTCTGGGTCAAGCAAGTTGAGTATGCTGTTTTGCTCACTTAGGCAAAGATCAATGAATTCTGGATCGGGAGAGCCTGAGATGGGAACATTAGTGCGCAAAACAGACCAGACTTTCTTCGACAATTCGAATTCAAAAAGGTCACCGGATTTATCCAGTACGATAATTGAATTTCGGGTTGGTGAGTAGAGCAGATTGGCAAACTCGTGTACCGGAATTGAGAGTCCTGGTGGCTTACCCCAGGCTGGTGCGCTAACTTTTTGAGCGAAGATGAAGCCCCCAGTGCTAGGGTCTGGTAAGCCGTTCTTTGACAAATAGAGACAATCACCACCGAGAAAAACCAGATTAGTACCTGTTGTCTGCACACAGTTCATAGGTGAAAAGGGCTGGCAATCTTCAGTGAGAAGGCCGATTTTATTCGGCTCTGGCTTTAGTGCTTTGATTTTGGCGCTTAGGGCATCGGCAGCGGCAGTAGCGGCTGAATTAGAACCGGAATTAGAATTAGAACTAGTGCTAGTAGTTGCGGGAATTTTGCTTGAATTTATATTGGCTGCGGTTTTCATTTGAGCTTTGCCGCTACAAGCAACGGTGCAGCTGGTAGCTAACAGCAGCGACAAAGTGCACCAAATGTGATGCCTTGGCCTGGGGGCTATTAGTTTTTTGATGCCCATTCATCCACCGATTTTTTTATTTTTTCTTGACCAGTAAGAGCGAATTGGAAATGGTCCAGTGGTCGCCAGAGCGCTCTACCGTGTAGTTTACGCTATAGGTGTCGTCTGTCTCTTTCTCTGGCTTGGTGGCGCCATCTTTCATGATTTTCGTTAGTTCCATTACTTTGGCGTAGACTGAATACTTTTGCGGAGCGCTAGATAGTTCTGTATATTTTTCAACGACTACACCTTTAGGTGTAAGTTCGTAATAGTGCTTACTTTCAGTCAAGGCTTTGATTGAATCGGTTTGACGTTGGAGCAAAGCGCCGGAGAGAATTTTGCTTAGACCAGCAGGGTTTCTGTCTTTTAGTGCTGACTTTTTAATTGTCTGCCAGGAGCGAATGGCACCGGCTAGTTCGTCTCTTAGCGGATCTTTGGTCGCCGGTAGTTGAGCTTCCGTTTTCACTGGCTCGGTTGTCGACACTGTTGTCTCTGGCTTGATTGGTTTTACTGGTGGTTTGCTGCTTGTTTTTGTTGTTGCTGTAGTGGGTTTAACTGTACTAGTTTTTGTTATCCCTGCTTTTGCTGTGGTTGACCGAGTCGTTGACGAAGTGCTTGCCAACACCGGAGTTTCGACTTCGGTGTCGACTTTCGCTGGGCTGATTGAGCTAGCTAGGCTTTGCTCATCGGTCAAGACTTTATTCTTGCTTGTCACTTGAATCAAAACACTATTGCTGGCCTGACCGGCACCAGCCAGGCCAATAACGTATGTGCCAGAGCTAGTCTTCATCTGGTTTTCACTATTTGGCTTTGACGTCGCTATTTTGTCTTTGTTTTTCTCGAAGTAAGTATTGAATTCAGAAATTCTATTGCCCTTTGCTCCTAGAGCTTCGAGCATGAAGTCGCAAGTCATTTCTAAATTGAGAATGCTTTGCTTCGAGCCGTTTTGATTGTTGAGCAAGAGCTCGCAAGCGGTGACGTGGTCTCCATCAACATGGAGCTTGAGTTTGTTGTCTTGTGGGTCGACAAATTTGTTGTCACTCTCGGCAGTGAAAGGGCCAACCCCTGGCCAAGCGGAAGTGCGCAAGAGATCACTATTTTGAAAAGCGCTAACAGAGCAGAGCCCAGAGACGTCAGTTACGGTGGTTTCGCCCATGGCTGCAGGCGCGGGCTGAATCATGATTGGCGTGGAAAGATCTGAATCTGGTGTAGTCGCTGGTGTAGTTGTTGATGTTTTGGTAGTCGTGGTATCTAGAGAGGTTCCCTTTTTCGCGGAAGGGCTGAGATCAATAGGAGTACTGCTTGTTGTTTGACTGTTTGTTGTTTGACTGTTTGTTGTCTGACTACTTGAAGTCGAGTCGCTTTTAGCTTCAACAGCTGAATCTGATCTCGATTTGGTTTTTGACTTTGATTTTGACTTGGATTTTTTTGTTGAATCGGTAGTTTTTTGCGGCTCTTGTGATTCGGCCCAGAGAGTGTTCATTGAATCATCACTGCTTGGGTGACTTTCACTCTCGCTTTTCAGATCGCCGTTGTCTGACTGCGCCCAGCTCGGACTAGCCAAGTTCAAGCTGGCTAGGCTCAGGCTAAGAGCGAGGCCGACACTAAGACTAACTTTGAAAGAGAGATTTAAAAGTAGTGGAAAGAGTTTCACTGGTCACCGCCCAAGCTATTTTGTCCGTTTTTTTTGACGTTCGTTAGATCTAGGGCAGATTTTAACTCTTCTTGGCACTTTGAGCCAGATTGGTACTCTCATACAGTTGAATTGGCTGTAGTCAAGAAGGCTGGAGGTTTATTGTTTTGGCTTATACGCAGTTTATCTTGTCGTTGGTTTAGCCATAAGTCTCGTTTGAATGCTAGCGCCTGGGCTATTCACCCATTATTTGAACGCCACATTTGCGCAGCAATTCGATTGTGCGCACCAGGGGCAGGCCGATAATATTTGAGGGTGATCCTTCGATCTTATTAATCATGAAGGCACCGATGCCTTGCAGTGCATATGAGCCAGCTTTATCCATTGGTTCTTTACTGTCTACATAGTTGGCAATTTCGATAGCTGATAGTTTTCTGAACTCGACTTTTGCTACTTCAATTTCGTGATGGGCGACAACTGCTGGATCGCTTTTAGATGAATGATTGACCGATATTACGTGCACACCGGTATAGACTTCATGGGTATTGCCAACTAGGCGGGTGAGCATAGCAATGGCGTGATCGCGGTCTATTGGTTTGCCCAGAATATCGCCTTCAAAAACAACTATGGTATCGGCTGCCAAAATGACATGATGGGCTTGAGCGGTCGCACCGCCTCTTTCTTGTACTAGTTCTCTAACTCTTGCCGCTTTGCTTTCTGCTAATTCGGCAACAACTTCGCTTGGGGTTAGGGCCGCATTAACGATTTCATCGAGATCGCTGGGCAAGATTTCAAACTTGAGGCCCAAGTTTTTTATCAATTCAATTCTTCTTGGTGAAGAAGAGGCGAGAATGAGACTTGGTGATGATACTGCAGCTGATGGCATTTACTAGGTCTCCTGGCCGGTGAAAACACCAGATAATTTATAGATTTGTACCCGTCGGTTGCCGCGGTCACAAACAAATACAATACCGAACTGGTTATCGATGGCAATGTCTGAAGGATTTACTAACTGGCTTGGGCTGCTGCCCTTCTCGCCAAAAGTATAGAGAACGCTGCCGCTAGCATCAAAAACTGACAGTCGATTGTTGAATGAATCGCATACGTATGTGCGGTCAAAGCGATCGACAGCAACTGAACGAGGGATGTTTAGCTCGCCCAACTCGCTTCCTTTGTTACCGAAACTACGTAGTACACTACCCTGTTTATTGAAGACAAATATTTTTGATGAACCATAGTCGGCTAGATAAAGCTGATTCAGTCTATCGGTTGCCAGGCCTGCTGGCAGTCTTATTTGGGCCTGCTGATCTGTATCTTGCGCGTAAATACTTTTTGCTTTTACTTCTAGTTCTGTACGCCCACTAAGTGAGCGCAGCCAGACCCCTGTTTCTGGTTGAAAGACTTGAACACAGGCGTTAGCTGAATCTGATACATAGAGGAGACCACTTGAATCGAAAGTGATACCAGCCAGACCCGAGTCTTTGGCCTGAATGTTTTTGAATTCGCTTAAGTAAGCTCCTAGCCCATCGAATACGCGAATGAACTGATCGCTGGCGTCGCAAACGAAGAGCCGTCCTTTCATATCGAAGGCCAGGCCGCCCGGTCTGGTTATGCTACCGCATCTGGTGCGACTAGCATCAGCGCTGACACCTTTAGCTGGTTTATAAGCAACTTCGTAGAGATGACGAAGGGTTTGTTCGATGTTATTGCCGTCGTAGGCAAAAACGTTTATTGTGCGAGTAACAGCATCGGCAATAGCCACTCTACCGGCGCGGCAGGTAATCACAGCGGGTTCTTCAAAGCGTTTGCTGGTGGAGCCGCTACCTTGATGTTGCATCGTCAGAATATGCCTAATGGCGTTTTGTTCGCGTGGTGCCGCTGGTGCTAAGCGGGGCTCTTCACTTGGAGCTTTTTCTTCTATTCGTGGTTTAGATTGTAGTGTTGGTCTAAATTCATGCCTAGTCTCTAACATCTGTTGAGATTCTAACATCTGATTGTCTTCCAGCATCTGTTCTGCCTGTATATCGGTGGCAGTAGACTGAGCGGCACTTCCTATAGGTAGATCGACACCTGTATTTTGACCTGGATCTGTAGTTACACCATCTATTGAGGTGATACCAAATTGGGTTTTGAGTGGGCGATAATTGCTGGCTGGTATGTTCTCATAACTACGACCGCTAACATCGGCGAGAGTCGCCACCGATTGCTTCACCTGTTCAGACAGTGTGGCTGAGAAGTCTTTGACGAATTCAGAAACAGAGCGGTAGCGTTCCCGTGGCTTTTTGCGCATGGCTCGGCCAACGCTGGCCGAGATTTCGATGCTGATTGCCGGGTTTAGTATATGTAGTGGTTTTTCTTCTTGCGAAATTATTTTGACAATCGTCGCTGCTATACCATCGGCAGTGAATGGCATAGATCCACTTAGGGCTTCGTAGCAAACAATGCCTAACGAGAATATGTCTGCTCTATGGTCGACGCTTTTTGCATCTTGCAGTTGCTCTGGCGAGACATAGTTTAGTGTGCCCATCATAATGCCGGTCTTGGTCAAATTGGACTCTTCAAACTCGGCAGCGCGAGCGATGCCGAAGTCGGTCAGTTTTACTATGCCGTTTTTTAGTATGAAAATATTGTCTGGTTTGACGTCGCGATGAACGATGGTCATTGAGTGCGCCAGCGAAAGTGCTTCGCCTACTTGCGCTAGTATTGGGTAGAATTGCTCTACCGACATTTTGCCGCCGCGCCTGATCAAGTCTTTGCGTAGACTGTCGCCGTCGAGAAATTCCATTACATAATAAAATGAATCGCCTTCTACGCAGATGTCTAAAACATCAACTATGTTTGGATGTTTTAGGCGAGCGATTGTGTAAGCTTCGCGCTTGAAACGGTCTTTGAACTCTGTCCTTTTTTCTGCTGCGATGTTGTCCAGCACTAATTGTTTTATAGCGACAAACTGACCAGTTTCAGGATGAAGAGCGCGGTAAACAATGCCCATGCCTCCGCGACCAATTTCGCCCAGCAGCTCGTAACGACCGCACCAATTCTTACCATCTGGCTTGCGGCTGTCTTGCGGGGAACTATTGGAATTCATATGAGCTGAGAATGAATTATTCGACTACGAAAACGAACTCCGTCTTGCCGAAGGTCAATCTATCTCCTGGCGAAATTTGTCTACGTTCGCTGAGAATTTCACCATTGAGCAGAGTGCCATTGGTAGAGCCTAAGTCTTCTACCCAATAAGCACCTTGCATCTGTAGCACCCAGGCGTGGTGACGTGAGATGTAGTGATCATTGGTGACCGATATATTGTTGGTTTGATCGCGACCAATTTTGCTTACCGACTGATTTAGCGGAAAGCGCTCATTGCTTAGTTTATTGAAAAGATATGCAGGTTTCATTGGTTTTGCCTCTTTTCTAAATGCAGAGGCTGCGTGTTGTGGATCGTCCTTCCTGTCCACTGCAGCGGGCTGCATAACCCCCATGTTAACGGTACCACCGCAAACATTACACTCTGCCCCTGGGCGGGCTAACGTTGCACCGCACCTTGCACACTGTTGTTGGGCATTAGGATTGGGATTGGCTGCCATTTCACCGCGTTAGAAGCCTACTTACTACCGTTGTCAGAAGTTTCATCGTGGAATTTGACGACCACAACAGTAACGTTGTCAGGTGCGCCGCCGTCGATTGTTAGCTTTACTAATTCTTCGCAAAGACCTTCTGGATCGGTCAAATCTTTAATCGATTCGCCGATTTGCTCGTCCCGAAGAACTGTTGGTAATCCGTCAGAGCAAAGTACAACCCAATCGTTGGCATGAAGATCTACTGGAGTGTGATCAATCTCAACTTTCTCTTCGTGGCCAAGGCAACGAGTGATTAAGTTTTTGTAAGGATTGATTCTGGCCTGCTCTTCTGTCAAGCGACCGGCTCTTACCATTTCCTGAACCACCGAATGGTCGTTAGTCAGAAGCCTGGTTTTGCCTTCTCGCACAAGATAGGCTCTTGAGTCGCCTACGTGAGCAATTTGCATATAGTTGTCATCGGCTTGGACAGCAACCACGACAGTGGTACCCATACCCCTTACAGAGGCATCTTCTTCAGCCGAATGCCAAACTGAATGATTGGCCGAATTGACCGTTTCAGTAAGCCATTTAGTGATTGCTTCTTTATCCTTGGCCGGAGGAGGACAGTCTTTCCATTGTTGCTCGACGGCTTCCATAGCCAACTTGCTCGCCTTGGCGCCACCAACTGCACCGCCCATACCGTCTGCGACGGCAAATACGCGATTATCAGGGCTCACATAGAAATTGTCTTCATTCCTCTGACGCTGGCAACCCGCATCAGTTCGTGCCGCTGCACGCCATTTCAGCATTGTCTATCTCCGTCTCCCAGTCGACCCATTGGAACGCTTTCTATTAGCCATCCCCAGTGGTCTTACTATTTGCCAAACAATAATAGCCACCATTACACCATTTCCAATCAAATAATACTCGGTAAATTGCCTTCCTGAAGATGCAGATGTTATGCCCCAAAATACTAGAGACAACGAAAACCACATCAGGCCGGTCCATAGTAAATTTACCCGATTTTTCGAAAGACTCTTAACCTCTCTATCCAAAATATAGATTTGAGTCTCTAACTTTCGGATCTCTTGGAGTCTTCGCCCGTGTTCTTTCTGTAATTCTAACTCAGATTGGCTGACGGAGCCGGTTTTCAGACTAGATTTTGTCTTGTTCCCTCTTGGCAAAAGCTTGCCAGTGGCGCTTTCTTCTCCGGCATTGGTGCTGGAGAAGAGCCGTATAAGGCCTTCTTCGCTAAATACACCTTTTTGGCCGAAAAGTTTTCCTCTAGTTAAATAACCTAGGGCAAAATAAGCTTGAGCCGGATTAGCCAAGGCCCATTTCTTCACTGAAGGTTTCGCCGCTTCTACGAAGGAGAAATTGGGATGGAGACTACGGGCGATGCCTTCCAGAGAGGAGCCGGTGCGCAGTAAATAGGCCAGACTTGGGGGTAGTTTGAGGGAGCGATCCATGGCAATTTGGTCGATGTCATGCTCCAAATCACTGAAATCTAGTTCTTTTATTTGTTTGCCTTTGTAATACTCAATAAATGGTTGGACCGCTCGCACCATTGATTCTTGTTTGGCCCCTTCTTTGACAATGCCAAGGGTGGCCAGATTCTTGATCAGCTCATCGGGATGCATATTGATTACTGCAGCGATGCAGCCAAGTATGGCTTCTCTTTGCGATTGGCTAATTTCGCCAATCATGCCGAAGTCATATATAACGATGCGACCGTCCGGTCCAACAGCTAGATTGCCGGCATGGGGGTCGGCATGGAAAAAGCCGTGCATGAGCACTTGCTCCATGTAGGCTGCCACTAAGTTATTGCCAATTGCTACTGGGTCAATGCCTTGCCTGGCAATTTCTTCTTTGTTGTCAATTTTGACTCCTGGCAAGTATTCAAGCGTTAGAACCTTCCTGCCAGTCAGTTTCCAGAATACTCGCGGAACTCTGAGAGTTTTTTGATCTTTCAGTATCTGCCTGATGCGGTCGGCGTTGCGGCCTTCTTTTATATAGTCAATTTCTTCAAAGAGGGTGCGGCCAAATTCATCAGAAAGAGCCAGCCAGCCGCTCCAGTCTTGGCTGGGGCGAATGATAGGACCAATCTTGGCGATTAAGCGCATGTAACCTAAGTCGCGGTAAAAGATGTCAGATAGGTCTGGGCGCTGCACCTTAACAACCACGGCGCGTCCATCTTGCAGTCGTGCTCTGTGCACCTGGCCAATAGAGGCCGAGGCAATTGGAGTTGTTTCAAATTCTTTGAATAATTTGTCAGGTGGAGCTCCAAGCTCGCGTTCAATGGTTTGGCAGAGGCTCTCGTAGTCAAATGGTGGTACTTGATCTTGCAGAGAGACAAGTTCTTCAGCTAATTCTTCTGAAATTATGTCTTTACGAACTGAAAGAAACTGGCCTAGCTTTATAAAGGTAGCGCCCATTTCTATCAGAGCTTGTTTGACGAGCTTGGCTGTGCGTCTTCTAGCCTCTGAAGCTGAGCGCTTCTTGTAGCGACCGCCGACCAGGCGGTCTACGGCTGCAACTGAGGCGAGCATAGAAAGAGTTGAAAGGCTCTTCCAGAAACGCTTGTCTTTTAGTAGTACTTCGAGGCGAATTGCCTGGTCGGCAAGGACTGTGTCGTAGAGCTGATGACTTGCTTGGCCTTTGCCGTCTTGACTCTTGCTTTCTAGACCCTTATTAGGGGTGTCAGAAAGCGTATCGTTCAGAGTTTTCTGCTCTGACTGCTGGCGCTGCTCTCTATGATTTTCTGGTTCTGCTGTTATTGCATCTGACTGAGGGTCGCTCATGCCTGACCCCGGGTTGAAATGAACATACTGGCAGGGAATTCTGAGTTTGAGCTATTAGCTCAAACAGGCGACTTTTGCTTGATATCAGCGATTTCAGCGCGCAATGTAGCGATTTCAGCTCGCAGCTCGTTGATTTCAGTGGAGTCACCGAGGGCTCCTAGCGAGAAGTCAGCTACTTGGCGGCGAATTTTTTCGCGTACTTGACCTTCTAATACATCAGAGCGATTCCAGATGTTTTGGCTTGTTTCATTGAGCATTTGCTTGAATTTATCGCGAGTTTTTTGTACGCGATCTGATTCATTTGACTTGTATTCACCAGCTCGCGCAGTAAAGGTGTCAAGTGCATCTTCTACACGTTCTCTTGCCACTTCAAAAGCGGCGTTAGCCAGGAAGAAAATCTTGATCAACGGTCGCAACACTTTCCCAACCTCAAAATACAGACAAAAACCAAGAGAAGATTATACACTAGCGAGTAATCTATATATGCTCTGTGGCGGCTGATCTACTAAGATTGTCACAAAGCTGAGACCTAGTGGCCGACCCAGTATTCGACTAGATATCAATTGATTGGAGGTTTTTTGTGTCCGTACCTAAAGCTAGTAGCAGTTCGCTTGTGGCTAACTCAACGGCGAAACTCAATAGATCGGTGACCTTGATTTATTGTCCGATTCACCTTGGTGGCCCTCATGCCGGAGTAGCCTTAGGGCCTGGTGCTATGAAAGTCGCCCGTCTAGTCAGTCGTATCAAAGCTCTGGGCTACAGCGTGCACAAAGAAGTTGAGATTGTTGTGCCAGAAGTTTTGACATGGTGGGAGAAAAGTACCAGCGCTATTCATAGTCGTTGTGTGCCTGAAATTGCTGCGGTTAGTCAAGCTGTCGCCCAAGCCGTGGAAGAGGCCTTAGAGGCTGGTACCGTAGCGATCACTATTGGCGGTGACCATTCTTTGGCTATTGGCAGCATCGCTGGAGTTTCTAGTTACTACCGCAAGCGCCAAGAAGAGTTTGGATTGATTTGGTTTGATGCCCATGGCGATATCAATACTCCGGCTACTTCTCCTAGTGGCAACGTGCACGGTATGCCATTTGCTATCTCTTTGGGTCAGGGTGATGAAAGCCTGGTCAATTTGAATGGTTTCTCTCCCAAGGTCAATGCCAAACGCTGTTCGTTAATTGGTATTCGCGATCTGGATCAGGCCGAAACAGACCTTGTGCGCGATTCTGGCGTGCTGCCTTTTACCATGCGCGATGTTGATGAGCAGGGTATTAAGAAAATTACGGAGCAAGCCTTGCAATCTATTGGTCAAGATATTCACGGGCTGCATGTTTCATTTGATCTTGACGTCATTGATCCTGATGTGGCTCCTGGGGTGAGCACTGATTCAAGGGGCGGTTTTACTTATCGCGAAAGTCACTTTGCTCTTGAGCTATTAGCCGATACTAAATTGGTGCGCTCAATTGATATTGTTGAACTTAATCCCACACTTGATATTAAGAATCGCACTGCTCAGCTCGCGGTAGACCTAGTTCAGTCGGCCCTCGGAAAGAATATTTTGTAGAATTGTGATCTCGAATAATTTCACCTTGCGCCAGCGCTTCTTGGCTGCTAAAGCCAGTAGTTCAACTGCGGCTATAGTCTTAGCTTTTGCCCTTGCTCTTGTTTTTGTTGGTTTGTCAGCTCTAACTTGCCGCACTGCTGGCGCCTATCTTGGTCCTGCCGTGGTGCGCGATATCTCTGGTTATCGCATTGTCTTTCGTGACTATAACTGGAAGGGTGCTGACGGCGTCATCTTTCAAGTCTACAGAGGCAAGACGAAATTGTTAGAGAGAAGGGCTCATAGTCTCTTTCTCTTTGACAAAGAGAAGCAGGAGGAATCTTACGCTGTCAAAGATACTGCCTTAATAAAGTGCGCTGACTTAACTGGCGATGGTGTCATTGATTTGGTTGTGCAAGAGTGGAGTGGTGGCGCTTACGGCTGCTATAAATACGATATTTACTCGCTCGGTAAGAGCTTCAAGCAAATTTGGCACCATGATGCAGTGTACGGGCACTTGCGTCTTGAGTTTCCGGCAAAGAGGCAAGCTCAGCTAGTCGTTGAAGACACAACATTCTGCAATTTCAAAAGCAGCGCCCAGGGTTCTGGTGCTAGACCTAAAGTGTATTTGTCTTGGCGCAACGGTTTTAGAGTTGAGAGAGCCTCAACAATTGCTGCTGCCATTGCCTCGGCGAAGAAGATTGCAGAGGCTGATAACAGTAATACTGGTAGTATCGGAAATACTTGTACTGTCGGAAATACTGATCCGGAGTCTGAAGCTGGCGCTCGCCTCTTTGTTGAGTTGATCTATAGTGGCCAGGCGGCTAAAGCTCTGGCGCTCCTAGGCGGGCTAGAGCCAGACTCTAAGCGAGATTATCTCAAAAGTTTTTTCAGTACCTTGAAGACTAGTCCGTTCTTCTCTGCGATCATTTCGCTTAATAGTGAGTCCAGAGCCGTGATGGCAAAAATGGAAAAGCTGGCGCAATAGAAAATAGAAGTTGAACTAGATACAGAACTAGAAATAGAAAATAGATTGAGATCGCCGTAACTGAAGATTTTGCAGAAAAAGCTCGACAAATCATGGCGAGGTATGTGATACTATACTTACGTATGGCTTTGTTTAAAGAGGGCGTTCAGGTGATAGATACAGACAAGCCGTTGCCAGCACGACAGCAAGATGTACTCAATCTAATTGTGAAACTAAGCGATGAGCACGGCTACCCGCCCACTCTAGCTGAGCTTGCTAATGCAATGGGTTTGAAGAACCGTATGACTGTGCACCAGCACGTCGCCGCTCTCAAGAAGAAAGGTCTAGTACATTGGGAACCGGGTCTAAACCGTTCTCTTCGTGTTTTGGCCGAGGGTTTTAAGCATTGCCAAAATCTACCAGAGGGTCTCAAGTCTAGTGGTGCACTGACCGAGTTCACAGATGTTGCCACCGCTAATATTGTGACTAGTAGCGAGGGTGAAAGTCATTTTGATGGCGCGGTCTCGCCATCCCCAAAAGGAATTATCGAGCTAAATAGTCGTAGGCAAAAGAGTACTGCCGATATTTCGTCTGGTAATTATTCGTCTGGCAATATCCCTAGGGGTATCCCAATGGCTGGTGCCATTGCTGCTGGTCGCCCAATCGACGCTGTCGAGTCTCGTGAATTTCTTGAAATTGATAGTCAATATGGCGAGGCCGGCTGCTTTGCTTTGCAGGTTAAAGGCGAGTCGATGATTGAAGATGGAATTTATGATGGCGACTTTGTCATCGTCAAACCAAATCCTTCACCCAACAATGGTGAGGTTGTAGTGGCCTTGTTAGAAGACGGTAGTGCTACTCTCAAGCGCTTCTATAAAGAGCGTGGAGGTTTCCGCTTGCAGCCTGCCAATAGTGAGATGGAGCCGATATTTGTGTCGGGTAATCAAACCCTGACAATACAAGGAACTGTGGTTGCTCTTTTCCGCAAAATGTAGCTAGTTGTCTTTGCAGTTTGCACCACTAGAAATAGTTCTAGTTGTATTTCTCTTTCTAGTGGCTAAATAGTTGTTTCATCGGTTTGGGCATTGGCTGTGATGTATCAACTTCCACTGTCTTTTCTTGTTCATATTTAACTAGTCCAGGCTTGTCTTTCGCAAGCTTGCGCACATGTTTGCACTGGGTGTAAACCACTCTCACCTTGGCTCCATGGCTGGCCTTTGAGAGGCGTGCTGCGATTTGGGCGGCTTCTAGAATAGTAGTCATAGGCGGTTCTTGTTTTGATGATGGGATGCGAATCAAAACATGGGCACCGCCCTGGCCTAAAACGTGAAACCAAAGATCGTTGGGTTGTGCCAAGCGTGAGAGAAGGTAGTCGTTTTCTAAACGATTGCGACCGACATATATAGTCCAACCATCGCTTGAGTTAACAGAGAGAATTTTGCTGTCATTGCCTTTCTTTGGTTTCGCTTTAGGCTTGGTTATTTCGTGAGCTTTGCGGCCGGTGAGATTTTCTTTGAGGTGACGCAGTTCAAAGATGTCTTTTGCCCCTTCAATTTTTTGCAATTGCTCTTCGAGCATGGTTCGTCTCGCTGTCGCCTCACTGACAGACTGACTTGCTGTGGCGTGCCTTGCTCGCGATTTGGCGTACTGCCGATAATACATCTGCGCATTTTGAGCGGCATTCAAATTAGGATTTAGCTTGATTGAGACTTTTTCGCTGCTTCCAAATAAATCGTCTGCTTCAAGCAATTCTTGACCAGCTTTAATTTCAGTCAAATTGGCTAAAATTAAGTCACCTAGTTTTTTCTGCAAGTGAATATCATTGCCTGGTAAAACATGCTGCTCGGCCATTTTTAGACGGGCATCAATTTTGTTGAGCTCTTGATTGAGGTCAGTGCGTAGCCTTTCGCGCAACTGGTTGCACTGCTCAGTTAATTCACAAGAACGAAAATATTCTTCAATCAAGTCGTTCACTGAAGGGAGCGACTTTGTGGTTATTGCTTGATCGTTTTTACTTGTTGGATACCAGCCTAAAACGGAGTAGCGACTCAAATCAGTGAACAAAAATGGGCGATAGTTGTCGTTGGCGCGTAGTTGTTCAACTCTCTGCCAGAGCTTATCGCCAGCATTCTCGATTACTCGTGCTTTTTCAATTTGACTGACTAAGCCCGCCGCCAGCACCAGCTCTTCGCAGAGATGTCTGCCTGCACCGGTAAAGGTAGCAATGATCCATTGCTCGATAGTGGCCGGTAGCATCGCGCTCTGGCCGGTTGTTTCTGTGCTTGATGTTGCTGCGCTTGATGGTGCTGCGCTTGATGTTGCTTGTGGTATTGAATCTGGTGCGCCAGTTTGTGTGCGTTCTTTGGTAAGATCTTCAGCTTGAACTTCTACTTGAACCTCTGCTTGAACTCCAGCTTGAACTTCTGTCATCTGCTCAAACAGCTTCAAGAAAGCATCTTGATTAACGGTATAGAGGCTCGGGCGATCTTGTGACGGCGGCCGCTCGTAGCGCAATCCGGGAGCAATCTCTCGCTGCCGGCTCATATCTTTCGTGACATTGTGCGAGGCGGCGACAATTTTTGAATCCTCTTTTTCCCAGAAGATCAAATTACTGTGGCGTCCCATTATTTCGGCTGTAAGAATTTTGATTGATGCTGTACCGACTTCATCGATGCAAGAAAAAACCAGGTCGATGATTCTTTCGCCCAATGGTTGCTCTGCGGCAATTAGGGTGGCGCCTGCTAGATGCTTTCTCAGGAGCAGGCAAAAATTGGGTACTGAGCCGCCGCTGCCATATTTTGATACATAGCGGTCGGTGACTGGGTCGATTCTGTCGCCTTTGGCGTGCATTTGGTTGGTTTGCACTAAGCACATGCGGCCATGGACGGATTGGGCTGAGATAAACAGACTATTGACGCCTGATTTTCCGCGCAGTGTGAGCAAGACTTCATCTCGGCCAAGTTGAGTAACCCGGTCTACTTTTCTGTTAACGATGAGTGGGCGGGCTTCTGCCAGCACGGCTCTGATTGATAGCGCGTCAAATGGTTGCATGGTTACGATACTTAAGGTTTAATAGCTGACAATTTATCAAACTCGCGGGGGTTTTTTATGAACACCGGCGAACCGCTTACAAAACTTGGTCACAAAGCGGGCGGTCCCAATCATCGGCTCAAAATGGGCAATTTAATCGTTCTAACCGGGCCTTCAGGGGTCGGCAAGGGTACTCTTGTCGACTTAGTCATGTCTCGAGTGGTGGGCCTGGTAAGGTCAGTCTCTGTGACCACCAGATTGCCTCGGCCAGGTGAAGTCGAAGGACAGTCGTACTTCTTCCGCGATCGGGCTACTTTCGATGACATGCTGGCACGCAACGAATTTATGGAATGGGCCGAGTTTGCGGGCAATTGCTACGGCACTCCCAAGAGTTGGGTAAACGCTCAGCTCAAGGCTGGCCATGATGTATTGCTTGAGCTGGAGGTGCAGGGAGCTCGCCAAATTCACTCTCAGAGCCCATCTGCTGTCTTAATCTTCATTTCCCCGCCTAATTTTAATGAGCTGGAAGGGCGCCTGCGGGCCAGAGCCACCGAGACGGCAGAGATTATTTTGGTGAGATTGCAAAAAGCTAAACAAGAATTACAAGAAAAAAATGTATTTCAATATGAA